>CAXXLS010000014.1:0-597500 GCA_963677135.2 Geopsychrobacteraceae bacterium | reverse complement strand
TCCTGGGGAATGTCGGCGAGCTGGATCTCTTGTTCCGGGGTCATGATAACCAATCTTTCGATAAGATTCTTCAGCTCTCTGACATTGCCGGGCCAACGGTATGAAATCAAGGCCTGCATAGCGTCTTTGGAAATTGTTTTGATTTCCCTGCTTTCCTTTCCGCAGAAATAATGAAGGAAGTGTTTACACAGCCTTGGGATATCTTCTTTGCGATCTCTCAGCGGCGGGACGACAAAGGGAAGGACATTCAGTCTGAAATATAGATCTTCCCGAAAATTACCTTGCTTGATTTCTTCAAGAAGATTTTTATTGGTTGCCGCAATCACCCTGACATCAACTTCTATTGTCCGATTCCCTCCGACTCTTTCAAATTTGTGCTCCTGCAGGATACGCAGTATTTTAGCCTGGGTTTTTAAGCTCATATCACCGATTTCATCGAGGAACAAGGTGCCGGTGTTGGCAAGATCGAATTTGCCCTTACGGGCGGCGGTCGCTCCAGTGAAGGCTCCTTTTTCGTGACCGAAGAGTTCCGATTCGATCAATTCTTCGGGGATCGCCGCACAATTGACCTCGATAAACGGTTTCTCAGAACGGGTCGATTGCTTGTGTATGGCCCGGGCGACAAGCTCTTTTCCTGTGCCATTTTCTCCGGTGATAAGAACCCATCCGGAGCTTGGGGCCGCCATTTTAATCTGTTGCTTGAGACGCTCCACGGCGGGACTGGCACCGATCATCTGGAAGTCTTGGTTTATCTTCTCCTTCAGGGCGGTATTTTCTGCCACCAGTTCACCTATTTTCATGCCGTTCTGAATAGAGAGCAAAACCTTTTCTAGGGACAGCGGTTTTTCTATGAAGTCGTAGGCTCCGAGCCTGGTAGCCTTGACGGCCGTTTCGATGGTCCCATGGCCGCTCATCATGATGACCAGTTGTCCGGGGCGCATCTGCTTAATCCGTTTGAGCGTTTCCAGACCGTCAATTCCGGGCATCCAGATATCAAGCAGCACCAGATCGGGATCTTCTTCCTGTATGTTGTTGAGACAGTCTTCCCCGGTAGCTGCAAATGATGTGCGAAATCCTTCGTCTTGGAGAATTCCTTCAAGACTTTGACGGATACTCGCTTCGTCATCGACTATGAGTATGTGTTTCATGATACCTTTTCCTTTAGTGGCGTTATTTTTAGCCGGTCGTTACCGGAAGCTCGATGGTAAATATGGTCCCTTGAGGTTTGTTGTCCCGTACGCGTATGTATCCTCCGTGGTCAGAAATAATTGTCGAGACAATGGCCAGGCCGAGTCCGGTTCCGGTCTTCTTGGTAGAAAAGTAGGGCTCAAAAAGTCTGCTTTTATCTTCGGGAGGAATTCCGCAACCGCTGTCCGCGACCGATACGGAAATGATCTGCAACTCCTGATTATAGTCGGTTTCAAGGAGGATCTCTCCTTCGTCATCAATGGCGCTGACCGAATTTTCAAGTAAATTGATCAGGACACGCTTGATCTGTTCTCGGTCAAACTTGGTAACCGGAAGGTTTTCGTCGAGGACCTTTTTGAAGGTAATGTTTTTATGAGCCTCTCGATAGAGCGTCAGACAGTCTTTTATGACGTCATTCAGATTGTTCTCTGATGGTTTTATCGCTGGCATCCTGGCGAAATTACTGAACTCGTTGACCAAGTTCTTCAATTCATCCACCTGCTGGTTGATCATCTGGGTACATTCGTCAAAGACCTTGTCTTCAGAATTGAATCGATCCAGGTATTTGCGCCTGAGGCGCTGGGCGGACAATTGTATGGGGGTCAGTGGGTTTTTGATTTCATGCGCGATTCTGCGGGCTACTTCACGCCAGGCTGCCATTCTTTGGGCTTTAAACAACTGGGTCAGGTCGTCAAAGACGACGACGGTGCCCAGAAACCGATTTTGATTGTCTCTGAGCGTGGCGAGATTGATCATCAGGGTGTATTTTTCACTGCCGATGGGAATGGTCAGCTGCTGTCTTACCGTTCCTTTTTCAGAATGGAATAACTCTTTCAGAAGCTCCATGATCTTGGGTTGATACTGTTTCGGAATGACGTTCCTGAAATCCTTTCCCAGAACCTGGTTGCCCTTGAATTGGAGCAAATTTTCAGCGGATTTGTTTATCGTCGTCAGTTTGCCATAACGGTCGATGGAAATGACTCCGGCGGTGACATTGGCGAGAACGATCTCCATATAATTGCGACGGCGGGTCGAGCTCCAGGTTGGATGCCTGCAACTCTAGATTCGCTTCATTGATTTCCTGTCTGCCCTGGCGCAAGTCATCCGTCATCTTGTTGAAAGCCCTGACCAGGGTTCCTATTTCGTCGGTACTTTCCGTTTCCAGGTTAATGTCAAGGTCACCTGAGGCAACGCGAGTGGTCGCCGCCGCCAGCTCCTGGATAGGAACGGTGATGCCACGCGCCAGATGAAATCCGAACCAGGTCGACAAAAATATGATGATCAGCGAAATAAGCAGCAGAACGATGACATAGCTTTGCTGGATTTGACCTTTAATCGACTTGGTCAGTTTGTATTGATCGACGGATGAGGAGATTTCCTTCATCTTGTTGATCAGGGAGTAAGGGACATAATAATTGACGACGACAACGCCAACGATATCTTTCGGGTTCCAGTTTGACTGGACAGGAACGATGCCGCGAATCAGGTCTGCCTGACCGACCGGCGTTATCTGTGAAAATCGGATTCCCTGCAGGCCTTCCCTGACAGGGTCTGATGTTGCTGCGGTTATCTCGATAATAGGAATTTTGGGATTGGCGACGCGGACAAGTTCTTCGTGAGTGGCCGAGAAAACCTCGACAATGCCAAGGTTATATTCCTCCTGTTTGGTGACGATCAGTTGCTTCAGTTTGGGAAGATTTTCTTCATTGAGGAGTTTTTCTTCCTTGATTCTGCGGCTGAGCTGATCGGCATAATAAAGCGCGTTGGTTTCCGAATTGCGATAATAGGTCTGGGCGACATCGAGTGATTCGTCGAGGGCCTTCTCTACCTGGTTGTTAAACCAGTTGTCGATACTATTGCTGATAAAACCTGCCGATACGAAAAAAAGCAGCATGGTCGGAATCAAAGAAAGGGCGATGAATGCCCCGACCAATTTGCTACGTAGCCTGGAACCGGGAACGCCGCGCCTTCTCTCCAGCACGAGCTTGAAGAGGTTCCGGAAAATGAGAAACAGAAAGAGCAGGACCAGCAGAATATTGATATTGATTACCGCAAGAGCAATGATGCTGTTGCTGATAGGCAGCTGAGAGGTCAGTTCGAAGAGGTGTTCTTCAAATTGGGGAATGATGATCAGGAGTATTGCCGCGAAGACGATAAGAAATATCTCTCGTTTTTTTCTGCGCGCCGAATCCGTTTTTCTGCTTGATGCGTTTTGTCCCATCTATTTACCAAGAAGTTTTGATTGCTGGTTAAAGATACTCTTCAGGAGTCTTTAAGTATGACGGAAATTGTGATCAGAATTAAATAAAAAAAGCAGCCTTCAGGCTGCTTTTTTTATTTAATTCTCAGTGGTTATTTTCTCAGGCTTTATGCCAGGCCAAATCTATGGCAAACGCTTTGGTATTCGCTCTTTGGGCTTCCTGCAGTGCCTGCTCGGTAAATTCGACATAGGTCCAGTGGCTGGGGTTCTCTTCGATTTTTCTGACCATTTTGGCATTCAGGTCATGGCCGGCCTTGAATGCTTTGATATGGCCGAGAATCGGAGCACCGATAAGGCTGAAGTCACCGCAGGCATCGAGGATTTTATGGCGGACGAATTCATTACTGAAACGCAGCCCTTCAGGGTTCATAATACCGTTATCGTCGATAACGACGGCATTTTCAAGGGAGCCTCCGCGAGCCAGGCCGTTGGCCTTCAGGTATTCGACCTCATGAAGAAATCCGAATGTTCTTGCCGCAGCAACTTCTTTACAGAAACTGTCGGTAGAAAACTTGAGACTGTAGTTTTGCACGCCGATCGCCGGGTGATCAAAGGCGATATCAAAAGAGACCCGGAAAAAGCGTGACGGGATAATGCTGATCCGCTTTTCCCCTTCTATAATCTCAAGAGGTTTGCGGATAGCGATGAATTTTCTGCTGGCATTCAGGGACCGTACTCCGGCTTGTTGAATTTCACGGATGAACGGAGCGGCACTGCCGTCAAGGACAGGAACCTCAGGTCCGTTGATGTCAACGTGCAGATTGTCGATACCCATTGCGGCCAACGCGGCCATAAAGTGTTCTATGGTGGAGACGGAGACACCTTGACGGCCGATAACAGTCGCCATGCGCGTATCAACAACGTTTTCAGAGCAGGCTTTAATATCGACAATCTGTTCACCATCGGTGCGGTGGAAAACGATCCCTGTATTTTCCTGGGCGGGGCGAAGTTTCATATCGATCCGCGCTCCAGAGTGCAAGCCGATACCTGAAATAGTCGTGACTTTGGCGATTGTCTTTTGAAGAATCATTGTTTTTCCGATCTATATAATTTATCAAAACAAAAGGTATTGCATATTTCATATTATTAGATATGCAATACCTTTGCCAAGATTTTGTAGTTTTGCAAGTTGCTGATACTGCGAAGGAATGAGTATTCGGAAGATTAATTCCACCAAGGCGTGTTGCAACCGCTACACGGAATTGATGAAAATGTGTGCCGGCGGCAACACATTCCGGGTCCTTACAGCCGTCCTGATCGCAGAATAGCTATGGCCAGACCAAAACCGAGGAATGCGGCAACGCTGTAACCGATCAGACCGAGCAGTGGAAAACCGAAAAGCATGGGTCCCTTGTCGATTTGCATAATCAGAGAGGAACCGATGATGAGAGCAGCGATAACCAGGCTGAATGATATCCTGTTACTTGATTTATCAAGGTTATGAATAAGGCTTTCCAGTCCGCGATGTTCAAGGTCCATTTTGAATTTGTTGCGGTTGACGCGGTTGATAAATTCCTTGATGTCCAGAGGCAGACTTTTTCCGAGGGCCTGGTATGACTGGATAACTTTCGTCATTTCCTTGCCAATGTGACCTATCGTGTAGCGATCTTTCACGATTTTTTCGGCGAACGGTTTGAGCTGTTCAACCATGTTGAAGTCGGGATCCAGTTGTCGCCCGAGCCCTTCCATGGCGATAAGAGCCCTGGACAGCAGCATCAGATTGGACGGAAACTTGATCTGATATTCAGTCAGGATGTCAATGAAATCGATCAGGAGCTTGCCGACTTTGAGATCCTCCAGAAGAATATCGTAATAGTCGTCGATAAACTCGGTCAGGTCTCTTTTCAGGCCTCTTAGGTTCTGTTCGTCATGCAGGTCGCCGGAATAGACCAGCTGGGAGATAATATTATCGACGTCCCGGCGCAGGATCGACAGCAGCAGTTCGGTCAGTTGAATTTTGGTGTCTTCATCTAGCCTGCCGACCATCCCGAAATCGAGAATACCGATGACGTTGTCGGGCATGACCTTGAGGTTGCCCGGATGTGGGTCAGCATGAAAGAGTCCGTGGATGAAGACCTGCTTGAGAAAGTTGTCCGCACCGTTTCGAGCGATAAGACGCAGATCAATCCCCTGCTCCTGAAGGGTACTGAGATCGGAAATTTTGAGGCCGTCGAGATATTCCAGGGTCAGTACGGTTTTACCGGTGTAGTTCCAGTAGACTTTGGGGATTTGGACGCTTGAATCGTCTTTAAAATTAACATGAAAGCGATCCGTGGTACGTCCTTCACTGGTAAAATCCAGTTCGCGGTTGATGGCCCGACGGAATTCCTTGACCAGGCCGATGGGGTCGTAGAGATCACCGCCGGGGAGGTGCTTTTCGATGAGATAGGCAAGGCCCATCATGATATCCATGTCGGTAGCGATCACCGTCTCTATTCCCGGTCGGCGGACCTTGCAGACGATTTCTTCGCCCCCGGTCAATGTCCCACGATGTACCTGGGCGATACTTGCGGTCGCCAGGGGGCTCTTTTCGAAGGTATGGAAAACCTCTTCTACGGGTTTGCCCAGTTCGGCATGAATGGCTGCGGCGATCTCCTCAAAGGGCACGCCGGGGATGTGATCCTGAAGTTTCTGCAGTTCATCGATAATTTCTGCCGGAACCAGATCGGGGCGGGTCGATAACAATTGTCCGAGTTTAATAAAGGTCGGACCGAGTTCTTCAAGAGCCAGGCGGAACCTGGCTCCCTGGGTGAGTCTCTCGATCTCTTTTGAAGCGGTCCCCAAGGACACAATGCGCTTGCCCAGCTGGACATAGTAGTCAATGTTGAGCTGCTCGACAATGTGGCCAAAGCCATATTTGATAAGAATGGCAAGGACCTGCCGGTAACGTTTGAGTGAGCGGATATTTCTGTTCATTCGGTTAATAGGAGTCATCTGGCGCAGACATTCTATTTTTCCTGGGCTTTAAGTTGCTTTTCCAGGTGCTCCACTTTTCTCTTCAGCTTGGTCAGCTCTTCCTCGGTTACCAGTCCCGCTCTCTCGCAGGCCTTTTTCACCTCTTCATGGGCCAGTTCCTCGAGCTTGGCCTGATTCTCTTTGACCATACTTTGCAATTTTTCCAGAAACTTTTTCCCTTCCTCTTCGGAAAGATTGAATCTCTCTTTGAGATCGTCTTTGAGTTCTTCAGCTTTTTTCTGGGTCAGGGCCAACGTACCAATGCCAGCCAGCAGGGTTTTTTCAAATAATTCCAGCATATCGTCCTCCTCTTTGCGAGATAGCCAATGTCTATCCGGAAACGGTTGTTGTTAAGCCCTTGGTGTCGGCCTGCGCCGTCGTTAAACTGTCCGCAGACGCGCTCAGACGTGTTCGCTGTGTTTCTCGCGCCGGACAGCAGCAAGCTGGGAGCTTCGGGTGTTGTCCGGCTAAATAAATGATATCACAAAGATTATAGCATTTTTTATTCGGCCTTGAAACAATGCTCCCCATGGCCCGGCCGAGGGCCGGTCAGACTGTCTTTTTCCGCGGGAAATAACGGTCTTTCTCTGAGTAGATACAGCCGCAATATTGCTGGCGGTACAGTCCCATCTCCTTGGATGCGCGAATGCCTTCATTCCACCCGAGGCGATAATCCTCGTAATGGAAGACCAGCTGATATTCCGTTGCCAGTTGCTGTCCGTAGGCAAGAATATCCTGGTGTTTCTGGTACCTGGAATAGAGCAGGGTGGTGGTAAACCCTTCCAGCCCAAGCCGCCGTGCTTCCCGGGCGGTGGCCAAAAGCCTTGATTTATAACAGTATTCGCAACGGTTTCCCGGATCCTTGGCGACATTGGCCAGAAATTCTTCAAGCTGGTAGTCCTCGTTTACAATCAGGGGCAGGTCGACGCGCTCGGCATATTCCCTGGCCGTCTCCAGACGCCTGTTGAACTCCTGGTAAGGGTGGATGTTGTTATTGTAGAAAAAGCCGGTGACCAGATGATTTTGCTGTCGCAACACCTTAACCGGGTAGATCGCACAGTTGCCGCAGCAGACATGAAGTAATATTTGCATGGTTAAAATGTTCCGTCCGAATTCCGTTATCGATTTTTGAACCATCCGGGACCTGGCAACTGCAGTTCCTGCCAGATAACCTGAATCTGTTTGCGGGCCGCCTGCGGATTTTCAATAAGACTGTAGCAGTGCTGCTCCAGGGTTTTGTATAAGGCTCCCAGGTCCTTTTTATAATATTCCAGAAGTCTTGTCAGCTGATACCTGTCACTGGGCAATTCAAAGTGCTTTTTTCCGATTTCGGCACAGATCATCAGGGCCTGCTCCAACTCTTCTCCATATCCCTCAATCCGTTGGCCGTTGGCATCTTCCAGCTCGAATTGGCCGAGAATACTCCCTTTTGATACCAGAGGCGGCGTCAGGCGGTAGCTCACCAGCTGCGGTTGCTCCAGAAAATAGAAGTATTGTTCAGGGAAGTCCGGCCGGCCATGGGCGAGAATCAGTTCTTTGAGATTCTCTTTCATCTCCTCGGTGATTTCGGTAGCCGGAAGTTGGCTGTCGGTCGCCTGGGCCTGGCGGGGGATCTCAAGATTTGTCAGGATCGGTTTGTTCAGCAAGTCTGCCAGGAGTTTGTCGATGGACGCCTGGCGGCTGTTATTGCGCAGCGATGTCAAGGCCAGCTCCTTGATATAGGGCAGGTCGGGGCAGGGGACTTCTTCCGGCTTGAAGGTCGTCGTCTCTCTGGTCACTTTGGTAGAGCTGGAAAGAATTGCTCTGAATAATTGAAACAGTTTGCTGCGGGTGTAGAGTTCCCAGCCCCGGGGGGATTCGACCGCCACCTCGGGAGAGTACCATGTGATTTCTTCTCCAAGCAGGCGAAATACTTCGTCCGGGAGAAGCAGAGTCAGAAGGATTCTTGTGCGCAGCTGTGGGGCTTCGATGGGAAGGTCCAGGATTCTCTCCTCAGACCCCGTCAAGATCTGCAGGCTGTCTGCCTGGTCAGGCGATTTCCTGATCTGGAGAATGATCTCCTGTTCGGAATTTTTAAGGATCCGGTCGATGGCACAATGCTCAGCAAGTACCTGCCACAGGATTCCGTCCCCGGGGGTTTTAAGTGCACTCAGGGGAAGCTCCAGATGGAGTTTGGTTTCGCCAGGAGTGACCCCCAGTAAATAAATGAATTCCCAGAGCCAGCGCGGCTGTCCAGCCCGAATTTTAAAGCGTCTGCTCGGCCATGCCTTGCGTAGGCTGATGGCAATATCCTGGCGCTCCTGTCCGGTAACGAGATTCTGATCGAGCAGACGCGCTGAAACCGTGCCGGACGGGTTCATTTCTCCTTGATACAGGAAAACCGACCCGAAGATCAGCTGCGGCAACGCTTGTGAGGATGCCCTTGCCAGCAGGCCGGTGGCGGCCAGGACCGGCAGCTGGTCTGACAACAGGTAGCTGCTGAAGTCCCTATTTTGAGGGGCCGCGGGATTGATACAGATATCTCCGCTCAGGCAGATGTTCCGTGCCGGATACCAGCTACTGATCAGCTGGTTCAGACTGTGGACGGCCCGGTCGGTATTTTCGGCCCAGGATAACTGCTGCAAACGCATCAGCAGGTGATGAAAGCCGATCGCTGCACTCAGGGGCAGAGCGGGAGCATCGACGATACCAGGCTGTAGCAGAATGGAGCTCAATTCGGCCGGCAGTGATCCGACGCACTGATCGATGACCTCCTCAAGCTTTTCAGGCTGCGTTGCTCCGGGAAGTTCGTCAAAAAGCAGCAGAGCGAGGATTTTGAGCAGGAATATGCGGTTCGCTTCATGGGCCTGGTAATCAAGGTCGATTTTTCGAAAATCGTCATGCTCGGAACGCAGCTTCCGATAGTCTTCAATCAGGCTCTGGGCGGTCTGCTCCAGGGTGATCTGGAACAGATTGTTGAAATATTGGGGAGCAAGCTTCTGCGGCGGGACTGCGCCGATAATAGCGAGCAGTTTCAAGGCGTTAAGAACGTCTTCCAATAGATAGCGAAAGGTGTCCGGCTGCTCCGGGGCCTGAAGCGGCAGGCAACGTTCTGTACTGACCTGGCGATTGTCGGTCTGCCATATTCTGACCTGTCTGGCCTCCCAGGTGACGAAGTGTTTCAGCCCAAGAGCTTCGCAGCAGGCACAGCCCAATTCAAGGTCCGGCTCGCTGCCGGTCTCCGGGATCAGCAGGATACCTCCGGCCATAAGGCTCTGGCGGTTGATCCAGAAAACCAGGGGAGGTTGCACCGTGCCGAGGTCGGTCGCGATTGTCGGATAGGTTTCAACCCGGCGGAAAGGGAGTCGGCCGAACTCGATGATGGTCCGTGACCAACTGGCCAGCTGCTGGGTGAATTGTTGAATATGTTCAGACATAATTATGGTCGGAATCAGCCAAACAGCGGACCGTTATCCGCTTTTTGATGCAAGGGCTTGTGAAAATGTTCATAGCAGGTCTCGGTGGCGACACGGCCTCGGGGTGTTCTGTTCAGAAAACCCTGCTGGATAAGGTACGGCTCAATAACATCTTCGATGGTATCTCGCTCTTCTCCGATGGCTGCGGCCAGGGTGTCCAGCCCGACGGGGCCGCCTCCGAACTTGTCGATGATGGACAGCAGCAGCAGCCTGTCCATAAAGTCCAGCCCCTGGTTGTCGACTTCAAGGCGCTGCAGGGAGTGGTCTGCCAGCTCCCGGGTGATATGACCATCTCCTTCGATTTCAGCGAAATCTCTGACTCTGCGCAGCAGACGGTTGACGATCCGGGGTGTACCTCGGCTGCGGCGGGCAATTTCGAGAGCTCCTTCATCGTCGATCTGGATTTTTAGAATGCCGGCACTGCGCTTGACGATCGTCTTCAATTCTTCATGGGAGTAGAATTCGAGTCGGCTGATAACGCCGAAGCGATCCCGCAATGGCGAAGAGAGCAGGCCGGCCCTCGTCGTCGCCCCAACCAGGGTGAACCGTGGAATATCCAGTTTGATGGTACGGGCGGAGGGGCCCTGGCCGATCATGATGTCAAGCTGGTAGTCCTCCATGGCCGGATACAGAATTTCCTCGACGACGGGAGACAGCCGATGGATTTCATCGATAAAAAGGACATCCCCTTCCTCGAGGTTGGTCAGAATGGCCGCCAGGTCGCCGGTTTTTTCGATGACGGGGCCGGATGTGCTTTTGATGTTGACCCCCATTTCCTGGGCAATGATGTTGGCCAGGGTCGTTTTCCCAAGGCCTGGGGGACCGAAAAAAAGGACATGGTCGAGGGCTTCGTTGCGGCGTCGGGCCGCATCGATAAAGACCTGCAGGTTTTGCTTTGCTTTGCTTTGGCCAACATATTCCTGCAGCGACTTTGGTCGCAGCCCGGCTTCGTAGTGGTCTTCGTCCGGCTGAATTTCACCGTTGATCAGACGCTCGGTCATGCCCGCTCCATTTCCGTCACTTTAACAGTATTTGCAATGCGGCCTTGAGAACGTCCTCAATCGGTGTTCCTTTAGGAACTTTAAGGTTTTTCAAAGCTCGCTTGGCGAGGGTTTCTTTGTAGCCGAGGTTGACCAGGGCGGAGAGGGCGTCCTGATGAATGTCTTCACCCGCCTCGCCCGGTTTTTCCTCGGCAGGCTCGATTGCCGCACCAACGGCATAGGCGGTTGCTTTGTCCTGAAGTTCCAGAATCAGTCGTTCCGCACTCTTTTTGCCGATGCCGGGGATGGCCGTCAGCTTTGACAGATCTCCCTGACTTAAAGCCATGGCCAGCTCCTCGGGGGGAATGTGGGACAGGATCGTGATTGCCAGTTTTGGTCCCACCCCGGACACAGAGATGAGGAGGGCGAAGAGATCCTTTTCAGCAGCCGTTGAAAACCCGTACAGACTGATGGCGTCTTCCTTGACGTGAGTGTGGACCTGAAGCTGCACCGTTCCACTGTCCGGAAGGGCATAGAAGGTGGATAGCGGAACCTGCAGGCGGTAACCAACGCCGCCGACGTCGAGAATGATTTGTTCGGGGGTGCGCAGGGCTATCGTGCCGGTGAGCAAGGCAATCATCGTCTCATTCCTAGGGCTGTGGTTGTGGTTCTGCCGAGTTGTCCGTTCAGATGGTGGCTGTGGGCATGGCAGATGGCCACGGCCAGGGCGTCCGCCGCATCTTCCTGGGCGATTTCGGGGAGGTTCAGCAGGGTTTTGGTCATCTGCTGGACCTGGTTCTTGGCCGCCTTGCCGTAGCCGACGACCGCACTTTTCACCTGCAGGGCGGAATATTCGGCAACCGGCAGCCCGGCGTTTATGCCGGCCAGCAGCGCCACCCCGCGGGCATGCCCAAGTTTCAGGGCCGAAGCCGGATTGCGGGCCATAAACACCTGCTCCACGGCGACGGCATCGGGTTGATAGGTCTCGATAAGTTCACACAGCGTCTGGTAAATACGCTGCAGGCGCGCAGCCAGGGCGTCCTGGCTGCGAGTGAAAATCGCGCCGTTATCGATATGGATCAGGCGGTTGCCGCGCTGTTCAATGAAACCGTAGCCTGTCGCTTTGCTGCCGGGGTCGATGCCCAAGATCTTCATCAGATGCCTGTCAGCCCATGATCCTTTCCATCTCTTCGTCAGAGATATCAAAGTTCGCATGGACGTTCTGGACATCATCATTGTCCTCCAGCATGTCGATCATCTTCATCAATTGTTCGGCCTGCTTGCCTTCGACGGCCGTCATGTTCTGGGGAATCATGGTAACTTCCGCAGACTGCGGGACCAACCCTTTGGCTTCCAGGGTATTGCGGACCGTTTCGAATTCTCCGGGCTCAGTGATGACCTCGATGATACCGTCCTCGTCTTTGACATCTTCGGCACCCGCTTCCAGGGCGGCTTCGAAAATCTGGTCGAAATCACTCTCCTCACCGAAGATGATCTGACCTTTACGGTCAAACATGAACGCCACGGAACCGCTCACTCCCAGACTTCCGCCACACTTGTTGAAGGCATGGCGAACATCGGCGACCGTACGGGTCCGATTGTCGGTCATGAACTCGACGATGACGGCAACCCCTCCGGGACCATACCCTTCAAAGATTCCTTCTTCGTAATTGACGCCATCCAGATCGCCGGTACCCTTTTTGATAGCTCTTTCGATGTTGTCCTTGGGCATGTTGGCCTGCTTGGCCTTGTCGACGGCCAGTCGCAGGCGCGCATTGGCCTCCAGATCACCACCACCGATTTTGGCGGCAATGGTTATTTCCTTGATCAGTTTGGTAAAGATTTTGCCGCGCTTGGCGTCCTGTGCGCCTTTGCGGTGTTTGATGTTGGCCCATTTACTGTGTCCAGCCATTGAAAAGATCTCCTTTAAAAGTTATTTAAGCAAAACGCCGGCAGTGCCGGCGCTTCAATGTTGGGTTTAACTTTCCTGCAAAAGCGGCTCAGCTTTTATTCATGTCGTATGGCACAATTTTCAATCTGTCGGTCACCCCGTTGACACCGCCGATGCGGTTGACATTTTCCAGGGTGGCCTGCCTTTCGGCTTCGCTGTAGACATGTCCGGACAGGGTCACATGGCCTTTGTCTACGGTGATGGTAAACCAGATGTCCTTGATCCTGTCATCGGCAAGCCGCGCGATCTGGATTTTTTTCTGGATGATCAGGTCGGCAATTCGGTCCTGACAGCGCCCGCTTCGGGCCAGGAGATTCTTGTCCTGAGCGGCCTCCTTGATCAGCCTGACGGCCGTTTCGTGAGACATTCGGGAGGTGTTGATCACCAGATCATAATCCAGAGGATTCTCCCAGTCCCGGTCAAAATAGTATTTTATGAAGCCAGCCCGCTGCTGATCGCTTCTTCGGACCAGCGACCTGGCCAGGTCGGGGTCGAGCCATTCCCGTTCAGCCCAGCGCTCGACACGTTCCTCAAAGGGGGCGATGACCCTGACCCGGACAACGGTGCCGATCTCGGGAAGCAGGTCTTGGCCTCCTCGACCATAAATAATGACATTCCCCTGATAGGCACGTTCAAGGACCAGCAGCTGAATGCGATGGACGTCCAGCTCGATCTTGCGATCAAGGTTGTCGACAAACGCCGGAGGCTTTTCGTCCGTCAATTCAAGGGCCTCCGCCGTCAGATCATATTCCGAAGCGACTTCCTGAATGGAACTGCCGTCGATCAGTTCGTAACCCAGCTCTTTAGCCGCCTGTTGGGCGATCGGTATCCCACCGCTGCCCATCTCTCGGGAAATGGTTATAATTGCCATGAACAAGCCCTTTTCTGGTGAGGAGTATGAGTTTGTCAGAATACAACTATTGTCCCATTAAATCAGCCAGCCATAATGACATGAATTATTCTCGAATTCAAGAGAATGAACCGCTTTGCGGCAACCTGCCGGAGGCGGGGGGCGGAATACAGGGACTGTCGTCGAGTTGCTTTTTGAGAATCGGCCTGACTATAATCAGCTTTCAAATTTTTTGCTGTCATGAAAGGACCTTTATGGTGACTGCGGGAAAGCAGACTCTGGTTTCGGAACTGCTGGCTCAGATCACGCAAACAGGTGGCATTCCGTTTGCCGATTTTATGAGCCAGGCATTGTATCATCCACAATTTGGCTACTACATGACCACCCGGGATCGGATCGGGAAAAAGGGCGATTTCTTTACCTCGTCCCATGTCCATACCTGTTTTGGCCGCCTTCTCGCCAGGCAGCTTGAACAGATGTGGATCCTGCTCGGCAAGGGCTCCTTCACCATTGCCGAACAGGGCGCGGGGGATGGCCATCTCGCCAGGGATATCCTGGATGCCATAGCGGAGGATGCGCCGGAATTTTACACCTGCCTCGATTATCGGATCGTCGAACTGAGTCCCGCCGGCCAGCAGCGGCAGGCTGAGGTTCTGGCCCCGCACGTGGAGACCGGCCGAGTCGGCTGGCGCGAGCTGCCTCAATTAAAAGGAATGGTCGGGTGCTTTGTGAGCAATGAACTGGTGGACGCCTTTCCCGTCCATCTGGTTGAAAAACACGCCGGTCAACTGCAGGAGGTTTTCGTGGTTGCCGCCGATCAGTCCTTTGCGGAGGAATTGCGGCCGTTGTCCACCCCCCTTATTCGGGAGTATTTTGACGATATCGGCGTCGATCTGCAGGAGGGCAACCGTTGCGAGGTGAATCTCGCGGCCCGACAGTGGATGACTGAAGTCGCCGAAATCCTGCGCAAGGGGTTTGTCCTGACCATCGATTACGGTTATCCGGCCGAAGAGCTTTATGCTCCGTGGCGGCATGCCGGAACCCTGCTCTGTTACCATCGGCATCAGACCAACGAAGATCCTTATCGTGACGTCGGTCAACAGGATATCACCGCCCATGTCGATTTTACGACCCTGCAGAACATCGGCACGCGCAGGGGGCTGAAGACGCTTTATTTCGGACTGCAGTACCAGTTTCTGATGGGCCTGGGATTTATGGAGATGCTGCTTGACCTGCAGAGCAGGGAAGCCGACCCTCAAAGGGCCCAGGCTCTGAGGATGACTCTGAAAAACCTGATTGTTCCCGAAGGGGGAATGGGGGACAGCTTCAAGGTTCTCATCCAGGGCAAGCATGTCGGTACCCCGGAACTGGCCTGCGCCCGGAAGATCCGAGATATCAGTCTGGCCTTTGGCAAAGAATGACTTCAGGCTTGCCTGGCAGGTATAAATATGACTATACTTAACCAATAAACTCAAATATTCAGACGGAGGAAGTATTTCATGAAAGAGCGTGTCGCTGAAGTTTTAGATATGATCAGACCTGCACTGCAGGCCGATGGAGGAGATGTCGAGCTGGTTGATGTCTCTGAAGACGGCGTTGTCAGCCTGAAGCTGACCGGAGCCTGCGGTTCTTGCCCCATGTCCACCATGACCCTGAAAATGGGGATCGAGCGCAACCTGATGGAAAAAATTCCCGAAGTGAAGGAAGTCGTTCAGGTTCGGTAAACTGCCGGTAATATCTTCAACGACAAAGGGCCCCACGGACATTCGCGTGGGGCCCTTTGTCGTTGGTGGTTCGGGCTCCCTAACGGTGCCGGAACAGAGTGTAGAGTTTCAGCAGCAGCCCCTGACTGGTATGCAGCGCCCCGTGAGGGCAGAGCTCCTGACAGCAGAAGCAGCGTATACAGCGGTCGTAATCGATCTTGAGTTTCTGGTTTTCAATTTTCATCGCCTGGGGTGGACAGAGTCTTACGCATTCATTGCACAGCCGGCATTGCTGCCGGTTCGGCTCGGGCCTGGCGCTCAGGCTGTTTTTAAGGTAGCGTTTCAGGCCGCCCTTGAGCCCGAAATTGATGTCGGTCATCTTGGCGGGACGGAAATTGGCGAGCTTCAGGTGATCCAGGTTTTCACCCAAGACCTCCAGCTCTGACAGCGAGGTAAAGGGCCGGTTGGTCAGTTGCGCCTGGCGTTGGGTCCAGACATCGGTTGGCTTGAGACCCAGGAGTTCCGTCGCCACAGTATCGACTGCCTGGCAATGGGTCCCGGCCAGCAGGACCCCGATGTCAACGGGATCGCCGCTGCCCGGGCCTTCCCCCTCCATGCCGACAATCGCATCGACGATGGTCAGGGGTGGGGCCAGCAATTCGCAGAGTTCAAGCAGCATCAGGGCAAAGAAGGCCTTGTCGGTCCCCGCCTGGAGGTGAAGGCGGGGTTTTCTCAGGCCGACCACGGCGCCGAACATGTTTTTCACCGCACAGGTCATTCCCATCATCTGGTGGGTTTTCAACTTGGGCAGATTGATGACAACCTCGGCATCGAGGATGTCCCGGGCGACCTCCAGTTTGTGAAAGGTCCCTTGGGCGGAATACAGGGGGACCGATTTTTCAAAGGTCGCCAGCTGAATCCCCGTGTCTTTGACAATATCGAGCAGACCGGCCTTGCCGGCGACATGTTCAAGGCTGCCGATCCCGGGGGAGTCTCCAAGGGTCACCACCGCGCCAAGGTCGAGGCACAACTCGACAACGGCGCGGACCACCGCCGGATGGGTAGTGACGGCCTTAGCGGGAGCACGTCCGGCCAGCAGGTTGGGTTTGAGTAGAACCTTCTGGCCTCTGTGGACAAATGCTTCCATTCCGCCGAGGGGGGCCAGGAGCCTGACGATGGCGGCCTTGACGTCTTCCGCCTGGTAGTCGCGCTGCTTCTGCAGAGAGACCCGTCGGAAGTCGGTGCAAGAGTGTGACATGCGAACCTGTTAACCTTCGATTATTTTGATAGTGAGTTGGCGGGAACGCGGGCCGTCAAATTCGCAGAAATAAATCCCCTGCCAGGTCCCCAGCTGTAACCGGCCGTTGGCGATGGCGATCGTTTCACTGGCACCGATCAGGCTGCTTTTCAGATGGGCGGCGCTGTTTCCCTCGCAGTGCCGATAGTTGTCTTTGAGCGGAATCAGCTTGTCGAGGCTGACGAGCATGTCGGTGACGACGTCGGGGTCGGCATTCTCGTTGATGGTGACGGCTGCCGTCGTGTGCGGAACAAACAGGAAGGCGAAGCCATCCTGAACTCCGGAACGGGTGACGAGTTCGCTGATGTGCGCGGTGATGTCCTGGAACTCTGTCAGGCGAGCGGTTTTGATGCTGATTTGCAGAGTCATGACAAGGGCTCTCCCTTAAGCGCCGCTATGGTCGCCATGATGGGAGCTTTGCGATAGATGAGTGAGGTATGCCCCATGTCATCAAGTTCTACGGCGGTTCCCCAGTGAAGATGGTTGAACCTGTTAGGCTGAACCATATTGTCTTTTCTGGTGTAGATATTCGTCAGCACGACCTTCTCGGGCGGCGGAGAGTTGTTCAGCCTGCTGAGAAAATCCGATGCCGGAATCAGGATTTTCCCAAGGGGCGCAAAGGAAAAGGTCGCCAGCTTTGATCCCTGGTGAGGAGAACCGAGGCACACGAGCTTGTCAACCTTTGCAGCGCCACCCCGCAACTGAACGTAGTTGCGGGCGATCATGCCGCCCATGGAGTGCCCGACCAGGTGGACCTGGTTGACGCCAAGCTGAAGGCGAAGTTCGTCAATGCGCTTGGCGAGCAATTCGGTCAGGGTCTCTTCATTGTGCCAGGACGACAGATTGAGGGAGACCGTATTGCGAAATCCGTGTTTCCTGAGGTGGTGTTTGAACCAGAGCCAGCTGCCCTGGTTGTCAAACAGGCCGTGCAGCAGGACCACGGGTGTTTCACCCCGTTGCAGATTCTGCTGCTTGCGGGATATCATGCCGAGCGGGATGAGCGCAACCGTTATAAAGTTGAAAAAAATCTCCGGCAGCATCAGCTTGAGAACCAGCATCAGGCTCTTGCCGCGAAACCGTTTTTCAACCAGCTTCGGATTTTCGTTCGACTTTTCATACCAGCAGATACTGTAGGTCAACAGGACCGTCAGGAAGTCGATGAAGAGAAAGATGGCAATGGCAACGATGATCAGTTTCAGTATCAGATACATGGATGGCTGATTGTCTTCTGCTAGGTGTTGTCAGCGTGCAGCTGGAAAAGAAAACGTTTCCGGCGGGCTCGCTCGTGTTTTATGATGAAGAAGTATGACATGAGAGCTGCCTATCGTCAATTGTTCGCCGCGGTCGACGGGCAGGGGGTGCGAAGGACTATTTGACTCAGGGGGACGCCGGTGACCGACCTGCTCCAGGCATTTAGACAACATCTGGCAACGGAGCGCAGCCTGTCCGAACGGACGGTTGCCGCCTATCTGCGGGATCTCCATCAGCTTGAGCGGTTTTTGTGCGACAGTGGGGCGAGTCTGGCCGACAGGGAGAGTCTGCGGCGGGTTGACATCCTGCTGCTGAGACGCTTCCTGGCCGAGTTGTACCGTCGCAACAGTCGCACCAGTATTGCCAGGAAGTTGTCGACCATCAAGGTCTTTTTTCGTTTTGCCGTCCGTGAGGGGGTGCTCGAGGCTTCTCCGGCCGATACCCTGACAACGCCCAAGCGGGAACAATTCCTGCCCAAAGTGCTGAGTGTCGACCAGGTCGGGACGCTTCTGGATAAGCCGATTGCAGGTAAAGAATTACTGCTGCTCCGGGATCTGGCTCTGCTGGAGCTGATCTATTCCTGTGGCCTGCGGGTCAGTGAAGCGGTCGGTCTCGACCTTGATTCCTTCGATTTCAGCGGTCACCAGGTTCGGGTCGTTGGCAAAGGCAGCAAGGAACGGATCCTCCCGGTCGGCAAGACCGCTCTGCGGGTCCTTGCACGCTACCTGGCCCTGCGGGGAGGGGATCAGCAGAAGGGGGCGGTGTTTCTCAATCATCGGGGGGCGCGGCTCACTGCGCGCAGCGTTCAACGCAACCTGAAGGCAAGACTGATCCAGCTGGGGTTGCCCGGAGACGTCACCCCGCATGCGTTACGCCACTCTTTTGCCACCCACCTCCTCGATGCCGGAGCCGACCTGCGGGTCATCCAGGAACTTCTCGGGCATGCATCCCTGTCAACAACCCAGCGCTACACCAAGGTCAGTTTCAGTCATCTGACGGAGGTCTACGACCGTGCCCATCCCCGCAGTCGTAAAAAATAACTAAAATAGTAATCTTTTTCTTGACAGCGGATTATTATTCGCTAGACTACGGTTCAAATTGAGGTTTGAAACTACATTATTTGAGAGGAGTTTAAGCGATGAGTGTACTGGTAGGTAAAGAAGCCCCTGATTTTACAGCTGCGGCGGCTATGGCTGATGGTTCTATCAACGAAACCTTCTCCCTTTCCGATTACAAGGGTAAATATATTGTTTTGTTTTTCTATCCTCTTGATTTCACATTTGTCTGCCCGACGGAGCTGATCGCGTTCAGTAACCGGATTGCGGAATTTGAGAAGCGTGGGGTGCAGGTGATCGGCTGTTCCATCGATTCTCAGTTCACTCACCTGGCCTGGCGCAATACGCCTGTGGCCGAGGGTGGTATCGGTCCGGTCAAATACCCGCTGGTCGCCGACGTCAAGCATGAGATCTGCAAGGCTTACGATGTCGAGCTCGATCCGGCCGGAGTGGCCCTGCGTGGCTCGTTCCTTATTGATCAGTCCGGCATCGTCCGTCACCAGGTCGTCAACGACCTGCCGCTGGGGCGGAACATCGATGAAATGCTGCGCATGGTTGACGCCCTGCAGTTTCATGAAAAGCACGGGGAAGTCTGCCCGGCAGGTTGGAGCCAGGGGGATAAGGGGATGGTCGCCGACGGGGAAGGGGTCGCGTCTTATCTGGCTTCGGAATCTTCTAACCTGTGATCGGCGAAACGGCTTATTTGCTAATTGAAATTATTTTATCGGTTCAACAAAAAAAGGTAGCTTCGGCTACCTTTTTTTGTTGATTCTTAGGGAGCAATAAGGTTTAATTTTGCATAATATTAGTGAATGTTAAAATATTGGAGGCTGCTCTGGGGGTGTTTACAGGAAAACGAAAAACCGGGAATGTCCGGATGGCTCTGATGCTTGCAGAAGAGTGTGCCGTGGCCACCGCTATACGGACAGCGCCGGATCACAGCAGGACTCTGTTGTTTGTCGAAGCCACCGAGATTCCTGACCTCGACAGCCGTCTCGCCTGGTGCGAGGGGTTGGGGCGATCTTATAAACTGGGGCACTACGACTGCGTAGTCGTAGTGCCGGGCAGCAGTTATCAATTGATTCAGGCCGACCTCAGCGAGCTGTCCGAAGCCGACAGGCGGGATGCGGCGCGCTGGCAGATCAGGGAAAACCTTGATTATCCACCGGAACAGGCGGTCGTCGATGTCTTCGATGTCCTGCCGTTCAGCGGTGAGAGGAAGTCGTTGAACTACGTGGTCGCCAGTCCTGCGGCTCCTTTGAAACAGCTTGTCCGAGCGGGCAGGGATAAGGGGCTCGCTCTGTCTGCCATCGATATTCCTGAGTTTTCTTTACGCAACCTGTGCTGTTCTTTCAGGGATGAACGCGGGACGGCCATTCTCTGGCTTGCTGACCATCACGGCATGCTGGCCATCGTCCGGGATCAGCAGCTCTACCTGGCGCGGTCATTCAATACCGGAATGAACGATCTGCGTCCCTACGCTGATGGCGAATACGAACTGTTGTCCGAGCAGCTCGACGCCATTGTCCTTGAGATTCAGCGCTCTTTTGATTTCTGTGAAAGCTCCTTTTCGTTGCCGATGGTGTCACGTCTGATTGTGGCGCAGTGCGGTGAGGATATTCCCGCTGTCTGTCATTACCTTAATGAGTATCTGGCCACCCAGGTGGAACCGTTGAACTGGGCGGATCTCATCACCCTCGATGATGATCTTGCCGGTCGGGACCTCAATCCTTTTCTGCTGGCGATAGGCGGAGCCATGAGGCAGGAGCAGGATTCATGAAACAGCAGATCAATCTCTATCAGGAGTGTCTCATCGACAAGCCGGAACCCCTGCTGCTTCCCCGGGCTCTGGGGGGGGTCATCGTGGCGGCGGTTGTTCTTGCCCTTATCGGGGGGTACGGGTATTGGCGGGCTCGCACCCTCGAAGATGAACTGCTCACAATGCAGCAGCGGGAACATGAAAAGCAGGCTCTGGTCGCCGAACTTGAGCTGAAATTCCCTGAGCGGCAGCCGAACCCTCTTCTTGCCGAGAAAGCAGGACAGCTTGAAAAGCAGGTGGCCGGGCAGAAAGACGCAATCAGCTATTTCTCCCGCAGACAGGGGGGCGGGAACGACAGGATTCTCCGCTCCCTGCAAGGGTTGTCAGCCCATCGGATCGAAGGGCTCTGGCTGACTCGGATCAGTTTGGGAGATGAGGGGCAGACGGTCGAAATTTTCGGAGCGACCCTGGATGAGGAAAAGATACCGGCCTTTGTCGCCACTCTTGGAGAGGGACATGTTTTCGGTGGGGCCGTTTTTAACAGCTTGACCGTGACCCGGCTAGAGGAACCGACGCACCAGGTGACTTTTGAGCTGGCTGCACAACGGAGCACACCGTGAAGATGACAGGGGGAAAACGTTTCCGGGAGTGGTTTGACGGACGGACGTTGCGTGAGCGGGCTGTCCTGACCGGCGCAGTGATCGTGCTCCTCGCGGTTTTCGTGTATCTGGGGGTTTTTGACCCCCTGGCTCAGCGGCAGCGGCAGGTTCAGCAGGAACTCACGCACACCCGGAACAGCCTTCAGGAACTGACCGCCCGTGAGATGCTGCTACGGGCGCGTGAAAAGACCGATCCGGATGCGGACATGCGGGAACGGATCAATACCCTGCAGGCGGAATCCGACAGACTGCAGGCTATGCTGGAAAGCAACATCGACAACCTGGTCTCCCCGCGGCAGATGACGCATCTCCTTGAAGACCTGCTCAAGCGGCAGCAGTCTCTGCAGTTGCTGAGCCTGAATAATCTTCCCCCCAGGACCATGACGGCCGCGTCAGGAGCGCGTGATTCCGGTGAGGCCCCCGAGCTGTTTGTTCATGGCCTGGAGATGGAACTGGCCGGAACCTACCGGGACCTGTTGAACTATCTGCAGCAACTGCAGAATCTGCCGCGCGCCCTGGTCTGGGACACGGTCGAAATCGAAACGACCGAGTACCCGGCGGCGATTATCCGGTTGCAGGTTTATACCCTGAGTCTCACGGAGGGATGGATCGGTGGTTAGAGCTATTTTACTGATAGTTGCCATAGTGCTTAACGGTGCGGTCTGTGGCGCTCGCGCGGAGCAGGCCGGGGCGTTTTCCGACCCCATGCGCCCCGCCGCAGAGCCGTCTCGGGAGGCTAAACGGGAAACTGCCGGAGATCCCTTGCCCCGGGTCGATACCAGTCACTGGAGATTGTCGGCGGTCCTGCAATCGCCGACCCGCGCCGTCGCGCTGATCAACGGAACACCGATGGCGATCGGCGACACCGTTGCCGGCTACCGCCTGATTGATATCGCTGCTGACCGGGTCACCTTGAAGAGGGGTCGTGACAAAATCGTCTTGACCCGGGACGGCGCCGGGTTAAAGAAAAAATCTGCTACAGAAGGGAGCAGGAAGTGAGCTTTACTTCATCACAAAAATTGAGGCATGTGATGCCGATCGTCTGGATACTGGTTCTGCTGGCCGGGTGTGCGCCCGCGCCGCGCGGCGGAACCCCGATGCCCTCAATTGAGCAAGCCCTGGCCGCTCCTTCTCAGCCCCCCCAGGCGGCTCCGGAAAAATTGCCCCCGCCCCCTGAAATCCGTGCGGCCCTGGTTCCGGAACCGCACATGGCCTCTGCCGAGCCCCAGGCAGAACGGTTCGATATTGCGGCCACCAAGGTCGACGCCAGAGAATTCTTCATGAGTCTGGTCGTCGACAGCCCCATGAATATGGTTGTGCATCCTGCGGTTTCGGGTGACATCAGTATCGATCTCAAAAATACCACCATCGACGAAGTTCTGCAGGTTGTTCACAATGTCTACGGGTACCCCTATTTCAAAACCGGATCCATCTATCAGGTTATGCCCGCCGGACTGCAGAGCCGGACGTTTCAGGTCAATTACCTGAACCTTGTTCGCAAGGGCGCCAGCCAGACGCGGGTCAGTTCCGGTCAGGTTTCCCAGGTCCGGAGCAATGATTCCGACGGGGGAGGCAATGACGGCGGCCAGGGGTCACAGGGGTCGGTTTCCGGCAGCCGGATCGATACCGAGTCGGTTGCGGACTTCTGGAGTGAACTCCGGACCGCCATCCAGAGTCTGGTCGGCAGTGGAGAGGGACGGAAAGTCATTATTCAGCCTCAGGCCAGCGTGGTGGTCGTCGTGGCGATGCCTGATGAAATGCGTCTCGTCGAAGAGTATCTCAGGACCATCCAGAGCAACCTCCAGCGCCAGGTTCTCATCGAAGCAAAAGTCATCGAGGTTCGGCTGTCCGACGGCTTCCAGTCAGGAATCAACTGGTCGGCACTGGGGAAAACCGCCAGCGGCAAGGGGCTGCTCGCCGGTCAGTCGGGTGGCGGGTCGGTTTTCGGCAGCAGCAATGCCGGAAATGTCATCACGACCACCAATCTCAACGCGGTCGACAGTGTCGGACTGGAGAGTTTCGTTGATACGACGTCCTTCGGCGGGGTGTTCGGTTTGGCTTTGAATTTCAACGATTTTCAGGCTTTCGTTGAAATGCTGGAAACCCAGGGCGACGTCCAGGTTCTCTCCAGTCCCCGCATATCGACGGTCAATAACCAGAAAGCCGTCATCAAGGTGGGGTCGGATGAGTTTTTCGTCACGGACATTTCCAGCGATACCAGTTCCGGAACAACCACGACGACCTCGAACGACATCACCCTGACGCCGTTTTTCTCCGGGATCGCCCTGGATGTTACGCCGCAGATCGATGGTGACAACCAGATCACTCTCCATGTCCACCCGACGGTCAGCGAAGTTGTCGATCAGACCAAGGAGATCAATGTTTTCGGCAACGAACAGAGCATTCCGGTCGCCTACAGTACGGTCCGGGAGTCAGACAGTATCGTTCACGCCAGAAGTGGACAGCTGGTGGTCATCGGCGGATTGATGCAGGAAAATACGACCCAGGATCAGGCCGGGGTTCCGCTTCTCAGCAAAATCCCTGGGCTTGGCGCTTTGTTCCGGCACAATCAGGCCGCGTCGCAAAAAAGTGAACTGGTTATTCTGCTCAGACCCCAGGTGATTGGCCATTCGGATGACTGGAACAGCAGCCTGAACGCAACCCGGGAGAGGATGCAGCAACTGGCTCCCGAGCTGCAGAACCAGTGGCGTCAATTTTAGCAGATCGCCAGTCATAGGTGCGGGTGTGGTATGTACGAGCAGTTTTTTGGATTGAGAGAGAAACCCTTCTCACTGACTCCGGATCCGGAATATTTCTACCGGTTCAGCGGTCATCAGGAAGCATTGAACGTGTTGTTGATCGCGTTACGCAACGGTGAAGGGTTTGTGCGTGTCATTGGAGAGGTCGGGACCGGGAAAACACTGCTCTGCCGACAACTGATCAATCTGCTGGAAGCTGAATGTGCCATCGTCTATCTGCCCAATCCCCTGCTGAATCCCCTTGAACTGTACCAGGCCATCAGCTCGGAACTGGGACTTAAGGTTGCTCCAGCAGCGACCCTGCAGCAATTGTGTCTGGCGATCTTTGCGGAGCTCGTCAAGCTCAAGCAGGCGGGGCGTCAGGTTGTTGTCATGATTGACGAAGCTCAGGCCATGCCTCGCAACAGTCTTGAATCTCTGCGGCTGTTGAGCAATCTGGAATCAGCGAAGGACAAGCTGCTGCATATCATCTTCTTTGCCCAGCCGGAATTCGAACAACGCCTGGCCGAACCCGGCCTGCGCCAGCTCAAACAGAGGATTTCCTTTTCACATGTCCTTAAAAAGCTGACCCGCCGGGATGTTGCGGCTTATCTTGAGCATCGGCTTACGGTTGCTGGATGCCGCGAACCGGCGTTGTTCACCCCCCGGGCCTCGCGATTGCTTTACCAGGCCAGCGGCGGCGTACCCAGACTGGTTAATGTCCTCGCCAATAAAGCCCTTCTGGCTGCCTACGGAAAAGGGGCCAGAAAAATACCCCCACGGCTGGTTCGCAGGGCGGTTGCCGATACTCCCGGCCTGGCCGCATATGGAACTGCGCGCTTCGGCTATTACCGCGAATTCGGCCTGGTTTCCATGATCGTCGTTTTGACCCTGCTGATTCTGAGAGTGCTGCGATGAGCCTGATTAACGATATGTTGCGCGATCTGGATCAACGTCTTGAACCGGGGGGGACGGTGCCCGGATCCGCGTCCGGAATCACCGCATCAGGGGAAGGGCGGCGAAGATCGAGGGTGGTGTTCGGTTGTCTCATGACCGGCTGCCTGCTTGTGGGACTGTTGCTGTTCTTCTACCTGTCCGGGGACAGCGGCTTTTTCGGCGCCACCCCTAAGACAATTGCGCCTGAGCTGGCCTCAGGGCCTTCGGTGGCGTTGCCGCCCCTGGTGCCCGTTTCTGAAGAGACCCTGCCTGCACCCGTTACCCTCATCCCGCCTCCGGAAGAAAACACCGCGGCGGAGCTGGTTGCTGTGGAGTTTTCCGGTGATCCAGGTTCGGCCCACGTGACCCTTGAATTCTCAGGGCTGACGGAGTATCGCTTTGAGCAGCAGGAGACGGCCGGCAGGCAATTCGCCTTTCGCTTTCCCCAGGCCGTTATCGGACGGCAGCTGCATATCCCCGATTCACAAGACGATCACCTGCTGGCCCAGTTCAGCCTCCGACCGGGCGCCGATTCGCTGCTGCTGCTGATGGCGCTGAACAGTGAGGGGCGGGTGGATGCGATCCGGGCCGGGCAGCTTGCCGATGACAGGTTCCGCATCACAATCGGCATCGCCCGTTCAGCCCCTCTCCCGGTTCAGGAACCGTCCGTCGCGGTTGCTGCCGCGACGCCTGCGAAACCGCTCGCCGATCACCGGCCCGCTCCCGCGGAAAAGATCGAAACGGAAACGCCGAAGCTGGACAAGTCGGTCAGCCCCGTTGCTCCCGACATTGCTGCCTACCGTCTCGGCTTGGCGCAGGTCAAGGACGGAGCCTGGTCGGCAGCCCGGGCCAGTTTCCGGCGAGCTATTGCACTGCGGCCTGATTTTGTCGGCGCGCGCGTCCAACTGGCGGCATTATTGCAGCAGCAGAAGCAGCTTGAGGCCGCCGCCCAGGTCGTGGGGCAAGGTCTGGAACTGGCCCCGGAAAATCCCGTCTTGCGCAAATTGTCTGCCCGACTGATGCTGGCGTCTCAACGTTATTCCGAGGGGGTGTCACTGTTGTCGGCCACCCCGCAACCGGCCTTTGAAGAGGATCAGGAATATCATGCTTTGCTGGCGGTTTTACTGCAGGAAGATGGTCGCTACCAGGACGCGGGGAAGATTTACCGGCGCCTGGTCACGCTTCAGCCGGGGAACGAGACCTGGTGGTTTGGTCTTGGCGTGTGTGCCGACCAGAGTGACAACCGCAGTCTGGCCCGCCAGGCTTACGGGACCGCTTTGAACTTGCCGGCGTTGCGTGGCGATCTGCGTGACTATGCGCAGCGGCGTTTGCAGAAACTGTAGAAAACGACAGCCTCTAAGGACTCAGACTTATGATGATGGAACCGGCTTCCGGGCCACGCAAGAAAATCAGGATCGGCGAGCTGCTCGTTAAGAACGGTATTATCACAGAAGAGCAGTTGATGAGCGCTCTGGCTGCTCAGAAGAAAACCGGCAGTAAATTGGGGAACACCCTGGTCGACCTTGGTCTGGTGACGTCCCAGCAGTTTCATGAGTTTCTGGCCAGCCAGCTGAATCTCCCGTTCATTGACCTGAAGCACTACAATTACCAGGCGGAAACCGTGCGTCTGCTGCCGGAAACGGCGGCACGGCGCTACCGGGCCATGGTTCTGAAGCAGGAGGACCAGCGGTTCCTGGTGGGGGTTGCCGATCCGACGGATATCTATGCCTACGATGAACTGACCAAGATTCTTAAAAAGCCGGTCAGCCTGGCCGTGGTTTATGAGTCGGAACTGCTCAGGGCCCTGGATACGGTCTACCGGCGGACCCAGGAAATTGTTTCCATTGCCGAGGAATTGGGCGAGGAGTTGTCGCAGGGGGACAGCAACCTTGAGCAGCTGCTTTCGGAAACCGCGGTTGAGGATGCTCCCGTTGTGCGTCTGCTCCGGTCTCTTTTCGAGGACGCCGTTCAGGTCGGGGCGTCTGACATTCATATCGAACCGGATGAAAAGGTGCTGCGTATCCGACAGCGGATCGACGGGGTCCTGCATGAGCAGGTGATGAAAGAAAAACGCATCGCCGCAGCCCTGGTTTCCAGACTCAAGCTGGTCTGCGGCCTCGATATCTCGGAGCGGCGCCTGCCCCAGGACGGACGTTTCAACGTCCGGGTCAAGGGGCGCAGTATCGATATCCGCCTGTCGACCATGCCGTTGCAATACGGTGAGTCGGTTGTTATGCGTCTGCTCGATCAGTCGAGCGGGATTCTGCACCTGGAACAGGTCGGTATGAAGGCTCCCCTGCTGGCCCGGTTCCGGCGGCAGCTTCACCAGCCTCATGGGCTGGTGCTGGTGACGGGCCCGACGGGCAGTGGTAAAACCACGACCCTGTACGGTGCCCTGAATGAGTTGAACAGTCATGAAAAGAAGATCATCACGGTAGAAGATCCGGTTGAATACCGCTTGCCCCGCATCAACCAGGTTCAGGTTCATCCCAAGATCGGTCTCGATTTTGCCAAGGTTCTGCGGGCCGGACTGCGGCAGGATCCGGATATCGTCATGGTCGGTGAAATGCGCGACAAAGAAACCAGTGATATTGCTCTGAGGGCCGCTATGACCGGTCACCTGGTTCTGTCCACCTTGCATACCAACGATTCAATCAGTACCGCGTTACGCCTCATTGAAATGGGGACCGAAGGGTATGTGGTCGCCAGTTCCCTGCGTGCTGTGCTCGCCCAGCGCCTGGTCCGCAGAATCTGCAGCTCCTGTGACGTCGATGATCCTCTCGGTCCGGGGGAGGCCAGCTGGCTCGACTCCTACCAGGGGCGGGTCCGGATTCCGGACGGGACACGGTTCCACCGGGGGCGGGGGTGTCCGGCCTGTAACAACACCGGTTACAGCGGGCGGATCGGTATTTTCGAGCTGCTGGAAATCACTTTCGATCTGGCGGATGCCCTGCGTCGGAACGACAGCGCCGCCTTTGCCGCGATCGCCCAGGTGACACCGCATTTTATCAGTCTGTCCGACAGCGCCTTGCAGCTGGCGATCCAGGGCATCACCTCCATGGAGGAAGTTCTGCGGGTTTCCGGCCAGCTAGACGAGACCCTCAGCGCGGCCTCAGGAAGCCAGGCTTCGGCACCCGCCGCGCCGGTTGTCTCATAACCCGGGATCAAGGACGGTTCAGCTCATGCCATTATATCGCTACAAGGTCAAGGACGCGGACGGTCACCTGGTGGAAGGTCAGGTTGAAGCCTTGTCTGCCGAACTTCTTGCCAGTCAGTTTCAGAGCAGTCAGTCGATTCCCATCAGTATCGTCGAGATTGATCAGAAGCGGTCCGTCGATCTGCAGAATCTGCCTCTTTTCCAACGGCGCAAAAAGGTCGGCCTGGATGATCTGATTCTGTTCTGCCGGCAGATGTATACCTTGAATTCATCGGGCGTTCCCCTGGTTCGGGCCATCCGCGGACTGGTCGAAACTTCCCGCAACCCGACTCTGGGTGAGGCCCTGGCGAAAGTCGTCGAGGATCTCGAGTCCGGTATGGATCTGTCCGGCTCCTTCAGCAGGGATACCCGGGTTTTTCCGCCTCTGCTGTGTCGCATGGTCCAGGTCGGTGAGGTGACCGGAAAGCTCGATGAGGTGTTCCTCCAGTTGTCCATTTATTTTGAACGGGAGAAGGAAACCATCAACCGTGTCAAGACCGCCCTGCGCTACCCGATGTTCGTGACCATTGCCATTGTTTTTGCCGTCGTATTTATCAGCCTGTTCGTCATCCCCGCGTTTGAAAGAGTTTTTTCATCCGCCGGAGCGCAACTGCCTCTTCCGACCCGTATTTTGATGACGCTGTCCGGTTTCATGGTCAATTACTGGTATCTGCTTCTAGGCGGCTCCGTCTTCGGCGTGATCGGGCTCAGACAGTGGCTGGGGACGGAGCGGGGGCGCTCTACCTGGGATCGCTACAAGTTGAAATTGCCCCTGGTCGGCGATATCATCCTGCGGTCTACCCTGGTGAGGTTCTCGCGCGGCTTCAATATGAGTTACGTTGCGGGTATTCCTCTTTCGCAGGCTCTCGGGTTCACCGCACGGGCCGTCAATAACAGCTATGTCGCCGGAAAAATCGAACTGATCCGCAACGGCATAGAGCGTGGCGATACCCTGACCCGCAGCGCAACCCAGACCGGCATGTTTACCCCGCTGGTTTTGCAGATGCTCGCGGTTGGCGAAGAATCCGGTTCGGTTGACACCATGCTGGAGGATGTCGCTGAATTTTATGAGCGCGAGGTGGACTATGATTTGAAGAACCTGTCCAGCGCCATCGAACCGATTATGATTGTCATCATCGGCGCCATGGTCCTGATCCTGGCCCTCGGGGTCTTTTTACCAATGTGGAACCTGGCAAGTATCGCAAAATAAACAAAAAAAACTATTGATTAACACTAGAAAATAAGCAATGATTAATGAAGATATCGGACAGTGTGCGAATCGCCAGAGAGGTTTTACTCTCCTGGAACTGATCGTGGTCATTTCCATCATCAGTATTCTGGCGGTATTTGCCCTGAACCGTTATTACAAGTTGCTGGTCGACGTCGAAAGAACCTCCATGATGCATGACCTGGGGGTGATGCGCAGCGCCATCGGGATGCAGGTTGCGAACCATTATGTCAGGGGGGACATGGCCGGCCTGACAAACCTGGCAGGTACCAACCCGATGGATCTGCTGGCGGAAAAGCCGGACAATTACCTGGGGGTGCGGTTTCGCTATCGCCTGGAGGACATGGTCAAAGGCAGCTGGTTTTATGATCAGCAGCAGCGCGCCCTGATCTACCTGGTGCGCAATCAGCTCTATTTCGAAACCGGGCTTGCCGGTCCGGCCAGGGCCCGCTTCAGGATTGAGCCGGTCTACAGCGAGGAGGGCAGCGGCGCTGGAAAAACCGATGAGCTGTCCGGATTGACGTTAAAGCCCATAGAACCCTACAGGTGGCTGCGCCCCTGGGGTTGAATAATGGTTCAAGTGATTGCCAAAGTCATCTGCATAACACAAGGAGAAACAAGAAGATGAGAAATCAAAACGGTTTTACCCTGATCGAACTGGTTGTTGTGATCGTTATCCTGGGAATTCTCGCCGCTGTGGCGGTTCCGAAGTTTATTGATATTCAGGACGAGGCCAAGCTTTCTGCCGCCCAAGGGGTCTATGGTGCTGCAAGCTCGGCCACCGCATTAAATCATGCTGCCAAATTGGTAAAAGGGACCTCCGCAGTGACGTTTATTACCAACGGGACCACCTTGGCCCAGGCCATGGACGGGGGCGCTCCGGATGGTTGGACAGCCGATACCGCAGGCCTTTGTTATGATGATGACGGTACCTCAGGATGTGCTGCTACGGATTCGTTTCTGATCACAGTCAGCACCCCGGAGGATGCCGATACCAAAGCAGTACTGAGTAAGGGGGGGGCCGTGAGTTGGTAACATTCGTCTTATGCCAACCATGCTGACTTGATAAAGGGCTTCAATACCTGTTTTTTTGGGCGGGGTCATCATGTGTGGCCCCGTTGCTGCTTATGGACGACGAAGAGCCAAATGATGAGCTATCTTGATCTTAAAAACGGGTTTACCGTTATCGAGCTTGTTGTTGTCATTCTGCTGCTCGCTATTCTTGCAGGCGTTGCCGTCCCTCTGTTCTTTGACCAGTCGATCTACCGCGAGCGTGCCGCATACGACGAGGTTGCCGGAGCGGTACGTTACGCTCAAAAACTTGCCGTCGCCAGCGGTTGTCCCGTTCGGGTGCAGCTGACCGCTGACGGTTATGCCCTGCAGCAGCAGACCTCCTGCGGGGCCGGGTCGTTCGTGACCATTTCTTCTCAACACCCGGTCAGTTCCCAGACCTTCTCCCGTGTGACCATTTCCCCCCTCACGGGTTTTGTCTTTGATGCCATGGGGCGCGTCAATCCCCGCAGCGATGTGTCGATTTCCGTCGGCAGTTACCGCTTTGCGGTGATCGCCGAGTCTGGATATGTGGATGCCTTATGATGTCTTCACGATACGCTGACGCAAAAGGGCAGGCAGGGCTGACCCTGATAGAACTGGTGATCGCCATGGTCGTCGTCTCAGTGGCGGTCGGGGGCGTTCTGCTGGTTATGAACTACGCGACCTCACATTCCGCGGATCCCGTCCTGCAGCGCCAGGCGCTGGCCATCGCCGAGTCCTACCTGGAAGAGATTGCTTTGCAGAATTATCATGATCCGGATGCGGACGGAGAGGGAAACCGGGCATTGTATGATGACGTGGATGATTATGACGGGCTTCACGATGCCGGGGTTCGTGATCAGAATGGCGTCGCCCTGCCGGGATTGGCCGGTTACACCGTGGACGTCGCTGTTCGGTCCCAGAGCTTCGGGCCCTCGGGACGGACTGTCCCCGGCCTGGAGATCACCGTTGAGGTGACGGACCCTGCCGGCGACCGGGTGTCCCTGAGCAGCTTCAGAAGTGATTACTGAGGGGGATGATGAGGAGTACAGGCAACCCATATCCTGAAGGGGGGTTTACCCTGGTCGAGCTGGTCGTCGTCATTGTCGTCATCGGCATCCTGACGGCGCTGGGAGGGCAATTGCTCGTCAGCCCCGTCACCGGCTATCTCGATCTCAGTCGCAGAACCAGGCTGGTGGATCAGGCGGATGGCGCTTTGCGTCGCATACAGCGGGATATCCGTCACGCTCTGCCGAACAGTATTCGTATCGATGCCACGGGACAGTATCTGGAACTGTTGAACGGCATCGATGGCGGTCGTTACCGGAGATATCCCGATCCGGCCAGTGGCGGCGACGTCCTGGATTTCGCAACGGCGGACAGCGGTTTCGATGTTCTCGGCGGTCTGACTGTCACGCCCGCGGCGGGGCAGCAGCTGGTGGTCTACAATATTTCAGCATCTGGCTCCTTCGGTAACGCCTATGCCGGATCGGGGAACCGAGCGACCATCGGGGCTGGAAGCTCGTCCTCGCGGGTCGTCCTGTCTCCCCCTTATCAATTCTCCTCGCCGTCCCCCTACCAAAGGTTTTTCGTGGTCGACGGCCCGGTTATGTATGCTTGTGAAGGCGGCGAGCTGAACCGTTATGCGGATTATGCCATCACCTCCGGCATGGTCACTCCCCCCGGAGGTCCTCCGGCGCTCATGACCCGGAATGTCTCCTCCTGTTCATTCAGTTATGATCCGGGCAGCAGTCAGCGTGCCGGTCTGGTCACCCTCAAACTTGCTCTGACCGAGGCAGGCGAAAGCATGACCCTGCTTCATCAGGTCCATGTGGTGAATGTGCCATGAACCCTTACCGGCTACTGGAAAACAATCGCGGCTTCACCTTGGTGCAGGCTATTTTTATTCTGGTTGTCCTGGCTCTGCTCGGGGTTGCCATAACGCGCCTGATCAGCGTTCAGAGCTCCACCAACCTGCTCGCCGTCCAGGGCGGACGGGCCTATCAGGCCGCGCGCAGCGGCCTGGAATGGGGAGCCGCCCGAGCTCGAGTCGGGGCGGTATGCGATGGAACCATGACGATCCATGATTTCAGTGTGACCGTGTCCTGTGCCGCCCAGAGCTTTTCCGAAGGGGCGATCGGTCCTTATCCGATTTTTACGATTTCCGCGAAAGCGATCTATGGCAGTTACGGGTCTCCGGATTACGTCTCCCGCGGTGTCCAGATGAAGGTGGGGTTCCCATGAGGTGTGTTCTTGTTATCCCCGCAGTCATGCCGAGGCTTGTCAGGTGGGGCGGATGTCCCGGCACGATTCTGGGCGTGCTCTTTTTCCTGCTTTGGGCCGTTCCTGTCTTTGCGCAAACGGTAATCGAAACCTTTACAATCCCTGGCACCTATACCTGGACCGCGCCCGCAACGGTGACTTCGGTGACGGTTCAGGCCTGGGGGGGGGGCGGGGCCGGCGGCGGCGTATCGGGAGCCAGTGAGGCCCGGTCCGGCGGCGGGGGAGCCGGAGGTCAATATGCGCAGAGTGTCCTGAGCGTCACCCCGGGCACCACGTACGCGCTCAACGTCGGTCATGGCGGGGTCGCTTCAACCGGTGACGGTGGTACGGGAGGTCATTCTTCTTTCGCTTCGCTGATGATGGCCAGGGGCGGAAACGGTGGCGCTTCGGATGGGGCTCCGGGCTCCGGTTCCGCCAGCGGCGGGCTCGGTGATGTCGTGTTCGCCGGGGGGGGTGGCAGCTCCGGCCCACCGGGGCACTCGGGCGCCGGTGGGGGCGGCGCCGGCAGCGGAGGAAAAGGTGACGACGCCAGCGGCCTGAATGGCGGCCGCGGAACGGCGGCCGGCGGTGGAAACGGAGGGGACGGACGAACCAGCGTCGGCGACGGTTATGCCGGTTATGCCTTTGGCGGGGGAGGCGGGGGCGCTTTCTCGCGCTCTGATTTTCGCAGGGGGGGCGCCGGCGGGCCTGGCTGCGTTGTCGTCACTTATGAGCTGTCTCCCTATGTCGAGTCGATCAGTATCGCGAGCCCCAATCCCACCAGCGCGGGTAATGACGTTTCCTGGACGGTGGTTTTCAGCGAGTCCGTCACCGGGGTCGATCTCTCCGATTTCGCATTAACCGCGGGGGGGGCGGTGGCCGGGGCCAGCCTGACGTCGATCACCGGCAGTAATACCACCTGGGTCGTCTCCGCTTACACGGGGACGGGCGAGACCGGTACCCTGAGGCTCGACCTCCGGGACGATGATTCCATTACCAGCAGCACCGGCGATGTTTTGGGCGGTCCGGGTTCGGGGAATGGCGATTTTTCCGGGGGCGTCTATACTCTCGCGGTACCGGCGCCGATTCTCACCAAAGAGGTCAGTTCAACGGCGGCCACCCTCGGAGATGTGGTCACCTTCACCATCAAGGTGACCGGTTCCCGCAGCGAGACCTTTCACAACGTCAGCGTGACCGATACTCTGCCGATGGGGATGAGTTACCTGACCCATGTCGTATCCACCGGTAGCGTGGACGTATCCGGCCAGCATGTCACCTGGACTATTCCGACCCTGGCCTTCGGACAGTCCGAGCAGCTGACCCTGGCCGTGTCCCTGAGCCAGCAGGGCTCCCTGACAAACACCGTGACCGCCCCCGGTTCCGTTTCTGCAAGCGCGACGGTTCTGGTCCTGGCCAGTGCCGTGACCCATTTTCGCATGGATGAACCGGTCGGTTCCTGGAGTGGTGCCGAAGGGGAAGTGATCGACAGCGGCGGGACGTCCCTGCACGGACGGAGGCTGACCAGCTCGGCGCCGACCGCGACCAACGTCGTTGACCCGGATCCGACCATCGCCTCCCAGCACAGTTCCGTGGTCGGTGGTTTCTGCAACAGCGCGGAGTTTGACGGACGGGCTATCGTCGAGGTAGGGGAGAGTCCCCTTTTCGACTATACCACCCAGTTTTCAGCCTCTGTATGGATTTATCCGACGGCCTATCCGAACAGCGATCTCTATTCGATTCTGTCCAACGACACCAATTACGAATTTCACCTGAACCCGGCCGGGAAATTGTATTGGTGGTGGCAGGCGTCAACCTTGACTTCGGCCACCACCATTCCTCTCAATCAATGGACCCATATCGCCATCACGTTCGACAGCTCCGCTGCCGGCAGGCGCCAGCGGATGTATATCAATGGTGTGCTCGATCCCAACACCAACAACTGGCAGGGAACCCTGAATGCCAATAACTGCAACTTTTACGTCGGCGGCGACATCTTTACCGGCGCAGCGTGCCGCATCGCCAGCGGCAGGAACTTTCGTGGCAAGATCGACGAAGTGAAACTTTACAGCTTTGAACTGAGCCAGGACGAGGTGCTTGCCGATATGCGACTGGGGCGCTCCTGTTCCGGCAATTTCGATCATATCCGCATTGAGCATGACGGGGTGGCGTCGATCTGTACCCCGGAAAGGGTGACCATCAAAGCCTGTATGGACCCCTCCTGTACCTCCCTCTATCCCGGCATCGTCACGATTCATCTCAGCCCCGACGGGTGGATTGACGGCAATACGTTCACGTTCAGCGGCGGAATCGCATCACGTTTCCTCGCGCGCAGTAGTGCCGGCACCGTCAGCCTCGGGACCACGAGCGTCTCTCCGGCACCGTCTTCCGCAACCCGCTGCTACGATGATGGCGCAAGAGGTTGCGCCCTTGAGTTCGAGGAGGCCTCCTGTGCGTTTGACGCCGTCGAGGTCGGAGCCTTGCCCCAGACCGCCATTTTTACCAAGCTGGCAGGGGTTCCTTTTGCCGTCGACCTGCTGGCTCTGCTGGATGCGACCACGGTGAACAGCACCTTCTCCGGCGCTGTCCAGGTGGACCTGGTGGATGCCCGTGAAGCTGCGTGCCCTTCAGGCGCCGGCCTGGGGAGTGCCGCCAATATTGCCTTTGTCGCCGGCGATGCCGGTCGCAAAACGGTCACCCTGAGCCTGGACCAGGCCGCACCCAATGTCCGGGTCAGGACCGTCATGGCGGGTTCCGCGCCGGCCTGCTCCAGTGACAATTTTGCGATCAGGCCGCGAAGTATGACGGTCTCCTCCAGTGACGCCGGAAACTTTTCCCTGCCGGGGACCGGTACGGTCATTGCGGGAGATGCCTTTCATCTGACCGCGACCGCCCTCAGGGGCTATGACGGAACTCCGGTTATTGATCCCACCCGGGTGGTCGGCAGCCCCGTTGCCGGAACCCTTTCCGGCGCCTTCTCCGGGGCCGTTCCCGCCACCGGAAACGCGACGGGAGCCGATTTTCGCTACTCGGAGGTTGGACACTTCGGCCTGGCCCGGTATGCGGTCTACGATGAGTCCTTTACCGCCGTCGATCAACCGAATGATTGTCTCAGCGGTTTCAGCAATACCCTGTCGGCAGGGAAATACGGCTGCTCCTTCGGCAGTGACGAGGTGCCGTTGGTGCTGGGCAGCAGTGGTTTCGGGCGGTTTGTTCCGGCCCGCTTCAACGTGTCCGGCAACACCCCGTCGTTTGCCGATTCGTGCTCTGATTTTACCTACCTCGATCAACCTTTCGATTATCAGATCGATCCCGAAATAACGATCACCGCTCTCAACCGGTACGGTGATGTGACCCTGAACTATGGCGGCAGTTACTGGCGCCTGCAGACCTCCCTGGCCGGACGCACATATGCGGACAGTGCGGGCACCGGCAGTCCCCTGTCCGTAGCTGTCGGCGGCGCGGTTAGCTGGAGCGGGACCGCGGATAACGATGGCGTGGGACTGGCGCGGCTGGTCGGTGAGTCCCTGGTCTATGGCAAGGGGACGGCTGCCCAGGCGCCATTTGTAACGGATGTCGATCTGACGCTGAGTGCGGCGGATCTGACCGACAGCGACGGCATCTGTTTTGATCCCGCAAGCGACGGGACGTGCAGCAGTCTGACGTTCAGTTCAATCGGCGATACCGAGCAGCTTTTCGGGGAGCTCCATCTGCAGAATGCCTATGGACCGGAAACGGTTCCTTTGATCATCCCGATTTATGTCGATTACTATGATGGCAGCAGTTTCGTTCTCAACGACAGGGACAGTTGTACCGGGCTGGACGTGTCTTATTTCGCCCTTTCGGACTACCAGGGCAACCTGAGCGCTGGAGATACCTCCCTGCCGAGTGCGCCATTTACGACCACGCTGGTAGCGGGGCGCGATGAATCTTTCACCCTGAGTGCTCCCGGCACCGGTCACGATGGCCGGGTGTCTCTGGTTTACGATCTCGACCTGGCGGGCGCAGCATGGCTGAAAAATGGGGCGGACAACCCCCTGGCGACGGCCCGGTTCGGTATCTACCGGGGCAACACCCATCTGATCTACATGAGAGAATCCCTCTGGTAGCCCCCGAGCAAGACAAAAAAATCCCTGCCGTGACGCAGGGATTTTTTTGTTGCCTGACTGAGGGGACAGTGACGGTTATTCGCAGAGATCCACTTTGATGTCCCAGTTCTTGATCCGCATGGTGCCATTCTCAGCCAGGTTGAGTTGCATCTTGAAGGCCCGGTCGAAGAGCTGCGGTTCGTGACCGACTCCTCTTTCAAGACAATCTTTGGCCGCCATTTCGAAGTATTCGGTCAGGATCGGCTTGTATTCGGGGTGGGCGCACTTCTCGATGATCAGTTTGGCCCGCTCTTTCGGCGCGACACCGCGCAGGTCGGCTAGGCCCTGCTCGGTGACCAGCACGTCGAGATCGTGTTCGGTGTGGTCGATGTGCGGCGCTTTCGGGACAACGCAGGTGATCCCGAGGGGGTCGGTTTTGCTGGGGCGGACCGACGGGCTGTGCATGATCTTCAGGTAGCCGTTACGCAGGAAGTCTCCGGAACCACCAAGGCCGTTGATCATCCTGGTACCGCCGACCAGGGTTGAGTTGGCGTGCGCATAGATGTCGAATTCAACCGGAGTGTTCATGGCGATAACGCCGAGACGGCGAATCGGCTCCGGTGCATTCGAAATGGACAGGGGGCGCAGGGTGATCTTGTCGAAGTATTTTTCCCAGTTGTCGAAGAAGCGCGGGAAGCCCGGATTCTCGGACAGCGAGAGGGAGCAGGCCGAGGCGTGCTTGAGGTTGCCGCCGTCGAAGAAGTCGAGCATGGTGTCCTGAAGCACTTCAGTGTACACCGAGAGGTTGGTGAAGGGGCCTTTGGCCAGTCCGCCGACCACCGCGTTTGCGATAGAGCCGACGCCGGATTGCAGGGGCAGCAGGTTTTCAGGGAGACGGCCTTTTTTCACTTCGTGAGCGAAGAAATCCATGATGTGTCCGGCAATCGCTTCGGAGGTGTCGTCCATTTCGGCGAACGCCCGACCTTTGTCGCGGTTCTTGGACTCGACGACCGCAATAATCTTTTCCGGGTCACAGGGAACATAGGGGGTGCCGATCCGGCTGTTCGCCTGGGTAATCAGGAACGGAGCGCGGTGCGGCGGCTTCTGCTGCATATGGATATCATGCATGCCTTCAAAGGAGGGCTGCCCGGTGTTGACCTCAATGATGATCTTGTCGCACAGGTGCAGGGCTTCGGCAACGATACCGCAGGAGGTGGTCAGGGCCAGGCCGCAGTCCTCGGTGATGGCGGAAACTTCGACGATGCCGATATCGTAGCGGCCGTTCTCGGTGTAGAAACCATAGCCGGCGTCCTGGGCAAACAGGCCGAGGTGCTTGTCACCCATGCGGATCCGCCCGGCATTGATCCCTTTGGCGATGTTCTTCCCGGTCTGGTAGGGCCACCGTCTGTCGATCATGTCCAGAGTTGCCCAGCGATCTTCGGTTTCGGCGCCGACAGACGCTCCGATGAACAGGTTGAACTTCCATTTCCCCTGCAGACTGTTGGCTTCAACATAGTCCGCCAGGGCGATCGGTACCGCTTTGGGGTAGCCGGCCGGAGTGAAACCGGACCATAGCAGGTTCTGTCCCGGGGTGAAGAACTTGATACAGTCCTCGGCTTTCATCACCTTGCTTAACAGTGACTTGCGACGTACACGATCTTCAAGTGTTCCGAATTCAGACATTCTCTCTCCTCCTGAGGCAAGGGCATTTATCTGTATGCCGTCTTTGTCGATTGCTGTAGAACAGCGAAATCCAAACAGTCTTTTGGGTAAGTCCTTGAAAATATAACGTCTTGCGAAGGTTCCTTAGTGAATGTTAAATGATCCTTCAATTCTCTTTAGTTAAAATAAAAACAGTGTTTTTATATAATGCGATTGACTGTCGCAATAAGTCAAGCGGAAATCTCCGCTTTGGAATTTAAAATATCATTTCTGGTATGGTTCTGGAGTTGTCTGGGCGGAATTCGCCAGTGAGTATTTTTCCAGCCTGTTAAGGGGATGAAAAGTAAACTGGCTATATAAACAGATATTTAACGGCAAATCTGAGGGGTTTTTGTGCTGTCGAACGGGACGGTCCCTGTTGGGTTCGCGGTTTTTGGAAATGTGAGGAACAGGATAAAATATTTATATTGCTGTGTTTGAATAAATGGATGCATCAGTGTTTTAAATTGAAACAGTGGCTCCGGGGCGTGTCCACCCTGCCCCAAGGGCAGGGTGGGGTGGTAACGGCGGTATGCGCTATTCGCAAAGGTCGATTTTGATATCCCAGCTTGTGATTTTCATGGTGCCGTTGGCCGCAAGGTTCTGCTGCATTTTGAAACAGCGATCAAACAGTTGCGGTTCGTGACCGATGCCCTTCTTCAGGCATTCGCGGATGGCAAGATCGAGGTAGTCCTGAAGGATCGGTTTATAGTCGGGATGGGCGCATTTGTCGATAATGGTCTGTGCGCGATCCTTCGGGGCCAGTCCGCGCAGGTCCGCCAGCCCCTGCTCGGTGACCAGGATGTCAAGATCATGCTCGGTATGGTCAATGTGCGGTGCTTTGGGAACGACACAGGTAATTCCGGTCGGATCGGTTTTGCTGGGGCGGACCGACGGGCTGTGCATGATTTTCAGGTAGCCGTTGCGCAGAAAATCCCCGGAACCGCCGATGCCGTTGATCATGCGGGTGCCGCCGACCAGTGTCGAATTGGCGTGGGCATAGATGTCGAACTCAACCGGGGTGTTCATGGCGATGACCCCCAGGCGGCGCACGACTTCGGGCGAGTTTGAAATCGACAGTGGGCGCAGGGTGATTTTGTCAGCATACTTGTCCCAATTGTTCAGGAAGCGCGGAAAGCCTTCCGTTTCAGACAGGGAGAGAGAACAGGATGATGCGGCATCCAGTTTACCCGAGTCGAAGAGATCGAGCATGGTGTCCTGAAGAACCTCGGTGTAAACGGTCAGATTCCGGAAGGGGCCTTTAGCCAGGCCGCCGACGACGGCGTTGGCGATCGATCCGACTCCCGACTGCAGGGGGAGGAGGTTTTCTGGCAGGCGGCCGGCTTTGACCTCGGTGACGAAGAAATCGAGAATGTGATCGGCGATCGCTTCGGACTTGTCGTCCATGTCGGCAAAAGCGCGGCCTTTGTCGGGATACTTCGATTCGACAACCGCGATAATCTTGTCCGGGTCGCAGGCAAAGGACTCCCGACCGATCCGGTCTCCGGCTTTGCAGATCAGCAGCGGTTCGCGATGGGGCGGTGTCTGCGGGGCGAGGCAGTCGTGCATACCGCGGAAAGACGGCATCCCGGTGTTGACCTCGACGATGATTTTTTCGGCAATCATCAGAATTTCGCCAATGGCGCCGCAGGATGCGGTGGGAACCAGGGAGCCGTCGGGCAGCACTTCGGAGACTTCAATCAGGGCGATATCGATCTTGGGAGTATAGAAACCATACCCCAGGTCCTGGGCGAACATAGACAGATGCTTGTCGCCCATACGAATCCGCCCTTCATTGATCCCTTTGGCAATATTTTTGCCGGTCTGGTAGGGCCAGCGGCGATCGATCATGTCAAGCTCGGCCCAGCGGTTCTCGGTTTCAGCTCCGACCGAGGCCCCGATAAACAGGTTGAATCTCAGTTGACCCTGAAGGTTGTTCTTCTCAACATGATCGGCCAGTGCGATTGGTACGGCCTTCGGATAGCCCGCCGGGGTAAAGCCTGACCAGCCGAGATCCATTCCTGATGTGAAAAATGGAATACATTCCTCAGCGGTTTTTACCCTGTCGAGCAAAGATTTACGCTGTACGCGATCTGCAAGTGTCCCGTATCCAGACATGTGTTTTCTCCTGAATCAGTTGCGTTGAAAATGAAGATGTTTAAACCGCTATCGACCGGATAAGAGGAGCGGTCCAACTCACAAGCGAGTTGTGCGAACAGAAAGTTGCCAGGTTGTTTTTGAAACAGGCGGGGTAGAGCGTCTCTACGATTTCTTGCCATATACCATTTATGGGGCAAACCCGTGCAAACGGTCCTCATCATAAGCCCGAAGGTCATCTTGTCAAGGGATTATATCTTTTTGTGGTTCTATTTTTCGCTTATATGGTAGGGAATTGGAGGGGACAGGCTGCTGCGAAGGGGTGAGCGTTCCGGGCTGTGAAATCAAAACCGCTTGATACCGTCATGGGTGAAGGGGTAGTATCGAAAAATTGTCTTTCCCGCTCATTTCATGCAAGTTTTCCGGAAGCTCGCCGGCTTCCGTTTTAACCGGTTCTTAGATTGGAAACGAGCAATTTTTCGTTGTGGCAAGGAAATCAAGGGGGTGAACGGAGGCGTAGTCCTTTACGCCGCACAAATAAACCCGCAGATTGACGCCTCCACAGCGGAAAAGGTCCGCTTCCTGATGAAAACTCGATATCTATGAGATGTTGACATGGCTCATCCGTTAAGCTCGAATCCTAGAATTTTTCTACAGATTATTCGCTGGGGAGTTCTCATTGTTCCGGTCGCTGTAGTGGTCGGTTCCCTGAATGCCTTGTTTTTATGGTTGTTGAAGGAAGCGACCGCCACCCGGATTGCCAATTCCTGGCTGCTGTACCTGCTGCCGCTGGCCGGCCTGGTGATTGTGTTCAGCTATCGCCGGATGGGCAAGAACTCGGAAGGGGGGAACAACCTGATCATGGATGAAATTCATGATCCCGGGGCCGGCATTCCGCGGAGGATGGCTCCCCTGGTTCTGATAACAACGGTCATGACCCACCTGTTCGGCGGCTCAGCCGGACGCGAGGGGACGGCCGTGCAGATCGGCGGTGCTTCGACCCAGTGGTTGGCACGATTGTTCCGCCTCAACGAGGCGGATACCAGGTTGATCCTGATTGCCGGGGTCGCCGCCGGTTTCGGGGCGGTTTTCGGCACCCCGCTGACCGGGGCGATTTTCGCCCTGGAGGTTCTGGCGATCGGCCGGCTCAAGTATGACGCCATCATCCCCGCCCTGTTCGCCTCTGTTCTCGCCGACCTGGTCTGTACCGCCTGGGGGGCTCATCATACGCATTATCGAATCGATTTCCTCGAAACCATCACCCTGTTTGAGCATGCTGTGAAAATTGACCTGCTGATGCTGGTCAAGGTGGTCTTCGCGGCCATCGCCTTTGGTCTGGCGGGGTACCTTTTCGGCGAGCTGACCCATGCGTTGAAAGACCTGTTCAAGGTGACTCTTAAAAATCCCTACCTGATTGTCGTGGTCGGAGGACTGATAGTCATCGGTGCTGTCCAGTTGATCGGCAACTCCGACTATATCGGTCTGGGGGTCTATCCGAGCCGCCCCAACGGCGTCAGTATCGTCAGCGCCTTCAGCCCCGGAGGCGCCGAATGGTACAGCTGGCTGATCAAGCTGCTGCTGACCGCCGTGACCCTGGCCGCCGGGTATAAGGGCGGGGAGGTGACGCCGCTGTTTTTTGTCGGAGCAACCCTGGGCAATACCCTGGCCTGGCTTTTTGGTGCGCCGGTCGACCTGTTTGCGGCTCTCGGCTTTCTGGCCGTTTTCGCCGCTGCCACCAATACCCCCCTGGCCTGTACCATTATGGGGGTGGAGTTGTTCGGTTCGGCTCATCTTCTTTATTTCGCCATCGCCTGCTACATCGCCTACTATTTCAGTGGTCACACCGGCATTTACGCCTCCCAAAGGATCGCCGTACCGAAACTGTTCGATCTTGACGGAGCGCCCCGGTCCAGCCACAAGCTCGGCGAACTGCGGGAAACGCACTCATCCCTGCTGAAATCATGGACCAAGCGATTCAAATAGGTTGCTGACGGGTCGGTTTTTACCGTCTCTGGATCCGCCTGACCGTCAAGAGAGAGGCAGAAAACCTGGCACCTCGGTCAGTCGCTTCAGAAACCGGCTCCTGGCGCAGGTTGTTGGGTTTGATTCAGCTGCCTGATGGCAGCGTAACGGATGGTTCGGGTGTGGGCTTGAATGAGCAGACTGGATGAGGAGGTAAGGGGCATGGGAGTGCCTGCAATTGCCTTCGAAAAGCTGCAATTGCAGGCTGTTCGGGAGGCGGTTCAGTCCGTGTCCAGCAGTTCCTCCGCATCCTCCAGGTAATCACTGCGGGGAAATTCAGTTTTGAGTTTATCCACCAGGGTACGCGCCTTGTCGACCTGTTCGGTCAGGGCATAGGCTTTGGCCAGGTAGTAATACGCCTCGTCGCGATAGTAGTAATCGGGGTATTGCTTCAGGGCTTGTTCAATACGCATGATGGCCGGCTGATATTGCTCCCTTTTCAGGTAAAATCGGCCGATGTAGACTTCGTGCTCGGCCAGCCGGGTTTTGCAGCGGATAATCAGGACCTTTGCTTCTTCTGCTTTAGGATGGTCCGGATGAAGACCCAGCATTTTGTTCAGGGTCGCAAGGGCATTTTCGGTGCTGGTCTGATCCCGGTCCGCGGAAAGAATCTGCTTGTAGTAACTCAACCCGAGCCGAAACAGGATGGTCCCTTCGCGTGGGTCGTTAGGGTGCCGATCCAGGAAATCGGCGTAAGCCGTGGCCGCTTCCGGGTACTGTTCGGAAATAAAGTAGGTGTCAGCTATTTTTATCTCGGCCAGCATGCTCAGTTCGGGGGAGTAAAAGGTATCCCTGACTTTTTCCCAGGCGGCAATGGCGTCGTTGTAGAGTTTTTTCTCGAACAGCCGTTCCCCTTCCTGAAAATATTTGGCCGCATCGATCTGGTTGGCTTTATTTCCTCCGCAGGCTCCGAGAAGCATGCACAGGGCGAGGACGACAAGATATCTGAACAGGTGATTCATTCACTTAATCCTTTGTTGAAAACAAGGGTGCTTCTGGACCGGAGTTACGTGGCTAGGCTACAAGAAGCTACGGAATCCGGACAATTTTGTCAATGAATCTTGCATCGCCGGTCCGCAGCGAATGACCTGCTGAGATGGTCGGCAGGGTCTGGCTGATTGACAGGTTTTTGTTCGCCTCTATAATGATAGCCTTTAGCGTGGTTGAAAATCATGAACCTACTGCCGGACATTGAGACAATCCGGTCAGTCGATGGATGGAAAAATACATGTTGAAAAAAATATGGCAAGCCCTGACAGCCGGGAATAGCGATGATCCGGGCCAGGAGGATCGCATTCCTCTGGCTGCGGCGGTTCTCCTTCTTGAAGTTGCCCATTCCGATGGAACTTTTGATGCCGCCGAGGAGCAGTTGCTTGGAACCTTGCTGAAGGAACATTTTGCAGTTGCCGATGACGCTCTTGACGAACTGTTGGAACTCGCGGAAACGACCCGTCGGAACAGCTTTGACCTGCATCAGTTCACCAGAGAGATCAATATGGCGTTTTCCCAGCCTGAAAAAGAGCGTATCATTGAGGCAATCTGGCAGCTCGTTTATGCGGACGGGCGTCTTGATCGCTATGAGGACGCACTCATGCGGCAGTTGGGAACATTGATCGGCCTGTCTCATCGTCAGCTCATCGACGCCAAGCTGCGCGTCTCAAAATCATGACCTCAGGTCTGACCCGGATCGTGCCCCGGGGACATGAATGTCTTGCCGAGGTGGTCAGTCCCGGCGATCTGGCGGTTGATCTGACGGCCGGCAACGGGCATGATACTCTGGCGCTGGCCCAAATGGTCGGCTCAGAGGGGCAAGTGATTGCGTTTGACATCCAGGCCAGCGCTCTGGCCGCGACCCGGGATCGCCTCGCCAGGCTTGCCATGCCGGTTCGTACTGCGCCGATGGAAAGCGGGATGCTGCCGCGTCAGCCCGGGATTGATCTGGTGAACAGAAGCCATGAATCCTTTGCGGAGATCGTCCCCGGATCTCCGGCCGCGGTCATCGCCAATCTCGGATTTCTACCGGGAGGGTCTCCGGATATCATCACCCGGCCGGACTCAACTCTGGCTGCTATCGACCTGGCCTGTCGCGCCCTTGCTGGTGGCGGGCGCCTGGCCATTGTCGTGTATCCCGGGCATCCGGGAGGGGATGTCGAGGCCACGGCTGTCGAAAACTATTTTTCCCGGCTGGATCCGGTGCAGTACCAGGTGCTGCTGATCCGAGTCCAGAACCGGCCACAGGCACCTTACCTTTTTATCGCCGAGAAAAAACATGGGGGGAAACAGGACTAGTCATGTTGTTTCGAATCTTTCTACTTTCTGCAATGCTGACATGCTGCCTGGCGAATCCCGCGCTGGCGGCTGACACTGATGGTTATTCTCTGGTTGCCAGGGCAACCCAGGAAAAAGGCGGCTTTGACGATTTTGACGCCGCTTTTGGTGATGTTGATTCTCCTTTCGCCAGTGTTCCCGAAAAACTTATCAACGATCCCTTTGAGCCGATTAATCGGGGAACCTTCTGGGTCAACGACAAGTTGTATTTTTACCTGTTCAAGCCGATTGCCAAAGGTTACCGGCTGGTGTTGCCGCGTCCGGTCAGGGTCTCCTTCGGCAATTTCTTTTTTAATCTGACAACGCCCATCCGGGCAGGGAATGCCCTGCTGCAATTCAAGTTAAGGGCGTTCGGGACCGAAGTCTACCGGTTCGTCATCAATTCCACTTTTGGGGTGCTGGGTTTTTTTGACCTGGCCGATTCCGTGGCCGGTGTGAAGCCGAGTGTCGAGGATTTCGGGCAGACCATGGGCTTTTACGGAGTAGGGCACGGTTTTTACCTGGTCCTTCCCGTGGTCGGACCGTCCAGCTTGCGTGACGCCTCGGGGAGTTTTATTGATTCCTTTGCGGATCCGATGCGTTATGCCAATCTGGAAACGCTTGAATATTTTGGGCTTAAATGGTTTGATGTCGAAAACCGTCTGTCTCTGGACCGGGATACCTATGAAGGGATCGTTCAGGACTCTCTGGATCCCTATCTGTTTATTCGCAGTGCCTACGCACAAAGACGGGAGGCGCAGGTGGGTGAGCGCAGTTACAATATCAATATTTTTGAAGGCCCGCTGTTCGACAGCGATATGTTAAACCCGTTGGAATGGTTTGGATTTGAATGATGAGAAAAATATTTTTGCTTTTTGTTTTCCTGCTATGTTCCGTTGCGCCCTCTTTTGCCCTTCCCGATCCGCAACCGGAAGTTGAAAAAATGGTCAATTCTGTGCTTGAAGTACTTCAGAACAAGGACATCGACAACGCCCAGAAGAAGGCCCTGGTCAGCGGGCGGGTGCAGAAATTCCTGAATGTGGAATCGATGGCGAGGAGAACCCTGGGAAGCTACTGGGATACGGCGACCATGGAACAGCGGCAGCAGTTTTCCGACCTGTTTGTCAAGGTTCTGGAAGGAACCTACCTGAACCGGATCGACGACTATTCCGGAGGGACGGTCAAGTACCTGATGCAGAGGGTCAAGGACGACAAGGCCATTGTCGACACGGTGATTGTTTCCAATGAACTTGAAATCCCGGTGAACTACCTGATGATTTATCGGGATGGCTCCTGGCAGGTCTTCGACCTGGTGATTGAAGGTGTCAGCCTGATCAGGAACTATCATTCCAGTTACAGCGAAATCATCCGTCGTGACGGTTATGACGGTTTGCTGGCCCTGATGCAGCGGAAAGTTGACGAGATGGAGAGCCGGCCGGCCGTCCAGTAAAAATACCAAAGGCCACCTTGGGAATAGGTGGCCTTTTCAACAGGAGCTTTTTTTTAGCGCAGTTTCAGCGAGGCCATCATGCGGCCCAGAGCAACGTTCAGGACATTGTTTCTGCTGAGAAATGGAATCACCGGTTTTTTACGGATTCCCAGGTGGCTCAATAAGGTGGAAATGTCTCTGTCCTGGCCGACCTTCATCCCCTGCTGAAGAGCTTCAATTGCAAACTTCCGCTGTTTTCTAAGCAGGTAGATTCTGGCCAGGGCAAGGTATCCGTCAGAAAGCAGTGGATCGCTGTTCAAGGCGTCTTTACAAAGCGAAATCCCCGCGGAGAAATTCTGTCTTTCGTTGGCTAGACAATAGCCGTACCAGGCTTTTGCTTCCGGAAATCCATTGCCTGCCGCAAACCCTTCCAGCAGTTTGATCCCCAGTTTCGTGTTTCCCCGCTTCGCCTCTCGAATGCCATCTTTCAGATCATCAAACATGCAGGTTCCTCCGGGAAGAAATTCGAGCACTCATACGAGTTTAACAAATTCTGAACCGGCAGGGGCGAACCTGCTTCCTAAAATTATGGGCACACCGGTAAAATTTACCCCACAGCGTGGGGCCTGATCTGCTCGATGAAATTCAACAGGGATGTTTTGGCCTGCTGCTCGAGATCAACGAACTGGACACCCACGCGGTGTTTTTTTAGGGGCGATTCAGCCGGCCATGACCAGGACACCCTGCCTGTGATTGTGAGTGCGTCAGGACGTCCGGGGACGGCCAGAGACAGTATCAACTCCTGATTGATTGCGCAGGGCAGAGAAGCGTCCGTCGTTGACTGGATACATGCGCCGGCGACGCTGAGATTAAGCAGCCGGGCAAAGCCTTTGAGATGGTGACTTCGATAGGTGACAAAGTAATCGTCCACGGTGGCCCGGTAATTGTCCCTGGCACCGGCCATGAGTTCCTGGAGGGTGACTATGAACTGTTCACTGCGTGTGTTGTTTTGAAAGTGGGAGTCAGAGGTGTCCTGGCGTTGTTTTTTATCGCGATATGCCGCAGCCAGAAGATCTTTGTAGTGATAGAGTTTGGTGCGCAACTGATCACGGTGGCAGGATAATCCGTTGGAGTAGACGATGATATTTTTAACCCGGACCTCTTGCTTGCAGGCCGGACAGACAACATGGCGGCATTCTGAAAGCAGCGGCGAAACAATTTCATGTTGGCATATCGGGCAGTTCATTTTCAGCATGACCAGACTCCAAATCCAGTATATGTCAACTGGATCGTCAACTGCTTGGAACCACGATGAAGATTATCACGTTGAGGAATGTGGCCAGCGGTCTGTTGTCGGTTTAACAGGTAGAATGGGATGAGGCGGCTCTTGTTGGCAGGTGGCCAGCGAGGTGTCTTTAGCCGTCAGTCAATAAACTATGTGCAAATGATGCTGGAGTCAATACCTATCAGATGACCGATCTCAGGCCAGCCGAGGTGAGGATGCTGTTCGGGCGCCATGCAGTTTGCTTTGCGGCCGCTGTGTTATCAGATGTAAAAAATCAGATCTGACCTGACAGACACTGTCAGATTTAATCGAGTGTAAAAACAACCTATGCCTGTTCCCAATGTCCTTAGATGATGTGAAAACTCAATTTGACAGGACATTTGACGTCGATAGACAAGTAGCAATTACGAGATGCTTCTTGGGACTTCATAATTCCTTAGTTTTGAAATATGGAACGACAGTACAAGCCTTTCCTCTTTTTTCCGGCTTTTGACGGTGGTTTATTGTTGGTAAACAAGAAAGTGTTATTATTTAAGCAGAAAGTTAATGTGGTTGCTCTCGACAAACCAAACTGTCTGTAAAGGCAGGGCGGAAAGTTTCGGGTCTTACTGCTGCAACTAACAAGACGGCCGAACTTCCGATGGAGAAATCCTGGTGTAATTCGGTTTTTTTATTTGCATCAATGTTTTGTCATAGACCAGATTCTAGGTGAGGTAAGACGATGAAACAAATACGCAAATGGACAGCTTTTTGTTGTTATCTGCTATGGATTGTTGTCGCGATACCAACTATGGCGCAGCAGGTACCCAATGGATATTCTCTTCTGACCGATCCTTCGATTTCAGGAGGACATCTCATTGCATCTCGGGGAGGCACAGGATCCGCGGCCGAATTGTTAGCGCTTGGGCTAGAGGAAGTCAGCATTTTTTTTCATGGCGCACCAGAAGTGATAGCGGGTTTTTGCGATCTAGACGATCGAAATGCTCAAGCCATCTTTAGGGCAACGATTCAGGGGAGGGCTGTTGGTGGGGTTGCCTATGCCGTGGTTGGCAACGGAACAGGGACAACGGGCGTTATTTTCGACAGTCCTCAAACTATCAGGCAAAGTCTGCCACGATTGATGGGACTTGCAGGTGGCAGCAGCAATAGGGCTGCTTCGGCAAGAAACTGGCGGGATACACCCTTCCCGGACGGAAGTGGCTGGATGCGACTCCCTGAAGGTTGGGCTATTACCTTTTCGGATAAGGGAATGGCCGCCGCCGAAGGCCCTCATGGTATCATTGAGCGTGGTATCTGGTCCCAGGTTATGACCAGGACAGCAGCCAGCCAATCTGCCAGTATTGCCGGCATCTCTTATCCTGGCCCGGTTTTTGACCCGATCGATCCCGTCTCAGCTATGCAGGCATTCAACGGTTACCTGAACATCGTAAACCAGCAGCGAGGCCTCTCTCCACGAAATATTTTACGGGTCATCGAAGCTTCCCCGGCTCCATTGGTCGCCGGGTATTCGCAGGCTGCCTACATAGATTATGAATATGAGACATTAGGCAGACGCTATCGGTGTATTCAATATGTCATGCTGGGCGATGTCGGTCCTACAGGAGTTTGGATTCTCTATACGACTTATGTTGCTTCACCATCTGATACGTTTGCACAAAATCTGCCGGTACTTATCCAGATCTGGAGTTCATCGCGAACGGCTCAACATGTAATCCAGGGGCGTATAGAAGACGCCATAAAAAGTCTTCAGGAAGCAGGTGACATTTACCAACAGGCGAGTAGCGCAAGAGAAAACAGTCTGCAGAAGATGCACGACCAGTGGATTGAAGCTATCCAGGGTACGCGCATTATAGAGGACAGCCTGACTAACGAAAGACGCGATATCGACCTCGGCTGGTCGAAAGAGATTGTGCAGAGAATGAACCAGAATGCGGGGTATCAACGATATCAAGAAATTCCCCTTTGGCAACTCAACCATCGTTAACCAGGCCCATCAATAAAACAATCCGAAGGGAGACAATTTGTTCTGTCTTGATGGTTAAAACTGCAATCCTGACATCACCGCACTGTAGACTTGTTTGATCTGCTGCATATTCTGTTCATATCCCATGATCTGAATCCAAAGTCCTGGGCCGGAGACAAATACATTCATCGAATGTGTCGACATTCCGGTATTTTCATCAATCATGGTTGCTGCAATAAACCGTGCCTGTCGACCCTTGACATTTGTCTGTTGATCGGCATCAATCGTTGCCCCCATCTGCTCCATCATGTAAGGGAAGTTCTGCTGTTGCATTTGAAACGTCTGTTCCTGAGGCATGACCATGATGCTCACCTGACACATGGATGACGGAATATTGAAATTGTAAGTAGCACCCACGGGAACTGTGCCGCTTGGTAGGTTCACACTGAAGCGACCAAAGACATCTCTAAAACTTTGGGCTATGCCACTCGGCGCATCTAAGGGTTGGTTTACTTGAGGGTACTGCTGCTGGGGGTACTGCTGCTGGGGGTACTGCTGCTGGGGAGGCACGTTGGTTTCGGGAGGCCCCCAATCTCCTGTTGCGAAGCTAATAAAACCAAATAATATAACCAGAAAAAGTATTCCCGTGAGCATTAAACGGTTCATTGTGGTTTTCATGGTGCCGACCTCCATCTTTGAAACGAGTTGTCCAAAAGGCCACGAATATCGGACAATAAACAATGTCAAGCAATGCAACAGGCTTCTTCTCGGCAGATTTGGTTCTCTGCATATCAGATTCAGGATCTCGTAACTTCCCTGCCAAGACTTAACTTTGTCAGAAAAACTTTTATCCCTATTATCTTTCATAACACTGATTTTTCAGGTGTCAATTGGTTGCTGCAAAAGTCATGGTTAATGACCAACTGGTAATTTTTTAAATGTGATTCTAATCATGAAAATCATTATATGGAGCCAAATTTTCCCCTTTTATTTGTGGTTTGTTGCCTGTGGAATATAGAGTGTTATTATTAAACTGACGAGTCAACAGGGTAGCTCTCGACAAGCCAAACTGTCTGTAAAGGCAGGGCGGAAAGTTTCGGGTCTTACTGCTGCAACTAACAAGACGGCCGAACTGCCGAAGGAGAAATTCCGACGCAGTTCGGCCTTTTTATTGGTTTCTTTGCTGAAAGTTGATGGCATGAAAAACATCAGGAATAGAAAAATTGACAATTACCAGATATTTTCAATGGCGTTTATTTCGTTGCTGCTGGGAGTTGCCTATTACTGGCTCACTCGGCCGCATGACAGTGCTGCCTTTTTATTCTTATTGCCAGCCCTTTCCTTGGATCAGAATCAAATCTTTTTCACCCGATGGTTTGGGTGGTTCCCTACATTTACCCATGTTATGGCATTTTCACTGCTTACCTTTTTAGTATTAGGCCGTCGATACCTGGTGTTTTCCTGTTTATTGTGGGGAGCGATTAATACCATATTTGAATTAGGGCAAGCGTTGCCAACCGAAATCACGCTGCTTCTGCCAGACAGTATCAACCTTCAGTCCTACCTATGTAATGGCACATTTGACCTTTTTGATCTTATTGCTTGTTTTGTGGGGCCTTGGTTTGTGTGGCGACTTCTTCGGAGAAAACCTTTAAATGATGAGCATGAGCAAGCCACGGTAGACTGAGGATGTGCTTTAAGAAAAATTAATCCTTAAATAGGGAGGAGTTCGCAATGAAAATGAATATTTTTAAGAGAAGAGCTTCAGGACCTATGTTTTGGGCAGCTTGGTTACGTTTTCTGTTATTTTGTTTGGTGTTCAGTCTGGGCATAATGAGTGTGGTTGGCAGCGGAGGCGGCGGAGGCGGCGGAGGTTCTGATAATGGGGGTACGGACGAACCGGCGCCTCCGTTCCCCTCCGTCGTGCAGTATACAGCCGGCAGCCCTGTAGATTTTAACGGTAGTGGTGTTTCCTTTGAATTAGAAGGTGGCGGAACAATCAATGCTGGTTTTTTTCTTGAGGGTCGGTATGCCAAGAATACCAGAACTTATACCCTTACCGCTCATAATGTTCCCCGGATTAATCTTACCACCAGTGATTTACCCTATACCCTTATGTTTGAACTTGAGACTTTCGGAATACAGATCGAACAGCCTCTTCAATGGGTTCGTGGTGAACAGCTTACTTCCGGTCAGTTCAGGTGTGTTTCTGGTGACAGTGTGCGTGTTACGGTCACGGCCAACGCCGGCGACACTGGTCAACCGGGGGTAGATATCGAAACGTATTTTACATCGACCAGTCTCACCTGGGCAGAGTTTAACGAGGTGCTGAATGATCATACCGAATATGACAGCTATATTGTTACAGCGGCTTTCGGGTATAGGGTTTTTCAACAGGTTTTTGACCAAATTCAGTTGGGTATGGACGGGATCGAATTTGTAACCATCAACGATACTGCACTGAGCGAAGCAGGCAGTGGTGTCGGAATCGATCATACCTGCGACCTTTTCCCCTATAATAACCAATCAGGAAACATGCTTTTCATTTGGTACGATGGACCCGGTGAACATTCCGAAGCCCTTGGCGCAGGAGATTCTTTCGAGGCTGTCTACAATGACTGCTGGACTGATGAACCGGGTGTCACCAGTGTCTGGGTTCAGTCGGGTGAAGCAGATTTTAATATTTATTGGGAAGATCCTAAAACCATCGTTCTGGGATTTGAGTCAGTGATTTTGAATGACATTGTTGAGACCCCAACTATGGAGCAAGGCGGGATTTACAGCCTGGGTGAAACTTTTACCGTGAACAGTTTTAATGATATCGATGTAGATGCTGAAAACGGTTTCCATCTGAGAACAGAACCGGACACATCTTCCGGCATCAATCTGACCAACGCTGTAGAAATCGCTTCAATGGGATTCGAGGCCCTTCGGTTGCCACCACAAGTTGGCAATGTACCAATAGAGCTACTGGCCGGCATTGTATCCGACCCCTCCTTTGTCTTATGCGATATCGATGGTTCGGTGAGTGTATCGCCTACGCCATCTTCGACCACCGCGGTACCGGAAAGCTTCGATGTAGAATTTAATGCTTGTCAAATGGATCCTGCAGACCCGGTAGCGATTAACGGTACTCTGAGTCTGCATGTTGATAGTGTTACCGGAGGCACTTTGGCGGCAATAACCGGGGATGACTACACTGCTTCTCTGACAGTTGATTCAATTAATCTTACATCAACCGACGATGTGGGTACAGTTACTCTGACAGGTGGCAGTCGGTTTTCCCGTACAGCCGTTTCAGGAGACTTTACGGAATTGAGTGAATCAGTGGCTGGTGGCCTTACCTCCTCCGAGAATGGAATCACCCGGACACTTCAGGCCTACCAGGTTGTAAGTGTCATGACTGCAGGAGACCAATATGGTTATGGCGAGAGTGGCAACGTCGTTGTAATAAACTCGAATGAACCCGAGGGGACCTTCACCGTTACAGTGATCCAGCCTATAGAGGGTAGTGATGATTCACCACCGGTTTCAGGAGAACTTCGTATTGAAGCATTTGATGGTAGTACCCTGACCATGACTATAAACAATGGCACGGTTACCATGGCCCTCGATTCAGACGGCGATGGAAGTGTAGACGATACTGTTGATAGGAATTGGGACGACATTTATTGATAATCATATTGTGGCAGGATAGCTGTTTTTCGAGTTAAATGCAGAACAATTGCCAACAGTATTGCTGATATGAAATCCCCCCTTGAACCTGATTTTCAAACATGGGCCCATTGATTTAATCGGGGCCCATGTTTTCTCTATGTCAAAAATCGGGATTCTACTTTTGACAAACAGATTTTGCACTGCTTCATTAATTGTCACATATAGGTAAATGTGAAAAATGCCGTCTACGGTCGCAATCGGACAGCTTATCCAATTGCAAACCGAGATCCTGCCCCAATGTGCTTACACGGGCGGACCCAACCTTTGTCCAACAATCATGTTTTCCTCCTTTCTCCCCATTGGGGTGTAAAGAATTTCGCGATATCTTTTCAGTTGACAAATACCGATAAGTATTAAATAATAATACAGCAACGGATTGGAGGTAGGTCTATGCCTAAAAATACAAGCGTCACACTCGGACCACATTTTGAGAAATTTATCGGGCAACAGGTTGCTTCAGGCCATTATGGCTCTGTTAGCGAAGCGGTACGTGCAGGTCTACGATTACTCGAAGAGAAAGAAGCCAAGCTAGCAGTCCTGCGTAAAGCTCTGGAGGAAGGCGAAGCCAGCGGTACAGCAGAATACTCACTGGAAGGCTTGATTGAAGAACTGGACGCCGAAGATCTGAAATAATGGTTAACTTTACCCTTACCCAGAAAGCCATAGCCGACCTGAAAGATATTGCCCGCTTTACTCAAAAGCGATGGGGACGAGAGCAACGGAACAAGTACCTGGAGTTGCTGGATGCTAGTTTCCACAAGGTAGCACGCAACCCCTCAATGGGGAGAGATTGTGGCGAGATCAAGGCTGGCTACCTCAAATTTCCGACCGGTAGCCATGTGATCTATTATCGGAGATCGTCAGGGCCGGCAATAGAGATTATCCGTGTTCTCCATGAAAGTATGGATGTAGAGACTCAGCTTTTAGGAAAAGACGGATCTCACAGATAGGCTTTCTGCTTCTTTTTCAAAAATCGCCGACATTCAAGACAGTACATCTGGTGAGCTAGGGGGGGCATTCAAAAATCAGCAAATAGCTTTTGCAAAAGCAGTTCCTGATTAACCTAACGATTTTAAAATGTTTTGCATATTTGATTATGAAAAATCCCCCATCAGCATCGTTTCAGATAATGCTTGATGGGGGATTACTTGATTTCAATGGGTCGAGTTTTTAATCGAGACCATTCTTCGATAGATAGTGGATACAGAGACATTGAATTTTTCAGCAAGGTCTTCCTTGCTGAGAACGTCTTCTCTGATCCATGTGGCCAGTGACTCCTCTTCAGTCTTAGTCAGTTTAGGTTTCCGACCAAATTTTACACCTGCAGCCATGGCTCTGACTCGCCCTTCATTGATCCGTTCAGTAATCAGTTCTCTCTCGAACTCGCCAATAACAGCTAAAACATGAAAAATCAATCGCCCCGTTGGGGTGGAGGTATCCAATTCTTGATCAAGGACTTGTAAGTCGCAATTTTTGTCTTGAAGAGTCTGGGTAATCTGCATTAAGTCGTAGACTGAACGGGCAAGTCGATCAAGTTTGGTGACAACAAAGATATCGCCATTTCGAACATACGCTAAGGCATCATTAAGTGCTGGTCGTGTGGCGCCTTTTCGACCGGAAACCTTTTCTTCAAAAATTCGATCACAATCTGCTAAGCGTTCACGTTGGACAGTTAAGTCCTGAGCATTTGTACTAACCCGAGCATAACCAACTTTTTGACCTACAATCATACGTTGCCTCCTTTCCGCTTTTCTGCCCCCGCTAAGATTATGGGGGTATTTGGACTTTCAAAAATCGGAAATTCTATTTTGATCATAGCCTACTTGAGGCAGGGAAATGCTGATGGTGAGAGATTTGAAAGGATATTTGAATGTAATCAGTAGGATAAACGTTGGTTCAGAAGTCGAGAAAACACTTTTGATGCAGTCAAAGATAAGATTCTCCCAATTCTTCTAAGTTTTGAAACTGGAAATGGTCTATTGATTCACTAGCAATTTTGAATTCGGGGCTGAACTTTCTTCTCTTCGACCTAAACACTCCTTAGAGATCGTTATAGGCTTTTTTGAAGTGGCCGGAAAATCAAGGGAGAACCCGGTCTGTACACCTCTAGTGGTAGTAAGGGATCAAAAGGGTCTGTTCAGAAAATTATAGATTGGCTTGTGCCCCAACGGAGTCAGAAGACAGCGATATTGTCGATATGACAGACTGGATTCTGAACGAAAATATGCTGGGAAGTTATTTGCGTCTTGAAGGTGGCCTCCACCGTTACTACCGGGAGCAGGTTCGGCAGATGAGGGCATGTCATCCTGCGGGAGATTGAAAGTCGTGCTGGCTTGTCACTGGGAAGTTACATAGCTTGTGAATAAAATCCCTATACCTCATTGAGACATAGGGATTTTATTTTGTTGATTTGCTGTGTCAGCAGGAATGCCTAGGCTGCAGCTAAATCTTCCGCATGCCACCCTTTTTCTCCCAATTCAAAATTCAGGTCGCGGTGAACATGTGGGCGTACATTTTTCAAGTTAAGACCGTCCATGACATCAATGTAGCTTGTTATTCGATAATTCATGGCGACAAGAGCTCTCAAAAGTAAATCACTTTGCGGGCTCATTGGTACGGAGTCTTTTTCTTTTTCCCAGCGTGTAGGCATGTTCTTGGTGACATGTAGCTTCTGAGCCAGGTCTACTTTGCTCATACCCAATGATTTTCTCAAATAGGTAATTTCAAAAGACACCAAAGGGTCTTTTTTCTTGATGAGCTCCAATGCGATAGTGCGATGAAGTTCCTTTGTTTTTGGAATGGCTCGCAATACTTCTCCGCAGGCACATCTCTCAGTACGTATGTTTTTTAAATAAACATAAGGAAGCCCACATTCTGTGTAATGCAAGTCTTCATAGGTCACTGTCATTGGCTCGCCACAGGAAGGGCAAGGCATTGCTGGATAATCTAACATCATCTTTTTAGTCCTCAAGTCTTTATGCAGGTCACGATAAAAATTCGATTTGGAGGCCAAAATTCAACGACGACTTTAAATCGATTGCTGCATATATCGTATCGCCAGGTTCCACGTTCCGATAAATATGGTTCTTCGGGAACGAAGCCGCCTCGCAAAACATTCTCAACATCAAGTGTCGAGATATTACGCTGGCGCATACGGTCTTTCGCGTGCGGTTCAGAGTATATGATTATTCCATCCTCTACCGCTTCACGTGCCGCTTTTTTGGCCTGAGCTCGCGTATATGGAGGTTTAGTAGAGGAGGTCATATAAAGATAATAGAGGATAGTGACATATTATTCAATCCATAAAAGTAATACTCAGTGTTATTTTATGGTTCTTTCATGTCGTTAAGAAGATAAGTCTTTTTGGCGCTCAACTGTCTGAAACTATACGTATTTTAAAGTTATTAAGTCAAATTTATTCTGGGAAAATTGGCATTTTCAAGTTTCATCCATTGGTTCAAGTAACTTCCCAGCCTCAGCTTTCTTCAATATGTCATACATCAAGCCATAGAACGCGAGCTGTGCCCCATACGTAAGCTTCCCCGTCAAGTAGACAGTTGAAAAATAGAGTTTCCAGCGTTCTTTGACAGATATTCAGCAGGCGTCAAATCCCCGAGAGAATCGTGCGGCCGCTGCTCGTTGTATTCGATCATCCACCAGTAGGTGGTTTCCCGAACCTCGTTCAGATTGCGGAACAGGTACAGGTTGAGAACTTCATCCCGATAGGTCTTGTTAAACCGCTCGATATACGCATTCTGGTTCGGCTTTCCGGGTTGAATGTACTGAATCGTCATCCCGTGTTCTTCGGCCCAAGCGATAAACTCTCCGCTGAGAAACTCGGGGCCGTTGTCGGTTCTTAAGGTATCGGGCAAGCCCCGCTCTAGACGTAGTCGCTCAAACACTCGGATCAGGCGCTTGCCAGTGATCGAAGTATCAATCTCAACATGCAGCAGCTCGCGGTTGAAATCATCGATCACGTTAAAGGTTCGGAATCGGCGACCGGCGTAGAGCGAATCGCTCATAAAGTCAGCCGACCAAACCTGGTTCGGTTGATGCGGCACCAGCAACGGTTGTTGAACCCGTTTCGGGAGCCGCTTCTTTGCCCGGCGTTTCTGGTTCAGGCTCAGCTTGCAGTAAACGCGATAAACCCGCTTGTGGTTCCAGCGATAGCGTTTATACAGGTACTTCCAGCATTTCCAGAACCCCCATCGGGGATGCTTGTCGAGCAGAGTGTTGATCACATCAATCACTTCGACATCACGATCCTGTGCAACAGGGCTTCGGTAATAGGCCGCCCGAGACAGACCGATACAGCGGCAACTGCGCTGTACAGACATACGGTGCTCGGCAATCAGATAGGTGACGGCTTCACGCTTGTCGGACGGCCTTAAAGCTATTTTTCGATCAGGTCTTTCAGGGCCCGGTTTTCCAGGGCCATATCGGCATACGGGTTCTACCCCGTTTCTACGGACGGTTTAATAACACCTGAAAATCCATATCACGCCTGGCAATTCTCTTCCTCATGCGTGGATTATGGAAGCGCTCAATGTCGTTAAAAATATCTGCTTTGGCTGAATCGAGTGTTGGATATTTCGTTCGGTTGAGCCGTTCCCGTTTGAGGACACCAAAGAAGCCTTCACATGCTGCATTGTCTCCACAATGTCCAACTGCACTCATCGAGCAGATAAGCGAGTTTTGCTTCAAAAATCGTTGGTAGTCAATGCTGCGAAATTGACTGCCGCGATCTGAATGCAGAATCACGTGGGAAGCCTTTCTCCTGTTTCGAGTTGCCTGACCTCCAGGGGTGGGGACGCTGTTGCCGAGGGGGGTGTGACTTTTCTTCGTCAGAGCTTTTACGAAAAGCCCTCTTCGTCTGCCCCTTTCTGGTATGGCCGACAGCAGGTTTCTTTATTGAGGAGGGCCCTGTTCAGTGCACGAGGTGGTGCAGTTTTTTCGAAACAGTTTTTTTCATTTTATTGCAGACGACTTTTTTAAAGGGAAGAAACGTCCTCATGGTCGCAATGAGAAGACCCAGGGCGAAGATGAGTTGAATGACGACCAGTAAGGCACAGAAACAGATAAATATGAGGATGAGTGGGTTGCCTGTGGCTGGAGGCCCGGCATTGAGGGGCATGGCCGGGCTGGCCAGCAGCAGTGTTATGACGACAGTCAACAAGCTGTACTTGATGGAAACCATGGTCCTCGCCTCTTTTTTTCTCGCCATTTTGTTTATGGGAGCCCTCCCGGAATGGTGAAGTGATCGAAGGCTATGTGTTTTACGTGGGTCCACTGCGCGCTTTTATCCCGGCTTTTGTTGAGAGGAAGCATTGTCCAGGGACGCGAGCCTGCTCGTTCGAGCATAGTGGCATGACCGGTATCGTGCCAGTTGGGCAGCACTGCACGAGTTATTCTTCAGCATTCAGTGTGCCAACCTGATGACAGCTGAAAAAGAAAAGCAAAAGCATCCAATATTGTTAGGGAATTCATCTTCTGTCAGGAACTTTTGAAAATGAAAGCTCATTCCTGAATTGAGACGGTCATATTGCTGATGGTGGGTGATGAAGCCAAAGACGGACAAGGACGTGTTTCTAACTCACGGCTATTACAGAAGGTTTTCATGAATAAGAATTTTCAAAAGGGTTGAGTTTTCTGATAGGTGTTTGCCGATACTCTGTAAAGGTCTGTTATGACAGCGGTATTTTTACGATAACCAATGACTGTTTCTTTTGTCCAAAATGAGATGAAATTCCATAAATGGGATGAGCCGAGTTCTCAACAATCGTTAATGCTCAACAAAAAAAGACCGTCTCTAAAGAGACAGCCTTTTTTATACCCTACCGGTTTTATTTAAAAATATGGTCGGAGCGAGAGGATTCGAACCTCCGACATCCTGCTCCCAAAGCAGGCGCGCTACCAGGCTGCGCTACGCTCCGACGGGCGACATTGGTACCATGCCGAAATTAAAAATTCAATCTTTTTTTAAAGCCTGCCTCGCAAGCATGGTGTTGATTGGTGCCGCCGGCCTTGTGGACTTTTGCGCTACGTCCGGGAAAATACCATTTTCTGGGATGTTGCAGTTCTCGACAGAATCGGCTATGTTCGAAGGTTGCGATTGTCCTTTCGGGGGGCGGTGATGTCAGTCCGAGGGGAAGATCCGAATGATAGGACACTGCTGGATAAATCATACTGAGTCAGTTATCATTCTTGATATGCTTTCTTTATTTTATTTTTATACATTTTTTCTATGGATAAATTTATGACCAAGAACAGTTTTTCTTCAGGACAACGTCTGCATGGTTTTATCGTTGAGCGCGTCGACCCGTTACCGGTGATCAATGCGACCATGATCCGCCTGCGTCATGAAAAGACCGGTTCCCGTTTCATGCATCTCGATCGGGATGATGACAACCACCTTTTTTCGGTAGGATTCAAAACCCCGCCGGATGATTCAACCGGTGTTGCACATATCCTTGAGCATACGGTTCTCTGCGGTTCCAGGCGCTATCCGGTCCGCGATCCTTTTTTCTCCATGCTCAAGCGCAGCCTCAACAGCTTTATGAATGCCATGACGGCCAGCGACTGGACGGTGTATCCCTTCTCCAGCATGAATCGCAAGGATTTTCACAATCTTCTGGATATCTACCTGGATGCCGCATTTTTTCCGCTTCTGACCGAGCGTGATTTCAGCCAGGAAGGGCATCGCCTGGAATTTTCCGAACTTGACAATCCCGCGTCGCCACTGGAATACAAGGGGGTTGTTTACAACGAGATGAAGGGGGCCATGTCCGACCCGTCGTCCCTGCTGGGACGCCGGATGGACAAGCATCTTTTTCCGACCACGACCTATCGGCATAACTCGGGGGGAGAGCCGGAAGACATTCCCGACCTGACCTGGCAGCAGCTGAAAGAGTTTCATGCCAGCTATTACCATCCCAGCAATGCCTGGTTTTATACGGCCGGCAATCTTGATTTGACGGAAATTCTCGGAATTGTCGAGGACCGTGTCCTTCGTCATTTTGACCGGCTGGAGCTTGACAGCGAAGTTCCCCTGGAAAAGCGCCTTGATGCTCCCCGCAAGGTTACAGAGCTTTATCCTCTCGATGCCGGTGAGCCTCTTGAAAAGCGGTCCATGGTCCAGCTGGGCTGGTTGTGCTGCGATATTAATGACAGTTTCGAACAGCTGTCGCTGTCACTGCTGTCGACGCTGTTGCTCGGCAATCCGGCCGCTCCCCTCTACAAAGCGTTGCTCGATTCCGGACTGGGAGCCAACCTGGCGCCCGGCAGCGGTTATCACGATGACAACCGAACCACCTGTTTCACCGCCGGACTTCAGGGCACCGATCCCGACAAGGCGGACGCCATCGAGGAACTGATCCTGACGACCCTCGCCAAAATCGCTGACGAAGGCTTTTCCCGCGAGCGTATTGACGGAGCCATTCATCGTCTTGAGTTCAGCAACCGGGAAGTAACCGGAGACAGCTATCCCTACGCCTTGCTGTTGATGATGAAAATGATCGGCCCCTGGATTCATGGGGGGGATCCGAAATCGATTCTGGATTTTGAGGAGAATCTCGATCGCCTGCGTGCCGAACTTGACAAGGGGCCGTTTTTTGAAAACCTGATCCGTACCTACCTGCTTGACAACCCGCACCGGATCAGCCTGTTGCTGAAGCCAGACCCGGAACTCGGCCCCCGCCAGGAGGAGGACACCCGGAAAAAACTCGATGCGATTCAACAGCGGCTGAGTGATGCTGAAAAACAGCAGCTGATCAAACGTTCCCTGGAGCTCAAAGCCGCCCAGGAAGGGCCGGAAGATCTGTCCTGTCTGCCCAGCCTGGAATTGAGCGATATCCCGCCTGAAGAACATGTGGCTAAGGTGGAGAGTTCGGCTCTTGGAGACGTCCGCCAGTATTGGTTTGATCAGCCCACCAATGGCATCGGCGTGGTCTCTCTTCATTTCGACCTGGCGGGGCTGAGCCGCGAACAGATTCGCTACCTGCCGGTTTTCGGCAGTCTGCTGACCCAGGTCGGGGCGGGGTCTCGCAACTATCTGGAGATGGCCGGGCGAATCGAGGCCGTGACCGGGGGGGTCTCCGGTCGCAGTGCGTTGCTTGATAACCCACAGGATCTGACTCTTCATTATCCCGGTTTCGAGGTCAAGGGGAAGGCGCTGGTTCGTCATGCAGGGGACATGGTGGCGTTGCTCAAGGATATCGTCACTGCTCCCGATTTCACCGACCTGCAGCGGCTGCACACCGTTCTGAACCAACTGAAGGTGTCTCTGCAGAATTCCGTTCCTCAGTCTGGCCACTCCTATGCGGCCCGCAGAGCCGCAGCATCTCTTTCCGCGGCAGGCAAGCTGCGTGAAGAATGGTCCGGTTTGAGCCAGATTGCCCTGGTCAAGGAACTGGCCGCCAAGCCGGCTTCCGAACTCGCTGATTTTGCGGAATTCCTCAACGGCATCAGGGCGGCTCTGTTCAACAAAGCCAGCGTGCAGACTGCCGTTACCGTTGAATCCGATTTTTTTGCAGCGTTCCAGGAGCCACTGGAGGCGTTGCTGGCCGACCTGCCGGTCCGGGACGTGTCTGCCCGAGACCTGGGGACCGACTTTGTGCCGCAGCCGGTCAGCCAGGGGTTGGCCTGGTCTGTTCCCGTCAATTATGTCGCCAGGGTGTTCCGCGCCGTTCCTTATACGCATCCCGACAGTGCCGCCTTGACGGTTTTGTCAAAACTGATGCGCGCCGAATTCCTGCATCGTGAAATCCGTGAAAAAGGTGGCGCCTATGGCGGTCTGGCCAGCTACAACAACGAATCCGGCATGTTCAGTATGCTGTCCTACCGTGACCCGCAACTGGTAAGAACCCTGAACGTCTACAACGATGCCATCGACTGGATCATTGCCGGCGGGTTCTCCAGGGAATCTGTGACCGAGGCGATCATCGCCGTGTTCAGTGATCTTGATAAACCGCTTTCCCCGGCCGGTATGGGTGCTCACGAATTTGCCAACTGTCGGCAGGGGATGACCCACGAGATGCGGAATCGGATGCGGAAACAACTGCTGTCGGTTACCGGGGAGGATCTGCAGCGCGTCGCTGAACAGTATCTTCACAAGGGCAAGAGCGCTATTGCGGTTCTGGCAGGAGAGGGCGCTTTGCAGAAGGCGAATGCCGAACTGCCAGGAGCGCCACTGGCCATAGAAAAGTTCTGACGGCCGATTGTTCTGATCAATTAAAAATGGGGCGGAACTGGTTTCCGCCCTTTATTCGTTTCAGCTTGAAGAAAGTGACCTATGGAAACACGTTATTTTGCGACCGCCGCCCTTGGTCTGGAACCTCTGCTCGCCGAAGAGCTTGAGCAGCTTGGCGCCGACGAGGTCAAACAGGAACGCGCCGGAGTCCGATTCAGCGGATCCCTGGAGACCGCCTACCGAGCTTGTCTCTGGTCGCGGCTGGCGAGTCGGATTCTGCTGCCCCTAGCCCATTTCGAAGCACGTGACCCGGAGCAACTCTACCAGGAGTCGAGCCGCATCGACTGGGCGGAGCACTTCTCCGTCGCAGACAGTTTTGCCGTCGACTGTACCCTGACGGCGTCGCGGATCAACCATTCGCGCTTTGCGGCCCTGAAACTCAAGGATGCCGTCGTCGATCAGTTCCGGACCCAGTCTGGGGAGCGTCCCGATATCGATACGGACAAGCCTGCGGTGCGGATCAATCTGCACATTCATAAAGATCTGGCAACTGTTTCCATCGACCTGTCCGGCGACAGCCTGCACAAGCGCAGTTACCGCGTTGACGGGGTTCATGCGCCTCTCAAGGAGAATCTTGCCGCTGCTATCCTCATCCGTTCCAGGTGGCCGGAGATCTGTGCCCGGGGTGGCGCTTTTATCGATCCCATGTGCGGTTCAGGAACCCTGCCTCTTGAAGCCGCCCTGATGGCAACGGATTGCGCTCCGGGGCTCAACCGGAGCTATTATGGGTTTTTCGGCTGGAAACAGCACGATCCGGCACTCTGGCAGACGCAGGTAGACGCTGCCCGGAAGCGTCACCAGGCGGCTATGGCCGAGAACCTTCCGGTCATCCTTGGTTACGACAGTGACAGCCGAGCCATCAAGGCCGCCTGGCAGCATGCCCGCAATGCCGGTCTGGACAAGCTGGTTCATTTTGAACGCAGGACGTTGCGGGAGCTTGTCGCTCCTGCCGGGGCCACAGACGGACTGCTGGTCGCAAATCCTCCTTATGGCGAGAGGCTGGGGGAAGAGTCTAAACTGCCGGCTCTTTATAACCTGCTGGGAGAAAAACTGGCCCGCCACTGCCGGGGGTGGAAAGCTGCGGTCATTACTTCGAATCCGCAACTCGGCCGCAGTATCGGCCTGCGGGCAGACAAGATCAATGTGCTCTACAACGGAGCGCTGAAATGCCAGCTGCTGCAATTCGTTGTAGATGAGTCGAATCACTGGCAGTCTCTCGACGAAGGCGCCGGCAGGGCGGTGAAGAAAAAATTGTCTCCCGGAGGGGAGATGGTCGCCAACCGCCTGCGCAAAAACCTCAAGAAATTCAGCAAGTGGGCCAGGCAGCAGGGCATCGACTGCTATCGTCTTTACGATGCCGACCTGCCCGAATATGCCGTGGCCATTGATCTCTATGGTGATGAGGTCATTCTCCAGGAATACCGGGCCCCGAGCAAGGTCGATGAGCGCAAGGCGGCCCAGCGCTATCAGGAGGTCGTTGATGCCGTTCCACAGGTTCTCGACTTGCCTCCCGATAAAGTGCACGAGAAAGTCAGGCAGCGTCAGAAAGGTGTCCTGCAATATGAAAAGCAGGCCCAGCGCGGTGTTTTCAAAGAGGTGAACGAGGGCAATTGCCGCTTCCTGGTCAACCTGACCGATTATCTCGACACCGGCCTGTTTCTTGATCATCGCCTGACCCGCCAGCTGGTTCAGGACATGGCCGGCGGCAGACGCTTTCTCAATCTGTTCGCCTATACCGGAACCGCGACAGTGCATGCTTTGAAAGGTGGCGCGCTCTCTACAACCACCATCGATATGTCACGGACCTATCTTGAGTGGGCTGAAAAGAATATTGTCCTCAACGGTTTTGATCCCGAGCGGCAGGAACTGATCCAGGCCGACTGCCTGGCCTGGTTGGGTCACGCTGCCGGGGAGTATGACCTGATCTTTCTCGATCCGCCGACTTTTTCCAATTCCAAGGGAATGGCGGGGACCTTCGACATTCAGCGCGACCATGTCGAGCTGTTGAGAAAAACCGCCGCTCTGCTGGCGACCGACGGGGTGCTGATCTTCTCGAACAACCTGCGCAAGTTCACCATGGATCATGCTGCCCTTGCAGAGTTGCAGATCGAAGATATCACGGCCCGGACGATCCCCCCGGACTTTGAAAGAAATCCGAAGATTCATAATTGCTGGATGATCCGCAAGATCCCAGCCTCTTGATGATTTACCCCGCGGGGCGGGCGGTCTATACTGTCTTTACAGGCAGGTGGTTGCTTGGCCGCCTGTCAGAGAGAGTTTAACCAAATGAGAGCTTTTGCTGGAGGAGGAAATATGAGAATGAGAAGAGTCCAGGTCTTCTTGCTGTTGCCGGCCGTGCTGCTGGTTTTTTTAAGCGGCTGTACCGGTCGGGTCACGACCCGTGAAGTCAGCCCTGATGAAAAAGTTATTTATGACGAGGGCTATCATTTCTCCGACAAAAAGGCGATTGTCGCCGATATGGTTCAATCCCTACTGAGTAAATATCCCCTCGACCGGGTCACGGATCGGCCGGTCCTGATCGTTTACGGGATTGCCAACCGCACCAGCGAGCATATCAGTACCAGTGCGATAACGGACGATATCCGTCAGGCTCTGCTGCAGAGCGGGCGGGTGCGCTTTATCAATGAAACCCAGCGGGAGAATATCCAGCGCGAAACCAGCTACCAGTACGGTGGCAATGTCGCCGCCGAAACCCGCATCGCCAGGGCTCGTCAGGTAGGAGCCAAATATATGCTGACCGGAACCTTGCGATCCATGGAAAAGAAACAGCCGAGACAGTTTCGTTTCAAAAAGAAAACCCTAATGTACTACAGTCTCAACTTGGAGCTGACGGATATCGAAACCGGCCTGATTGAGTGGGCGGACAGCACCGAAGTTATCCGTGAAGCTTCAAAACCCTTTATCGGCTGGTAAGATTCAGCAACGATGCTGAGCCGAAACGCTTTGCGCCGGAATCTTATTGCCGGATTGCGGGCATGGCCTCGATTCGCCCTGCTGATCGTTGTGCTGCTGACGTTCAGCGGTTGTGCCGGGCGTCTGAACAAGGCCGCCCGGAGCTATTATTCCGGTCAGCCGCAGGACGCCCTCGCGATCCTGAATAAAGGGGACAACCTCGGCCAACGCAACGAGCTGCTGTTCCTGATGGAGCAGGGGGTTGTTCTCCATCAGCTCGGCCAGTACCGGGACAGTGCGCAAAAGCTTCTGGCCGCGGCCGAGCTGATCGCACAGTTCGACATGATCAGCGTTTCCGAACAGGCCGGTTCTCTGGTGACCACGGAGTGGCTGACCCGCTACAAAGGCGAATACAGTGAGCGGCTGTGGGTTCATACCTACCTGATGATGGACTTTCTGCTGCTGGGAGATTACGATTCCGCCCTGGTCGAAGCCAAACGGGCGCTTCAGGTTCTTGACCGGCATCGCGACAGCCTGAAAGAGGCTTATTTCACCCGCGCCCTGATTGCTCTGTGTTTCGCCAATGTCGGTGAAGACAACGGGGCTTTTCTCGAGTACCGCCGGCTTGCGGAGGATCTCTCCGATCCAACTCCCGTGGCCCTCGACCTGGTGCGCTACGCCAGCAGGCTGGGCATGCCGGACCAGGTTGAAAAATACCAGCCCTATATCATGACCGAGCCTTCCGCAGCAGAAGCAGAGCTGGTGTTGTTTGTCGCCAATGGCCGGATTCCGGCCAAACAGCCGGGCAACGTGATTCTGCCCCCGTCCATCCGGTTTTCATTTCCTTATTACCGTGCCGGATCCACCCCGCTTTATCCTCTGCAGGTGCTGCCGCCGGGTACGGCGCAGCTGCCGGTGGTTTCCACCGATATGACCCGGGTTGCCAAGGCCGCCCTTGAAGAACGCAAGGTGCAGATCATTGTCAGGGAAACCGCACGTGCCGCCGCCAAAGAGGCGATCAGCCAGTCGGTCGGTCGCAACCAGGGGCAGGTGGCAGAAGTTGCCTTACGGATAGGTCTGTTGCTCCTGGAGGAGCCGGATGTCCGCCACTGGCAGACCCTGCCCGGACGTTTGGCGCTTTTACGTATTCCGTTACGTCCCGGTACTCATTATCTGCGATTGAAATTTGCCGGTGCTCGACCGCAGAACATGGAAGAATACCTGGATTTGCCCCCGTTCGAGATCCGGAACGGCCAGCGGCTTTTCAAGTCCATCAGGTTTTAGTAGGTTTTTAACCGCAAATGTCTCCGTGACCGGCCCCGCCTCTTTTCCTCAGATCTGTCCGGTCGAAGCCAACCTGGCAACCTGCGCCAGCAATCAAAAAGAATCAAAGGTAAAAACATATCCGCTCCGGAGATGTCTCATGTCTGTCAGTTTTGCCCACACCGGTTGATGGTTGTAAATTTCAGTGACAACGATGTCCGAATGCTTTCAATTGAGTCTATGGCTTCGATGAAAAGGGGGGGCGCTGTGCTGTAGAGACTTGTCAGCGGTCAATTCTGGTTAATTCAGGCTGGCCCGGGTATTGCCCCCGTCAATGATTTCTTCCTGCATTTTTGGCAAAGACATCACCCGGATGTTACACTGCTCAGGCGATTTACAGAAATCGCAGATATGCCAACAGAACTGAGGTCGCAAGTGTTTACATCCTTGGTAACCGCCATTATTGTTTTCTGTGGTGCCGCTCTGGTCATCGTCTCCGCCGGCGCTCAGCTGGCCCGGCTGGCCGATGAGCTGGCCGACCGGACCGGTCTGGGCGAAGCTCTGTTCGGAGTTCTGCTGTTGGCAGGGGTGACTTCACTCCCCGATTTTGCCGCTACGCTGAGCGCCGCAATGGATGCTCGCCCGGATCTGGCCATGAGCAACGTGATGGGGAGTATGGCGGTCAATCTGGCGTTTCTCGGTATCGCAGACATCGTCTATCGCAAAGCGAACCTGGAGCATGCCGCAGCATCCCCGGTCAATCTGGTCCTGGCCGGGTTGCTGATTGTGCTCCTGACCCTGCCACTGCTGGCCATTGCGACACCAACCATCGTCGATCTGCCTGTTCATCCGGTCACACCGTTGATTGTCGTTGCCTATCTGTTTGGTTTGAAACTGGTTCACCACACCCAGGAAACACCCATGTGGTTTCCACGTCAGACCCATCAGACGGTACCGGATCATCCCGCCAGACAACATCGGGGCAGTATGGCAACCGTATGGTTCCGGTTTGTTTTCCTGGCGCTCGCCACCGGAGGCGCCGGCTGGTTCCTCATGGAGGCAGGCAAGGGCATTGCTGACCATACCGGCTTGTCGGATACTCTTGTCGGTGGTTTCTTTACGGCCTTTGCGACTTCATCTCCCGAATTGGTTACAACTGTTGCAGCGATCCGCTATGGGGCACTGACTCTGGCAGTCAGCAACATCTTCGGGACCAACTGCTTCAATATGCTCGTGGTTGCTGCTGCCGACGCAGGCTACGCTCATGATTCCATTTATCATGCCATGGACCCGGTACAGATGATCTGGGGCCTTGTCAGTATTCTGATGACAGCGATACTGTTGCTGGGCATGGTGCGCCGTGAAACCTATGGTATTGGGCGTATCGGTTTTGAAAGTGCCTTGATTCTTGTGGTTTACCTTGTTGCTTTAAGCATCATGGCTGCTGGCGGTTGAGGTTGTCTCCGCTCCAATGCTTGTTTGCGGTTCATCAGATCTGCAATGAGGAGACGGTTTGATTGGATAGAGACCTTCATCACCTGATCCATTCGTCTCTGGCCTGGTGTCAAATGATAAGGTCTTCTCCGATAATATCAGGTTATTTATCTGAGCAGTTCTTTTGTGAGCTCTTTGTGTTCTCGAGCCAAATAGATCGAAGAAAAAATCAGCCTTTGCCAGTTCTGAAAAAAAACACGACATATAAGAGTGTCCCACTGACGCAGGATGGTACCGGAAGAACCAGTGTTGGCCCGTTTCGTAGGGGATGATAAAACTGCCGTCGCCGTTGACATCCAGCCTAACCCGGACGGTGAGTTTGGTTTCGTGGTGATTCTGCAAGTCCAGGCTGTAGCGGTTCTCGTTACAGGTCCATTCGCTTAAGGGTTTACGTACCTCGGTCACTTCTGTTTTGTCGATCTTTTCGTAGGTGATGGTTTCGCTGACTGCCGCATGCTGAGCCACTTCATTAAGCTGCCAGGAACTGTTGCGGGTATATTCCGTATAGCCGGATTCCCGGCGCTCAAGCTGAATGATCGGCTTGCTGATCGGCAGCAGCAGGGGGAACTCCACGGTAATCTGCAGCAGGCTGATTTGGTTGAGCAGGGTTTCCTTGACCTGAATCAGCGGACGATAAATAGCGTCTTGCAGAGCTTTGTATGCTTCTTCCGGGGTTTCGCACCAGATGGCGTAGCGCAGGGCTGTACCTGTCACTGCCTGGTGCTGTGCGACTCTTTGGCTGGTACCCGCCACCTGGACATGGACAGTGTGTTGTTCAACGCGCGAGCCAGGCACATGCCCCATAAAAGGGTCTTTGTTACTGAAGGGTCCATTTTTAACCCACAGCTCCAGATAACTGCTGTTCGCAAAGAAGTAATAACAGATGGCGGCGACAACAACCGATATGCCCAGGGTGATCGCACCCAGGGCAACACTCCCCAGAGCAATTCCGGTTGCGGCAGTGATGGTCCCACCAATGAAGGCCCGCCCGGCCTGAGTCGCCAGAATGGTGGCCCCCAGGGTCAGCAGGTCGCCCTTGGCGGCGTCTCAACATTATCCAGCAAACTTTTGAAGGTCAGGCCGAAGTCGAGGATGTTGCCGAGATGCCCCATAAAACGTAAATCGCTGTAAGCCTTCCTTGCCACAGTTTCGGCAAGTCTTCAATCCACCGAAAGGCTGAAAAAACAAGCATGCTGCGCAATCTCCATCGTTTGAGCCGTAGCCTACCGTAAGCCATATTTGCGTTTCAGTTCAGAAACAAGGTCCTCGGCTTGCTGGATCTGATTGGGGGTCATACGAGATTTGACGGTGGATAGTGAATCTGTGGCCATGCTGGTGTTCAGCCCTTCGGATTTTTTAAGACCTATAGTGATCAAATAGTGTGCATAGGCTTGTAAATTATCTTGCCTAACAACTGTGCCGTGTTCATAGAGTTGTCCGATGTTAAAAATAGCTTTACTGTCCCCTAGAGAAGCACCTTTAACGGCATATTCGTAAGCAGTTTGCGGGTCGAACGCAACACCATCTCCTAAAAGATAACAGGTACTCAGGCTACCAAGTCCGCTGGGATAATTTTGATCAGCTGCTTTTTTTATCCATTTAAAGCCTTCCCGAACATTTTGGGGAGCACCATCTCCGGCTATGTACATCAAACCTAAATTATTCTGCGCTTGAGGCTCACCACCTTCGGCCGCTTTTTTGTACCACTCAAAGGCTTTAGACATATTTTGAGGAACGGACTCTCCTAAAATATATTCAATCGCCAAAAACGTCTGAGCTTTGGGATACCCTCGCTCGGCCCCTCTTTTGTAGTATTCAAAAGCTTTCTTTTTATCGACGGGGACACCCTCGCCCATGTCGTACATGGTGCCGAGCTGAAAGTCTCCTTCTCCGACGCCCATATCTGAAAGTTCCTTGAACAGTTCAAAGGCCTTGGCTTTATCTTCTTTGACACCAATACCCCAGCGATAACTGTCGCCTAATTGATCTAATGCCAGCGGATGCCCTTGTTCTGCGGCTTTGGTCAAATAGATAATTGATTTCTTTTCATCTTTTTTAACCCCTCGACCAAATTTATAGGAACCGCCAACATCATAGAGTGAATTGACATGCCCTTGTTTTGCTGCTTTTTCAAACAGTTCAAAGGCTTTGACGGAATCTTGCCGAAATCCCATGGTTCCCAGTTCATAAAAACCACCCAGTTCGCTTTGTGCATCGGGATCTCCCCTCTCTGCGGCTTGTTTCAGTAAGCCTATGGCCCGGGGGATATCTTGGGCAGGCGGTTCGGTTGCTGATGAATAACGCCTGCCTAACTCAAATATTGCCGCGGGTTCACCGGCGTCTGCACGTTGCTTTATTTCATCCAGCGCAACATGAATCAACGGAGGATCGACATCCCCTAGAAGCACCCTTGTTCCATTGACCATTTTATACTGAATGTTATAGGTTGCCTTCTTGTTGTTTTGCGCTGCGGCCTGCTGGGTTTTATTCTGCGTTGTGGAGGCTGAAGCTTGTCCCGTGCTGCTGTCTTCACTATCGCAGCCGCCGCATAGAAGAAGCAAGAGTAGGAAAAAAAACGTGACTTTGGTCGATGTTGTTTTCATTTAGATACGCCTTTTGTCTTATAAATCTGCAGAGTTGTCGTCGTAAATGACACGCTTGTTGCCATCGTGAACCCGGTTGCGGGGTTGATCGTAAAGATCGCAGTGGATGATCCAGTGTTGGTGTGTGTCGTCTTCGTCTTTGTTCTGTTTTTTCTTGGTATCGACATCATCATGGAAAGCCGTTTCGTAGGGGATGATGAAACTGCCGTCGCCGTTGACATCCAGCCGTACACGGACGGTGAGTTTGGTTTCGTGGTGATTCTGCAGGTCCAGGCTGTAGCGGTTCTCGTTACAGGTCCATTCGCTTAAGGGTTTACGTACCTCGGTCGCTTCATTCTTATCAATCTGTTCGTAGGTGATGGTTTCGTTGACTGCCGCATGCTGAACCACTTCATTAAGCTGCCAGGAGCCGTTACGGGTATATTCCGTATAGCCGGATTCCCAGCGCTCAAGCTGAATGATCGGCTTGCTGATCGGCAGCAGCAGGGGGAACTCCACGGTAATCTGCAGCAGGCTGATTTGGTTGAGCAGGGTTTCCTTGACCTGAATCAGCGGACGATAAATGGCGTCTTGCAGAGCTTTGTATGCTTCTTCCGGGGTTTCACACCAGATGGCGTAGCGCAGGGCCGTGCCTGTAACCGTTTGGTACTGGGCTGCCCTTTTGCTGGTTCCTGCTACCTGAGTATAGATGGTTCGTTGTTCAACACGCGATCCAGGGCGATGCCCCAGGAAGGGTGTGTCCCCCTGGCTGAAGGGACCGTTTTTAACCCACAGCTCCAGATAACTGCTGTTCGGAAGAAAATAATAACAGATCGCGGCAACAACAACCGATACTCCCAGGGAGATTGCCCCTAAGGCCACACCCCCTAAGACAATTCCGGTTGCGGCAGTGATGGTCCCACCAATGAAGGCCCGCCCGGCCTGAGTCGCCAGAATGGCGGCCCCCAATGTCAGCAGGTCACCTTTGGCGGCATCATCCCCCTGTTCAATGTTATCCAGCAGGCTTTTGAAGGTCAGGCCGAAGTCGAGGGTGTTACCGAGATATCCGACTGCGCCACGAAACAAAGAAAGTTTCTCGCTTCCTGCCACAATTTTGGCAATGTTTTGATCTAGGTCACGTGTAAACACCCGCGCTTGCTGCGCAACCTCCACCGTCTCAGCCACGGCGGCAAACAGGCTGCTCAGGTTCTTCAGCAACTCGGCGTAGGTGGTCCAGTCCTTCTTTTCCGCCGGGCTGTTGCTGATCGATTGCAGACAGTTCACAACGTTGACAACCTCCACAATACCCAGCAAGCTTGTCACCGCTGTGATATTTCGCTGATTGTTTCCAATACGTTTGAGCAGACTTTGCTGACTGGCGGAGTCAAGGCTCATGAAGGCGGTGACACGGTAACGGCGTGAACCGGTTTTGGGCCGTTTGCTGCCTGATGTGGTGGCTGTTAAAGGAACGTTGTCACCATTGGCTGCAGTAGCGGTCAAGCCCGCATCGGCAGGAGCCGCTGTGGTCCTGATCTGCACCTTTTTCAGGACATAGCCCGAACCGGGCGCAGCTTCGATTTTTGTCAGCCCGGGGCCGTTGGTGTCGACGATCTGATCCACTGTTGTGGTTTGCAAACCGGCTTCATCTGCGGATATCTGGTCCGTAAAATAGGCGTTAGCTGTTTTCCCCAGCAGGATCAGCGCTTTTTGCTCGACCGGCCAGAGTGATTTTTCGGCGGTCTGGTAATAGGTCAGGATATCAGCGGAATCGGTTTGAACGGGTTCTATGTTTAACCCGGTGATGCCATTGACCAGCCGGGTCAGGTGCGGCTTGATGCGGTCGATTTGCGCTTCAAGGTTTGCGTCTTGCCGGTCGCGCAGGGCGATGATCTCTTCATAGGGCTTGAAGAAACGGGCGATGATCCTGGCACTGTCCTGCAGATCTTTTCCTGTCTGGGTGCTGAACTTGTCGGCATCGAAGCTGTAACTCTCGCTCTGTTTGGCGCCAACGGCGGCGGGGTTGTCCCCGGCGGTGGGGAACAGGCGCTGCTGCAGCGGTAAACAGGAGTGTGGATCGGCCAGCCGGATCAGCAGGGCAACGCCCTGGTCGTTACGGCGCATGGTCCAGCTGTCGAAATCTCCGATGTAGTCCTGATCGAAATCGTTTTCGTGCTTGTCGAGCAGCTGTATCAAATCAGAAACCGTTTTCCATCCGTCGACGTAAGCGCTGGGCCATGTGACGTCGGGTTCCGGATCTTTGCCGTGCGGGGCTGCGTACCAGTCCCAGTTGCGCGTTGCCTGCAGGGTAAAGTGATCGTCCAGGGCGCGCTGCAGGGCGGTTTCTTCGGTCGTGACCAGTTCCTGATTGAGAAAGTCGACCAGCTCCTGCTTGAACTGGATCAGTTTGGGGCGCAGGCTGTCCCGTTCGGTCTTGATCAGGGCCTGTTCCAGTTTGCCCATGTCGGTGTCGCTTTTCAGGTCAGCGATCGCCTCCTGTGTCTTTTCGTATCTCTTTTGCTGCAGAGCCTGTTCTTCGCCACTTAAAGCTGCGGCATCCTGCGGCGCGGTGATGCGGGCCGTCAGCAGGCCGTTGAGCAGTTTGGCTGATTCAAGCCAGCGCACCGGGCTGTAATCTTTATTTTTGATCGCTTCGACGGCTTTTTGCTCCTGTTCCTTGACCGCCTCCAGCATCAGGCCGCACTGGTTCTGGTAACGTTTGGCTAGATTGCGGGCAACCCCGACCGGATCATCCAGGTAAACGACCGGAATCGGGTCTTTTAAGCTTTCAGGGAGCCCCTGACTAGGCTTATCGGCCGCTAAGTCCAAACGATGAACGAGGGCAGGGTTGGGTGCCGGGTTGACCTGCGTGTCGTAACTATCATCACCACGGTTGTTATCTTCAGCGGGGGCCGGTGCGTACCCTTCAAAGTTATTCAGGCACCCGCTGATATCGAGTTTCTGCATCCGCTGATCGCGCAGTGCACTGTCCGTTTTCATCTGTGTCACCCGCGCCCAACTCCACTGGACCTCGGAAAAGGCGATCCACAGTTGATGATCTTCGTTATTGATGCGGTAGGGCACGATGATGCGGAAACCGGGTTGGCCGGTGGCTGGGCGGTGGTCGTTCCCGCGCTGGTATTTCAACTGCACATCGCTAAAGTTCCCGAGACCATCGGATTTGAGTTCACGCCAGAGTTCCGTCACCATTTGCCCTTCAGGTGTTTTGCAGCGACGGATGATGTAGAGCCATCCTTTACGGGGAACATCCGCATGGACCGGATCGCGATCCGGAGTGGTATAAAGACGCGGGATGATGGGAACCACAATATTCCACTTGTCTTTGCTCTTTCCCTTTTTAAAGGTTCGTGAACGCCCCAGGTAGAGATTGTTCCAGGTGTGTTTTTCATCGTGCAGTTTGAGATAGAGGTCCTGCTCTTGCTTGTCGGCCACACCCAGGACAATTTCGCGATAGCCTTTGGTTGCCTTGTGCCCATCTGGACTGGCGATCGGTTTGATGCAGTTGAAGGCGACCACACCCTGCATATCGTCGAGTTCGCTGCTCATGCTCCCTCCTCGCCTTTCTGTTGCCTGACCTTGATGAGCAACAGAACAAGGCCAGATCCGACAAAGAGAGTGTTCAGGACCAATTCACTCTCCCGCTCCAGCAACTTGATACCACTGAGTTTCAGCAGGTAATAACCGCCCACCACCAGACAGACGCCGTCATGGATCAGATCGTAAAGAGAGATATTTTTCTTTTTTCTGTTGTCAGCTGAATTCCGCATCTGCTTATCCCTCGATATCATCCGCATGAAAGCTGTATTCCGGTTCGGTAACCAGGTTGAGATCGTTTTGAATGGACAGTGCATTTCCGTTGGCTTGCAAAGGGATTTCATCCGTCAGCTCCTTCTCATCCAGCTCTTCCACCTCTGCCAACTGCGTCTCCTTCGGTCGTGGTGCTCCCGGTTGGCTGAGCGGCATGGGGGCAGTGTTGCCGTTGTTGCTGACCATCAGGTCTCCCTGGCGGACAGCAGCGACGCCCTCGATGAAGACGTTGCTTGAGGCGGTGATGAATTCGGCCTTTTCGGTGATGGTGCCGCTTTTCACTCCTTTACGGTTCCCCGGTTCGTCGCCGGTGCTTTTGGCGAAGATGGAATCCTTGTGGCAGATCGGGTGACCGTTGACGAAAACGGTGCTGGCTGTTTGGGCGGCGTCTTCGCTGCGGGCGACGTTGGTGTAGGGGATGGGGACCACCGGTTTGCCGACTTTGGTCAGGCAGACATCGATGGTGGTCAGAATCCCTTTACTCCCTTTGTGAACCGCAGTACGGCCGTTGATGAGTACATTTCCTTTGGACATGTCTTAATCCTCCTGTGTTTTCATTTGTTCCCCTGGATACCTTTGCAGCAGGACGGCGCCTCGGTGTGGCTGGGGACCGAAGTCGCAGACCAGAATCGACGTGACCGGTTCGTAGCTGAAATCGAAGCGGGCAGAGGCAAGGGCCAGCCCTAACGGAAGATTGGCTGCACCACAATCGCCAATCCCCAGGTGGGGGTTGAGTTCCTCGATTGCCCTTGGCCGGCGTCCCGTTTCGGGCCACAATGTTCGTTCGGTCTGATGCCATTCGAGGGTTCCTGGCATATCCGGAATATAGCCAGTGATCAGGCAATCGACATCATTGATGGTCGCATTGCCCTGTGTCAGACAAGCCTGAATGCTGTTAGTCAGGGCAAGGGTGGTTTCGGTGGCCGCCTGACCGCTATTCGGTTCCGGCTGGTGGTCGATGGCCCTGATAACGATCTGTCCAGCAGACGGTTGGGTCTTCTTTTCGATAATCAGGAAAGCGGCGCCTTCACCCAAGAGGCGACGGTCAGGGTTTAAATTACTGCAGCATGCGCCCTGTTGCATGGCAGCGAGCAACGTGTTGGTGCCAACCAGACAATCTCCGGCGCCGAAAACAAGTTGCTTCCAGTGCCCTTGACTGAACTCTTCTAATACGGCTTGGAGAAATTGGGAGCTGCTTTCCGTTATGGCAGATTGTTTCACCTGGGCTTTTGCCCAATGTGGAGCGTGTGTTGACAAATTTCTGACAAATACGTCCGGATTCTGCATGTGGGGACTGATTGGCAGCAGGGTGACGATCAGCGTGTCCGCCGGATCAGACGTTAAGTCGGAAAATCGCTGAAATGCGCCCTGATATAAAAGCTGCAGCCGCAATTCTGGTGACAGGGTCTCGGAAAACTCTTCGCTGGCTGCTGTGTAAGGAATTTCGACCGACTGGTCAGGATGATTGATCTGCAGTCCTGAAACCATGGTGCGGCAGCTCAGTCGGGTGGCAATGCCGCCGAATAAGGCGGCAGGATGATCGCCATAGGCCGTGTTGACGGCAACACGGCTGAGTATCAGGTGCTGGCGGCTCTGAGCGTTGGGTGTCTTCATTCTTCTTGCTCCGTCCGTTTGTATTCTGCAGTCCCCTCGGATTGCGCGACGGGATTTCCATCTTTAAGGGTGATCCAGCCGTTCGGGTCTGGATCGGGGCAGGTTATGACCGCTCCGCGAAATACCAGCGCCAAGGTTTGTCGCTGACTGTCAACAATCAAGGTGTCGCAGCTCAGTTTCATGATCTGTTCCTGGAGATCGAGGTCGACTTGGACGACTGGAGTCGGTTCGGGTATCTTCAGCAGCAGCTCCCGCGGCGAGTTGGCAACCAGGCCGGTCAGTTTCAGAGTCATGGGGCCGACAAAGGGTTGTTCAAAGCGCTGATCCCTGGGAGCGCAGTTGTAAAGCTCTTGTGGTTGTTCTCCTTTGAAAGGGCAAGTTCCGGCGGCCACCGCGTCACTGTCGATGGTTACCGGGACCTCGCTGCGGGGAGCCCAGTGGGAAGGGATGGGGCCGAATCCGGCCGGTCGAACCCGACTGGCGGGGCTGGCAATAAATGGTGGCCCCTGCTCCAGTTGCGGCAAGGTCAGTCCTTTACTGCGCAGGCCGCGCAGGCTGAAGCCACAACCGGCCGGATTGGCCAGGTAACCCTCGTGCTGGTGGTGGGGATCATGGCCGCCATAGGCGTGCTCGTAAATCAGCTCCAGCGGTTCGACCAACGGCTCCGGAGATCCTGGCAGCAGAGTGAAAAAATTTCGTTCCCAGCGGCGCTTGCCGAAAACGCGAATGTCTTTTGACCAGTAACAGCTGTTGTTGTAGCGCAGTCCGACAGCTACCTGGACGCTTTCCGAGGTGGATGGTCCTGGTTGGGCGCTGCCATACAGGTAGAACTCGGCTCCTCGTTTGAAAGGGACGGTTTCCGTTGCAGCTGTCAGGCTGCTGGTTTCAGGCTCACTGCGATATTCATCGCTGGCCACGATGGGCAGGGCGTGCGGGGTCAGTTGTCCCCGGTTGTCGAATGCGAAGCCGATCTTTACGACCAAGGTCTGCTGACGTTGCCCCTGGCGATTCCAGCCGGGGTAGAGGCCGGCACTCCATGATGTTTGGTTGTCGAGTTGAATCATTTTTTTCTCCCTGCCTGGGCAAGTAATCTCTGTCGCTGACGGAGAGAAATCCGTTCCGTCGCCGGGATCGGTTCTTTCTGCAGGAAAGCTAAAAGGTCGAGCAGGTTGAGACTGTAGCGCCCGCCCCATTGGCAGGCCTGTGCCTTGACCAGTTCCAGGTTCAAAGGTTGTCCAAACAGCAGCCGTTGCTCTGCATTAAAGCAGTCGCGTCGTTGCTGCCACCAGTCCAGGGCCTCGGGCAGCTTCCTTTCCTTGTCTGCTCCAATGACTTCAAGGCGGGGAGCGACATGCAGATGCTGTCCGCTGATCCACAACCAGGCAGCCTGGAAATCGGTTTCGGCATCAGGAGTGGGGGTCAGGTTGGCAAGGGTGTCTATGGCACTTTTCGTCCCATGCAGAGCCAGCAGTTCAGCCGCTTTAGCCGGATTCCCCTTCGCATACTGGCGGATGATGGCAGGTAATTCGGGGGTGGCGATCAGAGCCCCGATACGCAACAGGCGATAAAGGGATTTAGCGTCATGTTCTCTTTCAATAGCGCGCCACAGGGTCTCGTACACTTGCCCTGTCCCGCGCAGTAATGATCCCCAGAGGGCTGTTGCCATGAGCTTGCCGGGAATCTGGGGGGCAGATGCGGCATTGTTCAATTCGCGGAAGTAGGGCAGGAAGAGTTTATGGCCGATGTCTATGCGGCTTGCGGCATAGCGCAGGGCCGCTGTTTGTAATTGAATATTTTTTCCGCGCAGTTCCGCTGTGGACATCAGGCCGGCGGGGATATGGTCGCGGCGATGGCGCCACAGGTCAAACAGCAGGGGCCGTAACTCCGCTTTCTGTTGATAGAGAGCGACCAGATCAGAGGTCGCCAACAGGCCTGGTCGCCAGCATAGAGCGTCACAAAGCGCCTGTTGATGCGGACCCGGTTTGCATAGCGCTGCTACTAGCCATTCGCGGTCAAATCCGTCTTCAGGCTGGCCAAGAGCCATCAGGAAAATGTCTCCCGGGGTTTGGGGCTCCGGCCAGTTGTCTTGACAGTGGACCAGAACCTGTAAATGGCGCATCATATCCGATTCTACCGTCAGGAATAGCTGTCCCTCGATCAACGGTTGGTTGAGGTAGAGGGCGCGTTGCTCAAACAGAGCCTGGGCGGTGGTTCGATGAACGTCTAATTTCAGTGCTGGCATGATTCAATTCAGCTCGATTGTCGATCCCTGAAGTTTGACGGGGCCTTCCGCAATTTGAATGAGCTGGCGACCGTTGATCAGGATTTTGCCGTCACCGAGAATTTCTATGCGCCCATTGGCGGTTTGCAGGCAGATGCTCTGATGCGCTTCGAGCACGATCTGGTCTGGAATCCCTGGTTCTGGAGCCGGGGGCTGCTCATCCTGAGAACGGAGACGGCCGAGGATAATGGCGCCGCTTGGAGTCGTGGTGACCAGCACGTAATCTCCGCAGTTCAGATAATCGACCTGGTTCAAATGACCTGCCACCGGCAGATTTTCACCGGCAACACTGACGCGATAGCCTTGTCCGTCAACGGCTTCGGTTACCAGCGCCAGTGCTTGCTGTTGCTGGTCTCTGGCGGAATAAAGTTCTGTTGTTTTCGCTAGCATGGGAATTGGACTTCCTGTTGGTTTGACCCCGGCGCAAAAAGAACCGGGGTTGTGTTTGCTCAGTTGTCAAGCGCTTTTTTTGAAGCCCTCCTGGAGGACTTCCGGAAGCCGTTGCATGGCGTCAGTAGAAAGGCACACCTGATTGTTTTCCGTATCGATCAGACAGATTTCGTCGCGGGTATAGAGCATTGCGCTGGTAAACCGTTCTTGGAAGCCCGGAATCAGTTTCGTTGCGCCATATGTAGATGCAACCAGGGCGATCTGGGCTGGTTTGACAAATTTGTTTGTGAAGGTTTCGTCACAGGTCAGTTCTGAGGCGTTGAACGATGTCAGTTTTTCAATGTGTGGTTTCAGTTCGGGACAAAGCTTGTCGATCGCCTTTTCGGCCATCCCGTTGTCGGCTGCTTTTTCTGCCATTTTTTTGAGCTTTCCTAACATGTTATTTCTCCTTGTGGGTTGTTGTTGAGGAGATAATGTCCCCTCCGGATCACGTATCTTTCCAGATTCTTTTTATTCGGGTCAGTTGCCGCCGATGCTGCCGCCTTTTAAATTGATGCTTACTCCGTTTATGTTGACCTGGGGCGCTTTAAGGGTCAGATTGCCGTCCGTGTCAATCTGTATGGTGCCGCTGCCTTGCCGGACGGTGATGGTCCCCCCCCCCTGGCCAAGCAGGCTGATGTCTTGAGCCGCATTCAGGCTGAACTGTCCGTTGTTGACTGCGAGGGTCATGTCATCGTTACGGATTTCAACCGACAGATTGTTGGCAACATCGACGACCATGTTTTTCCCCGCGGTCATCGCGATATCTTTGTTTTCCGCATCAAATTGAATATGCTGGTCGGCTTTGAACTGAATGTCAGTTGCGGCCTGCATCCTGATCTCCTGATTGCGGGTCATCAGGTGCTGGGCATTTTCGACCGTAACAATGTGGTCTTTGCCGACCAGAACATTCTGGCTGTCCCCCGATTCGATCGCCATGGTTTTGCAGGCGTAAATTTCCATTTTCCCTTCTTCTGAGGCGAGGCGAATTTGGTGCGCATCCTTGCTGGCATCGAGGGATAGAATGTTTTTTTTCTCAGCGGTAAACAGTTCGATTTTTTCCTGGTCGACCTGATCATCCATGCACAGTTCATGACCGCTGGCGGTGCGGATAATATTCTGGGTACGATTGTCGGCGTTAACGACACTGGGGGTATTCGTGTTAGGCAGAGCGCCAAGGATGATCGGGCGATTCAGGTCGCCATTGACGCAGCTTATGGCCACTTCTGTACCACCGTGCAAAGGGAAGTGCATGCCGTATTCATGGCCTCCGTAGGGCTGCATCATGCGAACCGGATGACTGGCCTGGCCGTTCGCCGCGTTGCCACGGTCAAAGTCGGTGCGCAGGCGATAGCGCCCCTGATCATCGAGATACGCATAGTCCCCCCCTGTATTTTCAATGCGGGCGGTGAACAGGCCCAGAACCTGAGGTGCGGGAGGGATCTGCGGCCGAAATGGTGTGGTCGCCCTGATTAGAGTCAGACGATTGCTGTAGGTCGGCCCCTGGGCTTCTTCGCTGAAGGCCAGACCGGCCGTCTGATCGGCCAGATGAGTCACGGATACCACAAGGTATTGATCATTCAGGGCCTGGTCCGAATGATTCTTGATGGTCAGCAGATAACCGGGGCGGATGCCCCGGCAGTCGCTTTCGGCAATCACCGTTTCGCGCATGGCATCCAGTGCCTGAAGGCGGAATTCCGCGACCTGATCGCCTTCATCCAGAGTGTGAAAATGATCGCCATAAACGGCTTCTTCACCGTAGCTGTTGCTGGCTTCGGTTTGTCTGGTGACCTCAAGAGACGTTGACGGGGTCTGGTAATTGTAGTCACTGACACGGACCTGGGAGGGTAGTAAACGGGCCTGCACAGAGAGTTGGTAAATACTTTCCTCTTTGCGTACCGTGCCGCTCTGGGGAATGTAATTAAGATATTTCACATCGGGCATGTTCGGAAGGGTGGTGCTGTCGTCCGCGAATTTGATCACGGTTTGCTGCTGGTCGCTTTCAAAGGTGAAGAACATACCCGCCCGGGCCAATAGTCGGCAGATAAAGGCATAATCACTTTCATGGTACTGAACAATAAATTCATGAGGCTGATAAGTATTTTGGAGATCGAAGGTGAACTGGTCAGCGGTGAGGCCGGCTGAGGTCAGCACCGAGCTGACAATGTCCGGTGTTGTCTGGTTGACAAAAACTCGATTGTTGATGTTTTTTTTCAGAGGGAACAGGGGAGACCGGACGACAGCGCGATAGCCTATATCGTTTTGGGTTGTTTCGGTGCGGTTAAATTCCGCGACGATTCCATGCAGGTATACAATGCTTCCGCCCCACTTGACGGTCAGTGTTGCTTTATTGCCGATGATGGTCAGCGGATACAGCTCGGCCGCGCTGACCAGATCGATCTCAAATAGAAAATCGTGCGACAGTCCATGATCGAGACCACGAAAGCCGGAGACCGTAAATGTCTCGTTCGGAACGTTTTTGATGAGCATTCCGAAATGGCTGAAGGATGCGTTGTAAGCAAGAACGGTATTGCTGAATACTGACATGGCGAACTCCTCTTATTGGTCGGTTGCTGTGGCAGCATTCAGCTCCGGGGTCGCTGGCTCCTCTATAATGTCGCTGAAAGTGCAGCTCAATTCGTTATTTTCATCAAGATCAAGGCTGATGAGTTTCGGCATGTCATCATCCGCCATAAATTTCAACAGGTTGCGGGAAATGCCGGGGAGCAATTGCTGTTCGATAAGGCTGCTGACGGTTCTGGCGCCAGATTCCGGGCATTGGCAGTGTTCCAGGATGTGTCCGACAACCCCTTCAGTGCAGTGCAAAGAGATCCCGTGAACTGTCATCAGGCGTTCCGCGACCTCATCAAGCTTGGTTAAAACAATCTGTCTTAAGGCGGTTTGATCGAGGGGAGCCAGGGGCACAATCTGAATGCGGGCGAGCAGGGCCGCGGCAAAATGTTGCTGCAGGGCGGGTCTGACCGCCTCAATCATGACTCTGAAAGTTGGCTCCTGCTTCTGGGTTTTTTGCAATAGTGCCTTTTGGGTCCGGGTGTCTTTGGATTCTTTGGTGTCAGCGGCGTTTTCAAACAACTCGAATAGTGCCTCTGATCCCAGATTGCTGGTCATGATGATGACGCTATTTTTAAAGTCGATTTCGCGGCCCTCGCCGTCGCGCATGAAACCGCGATCAAAAACCTGGTAAAAAAGGTTCAGGACTTCCGGGTGGGCTTTTTCAACTTCATCAAGCAAGATGACGGAATAGGGGCGCTGACGCACGGCTTCAGTCAGAATCCCGCCTTCTCCATAACCAACGTAACCGGGGGGAGATCCCTTAAGCTGAGAGACCGTATGCGCTTCCTGATATTCGCTCATGTTGATGCTGACCATAAAGCGCTCTCCGCCGAAAAGGGTGTCGGCAACCGCTCTGGCCGTTTCCGTTTTTCCGATTCCGCTGGGTCCGGTCAGCAGAAAAACCCCGACCGGACCCCTGCTGGCCTGAAGACCGCTTTTGTTGGCGCGAATCGTCTGGCCAATGGCGCTGAGGGCCGGGTACTGGCCGATAACGCGCTGGCTGACGCGCTCTTCAAATTCAATCAGATTGGTCAAATCATTTTTTACCATGCGCCCAAGTGGGACGCCTGTCCAGTCGGCAACAACCTGTGCTACGGTCTCTGCGCTGACTTCAGAATGGACCAGAGGGCGCTTTTCCTGGATCCGTTCGAGTTCACGCTGAACGTCGGCACGTTTGGTGCTCTTATCTCCGTCAGCCCGGCACTGCTGCAAAGTTCCGACCAGACTGCGTTCAGTCTGCCAGCGCAATTCGAGTTCTATCATCTCTTCAAGTGTGGCAGCGCGTTGCTTCGCAAGGAGGTCGAGCTGTTCCTGATCAACCGGCAGGCCTTGGCTCCGCTCTTCCTCAAGGTATTTTTGGCGGCGTTCGATAAAGTTGAGTTTTTCGCGCACGGCATCAAGAGCGGCCGGGGTTGCGGCCTGTCCCATGGCAACCCGCGCTGCAGCGGTGTCCAGCAGATCGATGGCTTTGTCGGGAAGATAGCGGCCGTTAATATAGCGGCTCGATAAGGTGACGGCCGCGGCAACGGCGCTATCGGTAATCAGGACCTGGTGATGATCCTGATACCGTGCCTTGAGGCCGTTGAGCATGACGATGGCTGTTTCCGGTGCCGGTTCATCAATCTTGACCATCTGGAACCGGCGCTCTAGGGCGGCGTCACGCTCGAAATACTTTTTATACTCACTCCAGGTTGTCGCCGCCAGGGTCCGCAGCTCCCCGCGGGCCAGGGCCGGTTTCAGCAGGTTGGCGGCGTCACCCTGTCCGGCGTCGCCACCGGCCCCTATGAGGGTATGAGCCTCGTCTATGAAAAGAATAATAGGACTCGCGCTGTTGCGGATTTCATCGATAACGGCTTTGAGGCGTTTTTCGAATTCGCCTTTGACCCCGGCGCCAGCCTGGAGCAGCCCCAGATCGAGGCAGACCAGACGCACCGCCTTCAGTGCCTGCGGGACGTTCCCCTCCGCGATGCGTAAGGCCAGTCCTTCGGCGACGGCTGATTTTCCGACTCCGGGTTCGCCGACGAGGATGGGGTTGTTTTTACGACGTCTGGTCAATATATCGATAATTTGGCGAATTTCGTCATTGCGGCCCAGTACAGGGTCGATTCCGCCCCTTTGGGCACGCGCGGTAAAATCATCCGTATAGGCATCAAGGTGTGGTGTTGTGGTCGAGCCAGCCCTTATCTTATCACCATCTGGGCGTTCTGCCGGGAGCGGCCGCGGCCCTTCGCAGGATATGCTGTTCAGGCGGCTGTAACAATTGACAACCTGCTCCTGCGTGATGTGGTCAATCTGCTGCCAGGCCTCGCCGGGGAGCAGCGGGGCCATTTCAAGCAGGGCTTCCAATAAAATACCGCTGCGGATGGCCGGCTCATTACTTCTCAAAGAGCTGATGGTCCAGGCTTTTTCAAACCATTGAGCTAACTGCAGAGAAAATGACGGTTTGCTCTGGTTGTCTGCTCTAAGACGCTCAAGCTGATTCAGAAGAGCCTGCCAGAACTGATCGAGTTCGACGTCAAAATGGCGTAGGAGCGCCTCGATATCACCTTCACCTTTTTCAAGCAATTTGATTAACAGATGTTCAATGGTGACCTCATAATGGCCACGGGTGCCGGCAAACGCGGCAGCCCTTTCCAGGCAGTCGATACAATATGAATTTAATTTATCGAGCAGGGTCTTTAATTTTTGTGGACTCATTTTCCCCTCCAGAATGAATAGTGTCAGGCCGCTCTTTCATAAGCGGAATCTGTTTGCTGATGATTTTGGGACGGTACGATCCCGGATGTGGCGGTCAGACGAATGCGGTTCGCTTGCGAGCCCGGCTGACCCAGGCAGCAGGTCCAGCCCAGAATCGCGTGCTCCATACCCAGAATTGTCTGGTCCTCCGGTTCGGATATCATGTGCAGGTCCAGTTCATAGGTGACCGACGGGTCCAGGTAGGAGCGGATAAGCTGCGCCAACTGCCGGGCTTGCTGGCATTCGCGAAGCAGGTCTATGGCCGTCTTCATCGGGAGCGGTCCGATGGAGATGATGATTTTGCTGGTGACATCCAGGATCTGGTCGCCCAGTAGAATATTGTCGCCAAGTTGGAGGCCGAGGCCGAGGCAGCCACGTTGTTCCAGAGGGATCCAGACCGGGACGTTTTCCTGGATTCGGGTCGCATAACCGAGAAAATCCTCGATGGTTATGGCCAGTCCGAAGGCGCTTTTGACCCTGCCGCCCAGGACGCCGGCATAATCAAAGCGCCCCTGCTGAGCGGCACCTCCCGATATAGCCTGAAGATAGCGGTTGTAAATGCTGGTTTGACCGTGGTGATCCGCAAAGAGATTGAATTTTTTCCAGGCCAGGTAACAGAGCGAGTAAAGACGCTTGTTGAACACGTCGAGAAAGGCACGTAATTCGTTGCGGCCATCACCATCGCGACTGGTCATGTCATTGAAATATTGAGGCAGAGGAGAATCTGCGCCATATAAGCCAAGCAGGTTGAATTCGAGCCGAAACCGATCCTGGCTGTCGATAGTACAACGACGAATCTCCCCCTGCGGGAACGAAATTTCCGGGGCCGGAGCTACTGTCACCAGTCGCGACAGGGCTTCCTCATCCTGCTGACGCAGGGCGAGGGAGATTTCCAGCAGATATAAAGCCTGAAAGGCTTTATACGCAGAGCTGTTGGCCAGGATGTCATTGGTTAGATGAGGAAGTTGTCCCCGAGTGTAGGTTCCCATAAGTATTCTGCCTTCGATGGACTTAACTGCAAGCCAGTTTGAACAAAGGTGTTGACGGTGACGTAGGTTCTGAAAAAATGATGCAGAACCGTAGCAAAAAGATAAGCGTCCGCTTCTGAAAGAAAGGCTTTTTCATCCATTTCAAGACCTATGGCGACGCCACGCTGTAAAGCTCCCCGGCTTATCCGGGTCAGATTTTGCTGGGACATGCCGATAATCCCCTGAATCCGTTTTGCTGATTGCTTCTGCTGGCTCCAATCGTACAAAGACAGCAACTGCTGGAGCTGGAGGACACTGGTAAGACTGTTGAAACTTACGGTTAGGTGCGTGACCAGAGCCAGACGAAAATCCGACCGCTGGGGAGGCAGATGCATAGGGCTGGGCCGCATGATGTTCGATACTGCAATGTTGGTCGGAAAATCGTGATCGCAAGCGTTGATATCACCGACCTTCAGGCTGCGTCGTGGCAGGTCTCCGTTGCAGACGGTGATGTCACAGGACAGGATTTCCTCCTGGTCCGAGGGGGCTGCTCCGCCCACACGCAGGTAAGTCATCGGCCCAAGCCCCTCACGCTGTCGGTAACTGCTGTGAAAATAGCGCTGGGCAGGGTCCAGATGATTGAACCGGTGTAATGGTTGATACGTGATCGGGCGATTATCATGGCGTCCGGTTCCGCTGACCTGATTGACCATGTACACGATTACGCCGCGGGGAGCGTTGTTGTCGGCAACAACGTGATATTCTTCCTGCCGGTGATCTAGACGGATCGGCTCAGAGGTTTCCTCAAACAGATTGATGGCCGGAGAGCAGTGCAACAGAAAATTCTGTCTGGTCAATCGCAGTTCGTCGTTCAATGGCTTTTTCAGGCGAATAACCAGCTCGAATTCACCACATTTTTCAGGCCAGAGCAGCTGGCTTAGGCCATTGATCGCAATAAAGAGGTACTTTTCCCTGAAACAGAAATAATCCTGTAACAAATGGAATCCCAGAAAGCCCCTGCCGCTCGAAGGCAGCAGGAGGTCTTCGTCGCCAAGGTGGCAAGGGGTGACGCATTCCTGAGCTCCGAGCCGATGTGGGCAGCCCGACACGTCAGGGAACCTGACTTCGACGCGGCTGACTTCCGCGGTCAGAGCCTTGAATAACTCAAGACAGGAAACCGCATCCCCATAGAGATAGATTTTTATCTGCGTCAAATCGAGCTGGCGTGGATCGATGCCATGATCAAACTGAAACAGAAGTCGCAGCGACTGCTCCGTCAGGGTGACCGTTTCCGTTTTCGCCTCGGCCAGGCGCAGTGGCTGAATCACGGTGTCGCTGGTTGAGCGGAATCGGCATAACACCCGTTCGTTAAAAGGGTGGCGGTCCCGGGCGGGAAGATTGACTGCGACACCGCTTGTTCTAGTTCCTTTCGGAATGGTGGTCGTCTGCTTCAGCTGACCGGCCCGCGGTGTGTACTGCATGATAGTGCAGGATGGAAAGGGTCTTAAAAAATAAGGGCGAATGTGGGACAGAAGAGCTTCCGACAGTTCTGGGACATCGTCATCGATACGTTGTTTGACCTCCGCGGTCAAATAGGCCATACCTTCCAGCAGCCGTTCGATATAGGGATCGCGGTCTTTGACATCCTGCAGGTTAAGATGGCGGGCTTTTTCCGGAAACGCCTTGGCAAAGTCTTTCGCGGTTTCCCTGAGCAGTCGCATTTCGTGATCAAAATAACTAGACATACGAAAGGTACTCTTCACTGGTTCGCACTTCGATCCGACCATTGCGGCACAGGGACACGATAAGTCGGATAGAGTCCTTTTTCAGGGTCGTCCCCGTTACCTCATAATGGGTCATGCTTTGGCCTGGTTTCAGATCGTACTCTCTGACCTGAACGTTTTGCAGTCGTGGCTCAAACTGTTCAATAGCATAGAGCAGAGCGACAATAATGGTGTCACTGGTATAGGGTAGCCCCAGGTAGATTTCGGCAATGTCCGGCATGCCGAAATCCGGTCTGTGGGTCAGTGAGCCGCGACGACTGTTGAGCAGTTTCTGCAGATGATTGCGGATACTGGTAGCCTCACGTTCGTGAAAACCACTGCTCTCTGCTGTCGTAAACGAGGATCCGGTCAATATATCGATGATGGTGCGCGCCATGAATCTATAAGAACTCTCAAGAGAAAGTGCTCCGAATGAATCGGAGCACTTAGATTGTGACTAACGGCCTTCAGTCCAGGAGTCGGAGAAGGAGATGTTGCCGTCGGTATAGGCCCAGGTAATCTTGGCGTAACGGCAGGACACTTCCTCAAGGTGTGGATAACGCTCCTTGTCCAGATCTTTGACATTGTGCATGGTCGGTTTGACCGAAGTGATTTTGACGTTCTCCAGGGTGTGGGAGAAGTATTCTTCTTCCGACCCGGTATCATTGATGCGATACCATTTGAGCTCGATTTTTTTCAGGGTCTGGCCATTGCTGCAGGCCTTGTAAAGATAGGGCGTTGCGTTGTCAAAAGCCTTGAGAAAAACAAAGGGCTCGTGTTTGCGGGTGCCCGTCAGGCTGCCGGTATCGCTGTCGGTAGGAATCCTCAGTTCGTGATCGAACCCGAGAATTTCGACGGTTCCCTCGCGGCCGGCGACTTTCACCGGTCCTTCGATTTTGGTTCCTTGATCATCAAGGATAGTCATGTAACCAGGTATTGCCATGTTTCTTCCCCTCCTTGTGTTCTGGGGTTTTGTGGTTAAGATGCTGCCTATCAGCATCGTTGAGTAAGCCCCTTTACTGTTCGTCAGCCTTGTTTCAAAAAAAACGCGTTCTTTGCAGTTCTGTCGGCGCAAATCTATGGCCTTCTTTATGAGGTGCAAAGTTCTGTGCCTCCGCGGTCGGCCTTGATCTTTTTGCCCAAAAAAATTGTGCGTTTCCATTCTTGAAACTCGGCTTTGGCGTTCAGACATTGAAAATGACGCTAGCCATTATCTCGGGGCATTTGTGCAACCAGATTGAGTTGAACGTCTACGCCTTCAATCTGGAAATGTGGCTGAGCTGCTAGATCGACCCGGTAATAGCCAGGGTTTTCCGGAATTTCATAGACAGTGACTTTTCCATCGCGCAGAGGATGCGTTGCGATGAGTTCCGGCTCCGGGTCTTTCATTTTCGTCACCAGGGTTTGCAGCCAGGCATTGAGTTCGTTTTCCAGATACTGGCGGCTTTTAGACGAGCCAATGTTTTCGCGCTGCAGAACCTTAAGATAATGAGCCAGCCTGGACACAAGGAAGATATAGGGCAGGCGTGAGTTGATCATGCTGTTCGCGTTGGCGTCGGCGTCGGCATATTCACTCGGCTTCTGAACCGAATTGGCTGAAAAAAAGCAGGCATAGTCACTGTTTTTGTAGTAACTCAGAGGAATAAAGCCAAGGCTGGCCATTTCCAGTTCGCGGGTTTCCGAGATCAGCATCTCCGTCGGCATTTTCATCTGTAGCCCTTTGCCGTTATCGTGCAGATAAATGGGCAGATTTTCGACTTTGCCACCGGCTTCAGGGCCGCGGATGTTGACGGCCCAGCCGTTCTCGGCAAAACTTTTGGCGATGTTGCCGGCAAAGGCGAAGACGGGATTCCCGAAAAGATATTTATCCTGTTCTCCAGCCGTAACATCTTCTTCGTAATTGAAGGTTCGAACCGGTGAGCTGTCCTGACCATAGGGAAGCCGGAGCAGGACCCGCGGTGTCAATAGCCCGATGTAACGAGCGTCTTCAGTTGCGCGAAAACTTTTCCAGCGGGTATATTCCGCTTTTTCCATATAGTTCGTCAGGTCGTTGATCTGAGCAATTTCATCGACATTTTTTTTGCCAAAAAAGCGGGCGCCGACCGATGCCAGAAACGGACAATGGGCACTGGCCGAAACTTTGGAAATTTCGCGCAACAGGGCGATATCCTGGGCTGAATTGTCGAATTCATAATTGCCTATGATAGAAGCAAATGGTTCGCCGCCGGGCGTATCGTACTCGTTGACATAGACATGTTGATAAAGCCCCGTCTGGATGACTTCCGGAGCTTCTTCAAAATCTTCGCGCAGATCTTCTTTGGTACAATCGAGGATCTCGACTTTGGTATTACGCCGGAAATCACAACGATCGATCATCATCCGCAGACCCCGCCAGGAACTTTCCACACTTTGGAATGACGGGTGGTGAAGAACGGAATCCAGCTGCTCGCTGATGGTTTGATCAATCTGGGCGATGTATTGATCGAGCAGCCCCTTGTCGATTTTTTCGATGTGGGAATTGTTGCGGGTTGTCAGATCCAGAAAGACCTGAATTCCCGCAGTCAGTCGTTCCTGCAGACTGATGTCGGCCATACGGGACGCATCGGCGAAATTTTTCAGGGTAATTGACTCTGTCAGCGGTTGAATATCAACCAGTTCGCACAACCGGGCGTAAGAGTTGTTGTCTTCATAAATGGCTTGCGTACTGGCCGTCTGGCCGGTACCGGCCGTTGCACTACTCATCTTCTCTCTTCTCCTTTGCGCAGGGTCAATAACTGCGGATTTCCATACTTGAGGTTTCTTCTGAATCGACCAGCAGGGATTCAAGCTGCTTTTTTAGCCCTTCCAGTTGAGGCTGATTGGCGACAATACGCTCCAGCTCCTTGCGGAATTTGGCATTGTCCAGCAGGTTTGATTTAAGATCCTTGAGCAGGTTGCGCATGGCCATCAGACTATGCAGTTCGGGAATTTGCTGGGCGACATGATCGGGTCGAAAATCGTTCATCGACTCGAATGACAGCCGAACGTTGATATCACTGCCATCCTTGGCGAGCTTGTTGGGAACGTCAAAGCTGGTTTTGGGGCAGAGATCTTTCATGACGGCTTCAAAGTTGTTCTTATTGATATTGATCCGTTCACGATCGACGATTTTCCCTTTGGTCTTGCCGTTGCTGAAATCGCCCATAACCAGCATTTTTAACGGCAATTCAAGTTTTTTTCGATTTCCACCGGTTTCCACATTCAGGGATAGATTGATTCGGGCCTTGGGAATTTCTTTCTGAAAACTGTCACTCATTATTCACTCCTTTAGGTACTCGGGGCACAGCCTGATGTGCTGCGAAGGCTGTTCAGCTGATAAAACGGCTCGCCGCCACCAGGTCTGTCCGGCAGGCAACACGGTTAAGATCTTCAATTATTTTTAAAAGTGGTTCCTTCATTTCCTGTTTGGCCGTCTTCAGAAGCTGTTTCACGATTTTGCTGCGCAGTTCGATAAGAAGCATGATCAGTTCCGGATGCCAGGTATCCAGATGGTGGCTGATGGCGTGCTGATAAAGACTGTCCAATACCATCTCCGCCAATTGCGACATTCCGGCGGCATGACATAACTGAGCTTCTGCTATTCTCCGACGGTAGTTCAGCAGGGGGGTCTCACAGGGTTGATCACGCAGGACTGTCAGCGCTTCCGGCAGTTTTTTTTCCCGTGCCAGAAGCAAAGCAGAATTGATCGCCTGTTCGAGGGCTTGAGAGCCTGTATCGGGGGCCGGTCCCGAAGCGGTTTGTTGGTGAGAGCCATGCACGTTCTGAATACCTTCAAGCCACGCCATGGTGCCATCACTACAAAATGGCGAGTCATCGGCAAAACGAAGCTCCGTAATTTCAGGAAAACGTTCCATGAAGTTCAGCGTTGTTGTCTCAATCAGTCGGACAATCTCTTTGCGTACGCATAGCCGCGCTGCTTGCCAGGCGCAGTGCTGCAAATCAAGACTGTAGCGAAAGCCGGGTTCAAAAAAGATTTTTTCGCTCAACAACAGCGCCTGTATTGGGTCGTTTCCTTTTATCAGGTTCTTCAGCTCGGCCCACGCACTTTGTCTGGGGGCCGGAACTTTCGATTTGCCTTGTTCATGAGGAGGACAGCTTTTGTCTCCCCACAACATCGCTCTGGATAGTGCCATGGCGCGATAAAGTTCATTGTTTTTACAAAGAAAACCGTGCAGTTTATGGGTTGCATTATCCAGTTCCCGGGTTGAGCTGATCGTATCGACGACCTGCAACGGAGGGTTTTCCTTGGCTGGACTCTCTGCTGCCTGGTCAGAGAGATTGGCGACTTCTTTCGGCACAGGGGAGGGAAGACGTTTCTTTTGTTTGGCACACCAGCCTGCCAGGCCAGTCAGGCGCGGAGCTTCTTCTCCGAGCTTGCTGATCAGGAACTTGTTGATATACTCGGTCTCACAGATGATATTTTCAAGCAACTCAGGGCTGACTGATGAGGCGTGCCGATCGGCAAAAGCAAGCAGTCTGGGGGTATTAAGCAGTCCCAGGGCTGCCAGGCGGGCGTTATCACGCCGCGGGTGGCAATCGTCCCAGAAGTTTTCAATGAGGGATCGATAACATGACAACCCTCCCCCGAGACCCTTCAGACCGTCGATGTAGGCACAGGAAAGCAGGTGGTAGGCTGCTATTCTTAGATCTTTGCAGGTTGTTTCCAGAAGATGTTCACTGATTTGCCGAACCCGGTCATAGTCGGTATTCGCAAGTTTGTTGATTTCCTCCTTGATAAGAAGGAATTCGTCAAGATAGCGAGGGTCTTCACCTGCCGGGGCGGCGCTGCTGATCGGCTTGTCAAACAGCGTGATGTACGATGCGTAATCTGTTTTCATAGAATGCTTTCGCGCCGCCCGATACGATAGAGAATGTCAAGCAGGGTGGCATCATCATTGTCGAGCAACCGGCGCAGATCGATATCGCTGGTAACATTCGAGATTGCCTGACTTTCTTTCCACACGTCGAAGACGACATTGTCGCGACAACCACGATCAATAACGGACATAAGGTACGAGGGCGGCAGGGATCGAAAAAACAGGGTCAAATGGCTGCCGGCGTATTTCTGCGAGGCGATATCCCAGAAGTAATGCGCCCGCCAGAAACGATTTTCCAGAATGGATTCAACCATCTGTACCCAGAACACAATGAACGGATATGGGGTCTTCTCGGCCGGTAGGGGAATCCTGACGCCCCAGTGACATTTGGTGACACCGCGTTTGAAGACAGTGCGTAAAAAGTCGAAAAAGGTGAAAAAAATACGTTCTCTTTCAGACTTTGGCACGTCTTGGTCGAGGCTGTTCCAGTATTCCCCCATGGTGTGCTCTGAAAGAAGCTTGATTTGACCTTCCAGAAGCTCGCGCTCGGCCGGCCGAGGAATATGGTGTGCCAGCTTTTCAAGACTCTTATGCAATGCTTTGGCCGAGGGCAGGGTCGCAAGGGTTTCAACCAGTTTTCGACCGGCATTGAACTCGTACTGGCATAACAATGGCAAGGTTGCCCGGTGTTTTTGGAAAATAGAGCCGTTAACCAGGGCCAGGGTTGCAAACGGGTAGGTGCGACCGCTTTTGTCATGGCTGCCGATCATAGTTCCAATCAGGTTGCGATCCTGATCCGAACCTGTCATCACAAAATGATGACAGGGGAACTCCTTAAACGTGGCAGGCCAGCCTTTGGGGTATTTCCGACTGATGCAGCTGACCCCTTCCTGTAACCATCTTTCAAAGGTGTTGGCTTCCCGGCTGGCCAGGTTGTAGCGCACAAAGTCAGCATGGTTAGGGATTTTACCGAACCCGGCGGGCTTGATATCGGACTGGTCTTTTTCCGTGATCAGGTTTTTTTCTAAAAATCGGAACATGGCATTTACCGTCAATAGATTTTTTCCGGCAGCTGGAAACCGCGGAACAGGTCCCGGGTAAAGGCATTGCTCTGCCGATCCGGGCGCAACTTGAAACGAATAACGGCTTGCTGATTAAATTCGGTTTCGAGGGTCCAGGAGACAAGATACTCATTGTCTGCTGGAGTGATTTCCGCTTTGTCAAGGAGGTGGAACAGACCCCATTCTCCGGAAAAATCCAGTTCCATTTGGGATTGATTGCCACTGGTCAGGCAGCTGATGGCGGCCGCGGGGTTCTGATTTGTTCCGGGCCAGTTGAAATGCCTCCATTCCTGAGGTTCATTCTGATAGATCAGCTTCTGACCGTTGCTTTCAAAGCGAACAATGCGCAGTCCGCTGCTGGGTATGGGATAGATAGAAAAATTGACATTGGGTTGCCCCTGGCGCAACAGACTTGCACTGATTGCAGCTGCCCTGGGCAGGGCTGAAAGGAATGTCGATGAAATATTTGGTCCTTGCCCCAACCATGTCTTGTTTTTCCACGAATTGCTTTGCTGGCGTAGAAAGGGCTTGAGCTCCTGGTTGGTAAACGCCCAGATTATGCCATTCGTAGTGTGAAAAAAATCGGTTATGTCAGTAAGCGAAGCATCCGCTCCCTGGCGATTAAAAGGGAATTTTCCGGCAATTTTCTGCGCATAACTGTTGTAAACCGTATTGTTCCACTGGTTTTGGAGATGCCTGCGGGTTTGGATGAGAATCGTTTTCCATGCGTAGCTGATCGGTTTTGTCAAAAGTCTGGATACGGCCCTGCGCGTTCTGGCATTAAGACCATTGGTCATACTTTTAGTGGTCAGCCAGCATTTGTAAAGTTCAGAATGTGTGGCTCCGTCACCACCAAGAATAGCGGCACTGTAATCATAGGCGTCCTGTTGCAGATCGACTGCTGCAGCAAGTTTTTCCATGTCTGTCTGCGCGGCTGTCAGGGCCAGCAAGTACTGGTTTATCAGGAGACTGGTCGTCATTTTGTCCGCAGGTGTTGCAAGTTTTCTTAGGTCCTGAAGCGGGGCGTCAAGCTCCGCAATAAGCTTTTTACCTTGCGGAAGTTCTCCTTCCCGAGGAATCGTTTCACCGATATTGATATTGTCTGATATGACCTGAAACAGTTCGGCGATGGGGCCATCCGTCCGTGCTAATATGAGAAGTTGCTCGGATGTGCCTTCGACTGAGCCGAAATTCGTAATGTTTGTTTTTTCAAGCAGTTTCAACCAGGTCTCAGCATAGTCTTTAAAGTAGAGCTGTCGTATGTCGTGGGTAATTTTTTCGACCAGTTGCTCGTCTACGGCAGTGTTGCTGTCATTGTCTATCTGCTCAAATCCGGTCACCCAATCACCCAGGCAGGCGGTGTGAACGAGTTCGCTCATTTCCGATTTTACAAACTGATACCAGCCGTCTGCTGTATAAATGTAGGGGATCGGGTCTGTCCCTGTGAGGTTGGCTGAACCTGGCCCTTTGAGAAGGTCGTGGAGTGTCCGAGCCGGCTTGATCTGTGCCGCATCATTCTGCAACTGCACATAAAGGCGATTCGGATCGGGGAGCGCTTTAAGATTCTTTTGGGCCGTTTTCACTAGCGATTCATCGGCAGCCTGGGCCTGCATCAGGCCAGAATCCTGACCCTCGGATTGTTGTTGCTCAAAGTAAATTTTCAGTAGTCTGGCTACCGTTTGTTCTCGTTCGGCGGTGTAGTCTTGGGGTTTATTGCTTTTTTGAAAGCGTTTCTGCATGAGGGTGTTGACGGTGTCTGTAACATACGCTGTTTCCAGGTGTTGTGGCTTGACCAGCATCAGGTAAGTTTTCAGTGCCTGGTAATATGTCTCACGCATAGCATCCTGTTTTTTGACTGGAGCAGCTGCCCAGGCGGTGTTGTGCTTTTTGAGTTCATATTCAAGTTCTTTAAATACCGGAATAAGTAGCCCTTTTTCAGCTGCATGCAGTAGAAGGGACCGGAACGCCGGCAGCTGCTGATCCCCTTCATAGACCCCGAGAGTCAGAATCAGCGGCCGTTCCTCTTCGTTGTCGAGCAGGCGTTGATAATGTGAAAGTGCTGTCTCGAAAGTGTCCAGCAGTGAGGCCGGATCAGTATTCTTCTCCGTGACGACGGACGCGAGTTCCGCAGCAGCTGAGTTGCCATTGCTGAGCAAAATTCCATTCATGGTCAGGCTGGTACTTAAGATCAGGACGCTGCCAACAATCACTGCCAGACAGCAGAGAATGCTTGTGGTTTTCAAAGAGCGATTGATAATCCCCCATTTGCGAGTATGGTTGACATCTCTTGAGTTGGGGAAGATGACATTCGTGAAGACATCTTTGACGAAAAAACTGACAGGCTCTGGCAAGGCAGCGGCTGGATCTTCGTCGACATAGCCAAAAGCCTGGCGGATCTGCCCCAGAATCTTTTGAATCGGAGTTCCTTCCTGCGTTGCACTGGTCAGATAGATGCCACAGAAATTCGGGGTGTCCTGGTAGGGATTCTGTTCGGTGAGCCGGTCTATAAAATCTGTAAGCATGCTTTTGCCGGCTTCAAATTGTCCCGGAAAATTGAACAGCTCTTCCTTGGTCTCTGCTTTTCTAACCATCGAGAGTTTATGTAAACGTAATTCACACAGTCTTTGGTGAAGTTTGTCAATCCCCTGACTGAAGGCGCTGCCAATGCTGTCCGCATTGTTATGGCCAAGCCATAACCCCCATACCTGCTCGCGTTCGTATTCGTCGAGATCGGCAAAAAATGAAGAAAACCCGTGAAGCAGGTCGCACTTGGTAAAAACAATGTAGATCGGAAACACGCAACCCAGGCGATTGATAAGCTCGTCAATCCGGTCACGGATGATTTTGACGTGACGGTCCATTCCCTTGCTGTCAGACGTGAGCAAGTCAGCGATGCTGATGGCGACAATAGCCCCGTTTAAAGGTTGACGACGGCGGTGCCTGCGGAGCATGGCGAGAAATTCAAGCCATTCGTGGTGGTCATCCTGCTCTGTGGTGTAGCGTCCGGCGGTATCGAGAAGGACAGCTTCGTTGGAAAACCACCAGTCGCAGTTGCGGGTGCCGCCGAAACCGCGAATGTCGATATCACTGTCATGGGCATAGGGGAAGTTCAGGCCTGAATTACGCAGCAGCGTTGTTTTTCCTGCCGCAGATGGACCGATGATCATGAACCAGGGGAGTGCATACAGGGCGGCATTTCCTCGGTGCTGCACACCCAGTTCCGATGATTTGAGGGACGCGATAGCCTCGTTCATTTTGGCGCGCAGCTCTTCGATTTCAAGTTGCCGGGATTGGTCCTGATCCGCGTGCTCGTCCAGATCCTTGCGAAACAGGTTCGAGCGTTTTTGTACGATGAGATAGCGCACCAACCAGAAAACGGTAAAAAAGAGGAGGACACCGCAGATGCTGTAGATGCGGACCTGCGTGTCAGTTAGGCCGACATAGGGCCCCGCCCACCAGATCAGGGTGAGGATCAGCATCAGGCCGATAAGCCGTGAACCGACTCGGCCAAGAAGATATGCTTGGATGAAAATCAGAATGTTTTGCATGGTTGAATGCTTTCGTTCCAGCGGCTAATAGTTATTCGTGACGGGACGCAATGCTGCTCGCGATGGCCTGTTGGGCCTGATTGATTTTTTCGATACTCGCTTCTGCGAGATCGGCTGAAAAAATGGAATAGCCGATATAGGTGAAAAAAACGGTGGCAACCGTCACAACGGCAATAACCCAGTAGGGAACCTGGCGGCGCACCTGGTTGATCAGAGCATGGGTCGGCAGACCACTGACTGACAGAGCGTGGTTCATTGGGCCGCGATAAGTGTCGATCTGGGCTCGCAGATCCACCTGGAGTGCCATAAGGTGCTCGATCCCCTTAATTCGATAAACTCCTTCAAAACCGAGTTGCAGGCAGAAGTAAAAAATCTCAAGCACGTTGACGTTTTCTTCTCCTCCCTGACGCAAGGTCGCCAGGCGGGTGAAAAAACCTTCGCCGGCGGTATGTTCACCAAAAAATTCAAGCTGGAGAGGGCGGGCCATCCATTCCTCCCGATGCGGCCATGATGAGTTCAGAACCAGTTCGTCGATGAACGCGGTCAGCGCATATTTGGCGTCTTTAAGTTCAACCATGCCGATCTGCAGATCAAAAGCGCGCTTTTCCAGCGCGGTAAATTCATTAAGAATCTGTTCCCGATAATCAGCCTGCAACTGCCTGGCTTTGGAGTCACTGCGTAACGGTGCAGCCAGGGCAAAGAGCGGTTCACAGCAATTGAGGATCGGATTGAAGAGAGTGTTGGTTTTCGTTTGCGACATGGCTTTTTACTCCTCTACTGTGACAATATTTATTTCCGCCCTGCTAAACGCGTAAGGGCGATATACGGCCAGAGATTTTTCCGTTGTGATGGTCGCCCAGAAGTCGCCGCGCGCTTCAAGCCGAAAATATTCACAGCCGGTGCGTGTCGACAGCTTGGCCGGTGGGCGTTGGGTATGGATGAGCTTGACACCCGGCAGCGCCGAGTTGATAACCATGCTGATACTGCTGTGAGCCGTGACCTTGGCCTGGCGAGCAAAGTCGACAATCCAGTTTGGATTGTCGTCATCGAAGCGAACCTCCAGAAAGAACGTGTCACGACTGAAGAGGTCTTGGGGAATGCCATGGCAGTAGAGCAGGTTCGGACTTTCCTGTACGAGCTCTAGATGCGCTTTTGCCGGCGCTGTTTTCAATGCCAGTAAAAGTCCGAGCATTTTTTCAAGCTCGGAAAAAACCCGAGTGAGATCACTGTGGTTATATGCCGGGATATCATCGATGGAGGTTTTGTCCTGAAAGGTGCAAAATGCTCCGGCGACCAGGCACAGTTCACGGTACAGTTGCTCCGGATGAAAATCCGGGCAATTCCGGAGATGGCGCAGCTGAGGAATCAAGGCGTTTAGCTGACGCAACAGGGCATGGTTGTTTGGATCACGCTCGGCAAAAGCCGCCATCCCACCATCACAATCAGCACGGACTGCTTCGATCTGTTTCCGTTTGGCATTCAGCGTTTCGCTGATCCGTTCCAGGGACTGCCGCAGCGTAGGAGATGCACCAACCCGGCAGATTGCAGGAATAAATCCCTCCTGCAGCTGATAGCGGCCATCTCCCTGGTGCTTTACCTCGGCTATTTTCAAGGACAGACAGGAGTCGAGAGCGTTCTGGTCCGTGGTCAGCATGAGGTTGGGCCTGGCGAGCAGAACCTCCTTCACCCGGTTGCCGTCGTAAAGATCTTCGACCTTACGATAGTCAGCTTCCCAGCCACTGGCCTGGCTGCGCTGCGGATAACCGCTTATGCCGGAGACATGCTGGTTGGCGGGAATCGTAAGATAAATGCTTAAAGGGACTCCTCCAGGACCCGTCAGGTCGCAAGCCAATTCGTGATCATCCCTACTGTGATGCTCTATATATCGTCCATCCTGAAACAGGGCGCTGACCTGGGTGAGTTGAAACCGTCCCAGGGTGAGTGCTTCAAGGTCGATGGTCATGGTGATGATTCCCCAGGCAAACGGCGAGCCGAGCTGTTGGCGCAGATGTATATAGCGCTCGAGTTGCTGATCCCACATCTGCAGATGCTGTTGTCCGAGGAAAATTCCTTCCGCCCAAACAATTTTTTTCATTCTTCTGTCTTAATCGATCGAGGTATGTGTTTTGTCGGTTGCAAAGTGGGGCCTGCCGTTATTCTTCGATATCTATGTGGTGTTCTTTCAGTAATGCTTTTACCGTGGTTGAGAGGTCCATCCACAAAAACGAACGATCGATATCTTTGATGATTTTCCAGGAATCATCCGGCTGCTGATGAAAGGCGGCCATGATGCCCAGATATTTGGCGTTGTCATTTTTTTCGATGACCAGTTTTTGCTCCGAGGCCGGATCAAGAGTCAGAGCCTCTTTACGAAGAAGGCTGTTGCTCAATACCGTCAGATCAGATTTCCAGAGCTCCTCAAAACTGGCCTCTTCAAAGGTCTTCCTATCCTTCAGCTGGTAGATACTGATCACGACCGGCAGAGGCTCTTTATAGTCGTTCATGTTCAGAGTTGCCGTTGACGTCAGGTCGATCTTGACCTGGGGCGCGGAGCAGCCTGTGAGCAGGCAAAAGAGAAATGTCAACAGCACGGAACAAGAGAATGAACAGTTCTTCTTCATCGAAAGATCCTTTTTTATGATTCGGGAGAATTAATTGCAGGGCGCGACGTGTCGGGTTACCGTCGCTTTTCGGCATGACGATGCTGGTCATAAGCTTTGCTGAACCCGGTGACAACGAGTTGTTGATGGCGCAGGTAATCGTTGGCGACAAATTCGCACAGGCGACGCTTGAATGTCCGTCTGACGAACAGAGGGATCCGGAACAGTTTCGGGCTGTATGCGCGAATGGTAAGTGGGCTGAGCTGTGACAGCGTCTCAATGGCAACGCCGTCCAACGCTGCACACATGGCAAGCTGATGTTCAATGATGTCGTTGAGAAGAGCGGTTATTTGCGCCGGACCCTGGTCGTTGTCCTTTAGCCAGGAGGAGATCACCTTGCTGGGCTCGTCATATCGCAGGCGCTCGGCAGAGTGCCGAAAGACGCGGTTGAGAGGCAGGCCAAACTCATTGGCGAAGCCTTTTTGCCCTTCAACGAGGCGGATCAGACCATTGATAATGATCCGAGACGATGACCGGCGACTACCAGATATGGATTTTGATGGGTGTTTTAAACAAGCAGAATCAACAGTTGATGCGACCATGGTATCCCCCCCGAATACCAAAAACGACAACAGAAAAGCTCCCGCATTTTATCTGAGAACTTTGTGTGTGCAAATTTTGAATTAGAGTTTTTGACGTTAACCCTTTTTATCTATTTGAAAAATAAGGAAGTTTTGTTCTTGAAAATAATTTCGGACTTCTTTTTTCATTTTTCTTTTTAGGTATTGTTCATTTGGTTGCGCTATGTCAAGGCAAAAAAATATTAGAAAAAGTGATTGCCTTGACAGGGAAAACTGATGCATAAAATATGGTAAAAAAAGTTTAGCAGGCAACAGAAAAAATAATAATTTTTTTTTATTAGGATTGGCTTACTTCTCGAGGGGGCTAAATTCTACTGCCAATATTTACAGTGTTAAATTAAATCAATATCAACAAGGAGGGGGCCCTTGTCTATATCCGCCAATCAGCCGCGTCTGACCGTTCAGGTCGGAGGAGTTGGTTATGCTGTCGTTTGCTTAAGCGGCGTTGAAACTTTCAATCGACCTTTTGTTTTTCAGCTTGAAATAGTTTCTTCCGATCCCTCGTCATTGACTTCGCATCTCAACAGCTCAGCGATGATCGCCATGCTGACTGCTGACGGAGTCGTGCGTCGAGTCTATGGCCTCATCACCGAGGTCGGACATCTGTTGACTCTGCCTGATCAGCGTCAGTTATGGAAAATCTCTGTGAGTTCGAACCTTTATCGATTGACCCTGGGGGGGGATACCCGCCTGTTGCTGAACATGAGCCTGCCTGACATTGTTCAGTCCCTTTGCGGCCGCCACGGTCTTGATAATCATCATCTCGTCTGTGACTGGAGGCAGAACTATCCTTTGCGGACCATGACACTTCAGGCTGGCGAAAGCGATTTTGATTGTCTAGCACGGCTGTGCAGTCGCAATGGCATCTTGTTCTGGTCTGCGGCCAGCGCTGATGATGAAGTTTTGCATTTTGCCGATTCTTCCAGTGTGTGTCGTCCCCTGGCGCGCCCGGCATTGCGATATCGCCCCGCAGCCGGCCTTGAGAGAGACTGGAACGGGAATGATGTCCTGCATATGACGTTCGGTGCGAAGCTGGTGAGTGATCGCTATGCGGTTTATGACGTGGCAGAAGAAAGACCCGATCAAACCTTGCTCTCGGAACGTGACATGCCAGGGCAAGGTCGGTCCGGATACGGCACCACTCTCAATGAGTTTGGAGCCGGCATGACCAGCCTGGACGCCGCTCGGGAACGGGCAAGTCTGTTGGCTCAGATCGGGACCTCTCGACAGGTTCAGCTGTCCCTCGACACTCATGCGGCCGATTTGAGCGTCGGCCGAGTGGTAAATATTAACGCAGAGGCCTTTGGGCGCGGAGTGAGTGGGGATTATCTTATTATCGAAATATCTCATCAGTTGCGACAGTATGCCGGTCTCGGACTCGGTGGCGAAAACGATTGTCCCTATCGGAATCAGGTGAGGCTGGTTCCGCGGGAAATGCCCTACCGCGTGCCGATGACACCGCTGCCCAAATTGCCGCTGACTTTTTCCGCCCGCATCGAAACCAGAGATCCGACGGCCCAGCTCGATGAAGACGGGCGAACCCGCTACCGACAACACAACGACAGCCATATCAAGCCCTTCGCACTGAATTCCAGTTTTACCCGGCGGATGCAGCCTTACGGCGGCACTGGCAGCGGGTACCAGCCCGGATGGCATATGCCCCTGCAGGACGGAGCTGAAATTCTGCTCAGCTGTCTCAACTCCGACCCCGACCGGCCGATGATCGTCGGCGTTCTGCCCAACCCGGAAAACCGTTCTCCGGCCACCAGCGCCAACCCCCAGCAGAACATCATTCGCACGGCCTGCGGGCAGAAGCTGGTCTTTGATGACACAATCGATGAACCGGTTATCACCATGAAAACCTTTGCCGGGCACAACATGCTGCACTTAAACGCCGCCAAGGCCGAACATCTGATCCGCCTGGCCAGTGACCAGGGGCTGGCTGAGATCTATGCCAAGCAGACCATCCAGAACCAATGCGGCGACAGCCTGACCGAAATCGTCGGCAACAACCGCAACCTGGTGGTCGAAAATACACACGAAACTATCACCAACCAGGGCGAGATCCACCACCAGGCGGCGACGGATGCGACACTTAGCGCTGGCAACAATCTTCAGCTGGAAGCAGGACAGAACCTCGAATTCGAAACCGGTCAGGACATGATTATTGATATTCGAGAAGCGGCCCGTCTGAAGGTCGGGGGCTGCAGTGCCGCTATCAATCTTGACGGCGGCAGCATGCTCCTTCAGGCCGACGGGGACATAACAATCCAAGGGGATGGAGGAGGGGACATCGTCATCGGCCAGAACGGCGGCGGCATCAGGATGGACCCGGCCGGTAATATCACCCTGTTCGGCAAGGCCGTCGACTTCCAGGGCGCAGTGACCTTAAGCGGTCGGGTCAACATGGATATCGACAGTCCACCGAGTGTCAGTCTTCCTTGCGGTGTTGCGGCAAGTGCGGTGCACGGGATTGACCCGTTAGAAAGTGTCGAATCGACGACAACCGAAGACACGCAGAGGCTCGCGTTGAAGATCGATTTAATCGATATCTTCGGAGGTGACAATGACTTAAGAGCGCAACTTGCCCCCCTGTACGAAGGAGTCCCTTGTGTTGTGACCACCGATAGAGGCGAAGTCTACACATCCCAGGTCAAAGACTACAAAATAGAAATCGCAGATTTTGATGTCCGGCAGCGATTTCAATTGAGAATTAACGGCCTGTATGTCGAAACCCAGCACGGAAATGATGAAAACAATGACTGACGCGATAAATAACGAACTTGCCGTAACTCTCAGGACCCAGAATTCCTCGACTGTCAAAACTTCAGGACAACAGACCTATAAGGTGGTTCAGCCGATTTATAATGCTGTCATCCTCCATCCTTCTCTGGGGTGCCCGCTACTGCTGGACGACGACCGCAAATCCAGTATTGAGCTGTACCTTGCGGCAGGAGCAGATTTTTTTCAGACCTACCACAGCGGAAGCAATGCAGGTCAAGGCGGTAATCCTGTTAAAATGGTCATCGCTGCGGCGCTGAAAGTGATTCCCTGGGATCAAAGCGGAGCGATATTGAACCATCCGGCCAAAGCAGGATTGTTATATCCCGATCGGGCGACCAACCTGGCCAAGATTCACTGTCATCTTCTCGGCGAACTGGGAAGCCAGCTGAAAAATGGCCAAGGGCAGCATTTTGCCAATCTGCGTCAGAGTACCATAAACCAGCTGCGTGGGCAGATGGGATTCACCCATCTTTACCGTATCACCCTGAAGGATCTGCCCATGGTCCAAAACTCTGGTCTTTATGAAACCTTCTGGTCGGTCCGCAATGAACAGCCGGTAACAGCGGATTTTCACCAAAAATATCTCAACAGTTCCGATCGGCTGTTGCGCCAGTGCTTTGAACAGAACTACTACAAATACGGAAAAACACAGAAAGAGTCGCCCCGCTACGCTTTTCGAGTGACGGACGACGGGCTGAGTTTTGAACCTGATACCTCCAGGCCGCTTCTGGCCCGTCACCCGATTTATGTTGCCCCGGAGGGTAAAAAAAAGCTGTCCATCGGGCACCTGAGCGATGTTCATATCTCGTCCAGGCAATACTGTTACAAGGGCAAAGGCGCAACCGTCATTCCCGGTGCCGATGCTGAGGTGTCCCCGCCGCTAGGAGATATGGCCAACAACAACGGCGATAATTTTCACGACCTGCTTGGCCAGATGGGGGATAAGGCCGATGTTCTTATTATCACCGGGGATCTGCATGACCACCTGCATAACTATGATCCAACACTTCTTAAGTCAGATCAAACGGGCAAACTCTGGGAGGCTATGTATCTTGAGAAGAAGACCGATGTGACCAAGGCCAGGCCGGACGATTTCCCCTTCGGTATCGATGCCCTGTCGGTCTACAGCCTGTTGATCCATTTTTACGATACCCATAAGAAGCCGCTTTTACTGACCTCTGGCAATCATGAGGCCTATGAGTTTCCTTACGGGATCTCACCCCGGGTTTGGCCCATCGGTAAAGTCAATGAAGGAGTGCCCCTCGATCACAACCTCACCATTTATGAAGCGATCCTGCTTTACGGTCCGGGCTACAGTAAAGTTCTTGAAACAGGAAATTTCAACAGTCACCACTTCGATATTTTTTATACCGTATTTACCCCTCTGACCGATTACTGGCAGACCTTTGGCGACCAGTGCTTCGTTGGTGTGGAATGGGGAGATGGTGAAGACTATAAGGTCTGTGCCATACGCAGGGGAGGAACCTTGCCTCGAGCGACACAGAGCCTTCAAGATGCTCAAAAAAGCTTGGTTATAGAAGCTTTGTCGCACAACAAGGAAAGCATCTTATTCAGTCACTTTACTTTGGTCAACTATGGCCTGGGAAAGCCTCTGGAAGAACAGGGTGACGTCTATATCGGACAGCCGCAACTGTCAGCCTATGACCATGGCTCAAGCATGAAAGATCGCTTTTCCCTTTATGGCGAGATCCTCAATCACGACAATTTGAAGTTTTCTTTGGCGGGACATTCCCATCGTGCCGGGCTGTATGTGTTCCATCCGGAATATAAGCCGGTCGTCAGTGATCCCTATCGCACCATGTATGGATTCCCAGATGAATACGCTGAAGCACTGGTGTCCGGAAAAACCGGCGGAATTCATCCCGAAGACAAAAAAGCAGAGAGCTTTGCTGCTGGCCAGACCCGGATTCTCGTTTCCGCCAGCACCGGTCCGATCCCTAAACAGAACATCGCAGGAGAGATGAGCGGACAGGGGATGGAATTTCCGTCCGGAAGCATGATTGATGAAAACGATCGGATCAGTCTCGTCAAGGTAGATGAAGAAAAACGTAAGGCGGCCAGGCCCCGTTTCTGTGTCGCCTGTGATTACATCGATCTGATGAAAGATGGCTTTTGGGAGTATTTCAAAGCCACGGGAAATGGCAGTACCTTCGAGATGAAGCCACATTGGGAGAAGATTCATCCGATGTTTAGCGAAGAGGCGCAACAGAAGTTGATTGAAGAAGTAACCCTTTATCTTGTAGGGGGATCGGCAGAAAGCGTTAGCGCAGTGCCAGAACCGAAAGGACGCGGTGTTCTTGGGTTTGAATTAGGAGAGGAGATTCAGGAGTACCTTAAAGATGATGCGTCTTTTAATGCTATCTTTCTCTCTATAAAATTCAACAAATCTTCATTCTCAGGGTTGAAGGGGTTCGACCATTACAATTTCTCCTCCCCCTGGAATATTCAAGTTGGGGTCTATTCCGGGAGTACAGATGTCGTGCATGACCCTGCTGGTGATTATTCCGAGACGGCGCGGAAAAGCCCTTATGTCGCCAGTCTGATTGCCGCACGCAAGGCGGCCCAGGACAGGGCCAGAAAACAACCGGGACGTTGGGAGATCAAAAGGCATAAGAAGTATGGGGAGGTGCCTTCGTTTAAATGGCGTAATCGTAAACTGAAGCGGGAATATGCCTGTGACATGATCCTAAAGCATTGAGGCGTACATGAGAACTGTAAAGCTATTCTTAACCGCAATATCGACATTGGCGATTCTTTTTTTTGCACTCGGAGGTGCGAATACTATGAACATATTTAAAAACGATTTTGAGCAAAAATGGGAAGAGCTTTCTCAAGATGTCAAGAGGCTTAACGAATATACCGCACTGCATTCTGTAGAGCTAAAGGGTGTCGAAATAAAAGAACGCAATCTTGATGGAGCTATTTTTACTGGTGCAAAGTTTAGCGGTGTTGAATGGGAAAGATCGACAAATAAAAAATCGATTTTCACTAAGGTTGTGTTTGAAAAGTGTAAGTTTATGCAGTCTGATTTTTCCTATTCTACATTTACCGATGTCATATTCAGAGACTGTGAATTTGTCGATGCAGAGATAGACAGATCGAAACTTTTTAACGTGAAATTTGAGGACTGCAAATTCACACAAATGGGCCTTGTAGAAAACCAAGGGAATACGCTTGTTTTTGTCAATTGTCACATGCTGGACTCTGGCATGGGAGATTGCACCATCGATTTTGAAATCACGGATTGCATACTTGATGGCGTCGATGTCTCAACGTCGAAAGGTGGGCGTACAGTGCTCATTGAGGGGGGGCTTCTTTCTGAAGTAGATTTTGGTGATAGCCATTTCTCCACCGTCACCCTGCGCCGTGTCACCCAAGGAGAAGGGCCGGTGCGTTTCAATGGCGCCACTGCTGAAACTATCAAGGTTGAAGATGTGGATATGTGGCGCGGATTATCCCTGGCGGAGGTTAAGGCAGAGTCAGTCAGTATTGAGGGAGGACAGATCAAACCATCATTCGCGAATTCAACAATTGCAAAAATCTATATAAGAAATTCAGATGTTGTATTTATGTCGTTACGCAAAGCGAAACTGCCTTACATATCAATCACCGATTGTAAGATAGGCGACATTCAATTGTGGAACGGCTTTGTCGAAGAGATGCTGGTGCAGAATTGCTCAATTGGAGAGAGCTACGGCAAGAACTTCAAAGCCGACACCGTCGTCTGGGATAACATTACCCTGGATGGAAAGATCGACCTCACCAATGCCCAGATCAAGGATTTTCGGCCCAGCCGTATCACCCGTGGTCCCGATTTGAATCTGATCACCACCGGATCGAATCTGAAGTTTTGATGTGTCACTGACAGGGCCTGCCACTGTCCGCAACAGGCCTGTCGTAACTTCATCATCTTGAATCTGTCTGTCAAAAGATCACGAATCACCAGAGAAGGAGGGGGCTTTCTTCTCGGTCACAATCAGAAAGAAGGAAGAAAAATGTTAGGAAAGCTGAAAAAACTGGCCGACAAAGCCACGCAAACGGGTATGGCCGATAAAGCCATCGATAAACTGTGCCCCGAGCTCAAGACCCACCTGGAAAAACTCAATCACTTCAAAGCGTCTGAATTGTCGTGTGATACCACCTTCACCGACAAATTTATCACCCCGGCCAAGCTGGCCCTGGCCGTTTCGACCTATGGGGCCACTAAGCTGATTCCCCGCTTTGAAGAACGCTTCACGCTCGCCATGCTTCATACCCGTGACGAAATCTGCCTCATTGATACAGACAACAACAAGGTCGTCCTGACGACCGACGCCATGGAACGCTTACCGCAGGTCCTTCAGGAAGGCTTCAAGAAAAGCGCCTGAACTCATATCGTTACAGGGTTGGCTCTGCTAGCCCTCCGTCCGGGGCGGCGGCTGCAGGGCAGGGTATCTATTATTCAGAAGGCATTCTGCCCTCACGACCCCACATCAATAAACCTGCGACCTGACCATGGGTCGCCTCAAGTCATAGGGACTTCTGATATATGTCACTGACCGAGCTGATTATTTTCTATTCCATCGAGCTTTTATTCTGGCTTTGGATCATCAGGTGGGGCGGTGCCGAATGGTTGGAAGGATCGTTTATCGCAGGTTTATTCGTGAACGTTTTTGCCAGCCGTTGGTCCGCCGATGGCATCAGGCTGTTTGCCTACGGAAGCATGATTATAACGACCATTCTCTTTATCATCGCACTGTTTAGCCCTGATTTTCGCGGCTATTTCTGACAATGAATTCGATGAAAACCGGCGGATACGTCTTGTCAAGGAGAGCCGGCTCCAAGAATTTGAACAGCGAGATAAGTGGATGAGCCTTCCAATATTTGGCATAGTAATGCCAGAGAAGAGAGAGCAGCTTATCATGAGTAGACGACCCCGCCGGAATCATTAACCGGCATTCAAGTCTAAAGTGGCTTTAGCTGCAGTTAAAGGTGACTACACAATCGCAGAGCTATCTCAGAAATTTGATGTTCATCCGAATCAGATCGCTCAGTGGAAAAACCAGTTGCTGGAGCAGGCTTCTGAAGTATTTGAACCGGGAGGAAGCAAAGAACCTTCCGTCGATATCAAAACCCTGCACGCCAAGATCGGCGAGCTAACGCTGGAGAATGATTTGTTAGAAAAAGCGCTCACCAAGGCAGGATTGAAACGTTACTTCCACTTTTACAACAATCGGAGACCACATTCGAGCCTTGCCGGTCACACACCGGATCAGGTTTACTTCAGTATGTTGTCACAAACACAGGCAGCTTAAACGATGAAGGTGAAATCCACTCATATAATAAGAGATGGCTGTTCCAACAACCGGGGCCACCTCTATAGACAGCCGTGAGGATTGCTTTTAGGTCTTCCCTGGAATAGGCCGAACGGAGAGGGATAAGGCTGACGGCGGTTGGCGAAACGGCCACCGGAAGATCCCGGTGGCCGTTGATCTGTGGCGGGGTTACTGCCGGGTCAATGACCGGTACCTGATCCGGTGCGGCTGATCGGCATCGCGGCCCAGGCGGCGCTTGCGGTCTTCTTCGTACTCTGAGTAGTTTCCTTCGTACCAGACGACCTGTGAATCTCCCTCGAAGGCCAGAATATGGGTGGCGATACGGTCGAGGAACCAGCGGTCGTGGCTGATAACCACGGCGCAGCCGCCGAAGTTTTCGAGGCCTTCTTCGAGGGCGCGCAGAGTGTTGACGTCGAGGTCGTTGGTCGGTTCGTCAAGCAGCAGCACGTTGGCTTCTTCGCGCAGCATCTTGGCCAGGTGGACGCGGTTCCGTTCGCCCCCGGAGAGGACTCCGACCTTCTTCTGCTGATCGGAACCGGAGAAATTAAAACGGGCCACATAGGCGCGGGAATTGACCGACTGTCCACCCATCATGAAATTGTCATGGCCGCCGCTGATCTCTTCCCAGATGGTTTTGTCCGGGTCGAGTTCACGTCCTTGGTCAACGTAACCGAGCTTGACGGTTTCCCCGACCTTGAAGGTTCCAGAATCGGCCTGCTCCTGGCCGATGATCATTTTAAACAGTGTCGATTTGCCGGCGCCGTTGGGGCCGATAACGCCGACAATGCCTCCCGGGGGGAGGTTGAAGCTGAGCTTTTCCATCAGCAGCCGGTCACCGAAGCCTTTGGAGACCTCATTCGCTTCGACGACGACATTGCCGAGGCGCGGTCCCGGTGGAATGAAGAGCTCGAGGGTCTTCTCCTTTTCCAGTCCTGCGTTGCCAAGCAGTTTTTCGTAGGAATTGATCCGGGCCTGGGACTTGGCATGACGGCCCTTGGGTGACATCCGGATCCATTCGAGTTCGCGCTGGAGAGTCTGCTGGCGCTTGCTCTCGGCTTTTTCCTCTTTACGCAGGCGTTCCTGCTTCTGTTCAAGCCAGCTCGAATAGTTGCCTTTCCAGGGAATGCCGTGTCCGCGGTCGAGTTCGAGGATCCAGCCGGCGACGTTGTCGAGGAAATACCGGTCGTGGGTTACGGCGATGACCGTTCCCTGGTAGCGCTGGAGGTGCTGCTCAAGCCAGGCGACGGTTTCCGCATCGAGGTGGTTCGTCGGTTCGTCCAGCAGCAGGATGTCCGGTTTTCTGAGCAGCAACCGACACAGGGCGACCCGGCGCTTTTCTCCGCCGGACAGATGCTTGATGGGCGTTTCCGGGGGCGGGCAGCGCAGGGCTTCTTCGGCCAGCTCCAGGCGTGAATCGAGTTCCCAGGCGTCGGCCGCGTCGAGTTTGTCCTGAACGACAGCCTGGCGGGCCAGGAGTTTATCCATGTCGCAGTCGGGATCGGCAAAGGCGTTGTTGATCTCTTCAAATTCGGCGAGCAGGTCGACCACGTCCTGTACGCCTTCCTTGACGACTTCGCGAACGGTCTTGTTCTCGTCCAGCTGGGGTTCCTGCTCAAGGTAGCCGACACTGTAGCCTTCGGAAAGAACGGCTTCGCCGCTGAATTCCTTGTCGACGCCGGCCATGATCCGCAGCAGGGTCGATTTGCCCGAACCATTGAGGCCCAGAACGCCGATTTTGGCTCCGTAAAAGTAGGAGAGGGAAATGTCTTTGATGATCGGCTGCTTGTTGTAGCTCTTGCTGACCTTCATCATGGAATAGATGACTTTTTTTGTGTCCTCGCTCATGGTCTTCCTTTATGCATGCAATGGTGTCGTTGCCCGTTGTTGCTGTTCGGGGTACCGAATGTTTATCTGGGTGATGATTCTGCCGTCCGGTCAGGATTCGTTCGCTCTGCTCGGTCGGCAGGCAGGCCGTGAATGCCCGACGGATTTGGGATGTATAACATTGCTGCTCGGACTTTCGCAACAGGTGAGATGATCTTCGGGAGGATCCGTGCGCACCTGGTCGCCTTCGAGGGTCCCCATGGCGTCGAGAAAAGACCGGGTCAGTTGGGGGTGCAGGGATTTTCCCATGCTGGCGGTCATGATCTCGCGGATTCCGGAGAAGGGCAAAGGCTCTTTGTAGCTGCGCCGCGTTCTCAGGGCGTCATAGATGTCGGAGATGGTCGTCATGTGGCTGCAGACGCTCAGCTGGCGTGGTCTGCCAGGCGAAGGATACCCTTTGCCGTCGTAGCCGATGTGATGTTCAAAAGCGTTGATGACCGCCAGATACGGGACCCCGGGCGTGTTGACCAGGTATTCTGCTCCGAGACGAGGATGCTGCTTGATCATGTTCCACTCTTTTTCATCCGGTTTGCCGGGCTTGTTGAGAATGTCGGCAGGAATGAACAGCTTACCGACATCGTGGAGCATGGCGGCGATCCCGATGTCGTTCAAGGTCTGCCCGTCGATTCCGAGGAGACGGGCCTGGGCCAGGTTCAGCAGACAGATATTGGTCGAATGGACATAGGCGTATTCGTCCATGGACCGCAATGGCGCCAGGGCCATCATGACCCTGCTGTGGGATCTGAACGCCTCGATGAAATCATCAACGATTTCGGCGATGACGGGCACCGGAATGGCCTGTTTTTTTCGGGCGCGGCGGTACGCATCCATGAATCTGTCACAATGCTGCCCGGCAAGCTCACTAAAATCGCAGACCGAACCGGCCGGCTGGACTTTTTCTGGCTGCAATTGGCCGAAACGGACATGACTCAGATCGCGAGGGAGGTCCGCATCGTCTGTTCCGCTCAGCGCCTGGGCGAGCTTCAGGAGCTCGTCCCGATCGACGTGCGCCGATATTTCGAAATAGCGAATCTTCCTGGTCTCCAGTTGTCTGCGCAGGCGTTCCGTCGCGAGGGTCGGTTCCAGGCGCATATGATTGCAGATCAGACGGTGGTCAATGACTTTAAAAACGTAAACGGGCGCCACTCTGAATGCCCGGTGACATTCTTCGAGGGCCTTGTCGCAGAGTTTTAGAATCTGCGGATGCTGCGATCCATAGAGTGAGATATTGGTCGCGGTCGCGATGATGTGTCGAATAATAGCCTGGATACGATGGTGTTGACTATCTGACAAGGTGTCCCCTCCTTGTGTTGTGAAATCCTCACATGGCTAGTGGCGGTTGATGTGTACTGAAAACATACTGACCTTTCTTAAAGACAATCTGCGCTGCGGAAAGATTCCAGCGCGCGCCTGACTTCGGCCTGAAATTCCCGGTGGCGCCGGGGGCGCAGGAATATCCTGACTTTCAGAATGTTTTCAAGAACAGCCCTCGTGCCCGGATCCGCGATGGCGGCCAGAACCTTGAGCAGATGCCTTTTCATATCCAATTCTTCGCTGTTTTGCGGCAGCGGTATGAGATGGCGATGTAATTGTTCGAGAACCCTGGAATCGCAGATGCTCTTGGTCAGTCTGGCGGATACGGCCATGATGGTCCGCGGATCCTCCGAGGATAACTCTTTGAGCAAAAGCCGCGTGGCGAGGCCGGGTGCTTCGGCTGCCAGGATCCGGATCGCTTCAGCGCGAACCTGGGCAGAGCTGTGGTTCGTCAATTTCAGGATCGGTTTCATCGGGATCCTGTCCCGCTGGCGGCCCAGGATCACCAGCAGATTGCGGGTCAGGTACCATGGTCCTTTTTCCAGGCTGTCGATGATGATGGGGAGAGCCTTGGGGCCAAGGTCGGTCAGCAGGGTCATCCAGAGTTCTCTTCGGTCCTCTTTTTCCTCTGTTGCCAGACGCTCGACGAGCGGCTCCGCAAAGGGTTCCCCGACGGTGCATATATAGTCTCTGGCCTCGGCAAGCTTTTCCTGTGACCAGGTGCCGAGACTGTCGAGCAGGTTGTTCATGAACAGGCTTCGGGTCTGGTTGGCAAGCACCTTCTCGTCCAGGAACCGTACCTGGGAAACACCGCTGTACAGGTACTCCGACCATTTCAGGAAAAGGCTTTTCAGCGACAGGAAATCACCGGTTTCCGCAAAAAAATCGGATAGCTCAAGCAGATTCTGCTGCATGTTGAGTTCGGTTTCTTCATTCACGCGGTCCTTGAGCAGTTCAAACATGATGCCGCAGAAGTTTTTCTCGATGGCGAAGCGCGAAGACTCCTCCTGCAATCTGTGGATCTCAGCGTCAGACAGAGTGCTTCTGATCTGGCCCTGGAGAATGGCAGTCAATGATTCCTGGTACGTGATTGGAACGTAGTCATCAAGATTGTCTTCATAGAAAAGGACATCGATTTCTGTCCCCGGCCGGTCTGTGCAGGTCCTGGTCACCGCGGTTCTAGGGCCGGGCTTTTGGGCGTTTTGGTGCAGCTCTCTCAAAAGGGTCATCAGGCGGGAGGACACCGTGAACCGGCCGCTGCTGATCCGGTGGAAGGCTTCCGAGAGAACGTGTTTGGGCAGGCTTCCGAGAATCACTGCGGCCTCGTCATGGTGCCTGTCGAGCGTCTTGAAGGTCTGCTGCAGCAATTTGTCGATAACCTGCGGAGGCAGGGCGGAGGCCTGTTCCTGAGCTCTGGCATCAATCCTTGCCGGCGACGGGTTTCGGACCTCGATGAGACGGGCGATCAGTCCCGTCACTGATGGCTTCGACAAGGACGTTTCTAAGGCACTCTGGCCTGCGATAGATCGAATCGGACTCGGTGCCGTTTGCAGCTCTGTCTGTTGCTTGCCGCTCAGTGGCTTGATTAGTTCGTCCCAGATGACGGTCTCCGCCTGGAGGCAGGACGGTCCTTCCGCAGCGACGGGTTCAAAACGCCCGTAATCGATGAAGGTTGCCTGAATGTGCGGGATAGCAAGTTTGTCAAAGTGGGCAGCGGGGGAGCAGCCGCTCTCCGTGCCGTTGGTCACCGGCCACAAAAAACGGTGGAGAAGCAGCAGGTCTTCTGCTGCTGTCTCTCCGGAAAACGTCAGGGTGACGATGTCCCGGGCTGCGAAGCGCTGGTGAAGGCTTCGAACCGAAGGGCTCGTTGTTTTCAGCTCAATATCTTTGCAGAAAAGGGATTCCGGACCGTATTCCAGGGAGATATCAGCGCCTGTTTCGCGGCAGTACAGCTGAAGCTGACGGACCACAGCTGCTGTCCCGATTTTGATCTGGGGGTGGTTGGCCGGGTACAAGGACAGTTGCCGTCCGAATATGTTCAGCTGATGGATGAACAGCAGTAACCGGGTAGACTGCGATGCGACAGCGGTAGAAGTATTTTGCAAGGTAAGCAATGTCCTGCTGGTATTGGTTTATTGCCATGAGCGGGCGCTTATCCTATCAGATCAATAAAAGTTTAATCAAATAAAAAATTATTGATGGTTCTGGTCGGGAAGATCGATCTGGTGAAGAATCGTCAGGAAATTGTAGGTCAGCTGCGGATGGAGTTTGTTTCCGGCCAGATTCAGCATGATATTGACAATCTGGTTGAGATCGAGCGCTTCTTCGTATGCCCGGCGGGTCCGCATGGCGTCATAGGTGTCGGAGATTGCCGTCATGTAGGAACAGAAGTGCTGTTTCCAGGGCCGTTTGACCTGAGGGTAGCCTGCGCCGTCAAAGCGCATGTGGTGCTCGAATGCGGTAATGACCGCGAGCTTGGGAACTTCGGGAGTCGCCAGAAGGTATTCGGCCCCGAGGCGCGGGTGTTGGCGCATGATCTCCCATTCCTGGTCGGAAAGAGCCTCGGTTTTGCTCAGTATGGAGGGGGATATGAACATTTTTCCAACATCGTGGAGCATGGCGGCGATCCCGATGTCGTTCAGAAGCTGCCCCTCGATCCCCAGGGCTCGAGCCTGGGCGAGGTTGAGCAGGCAGATGTTGGTTGAATGGGTGTAGGTGTACTCATCGATGGCCCGCAGCGGGGCCAGGGCGAGAAAAGCGTCCCCCTGTCTGGAGAAGGTCTGGACAAAGCCGTTGACAATGTCCGCAATTCCGGAGATATCCACCTTGTCGGCTTGGCGTACCTGTTGATAGAGGTCCATGAAGCGATCCGCTTCAACGCGTTCGATATCGGGAAGCCGCAATAGCGCGTCTAGTTCAGGCTGACGGTAGCGAACCTCGACCTTTCCGAAATAGATATGTTCGCTGTTGACGATCTCCGGGTTGCTGTTTGCTCCTCTGCTGAGGACCTGGATCAGGGTCAGCAGCTCTTCGGCATAGACCCCGGCTTCGATCTTCAGGTAGCTGATGCCGTGGCGCGACAGCAGGGTGATCAGGCGCTCCACGGACAGGGTCGGGGAGAGGGGTTTGTTGTTGTGGATCAGCTGCCCGTTGATCAGTCTGAGGGTCAGGTGCCCGAGAGTGCCGATGAACTGCTGCAGAATCTGCAGTGCCTGCCGGTTGAAGCGCAGGACCTGGCGATGTTCGATATCGTAAAGTGCGGCATTGGCGACTGCCGTCATGATCAGTCTGATAAAATTGTGAAGCTGCTGGTCCTCAGTTCTTTTCATGGTGGTTCCCGTCGTTTTTTGCCAGCGCGTCATTGAGCTGTTGCCTGAATTTCGTGTTTTTCAATTCGGCAACCAGTTTGTCGGCCCGGGCTCCGGACAGCAGCGGGAGGACATTGATGATCTCCTGTTGCAGACGTTTGACGCGCTGGGGGACGAACAATCCCTGTTTCAGCAGTATTCTTCGCAGCACCGGGATGGTCTCGGGACTGGCAATCTCGCCCAGGCTCTCCACGGCGCGGCATTGCAGGTGGAGATCGGAGTCCGAGCGCGGCGGCTGCTGTATCAGACTGTGCAGGAATCTGATGATTTCGGGGTCTCTGCTCAAGGCGGCGGCCCTGACCGCGGCTTGCCGGGTCTGCTCTTCCTCGCTGTCAAGCTCTTTCAGCAGGTAGCGGTTCGCCGTTGCCGGATTGCTCCTCAGCAGGTTGCGGATGGCTTCGATGCGGACCATCGGGTGGGGGTGAGTGCAGAAGGGCAGGCTGGCCTTAAGCGTCTGCTGGTTCGGCTCGCGCCCCAGGACGGACAGCAGGTTGCGGACCAGAAACCAGCGGTCATCCTTGAGGGCGGCCATGATTTTCTCCTGGGCGTCGCTGCCGATTTCCGCCAGCAGGGCCAGCCAGAGTCGACGTTCCTGCCAGGTGGGAGCCAGGCCCAGCCTTTCAATAACGGGTTCGCAGTAGGGCTCTCCGACCGTGGCGATGTAGGCCGTCAGGTCGGGGTGCTGTTCTTCATCCCACAGCTCAAATCCGTCCAGGACTTCGGCGATGAACGATTTCTGGGTGTGGGCCGCCAGGATTCTCTCCGCAAACAGGTCAATCCTGGACTGGCCACTGTTCAGATAGGAGCGCCAGCGCTGGTATATGGCCTGCAAGCGGCCGAAGTCGCCGGTGTCCAGATAAAATCTGGATAATTCAAGCAGATGATCCTGGATGGCGGCCTCATGCTCGGGAGCGAGATCGTGTTCGAGAAATTCGAAAATGATGGCGGTCAGATGCTCTTCCACGGATTGCTGTTCGACCAGCAGGCGCAGCTCCGCGCGCACCTCTTCGGGGATCAGGGAGGGGGTGACCTTGTCTGAAAAGACGTCAGCCAGGGCGCTCTGGTAGTTGTCGGGCAGGAAGGCTTCCTGCTGCTCTTCGCGGAAGAGTTCCTGCAGTCTGGCCCGTACGACCTCGCCCGGTAGTGTGCCGGACGGCGATTTGGGCCTGGCCTCCCCCGCGGTGTTCTTGGAAAAATAGTCAAGGAGATCGACCAGCCGGGATGAAATGACCTGTTTGTCACGGCTTAGTCGGGCCAGTGGCTCGGTAAAATATTGAGGCGAAATGCCGGAGAGGATATTCCGGGCCGGTTCCGGATTCTGGTTGAGGGCCTGGAGGATACGGGTCAGAAAATGTTCCCTGGCCTCCGGCGACAACTGAGCGAGCAGCTGGTTGATACTGTTTCCTGCCCGAACCTGGAGTTGCTGCGATTGTCCGCTGTACAGGCTTCTGGCCACGAAGTCGGTCAGTTTTTCCTGATATTCCTTAGCCTGACCGGCTTCGGTCGCCTGGGCCTGGTTGAGCAGGCGGGCGAGATTGTTCAGATTGTTTTCGGCAGTGGTGCCTTCGAAATCGAGAATGCCTGCGGTCAGGCCGTGCAGGAAGCTTTCCCAGAGGTCATTGTCCCGGACCTCATTGTTCTGCCGGTCGAGAGCGCGGGCCTGAAACGCTTCATAATCAACCGGTTGAACCCGGATATGGGTGATGCGCTGCTGCTCCAGCAAGGTTTCGAATCCGCCGAATTCTTCGATTTCTGCCCTGCGGCTGCGCAGCAGATGATTGAAGCGGATCAGCTCGTCCCCCCTGACGCCGTCAAGAAAACTGACCGTTGCGATGCCGAGACCGGAAAAGAAACCGGAAAAATCCCTGACCGCCGGGTCCTCGTTGTCAAATCGAACCTGTTCGAAATAGATTGCCCGGGGTCCGATGCCGATGGCTATCGTTTTGGCGGTCAGGAACAGCTCCTGCAAGATCTCCATCGTACTGGAGATGCTTTCGGCAATGCGCGGGTGCTCCGGCGGGTAAATGGACAGATTGCGCCGGGCGATGTTGAGCGTCTGCAAAAAGCTGACGATGAGGGGCTTTTCTGTGTCCAGCAAGTTTTTGGGCATCGGCTTTTTCACATGAAGAACTGTTTGGTATCATAAATCAGAGGTTCATTATAGCAGGATTTGCCCGGGACGGGGGATCGGATTATGCCCTGACGTCACTTCAAGACCTATTGCATTCAAAATTTAATGGTGCTAGATTTCGTGAACCTATGAATAAACTGAAACCAGACTGCAGATGAGCTCACGCGAACGATTTGATGTTGGCGATGCGGCTCTAGCCGTACAATTATTTGGCCAGCAGAACAAGCATCTTAAGCTCATAGAAAAAAAATTGGGCATCCGCCTTGGCAGCCAGGGGACTACCCTGTCCCTGGTGGGAGACCCCTCTCAGGTCCAGATCGGGGTCCGGCTGCTGGAAGAGCTGTGCGCATTACTGCGCGAAGGGATGCCTTTATACCCAACCGACATCGACTACGCCATCCGCATTCTTTCGGCCGATTCCGGGTCGTCTCTTCGTGACATTTTCTTCGATACCGTGTTCGTGTCCGCGCGCAATAAAATGATTGCGCCCAAAAGCCTCGCCCAGAAGCACTACATCGACAATATCAGGCAGAATCACGTGGTTTTCGGCATCGGCCCGGCCGGGACCGGAAAGACCTATCTGGCCATGGCCATGGGCGTTGCCGCCCTGATGCGCAAGGAGGTCAGCAGAATCATGCTGGTCCGTCCGGCGGTTGAGGCCGGTGAAAAACTGGGCTTTCTCCCCGGCGACCTGGCTGAAAAGGTCAACCCTTATCTGAGACCGCTCTATGATGCGCTTTACGATATGGTTGATTTTGACAAGGCCAAAAATCTCGTGGAGACGGGTGTCGTCGAGGTGGCCCCCCTGGCCTTTATGCGTGGGAGGACTTTAAACGATGCTTTTGTTATCCTTGATGAAGCACAAAATACCACAGTAGAGCAGATGAAAATGTTTTTGACCCGTCTTGGGTTCGGCAGTTGTGCTGTTATTACTGGGGATGTGACCCAGATAGACTTGCCTCGTGAGAACAAATCGGGATTGCTGCATGCCATCGATGTGCTGGTCGGCGTTCCCGGTATTGCCTTTTCTCACTTCAGCGACGTGGATGTTGTTCGGCACCCGATTGTCCAATCGATTGTTCAGGCGTATCAGAAAGCGGAACGCCGCGATATCGAGCAGGGCCACCGGGCCCGGGGCTGAGCAGGCACAGGTTACTGGTAGAGAGTTTATGACAAAAGAAGAGAAGAGCAAGGTTCTGCGCAGCAGAGCCCGTTTTCTGGGCTATCCCATCAATCAGAAAGGGCGGGATCAGATGGCGGGCTGGATGCTGCTGGTGGTTGCCGTCCTGCTGACATTGATCGTCGTCCCCAAGGGCGGTCTGATTCCCGATTACCATGCTCCCGGCGACATCGCCTCGCGGGACATCAAGTCGCCTCGCGACCTGCTGGTTGAGGATATTCCCCTGACCCGGGCCAAACGCGAGGAGGCCGCCAACGCCGTTCCTCTTGTCTATGATTTCGACGCGGCTGCCGGCAGTCAGGCGATCAAGCGGATCAAGGACGGTCTCGGCCTGTTGCTGCAGCGGCAGGAAAACCCTGCGCCGACGGAACTCGGGGAGTTCCTGCCCCTGCTCGAAGCTGATTTCGGGGTGCCGTTGACCGAGGAGGAATATCAGCCTCTGCTGAGCCTGCCGCTGGATCATGACCTGCCGATCGCCGTGGGGGATCTGCTGCGGCCGGTTTTCGACCGTCCTATCGTCGCCAGTCAGCAGGCGTTCCAGGAGCAGCAACGCAAGGGGCTGGTCGTTTTCAACCGCAATGCCGGTACCGAGATGCCTCCTCAACTGCTCGACAAGGCGACCAGCCTGAATGATGCACTGGCCGATGCCAAAGAGCAGTTGGGCCTGCTCGATGTTTCGGAAGCGCAGCGGCAGATTCTGCTCAAAGTGGTTCAGCAGCAGCTGCGACCGAACCTGGTCTATAACGAAGAAGCGACCGAACAGCGTCGCCAGGAAGCTCGTGACCAGATTACCCCGGTCCTGTTCCAGATCAAGAAGGGGGAAATGATCGTTCGCGAGGGGGAACGGGTTACGGCCGACCAGATCATGAAGCTGCGGGCGATTCGGGATTCCGGAAGAGACAACCGGAATTTCGAGACGATTGCCGGGCTTCTCATCTGTACCCTGCTGCTGCTCTTCGTCACCTATCTGTTCGGCAACACCAACGTCAGTAAATTCCACCCGGATTCTCGCGACCTGCTGTTCCTCTCGGTCGTTTTTATCGCCCTGTTCATCCTGATCAAGATTTCGATCTTCATCGCCACCGGAATGGGCAACACGTTCGCCTACGTCGATTCCTCGGCCTATTTTTACGCGATCCCCTTTGCCGTGGGGGCAATGCTGATCAGGATTGTCCTGAACTCGGAAACGGCCCTGCTGTTTACCGTCTGCTTTACTCTGCTGATCGGGGTCCTGTTCGGCAACAGTTTGATGATCGTTCTGTTCGCCCTGATCGGCAGTCTGGTCGGTGCCCACGGGGTCCGCCACTGCCAGCAGCGCACCACCCTCTACCGGGCCGGTCTGTGGATCGGTCTGACCAACATGGCCCTGGTCATGGGAACCCATTTTCTGGCTGGACGGAGTTTCGAACTGATGCTCCTGTGGAAGCTGGGCTTCGGCTTCCTGGGCGGGATTTTCAGTGCCGTGATTGTCAACGGAACCATCCCCCTGGTGGAGTCGGTCTTTAAATATACGACCGACATCAAGCTGCTGGAGCTGGCCAATATGAACTCGCCGATTCTGAGGCAATTGATGATGGAGGCTCCGGGCACCTATCATCACTCCATCCTGGTCGGCAACCTGGCCGAGTCCGCTGCCGAGGCCATCAATGCCAACCCGCTGCTGGCCCGGGTCGCGGCCTACTACCACGATATCGGAAAAATCAGAAAGCCCCTTTATTTCATTGAAAATTCCGGTGGCCAGCGAAACAAGCACGACAAGCTCGCCCCCTCCATGAGCGCCCTGATTCTGACCTCTCATGTCAAGGACGGCATCGAACTGGCGCGCGAGCACAAGCTTGGTTCCGAGCTGATCGACATCATTCAGCAGCATCACGGGACGACGCTGATCAAGTTTTTCTATGACCGGGCCAAGAACCAGTCCGATCCCGGGGTCCACCAGGTCTCCGAGCGCGATTATCGCTATCATGGGCCCAAACCTCAGACGCGCGAAGCCGCCCTGATCATGCTGGCCGATGCCATCGAAGCGGCCAGCCGGACCCTGACCGATCCGACCCCGGCCCGGATTCAGGGGATGGTCCAGAAGCTGATCAATAATATTTTTATCGACGGGCAGCTCAATGAATGCGACCTGACTCTCAAGGACCTGAACCTGATTGCCAAAAGCTTCAATCGGGTTCTGTCCAGTTCGTTCCATCACCGGGTCGATTACCCGGAGCCGGTTCATATCGTCAGAGAGAAGATGGAAGCAGGAGAAAAGCCCGTTCTTAAGGAAAAGACAAGGATCAAATGTGCGAATCCAGATCGAAAATCAGCAGACCAGGCACCGGATACTGAAACGGCAACTCCGGAAGATAGCTCAGAAGATCTTAGACGTCTCGGGATATCCTAAGGCCGAACTGTCGATCCTGATTCTTGACAATCCGGGAATTCAGGCGATAAATCGTGATTATCTCGAGCGGGACCGCCCGACCAACGTGATCTCCTTCGCCATGCAGGAAGGTGAGGGGGGTGGGGTGAATCCGCAGCTGCTGGGAGACGTGATTATTTCCGCTGATCGGGCGGCGGCCGATGCCGATGAGGCGGGAATTCCTTTCGAGCATGAGCTTTGGTTTCTGCTGATTCATGGTATCCTTCATCTTATCGGTTACGATCATGAACGCGGCAGCGCCGAAGATGCTGCGGAGATGGAAGCAAAAGAACGTGAAATATTTGCTATCGTTGTAAGGTCTTTTCCTCTCTCTTAACCGGATGCTACTTGACAACAGGAGAATATTAATACCGTGGACTCGGAACACTCGCAGGAGCCTGCAGGTTGGCTGAAACGCCTGTCTCGTCGACTGGTACAGCGCCCGCAGGCTCATACTGAGGAAGATCTTCAGGAGTTTATTGATGCCTCTGAACAACAGGGCATCATCGACGAAGATGAGGGGGACATGCTCCAGTCTATTCTGGAGCTCGATGAAACAATTCTTCGGGAAATCATGGTGCCGCGCACCGACATGGTCTGTATCGATGCGGAAGCTCCGCTCAGCCAGGCCCTGGCGGTCATTCTCGAATCCGGCCATTCCCGTATTCCCGTCTACAAAGGCAATATCGACAATATCATCGGGTTGGTGTACGCGAAGGATCTCCTCAGGTTCTGGGGACGGCCCATTGATGACATCGCTCTGGCCGAGGTATTGCGTCCCCCCTACCTGGTTCCTGAATCCAAGCTGGTGAGCGCCCTGCTCAAGGAATTTCGGGAAACCCGCGTCCATATCGCCATCGTCATCGACGAATACGGCGGGACGTCGGGGCTGGTCACCATTGAAGATCTCATTGAGGAGATTGTCGGCGATATCCAGGACGAATATGATCTGGAGGAGGACTGGCTGGTCGAAGAGGCCGACGGCTCGGTCGTCGTCGACGGTCGACTCAGTATCGAGGAGTTCGAGGAACACTACGATATCGAGGTCGCCAGGGAAAAGTTCGATACCGTCGGCGGCTATATCGTGGAGCAGTACGGCCGGGTTCCCGCGGTCGGAGAACGGGTGCGGGTCGACAGTTTCGATATGCGCATAGAGCAGGGGGATGAGCGCGCGGTGCGCAAAATCCGGATTTTTCCTCCCCAGCAAACCGAAACCGACTTGGGCGAAATGTAGAAGATGCCGCGTCTGGACAAAACTCTTCTCTGGTCCGCCGTGTCGGGACTGCTGCTGGCGGCGGCATTTCCCCGGCCGGATTTTTATCCGCTGGCGTGGATCGCCCTGGTTCCTCTGCTGCTGGTCATGCAGCGACGCCCATGGGCCGCCGGCGTGACCTGCGGAGCGGTTTTTTTTGCCGCCGTACTCTACTGGCTGAATATCGTGATGACCACTTACGGTGGGCTGCGTCCTGTTTTTTCAGGGCTGGCCTACCTGTTCCTGATCGCCTACCTGGCGCTGTATTTCGGTGCCGCGTCCTGGCTGGCCTGCCGCTGCAAGACTCTTTTTCGCCTGCCGTACCTCGTCACCTTCCCCCTTGTCTGGGTCGCCTGTGAATATCTGCGGGGGCTTGTCATGACCGGTTTCCCCTGGGCACTGCTCGGTTATTCCCAGCAGCATTTTGCCGCGGCTATCCAGAGTGCCGATGTCACCGGTGTTTACGGGGTCTCTTTTCTGCTGGTGGCGGTCAACTGTGCTCTGGCCTGGCTGCTCCAGGAACCCCGCAGCAGGACTGCCTGGCTGGGAGCCGGTGTGGTTGTCCTGATGACGGTCAGCCATGTCGGTTATGGCTTCTGGCGTCTTTCGGGCGATCTTGACGCCCGCTCGGACAACCTCAAGGTCGCCCTTGTCCAGGGGAACATCGAACAGAGCCAGAAATGGGATCCGGCGTTGCGGGCGGCCAATGTCGGAAAATATCTTCGCTTGTCCAGGCAGGCGGCCCAATCCTCCCCCGACCTGATTGTCTGGCCGGAGGCGGCCACCCCTTTTTACCTGCAGGAAGATACCCTGCTGGCCCGGCAGGTAAAACGTCTTCCCGGACAGCTTGATACCGCCTTTTTGATCGGCAGTCCGGCCTATGAGCGGCCGGCGCCAGATCGGCTGACCTATTTCAACAGTGCCTACCTGCTGACTGCAGAGGGCCGGGTTGTCGGTCGTTCCGACAAGATTCACCTGGTTCCCTTCGGTGAATATGTTCCTCTGGCCGGACTGCTGTCCTTTATCAACAAGCTGGTGGTCGGAGTCGGTGATTTCTCGCCCGGCCGAGTTCAGCCGTTGCCACTTGACGGACACAGCCTGGGGGTGCTGATCTGTTACGAGGTCATTTTCCCCAATCTCGCCCGGGATTATGTGGCCAGCGGCAGCAGCCTGCTCGTCAACCTGACCAACGACGCCTGGTTCGGCCGTTCCTCGGCGCCTTATCAGCATCTGGCCATGGCCCGGTTCCGGGCCATTGAAAACCGGGTCTGGCTGGTCCGGACTGCGAACACCGGCATTTCCGCCATGATCTCTCCGGCCGGTGAGGTCACTCAATCTAGCCCTTTATTTGAAGATGCCGTACTGACCGGCACCGTCGGTCTTGGGTCCCGGAAGACCTTTTATAACCGCTACGGCGATGTTTTTGCCTGGGGGTGCCTGGGGGCCGCTGGCGTGGCTCTGGCCGCCGCCTGGTTGCGCCGGCGGCATTGACCGCACCGGAGCGTCTGGTTCGCTTTTTTTCTCGTCCGCTGATTGCGATATACTGATAACGTTCCTTTCAATTTAAGGTCGTTATATCCTTAACCGCGTCCAGGGAGGTTTTGAGATTGTCTCCGCTATCGTGTCGCAGATTGCTGTTCCTGATTCTGCCGGGGCTGCTGTTGCTCAGTGAGGCGGCTTTGGCCGCGGCGGATTCGTCAGCGCCAACCTTCTGGTGGGGGATGGCAATGGGGGTCGGGGGAGGCCTCGCTCTGTTTCTGCTCGGGATGAAAGAGATGACGGATTCCCTCAAAGCGGCCGCGGGGACGCGTCTGCAGATCATTCTGACCCGGTTGACCGGAAACCGTTTCTCCGGCGCCCTGGTTGGTGCCGTGTCGACGGGCGTCATTCAGTCCTCCTCGATCACGACCGTTCTGGTGGTCGGATTCGTCAGTGCCCAGGTGATGACTCTGGGGCAGGCCATCGGGGTGATCATGGGAGCGAATATCGGTTCGACCGTGACCGCTCAGATCATCGCCTTCAAGGTGACCCACCTGGCCCTGGCTTTTATCGCTGTCGGCTACCTGCTGTCAGAGTTGATTCGGCGCGACCAGGTTCGCTATTTCGGCGGCATTCTGCTGGGCCTCGGCATGATCTTTCTCGGTATGAATATCATGAGCGATGCCATGTCTCCATTGCGCGGATTTCAGGCCTTTATCAGCCTGATGTCCGAGGTGCGCAGTCCTCTGTGGGGCCTGCTGATCGGCGCCGTGCTGACGGCCCTGATTCAATCCTCTGCGGCGACCACGGGAATTGTCATCATGCTCGCCAGTCAAGGGGTCATGCCCCTGCTGGCCGGGATCTCCATCGCTCTGGGGGCCAATATCGGTACCTGTGTCACGGCTCTCCTGGCGACCCTGGGACGCCCCCGGATCGCATTGCGGGCCGCGGTTGTTCATGTCGTGTTCAACCTGGTCGGGGTCCTGTTCTGGGTTTTCTTTATCGATGAACTGGCCCGGTTGGCGATTCTGGTGTCCCCCGGGTATCCGCAACTCTCGGGATTCGACCATCTTGCCGCGTCCGCGCCCAGACAGATTGCCAATGCCAACACCCTGTTTAATGTCATCAATACCGCCGTGCTGATCTGGTTTACGCCTCTTTTTGAACGGCTGGTCCATTGGCTGGTTCCTGATTCGCTATCCGAAAGGCAACGCCTGCTGGACGCTCCCAGGTATCTTGATGAGCGGTTGCTGGATACGCCCTCCGCCGCTCTCGGCCTGGTGCGCCTCGAAATCGGGCGGCTCGGCGAGCGGGTCCTGCTGACGATGCTGAAGATCAAGAGTTCCCTCGAAGTGCCTAGACTCCGGGAGTTTCAGGAGATTGTCAGGGAGGATGACGCCGTTGACGCACTGCATCACGCCATCATGCAATATCTGAACGCAATAGGAAAACGGGAGCTTACCAAAAACCAGGCGGCCGAATATTTCCAGCTGCTCCAGGCGGTCGAATTGCTTGAGGGGATCGGGGACATCTTCGAAGGGGAAATCTCCAAGATCGGAGTCCGTATGGCCGAGAAGAAACTGGTCCCCAGCGTTGCTATGAGGGATATTCTCGAAATTCTTTACGGGCGTGTCTATACCGCGGTGAAAATGGTTGTCGAGGCCGTGGTCGAAAATGATTCCGCCAAAGCGAAGCAGGTTCTGGCGTTGCGGGAAAAGATCAATTCCGCAGCCGATACGGCCTTTGAACACCAGGCGGCCAGCCTGGCCCGCAGTCCCGTCGATCGGCTGGTGACACTGCAGGTGGAATTTGAGCTGACGGACCAGTTGAAGCGTATCTATTCCTTATGTAAAAGGATCGCCAGGCTGCTGGCAAGGCAGAGTTGAAAGAGGATTCGAGGCCTGGTGGTTTTATTCATAATTCAAGATTGACAACGGGGGGGAATTCGCGCAAGTATCTGCACTTTGCCTGCTTCGGAAAGGGTGTGTTATGACAAAAGCGACGGCAATTATTCCGGCCCGGTATGCATCGACACGGTTTCCCGGCAAGCCCCTGGCCATGATTGCGGGGCGGCCGATGATTCAACATGTCTGTGAACGGGTTGCCCGGGCAGAAGGCGTTGACCGGATCATTGTCGCAACCGATGACCAGCGGATAGCTGCAGTGGTTGAGGCGTTCGGCGGCGAGGTGATGATGACCCGCGCCGACCATCCGACCGGGACGGATCGGCTGGCCGAAGTCGCCTCCCGCATTGAGGCCGAGCTGATCGTCAATGTCCAGGGGGATGAGCCCCTGATTGATCCGCGGATGGTCGACCAGGCGGTTGCTCCCCTCATCGACGATGCGTCCATCACCATGGGGACGGTCGCGGCCAGGATTGATGACATCGCGGATTTCTACAACCCGAACGTTGTCAAGGTCGTCCGCGATCTGAATGGTTTTGCCCTTTATTTTTCCCGGGCGCCGATTCCCTGGCCTCGTGATTTCGGCAAGGAAGAACTGCCCGAGCTGCTGCCGCATGCCCAGTACCTGCGTCATATCGGGCTATATGTTTATCGCCGCGATCTGTTGCTGGACTATCCCGGTTGGCCCAAAACACCCTTGGAGTCCCTGGAGAATCTCGAGCAGCTTCGGGCCCTGGAGCGAGGCATCAAACTGTACGTCGCAGAGACCGAATTCAGCTGTCACGGGGTCGATACCCCGGCAGATCTTGAGCGTGTCGAGACGCTTCTTCTGGAGTAAAAAAGTCATTAATTCAGGCAGCTTTCATTTTTTCTAATAATCTGGACAGTTTTTTGCATTGAGGGTTTCTTTCCCTGTTGAATCTGTGTAGAATCAGCCATTCAGTCATCAATGACAAAAAATGATATTTTTTCATATTCAGTCGATCGTCAGAAACGGAATTAAGTAGATGAAAACAAAGTTTCTTTTTGTAACTGGTGGAGTTGTGTCCTCGTTGGGAAAAGGGTTGTCGGCGGCGTCGATCGGCGCCCTGATGGAGGCGCGCGGCTTGCGCGTGTCGATGCAGAAAATGGATCCCTATATCAATGTGGACCCGGGGACCATGAGTCCGTTTCAGCACGGTGAGGTTTTTGTGACCGATGACGGCGCCGAGACCGATCTGGATCTTGGCCACTATGAGCGCTACACGACAGCCAGATTGTCGCGCAAGTCCAATTTTACCACCGGACAGGTCTACGATTCCGTTATCCGCAAGGAACGCCGCGGTGATTACCTGGGGGGCACGGTCCAGGTCATTCCTCACATTACCAACGAGATCAAACAGAAGATCCTCGACAACGCCAAGGGCGTCGACCTGGCGATCGTCGAAGTCGGCGGGACGGTCGGGGATATCGAGTCCCTGCCGTTTCTGGAAGCGATCCGGCAATTCCGCGTCGATCGGGGGCGCGAAAACGTGCTGTTTATCCACCTGACTCTGGTTCCCTATATCGCCACGGCCGGCGAACTCAAGACCAAGCCGACCCAGCACAGCGTCAAGGAGTTGCGGGAGATCGGTATTCAGCCCGATATCCTGCTGTGTCGCTGCGACCGGGAGATCCCGCGGGATATGAAAGCCAAGATCGCCCTGTTCTGCAACGTTCCGGAGGATGCGGTTATCACCGCCCGGGATGTCGATACCATCTATGAGTGTCCCCAGGCTTTTCATGAGCAGGGACTGGATGAACGGATTATCGATTATCTCAATATCTGGACCAAGGCGCCTGACCTTTCGGGATGGGCGCGGATCGTCGAGCGGGTCAAGGATCCGGCCGGTGAAACCACGATCGCCATTGTTGGCAAATACGTCGATCTGACCGAGAGCTATAAATCGCTCTCCGAAGCCCTCATTCATGGCGGCATTGCCAATAACTGCCGGGTCAACCTGAAATATATCGATTCCGAGGCCCTTGAACGCCACGGGGTCAGTGATTCTTTTGATGATGTTCAAGGTATCCTGGTCCCCGGCGGGTTCGGCGAACGCGGCAGCGAAGGGAAGATCAGTGCCATTCGCTATGCCCGCGAGAACAATATTCCGTTCTTTGGGATCTGTCTCGGCATGCAGATGGCCGTTGTCGAGTTCTCCCGGCATGTCTGCAAGATAGAAGACGCCCATTCGTCGGAATTTCATGAGGACGCCAAAAACCCGGTGATTCACATCATGGAAGAACAGAAAAAGGTCAAAAGCAAAGGAGGCACCATGAGGCTCGGAGCCTATCCCTGCGAGCTGAAGGCCGACACCCTGGCACGCCGGATTTACGGAACGGATCGTCTCAGTGAGCGCCATCGTCATCGTTTTGAATTCAATAACGCCTACCTCAAGAAGCTGGAAGGATGCGGCCTGATCTTCTCGGGCATAAACCCCGATTCCAACCTGGTTGAGATTGTCGAACTGGCGGATCATCCCTGGTTCCTGGGCTGCCAGTTCCACCCGGAATTCAAGTCCCGGCCGATGGAGCCCCACCCTCTGTTCGAATCCTTTGTCGGCGCCTGCCTGAAACAGGCTCAGGAGAATGGCCAATGAAGCAGGTCAACATCGGTTCGGTAACCTTCGGCGGGTCAAAACGGCTGGTTCTGATTGCCGGACCCTGCGCCATCGAAAGCGAAGGTCTGGTCATGCGGGTCGCGGAAGCGTTGAAAACCCTCACTGCCGAAGTCGGCTGCGAGCTGGTTTTCAAGGCCTCCTACGATAAAGCCAACCGTACGTCCGTCACCTCGTTCAGGGGGCCCGGTATCGAAGAAGGGTTGCGGATCCTCGAGCGGGTCAAAAAGGAATTCGAGGTGCCGGTGATTTCCGATGTTCATGACATCACCCAGGTCAAACCTGCTGCCGAGGTCCTCGATATTATTCAGATTCCGGCGTTTCTTTCCCGCCAGACCGATCTGCTGGTCGCCGCCGGAGAAACCGGCCGGGCGATCAATGTCAAAAAAGGGCAGTTTCTGGCGCCCTGGGACATCAAGCACGGTATCGGCAAGATCGAGTCGACGGGAAACGAAAACATTCTGCTGACGGAGCGGGGAGTGTCATTCGGTTACAACAACCTGGTCACCGATATGCGTTCCCTGGTCATCATGCGCGAGATGGGCTATCCGGTCATTTTCGATGCCACCCATTCCGTGCAGTTGCCCGGAGGTGCCGGCGGCTCGTCGGCCGGCCAGCGCCAGTATGTCGGAGCCCTGTCTCGGGCGGCCGCGGCGACCGGGATCGACGGCCTGTTCTGGGAGGTTCATGAAGATCCGGAGCATGCCCTCTGCGACGGGCCCAACTCTTTGCCGTTGGCCCAGGTCAAGCCGATGCTGGAACAGATTCTGGCTTTTGACGCCATATTCAAAAAGTCCGCCTGAGGAGTTTGTCGCCCATGATAGAAACAGCCAGGCAGGTTCTCCAGATTGAAGCCGATGCGGTTCTCGCACTGCAGGATCGTATTGATGAGATGTTCGAAAAAGCGGTCCAGATGATTCTCGATTGCCAGGGCAAGGTCGTCGTGACCGGGATGGGCAAGTCCGGTCTGATCTGTCAGAAAATCGCCGCGACCATGGCGTCTACCGGGACGCCGACCTTCTTCCTGCACCCCGCCGAGGGGATTCATGGCGATCTCGGCATGCTCTCCAAGGGGGATGTGGTGATGGCCGTGTCCTATTCCGGGGAGACCGAAGAGGTCTGCCGGATCCTGCCGGTCATCAAGCGAATGGGATTGCCGCTGATTGCCATGTCGGGAAATCCGAAAAGCACTCTTGGTATGGCCGGCGATGTTCATCTCAACGTCCATGTCCAGGAGGAAGCCTGTCCCCTGGGGCTGGCGCCGACGGCCAGCACCACGGCCACCCTCGCCATGGGGGACGCCCTGGCGGTCGCCCTGCTCGACCAGCGCGGCTTCAAGGCCGAGGATTTCGCCATGTTCCACCCCGGTGGCTCCCTCGGCAAAAAGCTGCTGTTGCGGGTTGAGGATCTGATGCACGCCACCGGAGATATTCCGCTGGTGGCGACCGGGACCCTGGTCAAGGATGCCTTGTTCGAAATCACCAGCAAACAGCTCGGCGTGACCGGTGTCGTCAATGACCGGGGTGAACTGGTCGGGGTGTTTACTGACGGGGACCTGCGGCGGCTCATGGAAAAAGGCCTGGACAGCCTGCAGTTGCCGATTTCCGAGGTGATGTCCAAATCGCCGAAACGGATTCTGCAGCGCAATCTTGCGGCCAAGGCGGTCCAGGTCATGGAAAAGCATTCGATCACCTCGCTGTTTGTGTTTGCTGATGAAGAGAGCACCGTGCCGGTTGGAATTATTCACCTGCATGATCTTCTCAAATCGGGAGTTGTCTGATGGAAGAAAAACTTGCCGGAATCAAGTTGCTGCTGCTGGACGTTGACGGCGTCCTGACCGATGGTCGGATTATTTATGACAATGAGGGGAATGAACTGAAGGCCTTCGATGTCAAGGACGGTCACGGCCTGAAAATGTTGCAACGGGCGGGCATAAAAGTCGGCATCATTACCGGACGCTCATCGGCCGTGGTTCAGCGGCGTTCCGCAGAACTCGGCATCGATGTGCTGTTCCAGGGGGCTCTGACCAAGCTCGATCCGTACCTGCAGATTCTCAAAGAATTTGATTTGCATGACCATCAGGTCGCTTACGTCGGCGACGATCTGGTTGATCTCCCCATTTTGAGACGGGTCGGTTTCAGCGCTACGGTGGCCGATGCCGTACCCGACGTACTGCCTCTGGTCGATTATGTGACCAGGCGCGAAGGGGGGCGCGGGGCGGTCCGTGAAATCTGCGATCTGCTGCTGCGTGCCCAGGGGCACTGGGATGAGTTGACCCGGCGATATTTTGCGCCCTGAGGCAAAGGAGCCCCACCGAACAGGCAGGAGCCGTTTCGTTGAACGTTAAACGCATACTGGCGGTCTTGATTGTCCTCACCGTGGTTGCCCTGGCGGTCGTGATCGGTCGGCATGTTTCAGAACAGTCGGCTCCGGATCTTGTCGATGCGCTCCCGGACAGTGTCGATATCGCACTGACCGACCTGCATTACAGCCATAATGAAAATGGGGTGCAGCGCTGGATCCTTGATGCCGACAAGGCGGAATACCAGCGCCGCGAAGGGCTGGTCAGCATCGGGAATATCAGACTGCGGTTTTTTGAATCTGCCGGATTCTCCGAGGTCTCCCTGGTGGCTGAAAGCGGCTCGTTTGATCAGAACCGCAACGAAATCGAGCTGTGGGGAAACGTGGTCGTGACCACGGATCGCCATGAACGCCTGACCCTTGACCGGTTGCATTACCGTGAGACCACCAGGCAATTGGGTTCCGACGGCCCTGTCGCGTATCGCTCACCCCGGCTGGCGCTTTCCGGAACCGGTTTGGAGCTTGACCTCGATCGTGGCTATCTGCGGGTGAAAAAGGATGTTCACACGACCTTGTTACCGATGAGCGAGTAGATCGTGATACTGATGCGTAACCGTTTTTTTATAGGACTGCTGATCGTTTTCCTGTTGACCTCCCGGGCCTGGGCGGCGGATCCCCTTTCCGGAATCCGGCTGGACCAGCCCCTGGAGATTACCTCCGCACAGCTGGAGGTGTTTCAGGACGAGCAGAAAACCGTATTTTCCGGGCAGGTTGAAGCCATTCAGAATGACTTCAGGTTGACGACCGATCGTTTGACGGTTTATTACGATGAGCAACAAAGCCGGGTTGATCGTCTTGAGGCGGAAGGGCGGGTCCGGGTCGTTCAGCATGACCGCTCTGCGCAGGCGGACAAGGCCGTTTTCAACCAGCGTGAGAACACCCTGGTGCTGACCGGGCATGCGGAGCTGCAGCAGGGGACGAACCGGGTTTCCGGCGCGGAAATTGTTTTCGACCTCGAACACAACACCAGCGTGGTAAAAAGCTCGGGAGAAGGGCGGGTACGGGCCATTTTCTCACCAGCCGGGGAAAAAGGTTCTGACCAGTGAGCCGCAGCTTGAGAGCAGTCGACCTGCACAAAAGCTATGCCGGCAGAAAAGTGGTCTCCGGGGTGAACCTGGATGTCGCCTCCGGTCAGGTGATCGGTCTGCTCGGACCGAACGGGGCGGGGAAAACGACCAGTTTCTACATGGTCGTCGGCCTGGCGCGGCCCGACCAGGGTGGGGTGTTTCTCGATGATCAGGAGATTACCGGCCTGCCCATGTACCTGCGTGCCCGGTCCGGAATCTCGTACCTGCCGCAGGAGGCCTCTGTTTTCCGGAAGTTGACGGTTGCGGAAAACCTGCGGGCCATTATTGAAACCCTCGATTTGGCGCCTGCCGACCAGAAGCGACGGCTTGAGGAATTACTGGCGGATCTGAATATCGGCCATATCAGGGACTCGAAAGGCTACGCCCTGTCGGGCGGAGAACGCCGGCGGGTAGAAATTGCCAGATCTCTGGTTCTCAACCCGGACTTTCTGCTTCTTGACGAGCCCTTTGCCGGGATTGATCCCATTGCGGTCATTGATATCCAGAATATTATTAAGCAACTTAAGGAGCGGGGGATAGGTATTCTGATATCTGATCATAACGTGCGCGAGACCCTTGGGGTGTGTGACCAGGCGTACATTCTCAACCAGGGTAATGTCCTGGAGTTCGGAACTCCTGAGGCCATAGCGGCCAGCCCGGTGGCCCGCGAGATCTACCTCGGCGACAAATTCAGACTGTAATGTCTGCCGTGACGGTATCGCCAGTGGCGATTTGGCTATTGCATACTAACTTCTGATTGGATTAGAACAATACTATGGCTCTTGATCTTCGCTTACAGGTTAAACTCAGTCAGCAACTGGTAATGACCCCGCAATTGCAGCAGGCCATCAAGCTGTTGCAACTCTCCCGTATGGAGCTGGTGGACGTGGTCAATCAGGAGCTGGCCGAAAACCCATTGCTCGAAGAGGGGCTCGATCCGAAAGAGGAGGTTGAGGAGGCGGCCATCACCGAAGATGAGGGGACGGACAGTTTCGAGGCGCCTCCCGAACAGGAGATCAAGGGTGATGATGAAGGAATGGGCGATATCGACTGGCAGACCTATCTCGAAGGGTACAGTCTTTCCAGCTCCGACAGCCGTGACAGCTATGAAGATCTTGAGGAGCGGCCCTCCTACGAAAGTCTGCTGACCAGGCAGAACAGTCTTTACGATCACCTGATGTGGCAGCTCGGCCTGTCCACCTTCAGCCCCGAAGAACGCGCTGTGGCCACCGAAATAATCGGCAATCTTGACGAATGGGGCTATTTCAAGTCCAGCATCGAGGAGCTTGTCGAGACCACCGGCGAGGAGCCTGAATTTGTCGAGGCGGTTCTGTACAAAGTCCAGGAGTTTGATCCGGCGGGGGTTGCCTGTCGAGATCTTCAGGAATGCCTGATTCTGCAGCTGGAGCGCATGAATCTCGACGAGTCCCTTGCTGCCCGGATTCTGAACGAGTGTCTGCCGGAACTGGAAAGCCGCAAGTATCCTGTTATCGCGAAAATGCTCAAGGTGTCCCTGGATGAGGTGCTGGCGGCGGCCAAACTGATTTCCGAATTGGATCCCCGCCCGGGGCGCGCCTACAACGAAGAAGAGATTCACTATATCGTCCCGGATATTTTCGTGCACAAGGTGGGTGATGAATATGTCGTCACCCAGAATGATGAAGGCCTGCCCAACTTACGGATCAATTCCTTCTATCGCAATGCCCTGAGCGATTCTTCGACGGTCGATAAGAAGGCAGGCGAATATATTCAGGACAAAATGCGCAGTGCGGTCTGGCTCATCAAGAGCATTCACCAGCGGCAGCGCACCATCTACAAGGTCACCAAAAGTATCGTCAAGTTCCAGCGGGACTTTTTTGATTATGGCATAGAGCATCTCAAACCCCTGGTACTGCGCGATGTCGCCGAAGATATCGAAATGCACGAGTCGACGGTCAGCCGGGTCACCACCAATAAATACGTTCAGACCCCACAGGGGCTCTTCGAGCTGAAGTTCTTTTTCAACAGCGGTATCAATACGGCCGACGGGGATGCCGTCGCTTCGGAAAGTGTTAAAAGTCGCATCAAGGAAATCATCGCTTCGGAAGATCCCAAAAAACCTTATTCGGACCAGAAAATCGTGGCTCTTCTGAAAGAGCAGGACATCAACATTGCGCGTCGGACCGTAACCAAATATCGGGAAATGCTGGGGCTGGGTTCCTCTACTGAGCGTAAGCGTTTGTTCTAGTGCCATTTTTCGGATATTGTGTAGGACGCGTAATTCTACGTTATAATTGGAGTTAAACCAGGTTCTATGCCAGAACCTGTTCTTGCAAGGAGGTTGCTTATGCAAATAGCCGTTACCTTCCGTCACATGGAAAGCAGTGAAGCCGTTCGCAGTTATGTGGAAGAGAAACTGGCTCGGGTGAAAAAGTATATCGATGAGCCCATCGACGCCCAGGTAGTACTGTCCGTACAGAAGAAGATCAATCACCGTGCCGAAGTGACGATGGTCGCCAAAGGGCTGACCATGAAGAGCATGGAAGAAAAAGATGATATGTATGCCGCCATCGATCTTATGGTCGACAAGATTGAAAGGCAGCTTAAGCGTTATAAGGAAAAGCTGAAGCAGCACAAAGGGACAAGCGCAAACCAGAGACTGGTTGCCAAATCGGTCCTGTCTGCGGCCAGTGTCGACGAAGGCCATGACAGCCCGGAAATTATCCGCAGTCATTCCTTTTTCGTAAAACCCATGTCTGTTGAAGAAGCGGTCATGCAGATGGATCTGCTCGGTAAGGAATTCCTGGTTTTTACCGATGATCGTTCGGAAGAAATGAATGTCGTTTATCGTCGTAAAGACGGAAACTATGGTTTGATCGTTCCCCAGGGAAGTTGACAGCGAGATAATCACGGGCCTTTTCCTGACTTGTCAGGAGAAGGCCCGTAACTTTTAATGCCAGACAAAGAACATGCTATGAATATTTCTGAATTGTTAAATCCTGAGGCTATTGTCGCCGATCTTGCGGCCAAAGATAAAACCGGGGCACTCGAAGAACTGACCGATGCCCTGATTTCCTGTGAGCCCGGCCTGGACCGGAATAATGTCATCGAGGTGCTGCAGGAACGGGAAAAGCTCGGCAGTACCGGCATCGGAGACGGGGTGGCGATTCCCCACGGCAAGCTGTCCGGTATTCCCGACCTGAAGCTCGCTTTCGGCCGCAGTCGTGCCGGGGTGGACTTTGAGTCGATGGACGGTCAACCGGCTTACCTGTTCTTCCTTCTGATCGCTCCGGAAGAGTCCGTTGGGGTTCACCTGAAGACTCTGGCCCGTATTTCCAAGCTGCTGAAAGACTCCAAGGTCAGAAAGCAGTTGCTTGAGGCGGCCGACGCCAAGGCGATCTACCAGATTATTGTTGACGAGGAGGGCTAGTCCACCTCGTCATACCGCTGTCTCCCTATTTTATGAACCTGATACAGGTTAAGAAGCTCGAAGATTATGCCGACGCTCTCCATACAGGACATACTTGATGAAACGGAAGCCGGACTGGATCTGGAGTTGCTCGCGGGAGCCGAGGGCCTGGACAGGTCAATCTCCGTGCCGAGAATTCAGAAACCGGGCCTGGCCCTGGCCGGGTATATGGACAGCCTGCATGCTGACCGGGTTCAGATTCTCGGGGCGACGGAGCTGAGTTTTCTGGCTCGCATGCCCGTTGAAAAGGCCCGGGATCAGGTCAGACGATTATGTGAGCACAACCTGTCCTGTCTCATCGTGACCAAAAATCAGGTTGTTCCCGATTATTTTATCGAATTCGCCGAAGCCGGCAATACCCCGCTTTTAAGGACGTCTCACCTCAGTTCCCATTTTATCTCTTTGATTACCCGTTTCCTTGAAGAGCGATTGCTGCCGACCTCGACCCTTCACGGGGTCCTGGTTGATGTTCTCGGCATGGGGGTGCTGATTCAGGGCAGAAGCGGGGTCGGCAAGAGCGAGTGCGCTCTTGAGTTGATTCTCAGGGGCTATCGCCTGGTTGCCGACGATATCGTCAAAGTCCGTTTGAAGCTCCCTTCGGTTATCTTTGGCGAGGGGATGGACCTGCTTCATCACCATATGGAGATCCGGGGGCTGGGAATTCTCAATATCAAACATCTCTTCGGAGTGGCCGCTATCCGGGAACGGAAAAAAATCGACCTGGTCGTCGAGTTGATCAGTTGGCAGGACGATCAGGAGTATGACCGCCTGGGGGTGGACGATCTGACCTTTAACCTGCATGGCGTTGAGCTTCCCCTGGTCCGGGTTCCGGTCGCTCCGGGGCGCAATATCAGTTCGATTGTCGAGGTCGCGGCGCGCAATCAGCTGCTTAAGGAAATGGGTTACCACAGCGCCCGTGAATTCCAGGCGCTGCTGGAACGAAGAATGGCGGAGACCGCGCATCTGCATTCCCATACTATTATCGGGGATGATCTCGAATGATAAAACGGCTGATGATTATCACCGGCCTGTCCGGTTCCGGAAAATCGACTGCCGCCAGAGTTCTCGAGGACCAGGGTTTTTTCGTGGTTGACAACCTGCCCCTGGTGATGCTTCCAGATTTCCTCAAACGCGCCGAGGAGGGCCTGACGGAGGATACCAGCGTCGGTATCGTTATCGATGTGCGCAACCGTGGTTTTCTGGTTGATCAGGGGGGCACTTTCGAGGTGCTTCGCGAGGCCGGTTACCGACTGGACATCCTTTTTTTCGATGCGGCCGACGACGTGCTGCTGAGGCGTTATTCTGAAACCCGGCGCCTGCATCCCCTGGCTTTTTCCGATTCCGTGCTGGCCGGCATCCAGCGCGAACGGCAGCAGCTTTACCTGCTGCGGGACAGCGCGACCCGAATCATCGACAGCAGCAGTCTGACGACCCGGCAGCTGCGGGACCAGGTCCTTGCGTTTCTGGGAGAAGATCAGCTGTCGCCACTGATTGTCAACCTCGAGTCTTTCGGTTACCGTTATGGTCTTCCCCCGGCCGCGGATCTGGTTTTCGATGTCCGGTTTTTACCGAACCCTCATTACATCGATGAGCTCAGACCGCTGACTGGACTTGACCCGGTGCTGCGGGATTATGTGCTGACCAAGCCCGTATGCCGGGAATTTCGTAACCATCTCGACAGTCTGCTGGCGTTTCTGATCCCTCACTATCGCAACGAGGGGAAAAGTTATCTGACCATCGCCATCGGCTGTACGGGGGGGCGCCATCGCAGCGTCTCCATCGTCGAGGATCTGCGCAATCATTTTCCCGCCGGCGAGGTCAAGCTGCGGGTGCATCATCGGGATATCGATAAAGGGTGATCCATGATAGGTGTTGTCATCATATCTCACGGTCAGCTCGCCATCGAGCTGCTTCATTCGGCACAGATGATCATCGGTCCTCTCGCTAAGGCCGTGGGGATCAGTATCGATCGGCAGATGTCCCTCGAGACAGCCCGTGAGCAATTACTGGCCGCCATTGACACGGTTGGGACGGATGACGAGGGGGTCATGATCCTGACCGACCTGTTCGGCGGCACGCCGACCAATGTCAGTGTCGAGCTGCTTGAAACCGGCAGGGTCGAGATCGTCACCGGGGTGAATCTGCCGATGGTTCTCAAGTGCGCGGGAGGAAGAGAGGGGAAAACTTTGGGGGAACTGGCGGACTTCTTGAAAGAATACGCCAAGGATGCGATTATAAGACCAGCTGATTTACTGAGAAAAATCGATAGAACCTAGAGGCGTCGTATGTCCCTTGTCTTAACCCGCATCGATAACAGGCTGATTCATGGTCAGGTGCTTGAATCGTGGGTCCCCTTTGTCAATGCCGATTGTATTATCGTTGCCAATGATGAAATCGCCGGCAATCCTTTAAAAAAGATGATGATGCAGGCCTCTGTTCCGAGTCGCATGAAAGTGGAGATCGGGAAGGTCGAGGAGGTCGTGGCTCTGCTTCGCAACGGCCCGTATCAGCAGTCCAGGGTTCTCTTGTTGTTCGGGACCACGGCCGATGCGTTGAAGGCCTATCGTTGCGGTCTTGAGTTCGATCAGCTGAATCTCGGCAACCTGCACGCGGAGCGGGGGAAAGCACAACTCAGCTGTACCGTTTTTCTTGATCCGGGGGATGTCGATGATCTTGAATTCCTTGATCAGCATGGGGTCGAGATCTCGGCCCGCTGTATCCCTGCCGACAGCGCGCGCCCCTGGCGCAAGCTGGTGCCATTAGCAAAGGGTATCGATTGATCGTTCAGGATGTCATGCTGGGAGGGCTGGTGGCGCTGCTCTGTGGACTGGACCGCATTGCGGTGTTCCAGGTCATGTTGTCGCGGCCATTGGTGGCGGCCCCCCTGGCGGGCTGGCTGCTCGGCTCTCCCGGCCTCGGGCTGCAGGTCGGGGTCATGATGGAATTGCTCTGGCTGGCCCGATTGCCGGTCGGGGCGGCCATCCCCCCCGACGACACCCAGGTGGCTGTCGCGGCATCGGTGCTGGCGGCCCTGTTTTCGTCTGCCCACCCCGGTGCGGGACCGGAGCTCGTTGTTCTGTGCGTGCTGGTCACGCTGCCCCTGGGCAAGATCGGCCAGTACTGCGATCACTATGCCAGGCAGTTCAATAACCGCCTGCCGAAAGTCGCGGAGTCCTGTCTCTCCAGGGGGGAGCTGCGGCGGGCCGAAGTGCAGCATTTAAGAGGATTGTTGAGTTTTACCGTGGCGATAGCGGGAACCTATCTGTTCATCGTCTGCGGCGGGTTGTTGATTTTTCCGATGCTGTGGCCTCTGGTACATCAATACCTGGCCTATTCGACAAACTGGGTCATGCTGGCACTGCCTCTGATCGGGATTTCGGTCATTTTGGGAACCATCAACGTCAGTCGTGCCATGACCCTGTTCTGTGCGTCATTCGGAATGGCGTTCTTACTGTTGTGGCTGGTGTAGCTATGGTCGTGCCTCCGCTGACGAGACTGCATATCTGGGTGCGGCTGCTGCTGTTGCAGGCCAGCTGGAATTTTGAGCGGCACCAGGGGCTGGGCTTTTTCTATGCCTTGCTCCCGGGGCTTAAAAAACTTTACAACGGAGAGCAACTCCTTGAGGTCTCCCGGCGTTACGCCGGGTATTTCAATACTCATCCTTACCTCACGCCACTGGTCGCCGGAGCGGTTCTCAAACTGGAAGAAGAACTGGCCCGAGGGGATGTCCCTCCCGTCGATGTCGATGATTTCAAGGAAATCGTCGCGGCTCCCTATGCCGCCATTGGCGATGCCCTGTTCTGGGGTGGCTTGCGCCCGCTGGCGGCCGGGATCGGCCTGTTTTTCGCGATCAAGGGATTGCTTTGGGCGCCTCTGGTTTTTCTGGTGTTTTTCAACCTGGTTCCGTTCTGGTTTCGCGGGGTGTTTTTTGTGCGTGGTTATCGACAGGGCTTGAAGTCCGTCGAATTTATCCAGCAGAACCAGTTGCCCGATTGGGCGATTCATACCAAAGAGGCTGCCGTAATCGTGCTCGGCGGGTTGAGTGCCTTTATGGTTTACGCCCATGTCAATCATCATGGGCTCAGTGAATGGCTTGGGTTTTTGACGATCATTCCCGTCATCGCCCTGGGATATGCCGCCCGCAAAGGGGTGTCTGCATCCCTGCTGGTTCTGATCATGACCCTGGTGATTCTGTTTTTTGGAATATTTTGGACAGACCTGGTCCAATGGCTGAATAGTTAGAGGGAAAAATGCTGAGTCGCAACTTTACCATCAAAAACCGTCTGGGTTTGCATGCCCGCGCTGCGGCGCAATTGGTCCAGACTGCCAATAAATTTATGTCGGATGTCACGGTCGTGAAAGAAGACGTTGAAGTGAACGGCAAGAGTATCATGGGGATTTTATTGCTGGCGGCCCCCCAGGGGACAGATATCTCCGTGACCGTAACCGGCTCTGATGAAGAACAGGCCATGTCGACGATCGCCGAGTTGATTGAGGATGGGTTTGGGGAAGATTGAGATAGCTGAAGACACTTATCTGGTAGGGATTGGCGTTTCTCCGGGCATCAGTATCGGAGAGGCGTTCCTGTTCGGCCACCGGCCGGCCATCGACCATGAGACGATCGCCGCCGAGGAGATTCCGGCCGAGCTGGAGCGTTTCCGGAATGCCGTCAGCCAGGCCAGGGACCAGCTGCGCGATATCAAGCAGACGGTTTCCAAGCAGGATCATCTGCAGGAACACCTTTATATTCTCGACACCCACCTGTTGATTCTTGACGACGATATGCTCGTCAAGGGGACCGAACAGGCCATTCAGGACGGCATGAGTGCAGCGTCGGGGCTGACTCATATTCTCGAAAAATTGCGCGGGTTGTTTAACAATATCGAGGATGAATACCTGCGTGAACGGCGCTCCGACGTCGATGCGGTCGGGGAACGTCTGCTGAGAATTCTCACCGGGGCCAGTGACCGTTCTTTGGCGATGGTTGATCGCGACGCCCTCATCGTTGCCCACGATCTGTCTCCTGCCGAGACCATGCAGATTGACCGGGCGAAAATTCTCGGGTTTCTGACCGACAAGGGGGGACGGACCTCGCATACCGCCATTCTGGCACGGTCCCTCGATCTCCCTGCTATTGTCGGTCTCGAAAATATCACGGCCCTGGTCACCGACCGGATGCCGATCATTATCGACGGCTCAAACGGGGTCGTCGTTCTCAATCCGACCGAGGAGACCCTTCGCGAATATCGCCAGCGCAAGGAAAAATATGAACTGCTGGAGCGGGAGCTGGAATCCTACCGCGATCTCCCGGCGATTACTGCCGATCAGGTTACCATTGCCCTGCGGGGGAATATCGAACTGCCCGGCGAGGTGAACCTGGTCAAAAAAAACGGGGCCGAAGGTATCGGGCTGTTCCGTACCGAATTTTTGTTTATCGGACGCAGCGAGCCTCCCTCCGAAGAAGAGCAGTTCGAAGCCTACTGCCAGGTTCTCAAAGCCTTTCCCGATGATCCCGTGACCATCCGGACTCTTGATATCGGGGGCGACAAATTTGTTCCGGAGCTCAATCTGGCCGACGAGGACAATCCGGCCATGGGGTTGAGAGCGATACGGTTCTCCCTGCGTGAACTGAATCTGTTCCGGATTCAGCTGCGAGCCATTCTGAGGGCGTCCCGGTTCGGACAGTGCCGTATCCTGTTCCCGATGATCAGCGGTGTGGCTGAAATAAGGGCGTGCAAAAGGGTCCTGCGGGACGTCGCCGCCGAGCTCGACGGGGAGGGAATTATTTACAGTTCCGACATCAAGATCGGGATCATGGTGGAGACCCCCTCAGCGGTTCTTATTGCCCCCCTGCTGGCCAGGGAGGTCGATTTCTTCTCCATCGGCACCAACGACCTTATCCAGTACTGCCTGGCCGTGGACCGTGGCAATGAATATGTCGCCTACCTTTACGATCCCCTCCATCCTGCCGTGTTGAGAGCTCTGCAGGCGACCTGCGATGCTGCCAATGCTGCCGGGATCGAGGTCTGCATGTGCGGAGAAATGGCAGGGGATCCCCTGTATGCTATGGTGCTGGCGGGATTCGGGTTTCACGAGCTGTCCATGAATCCGGTGTGCGTGCCGCGGGTCAAACGGGTCATGAGACACGTTTCCAAATGCGACGGCCAACGGTTTATCGAAAGTCTGCTGGATCTTCCGACCTGCAAGGAAATATCCGGAATGATAGATGATGAAATGCGTCGCAGGCTGCCGGATATCTTTGCCCAGCCCGTCATTTGAAAACCGGGGCGTTGCCGGCGGAACGCAACCCCCTCAACATTTTCGTCGAACGCGTGTGAAAAGAGATTGACTGGGATATGTCAGCTAAATAGAATCACCCGTTTTCTGGAGCTCATTCAAAACGTTTGGGAGGACATCGAACATGGCCATGACCGATTTTTTATTTACCTCTGAATCTGTCAGCGAGGGACACCCTGACAAGGTTGCTGATCAGATTTCCGATGCCGTATTGGACGCCATCCTCGAGCAGGATCCCACTGCCCGGGTCGCCTGCGAAACCCTGGTGACGACCGGGATGGCCTTTATTGCCGGTGAGATTACCACCACCGCCTACGCCGATCTTCCGGCGATTGTCCGCAACACCATCAAGGAGATCGGCTATTGCGATTCCGCGATGGGATTCGATTACGAAACATGTGCAGTCTTAACATCCATTGACCAGCAATCTCCCGATATCTCCCAGGGGGTGACCGCCGGTGAAGGGCTGTTCAAAGAGCAGGGGGCCGGGGACCAGGGGCTGATGTTCGGCTTTGCCTGCAACGAAACCCCGGAGCTGATGCCGATGCCGATCACCTTTGCCCACCGGCTGACCAAGAAGCTGGCGGACGTGCGCAAAAGCGGTCAGCTTGCTTTTCTGCGTCCCGACAGCAAAGCCCAGGTGTCGATCCAGTACGTGGATGACAAGCCGACCCGCATCGATACCATCGTGGTTTCCTCGCAGCATGCGCCTGATGTCAGCTATGAGACCCTGCGCGAAGCGATTATCGAGGAGGTGGTCAGAACCACCCTTCCTGCCGAGCTCATTGACGACAAGACCAAGTTTCTGATCAATCCGACTGGTCGTTTCGTGGTTGGCGGTCCCATGGGGGACTGCGGCCTGACCGGACGCAAGATCATCGTCGACACCTACGGCGGCCAGGGGTCCCACGGCGGCGGCGCCTTCAGCGGTAAGGATCCTTCCAAGGTCGACCGGAGCGCGTCCTACATGGCCCGCTATGTTGCCAAGAACATTGTCGCTGCCGGCATCGCTCGCAAGTGCGAAGTCCAGGTTGCCTACGCCATCGGCGTTGCCGAACCAGTGTCGATCATGATCAATACCTTCGGAACCGGGAAAATACCGTCAAACCGTATCGCCGACATTGTGCGTGAAGAGTTTGATATGCGCCCGGCGGCCATCATCGAGCAGCTTGATCTGCTCAAGCCGATCTACCGCCAGACGGCAGCCTACGGCCACTTCGGACGCGAGCTCCCGGGTTTTAACTGGGAGGTGACGGACCGGGTCGATTCCCTGCGCGCTCGCGCCGGGCTCTGATTTCTGTTCGATAGTCCGTTGATCTGATAAAGACCGGCCGGGGTGAACTATTCAACCCGGCCGGTCTTTTATTATTCAAGCGGACGTTCTCCGTGTTTCCCTGTTCAGGTTCTGAATCTTTTGGTCAATTCGTCGTATGCATCGATCCGGCGATCGCGCAGAAACGGCCAGATCCTGCGGATTTTCTCGCTGCGGGCCAGGTCGAGGGTCAACACGATTTCCTCTTCCTGGTCGGTGGTCGCCCGGGCCAGGAATTCTCCCTGGCTGCCGACGACAAAGCTGTTTCCCCAGAATTGGGCCCCTGCCGTTTGACCGCTGGGATCCTTTTCAAAACCGACCCGATTGACGGCCAGTACCGGCAGGCCGTTGGCGACGGCATGGCCCCGCTGGACCGTGATCCAGGCTTCCTGCTGACGAAGTTGCTCTTCAGAGGGGTCGGCCGGGTCAAAACCGATGGCGGTGGGGTAGATAAGCAGCTCGGCACCGGCGAGAGCCATCAGGCGTGCCGCTTCCGGATACCACTGGTCCCAGCAGACCAGAACGCCCAGCGTGCCGACCGAGGTTGTTATCGGCTGAAAACCGAGATCGCCCGGAGTGAAGTAGAACTTTTCATAATAGCCCGGGTCATCGGGAATGTGCATTTTTCGATAGCTGCCGGCAATGGTTCCGTCTTTATCAAGCACGACGGCGGTGTTGTGGTAAAGCCCCGGGGCACGCTTTTCAAACAGAGAGATGACCAGTACGATCCCCAGGTCTTTGGCGAGCCGACCGAACTGCTCGGTGGTCGGGCCGGGAATCGGTTCGGAGAGGTCGCACAGGGCGGGATCTTCCGTCTGGCAGAAATAAAGACTGCAGTGCAGCTCCTGGAGAACCACCAGTTCGGCGCCCCGCTGTGCAGCGCGCCTGATTCCGGCCATGCTTTTGGCGATGTTCTCGTCTCGATCCGCGGAACAGCTCTGCTGAACCAGGCCGACCGTCAGTTTTTTCATGATAGGGCTCCTTTGGGAATCTGCATGGTAATGCAATGCAGCGATCCATGCTGTCTGATCAGGTCACGACAATCGACACCGATGATCTGCCGGTCCGGAAATGCTTCGCCGATGACGGCCAGAGCTGCCGCATCGGCGGGATCGGCGTAGGTCGGGACCAGGACCGCCTGGTTGATAACCAGAAAATTGGCGTAGGTCGCCGGCAACCTGTCGTCTCCGTCGTAACAGGGCTTCGGCCAGGGGAGCGGCAGCAGACGATACGGTTTCCCCCTGCGGGTTTTAAAGGTTTTCAGCTGTTGTTTCATCCGTTGCAAGTCCTGGAAATGCTCATCCTCAGGATCATCGCATTCCACGTAGAGAATCGTATCCTCAGGACACAGCCTGGCCAGGGTGTCGATATGGGAATCGGTATCGTCTCCGGCCAGGTAGCCGTGGTCAAGCCAGAGCAGATGGTCGCACCCGAACAGGACTTTCAGCTCCGCTTCGAGTTCGCCCCTGGACAGGTGGGGATTCCGATTCGGGTTCAGCAGACATTCACTGGTGGTCAGCAGGGTTCCTTCGCCATCGCTCTCAATGCTGCCGCCTTCAAGGATCAGCCCCTTGGTTCGCAGGGGGATGTCGGCGAAGCAGCCGGCCTCTTTCAGTTTTCTGGTGACCTGGTTGTCGGCATCGGCGGCAAATTTCAGCCCCCAGCCGTTAAAGCCGAAGTCGAGCAGAACAGGTCCCTGCTCACAGACAACGGTGATCGGCCCGAAATCACGGGCCCAGGTGTCATTGGTCGGGATCTGGAAGAGCTTGACCTGGCTGGTGGCGATACCTGCCCGGCGGAGTTTGTTTTCGATCTGATCGGGTTCCGGGGTGGCGATAATCACCCGAGCCTGGTTGACGAGTTGCCCGGTCAGGTCCAGGTAGGTCCTGTCGACCTCCGTGAGCATCTCAGCCCAATCGGTATCGGCATGTGGCCAGGCGAGCAGGACGCCGTCCTGCGGTTCCCACTCTGCCGGCAGCCGGCAGGGGGATGACATGATGCGGGTCATAAACACTCTCTCCCTTTATGAAAATACGGTATGCTCCAACAGGATTTTTATGCCAATTCCGATCAGCAGCAGGCCTCCCAGGATTTCAACTCTCGGGCCCCAGGCTGATCCCAGTCGTCGGCCCAGGAGCATGCCGCACAGGGTCAGCAGGCATGCGGTCACGCCGATGACCAGGGCCGGTGTCCAGATCACGACCCCGAGGACCGCCAAACTCAGGCCAATGGCCAGGGCATCGATGCTGGTGGCGATGGACAGCATGACCAGGGACATTCCCCGGGTCGGATCCGCAGGAGATTGGTCGGAGTCGCTGTCGCTGAATGAGTCCCTCAGCATTTTCGCTCCAACACACGAGAGCAGGATAAATGCCAGCCAGTGGTCGAAGGCCTCGATCTGTTCGCGCAGGCTGACGCCGGCAAGCCAGCCGATAATAGGCATCAGGGCCTGAAACAGGCCAAAGTGAAAACCGAACCGGAACAGATGCCTGCCCGTCAGTCTGGGCAGGGTCAGCCCGGCGGCCAGGGCGACGGCGAACGCATCCATGGCCAGGGCGATGGCGATGCCGGCCAGGGTCAGAAAATCCATGATAAAATCCTTATGTTTACATCCTTTTGCGCGGCATTTTATACCATGCTACGTTCGACTTTGTCATTACGCTCAGTTGCATGATGTCAGTTTTTTCTATACATGGATGGCCTGTTCACATATTTTAATGGACTGTCAGAGCAAAATGAACGTTAGGCTGAGCATCTTCAGACCGGCTGTCTCCTGCAGGGTTCAGGCCTGGGTCTGCCATCCCGGCTTTCTGCCATCAGGGCTCCCCCTTTCAAGCGGGGGGAGGGGGCCTGTTCCGGATGAAGACAGGGACGTTTTGAGATGCTCGTTATACCAAAGGCCTGGCCAACATGCGAGGAGATTGCCTATGGCAGAAAAACAACCCTTGGATTATGCAGAGAATGAAGACGGGTGGGAGTTCAAGACATCGGGAGAAAAGGCTTATGAGATTATTTACCAGAAAATTCTCAGAGGCGAGTTCCCGCCGGGGTTTCGGCTGTCGAAACGGAAGATGGCCGAGCTCACCGGGGTCAGTGTTATCCCCGTCGCTGAAGCGTTAAAGCGCCTGGAGGAGGACGGGCTGGTCGAATCAAAGCCGCAATGGGGGGCTTTTGTTACCATCCCGACCAGAAAAAAGATCATTGAGCTGTATATGCTCAGGGAAGCGGTCGAGTGCCAGGTGGCCCGCATTTTCTCCGAAACCATGACGTCCGAACAGGAGAATGAGCTGCGGGAGATTGGCAGAAAACTCGATAACGTGTGTTATGCCGATGAACTTCAGGAAGATTTAAGCAAGTTGCATTATCAGTTTCACTCAAAAATGACGGCCTTTACCGGGTTTGCCCTCCTCGAAGCGACCCTGCGCAAAACCAGTCTTTTCTACCTGCTCTACAAGGCGATCAGGCATAACCGGGCCAATGAATGGAAGGAATCCCGATATTGGCATGAATTACTGGTTGACCAGATCAAAAGTGGTGATCCCGACAAGGCCGAAGCCGCAATGCGTGCTCATATCCGTGAGTCCTACCAGGCAATTTTAAGAGATATCAAATAGTTGGAACTTGTGAATGAAGTCTTTAAAAAATGGTAGAATTTGTTTGTAACAGGTGTTATAACAGTCATGACTGTAATGAATTGGTTGGCTTTTGGGGGGTGTCACGCATCATACGACCGGGTTCAATGGGAGCAGGGTCGATCATATCTTCTAACTCGAGGTGGAGGTAAAAGATGAAAGCTAAGCAGGTCAATGTACTTCTGAAAATGTGTTTACTTGCTGTTGTTGCGGTACTGGTTGCCGGGACTTCAGCCTGGGCTGCGGACTATCCGAGCAAGCCGATCCAGGTGATTGTCCCCGCCGGTGCCGGTGGTGATACCGACCTGAACTCCAGACTTTTCAGTAAGTATCTGGAAAAAGAGCTGGGTGAATCCCTGGTTATCGTCAACGTTAAAGGCGGCGGCGGTATGGTGGCCATGAGACGTGTTCATGATGCTGACCCGGATGGTTATACCGTGATGTTTTTCCACAGCCAGGTCAATATCCCGAAGCTTGCCGGCCTGCTGGATTACGGCTCCGACGGCTTCCAGATGGTCGGTATCGGAATCATCGATAACACCACCGTTCTCGCCACCCACCCCGGGATGCCCTACAAGAATATGAAAGAGCTGGTGGAATATGCGAAAGCACATCCTTTCGAGGTTGAGTTCGGGATTCAGACCGGCGGTTATCCTCACCTGATCGGTGTTGCTATGGAAGATGTCGCCGGCATCGAACTTAACAAGGTCGACGTTGGTGGCAACGCTGCGAAAACTGTCGCTCTCAAAGGTCATAAAATCGATTTCATCAATACCCAGTACGGTCTGACCTACGATTACTTCAAGTCCGGGGATTTCGTTGTCCTGGGCCTGCTCTCGAAAGAGCGGAATCCTCTGTTCCCCGACGTCCCGACCACCGCAGAGCAAGGTTTCCCGCTGACCTTCAACAAATATTTCTTCTACGCGATGCCCAAGGGGACTCCTGCTGATATCGTCAACAAGTTCTCCGCGGCGATGAAGCGCGTCGTCGAAAATCCCGAGTACCAGGCAGAAGCCAAGAAGCTGTTCGTGACTCCGACCTATATGGGGCCGGAAGAAGCCGCTGCCTATGCTGACGACGTGTACGCTTATTACACCAAGTTCCAGAAATTGTTCCTGGCTGGCAGCTCGAAAAAATAATCTGATTGGTAGAAAAATATGTGCCGGGGTCCAAAAATGGATCCCGGCACAATTCGTTTAAATCTTAAGGAGATATTCGGAATGGCTGCGAGTCGCCTGAAAGTTGTCATCAAGGATACAAATTTTATTACCGGTGTCGGCGTTATCCTTTTGGGTCTTTTTATGTATTTTGCCAGCTACGATATCCAGGAGTTCGTCAGAACCAGGGTGGGGGCTTCCTTTATGCCCAGGGTGGCGTCGTCCCTGTTTATCATTCTCGGCGGAATTCTGATCGTTGGCTGTTTCAGGTGTGCAGTACCGACGGAAGAAAAAACGCAGGAACCTGAAGAAGGGGAAAAGGTCTTTGGTGGACTGCCGGCGGCTCTGATGTCGCTGGGGCTGATGGTCGCCTATGTCGGGCTGATGGAAAGTGTCGGGTTCATTATCACTTCGGTTGTCTATATCTTTCTGCAGATTCTTGTCCTGGCCAAGCAGGGGCCTCGCAACTATCTGCTGTTTGGCCTGATATCCATCATCGTGCCGATTGTTGTTTTTTTTCTTTTCGTCCATGTTTTCAAAGTTCTGATTCCGGCCGGAATCCTGGGTTAAGAAGGGACTGTTTTTATGCTCGTTACAGGTATTCTTTCTGTTTTTACCGTCAAGACGATCCTGTTTATTCTCGGCGGGACCATTGCCGGCATCATCATGGGGTCCATCCCGGGATTGACGGTCACCATGGGGGTGGCCCTGTTCCTTCCGATCACCTTCGGAATGAGCCCGGTTGAGGGGCTTTCTCTTCTGCTCGGTCTCTATATCGGCGGCACGTCGGGTGGCCTTATGTCAGCCATTCTGCTGAAAATTCCGGGAACCCCGGCTTCCATCGCAACCACCTTCGATGGCTATCCCATGGCTGCCAGGGGGGAGGCCGGAAGGGCTCTGGGGATCGGCATCGTTTATTCCTTTATCGGCGGCATGCTCAGTCTGGTTGTGTTGATCTGCATCTCACCGCTGCTTGCCGAGGTCGCGCTGCAGTTCGGTCCTTATGAATACTTCTCGATCGCGGTCTTTTCTCTGACCCTGGTGGCCGGATTGTCGAGCGGTTCCATGGTCCTGGGGCTGATTGCCGCTGTTCTGGGTCTGACCATCGCCTTTATCGGCATGGCCCCGATTACCGCGTTTCCCCGTTTTACCTTCGGATTTCCGGCTCTTGATGAAGGAATCAGCCTGCTGCCTGCCCTGATCGGACTGTTTGCTGTTTCCCAGGTTCTCGAAGAGGCCGAGGATAAATCCGTCGGCGAGAAATACGATGTCCCCAATTATGCCATCAAGGGGTTCGGATTTTCCCTGAGTGAATTCAAATCCCAGATTGTCAACTGCCTGCGCTCTTCGGCTATCGGTACGGGGATCGGGATTCTGCCGGGCCTGGGGGGTGCTGTCTGTAATATTATGGCCTACGGGGCGGCGCGGAAGGGCTCCAAGTACCCGGAAAAATTCGGTAGCGGCATCATGGACGGGATCGTTGCCAGCGAATCGTCGAACAACGCGTCGACGGGTGGGGCCCTGGTCCCCCTGATGACCCTCGGGATTCCTGGTGACAATACCACCGCCATTCTGCTGGCAGGTTTCATGATCCACGGCATTACCCCCGGCCCGCTTCTGTTTGAGACCGACGGAGTTCTGGTCTATGGTATTTTCACCGCGCTGGTCGTTGCCAACATCTTTATGCTTGCCACCATGTTCTGGGGGATGCGCTTCTTTGTCCGCGTTCTGTCGGTTCCCAAGCACGTCCTGCTGCCGGTCATCGTCAGCCTGTGTGTCGTCGGCTCCTACGGACTGAACAACCGGATGTTCGATGTCGGAACCATGCTTGCCTTCGGGGCCATCGGGTTTATCATGAAGAAGCTGTCCCTGCCGAATACTCCGTTGCTTCTCGGGTTTATTCTGGGACCGATCGTCGAGACCAATCTGCGGCGTGGTCTGATGAAAAGCCGCGGTGATTTCCTGCCCTTTATCACCGAGCCGATTTCCGGCGTGATCCTGGTGGTGACCATCATTGTCATTGCCGTCACAGCCTACAAGGAATATCAGAAATTTCGCCAATGTCAGGTGTGAGGCGACATCCCTCAACCTTTTAACCGTCTGTCACTATGGCTCGCAACCCGAACCTCCCTCGGGACGGCCGGTTAGCAAACCGTCCAACAGCCATATTTTCAATACCCCGCCGCTTTGCGGCGGGGCCTTTTTTACCACCGGAAAGGCATTGACGTCAGTTTGTTCGAGTCGATCCTTTTTCCTCACAAGGAGAATTATCAGATGGAGATCAAAGGGAAGATCGCCGTTGTCACCGGCGCAACCGGCGGCCTCGGCTGGACCATATGCCAGGCGCTAGCCGCCCAGGGTGCCAAACTGTGCATGGTCTACGGAAAGTCAAAGGAGAAGGCGGAAAGGCAACTGGCAGAGCTCCAGGCCGCAGGCTGCGAGGCTATCATCACGCCTGCGGATATCAGTTGCCAGGCAGGTATCGATGCTATGTACGCTGCGGCCCAGGCGGCTTTTGGCGGATTCGATATCCTGGTGCTTGATGCGGCCTATAACGAGTCGATCCCGTTTCCTGACCTGGAAACCCTGAATCATGAAAAGTGGTGTAAGATTCTCGATTTCAACCTGACGGCCCAGTACCTTGCCGTTCGCGCCGCCGTTCCTTACCTGAAAAAGCGTGAGACCGGAAGAATCGTCACCGTGTCTTCCGTCGGCGGTAACCTGCCGGCCTCCAGTTCGATTGCCTATTCCGTGTCCAAGGCCGGGCTACAGCACCTCAGCCGTTGCCTTGCGGTTGCCCTGGCCCCGGATATCCTCGTCAATGACGTGGCTCCCGGGTTGATGGACGGGACTCTCATGACCAGCAAGTTGCGTCCGGAACACTATCAACGTTCGTTAAACAGTTCGGCTTTGAAACGCGTGGCCACCAGGGACGATGTCGCTGATGCCGTTGTCATGTTCATCAAGACCGACAGTATCACCGGTCAGAGCCTGGTGATCGATTCCGGGCGCTGTTTCAAATAAGTGGCGGATTGCCTGTTGCCAAGGACTTAGCTTTCCGCGCGTAACGACCGGTTCATTCACCCCCGGCTCCCCCTCATTGGTCCCGCTCTTCTTTATCTTCGTACGGGAAATGCGCACGCCTTGGAACAGAGGCGCACGCATTTCCTCGTTTTTGACCACGACATCGTGGCTTTTTACCGGAATTTTCCGACCCTGTTCAAGGAGTGTCTGATGAGTTATCAACGTGAATTTTCGAAGAAGATCAATGTTGGCATTATCGGCATTGGTTCGCATAGTTACAGAAACATATTGCCGGCAATGAATTACCTCCCGGTGAACCTCAAGGCCGTCTGTAACCGCAGTCGGGATATCGGACTGGTGACGGCGAAACAGTATGGCTGCAACCATTATCAGAGCCCGGCGGACATGTACGCCAATGAAGAGATCGACGCAGTGTTCATCAGCGTCAGTCCGCAACGCCATCCACAATTCATCATCGAGGCTTTGGATAACGGGGTGCATGTCTGGGTCGAGAAACCGGTCGCCATGCGGGCTCATCAGATCGAAGAGATCATGGCTCATCGCCATTCCCAGGTCGTTGTCGGCGGTTACAAGAAGGTTTTCTCCCCGGCCGCCAGGAAAGCTGTGGAGATCGCCAATTCCACTGACTATGGCGAGCTGCAGTCGGTGCTGGCCATTTATCCGATGACCATTCCTGATGACGGACAACGGGTGCTTGATTCCGGCGAGGTCTGCAACTGGCTCAACAACGGCATTCACCCCCTCTCTTTCATGCTCGCCCTCGGTGGAAAGGTGTCCGGGGTCACCACCATCAAAAACCGCCATGGGCAGGGGGTTGTCGCTCTGCAATTTGCCAATGACGTTGCCGGAACCTTTCACATGTCTTCGGGCCCCAATCCGCGCCTGGAACGCTATGCCGCCTATGGCAAAACATGGCAGCTCGATATCGAAAATTCGAAAATCACCCTTCAGCGGGGGGTTCCATTCGTTTACAAGGAAACAACCAACTATGCCCCTGAAGGAGATGACCACGGCGCCATTGTCTGGGAGCCGTCCAATTGTACGGCGACTCTGGAAAACAAGGCTCTTTTCACCCAGGGGATGTATTTCGAGATGAAATATTTTTGTGACTGTATCCTCGGGCAGCAGGCTCCGACCATCGGGGGGCTCGAGTTCTCCCTTGAATTGATGAGGGTTTATGAGGCCGGCCTGCTGTCAGGGGGGCGGACAATCTATCTCGATTAGATCTGTCGCTAAAATTGTTTGCCTGTAAACCTTAGCCCTGTCTTTTCAGCTTCTCACCTTAGGAGGAATAAGCCATGGAACTGACTCTCGACATTGCCCAGGCAATGGTCGCTCAAGCTCTTGATACTGCAAAAACGGATTTTAACAGACCGGTATGCGTTTCTGTTTGTGATACCGCCGGATTCCTGATGGCCTTCAGCCGTATCGAAGGAGGGCATATGCGCAGCATAGATATCTGCCAGGCAAAAGCGTACACCGCTGCGCGAATGGGCGTGGATACCGATACCTTTCTCACGCGATTACAGCGGGAACAGTTGTCGATCAGCTATTTTTGTGACCCCAAAATGACCGCCCTGCCAGGCGGGGTCACCCTGAGGGACGGGGAGGGGAAAGTCCTCGGAGGTATCGGGGTTGCCGGACTGTCGGCCGAAGATGATGCCGCGGTCGCCAGGCTGGCGGCAACGCTGCTTGGCGGGGAAAAATCCTGATCTCCGTCATGTCAATCAGTATAAAAAAACCGCCACGGGCATTTGCGCCCATGGCGGTTTTTTCAGTTCAAGTCCCTGCGCTCAAAGCGATTCACGCGCCTTCGATGGAAACGCTTTCGATAATGATCGCTTCTTTGGGGACATCCTGATGGAACATCTGGGTCCCGGTCGGAACCTTGGCGATGGCGTCGACGACATCCATCCCTTCGGTCACCTGGCCAAAGACGGCATAGCCATACTGGTTCGGGTTTTTCCCCTGATGATCGAGGAAGGTGTTGTCCACCAGGTTGATGAAAAACTGGCAGGTGGCGCTGTCGACGACCTGGGTCCGGGCCATGGCAATCGAGCCGCGGACATTCTTCAGGCCGTTGTCGGCTTCGTTCTTGATCTGCTCCTTGGTTTTCTTTTGAGCCATGTCCGTAGTGAAACCGCCACCCTGAATCATGAAGTTGGGGATAACCCGGTGGAAAATGGTCTGGTCGTAGAAACCCTCTCGGGCATAGGACAGAAAGTTTTCAGTACTTATCGGGGCCTTTTCAGCATTCAGTTCAATGACAATCAGGCCTTTGTTGGTTTGCATCCGCACCACGGGTTGAGCGCTCATTATAGACTCCTTGCAGTTGATAAATGGGACATATCCGTATCAGCCGTAACCGTCCACGGGTTACGTACGGCATGGACGCCTGGTTCAGTGAATGGATCGACAACTCAGGGTACGGGCCATTGCCCCACTCGAGCTGTCAAAAGATCGCTGTTGACCCTGCCGATGGATCTTCCTTTTTTGAAAGCTCATGCACGACAACCCCTTATGCGCCATGTGTCCGTACCCACCCACAGCTTCAGGGATCATAACAGGATGTCTATAATGCCGTGATCCGGTGATGAAATTCAAGCTTCATTTGGGCGGAATATGGTGCCGGAAGAAAGGAGTTGTGAAAATTCGTCGGCCGGCAGCGGTTTACTGAACAGGTAGCCCTGGTAGATGGTGCACCCTTTCTCTTCCAGGAAGTTCAATTCGTATGTCGTTTCCACGCCTTCGGCGACAACTTTGAGATCCAGGTGTTTGGCCATGGAAATGATGGTGTCTACGATCGCCGCATCGTTGGCATCGTTCTCGATGTCACGCACGAACGACTGATCAATCTTGAGGATGTCCAGGGGCATCTTTTTCAGATAGGCGAGGGAGGAGTAGCCGGTCCCGAAATCGTCGATGGACAGTTCAATGCCGAGATCCTTGAGCCCCTGCATTTTTTCAATCGTGTCAACGATGTTGTCAATCACCATCCCTTCGGTCAGTTCCAGGCCAAGCAGGGTCGGATTGGCTTCGGTTTCCGCCAGAATCTGCTTGATCTGGCTGATGAAATTGGGTTGACGAAACTGGCGCGGACTGACATTGACGGCCAGATGGTGAATTCCGTACCCTTTGTCACACCAGGATTTCAATTGACGGCAGGCGCTTCTCAGGACCCATTCTCCGATGGGCAGGATCAGCCCGGTCACTTCGGCCACGGGAATGAACACGGCCGGAGAGATGAAGCCCTTGTCCGGATGCTGCCAACGGATCAGGGTTTCCGCTCCGACGATGCGGCCGTCGCTGTTGACCTGGGGCTGGAAGAACAGGCTGAGCTGGTCGCGTTCAAGGGCATAACGCAGCTCTTTTTCAATGGCCAGGCGGTTGTCCGCCGCCTGTTGCATACTGGGCAGGAAAAACCGGATGGTGTCTCGACCATCCTCCTTGGCCCGGTACATGGCCGTATCCGCATAGCGCAGGATGTCTATTCCCGATTCCGGCAGATCCTCGACACTCTCTGTGGAAGGGAACATGGCGACCCCGATGCTCGGGGAAATATGCAGCTCATGGCCGGCAATGCGATAGACCTCGGCAAGATTCGCCTTGATCTCTTCAGCTTTATACTGAGCGGCTGCGACGGCGCTGGTCGCATCGCTGCCCAGATCGGTCAGCAGGACGACAAATTCATCTCCGCCAAGGCGGGACACCGTATCTTCCGTGCGCAGGCCGATGCTCAGGCGGCGGGCGACTTCTTTGAGCAGAGCATCTCCAACCGGGTGACCGAGGGAATCATTGATATTTTTGAAGCGATCGAGATCAAGATAGAGCATGGCTCCAAAGTGGCCATAGCGTCTGACCCGGGAGATGTTCTGTTCAAGGCGGTTGAGCAGCAGCCTGCGGTTCGGCAGGTCGGTCAGCGCGTCGTAGTAGGCGAGATATTCGATCTGTTCCTCAGCCTGCTTGCGCTCGGTGATATCCCGCAGGGTTCCGCAGACCCTGTCAATCCCCTGGGCGGAGCCCTGTTGAAAGGTCGCATTGAGTGAGCAGGGGATCTTGCGCCCGTTTTTATCGCCCAGCTCGATTTCGAAATCGGTGATCCGGTCTTCCTGTCTTAGCCGAGAAAACAGATATTCCCGCTGTTCCTTTGCCGGGAACAGGTCGGTAATGTTTTTATTCAGAATGTCATGGCGGTGGTAGGTGGAAATCCTGGAAATTGACGGGCTGATTTCAAGAATTCGGCCATCCATGCCGACTTCCAGGTACACGTCCTGCAGGTTCTCGAAAATAGCGCGATATTTTTCCTCGCTGTTTTTCAGGTTGATATGGGATTGATTGAGGTCCCGGACGGCTTTCTGCAATGCTTCTGTCCGTTTGGTGACTTCTTCTTCGAGATTTTCCTGGTAGATGCGGTTTTCGACAATCAGGCGTGACCGTTCAATGGCCTGGTTGATGGCGTGCAGCAGGACCGACATGTCCTGAATGGGCTTCAGCAGGTAATTCCAGGCACCCCTGTGAATGGCTTCAATGGCGTCTCCGATGATGCCCGTCCCGGAAACGACGATAACCGGGGTATCCGGTGCGGAGCCCTTGATGTTTTCGAGCACTTCAAGGCCGTCCACTTCGGGCATACGCAAATCACACAGGACGAGGTCAGGCTTCTCCCGGTGAAAAATTTCCAATCCTTCGCGGCCGTTGGCCGCTTCCAGAACCTGAAAGTCAAAATCTTCAAGGAACAGGCGAAAGCTGTCGCGGATATCCTCTTCATCATCAATAGTCAGAATAACCGGGCTTCTGCGTGGTTCCATGTCCTGCCGCCTTTGTAATTTTACGGTATGGAAGATATCTAAATCCTCTTTAATGTTTATTCGGTGTTCATGTGGTCACTCTCATGCATTATGCCGGTTGATGTGGTGTTAGTCAAATTTAATTTTCCTATGGGTTCATCCATTTTCGGTTTCTTTATAAATCCCCGGTCAATGACTGCAGGGTGAAGAGCTTGGGATTGACCGTGACGATTTCGTCAATTATTTCAGTGAATTTTTTGAAATCTATATTTTCTTCGGTATCGGTGCCCTGAAAAAAGCGGTAGCCGCGAGGGAGTTCGCTGAACTGTCCATTGTGGAGCAGGGTCAGATCGACGAGGTCATTCACCCGCCCGGAGGCTTCCCACGGATCTCGGTAATTGTACTGCCTGGCGGTAATCTGCAGACCCAGGTTGTTGGCAAACAAGGCTCTTACCTCGAAAGAAAAATCACGGGGAGAGCCGTAATGATCGTTGCGTCCGGAGCGACTGCGCACCTTGGCGCCCCGCTCTTGAAGATACTCGGTAATGGTCTGCTCAGACATGGGTTGCTGCCGCTCGATGGTCATGATTTCTCCTCAATACTGTCCAGATGAAGTTCTACCCCCCAACTGGCGGGTTTCCTGCCGTCCGGTGACAACACCCAGAGGGTTGGAATATCACAGGTCGCGGGAGCCTCGCCATAGCCGTCAGTCAGGTAAATAACGGCTGCCGGTCTCGGCTGAAGCTGACCGGCATAGTCGAACGCCGGCCGGAAATCGGTAAATCCGCCGCCGCGAAAAACTTCGACCACCTGCTGATTTCCGCTGAAGGTTTCAATTTTCTGAATGCGACTGCCGGCATAGACAACCGTGATCCGGCTTTGGCGGCTGCGGGCAATATGCATGAGTTCGCCGGCAAAGGCTTCCCTCAGGGCCTGGGTGTCGGTGGAGTCACTCACGTCAACGGCAACCAGCAGGTTGAGGTACTGCTGCTTGCGAACACCCGGGGTCAGCTGGCCGAAGCGCCGGTGCTGCCGTGCCCAGGTGGTCGTCTTGCCAACCCGGCCGGCGTTGCCGACAAATTGCCTGAGAATCTGCTGCCAGGGGATACGGGGCGGGGCGAGAAACGGTTGAATCAGGCCGGCTAATGCCTCATCGATATCGTCCCGGCACTTTTTCCAGGCAGAACGCACCATGTTCCTGACCACCTGTTCGGACAGACTCAGGGGGGTGCGGTCAGCCTCTTTCCAGTGCTGATGATCGTCGATGGGCTGGCTGTCGGTCATGGTTTGCTCCCGGTCGCCGTTGGCGGCCTGCCCGGACTGGGCGCTGTCCCGAGTGGTTCCTCTGCCTTGCCGCTGCAGGGACCCCAGTTCCGGGAGGCTGAGCAGTCGCTGGTAATATTCCTCGGCGGCCAACCCCTCCGGAAGCCGCAGCCGCTGCGGCTGGGGGGCTTCCGGAGGCAGGTTGGCGATCCCGGGATTGATGGCCAGATCGCAGGCCAGGTCCCAGGCCCAAGACTGGCGTTCCTTGCGGCGGCTCGGATGAAGGTGAAGGATATGCTTGATCAGATGCTCAAGCAGCGCCTGCTGCTCAAGGTCGGAAAAAAGAGCATAGCGTTCGGGATTGATGAGCAGGGTGGGGACCCCGTCGGCAATGGTGGTTGCGACGGCTTTCGGTCCAGTCATCTGACGGCGTCTGAATTGCAGCAGGAACTGGCCGTAAAAAGGCCGGTCCTTGAGCAGCTTGACGATGGTATCCTGCAGGGGGCGCAAAGGGTCAGGCGACATCCTGGCTGATGTGTCGGATGGTGTCGAGTATGACGTCATCATATTTATCCTGACAGAGGATATTGGCGACCGCCGGAATCCGCAGCAAGGCTTTGACCAGACCGAAACGCATGTCACGGGGCAGGGTGTCGATGTAGGCCACCAGGTGGTCCTGTTCCTGGCTGCTCAGGTCGGGCCTGGTCTGCAGTGAGGTGATCAGATCGTTCATGGTCGCCGCCTGGATATCATCCCGTTGGGAGGCCGCTTGCTCGGCGATGGCCGGCCAGTTGACCAGGATGTCCTCAGCCAGCAGCGGACGCTCCTGCTGTTCGGAACACCACTGCAGAAAACTGACTGCGGCGTCCCGCCCGATCACGCCACTGTAAACTTCCATTTCCAGTTCTCTGGGGAAACGGCAGTGCTGACGCAGGGTGCTGACCATTTCCCAGGCCCGTTCCGACGGTTCGACCTGCATGTCGAAATCGGGACTGTTCAGGGCCAGGAACTGTTGATTGGAATGAATGAACTGGCGCACCATGGCGTCGAAATTTTCCTGTCGGGCGTAGCGTGACCAGCACTCGGCATCACTTTCGACCTGGATGACGATCATCCGGTCAAGCAGGGCCCGGTCAAGGGGGGCCACCTGGTAGGTCCCGTCGGGTGGGTTGATGGCGACTACGACCCGATGCCGTGAGGAAAGCTTGTGGGTGTGCAACGCGCGTTGCTGTCCCTCAGAGGGGGGTTCCACGAATTGAAAAATGGCCTGCAGGGTGTCCTCCTGCTGAGCCCGGTTCAGCTCGTCGCAATGAACGACTGTGGGAGGAGCATCGTCTTCAGGCCACCAACTCGGCCGCGACCAGTGCATGACGTCACCTTCGCGGTAGGGGATGCCGACCAGGTCTCCGACTTCCATCTGGCCGAGGCGCAGAGGTACGTAGCGGTGCCCGATTTCCTTGCAGACCTGGATGATCCCGGCGGTTTTTCCGACCCCTCGGTGCCCGACGACGCAGGGCGTCAGATCGGTCCTGGTCAGAATCTCCTTCAGAACGATTTTCATCTGTTCAATATTCATAGCGAGCCCGTTTCATGTATTGCCTGGAAATTCATACTCAAGTTGTCAGCTATTGATACCACAGCCCCTGTTCGGGTGCAAGCCTGCTAAGACCCGGCATGGCGGGGAAAAAAGTACTATTTTACGCTATGCTTCATATGAGGGACGGATGTTTCAGGGGGAGCGATTCGATGCGAGTATTTGTGGTCCTGATGATCTGCTGCGGAGTTCTTTTACCGGCCACCGGGAACTCTGCCGAGCCCCTCGATCTGCGCGCCTTGATCGAGCAGGTCGAGCGGCAATACAACGGAGAATCCTCCGCGGCCACGGTGGCGATGACCGTGGTGACCGGGCATTGGGAACGCCACCTGACCCTTGCCTCCTGGTCCCGGGGGCGGGACCGGTTCCTGATCAGGATTCTTGAACCCGCTAAAGAAAAGGGGGTGGCGACGCTCAAGGTTGACGATGACGTCTGGAACTACCTGCCCAAGGTCGACCGGGTCATTCGGATCCCCCCCTCGATGATGGGCGGGGCCTGGATGGGCAGCCACATCACCAATGATGATCTGGTCAAAGCCAACCGGATTGACGAAGATTATGATTTTGAACTGCTCGCCGAGGACGATCGCTTCTGGCTGATCGCCGCCATCCCCAAGCCGGATGCCGCGGTGGTCTGGGGCCGGTTGCGCTACCGGATCATCAAATCTCCCCTGGTTCCGAGTCGGATCGAATATTTCGATGAGGAGGACATCCTGATCCGGCGGATCGACTTTGCCGATGTCCAGACCGTCAGCGGCCGGGTCGTGCCCTTGAGGATGACCGTGATTCCGGTTGCCAGGCCCGGTGAAAAGACGGTGATGCAGTATCGTGATCTGGAATTCGACATGGCCCTGCCCGACACCTTTTTTTCCCTGAGACAACTCAAAGGACGGCACTGATGCTGTTAGCCCTGGCGATACGGAATGTCTGGCGCAACCGCCGGCGGACGCTGCTGACCCTGTCGGCGATGACCCTCTCTGCGGCATTGCTGATGCTTTGCCTTGGGATTTTTTCCGGAATGTTCAGAGATATGCTCAGTTCCGTGACCGAACAGTATTTCGGTCACCTGGTGATCAGCGCCGCCGGGTATCAGGACGATCGTGACCTGTTTACGAATTTCCGTGCCGACCAGCCCCTCGAATTGCTGACCTCGCCGGAGATTCTAGGCGCTTCGCCGCGGTTGCGCGGCTTTGGGTTGCTGTCCCACGGCCAGAACAGCGTCCCCGGGGAACTGATCGGCATCCGGCCCGACCGGGAACGGCAGGTCACCAGGTTTCAGGAGCAACTGCAGGACGGGACCTATCTGGCGCCGGGCGACCGCAACGGGGCGGTGCTGGGGGTCGGACTGGCCAGGCGGCTTGAGGTTCAAACTGGGGACGAACTGGTCTTCGTCTCTCAGGCCGCCGACGGTTCCATCGGCAATGACCTCCTGGTCGTCCGCGGAATCTTTGCGACCGGCGATGTTGGACATGACAACAGCCTGGTTCTGGTGCCCCTGGGCTGGCTGCAGGACCTTCTGGTTCTGCCCGGCCGCCTGCATGAGATCTCCCTGCGCATCAGGCGCCCTCTGGAGGCGGCCAGCCTCGCCGCTGCACTGCGTCCCCGGCTGCCGGACGGGCTCGAACTTTTTGACTGGGGAGAGATGCTGCCCGAGATGAAAGAGGTCATTGCCAGCTACGACGTGTCGCGTCTGATTTTCGTATCGATTCTCTACTTTGCCACCGGGCTCGGTATCCTCAACACCTTCTTCATGTCGGTGATGGAACGGACCTGCGAGTTCGGAGTGCTGATGGCCATCGGACTGCGTCCCGGACAGGTCCGTTTGCTGGTGCTCCTGGAAACCCTGGTGATGGGGGGCATCGGTCTGGTCGCCGGAACCTGTTGCGGATTCCTGTTGACCCTCTACATGGTTATTTTCGGTATCGATCTGTCCGGATCCCTGACCCCGATCACCTATGCCGGAGGGACCATCCTGCCGAGACTGAGTGCGGTCATCGAACCCGCCAATTTTTATATCCCCGGCCTGGCCCTGCTGGTGGTGTGTCTGCTGGCAGGGTTTCTACCCGCCAACCGGGCTGCCAGAATGCAGCCTGTCCAGGCGATTCGGGAAGACTAGCCTATGGATATCCTGAGCCTGGCCTGGAAAAATCTCTGGCGCAACCGCAGACGGACCCTGATCACCCTGCTGGCTCTCAGCCTGACCCTGATGCTGGTACAGGGATCCCACAACCTGTCGGTCGGAGTTTATGCGGCGATGATCGACAGCGGTGTTCGTGCCGGAACCGGGCACCTGGTGATTTACCGTGACGGTTATCTCGCCAGCCGTGACGAGAAACTGACCTTCGACCCGGGAGGGCTTCCGGTGGAGATTGCGGCCCTTAACGGGGTTGAAACGGTGCTGCCGCGTCTTTACCTGCCGGGGTTGGCGCAATCGAGCCGGGAAAGCCGGGGGGTGGTGGTGACCGGGGTTGACCCGGCCCTGGAGGTGCAGGTCAACCCCTATCTGAAGAGCCTGTCGTCGCAGGATCTGCCTGAGCCCGGAGGGCGTCGGGCTTTGCTTGGCAACCGGCTGATGACGGAACTGCAGCTGAAGCCGGGACAGAAATTCGTCGTGACCCTGCAGGGGGCAGACCGTGACCTGGTCAGTGACATGTTCCGGGTTCAGGGGGAGGTGCGCACCGGGATCAAGGGGATCGACAACTCCCTGCTGCTGGTGGGGCGGGAGCGGGCGGCCGCCCTGGCAGGAGGTGAAGGGAAGGTCCATGAACTGGCAGTCATTCTGAACGATCAGGATCTGGCAGGCAAGATGCTGCCGGCCATCAGGACCATGCTCGAGAACCGACCGGATCTGCGGGTCTATCTGTGGGACGAAGCTATGCCCAACCTGGCCAATGCCATCAAGCTGGATTATACCAGTGGCCAGTTCATCGCTATTGTCCTGCTGCTGATTGTGACCATCGGTGTCATCAATACCCTGCTCATGTCCGTCATGGAGCGGTTCCGTGAATTCGGAGCCTTTCTGGCGGTCGGCTGCAGTGTGTTGAGGGTTCGGCTGCTGGTTTATGTCGAGGCGTTGCTGCTCGGCCTGGTGGCGGCCCTGCTCGGCAATCTTCTGGGGGGGCTGCTGACCTGGTATCTGCACAGCGTCGGACTTGACCTGCGCGTTTTTATGGAAGGCGATCTGGAGTATGGCGGCGTCATTTTCGATCCGATCATGCGTGCTGACTGGGATCTGTCCTATATGCTGTGGATGACGGTCTTTATCGTCATCCTGTCCCTGGTCGCCGCCTTTTATCCGGCCTTCAAAACCGGCCGGATCGAACCGGCAGAGGCCCTTCGCCATCATTGAAGGGGGATTCGTGACGACTGTTTCGCGGGAGACCACGCTTATGGCCCTGGTTGACATGAAATCGGTGACGAAAATTTACTCCCTGGGCAGCCAGCAGGTAACGGCCATCAGCGACCTGACACTGCGGGTTTTTCCGGGGGAATTTACGGTTCTGGCAGGCCCGTCCGGAAGCGGGAAAACGACGCTGCTTAACCTGATGGGATGCCTTGACCGGCCCAGCCGGGGGGAGGTCTGGCTGGATGGCTGCAACGTCAGCCAGGCCGGACGCAAAAGGTTGGCCCGGATCCGTCTGGAAAAAATCGGCTTTATCTTTCAGGCCTACAACCTGATTCCGGTGCTGACGGCCGCCGAGAATGCGGAATTTACCCTGATGCTGCAGGGGGTGGCCAAAGCAGTGCGGCGCGCCCGGGTCCGGCGCCTGTTCGCTGAGCTGGGCCTGGCCGGGCTTGAAGACCGGCGTCCCGCCGATCTGTCAGGCGGTCAGCAGCAGCGGGTTGCCATCGCCCGGGCCATGGCCTCGGATCCGACTCTGGTCCTGGCCGACGAACCGACCGCCAGCCTCGACACTCACGCCAGTGAAGAATTGCTGGCGATGATGGAGAACCTCAATCAACAGCAGGGAACGACCTTTGTCTTCAGTTCCCACGATCCTCTGGTGATCGGCCATGCCCACCGTGTGATTCGACTGGTCGACGGCAGGCTGGAGTCTGACCAATGAAGCTGGTTCTTCTGGCCTTTATCGCCTGTGTTGCGGCCACCCCCCTTCAGGCCTTCGAACGACTGCCCGGAAGCCAGTTGAACGGATCTCTAAAAGGGCTGGCGCTGTACACTGAAAATGCTGGCGGATCGGGGAAGGATGGGGGATATTTTCTGCCGTCGGGACGGCTGGAACTGCGAGCTCCTGCCATCGGGAATCAGACTTTTGAAATGGCTCTGGATCAGCATCTGCTCTGGAGCAATCAGGCTGGTTCGGGTTATTTCGCCGGCCAGGAGCAGAATCGTTTTCTCGATCTGACCCATCGTTGGTCTCGCCATGGCGATGGGGACGGTCTGCTGCAGATCGATCGTCTCAACCTGCATGGTGAAACGGGGGAGCTGCAGTGGACTCTGGGGCGCCAGGCGATCGGGTTTGGCCGCATCAGCCTGTTTTCCCCGCTGGATGTGATCGCGCCGTTCCCTCCCGATGCTCTTGATACCGATGTGCGCCCCGGTGTTGATGCTGTCCGGCTGGTTCAATATTTCGGGCTGGCCGGTCAGCTGGGGGGGACCGTCACTTTCGGAGAACAGGAGTCCGCCAACAGTTACCTTATCTCCTTCGGCAATAGCCTACAGGGGATTGACCTGTTGCTGTTGGGGGGGCGCCTGCGTGGACGGACCATGGGCGGTGTCGGTCTGGCGGGTGAGATCGGCGGCCTTGGCATCCGGGGCGAGTGGTGCTGGTACCATGGAGGGGAACCCTCTCGGCCCGGCAGCGATCTTTATGAGCGCTTCACGATCGCCGGTATCGAACTCTGGTACCGTTTTGCCGGTGGTGTCAATCTGCTGGCCGAATACCTCTACAATGGCAGCGGCGGCCATCGGCCGGAAGATTATCCGGCGGTGGCGACGTCCGCCCCTTACCTGGAAGGTTTGAGTTATTTACTCGGCAGGCATTATCTGCTGATCGGACCGTCCTATCAACTCCATCCGCTGGTCAATCTCAATGGACTGCTGATCTGCAACCTGGAGGACGAATCGTTTCTGCTGCGACCCCTGGTGTCCATCTCTCTGACCGATAATCTGCAGCTGGATGTGTTCTGGAACTGGGCCCGCGGGGAGGCGCCTGCAGCTGCCGACGCTCAGGTCGGGCAAAGGACCGCAGGCAGTGAGTTCGGCAGCGGCGGAGACAGTGGTGGCATGCTGTTGCGCTGGTATTTTTGACGCGGTTCAAGAGCGGTCAGCGGACCAGGGCCCGGATGATATTTTCCGTCTCCATGCGCAGAATTTCGATAGCTTCGTCAGTCAGGAAAAACTTGCTGACGAATTCTGCGGGGATCTCCCGCTCGAAGGTGTCGCCGTTCGATCCGTAATGGAAGCTGTAGCTCAGCAGGTTGGCGGTATAGGTCGCCATGATGATATCCGGTTCGACCGGCGAGTTCTGCGGAGCGTGGTGCCAGTAGATCGAGTTGACGATAAATGGCGGCAGTGCCCACCATTCGGCCAGAAATCCTCCCAGCTCGGCATGGTCGGACGGGTAGGCCAGTCTTTCCGCTTCGGGCAGGGGGAGCTTATGCTGTTTGGCCGAGGTGATCGCCTTCTCAAATTTGGCGGGGAAAAATGAGGCGGCCACCAGTTTGCCCATATCGTGGAGCAGGCCGGCCACAAAGGCGCGATCATGGCGTTTACTGTCTGCGGGATAAATCGATTTGATCAGCAGCCTGCTCAGACAGGCTGTTGCCATGGAGTGCTTTTTGAACTTGCCGATATCGAACCCTTTGACCTCCGGCGCTTTCTCGGTGATGGTCCGGTTGACTGATTCTGAGAGGATCAGGCTTTCCACGATATCGGTGCCCAGGACGATGATCGCCTTCTTTATGGTATCGACCTGAAATCTCTGGCCGAACAGCGCGGAATTGGCCCAACGCAGCAAAAGGCTGCTCAGGGACACGTCCTGACTGATATATTCGGCCATTGTTTCAATATCGACATCGTCACCATGGATGCAGGACCGGACATTGTTGTAGCTGTCGGGCAGGGCGGGCAGCAGGGGGATCGAATTGATCAGTTGCTGAAACTCGAGACTGCGCGTTTTCTGCTGGGCAGACTGGCGGAGGGCGCTGCGGATGATCTCCTTGAATTCCTGATCGATCCATGGTTTGGCAATCAGCTGCTGCGCCTTCCCTTCGGCAAGAGCTTTGACAACATTGTCCTGGGAATTGAACGCCGTCAGAAATATCCGCACCGTTGCCGGATATTTCCGGACGATGTCGGTATAGAAATCGATACCATTTCCGTCGCTGAAGTTGATGTCCGAAACGACCAGGTCTACCGGGTTGGCAGCCAGCTCGGCCATTCCTTCGGCGATGCTTCCGGCGAACCGGCAGTTCCACTGCTCATCAGTCAATAATTTCTTTATGGAAAGACAGACGTCGGGCTGTTCGTCAACAAACAGTATGGTGGGGGCAGTTTTTTCCATTTTATTCAACCCAGGCAGTGTAACAGCAGTCGTTTTCCGATGTTCACTGAAATGAATCCTTCGATTTTCAATTAATGTTAATATGGGCAAATATTGTTGCACAATTCCCGGAAAAAGTTAATAGCTTTTTAATGATCTGCTGTTTTCAGGCCGGAGCCCGGGGAAGGCGGCAAAGCCCCTGGTTTCAAGCCATACGGGCTTTGCCGGAAGGACTGATCTCAGAACGGTCGTCGGGTCTGTTTTAAAGACGGGAAAAACCGCGTTGTTTTTTGCGAGAGATTTTGCCTATCAGCCAGCCGAAAAAGAAGACTCCGGCCCCGGCCAGAAACCACTGGATCATGTTAGAACGGTGAAAATTGCTGTTTTCTTCACGCAGAACGATCAGTTCGTTGTTCAGCTGCTTGTTCTGTTCAAGGAGTCCTTCGTTCTCTTCGCTCAGGGACACGACATTCTGAGAACTCTGGAGCAGGGTTTCGTAATCGTCCTGAACCTTTTTCAGGGTCGCCCGCGCGGTTTCCAACTGTTTGGTCAGCGAGTCAATTTCCTCCTGTCCTGATTGCGCCGAGGCGGTGGCGTTCTGAACCGTCTGCTGCTGCTCCTGCAGCTGCTTGCGCAGGGATTCGAGCTGGGCCGTGAGCTGCTTGATCTGCAGGCTCTTCGGGGTTTCCGATGTGATGTACTGGCGGAGCGCGTATCCTTCGTTCCCCTTGGGGGTGCGGATCTTCAGGTAGGTCTGTCCTTCTTCCAGGACCTCGACCGGGGTTCCCGTGCGGATGGTTTCGATGATCTGATAGTTATTTCCTTTGCCGGTCCTCACGGTGATGACCAGGACATCGGATACGTAGCGGGTTTCTGCAAGCCCGCTGGAGGCAGTAATGGCAATAAAACAGATGATGGTGACGATGCGGACAAAATTTCTCATGCTGCGCTCCTTGAAATATTTCATACTCTTATCATTTGTGGGACAAAGCGCGATAGTACAAAGAGTCGCGGGCGAATTCAAGGCTTCATCAAGGTTTTCCGTGGTCGTCCGGCGACTTTTTTCCTCCCGCAACCGCTTTCCCGCCTTGCATGGGGGACATCAGGCATTCGGCTACTCTACATCAAAAACGCTGCGATTGTTGCGGTCATGCTGGTGGCAAGGGTTCCGGCCAGGAGCGACCTGAGCCCGAGGGAGATGATCTCATGCCTGCGGTGCGGAGCCATGGCGCTCATGCCGCCGATCATAATGCCGAGGCTGCCCGGATTGGCAAAGCCGCACAACGCATAACTCATGATATAGAGGCTGCGCTCGCTCAGGGTTCCGGGCGGCAGCCTGGTCATGTCGAGATAGGCAATAAATTCGTTGATAACCGTTTTGGTGCCAAACAGGGCGCCGGCCGCCGCCGTTTCCGGCCAGGGAACCCCCATCAGCCAGGTGACCGGAGCCAGAAGGCAGCCGAGGATCCACTGCAATGTCAGTGGTTGCTCGCCGGTCGGAAGTATCGCCAGCAGACTGTTGCACAGAAAGACGAGGGCGACCATGACGATAATCATGGCCATGATGTTAATCAGCAGGTCGACCCCCTGGGCGGTTCCCCGGGTGATGGCATCGATACTGCTGCGCGTGTCGGTGTCGGCCTCGAGTTGTCCCGTGGTGGGCGCCGCGCTTTCCGGAATCATGATTTTTGCGATGACCACGGCCGCCGGGGCGCTGATCAATGAAGCAGTCAGGATATGCCCCATGATGTCGGGGAGCAGCGGACTGAGAATGCTGGCGTAAAGAACCATGACTGTTCCGGCAATTGTCGCCATGCCGCAGGTCATCAAAGAAAACAGTTCGCTGCGCGTCATCCTGCTCAGGTAGGGGCGGATAACCAGGGGGGATTCGACCATGCCGATAAAAATATTGGCGGTCACCCCCAGGCTCTCGGCCCCGCCCAGACCCAGACTGCGGGAAAACATCCAGGCGAACAGGCGGACAATGGCCGGCAGGATTCTCCAGTAAAACAGCAATGAGGAGAGGGCGCTGACCAGCAGCACCAGCGGCAGACCCCGAAACGCCAGAATGTATGCCGCTCCGGGAAAGGGTTCGCTGAAAGGCAGCGCGGCTCCTCCCAGGTAGCCGAAAATCATCGAGGTGCCGGCCTCAGTCGCCTGCTGCAGGGTGATGACGAGATTGTTCAGGTATAAAAACACCGTCCGGAAAAACGGAACTTTCAGAAAAATCAGGGCCAGCGTAAATTGCAGCAGCAGGCCGATGATCGTCGTCCTGACCGGAAACTTTCTGCGATTCTCACTGAACAGCCAGGCCAGTGTGATGAAGAAGATCAGTCCGAGAAGGCTTTGCATCCACATAGCGATTGCTTTCTGAAAAGGGAAATGTCGTGGTCGCTGTTTATACCAGATGTCAGCGTCCCGGCCAATCGCAATCGCCGGTTCGCAATTCAGAGAAATTTGGAAAAAAACGAATATTTTATGCATTTTAGGTAGGGACAGGGGCCCACGTTGCCGGTATAATTTAAGGACATCTCTCAGGCCGAGGGCCTGCCAGGTTGTCAATTATGGAGGGAACACTTATGTTGCGAATTCTCATGTTGCTGCTCACGGTCGTTCTAGTCACTGGCTGTTCGGGCAGCTTTACCCGTATTTCGAATTCTGAAAAAACGCTTCATGCCGCCGGCGAAGTTCCGGGCCAGAGCCGCGAACAGCTGTATGAAGCGACCAAAATCTGGATGGAGAAGAACTTTACCATGGCCGCCAGGCCCATCGTGGATGAAGATGTCCAAAAGGGGACGGTTGTCGGCAACGGGCAGGTTGACTACCCCTGTTCCCTGTTCAGTTGCCTGACCAAGTCCGGCTGGAAGGTCTCCTTTCTGATGAAGGTTGCTGCCGCCAATGGTGAAATCCGGACCACCTTCTGGGATCTGAACCTGTCTTCGCCGCCACAGGGGCGTGATGCGGTTTTTGACCAGGGGATGCGATCCCCGGTCTGGTCAAGGCGGGACCTGGAAAAAATCCGGCCGTTGCTGATGGAGGTTCACGCCGACCTGCTTGCCGAGCTGCGCAGGGGGGCCTATTAGGCCCTTGATGCCGTCGAACATTGTCCCTTTCCCGGATCCTCAAGCAAAGACCCTGCGCGCGGATTGTCCTGCTGTCGGCAGGATCTGTTTTCAAGTGTCCGGCCGTTTTCCCCACTGTCCTCACATACCCGTCTCAGGGCTTTTCTCCGCGGTTTCCGAGGTCTTTAACAGGCCCTTTCTTTGTCGTTCCAGGTGGTTGAAAAATAAAGAAAAAGAGCTATTCTGAATAGTAGGGGGCAATATGTTTTTTCAACCCCATTGTTCCGGGCCTGACCCTGCGTCTTTGTTTGCCATTGCCGGACGGACTGAAGGCGGGCAGTCCGCCTGTGGAGGGTTTTCCCGCAGTCAGTAAGGAGGATGCTATGAAGCTGGCAAAATGGGATCCTTTCAGAGATGTCGAGGAGATGTTCGACCGTTATTCCAGATCGATGGACTGGCCGTTTCGAGGCGGACGGGAGCTCGCTCCCAAAGGTGTCGACTGGGCTCCCCGGGTTGATATCAGCGAAACGGCGGATAATTTCTGCATCAAAGCGGAAATTCCCGGGATCAAGCGCGAAGATGTGAAGATCAACATCGAGGACCACGTGTTGACCATTCACGGCGAAAACAAGCAGGAAAAGGAAGAAAAGGGCGAGAAGTTCCACCGCGTGGAACGCTACTATGGCAGCTTCAGCAGAAGTTTCACCCTGCCGGAAAATGTCGACGAGAACAAGATAGAAGCGGCCTTCAAGGACGGTCTGCTGACCCTGATGATCCCCAAGACGGAGGCTGAGAAACCGAAAGCTATCGAGGTGAAGGTGAAATAAGCGCAGGTTGGCTGGATGATTGATTATCATATCGGGCAGCGAAAGAATTCTTTTACTGCCCGATATGTTTCCGCCGCTTTTTCAGTCGTTCTTGCCTGGTTCAGAGTACGGTGTTTTCTTTTTATGCTGAGCGCGTTTATCGCGTCGCTTACGGTTCCTGTCCCGGCGGTACGAGGATGAATGATCGCATCACCTCAGCGTCGATTTTTTTTGGTCTGCCGGTCGTGTTATTGACGTAAACCCAGTCCGTTTCAGCCTTTGCCAGCAGCTCTCCCCGGGCGTTGAGGAAACGATAGCGGCGCAAGGACCGTGATCGCTGCATGGTGCTGACCCAGGTCTGGATTTCTATGCGGTCTCCGGCAAAGGCCGGCCGCAGGTAGTCGATGTGATGGGTTCTCACCACCCAGCAGCTGTTCAACTGCAGGTATTTTTTCCTGGGGCAGCCTCGGGCGTCGGAGTGCATGGTTGCGACGTCCTGCATCCATTGCACGTAGGTGACGTTGTTGACGTGACCGTTATCGTCAATGGCCGCTTGCGGAATGGTCATGGTATGACGGTAGATCGCAGGCATGATATCCTCATCAGGTCGGGGATCAGGTATTGCTGGCCTGGGCCCGCATGTAAAGTGTCAGTCCGGCCAGGGTCACGATGATTCCGGCGGCTCCCAGCGGTTTCGGCAGGTCTCCCCCAAGGAAAAGAATCTCCCCCAGCAGAGAAAACAGGACTTCGCAGGACTGCAGAGAATCGATGGCGGCAATTTCATAGGGATTGCCGGCCAGGTGCCGGGCCTGCAAAAACAGGGTGGTTGCGATCACCCCGGAAAAAAGGGCGACGAGAAGGGTGCTGGTCCCCTGGCCCGGGGCCGGTGGCGGCGGTTGGAGCGTCACATAAAGAACCAGCCAGAAAGGGATGGTTCCAAGAGTCAGCAGCAGAATCCGCACAAAGGGATCGTTCAGCGCCTCGTCCCTGATGGCGGGGATAAGACGCGTCCCCTGGCGCTGGGCTTCCCACAGCATCTGATTGCCGAGGGGGTAGGCGAGGGCGGCGACCAGGACCGGCACCCCCCCGAGGATCAGGTCCCTGAGGGCGACAGTTTCCGCCTGGCCCAGGTTGACCGCGACAATGCCGAAAAATATCACCAGGATATATGCCAGGGCCCGCAGCGGAACCCGTTTGCCGAACAGTAACAGGACCAGGGGGGAGGCCAGAATAGTCATCTGCCAGGTGGTCGCCACAACCCAGCCGGGGGCGAACGAGGCACTGAAGCTGATCAGCGAGTAGAAAACCCCGAAGCCGACGCTGCCGGTGATACACCAGAACAGCCAGTGACGCCTAAATAATCGGACGGTCTGCCCCAACAGAGGTCTTTTGCCGGTCAGGAACAGCCAGCCGCATAGCAGCAAGGTCATCCAGGCATAGCGCAGGCAGGCCGTCCAGAACCAGTGCCCGCCGCTCAGGCTGATGGCGCGATTCAAGATGAACGTGCTGCTGAAAAACATGGCGGAGAGGCTGCCGAGGACCATCAGTCTGGGCAGGCCGGCGGAAGGCTGAGCGTTCAGGGCAGGTAGTCCTTTCTGACCGGTGAGAAAACTTCAATGGCGACGGAATCCTTGAGCACGTCCGCCTGATGTTCAACGTCGCCCGGAATGGACCAGCTGTCGCCCGGAAGCACATCGTGGGTCTCTTCGCCGATGGTCAGGCGCAGCTGTCCGCTCACCAGGTACCCGGTCTGCTCGTGGGGATGACTGTGGCGCGGGAGGAGCGCTCCCTGCCGCAGGCGAAATTCCGTCATCAACGTCTTCTCCCCATGAACCAGGGTTTTTATTTCGATCTTGTCCAGAACCTGCCGGAATTGTTTGTCAGAATGCCGTCTGAACATGTGACTTCTCCTTTATGTCAAATCTTTATTACTGGAATCATAGCGATTTTTTTACCGGCGTCCAGAGCAAACTAAGGCGTTCTGCTGGTTAAAAATTTGAGCCTGCTGTCTAGATCTGGACCGGAAAGGACCTTGTGCGAGGCAAAGAGCGATATGGAGTGTTTAACCGTTTCTGCCGTTGGTGAACGGGCCGGCATGTTTATAGCGCAAAAGTCCCGTATAGAGCTAGGAGGCATGATTGTGACAATTGTTGCAGATGGAGCCAGAGCGCTTCGCTGGGACCCGGCCCCCACTTTTTAAGAGTTTGGTCAGAATCTCAGTTGGGCCTGTGGGCGATAAACGCTTTTCGGACCCAACTGAGATGAGTCTAATAAATGGGTTGATGAGGAGAAAGCCTCAACCCCTGCTTGAGTATCTCATCTTTTGCTATTTCCAGTGCTTCTTTCCTTGCCTCAAGGTCGAACCGACTGCTGGCACCGGAGACGACTATGGCACCGGCAAACTTTCCGTCGGTCAAAAAGATCGGCAGGGAGACTGAAGCAACGCCAGGCGTTCTCTCTCCGTCCGAAAAGCAATGTCCCAATTTTCTGGTCTCAACCAGGTCGGTATCTTGAGCGTTAATATTTGAGTAGGCTCGAATAACCCGGCAGGCTGATCCTCCGCTGGAAAGGGCAACCTTGTCGCCAAGTTCAATATGGGTTCTCAGCATGTGCTGGGAATGTCGCCTGTAGAGGCAGATGCGGAAATCTCCTTCCTTGATGTAGAAAGCGGTGCTTTCACCGGTCCTTTCCGCAATTTTTTGAAGGCAGGTTTGAATAATAAGACCACTTGAGAACGCAAGACGATAGATGTCTCCAAATCGTAAAGGTGCCGATCCCAGCAGGTATTTGCCGTCCATATCCTTGTTGATGTAGCCAAAATCCTGAAGGTCTTTGAGTAGCCTGAGGATGGTGCTTTTGTAAAAACCAGTCTTTTTTGCGATATCCGCAAGGGAAAGACGAAAGGCGTCCCGGTTGAAACATTCCAGTATGGTCAGGGCCCGACCTACTGAGCTTAAAGTGGTAGTCTCTTCTTTCTCCATGTTCTCTCCATATTTAAAAGTTGTAAGCGGGAAACAGTTTTTTAAATCCAACCAATCGTTCCGTTATTATTAATAGCATTTCGTCAGTCAGAACGAAATAGATAAAATATATATTGACGCTGTTTTATTCCCGTGCTACTTAATGATTGTTCCAATATTGCTAACGACGTTCTGCTCAGCGGAACGATAACCAAGGGAGGTTACCGGATGAGAAAGATGTCAGTTGTATTGTTGGTCGTTTTAAGTTTTTTCCTGCCTGTCTCTGCCATGAGTGCGGACTTTCCTAGTAAGCCGATTCAATTAGTTGTCCCCTATAAGCCCGGTGGCGGTAGTGATGTTTCTGCACGAATCTTTGCACAGTGTCTGGAAAGAACAAGCTTGCCTGAGAAGGTTGTCGTGAAGAATATCAATGGTGCCCGAGGAAAAACCGGAGAGATGGAAGTGAAACGTTCCCGGCCTGATGGATATACACTGCTGTGGCAGCATCAGGGTTTGCATATTGCTCACGTAACGGGCCGTTCCGAATATACTTATAGAGACTTCACACCGGTTGCCATGACAGCGGTCAATAACGCCGGTATTTTCGTACCTAAAAGTCTTGGTGTTTCTAATCTCAAGGAATTGATGGATAAGCTGAAAAATAATCCATCCTCCGTTGCTATTGGTGCCGCCATCAACGGTTTGTCCCATTTTGGTTTGCTCAGCTGGCTCGACAAGACCGATCTTCCGGTTGATAAGTTGAAGATCGTCGGTATGTCAGGTGACAAAAAGCGGATCATTGCCATGATGCAGGGTAATCTGCAGATGAGTTGCGTTGCTGTCAATGCAGCGAAACCATACGTCGAATCTGGTGACCTTGTAGGTATCGGTATTCTCTCCCCGGAAAGGGATCCCGGTTTGCCTGACGTTCCTACTATGAAAGAGCAGGGGTATGACTCAGTTCTGAGAACCGAATACGGGACATGGGCCCCCAAAGGACTGCCAGCCGACATTGAAGCTGTGATCACCAAAGCCTGGAAGGAAGCGGCTGCTGATCCTGAGTGTGCCAAAAAGATGGCGGTCAATTCTGTAAACCTTGTCTCTTATGAAGGGGAAGAACTCGACAAGTATATGGAAGACGCTTTTAATATGTACAAGCGTCTCGCCGACAAATATGGGATGAGATAGTCAAAAGGTTGCGGCGGTGGAAGTCCATCGTCAGATGCACTGAAATACAAGGTTCTGATTTGTTGTCGGGCTCCCTGTTGCTTCGGGTAGCCCGACAAAGGAGAATAGAGAATCATGCGATTGACCGACAGAATTTTTTCGGTGTTTTTTCTGATTGTGTTAGGGGCCCTGGGGTACGAGACTTCAAAATTTGAGGACCTGCCATATGAGACATACTCCTCAAAAATGTTTCCATATCTGGTTATTGGTTTTTGTCTAGTCTTGATAATAACCATGTTTGTTAGCAGTTTTCTGTCCAAAAAAGATTTGCCGCCGGCCAGAGAAATCTGGGGAAAGTTTGCCGGTCGCCGCCGGATGTCTTTACTTTTTGCAATCATTATTTACCTGATCCTGATGAAGGTTATTGGGTTTGTCATTTCGACAGTTCTGTTTCTGATGGTCACCATTCTGGGTTTGAGCGATAAGCCCCAAAAAGATTTTCTCAAGGCAATTGCAATAACCTTCTGTGTCGTCGGCGGAGTCGTGCTGTTGGTAGAAAATTTCCTTCAAGCATTTTTGCCCTAAGGCAACTTTGATAATGAGTTTCAGGAGGATCTAAATGTACGAATCTTTCCTGCCATCTTTGGCTGACGTTTTTCAGCTGCACATCCTCTTAGGAATAGCCTTGGGTGTTATCGGGGGACTGGTCATCGGGTCCATTCCAGGACTGACCAGTACTATGGCCATTGCCCTGATGGTGCCGGTGACCTTTACAATGGATACGACTCAGGCTCTGACACTGCTTATGGGGGTGTATTGCGGAGCGATATCCGGGGGACTTGTCGCTGCAATTGTTCTGAATATACCAGGAACGCCAGCTTCGGCATCAACCTGCCTCGATGGATTTCCCATGGCGAGAAAAGGAAAACCGGTTGAAGCGCTTGGGCTTGGGGTTTATGCGTCCATGTCCGGGGGCTTTCTAAGTGGTCTGGCCCTGGTTTTGATCGCTCCGATTCTAGCCGCTTTTGCAATGAAATTTGGTCCCTGGGAGTATTTTAGCCTGGTTATCTTTACCTTTTCCTGTATTTCTGCTCTGGCTGCTGGAAGTCCGGTTAAAGCCTTTCTTGCTGCCGGTCTGGGAATCATGTTGTCTATGATCGGAACCGACCCGGCCACAGGCATTCTCCGTTATACTTTTGGTATTGACGGTTTGGAGTCAGGTTTCAACGTTCTTCCGGCGTTGATCGGTATCTATGCTATTCCCCAGTTGCTGTCTGATGTTGATGAGATCGGTGGGGAGAAGAAAACTGCGAAAATAAATTTTGAAATGAAAAAATTTATGAGCAGTTTCGGTGTTGTGCTAAGCCGCAAAATGGATCTTCTGCGCTCAACCCTGATAGGTATCGTTATTGGCATTCTTCCTGGGGTCGGCCCTGGTTTGTCCAACATTGTTGCATACGGTCAAGCTCGCAGCGCTTCTAAAACCCCGGAAAAATTCGGGACTGGGGAACTTCCCGAAGCGGTTATTGCTCCCGAAGCGGCTAATAACGCTTCCATGGGGGGGGCGTTGATCCCGATGCTGACACTTGGTATTCCTGGGGATGCGTCTACCCTGATGATGCTGGGGGCCTTTATGCTGCATGACCTGCAACCTGGTCCGCTGCTCTTCCGGGACAACGGCGATGTTGTCTGGGTTGTCTTTATTTCCTTTTTTGTAGCCTTCCTTTTCTGTACGGTTTTTTACCATTTCTTTATCGGAGCCATCATCAAGGTGCTTTCTATTTCCCAACACTACGTTATTCCTGTGTTGCTGGTTCTGTGCGCAATCGGCTCCTACACTTTAAACAACCGGATGTTTGATGTTTACAGTTTTCTTGGCTTCGGCTTGCTCGGTTATTTCCTCAAGACGGCCAAGTATCCTGTTCTGCCGGTTATTCTGGGGCTTATCCTGGGACACATGGCGGAAGAGCAACTGAAACTGGCTCTTGAACTTGGCGGTGATAACTTCTTCCTGTTTGTTACCCGGCCAATCTCATGTGTACTGCTGGTCATGGCTGCCGGATCTTTTGTCCTACCTGCCTGGCTGGATATGAAGAAGAAGCGCAATGGAGGGCAAGCGAAGCCAACCTGATCCGTTCAGGCGAATCGTCACAACAGCGAACTCATTATTTAACTTGGACATTGTTGACCCGCCGAACAGCTCGGAGCTCTTCGGTTAAAACAGAAACTGGGCCCTGTAAAATAGCTGTACCTGTTCTGAACAGGATTCGTGTGTCTGCAATCTCAAGAAACTCGTATTTTCTTTAAGGTCTTGAAATTACGGAAAGTTACAGGGCCAGAAATAACCAAATTATTGTAGAAAGAGGGCAGAAATATGGCTTACACCGACAATGTACATCTAATGGATACCACTCTTTTTAAAGGACTGACCTGCACTCCTGAGATGCGGGCCGTTTACAACGAACGCTCGCAATTGCAGGCCTGGATCGATGCTGAGGCGGCACTGGCCAAAGCGATGGCCGATCTGGATATGATTCCTAAGGAGGCTGCTGAATCAATTGTTGCCAAAGCTAACGCCGATCTGATTGACGTTCAGATGGTTATTGAGCATGGCAAAAAAACCGCACATACCCTGATGGGATTGCTTACCGAATATCGGAAAAATCTTCCGGAAGAACATCAGACCTATCTCCATAGCGGGGCGACCACTCAGGATATTATCGATAGTGGCACCATGTTACTGGCTAAAAAAGCCCATGCGGTCATCGAAAAACAACTGGTTGAACTGCTTAAAGTCTCTGCCGAGTTAATGAAGAAACATCGGGATACCGTTATGGTCGCTCGCTCCCATGGTAATCATGCATTGCCGTTTACCTTTGGCTTGAAGATGGCCAACTGGCTTGATGAGATGAGCCGCAATCTTGAACGTTGGCGCGGACTGAAGGAGCGCTGCCTTGTCGGGAACATGTCAGGCGCTATAGGAACCTATGCCGCCTGGGGCGACAATGGGCTTGAGGTCCAGAGGCTGAGCTGTGAGTACATGGGGCTCGGGAATCCGAATACCTGGTGGCATAACCAGCGGGATCGTCTGGCCGAACTCACTTACGGATTGTCACTCATCGGCGGAACCTGCTCACGGATTGCCCAGGAGGTTTATGTTTCGAGTATGACAGAGATTGGAGAATTGGCGGAAGGGTATACCAAGGGTATCGTCGGATCGAGCACCATGCCTCATAAGATCAACCCGATAGTCAGTGAGTGGGTTTTCTCTCTTAGCCGCATTGTTCGTGGCAATGCCGATGTCATGGCTGAGCTGATGGCTCCCCTCAATGAACGGGACGGTTGCTCCTGGCGCGCTGAGTGGGTGGTGATGCCTGAAGCTTTTGGGATTGCTTCGGCGATGCTGGCTCATATGCACAAGGTCATCAGCAACCTTCAGGTTAACACAGATCGGATGATGGAGAACGTTAACCGGCTCAAAGGTGTTCTGTTATCCGAAAAAGCGATGTTTGTTCTCTCTAAGGGCATGCCTTTGGCGGAAGCTCACCATGTTGTTCATGAGGTATCTCTTGATGCTTTGGCTCAGGATAAACCGTTGCTCGATATGCTGATGGCAAATGAAACAGTAGCGAAAATCTGTACCAGGGAAGAAATGGAAGCAGCTCTGAGCCCGGAAAATTACCTTGGACAGTCCGGAGCTGTGGTTGATCTCGTTTACGAAAACATAAGCAAACTGACGCAAGGCTGATTGCAATGGCCGCGTCCGGTTCAGATCTATCTGGTACCCCCTGGCTGCAACCGTTAGCCGAGTGGACGGCAACGCTTGACGCAAAGACGCTGCCAGTCCGGGTTCTTACCCGGGTGGCAGATAGTGCCATCGATTGGTGGGGGGCGGTTGGGGCAGGATGTCGGCACCGTCTTGCCGAACACTACCGTCAGGCATTAGCAAGCTCTTTAGGGGATGTCGCTTGTTATGACTCCGGTTGCTCTGTTGCTGGATGGAGTGCTCCGTATGGGCTTGAACAGGCTGCAGCGGCGAATGCAGCCATCTCGCACTTGGCAGAGGTCGACGATGGGCACAAGCTGGCTGTCATGCATCCCGCGGTGACGGTCTTCCCTGCGGTTATCGCTTTGGCAGAACACCTTTGTCCCAACTTACAGGATGTGCAGGCTTCTATTGTAGCAGGTTATGAAGTTGGCCTGAAGGTCGGTACCTTGTTGGGGAAAGATCACTACGCGGTCTGTCATACCACGGCGACTGCTGGATGTTTCGGTGCGGCCGCTGCCGCAGCGCGATTAATGAAGCTGACACCCGAGCAAACCCTCATGGCCTTTGGTCATGTCGGTACCCAGGCTGCTGGGTTATGGCAGATTCTTGACGACAAGGCCGAGGAAGCCAAAGCCTTTCATCCCGCCGCCGCGACCCGCAATGGCCTGACGGCAGTCAGCCTGGCATTGAGTGGCCTCCCGGCAGCAACCAGAATTCTGGAAGGTCCGCGAGGGATGTTGAAAGCCTGGGGACTTTCAGGGGATCCATCGATTCTGACAATTCCCAAAGATCATTGTTACCAGATCGAGACCACCACTTTGAAAGGGTGGCCGGTTTGTGGCCAGATGCACACCAGCCTGGATGCAATGAATGATCTGCTTTCACGGATCTCAGGCTCAGATCAGGTTGAAAAAGTAGATGTATTCGCACCACTGGCGCAATTGAATATCGCCAATAATCCCAATCCTCAGAGTTTTGAGGAAGCAAAGTTTTCCAGCAAATTTTGTCTAGCCTTCCTGCTTTACCAGGGCCAGTTGGACTTTGCCAATTTCACAGCAGACGCGTTGGAAATCACCCAGCTTCAATCCTTGATGGATCGGATTCATATCATTGAAGATCCTACGTTGACGGGCAGGTTTCCTAAAGAAAGACCTGCCCGGGTTGAGGTGACCCTGAAGAGTGGAGAGATCCTCATCAAGGATCGTAGTTTCCGCAGAGGTGATCCTGAACAACCTTGGCAGTGGCAGGAGCTGGTCGAACGGTTTGCAGCGCTTACTCCTCAATTGTCAGAGGAATCCAGAAAAAAAATTACCGACTGGTGTTTGGCTTGTAGTCGCCCCACCGGTGACATAGCTTCTATCAAAGATCTGTTTGCCTGTCTTTTAAGTGATTGAATTGAGCACATGCGGTCGAAATCAGCAGCCGTTGCCTAACCCTGAATGTGATCGATACTTGGCCACCGGCGTTAATGCTTGAGGGGCCTTACCAACAGAAAGGAAAAGTCCATGTCAGTAGAAAATATCAGAAACGCCATCATTCTTGATCCTGAAGATAATGTCGCGACCATGCTGCAGGATGTCGCCAAGGGCGAAGAAGTCCGTATGGGAATTGGTGATAAAATCGAAACCCTGACAGCACTGACGGATATTCAGTACGGTCACAAGGTGGCACGTGTGGCTATCGCCAATAAAACCCAGATCAAAAAATACGGCACCATCATCGGAGAATCGACGGCGGAGATTCAGGCTGGCGAGCATGTTCATACTCAGAATGTCGTCAGCCTGCGCGGTCGGGGAGATCTCTGAAATCTGGTTCAGTTTAGGGCCTTATAATATTTAAACCTAGCAGGAGTGTAAATTATGAAATTTTATGGTTATAAACGTGCAGATGGTAAAGTTGGAACCCGTAATTATGTCGGTGTATTCGCAACGGTTGTCTGTTCTAACGAAGTTGCTAATGGTATCGCCGATCAGGTTCACGGCGCGGTAGCATTCACCCATCAGCAGGGCTGCTGCCAGACGACTCCGGACTTGGATATTGTCACCCAGACCCTCAAATCTCTTGGTAAAAGTCCCAATCTTGCATCTGTCATCCTGATCGCTCTGGGATGTGAGGGGACTGATGTAGAAGCGGTTGCTGAAGATATTCGTGCGACTGGTAAACGGGTTGAAGTGTTAACCATTCAGGACATTGGCGGAGCGGCCAAAACCACTGCACAAGGTGTGCTTATGGCGCAGGAGTTGGCGCGTGAAGCATCCAAACTTCAGCGTGTTGAGTGCGACACCGCTGATATTCGGCTGGGACTGAAGTGCGGGAGCTCCGATACCACCTCAGGACTTGCTCCTAATCCAGCTCTTGGTAAAGCGGTTGAGCGTATTGTTAATGAAGATGGCGCTGCCTACCTGGGAGAGGTCACTGAGTTTATCGGTGCTGAGCATTTACTTGCTGCCCAGGCTAAAAACAAAGAAATCGGGGACAAGATCCTTGCTTTTGTAAAACGTATTGAAGACCGAGCCAAGGCAATTGGCTTTGATATGCGCGGTGGCCAACCTACCCCTGGCAATATCAAAGGCGGTTTGACAACTATTGAAGAAAAATCCCTTGGCGCTATTGCAAAAGTTGGCAAAGCGACAGTACAGGATGTCTGTGAATATGGTCACATCCCTCAGGGAAAAGGAGTAACCGTTGTCGACTCCCCCGGACGTGAACCGGAACTGCTGACCGGTATGGCGGCTGCCGGTGCCAACGTGATTGTCTTTACCACGGGTCGCGGTGCCCCACAGGGGTTCCCGTTTGTTCCGGTTATCAAGTTGACCGGTAACGAAAAGACCTGGAATCATCTGCGTGATCACATGGATCTTTCTGTCCATGAGGTCATGGACGGGACGATCAGCATGATTGATGCCGGAAATATGGTTTTTGATAAAATTCATGAGGTGGCCTCTGGTGAAGCCACTAAGGCTGAAATCTCCGGTTACGTCAAGGCAATGGATATTTTCACCATTGGGCCGGTCATCTAGCTTTCAACCGGAAACTGCTTTTTTTCCTTGGGGTGGCGTCAACCCGACGGCCTGTTTGTAAAGCGCTATTCTTCGGAGCACACTTTTGAAGTTCTTGCCACGATGGGTAATTGCTTGTTTCCAAATCAGTAAACAATACAGTTGCCATCCGGCTTTCCCGGATGGCAACGATCCAAGGACGATCAGATATGTCTGAAGTCAATGTTTTTAGCGCCGCAGATATTAAAAACTTTGTGGTCAGGGTCCTGAAAACCTGCAAGGTTTCTATACAACAGGCAGAGGATGTTGCCGAAGCAATGGCCTTCGCTCACCTGCGTGGGTTTGATACCCACGGTCTTCCTTGCTTACCGGGGTACATCGAGTGTTTGCAGGAAAATCGTTTCAATCCAAAACCAGATCTAAAGTTTAAGCAGCTGTCCCCTTGGTCTGGGACTCTTGATGCCGACAACTGCCTGGGGGCTGTTGCTGCTACCAGAGCCATGAATGAAGCCTTGGGCATGGCGGAAGGAATCGGGATTGGGGCGGTTACCGTGAAACGCAGCAATCACTTCGGTGCCGCGGGCGCATATGCCCGGCTGGCATTGCGGCATGACTGTCTCGCCATTGTTGCAGCCAATTCAGCGGCAGTCACGGCTCCGTTTGGCGCAGCGGAACCTTACCTAGGGACCAATCCTCTGGCTGTTGCCGTGCCGGCCGGCGAGGAGGCCGACTATCTGCTTGATATGGCAACTAGTGAAGGATCACGGAAAAAAATTCGTAAAGCACTTGCTGAGGGGCTGCAGATTCCAGCCGGTTGGGCCATTGACGACGCAGGCAATCCGACAACAGATCCGGCCAAAGCCCTGGAAGGTGTGATGTTGCCTTTTGGTGGTCCAAAAGGGTCTGCTATAACTCTGCTGGCAGATCTCCTGGCCGGTGTACTGTCCGGTGGTAACTTTGGCAAAGCGGTGCGCAGTGTTTATTCAAACCACGAGCGGGAATGTGGCACCGGGCATTTCGTTATGGTGATGAAGGTAGCCAGTTTTATGCCGGTTGCAGAGTTTAAACAACGTATTGATGAGCATCTGAGGGGACTTCGTGCCTTGAAACCTGCCGTTGGATTTGTTGAAGTATCCTATCCTGGAGATCGGGAGACCCGTCTGGAAAAAGAGCGATCAATACACGGAATCCCGATTAACGCCCCGGTTTTGGGGGACATGCGGAAACTGGCCAGAGAGTTGGAAATACCTTTCCCCTGATTCTTAGGCGATGACGATAGTTTTGCAGCGTTTATTCTTAAAAATAGTATTGCGATTGTCATAAACTGTCAGACCTTAGACCATGCAAGGATGGCCATGAACAATTTACAGGACAATGAAAAAATCGTCTGGTCATCATGTAACGTCAACTGCGGGAATCGCTGCGCGCTACGTCTGCATGTCAAAAACGGCGTGGTCGTTCGTGTCTCATCAGAGAACACTGGCGAAGACGGCCCTTTTGGCACTCATGAGATACGCGCCTGTCTTAAAGGGCGTGGTTTGCGCAAATGGGTTTATTCTCCCGAGCGGTTGCTTCACCCTCTAAAAAGGGTGGGGGGACGGGGAGAGGGGGCTTTTGAACAAATTTCCTGGAACGAAGCTCTCGGTATTATTGCCGACCGGCTTCGCCATATCATAGATACTTACGGCAACGAAGCGGTCTATCGCAATTACGGGACCGGCAGCACGGGTGTCATTGTCTCCGGCCGGGAGCAGGTCGACCGTCTTATGAATCTTCTTGGTGGCCAACTGAACTACCATAATACTTACAGTACGGCTCAGATCTCTCACGCCATGGAGTATACCTATGGCAAGGAGAAAAACGGTAATTATCTGACCGATATTGTTAACAGCAGGTTAGTTGTTTTCTTTGGTAATAATCCTGCAGAAACCCGCATGAGTGGCGGCGGCCCGGTACGGGACCTGATGGTGTCCCTGAAAAAAAATCCCGTTAAAGTCATTGTTATTGATCCCCGTTTTACCGATACCGCAAGTACTGCTGCCGATGAATGGATTCCAATCCGACCCGGTACGGATGCTGCGCTGGTGAACGGCCTAGCTTATGTCCTGATTACCGAAAACCTCGTTGATCAGGAATTCCTCGACCGTTACTGCATGGGCTATGACTCTACGACTCTGCCACCGGACCTGCCTGAGGCCTGCAGCTATAAGGATTATATTCTTGGCAATGGACCCGATCATGAAGCCAAGACGCCGGACTGGGCGGCATCCATAACTGGAATACCCGCTGACCGTATTGTTACTTTGGCCAGGGATATCGGTATGACAAAGCCTGCGTTTATATCGCAGGGGTGGGGAGCTCAGCGCCAGGCCAATGGCGAACAGACGGCCCGCGCCATCAGTATGTTGGCCATCCTCACCGGAAATGTGGGTATTTCCGGCGGGAATACCGGTGATCGAGAAGGACCGTTCAGCGCGGGCCTGCCAAAGCTTCCTATCGGAGCGAACCCGGTGAAGGCGTCAATTCCCTGTTTCATGTGGACCAAGGCCATCGCCGATCATGAAAATTTTACCGACCATACCGCCGGCCTGAGGGGAAAAGCGCGACTTGATGTGCCCATCAAATTTTTATGGAATGTCGCAGGTAACATTCTTATTAATCAACATTCCGACATCGCAGGGACAGAGCGCATTCTTAAAGATACCAGTCTGTGCGAGATGATCGTGGTGATCGATACCGTCATGACATCGAGTGCACGTTTTGCCGATATTATTCTTCCCGGGACCAGCACTTTTGAAGAAAGCGATCTCGCTTATCAGGGAACCGCAGTCGAAATGGGGGCGCTTATCCTCAGGCAAAAGGCCATTGAACCCTTGGGAGAAGCCCGTACGATCTACGACATCTGTACCGGGGTCGCGCAGAGGCTGGGTATCGAAGAGGAATTTACCGAAGGTCGATCCCATGACGAATGGGTCGAATTCATGTATCAGGAATGTCGTAAAGTACAACCAGAGTTGCCGGCTGACTATGGACAGGCGGTGGCTCAGGGACTATTCAAATGGCCGCGAAGCAGTGAAAAACTTGTGGGCTTTCGGTCCTTCAGGGAGGACCCTGAAAAAAATCCCCTTCGGACTCCCAGTGGCAAGATCGAAATCTTTTCCCGGCGCCTTTGGGATATCGCTCAGAGATGGTCTCTTCCGGAAGGGGATGTTATCAGCGCTCTTCCTGAATATCACCCGACCTGGGGAATGCCGGGAGATCCGGAAGCTCTCTCATATCCGCTGCAGCTTATCGGTCATCATTACAAGTCGCGTGCGCATTCCAGCTATGCCAATAATCCGTGGTTGCAGGAAGCTGGCCCACAAATGCTGTGGATCAATCCATTCGATGCCGAAACGCGAGGAATCAGGCATGGTGATCGGGTTCGGGTATTCAATCAGTATGGTACCGTCGAAGTCTCTGCCAAAGTAACTCCGCGCATCATCCCGGGGGTGTTGTCCCTTCCCCAGGGAGCTTGGTATTCGCCTGACAGTAACGGTGTTGATCAGGGAGGGTGTATCAATACCCTGACCCGCCAGCGTCCGTCGCCATTGGCCAAGGGGAATCCCCAACATACCAACCTAGTCGAGGTGGAGAAGGTGGTGCGATGAGGGGATCCAAAAAAAAAACAGGGATTTTCCCTCGATATGCAGATCTGCACAGGTTGCAAAACCTGCATGATGGCGTGCAAGGATAAGAACGATCTTGCTGCCGGAGTTCGCTGGCGACGGGTTGTTGAATATGCCGGTGGGGAATGGATACGCCTTCCCGACGGAACTTTTCGACAAAACGTCTTTGGCTACTATCTCTCTGTCAGCTGTAACCACTGTAGTGATCCTGTCTGTGTTGAAGGCTGCCCTACCGGCGCTATGAATCAGGATGATAATGGCATTGTCTCCGTTGATCATTCCCTGTGCATGGGATGTCGTTATTGTGAATGGGTATGTCCGTACAGTGCCCCTCAATACGACGCAGGTCGGGGTCAGATGACTAAATGTGATATGTGTCGCGATGAAATGGGGGGACGCGAGTTACCTGCCTGTATTTCGGCCTGTCCGACCCGTGCACTTGACCTGGTTGAAATTGGAGAGAATCCGGACGAGGTCCCGGGGCATTTCTGCGTGGCACCACTACCGGAAGAGGACTACACCTCACCTAATTTTGTTGTAACTCCGTCAAGAAGTGGCAAGCCCATTGGAAGTGAGGCTGGTGAAATAGCTAATCCTGAGGAGATCAATGATGCCTAGTCCTTGGAGTCTTGTCGCATTTACTCTCTTGGTTCAGACCGCCGTTGGCAGCTTGTGGCAGACCTTGATTATCCTACTTCTTGTTAGGGAGCCATTGGCTTCGGGGTATTTTCAGTCTCATGCCTGTTTTTTGCTGGTCTTAATGGGAATCAGTCTGATTTCTGCCATGTCACATCTGGGCAAGCCACTGAATAGCTTGAATTCAGCGCGTAATGTTACACGGTCCTGGCTGAGCAAGGAGATCATCAGTGTCAACATCTTTGTTGGGGTTCTGGGTATTGTTGCTGCCGTCGCAGTTCTTTTCAAGGGGGCGTCTCAGTCGATGCTGATGCTGTGCGGGAGTCTGGCCGGGGGGAGTGTATTGTATGCCATGATCCGTATTTACCTGATAAAAACTGTTCCGTCATGGAATCATATGGGGACGCCACTGACATTTATCGGATCGGCCTGTCTGCTGGGTGGGTTGCCTGGTCTTATTCTGTTGCCGGTTGTCGGGAGCGCAATACCTGCTGCTCAGGGTATGGCCGTGGGGGCGGTGGCCATCGGAGGCAGCCTGTTTGGGATAGCGTTTAAAATTCTGGCTGCCAAAAGCTCTCCCCGTGGAACGTGTGATCAAAGAGAGTTGCCGATTTTGCAACTTGCCGGGGTCGGGATGTTGATTTTGACTCAGCAGGTTGATATGTCGGGCAGCGGTGTGCCCTACCTGTTTGCTCTTCCAGTGGTCCTGATATCTGTTGGGGAATGCCTTAACCGCAAGCGGTTTTATGAGAGTTATTGTCGCGTGGGCCTATAGAAATTTTAATAAGATTCAATGGCTGGAGAAAAAAATGAATGACAGAAGTGATAAAGTCAATGCTTTGATCTGTGATGTAAAAATACCGAAGATGATCACTGTTAAACAGAAGTTTGATGAGTTTTACATTGAAGATCCAGCAAGTGCTCTGCGGGATGCATTAAATCGACCCGATCTGGAGGATGTTATCAAGCCCGGGATGTCCATCGCTGTTACGGCAGGCAGTCGTGGAATTGACAACATTGCCCTTATTACTAGGGAGACAATCAGGTTTATCAAAGAAAAAGGCGGCAAGCCATTCATTGTTCCTTCTATGGGCAGCCATGGAGGTGCTGTCGCTGAAGGGCAGGTTGCCATTTTAAAAAGTCTTGGGGTGACAGAAGAAAGTATGGGGTGCCCTATCCGCGCGACAATGGAGGTGGACATCCTGCATACGCTGGAGGATGGCACACAGGTCTATATCGATAAATACGCTCATGCCGCTGACGGGATTGTCGTCATTAACCGTATAAAGCCCCATACTGGTTTCCGAGGTCGCTATGAAAGCGGGCTTTTTAAAATGATGACAATCGGACTGGGCAAACAAAAGGGAGCCGAGACAACTCATAACCGGGGTCGATTGAAAATGGGCGAATCAATTGAACTTGGAGGTAATGCCTATCTGAATAAAGCGAAGATTTTGTTTGGTGTCGCTACTGTCGAAAATGCCTTCGATCGGACTTACAGATTGCTGGTCCTGACGAAAGATGAGATTCGTGACAAAGAACCTGAGTGCCTGATAGAAGCGCGAGGGTTGCTTCCTTGTCTGCTGCTGGAAAACGCGGATGTTTTGGTCATTGACTATATGGGCAAGAATATCAGTGGGACAGGTATGGATACCAATATCACCAAGTCGTATACCCATGGCTATGGGATCAGCAGGGAGGGGCGCGCCCGCAAGATTGCCATCCTGGATTTGACGGATGAAAGTCATGGTGCTGCAGTCGGTGTCGGGTCTGCCGATCTGACGACACGAAGACTCTTTGAAAAAATGGATTTCAATACAACCTATCCCAATTTGCTGACGACCGGCGGGACCGATTCCGCCAAGATCCCGATGGTTCTGGACAGCCATAAACTGGCGATTCAGGCTGCTATAAAAACCGCTATCGGTGCCGACAAGGACAATATCAGAATGATTAGAATTCGAGATACTCTTCATATCTCCGAAATTCAGATATCTGAAGCGCTGCTGAAAGATGCACAGGAACACCCGTTGCTTGAGATTGTCGGGACCCCGGAAGAGCTTGACTTTGATGTAAATGGGAACTTGTTTCCCTGAAACGCCCGAAATCCTGGCCAGGAAACTTAAGCTCTGGAAATCCGAATCTAGATCGACCGAATGAGAGATTGGCCGGAAGATCTGCAATTAAAGGAGCCGCGCCTCTGACTCGCTCCATGGAAAAGCCGGTCGTTAATTTTTAATGTGCATAAGCAGACTAGAAAATCAGCTCCCTTTTGGGAGCCAATTTTCCTATAGAACTGAAAGCCAACTATTGGAACAGGTCCAGAAACTCCCCGTATCCTTCCTGCTCCAGTTCGGCGACCGGGATAAAACGCAGCGAGGCCGAGTTCATGCAATAGCGCAGGCCGGTGGGCTGGGGGCCGTCGCCGAATACGTGGCCGAGATGGGAGTCGGCATGCTTGCTGCGGACTTCGGTTCTGACCATGAAGAAACTGCGATCCTCCCTGGTGACCACGTTTTCGGGGACGAGGGGTTTGGTAAAGCTTGGCCAGCCGGTCCCCGAATCGTACTTGTCCAATGAGCTGAACAGGGGCTCTCCGGAAATAATGTCAACGTAGATGCCGGCTTCATGGTTGTTCCAGTAGGTGTTGTTGAAGGCCGGTTCGGTCCCTTCATGCCGGGTGACCTCGTACTGCAGCGGGGTCAGCTTCTTTTTCAGTTCAGCGTCACTCGGAATCTCGTATTTCTGGTCGGTCATGGCCTGCGGTTCCTTTGTCATCATGTTGGTGGTTGCTCCCGGTTTCAGTTGGGGGTATTCCGAAAGGATGGCGTCGAAAGTCAATTCCTGCTTGCGCCAGTTTTTTTCCAGGAACTGATCGCGACCGGAGCCGTTACGATACCAGTTGTAGCGGATCGGATTCTCCTTGTAGTAATCCTGGTGATAATCTTCGGCCGGGTAGAAGGGGCCGAGGGGCAGGACGTCCGTCACGATCGGTTTTTTGAAGCGGCCCGATCGCGCCAGCCTCTGCTTTGACTCTTCCACAATTTTTCGCTGCCGGCTGTCCGCGTAAAAGATGACGCTGCGGTACTGATCGCCGCGGTCGACAAACTGGCCGCCGGCGTCGGTCGGGTCCACATGCCGCCAGAACCATTCGACCAGCTGGCCGTAGCTGACCCGGGCGGGATCGTACGTCACCCTGACCGCTTCGACATGCCCGGTCTGGTGGGAGGAAACCTGTTCATAGGTGGGATTGACCTCAGTCCCACCGGTATATCCGGAGACCACCGAAATGACCCCGGGAACTTTCTCAAAATCTGACTCGGTACACCAGAAGCAGCCTCCGGCGAAGACCGCAATATTCTGCTGTTCAGCAGGTTGAGCCTGGTATGTCACCGTATCTGCCATGCTGGTGGTGTCCTGGGCGCAGCCGGCCAGCAGCAGGGTGAAAATCAGTAACGCTTTTTTGGTGAATGACATGTCTTCCTCCGTACCTGACAAAGGGGTTCGGTGGTCAAACAGGAGTATCATGGTGATAATTCTGATTTTAAGTGAAGCGTTCGCACCAGGTAAAGGCATGGTCGGGAAAGAATCGCGTTTCAGGCTAAAAAACGTTATTTAGCACAATATCCCGGTGTGGATAGCAACAGGCCGCTGCGGCTTCGGAAGGATCGCAGCCACAGGGGAGAATGTCGTTTTTTGTTTTCCGGGACTAGCCGTAGACCAGGCGGGGGAGCAGCAGGACCAGGTCCGGCCAGAAGGTCAGCACCATCAGAATCGCAATCTGGATCGCCACGAAGGGCAGCACCGCCTTGGAGACGTAAAGCAGGTCGCGATTGACGACGGCGCCGGAAATATAGAGGCTGACCCCGAGAGGCGGAGTACAGTAACCGATACCGAGATTGATGGTCATCAGCAGGCCGAAGTGCATGGTGTCGATGCCGAATTTGGACAGCAGCGGCAGGAAGATCGGCGTCAGAATCAGGGTCGCCGAGATGATGTCCATGAACATGCCGATCACCAGCAGCAGGACGTTGACGGACAGCAGGAACACCCAGGGGGAGGAGATGCTGTTGACCACCGCGTTGGCGATTTTGTTCGGGATCTGTTCAAACGTGAGGTATTCGCCGAAGACCGACGCTCCGGCGACGATGATCAGCAGGGTCGCTGAAGTCATGGCCGAGGAGACAATGACCTTTTTCACCTGCGCCAGCTTCATGTCCTTGTGAATGAAGATCTCCACGAAGAAAGCGTAGAAGCAGGCAACCACGGCCGCTTCGTTGGCAGTGAACATGCCGGAGTAGATCCCGCCGAAAATCAGAACCGGGAGAAACAGGGCCCAGGCGCTTTCCCTGAGCACGGTCAGGGCTTCCCTTGCGCTTGGCCGCTGATGGGTCTCCATCCCCTGCTTTTTGCAGACGACATAGGCGTAGAAGCTCATCGCGATCATGATCAGGATCCCGGGAATGAAGCCGGTCAGAAACAGGGCTTCGAGGGGGTCGTTGCTGACCATGGCATAGAGAATCATGGAGATCGAAGGGGGGATGATGACACCGAGGATCGGGGCCGTGGTCATGATGCCGACCGAGAAACGCTTGTCGTAATCGTTCTGGATCAGGGCAGGAATCATGAAGCCGCCGATGGCGACCACCGTGGCGACGGTAGAACCCGAGATCGCGCCGAAGAAGCCGCAGGCCAGGACGCCCGCCATCGCCAGCCCGCCCGGCAGAAATCCGACCAGGACGTTGGCGGTCTTGATCAGTTTCTCAACGATGGACCCCGTCGTCATGATGTTGCCGCAAAGGACGAAGAACATCACCACGATCAGGGCGAACTTGTCCATGCTGCGGTAGAGCACCTCGATGACGATCGCCGGATCGATGCCGATCAGGTAGACCAGCCCGAAGGTGCCGGTGAAGAACAGCGCCATAAACACGGGGACGGTGGTGGCAAGGCTGCCGAGCAGAACGGCGAGAATCAGAAGGTAACTGGTGTCCATCTCAGCTCTCCCCGGGGATGGTCGGTTGGTTGCGCAAGTCTTCGATCATCACGATCAGGGTCCGGATGAACATCATCACGCCCATGATCGGCAGGACGACGTAGAAATACCACTCAGGGATCTGCAGGGTGGTGGTGCGCGCGTATTCGTCCTGGTACATCATGATCGTCATCTGCCAGCCAAGCTTGATCATGACCAGGGAAAAAACCAGAACCACCAGGTGTGAAAAGAAGGTCAGCGGTTTTTTCAGGGCCGGTATCAATTGCGGCAAAGCGTCGATGCGGATCAGCGAGCGACTCCGGATCGCCGCGACGCAGCCGATATAGGTGGAGAAGAAAATGACTTTCCGGACCACTTCGTCCGACCAGTAAAGGCTGACTTCACTGGTCAGTTTGCGCAGCACCACATTGGCCATGGCTGTCACCAGGGCGATGGCGACGGCAGCGAACAGCGACCATTCTTCAACGAAGAGGAGGCTGCGATCGATCGCTTTGAAGGTCTTTTTCAGTGTGTTCATAGAGTCAAATATCTTTCCGCAAAAGAAAGGGGCCGAGGAGTTCACCCCGACCCCGTAAAACGGATCGCATTATACAGGTTTGCCCTTTAGCTGCCAAGCTTTGCGCGCACGGTGCTCAGGTAGTCGGGGCCGATTTTCTCTCCCCATTTCTTCAGGACCGGTTCCGCCAGTTTTTTCAGCTCGGTGATTTCCTCATCGGACAGCTGGTGGAAGGTGACACCGGCTTCCCTGGCGGCTGCGACCTGCTTGGCATGTTGCTGGCGGGTCAGCGCGCGGGTGTTGGCGCTCTCTTCGCGGATAACCTCCAGAAAAGTGGCCCGCAGATCGGCAGGGAGCTTGTCGAGCCAGCGCTTGTTGATCAGGTGGACAAACAGCCCCTGGGCATAATTCAGCTCAGTGAAGTTTTTGGCGATGGTGAATTTCTTGGTGATGTTGCAGACGATGGCGGTATGGTCGAGGCCGGTGATGACCCCCGTCTGCAGGGCCTGGGGAACATCGGCCCACGGCATGACCGTAAACTGCAGCCCCCAGGCATTATAGGTGTCGGCATTGACGGGGGCTTCGGCAACCCTGAACATGATCTTCTTGGCATCGGCAATGGTTTTTACCGGCTCATTGGTCGCCCAGCCGTACAGCCCGTAATTGGTGATATCGAGGGCCAGGACCCCTTTGCTGGCCGCCGCATTGGCAAACGGCTCCCAGGTGGCCGGGTCGTTGCGAAAGGTATCCAGCTTGTCGAAGGTGTCAACCACATAAGGCAGGTTGACCACACCCAGCTTGTCGGCGACATTGGCGGCAAACACCGAAGAGCTGAGCATGCCCTGGATGGCTCCGAGCTTCAGCTTGTTATAGACATCTTTTTCCCCGCCGAGCTGCAGCAGCGGACGGTAGTCGACATAGATCTGACCGTTGGTCGCGGCCCAGACCTTGTCGCGGATCCGGTAGCCGGCCGCCACCCCTTCGATGACCGGATGTGACAGATTGGAGAGCAGGTAGACATACTTGGCCCCGCTGGGATCGAATTGGGGCGTCCATGCCGCAAGGGGGTCTTTCTTCTCTGCCGCCAGGGTGGCCCCGGGCAGGGCAAGCAGCAGCGCCAGCATCATCAGTAACAGCTTTTTCATAGCAACCTTCTCCTTTGAAATGAAGCGAAAAACACTGTTTGGTCAGCGTTAACAAAAATTAAATTGCAGTAAATACAGTACCTTACTGGAGACCATAGCCTTTAACGACCTCACTGGTCAAGTTTGAAGTGAGGAAAAATAAAACAAAACGCCAAGGTGGGGAGAAAGTGCCCCGGGAACAGGACGATAGCCCGTCCCGGGTATCCTTGAGTCGTGCCGTATTGATACAATTCTGGTCAGGCACAGGGTTCTCATTGATTGACAGAATAGCGGTAATTTCCTATCATTCCGTCGATCTCGGCGCGATTTCAATATGACAGGGAGAGCTCTTCACAGGTCCTTCCTCTTGCTTGAAATATTGTTTTACAGGTTGTTCAGAGGTGGCTGCTTCCGGCGGATTGGTGTCAGAGCGGGGTCCCGATCCGGCGGATTCCCGCAACGAAGACGCCTGGCATGTCCGGGGAGCGCTGATCCGCAGCTCGGCCGTTTTATCAATTTCTTCAAAGACCAAGGGTGGTTATGAAAAAAATTCTTCTATCCGGCAATGAGGCTATCGCACGTGCAGCCTATGAAGCGGGGGCGCTGGTCGCTTCTGCCTATCCCGGCACACCGAGTACCGAAATTCTTGAAAACATCAAGGCCAGATATCCTGAAATCAACGCCTCCTGGGCTCCCAATGAGAAGGTCGCCCTGGAGGTGGGGATCGGCGCAAGCTTTGGGGGGGCGCGTTCCCTGGTAACCATGAAACACGTGGGCGTCAATGTCGCGGCCGATCCTTTGTTCACCCTGTCCTACGCCGGGGTCCGGGGTGGCCTGGTTCTGGTTACCGCGGACGATCCCGAGCTGCATTCCTCGCAGAACGAGCAGGACAATCGCAATTTTGCCAAATTCGCCAAAGTGCCCATGTTCGAACCAGCGGACAGCCAGGAAGCCCTCGATTTCACCAAGCTGGCTTTTGCCGTCAGTGAACAGTTCGACACCCCGGTGATGCTCAGAAGCACGACCAGGATCTCCCATTCCAAGTCGGTGGTGGTCCCTTCCGAACGGACCACTGAAATCCCCACGCCGGATCTGGTGAAAAACCCTGCCAAACTGGTTATGCTGCCGGGCAATGCCCGCCGGCGGCATGTCTTTGTGGAAGAACGGCTGGCGCGCATGGAAGAGTGGGCAAACGATCAGCCCTTCAACCGGATCGAGAAGGGAGACGGGGCCATCGGCGTCATCACGTCCGGGGTGTCCTATCAGTATGTTAAGGAGGTGTTGCCGGATGCCGACGTTCTCAAGCTCGGCCTGGTCTATCCACTGCCCAAAAAACTGATCCGGGAGTTCGCCGCCAACTACGACACGCTCTACGTTGTCGAAGAACTGGATCCTTTCATCGAAGAGCAGGTCGCCGCCATGGGAATCAAGGTGAGTGGCAAGGAAAAACTGTCTCTCTGCGGTGAACTGACTCCCGGTCGGCTGCAGCATGGTCTGCTCGGTAAAAAACTGGTCGGCGAAGACACCCGAGAGGATCTGCCGCAACGGCCTCCCAACATGTGCCCAAGCTGTCCGCACCGCGGCGTCTTCATGGAGCTGAACCGGGCCAAGGCCTACGTCACCGGAGACATCGGCTGTTATACCCTGGGGTTCATGCCGCCGCTGTCGGCCATGGATACCTGTATCTGCATGGGCGCAAGCATTGGCAATGCGACCGGCATCAGCAAGGTTCTCGCTCCGGAGGATCAGCGCAAAGTCGTCGCCGTTATCGGTGATTCGACGTTTCTGCATACCGGTATCAACGGTCTGATGGATATGGTTTACAACCGGTCGACGGCAACGGTGATCATTCTCGACAATCGCATCACCGCCATGACCGGGCGCCAGGAAAACCCCGCCTCGGGCTTCACCCTGTCCGAGGAACCGACCTACCGGGTCGATCTCGAGCAGTTGTGCCGGGCGGTCGGTGTGAAGCACGTGCAGGTTATCGATCCCTATGATATTGCCCTGACCCGTAAAACCATTCGGGAGGAGATGGCCCGACCGGAGGTGTCTGTCATCATCACCACCCGGCCCTGCATGCTGGTGCCGCGGGACAATCTCGAACGGCGACCGTCCCTCTATGTCGATCATGACAAATGCACCGGCTGCAAGGCCTGTCTGCGGCTCGGCTGCCCGGCGATTTCCTGGGACGCCGAGAAGAAAAAATCGAATATCGATAAAATCATCTGCGTCGGCTGCACCGTTTGTCAGCAAACCTGCGGCTTCGGAGCTTTTCTGAAATATGGTGACGATAATGAATAAGGCAACGAATATTCTGCTGACCGGGGTTGGCGGGCAGGGAATTCTGCTGGCCAGCGAGGTGCTGTCCGAGGTGGTTCTTGCCGCCGGGCTGGATGTCAAAAAAAATGAAATTCACGGCATGTCGCAGCGTGGCGGCAGCGTGGTCTCCCATGTCCGTTATGGGGAGAAGATCTATTCCTCCATCATTCCGGAAGGGGAGGTCGACATCCTCTTCAGCTTTGAAATGCTGGAAACCTGTCGCTACCTGCCGTTGCTGCGCGACACGGGACGGGTCATCATGAACACCTGGAGAATCGCCCCCCCCTCCGTCGCCCTTGGGCAAAAGAGTTATCCGGACAATATTGTCGAGACCATCAGCCGGCAGTATCCGACCACGGTGGTGGACGGGCTGGAGCTGGCTCTTGAGGCCGGGAACTCCAAGGCCGTCAATACGGTGCTGCTCGGCGCCTTGTCGCAGATGCTCAGTTTTGATCGTGACCTCTGGATAACGGCGCTGAAAAACATGGTCCCCGCCAAATTCCTCGATGTCAATTTAAAAGCATTTGAACTCGGCTGTCAGGTTGAACGGTAGCTAAGACCGCTTTCCTTCGGAGGCTTAAGCGTATGATCTGGAATGACGATTTTGAAACCCTGCCGCGAGAGGCGATTGAGTCCCTGCAGCTGAAGCGCCTGCAGCAAACCGTCGAGCGTGTTTACGCAACGGTTCCTTTTTACCGCAAGCGCTTCGACGAGGCGGGCATCAGGCCCTCGGACGTCAAATGTCTGGCCGACCTGGGGCGTTTGCCCCTCACCTTGAAGCAGGACATGCGGGAGAACTACCCTTACGGCCTGTTTGCCACCCCCCTTGAACAGATCGTCCGGATTCACGCCTCCTCGGGGACGACCGGCAAGCCGACCGTTGTCGGCTATACCAAGCGGGATATCGAGACCTGGACCGAGCTGATGGCGCGTTCCTTTTATGCTGCCGGCGCCAATAAGGGGGACGTCATTCACAACGCCTATGGCTACGGCCTGTTTACCGGCGGCCTCGGCGCCCATTACGGGGCGGAACGGATCGGCGCCTCGGTCATTCCCATGTCCGGAGGCAATACCAAGAAACAGTTGATGATCATGCAGGACTTCGGATCCACGGTGCTGACCTGCACGCCGTCTTACAGCCTGTTCCTCGCCGAAGTGGCGGCGGAAGAGGGGATCGATTTCAAAAACCTGAAACTGAAAGTGGGCATCTTCGGGGCGGAGCCCTGGAGCGAAAAGATGCGCCATGAAATTGAGCGGAAACTTAATATCAAAGCCATCGATATATACGGCCTGTCTGAAATCATGGGGCCCGGCGTGGGAATCGAGTGCATAGAGGCCCAGCATGGCCTGCATGTCTGGGAGGACCATTTTATCCCGGAGATTATCGACCCGGACACCGGGGAGGTCCTGCCGGACGGTGAGCGGGGGGAGCTGGTGATCACGACCATCACCAAGGAGGGGATTCCGCTGGTCCGCTACCGGACCCGGGATATTACCCGGATCATGAAGGAACCGTGCGTCTGCGGGCGGACTCATGCCCGGATCGAACGCTTGAGCGGCCGTAGCGACGACATGCTGATCATCCGCGGTGTCAACGTGTTCCCCAGCCAGATCGAATCGGTCCTGTTCAATATTGATGGAATCGAACCGCACTACCAGCTCATCGTCGACCGGGAAGAGAGTCTCGACAGTCTTGAAGTCCAGGTCGAGGTCAACGAGCAGACCTTCTCGGATGAGATCAAGAAGCTCCAGGAGCTGTCCAATAAAATTCGCAAGGAGATCAAGGATCTGCTCGGGGTGACCTGCAAGGTCCGGCTGGTTGAGCCGAAAAGCCTGGCACGCAGCGAGGGGAAAGCCAAGCGGGTCATCGATAACCGCAAGATAAGTCCCTGAGTGACAAGGAGATAACAATGAAAGTTGACCAGATTTCGATATTCATTGAAAACAAATCAGGCCGGTTGGCGGAGGTTTCCGGGGCGCTTGGCGATGCGGGAATCAATATCCGGGCCCTGTCCCTTGCGGACACTTCGGATTTCGGCATTCTCCGCCTGATCGTTGATGACAGCGCCAGGGCTCTCGAGGTTCTGCGGACCCAGAATTTCACGGTCAGCAAGACCGAAGTCATCGGGGTCGAGGTGCCGGACAGCCCCGGTGGGCTGGCGTCCATCCTGAAGATTCTGGACCACAACAATCTGAACGTTGAGTACATGTACGCTTTTGTCGAACGCTCCAGCGACAATGCCGTCATTATTTTCCGTTTCGACAATATCGACGCCGCTATTGACGTGCTGACCGAAAACGGGGTCACGGTCCTCAGCAGCGAGCGGATTATTTCGGTCTAGTCCCCGCCGGGCGGCCTGCGGCCCGAGGACGGATCTCTTGCAACCGAACCAGCCGGGAGACGTCCGCCCGTCTGGACGGCCCCTTACCAAGTGAAGTGTTCATATGATGACATGCGCACCTAAAATTTGGAACGTCGCTGCAGAAACCATGCCCCGTGAGGAACTGCGGCGGCTTCAGCTGGACCGCCTGCAGCGCACCGTAACACGCGTTGCCGAGAATGTTCCCTGCTACCAGAACAAGTTCAGGGAGATCGGGCTGTGCGCCGGCGACCTCAAGTCTCTCGACGATGTCCGGCACCTGCCCTTTACCACCAAGGACGACCTGCGCCTTAACTATCCCTACGGCATGTTCGCAGTCCCCATGCGTGACGTCGTGCGCATTCATTCCTCCTCCGGGACGACCGGCAAGCCGACGGTTGTCGGCTATACCCAGGAGGATCTCGCTATCTGGACGGACCTGGTGGCCCGCTTCATGACGGCCGCCGGGGTCACCAACGAGGATATCGTCCATATTGCTTTCGGTTACGGCCTGTTCACCGGAGCTTTCGGTCTCCATTACGGTTCGGAAGCCATCGGTGCTTCGGTCATTCCCATGTCCGGCGGCAATACCGACAAGCAGATCATGATCATGCAGGATTACCGCTCGACCGCCCTCGTCTGTACCCCGTCCTACGGGCTGACCCTGGCCGATCGCATGGAGCAGAAGGGGATCGATCCCAGAACGCTGGCCCTGAAAATCGGCTTGTTCGGAGCCGAGCCCTGGAGCGAACAGATGCGCTGCGAGCTGGAGCAGCGGCTCGATATCATCGCTACCGACAATTACGGGCTGTCCGAAATCATGGGGCCCGGGGTGGCCGGCGATTGCGTCTGCAAATCCGGTATGCATTTCGCCGAGGACCATTTCCTGGCCGAGATCATCGACCCCGAAACCTGCGAGGTCCTACCCGAGGGATCCGTCGGGGAGCTGGTCATTACCAGCCTGACCAAGCAGGCCTTCCCCATGATCAGGTATCGAACCCGGGATATCACCCGCCTGAATTATGAGCGTTGTGAGTGCGGCAGAACCCTGGCACGAATGGAGAAAACCCGGGGCCGCAGCGATGATATGCTGATCATCAAGGGGGTCAATGTCTTTCCGACCCAGATCGAAGAGGTGCTGTTCCAGATCGAGGGCTGCCAGCCCCATTACCAGCTGATTGTCGATCGCGTCAACAACAGCGACTGTCTCGAAGTCCAGGTCGAGGTGACCGAGCGCATCTTTTTTGACGCCATGAAACAGCAGCGGGAGTTCATCAATTTTGCCCAGAAACAACTGGCATCGGTTCTGGGGATCAGTGCCAAAGTCAAACTGGTGGAACCTTCCAGCATCCCCCGGCACGAAGGCAAGGCCTGCCGGGTCATCGACCGGCGTCAGCTGTAGCCTCATGCGCTCCTTTGCGGCCCCGGCCCGTTTGAAGACTGACCTCATTGCCACCCAAGCAAATTCCAGGAGCCATGCACATGTCATGCAGTAACTGCACCTCGATCCCGACCCTGCCCGACGGGAACTGCCAGGTTTTTATCAATGCCCCCCATGATTATATCCTTGAGAAAATCATCGCCATAAGCCGAGAAAATTCCTACCCTGTTCAGCCTGAACGGAATTATTGCCTGGTACGGGTCGACGATTTTTCAGCGTTTATCGCCGCTATCGGTGCTGACGGCACCCTCACCGAACTGGAGCAGCAGAGCGTCAACATCCTGCCGATCAGAGCCTGTGAACAGCTGGAATTCGGTCACATGATCAACACCAGAAACCTGGTCTATTGGCATGCGCTATTGAATGCGGAGGATCTGTGCTGGATTTTGGAAAATGGATCGCTGACGGTCTATTTTCAGCCGATCGTTGCACTCGATACGATGGATATTTATGCTTATGAATGTCTGAGCCGCGGGGTTCTGAGTGACGGTCGGCTGATGAATCCGCAGGCCATGTTCGACACCGCAAAAAAATCCGGGCTGCTGTTCAATCTCGATCGGCAGTGCCGGGAGTCGGCGATCAAGACGGCGGCGGTGAAAAATATCCACAAGAATATCTTCATCAATTTCATTCCGTCGGCCATCTACAATCCTGAATTTTGCCTGCGTGATACTGTCGGCTGGGCGCAGCAGCTCAATCTGGATCCTTACCGAATCGTTTTCGAAGTAGTCGAAACGGAGGAGGTCGGCGATACGGAACACCTGATTTCAATCCTCAAGTACTACAAGGAGAAGGGGTTTCGGACCGCCCTCGACGATGTCGGAAGCGGTTACTCAACCTTGAACATGTTCGCCTTGCTGGCACCGGATATCATCAAAATAGATCGTGCCATCGTCAATGGAATCCATCTGTCGGATACCAAGCAGGCCATTGCCCGTTCTCTCATCAATATGGCGCGCGATGCAAAATGCAGCGTTTTGGCGGAAGGGGTCGAAACAGCGGAAGAGCTGGCCTGGTTTAAAGCCATGAAAGCTGATTATGCTCAGGGCTACCTGTTCGCCCGGCCGTCGGTGGAACCGTTGCGAAAACTGGCTCACGATTTGGTGCTGTGAGGCGCCTGGCCAGCGGTGGCGCTGTCGGATGCCCCTTTCGCGTTTTTGCCTGGTCTTGGCGCTCAAGGGGTCCAGTGGAGGGGGGACGGGTCGACCGTTTTCCCCTCGTTTGCCAGCTCGCGGTCGAGAAAGTCTCTGACCCTGCTCAGGGCCTCCTCTGGAAACTGCCCGTGCCGGGCCCCGGTGACGGGGATCAGCAGGTTCCGTACGCCCAGGGCCGTCAATGTGCGGTGCAGCTGTTCCGACTGGGCATAGGGAATGATCTCGTCGGCGCGGCTGTGGATGCTCAGAACCGGCGGCGTCGCGGCGTTCAGGTAGCGGATGGGGGAGGCGTCTTCGGCGGAATGGTTGAATGTGCTCAGGGTCCCGCCGATCAGCAGGGCCTCGGGGGAGCGCGGGCCATCGTGATCGATGGCGCTCGCCTGTCGGTTGAGGGTGGCCAGATCGACGATGCCGGCGAAGTTGACCAGGGCGGATATTTTCGTCGATTGATTGTGGTATTGGCCCAGCAGCCCCGCAAGGGCCGGTTGGTCACCCGTCGCTCCCAGCATCAGGGCCAGGTGCGCCCCGGCACTTTCCCCCCAGACGGCCACCCGTTCACCATCGATCCCGTACCTGTCCGCATGGGCGCGCAGCCAGCGGACGGCGGCTTTGCAGTCGTGCAGTTGCGCCGGCCAGCGGGCCTGGTCCGTCAGGCGGTAATTGACCGCAGCGCCAACGTAATTGCCACTGCGGACGAGGTTGCCGAGATACCTCCTGGCGGCGGCTTTGTCCCCCTTCTGCCAGCCCCCGCCGTGCAGGAACACGACCAGGGGGAGGCGGCGTCCCTCGGGGTGGGCGGGCCTGACCAGGTCAAGGGTCTGCTGCGGGCAGGATGACGCCGTGTAGGGGATATCGACTTCAAACTGGACGGGGATGGGACGGGTCACGGTTGACAGCGACCTTAAAGTCCCGCCAGTTCGAAACAGCGGGCCAGGAACTGGCGTGCGCTGCGCTCCTTGGCCCACATGTCATCCCCCATGTGGGAGCGCATTTCCAGGGCCACGAAGGTGGCTTTGCAGCCTTCCGTCACGGGCCAGGACGCAACTTCCCGCAGGACCTTGGCGCCCAGTTCCGGGGTCAGGTAACCGGGGCTTTTATAGTCGGGAGCCTGACCGATATCCATGTGCCAGTCGCCATACATGGGGTGCCGGGGATCGAGGACGGCGTTGCACAGGTGAAACTGTGACAGGTACGGCTTGGCCAGGCGCAGGGACTCGATCAGGTCGATGCCACCCAGGGCCTCATGGGCGCTGTCCCAATGAATAAAGATATTGGGACATTCGGCGTGCAGAGGGGCAAACCACTCCATGGCTTCGGCCATCGGCCCGATCAGCTGTTTTTTGTGAGCATAACGGTCGAGGGGCTCCAGGAGAATCTGCATCTCCGGTTGCGATTGCAGGGCGGCGGCAATCTGCTTCATGGAATCGTACAAAGCCTCTTTTGCCGATTCGCAGAGGTCGTCCCCCGGATAGTCGCCGCTCGGCAGGCCGATCTTGTCGGCTCCGCAGGACATAGCCTGGTCGATGAGCTCAATGGTGCGACTGACCGATGTCTCTCGAAGCTGATCATCCAGGGAACTGAGGTTGAGCTGCTCGGCCAACAGGGCCGGGGTCGCCCACATGGTCAGTTCCCAGTCGTTGGCACGACAGAAGTCCCTGACCCGGCGCTGGTTTTCAGGGGTGAAGAAAAAGCCGGTTTCGATGGCCTGATAAAAGTCGCATTCCGCCAGCCCTTCGAGGGTGTCGACCATCATGGTCTCATTGCTCTGCAGGGGCATGAAAGTTTCAAAAACGTGGCAGGAACGGTAGATTTCTTGCTGTTTCATTGCGATCTCCTGATGGGATGGTCTCCCGAAAAAAGTCCGGAAACGACGTCGCGTTCAGTCGCAAGCGGTTCTGTCTCCGTCGGCGGCGTCAGACTGCGGGGTTCCCGGGGGCTGTCCCCTCTGCATCGGCCATGGCCGGGGGACCGCTCCGAAAACGGGTGAGCCCTCCTTCGATCCGCGCGGCTGGCAACGTGCTAGTGGTGGCGGGGACGGAACAATAATGGTGCCACTATAGAACTGGCCATGGGTTTTTGCAAGCCAGACCGGCCGCCGCCCTCCGGTCCGTCAACGGTTTTTCTCAGCGCCCCATCAACCCGCAGCAGAGCTTTCGAAAAAGACAGCAGACAGGATGCTCCCGAAGCAGTATAATAGCGCCTAACTGCTTTGATCCACTTGACAATAGAGATGTCCAATGCCCCCGTATTCCTACCATCCTACTGCCTGTTTTGAAGCGAAGCTGGAACGTATCCGGAAACATGACCGCCGCGGCTTCAAGAGGATCCGCCAGGTCATGGAGCGGATCCTCACCCATCCGGAGGATGCCGACGGGCGGATGCGCGGCCAGCATCACAGCCGCTTCAAAAAATATGTCGGGCGTCGCGATTACCGGCTGATCTACGAGTGGTGCTCCATATGCCGCAAGACCAGTGTCCGGTTGGAGCAGCGCTGCGAGAAATGCGGTGAGATCAGTGATGACAGTGTCGTTTTTTTTTGATGTGTTCCATAAAAACGAAGCCTGAACGCGTCATCTTTTCCCGTTTTGCCCCGAGGGTGATACCGCCCCGTGTCCAAGACCCCGGCTTTCTTTTCCGATAGGAAGAAAGGCGGTTTGATCACATAAGGATTGCTGGTTTCCCATGTCTTTGCGTCAGACCTTCCGTCACCTTCTGCTGCCCGTTTTTCTGCCGACTCTTTTATCCTTCGTCAGCCTGCGGGCGTCCCTGGTTCTTTTGCCTCTCTACGTCATTGACCAGGGGTACGGCCCCGCTCTGGCCGGCCTGATTATCAGTATCCGGGGGATCGGGATGCTGTGCACCGATGTCCCGGGGGGCTTTCTGGTCTCCAGGGTCGGGGACCGCTGGGGGATGATCATCGGCCATCTTATGGCGGGTCTCGCCCTGGTCCTGTTTGCGTCCTTCAGTCATCGCGGCATGTTCATTGCCGCCGCCCTGGTTTCGGGTGCGGCGTTTGCGGTGATGATGCTGGCGCGCCTGTCGTATGTCGGTGAGCAATGCGAGGCGCATGAACGTGGCCGGGTCATCGCCTCCATGGCCAGCCTGCAGCGGATCGGCGGTATCGTGGGCCCGCTGGGGGGCGGGTTTATTGCGACCTGGTACGGTTTTGTCCCGGCCCTGCTGGTTCTGGCCCTGTTGTCTCTGCTGTCGGCATTGACCATATTTCTCTACTGTGACGACAGCCGGGGAGCGGAAAACGACGGGGCCCCGTCCCATGCCTTCATGGCCACCCTGCGGGCCAATAAGAATATCTTTCTGACCTCGGGAGCCGGCGCCGTCGGGCTGATGAGTCTGCGGGGAGCGAGCCCCCTGCTGATTACCCTGTTCGGCAGCGCCATTCAGCTGTCGGCTGCCCAGATCGGCTTTTTCGCCTCGCTGACCACCATTCTCGAATTCGTGATGTTTCTGCCGGGCGGCCATATCATGGACCGCTGGGGGCGCAAATACACCCTGATCCCCGGAACGTTTTTCATGGCGTTCAGTCTGGTTGTGCTGGTTCTGTTTCCTTCCCTGGGCGGCTATGTCGCCGGGACTCTGCTGCTGGCCTTTGGCAACGGCCTGGCAACCGGGGTCATCATGTCCATTGGCTCGGACCTGGCCCCGGAAAAGAGCCGGGGCCAGTTTCTTGGCGTCTGGCGGTTCGTCTGCGATCTCGGTTTCACCGGCGGGCCGTTATTCGTAACCGGCCTGATGGGCCTGTGCGGTCTTGCGGCCAGTTCCCTGGCCCTGGGCGCCCTGGCGAGCGGGCTGGCCGTGGTCATGGGAGTCTACGCCCCGGAGAGTTCGCGGAAACAACCTCAGCAGGAATGACCGCCACGGTGCCGTCTTCCCTGTCTGCTTCGCGCTGGTCGCCCCGATAGGGTTTCAGAGCCTCCCCGGCAAGAGGCACGACCGGAATCTGCGATCTACGGAGATTGTTCCATTGTGCAAAAAAAAATCCTGCTGGCGGTTCGATAAAACTGACCTGCCTTTTCATTTTTTTGAAAATCGGCAGTGTTTTCACCATTTTTCCCCATGAAACTTGTCTTTTCCGTTCAGCTATTGTAGAAAAATCGGAATTCCCGTATCCGGAAATGCTTATTTGCTCCTTTTGACGGTGCTGCCAGCACAGCAATAGGCCAGGTTTTGCATGCCCGGTGCTCAGGGTCGGCCGCGTCAATGAAGATACGGTTTCTTCGATGAATTGAACTGTGATGAAAAGGTGATGTCGTGAAAAAAGCAGGTACAAGAGTCATGCTGGTCTTTGGCGATCCCATTGCTCATTCCTTGTCCCCGGTGATGCAGAATGCCGCCCTCAAGGAAGCAGGGATCAATTCTGTCTACGGAGCCTGTCGGGTTCCCAAGGAAAAAATCGCCGAGGCGATCGCCGCGGTGCGGATGCTTGACGTCTGGGGTGTCAACCTGACCGTTCCCCTCAAGGAAGTCGTCTGTCCCCACCTCGACGAACTGGACAAGGCCGCTCGCCTGATCGGGGCCGTCAACACCATCGTCAATCGTGACGGCAAGTTGACCGGCTACAATACCGATGTCTACGGCGTCAGCAAGGCTCTCGAGATCGATCTGGATTTTGATCCTGCCGGAAAAAAAGTGATGCTGCTCGGCGCCGGCGGCGCCAGCCGTGCCGGAATCGTGGCATTATGCGAAGCCGGGGTGAAAACCCTTGGCATCGCCAATCGTAACGTCGACCGTGCCGAAGCTCTGGTCGGCGAGTTTTCCAAGGCCTTCCCGAAGACTGAATTTCACGTTTATTCCCTCTCTCCCCTCGATCTGGCCAAGGGGATGAAGGGGGCTGACCTGCTGATCAACTCGACTTCCGTCGGTCTCAAGGGCGAACGGTTTGTCGATTTCCCGTGGCAGGCCCTGCCGGCCGAGGCCCGAGTGTTCGATATGGTGTACAGTTCCAGCGAGACGCCTTTCGTCGAGGCGGCCAAGCATTATGGCCACATGGCGACGGGCGGCCTGGGAATGCTCGCCGCCCAGGGGGAAAAAGCTTTTGAGCTCTGGACCGGGGTTGCGCCGAAAGAGTGGTTGATGCGCTCCTGCCTGACGGCCGCCCAGGGCAAGCCGACCCTGCTGCCGGTCGAGGGGGGGACGGCTGCCGGTATCGCGACCGCCCTTGCCGGGAAGTAGGGGACGATTCTCAGGACCCGCCTCAGAAAGGGTGGGTTGATCCTAAAGCGGCTCATGTTGTTCATGAGCCGCTTTTCTTTGACCTTTCTGCTGAGAAAGGGGACCCGTTTTCCGAGACCCGCGCTTTTCGGTTATCCTCAGCGAAAGTCTTGGTATAATACCTTGTGATTGCATTCACATCATGGAGAAGGCTATGGAGAGGATCGAGGACAGACTGTTTCGCTTTGTGGAGGGGGAGGCTTACAAGAGGACAGTCGCCGACGTGCGCATCGGTCTGGGTTACACGGCCGTCATGCTCGACAACGGTCTGACCGGGTTGGCATGGACCCCGCCTCGCGAAGGCAGCGGCTGCACCCATCTTGACCGCCGGGAATTTCTGGCTGGTTGCCCGGCGCTGGAACTGCTCGGTTTTCTTGACAGCAGCGAACTCTTGATGCGGGCTATCGGGTTTGCCACCGTCAATGCCCTCCTTGCCGACGAGGCCCTGCGCCCCCGGGAGATCAGCGGAGAGGATGCCCTGGCGCTGCTGGAGGTTGGTGACGCGGACCGGGTTGCCATGGTCGGTTATTTTGGTCCCCTGGTTCCGAAACTGCGTCAGAAGGGGTGTCGTCTCGATATCATCGAAAAAAACCGCGCCCTGGAGGGAACCGTCGATCCGGATCGGGCTGACGAGATTCTGGCTGGTTGCGACGTAGCTATTATTACCGCGACCAGCCTGGTCAACAATACCTTCAATGGCCTTGTTGCTGCCCTCGACCGGCCGCGCCGGGCCGTTCTGCTCGGGCCATCCGCTCCCTTGTGTCCGCAGGCTTTCGCTGGAACCCCGATCACCCAGATCTCCGGCTCGCGCGTCCTCGATGGCGACAAGGTCCTGCGCACCGTTTCCGAAGGCGGGGGAACCCCCCGTTTGAAACCCTACGTTGCCTTTGAAACGACTTTCAGTAACTGATTTTATGATTTATTGAGGGAATGAAAATGAAAAGTTCACTGTATGGTTTCCGGGTCATCTGGCTTCTGGTTGTCTGCCTGTTGTGGGGGTGCCAGGAACCGCCCCTGGAACTGGCCGTCCGTTGTGAGACCCTTGGCGACCTGACACCGCGGGCCTCCGTCTATTTTGAACAGGACAGGATCGGGCGCGTTGAAAAAATCGTGTCAACACCGGGTGGCGATTTTCTGGTCAAAATTGCCATTGATCCCGAACATCGAAGCCGGGCAACGGAAAATTCCCGCTTTTACGTCTCGCCCGATCCCGTGGACGACGGCTTGGCGGCCATCGTTGTCGAACAGGACCGGACCGGTGGCACCGTTCTGGACAACGGTGCTGTCGTCAAGGGAGAGGTCAGAGGGCTGCTCGGGCAATTTCTGGCCCGCTTGCAGCAGACCGGAACGCAGGCGTCCCGGGAACTGAAGAAGGCGGTCAGGGACTTCAAAAGGTCATTTGCCGAAGGAACCCAGAAATTAGGCAGTGATCTTGAAGAGACTCTCGACCGGATCGAAGATGCTTTTGACGAAATGGAAAAATCCTGGCAGTCGTCCACGGCCAACGACGAACTTCAGCAGTTGCAGAAATCGGTTGACGCCTTTATCGAAGACTTTCACCGGGCGGGGTCCGAACTGCAGGATAAGCTGAGGCAAGAGGTCGTTCCCGAGTTACGGCGTCAGCTTGAGGCTCTGCAGCGGAGCCTGCGCGATCAGGGGCGCGGGGAGGACGCGGAACAGTTTCAGGAACAGCTGAACGAAATAAAAAGTATCTGACATGAAAAGCGGCAAAAGCCACGTTTTTTCGAGCGTCTTAAGATAATCGGGGTTATTGGTTGACTTTTTGATGTATACTTGTATAGATAAGATAATAAATTGTTTTGCTATGTCGATTTTCAAGGAAAGCTGCTTTCCCGACTCGCCAGCGGCGTAGGGAGAAGAAAGAGGACGCCATGACGACTTTGCTCCCGGTATATTACCAGATCAAGAACAAGATCCAGGAATGGATTGTTTCCAAGGAGTACCTTCCGGGGGAACGCCTGCCCTCGGAAAATGAACTGGCCAGGATTTTCGAGGTCAGCCGGCTGACGGTACGTCAGGCGATCGCCCTGCTTGACCAGGAAAAGCTGGTCTTCCGCAGACGGGGGGAAGGGACGTTCGTGACCCAGGATTCCCAGCTGATTGACAGTCTCGGACTGGAGTTCAGTGGTTTCATGGACGACCTCTTTTACCAGGTTTCGAAATCGGTCACCAAGTCGGTCGAGATCACCCAGGTTCCGGCCTCCAAAATAGTCCAGGAAAAACTCGAGATAAGCGATGATACCGTCTACCGGGTTCAGCGGGTAAGAGAGCTCAATAACTACCTGTTTGCCTATACGGTCAACTATCTCCCCAATGACATCGGCAGCCAGATAACCCGCGACATGCTGCTCAAAGAGCCGATGCTGAAAATCCTCGAGGTCAAGCTCGGCTACGATTTTGACGAGGCCTTTCAGACCATCGAAGCCTCTTTTTCAGATCAGGAGGTTTCCGCCCGGCTCGAAATTCCCAGTGGTTCGCCGATTCTTTACGTCGAACGGATCATGTACGATAAAAATCAGAAGCCCATCGAATATGTGCAGAGTTCCTACCGCGGTGATCTCTATAAATACGTGGTGCGTATGAAACTGAACAAGGAAGACAAGGAAAAAATGTGGATCCAGCAGTCTAAATGATGGCGGCTGACATTTGACCTGCTCAGGACAAAGCCCCGATGTCTCGGCACATCGGGGCTTTGTTTTTGGGGTCACTTGAGGTCGAACCGGTCAAGGTTCATGACCTTGTCCCAGGCGGCGACGAAGTCGTTGATGAATTTCTCCTGCGCATCGGCACAGCCGTAGACCTCAGCCAACGCGCGCAACTGGGAGTTTGATCCGAAGACCAGGTCGACCCGGGTCCCGGTCCATTTCAGGGCGCCGCTTTTGCGGTCCCGTCCTTCAAACAGCTCATTGTCCTCAGAAACCGGCTGCCACTCGGTGTTCATGTCAAGAAGGTTGACGAAAAAGTCATTGGTGAGCTGCCCCGGGGTCTTGGTGAACACGCCATGGGACGAGCCGCCGGTGTTGATGTCCAGAACCCGCAGGCCGCCGATGAGAACCGTCATTTCCGGGGCTGTCAGAGTCAACAATTGCGCGCGGTCGATCAGCAGTTCCTCCCCGGTCACAGCGTAGCGGGCCTTCTGGTAGTTGCGGAAACCGTCCGCCTTCGGTTCGAGTACCGCAAAGGCTTCAACGTCGGTCTGTTCGGCAAGGGCGTCGGTGCGTCCGGGGCTGAAGGGGACGGTGACCGCCTGTCCGGCCGCCCGGGCCGCCTGTTCAATGGCCGCGCACCCGCCCAGGACGATCAGGTCGGCAAGGGAAACCTGCTTGTTTCCGGCCTGGGCGCCGTTGAATGCCGCCCGGATTGCCTCCAGCTGCTTCAGAACCGTCTGCAACTGGTCTGGCTGGTTGACCTCCCAGTCCTTCTGGGGGGCCAGCCGGATGCGAGCACCATTGGCGCCGCCCCTCATGTCGGAGCCGCGGAAGGTCGAGGCCGAGGCCCAGGCCGTTGCAACCAGCCGGGATACGCTCAGGCCCGATGCCAGGATCTGCTTTTTCAATTCCTCAATATCCTGACTATCGATCATCTCGTAGGTGGCCTCCGGAATCGGATCCTGCCAGATCAATTCTTCTGCGGGAACCTCGGGACCCAGGTAACGGGCGCGTGGCCCCATGTCTCGATGGGTCAGTTTGAACCAGGCCCGGGCAAACGCGTCGGCGAACTCCTCGGGGTTCTCCAGGTAGCGGCGGGCGATCGGCTCATAAATCGGGTCAAACTTAAGCGACAGGTCAGCGGTTGTCATCATCGGGCGATGCTTTTTGCTCGGATCGTGCGCATCGACAACCAGATCCTCTTCGTCGACATCGACGGCCAGCCACTGATGGGCCCCGGCCGGGCTTTTCACCAGCTCCCAGTCGTACTTGAACAGGACTTTGAGGTAGCCCATGTCCCATTTGGTCGGATTCGGCTTCCAGGCCCCTTCGATGCCGCTGGTAATGGTGTCGCCGGCTTTGCCGCTGCCGAAACGGCTCTTCCAGCCGAGCCCCTGTTCCTCGAGCCCTGCCGCCTCGGGTTCCGGGCCAACCAGGCCGGCGTCCCCGGCGCCGTGGCATTTGCCGAAGGTGTGGCCGCCGGCCACCAGGGCGACGGTTTCCTCGTCGTTCATGGCCATGCGGGCGAAGGTTTCCCGTACGTCGATACCCGATGCAACCGGGTCGGGGTTGCCGTCCGGTCCTTCCGGGTTGACATAAATCAGCCCCATCTGCACCGCGGCGAGAGGATTTTCAAGGTCGCGCTCACCGCTGTAGCGACTGTTCGGCTTGTCGCTGGTCGCAAGCCATTCCTCTTCCGCACCCCAGTAGATGTCCTCTTCAGGTTCCCAGATGTCTGCGCGGCCACCGGCGAATCCGAAGGTTTTGAAGCCCATGGACTCAAGGGCGCAGTTGCCGGCCAGAATCATCAGGTCTGCCCAGGACAGTTTCCTGCCGTACTTCTGCTTGATGGGCCACAGCAGCCGCCTGGCCTTGTCCAGATTGACGTTGTCGGGCCAGCTGTTCAGGGGCGCGAAGCGCTGGTTGCCGGTCCCGCCGCCGCCCCGGCCGTCCCCCATGCGATAGGTTCCGGCGCTGTGCCACGCCATCCGGATCATCAGACCGCCATAGTGACCGTAGTCCGCCGGCCACCAGTCCTGCGAGTCGGTCATCAGGTCGTAGAGATCCTGCTTGACGGCAGCCAGATCAAGGCTTTTGAACTCTTCCGCGTAGTCGAAATCATCTCCCATGGGGTTGGACAGGCGTGAATGCTGGTGAAGAATATGAAGGTTCAGCTGATTTGGCCACCAGTCCCTGTTGGACGTGCCGCCCCCTGCAACCTGATTGCTTTTGTGTCCCGTCACCGGGCATCTGCTCTCATCACTCATAGGTCCCTCTCTCCTTGATGTCAGACAGTTTAAGACGATTTTTTGAACAACTAGAATTATATCCGATCCAGTTGTTTTTTCAGCCTGTCGCGGCAATTAAATTCTCAATGGGCCTGACATGAATCCCTTTGACAGGATAGGGGAGGTGACGGAGGACGATTCGGGAGGGGGGCGCTCTCCCCTGGGATAGCCTCAGCCGGACTGGAATAATCGCAGCGGACTGCCTGGTGAGGGGCCTTGCAGAAAATCGTACTGCGGGAAACCTCCGGCGTTGCAATTTAGGATTGGTTTATTATATTATTCTAACCGCGATGTCGGCTCATGCCGTCCGCAGGTTATCACTGTCTGGGAGGTTCACGATGGATACACAGAACAAGCAGGAAATTCTTCTCGAAAGCGGGACCAACGAACTGGAAATCATCGAGTTTTATGTCGGGAATCAGCCTCTCGGCATCAACGTCCAGAAACTCAAGGAGATCATTTCCTTTGATCCCTCGAACCTGACTGTTCTACCGGACAGTCACCCCTCGATGATGGGCACCCTGCTGTTGCGCGGTGATACCATTCCCCTTATCGATCTTAAAAAACACCTAAAGCAGCGCCACCAGGCCGAAGCTCTGGAGACCCAGAGACCGGTGGTCATGGTCTGCGAGTTCAATCACCGGACCAACGGTTTCAAGGTTGACGGCGTGAATCAGATTCACCGGATCTCTTGGAGCAACGTCGAGCCGATCGCTCCCATTCTGGCTAAATTTGAACCCCGCTTCACCGGGAGTATCCATGTCGGCGACCGGGAGATTCTACTTCTCGACCTGGAGCATATTGTCGGTGAGCTGGATCCTGACTCGGTGCTGGATGATTCCAAAACCACCGGGACCGCCTGCGGCCAGGAAGAACCTCTTCATAACCGGAATAACGCCAGAATTCTCATGGCGGAAGATTCCACGATCATTCGCTCCGGGCTGGAGAAAGTTCTTAAGGAGGCCGGTTTCAATGCGCTTGAGGTGTTCGTCGACGGTGAAAAATGCTATCAGCGTCTTCTGCAGCTAAAGCAGGAGGCCGATGCCAACCAGGCTGATATCCGCGACTATTTGCGCCTGGTGATCAGCGATATCGAAATGCCGAAGATGGACGGTCTGACATTGTGTCGCAAGGTCAAGGAAGAACTCGGTTACAAACACCTTCCGGTGATCCTGTTCTCCTCTCTGATCAACCCTCCCATGGAGGTGAAATGCGATTCGGTCGGGGCCGACAATTACGCGGCGAAACCGGAGGTCGAGAAACTCATCAGGCTGATGGACGAGTATATCCAGTAACTGTGAACTCCCGGCCCTGACCGCCTGAAGAGGGGCCGGTCAGGGCCGCCAGCTTTCTTTTCCTTCCCGACACGTTCATTTTTCATCCTGCCAGGACTCCCCGTTTATCATTCCTGACCCCACTGTCTTCACTCCGCCAGGTCCTGGCCCGCGCCGTTTGTCATTATCGTCCCCGCTTGAATCCCCACCCCGAACCAAGATGTCCGTTCCCCTATAAAAATCGTTGACACTTTTTATTTAGTGGTATAGATATATATACAACTAGAGCTTGGGCGTACCATACCGCCTGTTATGAAAGCTTTTCATCCTAGCGATTCTGGAGAGATGGTTATGGCGTATCCTTCTGCAATGAGTTCATCAATCAAAAAAGTGGAGCAGTCGCGGCAGCAGCGACTGACCGACGAATGTCCGCGGATGAGCCCGGAAGACAAGGCTGCCCTGCTGAAAGGTTTCCATCCCGATTTCAAGGAGGGCGACAAGGTCGGCCTGCAGTGCGGCGTCAACAAGGGGGAGCGCGTCCCCAAGGTGATGGCGGAATACATTCAGGCACCCAGTCGGCTGAACCTGGACGCGGTCGACCTGTCCCATCCCGACTACCGGACGGATGTCCTGGTCATCGGGGGCGGCGGGGGCGGGGCCACGGCCGCGCTGACCGCTCATGAAAGCGGTGCCGACGTCATGCTGGCGACCAAGCTGCGCCTGGGCGATTCCAACACCATCATGGCCGAAGGGGGGATCGGCGCGGCCACCTATCCGGAAGATTCTCCGGTGACGCACTACATCGACACCATGGTCGGCGGCCGGTTCAAGAATATCCCCGAGGTCGTTGAAGCCCTGGTTCACGATGCTCCCGGCATCGTCAACTGGCTGACCACCCTGGGGGTGAATTTCGATCGCAAGGACGACGGAACCTACCTGGCGCACATGCCGGCCGGCCATTCCGCACGGCGGTCCCACTCCGTCAAGGACCTGACGGGACTGGAAATCATGAGGGTCCTCGCGGACGAGGTGAAAAACCGGAAAATTCCGGTCCTTGAATTCAGCCCGGCCGTGGAGCTGCTGCTGGACGATGAAGGGGCCTGTGCCGGCGCCGTTCTGGAAGATCTTGATACCGGTCGCAAGGTGGTGGTCGCTGCCGGAGCGGTGATCATGGCCACCGGCGGCATGGGACGCCTCCATCCCAACGGTTTCCCGACCTCGAACCACTATGGCGCCACCGCCGACGGCATCGTCATGGCAGCGCGGGCGGGAGCAGAGCTGCTCTACATGGAATATGTCCAGTATCACCCGACCGGCGTGGCCTGGCCGGAGCAGATGCTCGGCCTGCTTCTTTCCGAGGCTTTGCGGGCCCAGGGCGCGGAGGTCTGCAATGTCGAAGGGGAGTCCTTCGTCAATCGCCTGGAGACCCGCGACGCCCTGGCCGCGGCCATCCTGCGCGAGTGCGGTGTCCGGGAGCAGGGGGTGATCACCCCGACCGGCACCGCCGGAGTCTGGCTGGACACCCCGATGATCGACATCAAGTGCGGACCGGGGACTTTCCTGAAGCGGTTCGCCGGGATCAAGCACCGATTCATGAAATACGGCATCGATCCGACCAGGGAACCGCTGCTGGTCTATCCGACCCAGCATTATCAGAACGGTGGCGTCAGAATCAACACCAACGGCGAAACCAATATCCCTTATCTCTACATGGCCGGCGAGGTGTCCGGCGGGGTGCACGGTCATAACCGGCTGGGGTCGAATTCTCTCCAGGACATTTTCGTGTTCGGGCGGCGCTCCGGCAGGCACGCGGCCGCCAATCACCGCAAGGGAGAGATCAAGGCCCTGTCCCTGGACCATGTCCTGAAACACAACCAGGAGCTCAAGGACCTCAAGATCGTGACCGACAAGGTGTCCCCCTTGATTCTCCCCGACTATAAATTCGAAAAGGCACTGATCAGTGCCCAGTATGCAGATGATATTGGCGAGGCACGCTCATGAAAAAAGCAGATATTAAAATGATCCCCATCTATGTCATGGGGAAAAAATTCGAGGTTCCTGAAGAACTGACCATCCTCAAGGCCCTGGAGTATTCCGGATTCGACATCAAGCGCGGTTGCGGTTGCCGGGGCGGCGTATGCGGCGCCTGCGCGACGGTTTTCCGGAGGGCCGGAGAGTACAGGATCACGACGGGCCTGGCCTGTCAGACCGTCATCGAGCCGGAGATCAGCCTGGTTCAACTCCCCTTCGTCTCGACCCGGAAATCCCTGGTGCCGGTCCGTGACATCGATCCGGACAGCCTGGATGTGGCCAAGACCTATCCCGAGCTGATGCGCTGCATGGGGTGTAACACCTGCACCAAGTCATGCCCCGTCGACCTGGATGTCATGGGCTATGTCTCGGCCGCCATCCGTGGGGACTGGGAAGCCGTGGTGGAAGGCTCCATCGAATGTGTCGGCTGCGGCATGTGTGCCGCACGTTGTCCCGGAGAACTGACGCCCTTCAATATTGCTCTGTTCGTACGCCGGGTTTACGGCATGAACCTGCCCAGGTCGGAACAGCTGGGTCAACGTCTCAAAGAGATTGACGAAGGCATCTATGACGACGAGCTGGTCAAGCTGAAAACCATGCCGAATGATGAGATGCAGGCCCGTTTTCTCGAGCTGCAGGCCAATAAGGGGGCGTCTATATGAGTACGCAAACGGCCAAACCCGTTCAATTGACCATCCCGATATCAGACGAAGCGATCAGCAGGCTAAAGGTCGGCGATCATATCGAAGTCAGCGGCGTCATCCTGTGCGGACGAGACGCAGTGCTGCCCAAACTGGTCAAGCTGCTCGAATCGGGCAAGGAAGCTTCCATCCCGGTGTCCCTGCAGGGCGGTCTGATCTTTCATACCGCGGTCAGCCCGGCCGGAATCGGGCCGACTACCAGCAACAAGGTCGAAATCGAAGGGAGTATTCCCGCCCTGTCCCGGGCCGGGATCAAGGTTCACCTTGGCAAAGGGGCCCTGCATGAGGAGACGGTGGCCGCCCTCGATGCGGAAAACGCGATTTTCGCCATCACGCCACCGACGACCGCTCTGTTCCAGGCCAAGATCGTCAGCCAGAAGGTGGCCATGTATCCGGAAGAGGGGATGGAGGCCCTGTACGAGGTCGAGGTCGACAGGTTGCCGGCCATTGTGGCCATCGCCCACGGCGAAACCATCTATTAACCGTGCGACAAGAGGACATTATGCTGAATGAGCAAATCATTATTGACGGGGTAAGCGAGTGTCTTGTCAAGGCCGGAACCACCTATCGTCCTGATCAGATCGCCGCTTTCGCCGCAGCCATAGAGAAGGAATCGAACCCCAACGCCCGCTGGGCCCTGGAACGGCTGCTGGAAAATGCCAGGGCTGCCGAACAGAACCGCCATCCCCTGTGCGACGATACCGGCATTCCCCACCTTTTTGCGGAAATCGGCATCGAAGCCGAACTGCCCGCCAACTGGCTGGGCTCCGTCCATGCCGGGGTTGCCGCGGGATTGCGGGCGCTGCCCGGACGGCCGATGGCGGTCAAGGGGGATGATATCGAGCGGGTCGAGCAGTCCCAGGGGCTGTCTACCGATCCCGGCGATATCCTGCCGGTGCCGGTGATCTGCAAGCCGGTGCCCGGGGAAAAGGTCAAAGTGACTCTGCTGCTGCAGGGGGGCGGGCCTGAAATCAGGGCGAAAACCTACCGGGTGTTTCATAAACGCAGTATCGAGAGGGTTCTCGATGAAGCGGCGACCTGGATGGCCGACGAGGTGAAAAGCCTCGGTTGCACGCCGACGGTGATCGCGGTCGGTGTCGGCCGGTCCCATGCGGAGGCGAGCATCCGCATGCTCGAAGCGATGGCCGGCGGCGACCTGGGGAACCAGAGCGAATGGGAAGAGCGGATTACGGCCACCGTCAATGCCCGGGAGGCTGGCGCTCTCGGGCTCGGCGGCGACGTGTCCGCCCTGGGAACCTTTCTGAAGATCGGACCTTTGCGCGCCAGCGGGATTCGGGTGGTCTGCGCCAGGCCGTGCTGCTGCGTCGAGCCGCGGCGTGCCAGTGTGTCATTTACCTCGGCGGGAGAGTGGGAATTAAGCTGAGTTTCAGACCATGAAATGAGGATTGACTATGGAATTGGGATCGAAAGTTCATTCATTGCATTCGCGTTTGATTCTCGACGAGGCGCGCAGCCCGGTGGCCCGTTTCCGGATGCTGTCTCCGGGGATCAACGGCAATACCCGGCTGCGTGACGAAGCGCAGGTCGTCGGCGACGGCGGTTGCCTGGCCTGCGGCAACTGCGTCGACCAGTGCCCGGTGGTCAAACGGGAAAAGGGGCGGGTCTTCATCCAGAATCAGCGGACGTCCATGGCCCTGGAGACGGTGGTTCAGGAGGAATGCCGACGCTGCTATCGCTGTGTCAATGCCTGTCCACAGGTCAGCAAGCAACTGAAGGAGACCGTTCAGGCCCATCGCCGGGTCGAGAAGATCGTTCACCTGCTGGCCGCATTCTGCATCGTTTCCCTGGCGGCGACGGGGATCACCTATTCCCACTACGGAGAGGTGCTGCCGCGGCTTGAGGGCGGTCTGCTCAAGTACGGACACCGGCTGATCGGAATCGTCTCCATTGTCGTGCCGTACCTGTACTACCGGTTCGATGTCAGTCATTTCCGCAGAACCCTGAAAAAGGCCTTCAACTGGCAGCAGGATGACGTGAGCTGGTTCAAAAAAGTTTACCGCCACGTGGTCAAGGGGGAGCGGGACGAAAAACTGAGCCGGCGCGAATTCAACCCGGGGCAGAAGATCTGGTACCTGTTTATCATGAGCGTGTTTCCCGTCCTTTACCTGTCCGGCTGGGCGGCCATTCTCACCTCGATGTTCGGAAGCGAGATCAGCTATCTCCAGGCCAAGATGTTCCACCTGGTGTTTGCCTTGAGTTTTGACCTGATGCTGTTCACTCACATTTACATCAAGTTTCTCCGCGAATGGATCAAAAACACCGTCCAGCTGTATCGGAACTACAGAACCACCAAGAGTTTTGTCTTCAGAAGCTGAGCCCCGGTTCGAGATCCACCTGATCGCCAAGATCTGCTAACAACACTTTTAACAACAGGGTGAAAGTCATGGCACAACAAGCTGAACAGATGTTGACTGGAGTGAAGGTCCTGGATTTGTCCAATCTGATTGCCGGACCCGGTATTTCGACGATTATGGCCGACTTCGGTGCCGAGGTCATCAAGGTCGAGCACCCCAAAATCGGGGATTACGTCCGCAATTGGGGGCAGAAGAAAAATGGCGTACCGCTGGCCTGGAAATACTACGGACGCGGCAAACGACTCTTGTCCGTCGATCTCGGCAAGTCGGAAGGTCAGGCCATTATCAGAAGCCTGGCGGCCACGGCCGATATTCTGATCGAAAGTTACCGTCCCGGAAAAATGGAAGAGTGGAACCTGGGCTACGAGACCCTGGCAGCGGACAATCCGGGCCTGATCATGATCAGGATTACCGGTTTCGGCCAGACCGGTCCCTACAAAAACCGTCCCGGGTTCGGGACTCTGGCCGAAGCGATCAGCGGTTTCGCCCACATCACCGGGCAGAAGGACGGTCCTCCGACCCTGCCGAGTTTCGCCCTTGGCGATGGCATCACCTCGCTGGTGGGAACCTATTCGGTGATGATGGCCCTCTACCATCGCGACGTTCACGGTAAGACCGGTCAGGTCATCGACCTGAGCATCTACGAATCCATGTTCCCGGTCATCGGTCCGCAGGCCATCGAATATGACCAGCTTGGCAAGGTCCAGGGGCGCAACGGCAACCGCTCGACCCGCGGGGTTCCCCGGAATGCCTATGAAACCTCCGATCACAAGTGGGTGGCCATTTCGGCCTCGGCCAGTGATATGGCGTTCCGCCTGTTCAAGGCCATCGGGCGGCAGGATATGGTCGACAATCCCCGTTACGCCGACCAGGCCAAGCGCCTGGAAAATGGCGATGAAGTCGACGGTATCGTCGCCGATTGGATCCGCAGTCGTCCCCTGACCGAGGTGCTGACCCAGTTCGAAGCCTTCAAAGTGCCGGCTGCCCCGGTCTACGACATCTCCCAGATTATGGAAGATCCGCAGTATCTGGCCAGGGAGACCATCATCGAGCTTGAAGATGACGATTTCGGGACCGTCAAAATGGCCAATATTCCGCCGCGGTTTTCGAAGACTCCCGGTCTCATCCGTCACCCGGGCCGGGCCGCCATCGGTTACGATACGGCGGACATCCTGCGTGAAATGGGGATGAGCGAAACAGAGATCGAAAAACTGGCGGAAGACAAGATTGTCCGGGTGCATGAAAAAAAAATTGAAATGAAGGCAGCGGGGTAACCGTCATGGCGACGCAAATTTCAGCAGGAAACAGGGGAGAGCGTGATCACGGCGATTGCTGGGTCTGCTTCGAGCCGGGTGCCGGCAACCTTGATATTCAGGTTGAGGGGGGCGAAGGCGCCGACCGCCGGGAAATTCTCGAAACGTTCGCCGGGCAGGTTCTGAGCCATTGCGGCGTCGAGGCCGGGCGGCTGAGGATTGTCGACCAGGGGGCTGCAGAGTATGTGCTCGCCGCCCGGATCGAGGCCTGCCTGCGCCGGGGAGGTTATCCCGAGGTCCGCTATCTGCCCGGGATGTTGGCTGAAAACAAGGGGGCTTCCCAAGCCAGGAGGATGCGCCTGTCGCGCCTTTACCTGCCGGGCAATACGCCGAAACTGGCCGCCAAGGGAGCCGACAGCAAGGCCCATGGCATCATTCTTGACCTCGAGGATTCCGTCGCGCCGGCCCGCAAGTTCGAGGCCCGCATCCTGGTGCGCAACACCCTGCAGCAGGTCGATTTCCGGGGTGCCGAACGGATGGTACGCATCAATCAGCTCCCTTTGGGGCTGGAGGATCTGCAGGAGATCGCCGGACAGAATGTCCACATGATTCTGATTCCCAAATGTGAATCCGCGGCCACGGTCGCCGCAGTCAACGATGCCATCGCCCGGGTCAACGGGTCGGATGGGCCTGACATCTTTCTGATGCCGATCATCGAAAGCTGCCTGGGAGTCCTGCGGGCCGAGGAAATCGCCACCGCAGCTCCGAACGTCGTCGCCATGACCATCGGGCTGGAAGACTATACGGCGGACCTCGGGGTGAGAAGAACCGGTGAGGCCATCGAATCCCTCTATGCCCGCAGCCACCTGGTCAATGTCTGCAAGGCCTGCGGCATTCAGGCCATCGACTCGGTGTTTTCCGATGTCGCCGACATGGCCGCCCTGGCCGACAACGTCGCCCGCTCCAAAGCCCTCGGTTTCGAGGGTATGGGATGTATTCATCCCCGGCAGATTCCGGTAGTTCACGAGAACTTTGCGCCTGACAGCAAGGAAATCGACAAGGCCAAGAAGATTGTTCTGGCTTTTCAGGATGCTACCGACAGGGGCCTTGGCGTCGTGGCCCTGGGTTCGAAAATGATCGACCCGCCGGTTGTGGAGCGCGCTCAGCAGACCATCAGCCAGGCGGTCGCCATGGAGCTGCTGGCCGCTGACTGGGCGGCCGAGGCGGTCAGCTGAGCCGGCGGGACCGACGGGTTATCCGCCTCCTTGCGGTAGGGGACAACAAGCGTGAACAGTATCCTGTGGAAACAGGTCGAGGACATTGTCGGAAACTTCTGGCGATCTGAATTCAACACCCTGGGGCGGCCCGAGGATGAACGGGCCTGGGACCGGCCGGTACTCGCAGTGGCGGCCGGCGATGATCCCCTCTTCGAACAGCTCAAGCAGAGTATCGGGCCGTTTTACTGGACCCCCCTGGAGGCCCTGAACCTGGCGTTTCCAGGTGCCGACCTGCGATCGGACGAACTCTCTGTCATCAGCTGGGTTCTGCCCCAGACGGCGGTCACCCTGAAAGAGCAGGGGGAGCAGAGTGTCGTCCCCGGCCGACGCTGGGCGGCGTCGCGCTTCTACGGCGAGGAGTTCAACGTCCATCTGATGCTCTACCTGGCCAGTCGGTTTTGCCAGATGGGGGTGCTGGCGGTCGCGCCCGAATGTCTGCCGGGATACAGCGGGCGCTGTCGCAGTCCGCAGTTCGGAATGTCTGCCAACTGGTCCGAACGCCATGTCGCCTGGGTGGCGGGGCACGGTACTTTCGGCCTTTCCGACGGCCTGATAACCCGGGTCGGAAAAGCGGTGCGTTTCGGATCCGTCGTGGTGGCGGCCCGCCTGCCGGTGTCGCCGCGGGCCTACCTGGACTACGGGGACTGGTGCCTGTATTTTTCCACCGGACGCTGCGGCGCTTGTATCAGCCGTTGTCCCGCCGGGGCTATTAGCCGTTCCGGTCATGATAAGGAAGCCTGCCTTGCCTATATCAACACTGTGACGACTCCCCATGTCAATACCCGATACGGAACCGGGGCCACTCCCTGTGGACTTTGCCAGGCCGGCATTCCCTGTGCGTCGGGAATCCCCTCAGCTCCGGGTTCCCCATAAAAGGGAATGTGCTGAGAAACGGTGTTTGACCGGTCTCTGGCAAGAGGGTGTTTTTTTAGTTTGGTAAAAAAGCTTTTTTGTTGACAGGATCAGGTTGAATGTATAGAGATATATACAACTATATTAAATGGACAGGTTGTTCTGTACCCTGTTCTGTTGTCGCGTGTTTATAAAATTGTTCTGATTCTTCGGGAGAGTTGCCGACAGGCTGAGGGTCTGTTTGTTCCGTTGCTTTACCGATACCTGTGCAAATCTGGTCAGGAATGCATGAAATTTAGAATCCTTCGCGCCAGCCCGATGTGACCTGCCACGCTCGGGAGGGCATGGCGATGATGATCTGTCTAAATATCGAGGAGATGAAAATGCAGAAACTTGTTTCGGAACAGCTGGTCAGTTATCTGGAAGATCGTGGAGTGGAGCATATCTTCGGTCTTTGCGGACATACCAATATTGCCGTCCTGGCGGCTCTCGACAAAAGTTCAATCAAGTTTATCAATGTTCGTCACGAGCAGATTGCGGCCCATGCCGCCGACGGCTACGCCCGGGTGACGCACAAGGCGGCGGTCGTGCTGTCCCACCTGGGCCCGGGTATGACCAATGCCGTGACCGGGGTAGCCAATGCGGCTCTCGACTGTACCCCCATGGTCGTCATCGCCGGTGACGTGCCCACCCACTTCTACGGGAAAAACGGGCAGCAGGAAGTCTGTATGCATGCGGATGCCGCCCAGTTCGAGATTTTCCGGCCCTTCGTCAAGCGCGCCTGGCGGGTCGAGAGGCCCGAACATCTGCCCGAAATCATGGAAAAGGCCTTCCAGCTGGCGGAAAGCGGTCAGCCCGGCCCGGTGCTGGTGGATGTACCGATGGATATTTTTTCCAGAAAAATTGACACCGCACTGTTTGCCCGACTGCAGAACAACACCAAGAGCCTTGACAAGCCGTCCATGAATGAGCAAACGGCGGAGCGCATTGTCACCGCCCTGGCCGAAGCCAAGGCGCCTCTGCTTCACGTGGGTGGCGGCATTATGCTGGCGGGAGCCGCCCCCGAACTGCGGGAGTTTGTCGAGCACCTCTGTCTGCCGGTCAGCTATACCACCATGGGCAAGGGCGCACTGCCGGATGATCATCCCCTGACGCTGGGTATGGCCGGCTTCTGGGGTACCGAGTTTATCAACGGCAAATGTCTGAACGCCGATTACATCATGGCCCTGGGGACCCGCTTTGCCGAAGCCGACAGCAGTTCTTGGGAGCCCGGTTATACTTTCAATATCCCGCCGACGAAATTGATTCATGTCGATATCGAGGCCCGGGAAATCGGCCTGAATTTTCCCGTAGAAATCGGGGTCGTCGCCGATCTCAAAGAGGCACTGACCGTTCTCACCCGGGTCGCCAGGCGGCTTTACCCGGAGGGGAGAAAAAACGATGTCCTGGTGGCGGAGATTGCCGAAAACCGACGTGAGTTTGCAGAGCTGAACCGCACGCATGTCGGCAGTGACGCTTTCCCCATGCGTCCTGAGCGGATCCTTGCCGAGGTTCGCGAGGTTCTGCCGAAAAACGCCATCATCACCACCGATGTCGGCTGGAACAAGAACGGAGTCGGCCAGCAGTTCCCGATTTATGAGCCTGGCACTGTCCTCGCTCCCGGAGGTTTTGCCACCATGGGGTTCGGCGCCCCTGCGGCCCTTGGCGCCAAGGTCGCCGAACCTGACCGGGTTGTGGTGTCCCTGGTGGGAGATGGCGGTTTCGGCCAGAATCCGGCCCTGCTGGCGACCGCCGTAGAGGAGGGTATCCCGGCGATCTGGGTGATTATGAACAATAACGCCTTCGGAGTGATCGCCGGCCTGGAAAAAGCTCATTTCGGGACAACCTTCGGCACCCTGTTTCAAAAAGGCGTTCCCGACTACGCCACTGTCGCTCGGGGATTTGGTGCCGTCGGTGTCAAAATCAGCAAGGCCGAAGATTTCAAGCCGGCCCTGGAGGAAGCGGTTCGTTCGGGCAAGCCGACGGTTATCGATGTGCAGATGCAGAATGTTCCAACCCCTACGGCCGGGCATTGGAATATTATGGACATCTACTCACCGGATCGGAAGATTCATCACGCCAGTACCGATTGATGAGGGTGGCCCGGGCAGAGCGTTCTTTGGCTCCGCCGGACAGCAGGAAAAATGTCTGAGTCGCTTTCCTGCCTGTTCATAATGTGCTGTTGATCACCTGCTGTTGCTATGACGGAAGTTTTAACTTTTACACGTTGAGAGGAGTGCCTGGTCATGAGTGAAGAGAAGAGAGCCATCAATATTACGCCATCGGAAATGGGTAAAATTTCCATGCGCGGAACTCTTGAGGAAGGGAGCCTGCGTGAGATCGTCAGGCTGCTCGATGATGATGTTGTCAAAGCGGATCAGTTCAAGGGTGGTTTGGCGACCTTTGAAAAAGGGCGTACCGAACCATTGCATGTTCATCCGGATGCCGAGGAAATCAATATTATCCTGGAAGGGGAAGGGCAACTGATCACCGACAAGGATGTCATCGACTGCAAGCCCGGCCAATGGCAGTTCATTCCCAAGGGTGTGCCCCATTCCCATACCAATCAGAATGACAAACCGTTCCGCTTTGCCTGGCTGTATTCGCCGCCGTCCAACTTTCTTCCGCCGGATGCGAAAAGTTGATCGTTCAGGCGGTCCTGACAGGTCTTTGATGCGCCTCCCCCGCCGGGGGAGGCGCGCACCCTCCTGATGTTCAATCACCAATGAACCCGTCTGCAGAGCTTCGCCGGGTGTGTCCAGGGCTGTTCGTCTGCTCCTCTGGGCTGTTTTCTGTCCTGGCTGTAAGGACAATCTCTGTGTTTCGAAAATCCTCCCAACAATCCCGATCTCCTTGCCGGGAGGGGAATCCTCCGTTCTTTCCGCCCTCCAGTTTGAAATGAATGACGGTATTATATTTTTTCCTCATCTTTGCTGGCGACTTTCTGCCTTGTCTCATGACGAGTCCGGTAAATCATCATATTCCCATAGGATAGGATTCCCTCCTTCAGATAACAATGTTTTGCTCGGGTCGATTTTTGGGTTGACATTCGTGCAGATAAAAGTATAGATATGTATACATCTAATCTTTAATTATGTTGATTGTCTTGGGAAGAGAGGTTTTATTATGCAGGCTGCGATGCTTTTAGAAGCCGGGCAGATTCAGATGGGAGAGGCTCCCAGGCCGATCCCGGGGCGGGGAGAGGTGCTGCTCAGAGTTACGCTGGCCGGGATCTGCGGATCTGACAATGCGCTGTATCACGGCAGGTACGATGTCCCTATGCCGGTCATTCCCGGTCATGAAATGATCGGTCGCGTCGAGGAACTGGGGGCGGAGGTCGAGAACCTCGCGCTCGGCCAGCGTGTTACAGTCCAGCCCAATTTCTCCTGCGGGGTTTGTGAACTCTGCCGGACCGGTCATGCCAATATCTGTTCGGAAAAAATTCGTCTCGGGATCGATTGTCACGGGGTTTTTGCCGATTACGTCAAAGTCCCGGCCTCTTATGTGTGGCCCCTGCCAGACGATATCAGTGACGACGATGCCGTCCTTGCCGAGCCCCTTGCCGTTGCCGTTCATGCCCACCGGCGCGGAGCCTGTCAGTCTGGAGACCAGGTTCTTGTCCTCGGGGCAGGACTGATCGGTCTGCTGACCCTGCAACTGGCGGTACAGGCCGGAGCGGAGGTCACTGCCTGCGATCTTGAAGAGGGACGCCTGGAACTGGCCCGGCAGCTGGGAGCGAAACATGTGATGCGCCCGGAGGATCCTGTCGCGAGCGGTTTTAACGTGATCTATGAAACCAGCGGCGCAGCTCCCGGTCTGACTCAGGCCATCGAGCTGGCGGCCCCGGCGGCGAGAATCGTGGTGCTCGGCCTGCCCAGCCAGGGCAGCCAGATCCCTGCGGCAACGATTGTCCGCAAGGAACTGGATATCCTCGGTTCCATGATCTATACCGATGAATTTCCTCAAACAATCAAGCTTCTGCAACAACATCAACTCAACCTGGCGCCCTTGCTTTCGGTCAAATTTCCTTTGGAACAATTACATGACCGGATGGGAGATTTTTCCCGTCCGGACTGTATCAAGATGGTGGTGGAGATTTAACGGAAGCCGCTTTTATCGGTCCCCCTCCTGCGTCGAAGGTGGCGCATGCCGGTTGACAGGGGCCTTAAAGGCTTTTTCGCAATTAAAACTGAAACGTCCTGTTTTTCCCTGGCAGGACCTGGCTTTTAAAGAGGGTTGATTATGATGGAACATGCGAAAGACGGCTCGATTGTCCCCGATCACGACAAGCCTCAAGGTGAATACAAGATGCTGCTGCTGCTCTTCATCATCGTGGTCGCACTTTTTATCGATTCCTTACAAAGCGAAGGCGTTTTTCAGGGCGTGAACGCGGGTCCCGGCAGTATCCCGCAGTTGGTGGGCGGCTGCACCATCCTGATGATTCTGGGAACCGCCGTTCAGTATTTTCGCAAGGGCTACCGGGAAGGGACCTTTGCCGACCTGATGCATCATCTCTTCGATCGTGACGTGGTGATTCTACTGATCACGCTGACCCTTTACGGATTTATCCTGGAACCTCTGCATTTCATTCCGGCCACCTTTCTGTTTCTGGTTTCCACCATGTACCTGCTTGAACCGAAGAAGCTGCTGCTGAAAATCCTGGTCTCGGCGGGCGTTCTGGGGGTTCTGTACCTGATCTTTTCAACCTTGTTCCAGGTTGTTCTGCCGTAAGTCGACTGGAGGTCGTCATTATGTACACAGGATTGGAAGGTTTTCTTCAGCCCTTTATGAGTCTCGGGCTGGTCGGATGGGTCGCCGGCGGAACCCTGGTCGGACTTTATGTCGGGGCCATTCCCGGGCTGTCCGTCACCATGGCCGTTTCGCTGCTGATCTCTTTTACTTTTTCGTGGGATGTGCTGCCCGCTCTGGCGGTGATGGTCGGCATCTATACCGGCGGCGTCTACGGCGGTGCCCGGGCCGGGATTCTCCTTAACATTCCGGGTGCGCCGGCCGCCGTCGCCTCCACCTTTGACGGCTACCCCCTGGCCAAAATGGGGATGGCCGGACAGGCCATGGGGCTCTCGACGACTCAGGCCGTCATCGGGAATTTTCTCGGGATTATCATTCTCGCCCTGTGCGCCCCGCTGATCGCCGAACTGGCCTTGATTTTCCAGGCCAGGGATTATTTCCTTCTCGCCTTCATGGCCCTGTTCCTGGTCGGCAACCTGGCGGAAGGGAGCATGGTGAAGGCGCTGATCGCAGCCTTTATCGGGATCATCGTCGGTCTTATCGGCATGGACCCGGAAACCGGGCAGGGGCGCATGACCTTCGGCACCCTGAACCTGCTGGGCGGCATTCATTTCGTCATCGTCATGATCGGGACCTTCGGAATTTCCGAAACCTTGATGCAGCTCCAGACCAAGGCCAAGGCCGTCAAGCAGAGTATCTCCAGGATCACCCCGGAATGGACGGCGGTCTGGGACAACATGTTCCTGACTGTCAGGGCGTCGGTGATCGGCGTGGTGGTCGGCGCTCTGCCGGGAACCGGGGGCGATATCGCTGCGCTGATGGCCTACGATCATGCCAAGCGGAACCGTCAAGAACCCCTATCCCAAGCCCTTCGGTCAGGGGGCCTACCAGGGGCTGATCGCTCCGGAAAGCGGCGGCCAACGCCGCCATCGGCGGGGCCTTCGTGCCGATGATGACCCTGGGGATCCCGGGCGATTCGGTGACGGCGGTCCTGATCGGGGCCCTGATCATTCACGGTCTGCGCCCAGGACCCATGCTGATGCGCGAACAGCCGGAGTTCTTCTGGTTTGTCGTCGGTTCTCTGGTTATCGCCAACATCTTCCTCTATGTCTGGGGCATGACCGGCATCCGCGCCTTCAGCAAGATCGTCGAGGTTCCCAAGCCCTACATCATTCCGATCATCGTGGTCCTGACCTTCGTCGGCGGCTATTCCATCCAGAACAGCATCACCGACATCTACTGGATGATCGGCTTCGGAATCCTGGGGTATCTCATGAAACGCTACGATTATCCCGTAGCGCCACTGGTCCTGGGGGTTATTCTGACCCCGATCATCGACGAAAACTATCGTCGCGGCATCCAGCTTGCGCGCGGCAGTGCCCCGGATTTTTTTCTGGGGATGGTCAGCAATCCGGTTCCCCTGGTGATTCTCGCGCTGATGATCATGACCGTCATCGTATCGAGTCCGAAAATGATGACCGGCCTGTGCAAACTGTTCGGAAAATCGCAATGAACGTCCTGGCAATGGAGGACAAGGTGGATTTTCGCATTTCCTGGTATCTGGGGTTCGGTTGGGTGTCCATCGTGACGGTCGTTATGACCGGAATCGGGATCAATCTGCTTCATCCCCCGGTCTCCTGGCTGCTTTACCTCCCGTTCCTGGTGGTCGCCATTTATATGACTGTTCGTTTTCGGCTCTTCACCACCCATCCGTGGCGCCGTATCCACGCCCGGGCCATGCTGCGCTTCGGGCAATTTGCCGAAAAGGAATATCAGACGGCCAGTCAAGAGGGGCGGGCCTACGACATCAGGGTTCCCTGCCGGGAGTTACTGGTGGTCATGTTTGGTCCCGAGAATGACGAAGCGGCCCGGCTGCTGACCGATGCCGGACGCAGGGGATACTACCGGGAGCTGGTCAGGGATTTTCCGGAGATTTTTCTGAAAAGTTTCGCGGCGGCGGACCCTGAAACCGTTTTTGCGAAAATCAACGAGGATATCGAGAGCAGCGAACTGGGCCCCGATATCCTGATTGCCAGAGATATCGAATTGAAATACTCCCGCAAAGAGGCGGCGACGTATCTTCAATCACTGATGCTGGGTACGGTCCGGTGATCGTGCCTCCGGAAGTTTCACTCGTTTTCTAACCAAAGGAGAGAGGAACATGAAAAGCTTGAAATGGTTGGCGCTGGTTCTTGCTGCTGGACTTTTGCTGGTTGGTACTGCCAACGCAGATGACTATCCGTCCCATCCCATCAACGGTTACATCGCCTGGGGTGCCGGCGGGGGAACTGATACGGTATCGCGCCTGGTGACGCCCCTGGCTGAAAAAAGTCCTCGGGCAGACCGTTATCATGGCCAACAAGACCGGTGCGACCGGTGCCATTTGTGCCCAGGCGGTTTATGCATCCAAACCGGATGGTTACACCCTGATGTTCCATGCCGAAAATCCCCAGCTGTACCAGGTTCTCGGCCTGTCCGAGCTGAGCTACGACGAGTTTGACCCGATCATGCTGTTCGTGCAGGGGTCCACTGTTATTGTTGTGCCCAAGGATTCTCCCATCAAGACCTATGACGATCTGATCAAGGCCGCCAAGGAAAAGCCGGGTGAGCTGTCAATCGGAATCAGTGGCGTCGGCGGTCAGCCGTGGGTGACCTCCAAGCTGATCAAGAAGGTTGAAGGGGTCGAGTTCAATTCCGTGGCGTTCAATGGCGACGGTCCCCTGGTGACCGCCCTGCTCGGCGGCCAGCTCGATGTCAGCGGCCTGTCTGTCGGTGCCGCCGTCCAGTATGTTAAAAACGGCGACCTGCGGGCTCTGGCGATCATGAAAAACTCACCGAACCCGACGCTCCCTGACGTACCTCACATCACCAAGATCAATCCGGCCTTTGACAATGTCATGAAAGCTTCGGGATTCTTCTATGGCGTGTTCGTCAAAAAGGGGACTCCCAAGCCCATCGTCGACAAGCTGACCTATGCCTATGGCGAGGCGCTCAAGGACGAGAAATTCAAGAATTATGCAAGCATGAACGGGCTGACCGTGCTCGGTATCAGCGGCGATGAGGCCCGTGAATTCATGAACAACTGGCGGTCCCTGATGTCCTGGCTGATCTGGGATTCCGGTGCCGGCAAGAACAATCCTGCAGACTTTGGCATTGCCAAAATGTAGTCATCGCAAGAGTTGCTGATAAGGCTGCAAAAAAAAACGACGGGTTCAATTCGGGCCCGCCGTTTTTTTTGTCGATTATCGCATCGGATCGGGATTTTCCTTGCGGGCGTCAGCGCGGGAAGCGGAGGTCGGCAAGCAGCGGCAGGTGATCTGAAGCCCGCCGGGCCTGTGCCGTTCTGAAGACCCGGCGGTTCCTGATCAGCGTTGGTGGCTGGGCGAGGATCTGATCAAGGGCAAGCAGGGGCCAGCGGGCCGGAAAGGTTGCCGGGGACGAGGTCCTGCCGAAGTAGCGATGGAGCCAGCGCAGCGGCCGCCCCCAGAACAGCCACTCGTTGAAGTCTCCCATGAGGATCAGCGGAACATCGTCAGCGGTGGGGAGCCGTTCCATCAGTTTGCGCACCTGGTCGCGACGTTCGGCCGGACGCAGGCCCAGGTGGGTCACTGCAACCCTGATCAGGCCGCCGCCATGGCGCAGATCGGCGATCAGCAGCCCCCGGGGTTCGTAATGACCGAAACTGATGTCATGACGGATAACCCGGGCAACGGGCAACCGGGTCAGCAGTGCATTGCCGTAATCGCCGGTCTCATTCTGCATGGTCGGTCCGGGAATGACCGTCAACCCGGTGCGATCGGCGAGCAGAACAAGGTCATTGCCGCCGTCGCTATGATGATTGTCGACTTCCTGGAGGCCGATGACATCCCCTCCCAGGCTGTTGATGACCCCGCAGGTCCGCGCCATATCGCGATTGCCGTCGCTGCCGATCCCCATGTGGATGTTCCAGCTGGCCAGGGTGAGGCCGGTTTCAGTCATGGCGACGTTTTTCGGTGCGGCTGAAAAGCTGGCGGGCGCCGACGACCAGTCCTGTGGAAAGGACCAGGGCGATGACCAGAGGGAGCCAGCCGATCCCCTCCGGATGCTGCAGAGCTCTCTGGAGGCCTTCCTCAAAGACCATGACCGCCAGGATCCCGGGACACATACCGATGGCAGTGCCGATCAGGAAAGAGCGTCCGGTAATATGGGAGGCTCCGGCGACCATGTTGACCACGGTAAAGGGGGCGATGGGAATAATCCTGACCAGGGCGACCGCCAGCCAGCCCCGTCGGGCCAGCTTGCGGCTGAGGCGGTTCAGTTTTTTTCCGGCCAGCTTGCGCACCAGATCGCGCCCCAGCCAGTGCCCCATCAGGTAGCTGGCCAGGCCGCCGAGCAGACTTCCCGTGAGGGCCAGGGCAAACCCGCTGTAAGGTCCGAAACTCAGGGCTGTCGCCAGGAACAGCAGGTTGACAGGGACCATCAGGCAGCTGCCGACGATATAGATCACCAGGACCAGGGGGATAATCAGCGGCGTATTGCGAACCTCAGCGGCGGCGGCTGCCAGGGTGTCCGGCCGCAGCCACTGGTGAAGGGGCGACCAGCGCCACAGGGCGGCCAGCATGACGGCCGCTGCAATCATGCCCACGAACAGCCTGATTCTGGTTTTCCTGTGGTCAGAATCGTCTTCGTTGCGGTTTGCCAGCCCCAGGAAGTCCTCAAGATTGTCGACGCCCATCGGTTTTTCGGGGTCGGCAAAGACGGTGGCCGGCAGGTCTCCCAAGGCCGAGGTCGCCGGTTCTTCCGGCATCGGTTTCATGAACCGTCGGCCGTCTCCGGAGATATCGAGCACGGCATGCAGGGAGGACTTTTTGGCGATGGACCGACTCACGGTGTCGCTGCTGCAGCCCAGGTGCTCGGCGAGCAGGCGGTTGCGGAAGGCGGCGATGGCCCGGGCTGTCTGTTCATCCCGGTGCCCGTAAAGGGCCACGTTGCATTCGGTATCGAAGAGCATGGAGCGGTTGCTGAGATTGGCAGATCCGACCGTCAGTAGTGACTCGTCGACGACCATGAGCTTGCTGTGCACGTTGATGATCCCGTCGGACAGATCGGCCTGGTGGGGGTACCAGACTTCCAGGCGCTGGTGAACGTCCGCCTTGCGCAGGTCCTCAAGCAGTTTCTTCCGCAACAGCCCCATGGTCTCCTCTTCCAGCCAGCCGGGGCAATAGCGGGGCAGGACCATGAGGATTTCTGGACCGTCGTCCTGTTTCAGGGATTTTTGCAGAGCTTTGCAGATGGACTGGGAACTGAAATACTGATTCTCAAAATAAATGGAGTGTTTTGCCTCTGCAATGGCGTTGAGGTAGAAGTTTTCGATGTCCCGGCATTCTTCCATGCCGTCATGGGACGGTGTCGTGGTCAGCAGCGCGAGCTCACCGTCTTCGAGATCGCTGTCGAGACTGTCCGGCCAGGGAGCCTCACCCTCCGGTTGCGGTTCGGGAAGAATCTGGCCGGTTGCCAGCTCCCAGCGGCGGCGTGACAGTTTTCCCAGGGCGCGTGCCGCCTCGCCGCTGACTGCAACCTGGACATCGTGGACCGGCCCGTAGCTGGTTCCGTTGTCCTGGCGCATGGGGTGCTCGGCACGGTGCTCAGAGGTGTCCCAGCGAAAACTCGCCAGATCGATCCCCCCGGTAAAGGCCACCTGGTCGTCGATGACGACAATCTTCTGGTGGTGGGACGCCCCGACCGGGTGGTTGTCATCGAGGGCGAAATGAACCCGCTCATGGGTCAGCCAGCCCAGGCTCAGCAAGGACCAGGCTTCACGCTCCAGGGAATAGAACATGGCGAAGTCCCATTCCAGGATGTAGATGTCGAGATCGGGTTTTTCCCGGGCCAGGCGATCGACGAATTCTCCCAGGGTTTCTTCCGGGGAGTCTTCGTCGCGACGCAGGGCGATCCGGCTGTCGACGTCCCAGCCGAGAATGTAGATCGTTTTCCGGGCCTGCTCACAGGCTTCGGCAACGGCCCGGTAATAGCCGGCCGAATCGATAATAAATGAGAGTTTCTGAAACGGGTGAAGGGGATAGGGGGCGGTGTCGGAGGCCTTCATAATGATTTGTCCTGTGTTCCTGATATCGCTTGAATTCAAATGATAGATGATGGTCTGGTGAACGACATAATTTTCATGAGTATTCCAGCTTAACACAGGTGGGGGATTTTTTCAGGGCAGCTCCTTTCCGGCGAGGTATGCCGGCAGTTTCCAGCGCCTGCCGCGGGTCAAAGAAGACAGGGTGATGCACTGAGGGTGTCTCCGCCCCTATCAATAAGGTTCAGTGATTTGATAGGATGAAGGCAGAAGGTGAGTTGTACAAAATGTTTCGGAATCAACCGACTTTACCGGGAAGGGCTTTATGGGATTATTGATAGCTGGACAATGGCACGACAAATGGTATGACACCGACAAAACCGGCGGAAAATTCGTGCGCCAGGAAGCGCAGTTTCGCAATTGGATCACGGCCGACGGCAGTGCCGGGCCGAGCGGACGCGGTGGCTTTAAAGCCGAAGCGGATCGTTATCATCTCTATGTCTCCCTGGCCTGCCCGTGGGCTCACCGGACCCTGGTTTTCCGCGCGATCAAAAAACTGCAGGAGCTCGTCGGGGTCACCGTGGTGGACCCCCTGATGCTTGCAAACGGCTGGGAGTTGGGTCAGGAAGCCAGAAAGAACAGCCCGGTCCCGGACCTGGACTACCTGTACCAGCTGTATCTCAAGGCCGACGCCTCCTATTCGGGACGGGTGACCGTCCCGGTTCTCTGGGACCGGCGGCAGGGGACCATCGTCAGTAACGAATCCGCAGAGATCATCCGCATGTTCAACAGCGCCTTCAACCGCCTGACGCCGGTCCAGACCGACTTTTATCCGTCTGAATTGGCCGCGGAGATCGACCAGGTCAACGCGCGGATTTACGACAATATCAACAACGGTGTCTATCGCACCGGTTTTGCGACCACCCAGGAGGCCTACGAGGAAGCATTCGCCGACCTGTTTGACACCCTGGACTGGCTGGAAAACAGGCTCTCAAAAAATCGCTACCTGGTCGGTGACGCCATCACCGAGGCGGACTGGCGCCTGTTTACCACTCTGGTACGTTTCGATGCCGTCTATTATGGACATTTCAAATGCAACCTGAAACGGATCGAGGACTATCATAACATCTCAAACTACCTGCGTGATCTCTACCAGTACCCCGGGGTTCCTGAAACCGTCGATTTTGATCATATCAAGACCCACTATTACGGCAGCCACAAAACCATCAACCCGACCGGGATTATCCCGGTCGGACCGCAGCTGGACTATCTGAGGGAACATGACCGTGAGCGGTTCGGAGCGCAGGCCTGAGAGAGTAATTTTCAGACCAGGCCCCCTGTCATCATGATTTAAAAGGTTTTTGATTCAACGTCGGTTGCTGACAGGTTCGAAAGGTCTTTCACAGAAAAAGATTATCCGAAGGAGATGGCGACGAACCGAGCATGCGGGCCCGCTTTCCGGACGGCGTCCTGCGGCTGCACGATCCGGCGCTCTGTCCGGTGGCGGTCAGAACGCCGCTGTTCCGGCTGCGTGAGCGGCTGCTGGCGCAATATCGTGGGGACTGACATGGCTGAGTCAGGAGGCGGCCGCCCGGCATCCGATGTCGGGTTTTGAAAGGGCGTTCAGGTTATGCTTCGCCTGGAGAAGGGTCTCTTCATTGCCGTCTCGCCGGTTAACAAATCCGGTCTTTTAAGCTATCATTGAAGCATCACTTACGGACCTATCATGAATCATGCTGATGCTGTTGAGCCGTTGGCCACCGGAGAGACCTTTATGCAGGTAACTGCTCTTTATAAAAGTAAACAACCGGTCATTTCCATGGAGTTTTTTCCCCCGCGCAATGACGAGGCCCGGGAGAAATTTCCCGGAGTCGTGTCCCGCCTGTGCCGCAGAAATCCGGACTTTTTTACGGTCACCTTCGGGGCGGGAGGCTCAACCCAGGAAGGAACCTACCGGACCGTGAGCCAGTTGATGACCGCGACCCGTCTGCCGACTGTCGCCCATGTCGCCGGGGCCGGGCTCGGGCCGGACGAGTTGGGGGAGGTTCTTGACCGGTTCCGGGACATGGGCGTGGAGAATCTCTTCGTGGTCCGTGGCGACGAACCGAAGGACGGATCGTTTTCCCTGCATCCTCAGGGGTTTCCCTATGCCAGCGATATGATCGCCTTTATCCGCGAACGCTACGATTTCACCATCGGCTGCGCCGGGTATCCGGAAGGGCATGTCGCTTCTCCGGACCTCGACCGGGATATCGAGAACCTGCGTATCAAGGTGCTAAGCGGTGCCGATTACATTGTGACCCAGTATTTTCACGACAATGAGTATTTCTTCGCGTTTGTCGACAAGTGCCGGGCCCGGGGGATCGAAGTGCCGATCATACCCGGGATCATGCCGGTATATTCCGTCGAGCTGACGCACCGCCTGGCGGGGATGTGCGGGGCCTCCATTCCGGACCTGTTGCGCCGCAGCCTGGATCGGCTGACCCCTGCGGATAGTGATGCCGCGCTGGAACTGGGGATCGAATATGCCTTGGCCCAGTGTCGGGACCTGTTGAGCCGGGGGGTGCCGGGGCTGCACTTCTACACCATGGATCGCAGTCGATCGACCGGAACGATTATTGATCGGTTACGGCGGGAAGGCCTGGTGTGATCCGACTGCGAGCCGGCCCGGGGCCTGCTTATGTGCCGGGCGGGTCCTCTCTTATCTGACCTGCCAGACCTGCTTCGTCCTTACCTCGCAGGCGGTCAGGGCGTGACCGTAGACGGCGCCGGTGTCAACGTTGATCCGTCCCGGTTCGAAGGCGGGCTCCCCATCCGTCGGCTGGTGGCCGACAATGTGAACCTGCCCCCCCTGTCCGGGCGGGGCGTTGCGCTCCCACAGCAGGGTGTAGGGATCCTGTTCCGCCATCGGCAGGGCCGGTGCAATTCCGGCATGGACGAAGATAAACATGTCCTGCTGCCACCACAGCCGGGTACTTTGCAGAAAATCGATGTGCCTGCGGGGCAGATCGGCCAGGTCGGTGATCCCGTAACTGGCCATGGTCTCCCTGCCGATACTTAAAAACTTCTCCAGGTCCGATGCCGGGCCTTTTTCACGGAACAGGGGGGACATATCGCGCAGGCGCCGACCATCGGCGACCCCCTGTTCAATCAGGGCATCGATGAGCATCTGGTCGTGATTGCCCCGGAGGAAAACCGTGTCGGGGAGCTCCTGCTTCAGCCGGATCAGCCGGTCGATGGCTTCCCGGCAGTGGTCCCCCCGGTCAATGTAATCACCCATGAAGACCAGCTGATCCTCTGCGGTCGGTGAAATCTGATCAAGCAGTCGCTCAAGCAGGGCCTCCATGCCGTGAACGTCGCCGATGGCGATCAGGCGTGCCGGGGCTGTCGGTGTCGTATCCATGGGTATCTACCTTCTCTTGTTCTGTTGGTCGGTGACGTGATTATCGGGGAAGCGCTGTTATACAAAGAGTTGTTCCGAATGTCCAAATTTTCTCCTTATGCTGAGAAGATCAGGCCCGGCCTGGGCCCCCGGCTGACTGACGAGGCACCCGTGTTTCAGCCGCCCAGCGGCGTTCGTTTCCGTGCTTTTCTTTAACTATTCCGCCGGAACCTGCTAGAATCAATACCGTAACAATCTCTTTTTTTTGCATTGCCCCCCCAGGACGGACCCTTATGTTTCTTGATTATCTCTCTCTTCTCAGTGAGATCAGTTTTTTCGATATTCTCGATATTGTTTTCTCCTCGGCCATCATCTGGTTCCTGCTGACTATTTTCAGGGCGCGCAGAACCTGGAAGCTGGGTGCCGGCCTGGTCGCCTACGGAATGATCCTGCTGCTCGCGAATCAGCTGGAATTTACCCTGACCGTCCGGGTGCTGCAGGGACTGTCGGTGGTGGTCATCCTGATTGTGGTGGTGATTTACCAGCAGGAAATCAGGCGTGTGCTCGATGATATCGGGACCATGTTCTTCTGGCGGCAGAAAAAAGTCCTGCCGGGGCAGGGGGGCGTGGCCGAACTGCTGGTCAGGGTCATGTACGAACTGTCGGAACGTCGCTGGGGGGCGCTGGTGGTGCTGCCGGGGCAGATCGCTCTGGATTCCCTCATTACCGAGGGGTTCCGGCTGGAGGGAACCGTCAGCAGGCCGTTGCTGCTCAGCCTGTTTGATCCCAAGTCCCCCGGTCATGACGGAGCCATCGTCCTGCGGGGGGAGCGCGTCGAACGGTTTGGTAGCAGGCTGCCCCTGACCGAAAGTGATGAGCAGCTCAATCAGAAAGGGACCCGGCACGCGGCCGCAATCGGTCTTTCGGAAAAATGCGATGCCCTGGTGCTGGTGGTTTCCGAAGAAAGTGGCGGTATTTCCGTCGCCAGAGAAGGGCTGCTCGAACGGATTTCCGACAGCGAAGCCCTGCTGCAGCAGATCAGGGGTTTCAGCGCCGACCTGGAGGCGCTGGGCAGCAGCAGGAACCAGCTGCGGTCCTGGTTGCTCATGCTGCTGAGGATGGCGGCCTCCCTCGTGATCACGGCCATTGTCTGGGTGGTCCTGGTGCCCGGCGCCGCGGTCGTTACGACCTCTTTCGAGGTGCCCATCGAGGTGCAGAATATTCCTCAGGGGTTTGTCTTTGAATCGGTGACACCGGAGAGCGCCGAGGTTCTGCTCACCGGCCAGCGGCGGGAGCTGTTCAAGTTGAAGCAGAGTGACCTGCTGATCTCCCTGGACGGCACCCTGACGGGCCTGGGTCGCCAGACCTATCCCCTCAACAGCTCCCAGATGGTGCTGCCGCCGGACATCGATGTCGAAAAGATCAGCCCGACGACGGTCAAGGTCCAGGTCAGACAGGTTGGGCAGAAACCGTGATCCTTCCCGTTACCAGAGCAGCAGATGCAGTACGGCCCGCAGAATAATGGCGATGAGGGCACCGCAGGCCGCCGGTTTGAGGATCGATGAGACCCTTGGACCGGCGGAGATCAGCACCGAAATCCCTGTCAGGTCCAGGGGATTGATCATCAGTCCGGCAACCCGGTTGAGATCCCTGGCCCCGAGGAGCCCCTTCTCCAGCATGTCCACGGTGACGCCGAGCATGGCGGTTCCCCCGGCAATCCACTTGGTAATGATCGGCAGGGCAACAGTTGACGGCAGATCGACCAGGGCCGCCAGCGGCGCACTGAATGACTCGATCAGGGGGGTCGCCCCAAGCTTTCCGAGGATATTGACCACCAGCAGCAGCAGAACCAGGATCGGCAGCGCCCCGACGGCGATGCTGAAGGCTTCGGCCCCGGCGCGGTTGACCACGTCGAGAACCCCCTTGGGACTGTCGGCGGTCGGATGGGTCGGGTTGGGGACGGGCGGTTCGTCGCTGCTGTCGAGGGCGCGACCGAACAGATGATAGGTGGCCGCCGCACCGACGATGGCGCATAATGCCGAGATCCCCAGGGTTGCCGGTCCGTTCAGCCCCTTGGCGCTTAGCGGGAAGACGACGTTGGCCTGCGCTCCGGCGAAGACCAGGGCCAGGGTGGCGGCCAGATGGCGGCGGTTGATTCCGCATTTATCCATCATGGCCAGGGTGGCGACGGGAGCCGCGAAACTGACGAACAGCACCTGGAGCAGGGCGAAGACACCCAGGCCGGGAATTCCCAGGGGTCGCAGCAACGGGGTCAGCAAGGTCACCGCCTTGTCGAGGATTCCCCGGGCTTCGAGCAGGCGCATGCAGCTGAGCATGACGATCATCACCGGCAGCAGGACAAACAGGGCCAGTTCGACCGCGGTCCGGCCGGATTGCAGGATGAGATTGGCAAATTCGTTCATGTCTTGATTTTCAGGGCAAGAGTTGTCGGGACAAGAAAAGGGTCACACCTTACTGCCCGGAAACCTTGCGGTCAATCGTTGACAAGGGTCAGGGGCGGGTAGCAGGGGCTATCCGGTCGCTTAAGAGCCCTCTACGGGTGCGAACATGCCTGCAGGATGGTTTTCAACTCATCTGCGGTCAGGGCGACGGGGTTGTTCTTGTTGCCTGAATAAGAACCGATCCGGTCGACATCCTCGGCACTCAGGGCGAGTCCGGTCAGGCGGGACAGACCGGTGGCCCGCTGAAGGTGTTCCAGGTGGCGCACCAGGGCGCCGGCGCCGGCATGAAGGTCCCCGAAGGAGCAGCCCGTCAGGATCTCTCCGGCCCGGTTCATTTTCGCCAGGGCCGGATGACCGACGGGGAGCTTTTCGAGGGTCTTTTTCATGATCGGTGCCAGCAGGACGCCGCAGATCCGTCCATGGGGGACCGGGTAGAAGCCACCTAGAACCCCGGCTATGCCGTGCACTGTTCCGAGTCCCGCGTTGGCCAGGGTCAGTCCGGAAAGATAGGCCGCGTACGCCATGTTTGCGCGGGCCTCCGGATCCATCGCCAGGGCATCACAGACGCCGGGAAAGGCGCGGGCGATATGGTCCAGTCCGCTGATGGCCAGGGCCTCGGTCAGCGCCGTGCCCCTGGTCGACAGGAACGATTCCAGCAACTGCGACAGCGCGTCCATGCCGGCCGCTGCCGTGACCCCGGCCGGACACCCGGTCATCAGCAGGGGATCGATCAGGGCGATATCGGGGATATAGCTGTCATGGCGCAGGGAGGCCTTGAAGCCCTCGGGACCGACCTCGGACAGAACCGCGTTTTTGGTCGCTTCGCTTCCGGTCCCGGAGGTTGTCGGTATTGCTATCAGGGGAACCCGACGTGGTTCCGGGCGTTTATGGCCGACCTTCTCAAGATAGTCTTTCACCGTTCCGCTCATGCCGAGCATGGCCGCCACCGCTTTGCCCCCGTCTAGAACACTGCCGCCCCCGATGGCGACCACACAATCGATGTCCTGATGGCGGTGGGTGCTGCAGATGGCGTCTATATCAGCCGGCGAGGGTTCGCCGTGGATCTGGGCCTCTTTCCAGGAGATCGCGTGGTCGCGAAGCAGGGTGCGGATTTTCTCCCATGATCCTGAGATCTCAAGGGATGTCCCTCCCCGCAGGATGAGGATGCTGCGACCGTGGCGGAGAATATGGCCGGGCAGCCGGTCGATTCGGCCGGGTCCGAAATCGAGTGTTCCGGGGCTGAGAAACTGGAAGGGTTGCATGGTGTGTATCCTTGGTATCTTTGGCTTGGTATCTGAACATGTCAGGGGCGCGACCCTGTGACTTTGTTTTTGACTGTTGCAATACAATCTTCAATCTTTAAATTCACAATCAAAGTCGGCGGGTCCCGGCCCGCCAGCCGACTCCCTTTTCTTTGGTCGCAAAGAAAAGGGAGGAAAAGAAACTCTTTAAGGTCAAGTACACTGACGACAATTGAGTCAGACTAGAATTTATTGCTATTGCCAGCAAATAACAACCCGCCCGGATGCTGACGCATAAACGGGCAGAACCGCAAAGCCGCTTAGCGGCTTGGAGATGAGGGGCTTTTCAACAGTCAAAACACCTTTGGTGTTTTTGCGGTTCTGGCCTTTAGCTGAGCCTGCTCAGCGTGGGCCGGGTCGTTGCTGTAATGAATGCTGCCGACTGGGAACAGCGGATTGTCCCCCGGACATGTAAAAAGGGCGTTTTGTGCTTACTATTTGTCGCCCGCCTGGGACAAATAGTAAGGCGCCGAGCGGGGGCGCGACCCCGCGGTCTAGTCTTTGACTGTGCCTGTTTAAACCTTAAAGCACCATCAAAACCGCCGGGTCCCGGCCCGGCAGCCGGCTTCCTTTTGTCCTGGGCAACAAAAGGAAGCAAAAATGCCCTGAAGGTCAAATACGCTGACGACAATTGAGTCCGTCTGCGAATTATTGTCAGAACCTGCAAACAACAACCCGCCCGGATGCTGACGCATGAACGGGCAGAACCGCAAAGCCGCTTAGCGGCTTGGAGATGAGGGGCTTTTCAACAGTCAAAACACCTTTGGTGTTTTTGCGGTTCTGGCCTTTAGCTGAGCCTGCTCAGCGTGGGCCGGGTCGTTGCTGTAATGAATGCTGCCGACTGGGAACAGCGGATTGTCCCCCGGACATGTAAAAAGGGCGTTTTGTGCTTACTATTTGTCGCCCGCCTGGGACAAATAGTAAGGCGCCGAGCGGGGGCGCGACCCCGCGGTCTAGTCTTTGACTGTGCCTGTTTAAACCTTAAAGCACCATCAAAACCGCCGGGTCCCGGCCCGGCAGCCGGCTTCCTTTTGTCCTGGGCAACAAAAGGAAGCAAAAATGCCCTGAAGGTCAAATACGCTGACGACAAGTGAGTCCGTCTGCGAATTATTGTCAGAACCTGCAAACAACAACCCGCCCGGATGCTGACGCATAAACGGGCAGAACCGTAAAGCCGCTGTGCGGCTTGAAGATCACAGATCATTTATCAAAATGCCAACCGCATTTTTGCGGTTCTGGCCTTTCGCTGAGTCTGCTCAGCGTGGGCCGGGTCGTTGCTGGCCTGAATGCTCCCTACTGGGAATTGCTGATCGTCCCTCGGACAGGTAAAAAAGGGCGCTTTGTGCTTACTATTTGTCGCCCGCCTGGGACAAATAGTAAGGCGCCGAGCGGGGGCGCGACCCCGCGGTCTAGTCTTTGACTGTGTCTGTTAAAACCTTAAAGCACCATCAAAACCGCCGGGTCCCGGCCTGGCAGCCGGCTTCCTTTTGTCCTGGGCAACAAAAGGAAACAAAAATGCCCTGAAGGTCAAATACGCTGACGACAATTGAGTCCGTCTGCGAATTATTGTCAGAACCTGCAAACAACAACCCGCCCGGATGCTGACGCATAAACGGGCAGAACCGTAAAGCCGCTGTGCGGCTTGATAGAAGGGGAATACTTGCAAACAGCAACCTCAGCCCCTTGTGACGCAGCCGGAATGATGGCCAGCTTTTGCAGAAACAAGCGGAAAACTGTTTGAGCCGCAGGCGAGTTTTTTTCGCGCTGCACAAGCTGGTCATCATGGAGGGAACCCGCAGGGCAAGGAGCCGGGGTGCCCTTTTCTGCATACTCTTTTGTGGCATGACAAAAGAGTATGGCGCGTGCGGGGGCGCAACCCCGCGACTTTGTTTTTGACTGTTGCAATACAATCTTTAAATTCACAATCAAAGTCGGCGGGTCCCGGCCCGCCAGCCGACTCCCTATTCAGGCCAGCCCTGAGTTGCTGACGTCCAGTTTCTGGCACAATGTCGCGGCATAGTTTTTAAAGGCCCGATTACGTTTGACAACCAGGGACCTGAGGAATCCGACGCCGCTGCCGGCGATGAACAGGGGCAGCATGATGACCGGTGAAAAATAGAGACACAGCATGATGGCCTCTTGGGTCTGCCGGTGCTGAATTTCGTGCATGTTGAAGAAAAATGCAATCATGACGATAGCAAACATGGCCCAGGTTCCTGCCCAGGGGAACAATTGGGCCCGCATGGAATTGTCGTTGGTCAAGGCTTTGTGGGTATCGTGATTGACCAGGCTGAAATAGGAACCCCGGTTGCTTCTGCTGCGGGTCAGGAGGAACAGTGTCAGCTCCTGGCCGTTGTTCCCGATGGCGTCCATGTTGTCGAGGTCGATGCTGTCCTGCTCACCTTTCAGTTTCAGACTCTGATGGCGATTGAGGTGGAAAGGGTAGTTGTCAAGTTCGGGCACCCGGATATGACGCCCTGTCGTGGGGGCGATGTAAACCATATCCTGGCTGAACTCGATATGATCGATAATGCCGGTGTTGTCAAAAATTTCGTATTTCAAACCTAATGCGTTGCCTTCTGCGATCTTCTTTTTCATGATTCTGTTCTCGTTAAGTTCTCAAGGTGTTGATGATTGCTGCAGTAACAGATGGCAGGGGTTTGTGATTCGATTGTCTCTGTTCAACTCAGGTCCAATGTTGAAATTGTAGAGGCAGAGCGGCGTGGCTTGCAATAGCTTTTTGAAAGAAAAATCCGTTTTAATTCAATATGTTAAGATTGAATTTGAAGTGGAAACGACGTCTCGAAAATGGTGCTGTCCATATGTGGGACGTGGGCATATGACAGCTTGCTGAGGATTTTGGCGGGCTCTGTGGTCAAATTCCGTTTTTCAGGGGGAAGACAAGGAGCTAACTCCCTGTCTTCAGGACGTTAATCTGTTCGGTTGGAAAAAGTGAAGATAATAACCGGTTATATTTTTTTTAAACCGTTGATTTTCCTGAATATGGGAAAATTAACTGTTTTTCAGCCATGTAGGAGCTTTTTGTTCTCCCGGTGACGCTGATGCCTGCCATCGTGTTCAGGGGCGGGCTTCGTAGGCTCCCAGGTCGGGACGCTGATCGCGGGAAAATCCGAGCAGGTCATAGCTGGAAGAATAATAGCCTTCCCTGGCCTGCCCCTGATCGATCACTTCGGACCGGGTGGTCGCGTTGTCCTGAAGGGTGTAATCAAACTGGTCAGGATCGGTAAACAGAATATCGTTCAGAGCATCGTTCCCCTTGCCGATAATGTAGTTGTCTGCCTGGGTCAGTTTGGTTCCCGAGCCACTGACGGTGTTTGCAACGATATTGTTGGCAATGATGTTGTCCGAGCTTTCTGTTCCGTCCTTATGGGCGTGAATCATGATCCACGGCACCGGGTTGTCCGTACTGTCCAGGTCGATGACGGTGTTGTTCAGGATGGCGCTGTTGCGCAGTCCGTAAAAAGAGATGCCGTGCCAGGTGCTGGACACAACCAGGTTGTTTTCAACTGTCCAGTTGTCAAACATACCGTCAAAGCAGCCGATTCCCTGAGGGTTCCCAGCCAGAGGGTGAGCCGGGTTCGTCGTGCCGATAATGATGTTGTTGCGCAGGATCACATTTTTGATGACGCCGGTCCCTGCTCCTGCTTCGGTGTAGGAATAGCTCTGAATGCCGTCATCGTGGTTGTCGTCCACCTTGTAGCAGTCGAGAATCTCGTTGTCGGCGAAATAGATGTTGTCGCTGATGATGCGGGCGCCATCGATACGATAGCCCTGAACGGTATTGTTCACGATGTAGCTGTCGCTGCAGTCGTCACTGACGGCAATGCCGGTGGCTACATTGATGATCGTTGAATCAACCAGCTCACTGCGCGGTACGCCGCGAAATGCCACGCCGGAATCGGCCCTCTCCACCCAGGTCGCTGCGTCCCAGTCGGAACTGTCCGCGGCGGTCATGACTGTCATCTCCTTGAATTTGATATCAGCGCCGTCACCGTAAAAACTGTTTGATGCGCAGTAGATGGCCGCCCCGTCGATGGCGTCGCTCTCATAGTAGGCCGTTTCTTCATGGCCCATGGTGTTGAAGCTTTCCTTGTTGACGGTGATGTTCTTGAAGAACACCTTCCGGAAAGCCCCCACCAGGCTGATTTTTGCCAGCACCGCCTCGGACCCGGTCTCTCCTTTGATCGTCAGCCAGTCATCGAAGATAAAGGTTCGCAGGTCCAGATAGCCATGATATCCGGACTTCAACACCAGGCAGTCCCCTCCCTTGACCGGGGCCCCGGCATTGACGACTTTCAGCTCGGAATTGGGGTTGTAGCTTTCCGAATAGGCGTAATGTTCGATCAGCCCGTCTTCGATCACCTGCTGCAGGGTTCGCCAGGGAGCGCTTTCGCTTCCGTCGCCGCTGCGGCTGCCGCTGACCGGGTCGATATAGAAGGTTTGTCCGCTGACCACTGGTTCCTCAAAAGCGTAGAAGCTGACCGTGAAGACCTCTTCTACGGTCGCGGAGGACGAGTCCCCGCCGCCTCCGGAAGAGCAGGAGCCGCAGCAGAACAGGACCGAAGCCAGGACCAGAATAGACGTGACGGATGAAACGGATCGGGATGGACGGACCGGCATGATGACCTCTTTTCATTTGACAGGCTGCGGATGAAACGAAAGGAGGGAGTTTTCTGGTGTGATTGTAGATCCAGACGCGGATACGGCAGCTTCGAATCGTGCTTCCCCCTCACACATGAACTGCTTCTTTTTTTGTAACTGTCTGAAATATTTATGTCAATAGTAAGTTGTCAGGATGAGATTCCGGCTTGATCCGGGCTCTTAGGCCCGGCAGGGTCTATCGGAAAAAAATAGAGGTTTTGATCGAGCGGAGGCAGCCGGACGCAGGGTCCGGCTGCGGAAGGATTTTATCTCAGCGCAGGTTGGTCGCATAGCTCCTGAAGGACCGGTTGTTGCGAACTGCGGTCATTCTGGCCAGGCCGATTGTCAGGCCGATCAGGTACATCGGTACAAACAGCACCGGCATGGTCGCAACGGTAACGAAAAAGGCCTCGATGGCGCCTCGCTCCTGGTGTGAAAGAAGGTAATAGAAAACCCCTGTCAAACCGATGCTCAGCAACGACCAGAGGCTGGCCCAGGGGAACAGCTGGTCACGCAGGGCCCTCAGGTTGTCAACCGCCTGATGGGTACTGTGGTTAAAGAACCTGAAATACGACCCCTTCTCGTGATGAGCCTGTCTCACCGAGAACAGGGTCAGCTGCTCACCGGTACAAGCCGGAGCCGTGACGTCTTCCAGCTCGATATTTTCCGCTTCCCCCTTGAGGTGAAGCCACTGGATGCGGTTTCCTTCCTGGCTGCCGACCCCGAATTCCGGGATCCGGATATGGTGATGCCCTTCGACGGGCTTGAATGTGAGAGCATCGTCTTTCATCTCAACCTGATCAACAACGCCGGTGTTGTCATAGATTTCATACTTGAGGCCCAAGGTACTTCCTTCAGCAATCTTTCTCATCATGACGGTCACCTTCTTTCTTATCGGGTTGTCCCCAAAAAAACAAAGAGCAAGGGAGGCGGAGCTCCCTTGCTCTTGAACTATTACTATTATTGTCATGATTGAGAAGAAAGGCAAGATCTTTTTTCGGAAAACGGTTCAGAGGCCGGGAGAGGGGGAACGGGCACAGGTCTACGTCAGCACAGCCCGGCCGGAAGATCCCGACCGGGCTGTGTGCTTCTGCCTGACTGAATCCGGGACACCCTGTTTATGGGGGCCGGAGTCATTAGAAAGGGAGGGGGACTCAGGCCATTCCCGGAGTGTTCCCCTGCAGCTGCTGGCGCAGGGCCTCGGCGTGGGTCCGGAAGTCCCGGTTCTGGCGAACGGCGATGGTCCGCAGCAGGCCGATCAACCAGCCGATCACGTAAAGGGGCAGGAAAATGGCGGGAACGGAGAAAGCCGTGACCAGCAGCGCCTGCAGCACGGTTCTGTCCTGGCCCGTCAGCTGGTAGACAAATGCCGCCACGAGAGCCAGCCCCAGGGCCATCCAGAAACTGGTCCAGGGGAACAGTTCGTCGCGCATCAGGCTGGGGTTGTCCGTTGTTCTGCTGGTGCTGTGGTTGACGCTGCCGAAATAGGTGCCTTTTTTTCCCCGGTTCTGGGTCAGCAGAAACAGGGTCAACTGCTGACCGCTGTTGTCGGCGACCACGGTGCCGTCCAGCTCGATGGGCTCGGAATCGCCCTGCAGGCGAATCTGCTGGTGACGCCTCGGCAGCGATGCCCCGCCATCGAAGGCAGGCAGATGCACCATGTATTCCTGCGGAGACTGGGTCATCAGCATGTCCTTGCTGAACGCGATCTGCTCGACAATCCCGGTGGTGTCGTAAATTTCGTATTTAAGCCCCAGGGCTTTTCCTTCAGCAATTTTCTTGTTCATGATGTCAACCTTCTAAACGTTTTCTCTGTGGCATGGTCAAAGCGGAGAACGGTCCGACCGGAACCCGGCGGATCTCCTGATTGTTGCGATGTTCGTCTTGTCTACCGGAAAGGCGCAGTGCCAGGCAGGAACAACGGGTGAACGGGTAAAGAGCAATGTCATGATCTGGTGACGGGCCGGGCAGATGGGCTGTGACGTATCAGAATGGCTTGCGGTAACTCGTGCCTGTTGAACCTCTTGGAATTGACCTTTCTCCTTCAAGGCTCGGCATTTAACTGCCGGGAAAAGATCTTGTCAAGAAAAATTGGCGGGAAGTGGAGGTTTCTGATTCGAAAACCAGGAATTTTTTACAAGGTCAAGGAAGCCAAGGCATGGCGCGGAGGCGTAGTCCTTTACGTCGCGCAAGCCAGGACGCAGGATGACGCAGAGATTGCCGGGGCAGGGCATTTCCTCAATGGCTCGAGCTGCTTGCGATAATCGGTTTCTGAAGATAGGGAGGTTTCTGATTCGAAAACCAGGAATTTTTTACAAGGTCAAGGAAGCCAAGGCATGGCGCGGAGGCGTAGTGCCTTACGCCGCACAAGCCAGGACGCAGGGTGACGCAGAGATTGTGAAAAAGGGCGGTTTTCGAACAGAAACCGGTTACATGACCGCCCCGATATGCCACGGTATAAACTCAGAATCCCCCATGTCGAGGAGTTCGCTTTTCGATTGTTTGCCCGAGGCGACATCAAGAATGTACTGAAAGATCCGTTCGCCCATGGCCTCCAGGGAGATCCCGGAGTCCAGCATCAGCCCGCAGTTGATATCCATGTCTTCTTCCATCCGCTCAAAAGTGCGGCTGTTGGAACACAGCTTGATGGAAGGGGACGGTTTGCAGCCATACGCGGACCCGGCACCGGTCGTAAAGCAGACAATGTTTGCGCCGCTGGCCACTTCGCCGGTAATGGAGCAGGGGTCGTAACCGGGGCTGTCCATGAGGACCAGGCCCGGCGTCGTTATCGGTTCGGCATAGTGAAAGACATCGACGAGATCGGAGGTCCCCCCCTTGGAGACCGCACCCAGCGACTTTTCCAGGATTGTGGTCAGGCCGCCGGCCTTGTTGCCCGGTGACGGGTTGTTGTTCATCTCACCGCCGTTGCGGCGGGTATAGTCCTCCCACCAGCGGATGCGTTCGATCAACTTTTCAGCCACCTCGGCACTGATCGCACGGCGGGTCAGCAGGTGTTCCGCCCCGTAGATCTCCGATGTTTCCGCAAGAATGGCCGCCCCCCCGTTCCGCACGACCAGGTCGGCGGCCGCGCCCAGGGCCGGGTTGGCTGTGATGCCGGAGTAGGCATCGGATCCCCCGCACTGCAGGGCCACCTTGAGGTGCCGAGCGGAAACCCTTTGCCGGGTGACGCGGTCGGCTTCCGGCAGCATCTCCTGGATATATTCAATCCCGGCGGCAATGGCCTTGCGGGTTCCCCCCTGCTCCTGGATGTTCAGGTGGCGGATCATCCCGGGCCGCGACTGTTGTTTCAGCACATCCTTGATCTGAAAGACTTCACACCCCAGGCCGACGACCAGCACCGCGGCGAAATTGGGGTGCTTCAGATAGCCCCGCAGGGTGCGCATCAGGGTGTCGTAGCCTTCGCCACTATTGGCCATTGCACACCCGGTGTTGTGGACCAGCGGGACAATGCCATCGACATTGGGAAAGGCGGTCATCACCGGTTCGCTGAAATGGGCCGCGATGCGTCGGCAGACGGTCGCGGAACAGTTGACCGTCGACAGGATAGCGACGTAGTTGCGGGTGGCCACCTGGCCGTCGCTACGGACGATCCCCTGGAACCCGGCCTGGTCCTCCTCGGGCAGGAGGGGCAGGTGGCGGCGATCCGTTCCGATGGCGTAGTCGCGCTGGAATTCCTGAACCCCGCAGTTGTGAACATGAACATGAGCCCCGGCCGGGATATCGGAGGTCGCAAACCCGATCACCTGACTGTATTTATAAACCGGCTCGCCGACGGCAATCGCCCTGGTTGCCAGCTTGTGCCCGGCGGGGATATCCTCCAGACAGGTCAGGTTGTCCGTCTCAAGATGCGTTCCGGCGGGCAGAGCGTCAGCGGCAACCACGACGTTGTCTTCCGGATGAAGCCTGATGATTTGAGCCTTGGCCATGGGCGATCCTTTGTCGGTGTTAAAAAGCGCGGTCCGGACAGGGACATGGTCGTCCGCTGTCTGGACCGCGTTTCTTGAATGGTCTTTATTCTACAGAGTCGGTCGGCTATCGGTAAATAAGATTCGGCAGCCACATGGAGAACTGCGGAACGAAGGTGATCAGCAGCAGCACCAGAACCAGGGGGACAAGGAATGGCAAAGTGGCCTTGGTGCAGCGTTCGAAAGAAACCCCGGACACCCTGGACAGAACGTAAAGGACCATGCCTACCGGGGGGGTCAGCAGACCGATCATCAGGTTCAGGACCATGATCACGCCAAAGTGAACCGGGTCTATTCCCACCTGACTCGCCACCGGCAGCATGACCGGCACCAGAATGGTGATGGCGGCGATGGTTTCCATGAAAAAGCCGACAATGAACAGGATGATGTTGAGGATCAGCAGAACCAGGATCGGGTTGTCGGTGAGGCCCGTCACCATGTTGACGAAATTCTCGGTGACTTTGTTGCTGGTCAGAATCCAGGCAAAGATCGACGCCCCGGCGACGATGAGCAGGATAATGGCCGTGGTTTCAATGGTCTCCATGGAGACTCTGATGAAGCGTCGGAAGTTCAGAGTGCGGTACCAGATCAGACCCAGAAAAAGGGCCCAGGCGACCGCGGCGGCCGCCGCTTCCGTCGGTGTGACGGCGCCGCTGAGGATGCCGCCGACGATAATCACCGGGGTCATCAGTGACATGAAAGCCCGCTTGAAGGTCTCCCACAGGACCCTGACGGAAAATGACGAATCGCGCGGATAGTTGCGTTTGCGGGAATACCACCAGACCATGACCATCAGGGCCCCGGCCATCAGCAGGCCGGGAACAAAGCCGGCGGCAAACAGCTGGCCGATGGAGGCCGAAGCCATGACCCCGTAGATGACCATTGGCAATGACGGGGGAATGATCGGGCCGATGGTTGAGGAGGCGGCCGTGACACCTACGGAAAAGTCGGTATCATACCCGGCATCCCGCATCGCCTTGATTTCGATGGTGCCCAGCCCCCCGGCGTCCGCCACCGCGGCTCCCGACATGCCGGCAAAAATGACGGAGGCGCCAATGTTGACATGGCCGAGCCCTCCGGACATCCAGCCGACGCAGGCGGTGGCGAAGGCGAAGATGCGGTTGGTGATGCCGACCGCGTTCATCAGCGAACCGGCCAGGATAAAGAAAGGTACGGCCAGCAGCGGAAAGCTGTCGATACCGTTCACCATGCGGTGAGCGACGACCAGGTCGGGGACCTTGCCCGTCACCAGGACAAACAGCAGGGACGATCCGCCCAGGGCCAACGCCACCGGCACCCCGGTAATCAGGAACAGAAAGACCGTTGCAAACAGAAAGGCGATCGGTTTTCCGGCAAAGGCCAGGGCAATGGTGCAGAGCGCGGCAATGATGATGAGAGACGCATTCATCTTGAGACCAAGGCGTGTGGACACTGCTTCCTCCTTCTCAGTCTGTCGGGGGGTGAAGGATATGTTCGGCATGCTCCAGGCTGATGCGGCTGCCGCCCTGACGGATGTGCCGGATCAGGACCTGGACGGCGCGAATGGCCATGGCCGCCAGACAGACGCTGACCATGTAGTACATGGCGCTCTTCGGAAACTCGATGGAGACCATCATCTGTTTGGTTTTGCCCGCCAATTTGAAGCAGATCACCGACAGCATGGCAAAGAACGCGATGCGGCCGACATCGGCGCAATAGGTCAGGAAGGTGCCGAACCTGGGCGGCACGAAGCGGAACAGGAATTCCACCATAATATGGGTATTTTTCCGCACTGCCATGATCGACCCGATAAAGCCCACCGAGATCAGCAGGTAGCGCGCGATTTCTTCCGTCCAGCCGATGGAATCGTCCAGAACGTAGCGGGAAAAGAACTGGACGAAGATGTCCAGAGCCAGGACCCAGAACACGATGAACACGATATAGTCCTCAATGCCAAAGGATTTCCAGTCGATTGGAGCGTCAAGATCGTCATCGAGAGAACTCGCATCGAAGGATGGCTTGTTCGGCTCTGTCATCTTCGTCCCTTTCTTGGTTCAGGTTGCTGATAGCGGCCGGTTAAAGAGCCTGCAGGCGATCCCAGATCTCCTTGGGCCAGGGGACCTCTTTGGGATGACTGTCATAATAGGCCGCAGTCGCTTTCTGCATGGCCGGGACATCAACATTCTGATTGACGATGTTGCCTTGCTCCTCGAACCAGCTGACCAGGGCCTTTTCCTTGTTCTCGACGTCGGCAGTACAGTTGTTGGCGGCTTCCATGAGCACATCGTGGAACAGCTTGCGGTCGGCATCATTCAGGCGGTCCCAAAGAGGGCTGCCGACGATGAGCAGCAGGCTGTCGGTAATGTGACCGGTCAGGTTGATGTACTTCTGGACTTCATAAAACTTCTTGGCCTGGATGGTCGGCAGCGGGTTTTCCTGGGCATCTACGGTCCCCTGCTGCAGAGCCAGGTAGACCTCGGCAAAAGCGATAGGGGTCGGGTTGGCGCCGGTCGCCTTGGGGAAAATGGTGTAGGCCGGAGCGTTGGGGACGCGGATTTTCAGGCCCTTCATGTCGGCCGGATTGCTGACCGGTTTTTTCGAGGTGACATGGCGCTGGCCATAGTAGGTTGCGGTGATGACCTTATGCCCGGCGGCTTTCTCGTAGCCTGCCGCAAGGTCCTGGAACAGATCACTCGCCATGAATTTCTTCCAATGGTCGAGGCTTTTGAAGACATAGGGATACCCGGCAATGGAAATCGGCCCGTAGGAACGGCCCGCGAACTGGTTTCCGGTATAGATGATGTCGACGGTTCCCAGGGACAGGCCCTCGTTGATGTCGACTTCCTTGCCCAGGGAGGAGGCGGGGAAAACTTCAACTTCATACCGGCCGTTTGACCGCTTTTTAACTTCATCTGCAGCCCACAGGGCCCATTTGTGGTAAGGCTGGCTGGTCTCATAGACATGAGCCCACTTCAGCTTTTCCACGGCAAAGGCATGCGTTGCGGTCAGGGTCGAGACGGCAATGATCAGCGCCAACAACATTGTAAAACGTCTTTTCATCTTACCTCTCCTCTTCTGGTGTGTGGGTATTTTCTCGATGGCTCCTTCAGTCCTTTAAGGAAGGACTTTTCCTGGGGTGAAGAATCCTCCAACTGGCTGTTAAATTGAAATACTTTAAGGCTTTACAGCCACTTATGCCGATCAATTATATCATATGACCAGACATGTCAATATCAGATAACGGGGTTTTGAAATTTAAATGGGAGATTGTTTCGCATTGTGGAATCCGGGGTATTTGATGGTGCGGGAGGCGGAGGGAGAATCAGCAGGGCTGTTATCTGGTTGACTTGTTGTCCACGGAAAGCACGGAATGACGATCAGGGACAAAAAACATGATCGTTTTTTTTATTTTTTGGGGAACCTTCAATCTAACGTTGTGACGGGTGTTTCGTTTATAAGTTTCAGCACTTCCTGCTCCATGCGAAGGATGTTCTTTTGGTGCAAGATTTCAGCTTTCAGGTGCTTGATGGCCGATTCTTTCAGTTCGTTATATTTATTGGGAGGGGCTTTGATCCAGTGAAGGTTGAATTTCTCTTTCCATAACGTGTAGGCGTCCTTATTTCTGCTCATTCCGTTAAAGAAAAATTGGGGATTTTCAATGAGGATCTCCAGAAAACCCTGCTTTATCGTTATGAATTGGGTGGGGTTGCCATTCACAAAATCATTGGCCAACTGGTCGAAGAGCAATTGACGCTGCTGGATCTTCTGGCTTTGATTTTTTATCGATTCGATTTTGTGAAGGGTTTCAAAATAATCCGTATCGGCCTTTTCGGTCAGAGTCGCGGCATTGCAGGTAAAAGACAGGAGTAGAAATAAATTGACAATAATCCCTTTTTTCATTTGATTCGCACCTGAATGTTGTCCGGAGTTGATATCGCGTTAATTACAGACGACAGGGTCGAGGACGAATTGAGAATGGCGCTACCGCTTCTGGTTTTTCCGACTAATATACAGCCGGAGGTGTCTTTCAGGCTGTTGCCGGCATGTATTTCAATATAGGTTCTGCCAGAAACATCCAGTAAAATGACCATTCTTCCGAATTTAGGGCTTCTGTAAAGTCTTGCGTTATATGTGCCTTTGCCGATTTTTCTCGTTTCAGGCTCCAGTGTTACGCCTTTTTTTACGCCATTCACGGTAATTGTGCCGAACACCACCGATGCTGGATTTCCAGCATTGTCTCTGTTTATGACAATCTGGTCCAATATATTTATCCCCACCCCATAAACCGTTTGCTGTGTAGTCAAAAAAAGGCTTTAAGATTAATCTCTTGAATACTGTTAATTAAAATATCTTGCTGGTGGCTTTTGTCAAGGAGAAAATAAGGAAGCCTTTCAGGCGATTTCGAGGGTCTTTTCCGCTGCTTTGTCCTGTTCCGCAAATAACACAAATAGGCAAGGATCAGCGCAAAAAGGATGATATCTGGTTGACTTGTTGTCCACGGAAAGCACGGAATTATATCAAAAACCGATTTTTCCTTTTCCTCACCGGATCTGGTGTCCTTTGGACGCGTTCGCTTTTCCGTGTCTTTCGTGCTGTTTGTGGACAACAGATCATGTCTATGCTCCCTTTCGAAAGGCCACGTCCTTTATCGTTTGCAGCGCTGCCTGTCAACAGTTAGCAGTGAGGGCTCGTTTTTTTATTAAAACCCTTGAACTCGCAGCAGGCGGGGGATATTTTTAAACAATGATTCTGATATGATATGCAAAGCGAGGGGGAGTTCGCTTGGCGTCCGTTTCCCTTCCAGCATTTCCGCTCTCATCAATTCGGGCACCCATGAGTTACTACGATCAAAACGCCCAGGCATATTTTGATAGTACTTTTCAGGTCGAAATGGAAAGTCTCTATGCACCGTTTCTGGCCCGTCTGCAGCCCGGTAACACGATTCTCGATGCCGGTTGTGGCTCAGGGCGGGATGCTCAGGCTTTCGCCCGGCGCGGATATCGGGTGCTGGCCTTTGATGCCAGCGAACAGCTGGTGACGCTGGCCCGAAAGAACACCGGTCTCGATATCCAGCACGGCACCTTTTTTGATTTTCAGACATCCCCGCAAAGTCTTCACGCCATCTGGGCCTGCGCCTCGTTGCTCCACCTGCCGGTGGCGCAGTTGCCTGAAACCCTCAATCATCTGGCCCGTTTCCTGGCTCCGGACGGGGTGTTCTACTGTTCCTTCAAATACGGGGAAGGGGAGGTCGAACAGGATGGGCGACGCTTTACCAATCTGAATGAAACACAGCTGGTCAGAATTTTGTCAGAAACGTGTTTTATAATGGACAGAATTTGGCAGACGGACGATCTGCGACCCGGGCATGAGGATGAGAAGTGGTTGAATGCGATTTTGGTGAAGGGATAATTCCGCATGGCACTGGACGATTACATTGATAAGTTCAGTCACCTGAATATGAACGCCCAGCATGGCCGTAAAAGTCCGCATAAAGTGTGTATGCTACTCGCGGTCATGGACCTTATCCAGGCAGGTAAGATCCATCGTAATCGAATCGAATTGGATAAGGTCCTTAAGGAGCGTTTTAGTTATTATTTCGATTCGTTACGCCAAGGGAATGATAGCGACAAACCTGAGCTTCCGTTCTTCCATCTGCGCAGCGAAGGCTTCTGGAAACTGCATTATAACGCAGGCTATTTAGAACCAATCGTGAAGAGGTACTCGCGAAAGGCCGTTTCCCACGCCAGCATTGATGACGAACTTTTTGGCTATTTAAAGGGGACGGTTGCTGCGAATGAATTAAAAATCGCTTTAACGGAAAACCTAACCAATTTCTCGCAACTTTTCGAGCAATGGTTGGTCAATGTTGGCAAATCGGAAAAAACCGCGAAGAATTACCTGAATGCCCTGCAAAGCTCCATTCCACGCTGGCTTAATAGTGCGGGGTTTGTCGCTGAGTCGCTGACCGAAGTTCAGTCCTATCGCAAAGTTTATGAGTTAACCGAGAAAGCCAAAGGGTTGGACGAATTTGTTGTCCGGGATAATCGCGGTAAAGGTATGTATAGCGCTGCGATCAATTCCTATGTACGTTTTCGCGCCGATCTGTCTCAGGTAGATATCACCCAGGATATACGGCAGGTATGGCGGGATCAATCTCTGAACAAGACCGAAAAAGAGATCTTGGCTAAGGCGCGTCTGGGACAGGGCCGTTTCCGTGAAAAGTTGATCAGTATGTGGCAGGGCCGCTGCGCTGTGACGGGTTACCCGAATCCCCCGTTGCTGGTCGCATCACATATCAAGCCTTGGAAAAGCTCTAACAATCAGGAACGCCTGGATCGATTTAACGGCCTATTGTTATTGGCAAACCTGGATAAGGCCTTCGACCTGGGCTTTATCTCCTTTGAGGATAGCGGCCGGGTGATGATTTCCAGCCAGTTGGAAAACCCGAAGGTGTTGGGAATTAAGGAAGGAATGGCGTTTCCGATTCATCCTCAACATCGCAAATATTTGGATTGTCACCGCAGCGGGCCTTTTAGGCAGTAATAATTTGTTTAGTAAGATGTGAATTGAATGTCTGATATTAAACTATTCAAAATAGGTAATTGCTTGGTTCATGAGCTTTCAGGAAAGTCTGTAGCTCTAGAAAAATCGTTGCAAGAATTGATGGAGCGGAACCTTGAAGCTTTACTGGGGATCCGTTTTCTCGCTTCCGAATATTCCACCGGGAAAACCCACGCTGGCCGTATCGATACCTTAGGTCTAGATGAAAACGGCTGTCCGGTAATCATCGAATATAAACGCGCGGCCAATGAGAATGTTGTCAATCAGGGACTTTTTTACCTCGATTGGTTGATGGATCACAGGGCCGAGTTTAAGTTGCTGGTAATGGAACGCTTCTGCAAAGAAGAGGCTGATACCATTGAATGGTCAACACCGCGTCTTCTATGCATTGCCGGCGACTTCACTAAGTACGACGGACATGCCGTCCAGCAGATCAACCGTAATATCGAACTAATCCGTTATCGAAAATATGGAGATGAGTTGTTATTGCTCGAATTGGTCAATGCCACGAGTGCAACTGTGGCCATTGATGAGGAAGCCAGTCATGATAAAAACAGGCCACAATATAAAACCGTGAGTGACAATTTAGCTCAGGCAAAACAGCCACTGCGAGATATTTATGAAGAATTAAAAGCCTATCTGCTTGCATTAGGCGATGACGTTCAGCAGAAAACGCTGAAATATTACTTCGCCTTCAAGCGCTTGAAAAATTTTGCCTGTGTTGAGCTCTACAACCAGTCAGAAAAGATCCTGGTCTACACTAAGTTTTCACCGGATTCTGTTGATCTTGATGCAAATCAAGGGTTTCTGCGTGATGTCCGACATATTGGGCATTTTGGAACTGGTGATCTGGAAATCACGATCAAAACAGCTGAGGACCTTGAAAAAGCCAAGGAATATTTAATACGCAGTTATGAAATGAGTTGATTGCTATGTTGTGGAGCATTTTACCTTCTATCCTAGTTATTGCTGCTATGTTTGTTGTTTCTTATCCTGCTTTATGGATAATCAGGTTTAAACAGAAAGGAAAACGCTCACCCTTGAGTCAGAATTTATTATCTTCTCCGGGTGAGACACTGATTAAGAAAATCGAAGATCTGTCCGATTTGATAACTGAAAGTTTGGTGATCGTTATAATTGTTCCTTTTTCTGTCTATAGCAGCTATTTATTTCAACTCATCAAAGATCCAGAACATGCACCTTTCCTCCTTTTCCTCTTAATTGTTGTCGGCCTCGTTTTTATTGTAGTGATGATTCGAAGATTGGTGAAACTTTTTGAAAAAAGAGGCCATTATCGTCTTGGACTTGATGCTGAAAGGGCGGTCGGCGAAGAATTAAATCAACTGATGATAGAAGGGTTTAGAGTCTTTCATGATTTCCCCTCGGAAAATTTTAATATTGACCATATTGCAATTGGCCCTAATGGTGTTTTTGCCGTTGAAACAAAAGGTCGAGCAAAGCCGGACAATGGCCGAGGGAAAGCGGATGCATTAATTGTTTTCGATGGCAAACGCTTGAATTTTCCTGGTTGGTTTGAAACGGAGCCATTAAACCAGGCAAAAAGGCAAGCCGAATGGCTCAGTAAATGGCTGTCCAGTGCTGTTGGTGAGACTGTTGCGGTTGCGGGAGTTGTTGTCTTGCCTGGTTGGTTCATAGAGCGCAAGGGGGCGGGGGATGTACGGGTTCTGAGCGGCAAGGAAATCTATCATTTGAAAAAGATGAATTTTTCTCGACTCTCTCCCGAGCTGGTTCAGCGTATAGCGCATCAGGTTGAGCAACGTTGTCGCAATGTTGAACCGAGTGCATACAAGAAAAAAAGGAAAAAGTCATAGTTCCTTGGGAGGGGGCACGTGGATACATTCATAAAAATATTGTTTAGACTTTTTCTGGTGGCGGTTGCCGGAATTTTCCTCTGGCCGCCAATTCAGAAGCATTTCCTGGCGTCTTCACAAGTAGCGACTTCTGAATCCTCGCGGATAGATCGGGTGTTTCCTGCGTCTGTTGCTGAGCCTGTCAAACTTGGTCATTTGTCAGCAAAAAACGTCAAGAAGGTTGCGACGCGGCCTGAAATCTTAAAGCCCACGCCAAAGCAACCCACAATGTATCGCTGGGTTGATGAGAATGGTCGGGTCGTTTATTCGGATCGGCCTAATCATGCCGATGCGATGGCTTATACTCCGAGAGAGATTGGTTACCTGGCCGCCACTGGTGTATCTCAGAATAAACGAGCCGCAACCCTTGATAGACTGAGAAAGGCTGCTGCCAAAACTGTACAACCCAACCATGACGTTCCCCCGGAATTTACTTTCTCAACGACCAGTGCCGGGCAGAAGCATGGCTATGTTTTGTTGACAGGAAGAATTTCGGATGGGTTTGCCTGTAAGCAGTTAAGAATTTTTGCCAGAGCCAGAAGTGATACCGGTCGCACAGTCAGTGGTAAGGATATTGTCAGCTACAACGGTTTTGGCTCAACTCTTTATGAAATAAAAATCTCTTCATCCTGGAACGGGCAGGGGCGGCGGCCGCAGTGGGAGCCTGTGAGTACTGTGGCAGTGTGTCTTGACCCTGGTCGAGCCTCCTTCTAATGCATGCTAAAAATGCGCAGACACCTCTTGAAAGGCAGTCAGTTTGTTTTGATTCGACCCTGGAGGGGAGCCGTTCGCGGTATTTCTGTTGCCGTTGGAATTATGTCAGTTGCGACGCCGCTCAATGTGATATTCATTTGCTTCGGTGCAAACGCGATCTAACCGCCTGTACCAGTTCTGCTCCTTTTTGTTCCGCCTGTTGCAGGATCGCGGTTTTTCGGCTGATGCTGCCTGCTTCAAAACAATCGAGGGCGGCGATGGAAGCGACCAGTTCCAGGCCGATATCGCGGGAAAAGTCGGACAACAGTGTCAGGGTATTGCCCATCATCGATTCATCACTCTGTTCGCAGACGGCGGCAGTGACGCAGGCTTTTCCGCTGCTCTGGTATTTGCCTGTCCACTGGCGACGCGACTCGGCGAACTGAATCAGGCTGTAGCTGCGGTCGATGAATCGCTTCATGTCGGAGGTCACGCTGTACCAGTAGGTTGGCGAACCCAGTACGATCCCGTCGGCACTGTCCAGTTTGGCGACAAGGTGTGAAAAATCATCCCTTATTACACAGTCCCAGGAGGCGCGGCACCCCTCGCAGCCGGTGCAGGCTTCAAGGCGATAGTCACCGAGGAAAACCGTGTCGGTCGAGGCCCCGTGCTGTTCTGCCGCACGGGAAATGGTCTGCAGTAAAATGCTCGTGTTCCCCTGTTTTCTGCGACTGCCGTTGATGGTGAGAATATTCATGGGCGGAACCTGACTGTCATGGGTTACAGGAATCAGCCCAGCCAGATCAGGGCGTCCTGCGGATCGATGAAGTATTTGATCTGATAGCTGGATTTGAGGGCGAGTTCTTCAAAAAATTCCCGGTGATAGACCTTTTGCCGGTGAAGAAAGGAAATTTTGACATCGGTCTGTATTCCGATCGCCTGCATGAAGGGGATGAGTTCAAAGGCGTTGGAGACCGGTTCTCGGGGATCGATGGATGTCTCCATCAGGTCAATGATGACTTTTTTGCTGTTGCTGCTGGTTAATACATCGGCAATGGCCTGCAGCATTTCGCGCCTTTTGTCCTGTCTGAGGACCCCGCTGGCTCTGGCTCTGACAATGGCGTTATCAACATCGAATTCAATGATAAATTTCATGGTTCAGGTCCGCAGGGCTGAATGAAAAAATGATCGATGACTCTTGTGACTGCCGGAACCGCGAGTAGATTTCCTGATGATGTGAACAGGCGCTATCGGAAAAGGAAATCAGAAATGATATTTACCACGAGAAAGCCGAAGAACAAAGAAACAAAAAAGCCCCTGACGGATCAGGGGCTTAATTTTTAAATGGTACCGAAGGCCGGAGTCGAACCGGCACGCCTCGCGGCAACGGTGTTTGAGACGTGTCATTACAAAAAGATGCAAAAAGCTACAATATATAAAAAGTAATAAAATTAATGGTTTATGTCAGAATTTCTTTTCTTGAAAATCGCAGTGTTTTGCAATTTTTTGTGATTTAGTGTACCAGGAGTGTGCCAAAAAATAGAGAATATTTTGGCCTTTTATTGACGGCGTATACCTAAAAGTATCCCTAAAAAATGTTGCTGGGTTCAAAAAACATACAGTTTGAGCCTAATACGGCTCCCCGATTTAGACAAAAATGGGCACTGGGAAGATTGTATACTGTTATGATTTTTTTATTCGAATGTTGACTCTATATTACGAAGAAGAGCTAAAAGATACCCGTTAATAGACTACCAACAACACCGCCAAGCAAAGCTGAAATTATTAAAATTAGATACTCTGTTTTTTTAACCTTCCTTTGTTCAAACAAATAGAGTAATTCACCAACTTCCTTTGTAGGGTAATCAATTTTTTCATTTTTCTCATTCGTTAGATGGGATTTAACAAACCCTTCATCAATTTGATATTTTCTACTATACATATTTTCAATATCATTACGACATTCTATATTTAGCATTTTAAAATTAGAAAACTCAACAAGAACTCTGTCCAGATTCTTACTTATTGATTTGTTTAATTTCAATCTTTTATTTGATACAAATTCGTCTACCATTAACTGTATTTTATGATAAATACCCATCCATTTATCATCTATAAAGTTTCTGATTGATACCATCTTATAATATATAGCAAATTCATCTGTAATGGAAAGTTGATTATCATAAAAAAATTCTTCTTCATTATCGTAATACTTATTATTATACTTAATTTCAATTTCGTTGTATCCAAGTTGCTTCTTTTCCGAGATCAAATATTTTTCATCATCTTTAAAAAAATTTTGATCTTCTTCATATATATAAAAATCTACATGAAATGGACTTGGGCCCAACCACTGAAAATCGATATATTCAAACTTATTTTTCTTAAATTCACTTTCTAAAAAGTTCCTTACTAACATTACGGAAGTCGCTGGTTTTGGTTTTTTTGTTGGATCAATAGGAGTGATTATAGCAACTGGCATATAAAAAGAATAAAAAATTTCAACAAGAAAGTTTTCAGTATAAGTCCTTGGATTTGAAGAATCTTTTATCTCCCTTTGGATTCGTTCAGGAATATATAATTTAAATTTGATGTACATACCAAAGGAATCAGGAAATGCACCATCTATACCTTCACTAATAGTTGGTATCTCATCTATATTTTTAAACTCGACTTCACCAACATTTCTAGGGCCATCAATAACAATCTCGGATATGTTGGTAATACTACATAGCTTATTTTCTAGGTTTCTAACCCACTCCTCAGGATTGAATATTAACGATGATGCCGTGCCAATAAATCCAAAATGGAAACACCCTACTCCAAATGATTTTTTGAGCATTGAACTCTCCATTGGTCATTGCCCCCATTCCAGAAACACGGGGGTTGTCAAAATACATTGAATCAAAAATATCTTAACTGTATTTATTTATCATAAATTAATAAGATGTGGGTATTAAATGTGTATTTTAGGTTTTATTTCCTCCTGAACGCGCAAGCGTTAGTAGCGCAGGAAAGCTTGCGGCCGCTGGCCCTCGCAGCTCGGTAAGTTGCTTTATTTGCCAAACTCAGGTGAAGTTTGTAGATCAAAAGTTTGGGCCGGCGGTGCGGGCCGGCGACTGGGGACCCGCAGGTTTGGCTCTTGCCATACCTGTGGGGAATGGAGCGCACCGGCCCACGGTAGCGCGTTTGCGCACCGTATCAACAGTTTTGCGTTAGCAAAACTGACGCTGGCCCAAGTAGTGTTTACCGTTAAAATTTTGCAATTATTTCTGATTCGGCGGGGATTGAATGGATGCAATAAAGAGATGGGCGGTAGGAAAGTCTCCCATGTTGGTTATGGCGGCAACGCAGATGGCTGTTGGAACTCAAGATATCCATTTGGCTTTTCGCGATATTAAGGGACGTCGCTTACTCGAATATAAATTTGACCTTCCTGATCTTCCCAAATGGTTCAAGCTATATCGTTCTCATCATAAAGCGAATAATTTCATAAGAAAATTGATTACCGATTATTCGGTGTTTAGCCCTGACTCCATAGCCTTGGTTGATTATTTTACCGGTTTAAATCGTCAACGCTGGGAATCAATTATCTCTGACCTCAAGGGGAAATTAGGCAAAATCAGTCAGGAGGAACAAAAAGTCGCCCTGCGGGAAGGGCTTGCATCTTGGACATCTCTCTTTGAAGAATCCTTTCTCGATCTTAGGGATGAAGATGGTGGACCTCTTTCTGATCCCGAAAATGTAGTGGCTTTTTCGGATGATATCGCGACAGTAGAGGGGAGCTTTTTCTATTTAGTTCATATTCCATGTTGGTTGCTTTACCAGGAATCGCCAACTCGCATATATCGAAAAGCAAGAACTGGAGATTATGATGCTATCGAACGTCTACTACGACTTGATGCGTTGATGATTCATGATCCTACTATTGGTAAGCAGATTCAGCGGTTTCGAATTTCCGGTAAGATCCATAAGTATTTAAATTTGATGGATGCAGTTTTAAGGAAACCCAAAAACAGAATTACGCGCAAAAAAATGAAATATTCTGTTGCTGGTTTTATCTCTGGAATAAGCCACGCCCTGAAGCAGCCTTTAGACGCACAGGAGATAACAGATTTGTTTGATGCTATTGCTCAGGATTTTCAAGGCCTCGATTGTGATGAAGATATCCCGAATAAAGTTGCTTTTAATAAGGCAATTCAGCGAGATAGGGCTTATTGGATGTCTGTATTGACCCTGGACAACAAAAGTTGATTTTACTGTCCAGCTAGCTTGCGGTGGTTCGTGGTCTTCTATCGTCATCATTCATTTTTGACGAAAGGAGAAATCATGGAAGCACAGCAAGTAAAAAATCAAATCGGGGGGCAAACGTCTATTAGCCCCCCTGTAAACGTGAACTTTGATAACTTCCCATCGGTCAGGGTTCTATCATCAGGCATTGATACACTCTATTTAACTCTCAACGTAGATTGGTCTAATTCCTCGTTTCTCTTCGATCTGGCTTCACTTAAGTCAGATGCAATCGAAGCTGACAAAGCTATTCCAGGACAAATTGAGGATTGGTTGTTTCTTGTTCAGCCATATGGCCGGCGCGGCTATGAATGGCTGTTGGAAAGTTCCGAGTACTCTCTTCGCATCGGTAATTGGGATAGTCCGAAGGAAAGCAAGCCCAGTGTGATTATTGAAATCAGATCCGAACCCCTTTGGCGGCTTGGTCCAAGAAGCTCTGTTGACAGAATTCTTGCTCTTATAGCTGCAGCTAGTAACAGCGATCTGGGAAAAGCCAATATCCAAGATGTAAAAGTGAGTCGATCCGATTTATGCGTGGATGTACTAACCCCAGAATCACTCTGGAAGTATGAACTTCTGGAAAATGTTGTGTGCCGAGCAAAATCGATCAGGCCTTATTTCCGAAATGGTCAGCTAATCAAATTGGACGGGTTCAAGGTTGGCAATGGAAATTTAGTTGCTCGTCTTTACGACAAGCAACAAGAGATTAAGGTGAAATCAAAAAAGTTCTGGATGTATGACATCTGGAATCTGACTGCAATCCCTGAAGGCTGGACTGTTATTCGAGTCGAATTCCAACTATTACGCGAAGCGATCAAAGACCTGGGCTTGAATACTCCTGAGGATTTGTTTCGTTTAGTCGTTAACCTTTGGGCCTACTGTACTCAGGATTGGCTGAAACTCCAGGATCGTCCTGGAACTCACCACACTCAACGTAAAAACCTTGAGTGGTGGTCTGTGGTTCAGGGTGGTTTTAACAAAGTTCAGGATGCCTTTCCCTTGATTCGCTACAAGGCTATTAAAACTAAACAAGAGCATTTGATTCGTCAAACATATGGCCTTATGACCTCTTTAACTGCATTACATCAGGAGCAATGCCGTGCTGATATCGCTGAGCTTGCCGATTTTAATGATTGCCTATCTGCTTTGTTTGAGAGTTTGGAGCTCTTAGGAGCTGAAAGGGACTTCGGAATCAGAGTTTTTGAAAAAAGAGCAAAAAACAGCAGGGAATATCAGAAGTCTGCTTATATTCAAGAACTTCGGGAAAAATATGGTTTTTTTAAGTTGTGATGACAATTGCAGCTATGAAGGAGGGAAAAATGAGCATTGAAAAGAAAGAGCGGCGCTTAATACCAGTAACCAAATGGAATGAGTACCACCCCTGGCCGCCAATCGGCGGCCTGAGGCATCTAATTTTTTATGAGAATACGAATGGGTTTAAGCATTGTGTAGTGCGTCTAGGGCGAAGGGTGCTGATTGATGAAGATCGTTTTTTTGAATGGGCGGATACTCAGAGGTCTTAACTTCATTTCATCCTTTTGGCTAAGTGGGATAGGTAATTTCTGGTTGCCCTAGTATTGTCGGCAATATCCTTGCCTAATTTCAGGGCGCCAGGAAATGCCATAGTCGTAGCAACGGGGATAAACGTAAAAAATGAAAACATTAACGTGTTGAAAAACCTATCCTGGTTTTGTGCATAGGGACTTGTTGAAAGAAATGTCCAGAAACTCTTAACTGCCGCCACCCATACGAGGCCTAAGAAGCAAGAAAAAATAATGAAGAACCAGTATAGGAAGGTTATGGCAGGATAGGAACTCCGGTCTTTTCTCTCCTCATAATCATTAAAGAGGGTGTAAAAATCTTTGTGTAAATGGTCTCAGTCGGTTACAACCCGTAACAACTGGAGGAACTACTGATGACCATACCGGACGACCTGCTCGATGCCCTGATGAAGGAGTACAAAAATCCTGAAGATCTCATCGGGGAAACCGGACTACTGAAACAACTGACCAAGCAACTTCTTGAACGAGCGATGCAAGCCGAGATGACCGAACATCTTGGTTACGAGAAGCATGCTCCATCGAATAGTAAATCTGGGAATGCCCGCAACGGCAGTTACCAGAAGAAGATCAAGGGGGAATTCGGCGAACTCGATATCACAGTCCCCCGCGATCGTGATGCCAGTTTTGAACCGGCGATCCTGCCCAAGGGGCAAAGTCGTTTCACCGGATTTGATGATAAGATCATCGCCCTGTATGCTCGTGGCATGACCACTCGAGACATCCAAGCCCACCTGGAAGAGATGTACGGTGTCGAGGTTTCACCGACGCTGGTTTCTCAGGTGACCAAAGCGGTTCAGGAAGAGATTGTCCTTTGGCAGAATCGTCCGCTCGATGAGGTCTGGCCGATCGTCTATCTCGACGCCATCCGTGTCAAGGTGCGGCAGGACAATCGCGTTATCAATAAAGCAGTCTACTTGGCTGTGGGCGTCAATCTGGATGGTTTGAAGGAAGTCCTTGGCATGTGGACTGCCGAGACCGAGGGGGCGAAGTTCTGGCTCCAAGTGGTCACCGAACTGAAGAACCGTGGCATCAAGGATATTTTCGTCGCCTGTGTCGATGGTTTGAAGGGCTTTCCTGAAGCGATCGAGACGGTTTTCCCGGATACGCAGGTTCAACTCTGCATCGTCCACATGGTCCGACACAGCCTGAACTACGTGTCCTGGAAGCAACGCAAAGAGGTTGCTGCTGACTTGAAAGCGATTTATTCCGCACCGACTGTCGAAGAGGCCGAGTACCATCTGGAGCAGTTCGAGGAAAAATGGAATGCCAGCCATCCGACCATCGGTAAATCCTGGCGGAGCAACTGGGAGCGAATAACTCCGCTATTCTCGTATCCGCCGGAGATTCGCAGGGCGATCTACACAACCAACGCCATTGAGTCGGTTAATATGTCGCTGAGAAAAGTGACTAAAAACCGGGGCTCGTTCCCGAATGACGAGTCGATGATCAAGTTAATGTATCTGGCGCTGCAGAATATTGCCAAGAAATGGACGATGCCGATCCACAACTGGCGATCGGCACTGAATCAGTTTTCGATTATGTTTGAGGGGCGGATGCCACTACTCTGACCGGCGGGCCATTTACACAACAAACTTTACAGGCCCTCATTAAAACTATAATCTTCAGAAGAATCCGAGGGAATTGCATTTCTTAGACTGTTATTTAGCGCTCGTTCTGCTGAAATGTGGTTTGCTTCGTCTGCTTTTGCCTTTTGATATTTGGCATAGATCAAGCCACACTTCGGACAAGCTGTTGCCTGTGGGCGTTCATTCTTAAATCCGCACTTTGGACAGATGGTCATAATTTCCCCTCCTGGATGGGTTAGTGGAATATTTTATTATTCATTCGCTCAACAATTGAACTGGTATGTGCTTCGGAAAGATGAGCATAGCGTTTAACCATCTGTAACGTCTTGTGACCTAAGACTTCTGCAATCTCTGCCAGCGTCGCGCCATTCATAGCCAAATATGATGCAGTCGTATGCCGTAAGTCATGAAAGCGGAAATCGTGGATTCCTGCTTTATTAATTGCGGCATCCCATGCATGGCGAATATGGATCGGCTTCTCTGGAGATGGCCCAGGAAAGACAAGCTGGCTATCGATTTTTCTTACTTTGGATAAGTCTTTTATGACTTTGTAGGCAAATCCTACGATCGGCACGACTCGACGTTCATTGTTTTTGGTTTCGTGCAGAACAAGCTGAGACCGTTCAAGGTCGATATCCTTCCATTTAAGACTAAGAATTTCTCCTTGTCTCATTCCTGTTGAGATAGCCAGTACTACGATTGGGTAAAGAAATTTGTTGTCGCTGACTTTGCAAGCTTCGAGCAGTCTTTCTCTTTCGTCATCGTCAAGGAACCGGACTCGGCCCCTTGGTTCCCTTTGTTTTTTTATTCTGGAGAAAGGGTTGATCTCGATCCACTCCCATTCTTTCAGGGCAATATTCATCACATAGGCCATTGTCGTCATGTAGCGGTTGACGGTCGAAGGGCTGCGTTTTTTATCTCCAGCAATAACACCGTCGAGAAGCTCATCTCTACACTGACTGATTAAGGCTGTTGAAACATCCGAAAGGAGATAGTGGCCAATTCTTTTATTCCACCATTGCAGATGATTTTTCTGACTTTGAATGTTTTTTGTTTTCTGAGGAAGGACTTTTGTACTGTAGCGTTCGATCAATTCTGAAACAGTATGCTTCTTGGCTTCTGCCGTCTTGAAATAGCGACCGTCACGGATAGCCGACTCGGTATCCTGGGCCCATTTTTTTGCGTCTGTTTTGCGTTCAAATGTCGCGGATTGAGGAGGGAATCCCTTTAGACGGACAAGGGCGCGGTATTTGATTTTTCCATCAGCAGACTTTCTTTCTTGGATAATGGCCATGGTCCCCTCCGTTGTGGTCAGTCGCTAATTACGGTGATTGTTTGTAGAAAAGTGTACCATGAGTGTACCAGGTAGGGAAGGGGACAAAACAAAAGGCTTAGCTATTTCTAGCTAAGCCTTTGTTTTTGTTTATGGTACCGAAGGCCGGAGTCGAACCGGCACGCCTCGCGGCAACGGTGTTTGAGACCGTCGTGTCTACCAATTCCACCACTTCGGCACGAGAAGGCTGATTATAATTCGGCAGCTTTGTTTGTCAACCCCGTATTGCCCTGGTCAGTAAAATAAATAGCATCTGCCAGGTCTCTCCCTGGGGCAGGGGCGTGCCGTCCAGACTGGCGATGGGGCGGATGTCGATGAGGGAGTTGGTGATGAAGGCTTCATCGGCCTGTTTCAGGTCGTCAAGGGTGATGTTCCGCTCCGCGACCTGCATGTCGAGCAGGGGGATCAGGCTCAGGAGTTGCTGGCGGATGATGCCGTTCAGAACCAGTTTTCCGCAGGGCGGCGTGATCAGGGTGCGGTCTTTGCGGATAAAAATGTTGCTGGTCGCCCCTTCGAGAACCTGCCCTTCGGGGGTGATGAACAGGGCTTCGTGGGCCTGGTTGCGGCGGGCATAGTTGCCGGCGTAGAGACAGTCGGCGTAATTGCCCCCTTTCAGTTGGGGCAGGGGGCTGAGGTGGTTGACGCGCTGGTTGGGCGCGGTAACGCAGACAGCCGGAGCGGGCCATTCTCCTTCCTGCAGTGCCGGATAGGCGTTGGCCGTGATGCAGAACCAGGACGCGGTGGCCGGAGGGAACTCCAGCCCTGAAAATTCGCCGCGGCTGAGGGTCAGGCGCAGCCGTGAACAGGGGCTGTCCAACCGGGCGGCTACGTCCGCCAGGGCCTGTTCCAGGGCCTCGCGGTTGCAGGGGAAATTGAGCAGGGCGGCGGCTTTTTCCAGGCGGTCCAGATGGTCTTTCTGCCACAGGATCGTCTGTCCTTGGGCCTTGAGGGTTTCAAAGAGGGTGTCGCCGAACAGGACCGCCCCATCGGTGACGGATACGCTGGCTTCATGCTCAGCGACAAAGTGTCCGTTCATGTTGATCAGCATCGTCGTCTAACCTTTCAACTGGTTCAGCAGGGAGCGCATCGCCTCGCCCTTGGCAAGGCATTCGAGCCATTCTTTTTCAGGGTCGGAGTCGGCCACGATGCCGGCCCCGGTCTGGTAGGTCAATGTGGTGCCGAAACGCTGAAAACTGCGGATCAGGATGTTCAGATCCATGTCGCCCGTGACGCTGATATATCCGGCGCTGCCGGTGTAGCTGCCGCGCCCGACCGGTTCCAGTTCATCGATAATCTCCATGCAGCGTTTCTTGGGAACCCCGGTGATGGTGCCGCCCGGGAAGGTGGCCCGCAGCAGGTCGAAGGGACCACAGTCCGGCCTGAGCCGGCCACGGACGTTGGATACGATATGGGTCACGTGGGAGTAGCGTTCCAGCACCATCAGTTCATCCACCTCGACGCTTCCGGCCTGGCAGACCTTGCCCAGGTCGTTGCGTTCCAGATCGATAAGCATGATGTGTTCGGCCCGCTCTTTGGGATGGCCGAGGAGCTCGCGGCCCAGCTGGTGATCCTGGGGCGGGGTGAACCCTCGGGGCCGGGTGCCGGCAATGGGCCGGGTTTCGGCCAGCCCGTCGCCGGTCAGGGAGACGAGCCGTTCCGGCGAGCTGGATATGATCTCCAGGCCGGGAAAATTGAGATAGCAGGCAAACGGGGAGGGGTTGATCCGGCGTAGCTGACGGTACAGTTCGGTGGAGGGTCCGCTGACGGCTCCGTCAAACCGGCATGACAGGTTGACCTGGTAGATGTCCCCGGCGGCGATATAGTCCTTTCCCTGCTCGACCATGGACATGAAGTGTTCGCGGGAAACCACCGGTCTGGGGATGTCTTTGACGATGAGAGGCTGGGCGGGAATGTCCTGGTTCCGCCCGGTGACTGCGGCGGCGGCCCCCTCCAGGTCAAAGTCCGGGGCGCTGCTGGCCAGGGTCAGGTGCCGGTGCTGGTGGTCGTAGACGGCGGTGGCGTCAACCCAGTAGAGGTCCAGGTCGGGGGTCGGCAGATCGCGGTTCGCGCGCTGGGGGAGCTTTTCGATCCAGCCGGCCAGGTCGTAACCGAAATAGCCGAAAAAACCGCTCGGGAAGGGGGATGATCCGTCTGTGTTGTTCTGATGTTCTTTGAGGATGCCGGCCAGGCTGTGAAAGGGATCCCCGGCGATGACGGTGCTGGCGTCCCGATTGTGGCAGCGGAGTTCCCCCCGGCTCAGGACATAGCGTTCCCGGCAGCGCAGCGGAACCACGGAGTAGCGTCCGGTTTTGGGCGACGGATTGAGGGTTTCCAGGAACCCGGGTCCGTCGGGATTAAGGGCCAGGTAAAGAGCCAGGGGGTCAAACTCGGCCAGGGGGATGGTCAGGCTGCGAATCATATGAGCGCCTCATGGCCTGGAGAAGACGGTTTGCGGGCGATCAGGCCGACCAGAGATCCGCCCTTGCGGGACGCTTCCTGCCCTTCTTCGTGAACCAGGATCTCCCAGCCGGCAAAGGTCACCAGCAGTTCGCCGGGGCTAAGGACCATGGTCGGGGCAAGGCGGCAGGGGGGGAAGTCTCCGGCGTTGCTGAAGGTGCGCAGCATGATCGTTCCTCCCGGTACGACCAGTCGTTTCATCTGCTCAAGCAGCGGGCGGTACAGGTAGTAGAAACTCAGGACCAGATCGAACCGCCGGGCAGGCAGGTCTGGCTGCTGTTCCAGATCGGCCTGGATGGTGGTCAAGGTCAGGTGTCGCCGGGCCGCTTCCTGCCGAAGCTGGTCCAGAGCCACGCCGGAATAATCGACGGCGGTGACCTGGTAGCCCTGTTCGGCAAGATACAGGGCGTTGCGGCCGCGGCCGCAGGCCAGGTCCAGGGCTGTGCCGCCGGTCAGGATGTGGCTGTGCCGGGCCAGCCAGGCGTCGACCTGCCAGCCGTCGCTGAAATCTCTTTCCGCCCAGCGGGTATCCCATTTCTGCTGCTCTTCGTTTCTCATGTCATGACTGCTTCATCAGGATGACGGCGGCCAGGGCCAGGGCGATGGCCGTCACGCGTTTGGTTGACAAGTGTTCCCGGTACAGGATCACCGACAGGATGATGGCGATGATAAACTGCATCCCGGTAATCAGGACGACCGCGGACAGCGGCCCGGTCTCAAGGGCGCACAGCAGGGCGTAAAATCCGGCGAAGTTGAGGATCCCCATGGTCAGCCCGAGAAGCAGTGCCGTCCTGGTCTGGTCGGGCCTCACGGGCCGTCTCTTCCAGCGGAGATTGATCAGCACTGAGAAGATGGTCGCCAGCAGATAGGTCAGGGCCATGAATGCGGCCTTGTCGGTCTGCACTGCGGCAAATTTGCAGGAGACGGAGGACACCGCCGCACAGACGATGTTGGCGGAAACAAACCACAGGCCGACCGTCTGATGGCCGGAAATTCTGCTGTTGTGCAGTTCGCTGAGCAGCACCGCGACAACCCCGAGCGCTGCGGCCATACCCAGCCACTGGACCGGGTGCAGCTGGTCGCCGAAATAGAGCAGCGAGAACAGGACAACCAGGACCATGGTCAGGCGGGTCAGGGGGAAGGTGACGCTGGCGGGCAGGCGCTTTAACGCTTCGATATTGAAAATGGTCGCGGCGGCAAAGGTGGTGCTGTTGACCAGGGCCCAGATCAGTAGCGGGGCAATGCTGGTCACTGTGCTGCCGGTGCTGAAAAAGGCGATGCCGCTGAGCAGGGTGACGGTGCCCATGAAGATGGCCGTGGTCAGGATCGAGCTGCAGCCGTTTTCGGCGGCAACCTTGTAGAGAAAGCGCTGACTGCCCAAAAGGAGCAGAGCGGCAATGCTGTACAGGTACCAGGGAGCCATAGGTCAGGGCAGGCCAATTCTTGTTTTGGGCAGTCAGCGCTGGTGACGCAGAATGCCTGATGGTGTCAGGGTTATGGGTTGGGTGGGCGGTGCCGCAACCCCGCGACTTTGTTTTTGACTGTTACAATACAATCTTTAAATTGACAATCAAAGTCGGCGGGTCCCGGCCCGCCAGCCGGGTTCATTTTTCCCAGCGATGGAAAAACGAACCAAAAAGATCTGCTGAAGGCCAAACACACTGACGTTGTTTGTTGCTGACGTTCCCTGTCGGTTGCCTTCAGCGGGTGACAACCCGCCCGGATGCTGGCGCATAAACGGGCAGAACCGCAAAGCCGGTTCCCGGCTTGAAAAGCACAAACCATTCATCAATCAAAATGCCTTAGGCATTTTTGCGGTTCTGGCCTTTCGCTGAGTCTGCTCAGCGTGGGCCGGGTCGTTGCTGTAATGAATGCTGCCGACAGGGAACAGCGGATCGTCCCCCGGACAGGTAAAAAAGGGCGCTTTGTGCTTACTATTTGTCGCCCGCCTGGGACAAATAGTAAGGCGCCGAGCGGGGGCGCGACCCCGCGGTCTTGCTTTTGATTGTTTCAAATTAAACCTTAAAGCACCATCAAAACCGCCGGGTCCCGGCCCGGCAGCCGGCTTCCTTTTGTCCTGGGCAACAAAAGGAAGCAAAAATGCCCTGAAGGTCAAATACACTGGCGACAATTGAGTCCGTCTGCGAATTATTGTCAGAACCAGCAAACAACAACCCGCCCGGATGCTGACGCATAAACGGGCAGAACCGTAAAGCCGCTGTGCGGCTTGATAGAAGGAGAATGCTTGCAAGCAGCAACCTCAGCCCCTTGTGACGCAGCCGGAATGATGGCCAGCTTTTGCAGAAACAAGCGGAAAACTGTTTGAGCCGCAGGCGAGTTTTTTTCGCGCTGCACAAGCTGGTCATCATGGAGGGAACCCGCAGGGCAAGGAGCCGGGGTGCCCTTTTCTGCATACTCTTTTGTGGCATGACAAAAGAGTATGGCGCGTGCGGGGGCGCGACCCCGCGACTTTGTTTTTGACTGTTACAATACAATCTTTAAATTGACAATCAAAGTCGGCGGGTCCCGGCCCGCCAGCCGGGTTCATTTTTCCCAGCGATGGAAAAACGAACCAAAAAGATCTGCTGAAGGCCAAACACACTGACGTTGTTTGTTGCTGACGTTCCCTGTCGGTTGCCTTCAGCGGGTGACAACCCGCCCGGATGCTGGCGCATAAACGGGCAGAACCGCAAAGCCGGTTCCCGGCTTGAAAAGCACAAACCATTCATCAATCAAAATGCCTAAGGCATTTTTGCGGTTCTGGCCTTTCGCTGAGTCTGCTCAGCGTGGGCCGGATTGTTCAATACTGTTTGCTACCGACAGCGCACCGCAGGTCAAACCCGGATATGTAAAAGAGGGCGTTTTGTGCTTACTATTTGTCGCCCGCCTGGGACAAATAGTAAGGCGCCGAGCGGGGGCGCGACCCCGCGGTCTTGCTTTTGATTGTTTCAAATTAAACCTTAAAGCACCATCAAAACCGCCGGGTCCCGGCCCGGCAGCCGGCTTCCTTTTGTCCTGGGCAACAAAAGGAAGCAAAAATGCCCTGAAGGTCAAATACACTGGCGACAATTGAGTCCGTCTGCGAATTATTGTCAGAACCAGCAAACAACAACCCGCCCGGATGCTGGCGCATGAACGGGCAGAACCGCAAAGCCGGTTCCCGGCTTGAAAAGCACAAACCATTCATCAATCAAAATGCCTAAGGCATTTTTGCGGTTCTGGCCTTTCGCTGAGTCTGCTCAGCGTGGGCCGGGTCGTTGCTGGCCTGAATGCTCCCTACTGGGAATTGCTGATCGTCCCTCGGACAGGTAAAAAAGGGCGCTTTGTGCTTACTATTTGTCGCCCGCCTGGGACAAATAGTAAGGCGCCGAGCGGGGGCGCGACCCCGCGGTCTAGTCTTTGACTGTGTCTGTTAAAACCTTAAAGCACCATCAAAACCGCCGGGTCCCGGCCCGGCAGCCGGCTTCCTTTTGTCCTGGGCAACAAAAGGAAACAAAAATGCCCTGAAGGTCAAATACGCTGACGACAATTGAGTCCGTCTGCGAATTATTGTCAGAACCTGCAAACAACAACCCGCCCGGATGCTGACGCATAAACGGGCAGAACCGTAAAGCCGCTGTGCGGCTTGAAAAGCACAAACCATTCATCAATCAAAATGCCTAAGGCATTTTTGTGGTTCTGGCCATCAGCGCGACCCCGCGACTTTGTTTTTGACTGTTGCAATACAACCCTGACGCAGCATCATATCCGGCGGTTCCTCACCCGACCATCTCAACCGCCACTCTTTACCCAATCTCACGGTCATCCAGAATCCAGTGAATCACCCGGCGGGGGCCATGGACTCCCACGGTCATGGTCCCTTCGATATCACCGGTCCGGCTGGGACCGGAAACCTGAGTGAGCCGGGAGGGCATGGGTCCGGTTTCCTTGGCGAAATAGGCGTTGAGATCGGCCAGCAGGCCCGATGCCGGGCTGACGGCCAGGTGAATTTCGGGCAGCAGGGACGCCAGGGTCCCCTTGCCGGCGGCCGCCGGGAAGACCATCGATCCGGTTTCCGCGAGGAAGACCGGGCTGTAGGTGATCCCCAGGCGGGCGGTCACCAGGTCATCCATGTGCCACCCGGTGCCGTGGACGTTGTCCTCGGTCGCGGCGACATGGCAGTCGGACTGGTCGAGAATCTCGGCAATCCGGTCATGCAGGGCCTGCGGCCAGCCGCGGCTGGGCAGAGCGGTACAGGAGACCGATTCCTCCTTGAGCAGGGCGGCAATCCGTTTTGGCAGCTCGGCCAGCCTGATCTCGGTGATTTCAACCCCAAGGGCGCCGGCCCGCTGCCGGTAGAGGTCGAACAATTCGTCTCTGGTCGGGGCTGCGGGTTTCCCGGCAACCGCCTTGGCTGCTGGAGACGGTTGCGCTTTGCTGTCCCTGCGCTTGAGCTTGGGGCCCTGGCGGTCGGGGCGGTGGTGCTCCCACCAGTCACGGAAGGACTGGTCTCCCTTGGGTACCGGAAGCTCGCGGCAGCTGGCCCAGTTGGCGGCACTTTTGTTGACCTTGGGCATCAGGTTGGCGACCGGTTGAGTGCGCAGCAGGCGGCGCAGGGCGTAAATTCCCCGCCGATAGGCAAAGGGAGTGCCGGCCATGCGGGCGGCAAGGTATGATGCCCGGCTGTTCTGGCCGCTGCGATTACGCAGGGTCCGGTGGTAGTCGGGCAGGGGGATTTTGATCGCGCAGACTTCGGCGCAGCGCCCACAGAGGGTGCAGGCGTTGGCCAGGTCGGGATAGATCTGATCGCCCCAGATCAACGAGGAAAGCACGGTTCCCATGGGTCCCGAATAGGGGGACTCGTAGGCGTGGCCGCCGACGGCGTTGTAGACCGGGCAGTGGTTGAGACAGCTGCCGCAGTGCAGGCAGTGAAGGATTTCCCGCCAGGGACTGGCGGCAATGCTGGTGCGGCCGTTGTCGAGGAGCACCACGTGAAGCTCTTCGGGGCCTTCGGTCTCCCCGGGACGCCGGGGACCGGTGGTCATGCTGATGTAGCTGGACGCCCGCTGCCCCGTGGCCGAGCAGGTCAGCAGGGACAGGAAGTCGGGCAGGTCGTCGATACTGGGAATGATTTTTTCCATCCCTACAAGGGCGACATGGACCGGGGGAAGAGTGGTGCACATGCGACCGTTCCCCTCGTTGGTGACGATGGCCACGGTGCCGGTGTCGGCAACGGCGAAATTGCAGCCGGTGATGCCCATGCCGGCATCGAGGAAGCGATGGCGGAGAACCTTGCGGGCAAAGCGGACCATGCCTTCGACGTCCAGGTTGCCGGGGGCGCCGAGTTTCTCGGCAAAGAGCTGCCGGACTTCGTCCTGGTTGCGATGGATGGCGGGGGCCAGGATGTGGGACGGGTGCTCTCCGGCCAGCTGGATGATGAATTCTCCCAGGTCGGTTTCCGTGACTTCGACGCCGGCCACCTGAAGAACCTGGTTCAGGCCGATCTCCTCGGTGGTCATGGATTTCGATTTGACGGCGCTCTGAATACCGCGGTTGCGGGCGATGCCGGTGATGATGCGGCCGGCTTCTTCGGCATCCTTGGCGCGGTGCACCACCCCGCCGAGCTCTTCGACCCGGGCGGTGAACTGGGCCGCCCATTTTTCAAGATCCCTGGAGACTTCCAGCTTGCGGTCGCGCCCCCAGCTGCGCAGATTTTCGAATCCAGGTTTGCTGCCGACGGTGCCGGCCCGCATCCGGGCCAGCAGCCCGGCGGTCTTGCGAACCGCTGCCTGGAGCCGCTTGTCGGGGATCGCCTGGGCGCTGGCGGCGCGGAAATTGTGGCGGATGACCGATCTTTTCATGAGCGGCCTCCTTCCAGGGCTTCGGCAATCAATTCAGCCAGGTGGACAAAGCGCAGCGAGTACCCCTGTTTTCCGGCACCGGCCGCAAGGTGGGTCATGCAGCTCAGATCGAGAGCGGTGACCGCCTCGGCACCCGTACTGCGGATATTGTCGAGCTTGTCCTGCAGCAGCTGGCCGGACACCTCCGGAAGCTTGACGGAAAATGTTCCGCCGAAACCGCAGCAGGTGTCGGCCTCGGGGAGTTCGACGAAGTGATCGCCCAGCAGCTGGCGCAGGTAATTTTCGGCAATGCCGTGCAGGCCGATTCCCCGCAAGGTCTGGCAGGTCGAGTGATAGGTCGTTTTCACCGGAGCCGGGTGGGCAGGGAGCTCATCCACCCCGGCCCGGTTGAGAAATTCGCAGAATTCATAGGTCTTCTGACCCAGCTCGACGAAGCGGCCGTGCAGTTCCGGGTCATCCTTGAACAGTTCCGGATAATGGTTTCTGACCGTGGCGACGCAGGACGAGCTGGGGGCGACGATGACATCGGCCGGCTCGAACACGTTCAGAAAGTGACGGGCCATGAGCCGGGCTTCCCGGGTCTCGTTGGTGTTGATCCATTTCTGGCCGCAGCAGGTTTGCTCCTGGCGGAATTCGACGGCAAACCCGGCGGCTTCCAGGACCTTGACGCAGGCCTGGCCGACGGCCGGGTAGAGGGTTTCGGCTGAACATGTTAAAAACAGGGAAACACGATAGGGCAAGGGCATTTTTTGCTCCGAACTGACTGGTTTAACTTAAGCAGTGTTTTGCTGGTTGACGATAACGGTGATCCTGAACCGGGAACGGCTGATCCGCAGGGTTGTCCTGGCAGCCCGTCAGAGGACCGACGCGACGTAGGGTCCTTCCGGCACGACGTAGACAGACTCGCTTCGTGCGCACAGTTCGGCCAGGGTCGCTGTCAGGTCGGTCACCAGGGTGATGCCGAATGGATCGACCTGCTCCTGAGTCAGGTTGGGAGAATAGAGCAGGATCCGATCGGCGCGTTCAAGAGTCTGAAAATAGACCTGTGCTCCCCACTGGTCAATAACGAAATTGTCCGGATCGCTGTAGATGGCGCGGAATTGTTCGGGCGAACCCTTGGCGGAACGGATGATGTTGCAGTAGCTTTCGCTGCCGAGGCCTTCGCTGCTGCCGGAAATCAGCAGGATAGTGCCGCCCTGGCGGACAATCTCGCCAGCGGCGATCAGTCCCTTGGTAGATTGATAAAAGGTGGCATCGAGGGGATACCCACCGCCGCTGGTAATGACCAGGTCCGCGGGTTTGCCGACGTGAACCACGGCATTGCGCTCAGCCATCCGGCAGCCGGCGGCAAAGGCTTCCTGGACATCGCCGGCAAAGACCGCGACCGGTTCTTTGGCATGGTTGATAATGACGTTGACCATGAAATCAACCCCCGCCTGGGAGCAGATGCTGTTGACGTGGTCGCGGAACGGGTTGTCGGCGACCCTGGCGGTGGCAACCCGGGGATGATCGACCAGGGCGAAGGAGTGCATGAATTTCATGGTTTCAAAGCTGGAAATGCCGGGCAGAATCGATTTTCCCCCACCGGAGAAACCGGCGAAAGGGTGGGGTTCGATGAGCCCGGTCAGAATCTTGAGGTCGGCCTCCAGGTAATGGCGATTGATCTCGATGGGAGCTCCGTCGATGGTCATCACTTCGACCAGGGCGTCGCGGTCTTCGCAGTCGTGGTTGAGGATCCGGTAGTTTGCGGCAATCTCGGCGCCGACCAGTTCAATCAGTTCCTCCCCCAGGTTGGGGCGATGCATCCCGGTGGCTATCAGCAGGCTGATGGCCTCACGGGGCATGCCGGCCGCTTCCAGGGTGCCCAGAATCGGTGGCAGCAGCACCTTGTTGGGGACCGGCCTGGTGATGTCGGAGATAACGATGCAGGCTGAGGTTCTGCCCCGGGCGAGGTCGACCAGGGGCCGGCTGCCGACGGGGGCGTCAAGGGCTGCGCCGATCTCCTCCTCGGCTATTGACGACGTGGCCTGGTGGGTGGTTTTGATGGTTGTGACCCGGTCTGCCAGGCTGTCGGGAATGGTCAGTGCGATCTTGTTACGATGACAGGGGATTTCAACAATCATGACGGCATCACCTCAGGAACAGTTTGGGCAGCAGCAGGGACAGGTCGGGAATGTAGGTCACCAGCATCAGGCAGGCGATGAGTAGCAGCAGGAAAGGGAGAACCCCCCTGACCACGGTGCGCATGCTCTCGCCCGTGACCCCCATGGAGACGAACAGGTTGAGTCCGAAAGGGGGCGTCAGCATGCCGAACTCGATGTTCAGAACCATGATGATGCCGAAGTGAACCAGGTCGATATTGTATCCGGTCAGGGTGTCCAGGAACAGCGGCGACAGGATCAGCACGGCGCTGACGCTGTCCATGAAGCAGCCGAGGACCAGCAGAAACAGGTTGATGGCCAGCAGGAACAGCCAGGGGCTGTGAATGTGTTCCATGACGAAGCGGGCGACCATGGCCGGAATCTCTTCGGCGGTCAGCAGCCAGTTGAAGGTCATCGCCCCGGCCAGCAGGAACAGCAGGCAGGACGCCATAATCGACGATTCCTTGCAGATCCCGGGAATTTCCCTGATGGTGCATTCACGGTAGATAAACAGTTCCACGAACAGCGCGTAGACGACGCTGATGGCGGCCGCTTCGGTCGGGGTGAAGATTCCGGAATAGATTCCGCCCAGGACGACGACCGGCAGCAGGATCGCCCAGAACCCTTCCTTGCCGGTTCTGAGCACCTCTTCCAGGGACGGTTTGCTGTCGATCTTCCAGCCGTGCTTGCGGGCGCGAACGTAGGTGTAGAGGATCAGAACGCCGCCGATGAGCAGCCCCGGTAGAATCCCGGCCATGAACATTTCGGCGACCGAGACATTCATCACCAGGCAGTAAAGGATCATCGGGATCGACGGGGGGATGACGATGCCGAGGGATCCCGATGTGGTGATCAGGCCGACGGCGAAGCGTTTCTGGTAGCCCGCCTGCAGCAGGGCCGGGACCATGATCGAACCGATGGCGACGACGGTTGCCGGACCCGATCCGGAGATGGCGGCGAAAAAGATGCAGGCCAGAACCCCGGAAATGCCAAGTCCGCCCGGAAACCAGCCGACCAGGGAATTGATGAAGGCGATCAGGCGTTTGGCGATGGCTCCCTTGGTCATGATCGAGCCGGCCAGCACGAAAAAGGGGATCGCCAGCAGCACAAAGGAGTCGAGGGAGTTGAACAGCTGTTCAACGACGGCCTGCAGCGGGGTCCACGAGAAAAAGTGCAGGGCCAGCATAGTGACGATGACCAGCATGAAGGCCAGAGGGACGCCGGCCAGCATCAGGCCGGCGAAACTGAGGATAATGGTCGACATCATGATGATTGCCCTCCGTCGGTCGGCTTTCTGCCGAGCAGGGCGAGCAGGGCGATACGATAGAAGCGCAGGGCCATGACAGCAGTGAACACGGGGATGGGCAGGTAGGCGATGTACATGGGCATCTGCATGGCCGCCGAGGTATTCCCGAAATTGTAGTTCTTGACCACCAGGTCGAAACCGTAGCGGGTCAGGATCAGCATGGCGCTGCCGCAGAGCAGGCCGATGCCAACCTGCAGGATGCGGCGGACGGTCGGGTTGGCGTTGCTGACCAGCAGGTCCATGGCAAAATGGGCTCCGTACCTGACCCCCAGACCGGCGCCGAGAAAGGTGGCGAAGATGCCGACATAGCGCCCCGCCTCTTCGAACCAGGTGAAACTGATATCGAGGGCGTAACGACAGAAAACCTGGACGACCGCGACCAGCGCCAGGCCGAGAAAGGTCAGGCTCAGGGTCAGTTCCTCGGTTTTGTGGAGAAAGGATAAAACGCGTTTCATTACTGCTCCGGCTGAACATGTCAAAGGGAGGGGCTGCAACCCCTCCCTCTCAAAAGACAACGGCTGCCCGCGGTATTTCGGCAGACAGCCAGAATTGAATGACTGAAAATTCTGCTATTGCTTGTGCTCTTCAATCTTGCTGAGCATGAAGTCAAAAATGTCGTCACCGATGGTCCCGCGGTATTTGTCCCAGACCGGGATCATGGCTTTTCTGAATTCTTCGCGCTGGTCATCGGTCAGGTTGACAAGCTCAACCCCGTTCTGCTTGCAGTATTCCTCGATGGAGATGCCGAGCTTGGGGAGGTTTTGCTTGATTTCGACATTGCGGGCGCGGTTGACGTCGGTTGCGATCTTGGCCGCATCGCGGAAGATCTGCTGATACTCCGGGCTCAGGCGATTCCAGAAATCGGGATTGACGACAATAATGCACTCGGTCAGGGCATGCTGGGTGTTGGTGACATACTTGGTGACTTCCGGAAACTTCATCAGCACGGCGGTCATCAGCGGGTTTTCCTGGGCGTCGATGACGCCGGTCTGAAGGGCGCTGTAGACTTCCGGGAAGGGGATGCCAACGGTGGAGGCGCCAAGCTGGTTGAAGGTGTCCAGATAGGCCGGTGAGTTCATGACCCGCACTTTCAGCCCCTTGATGTCCTCGGGATGGCGGACCGGACGCTTGGTATTGGAAAAATCACGGATTTCGTTTTCGACCCAGCCGATACCGACAAATCCTTTTTTCGGCAGGTAGGAATAGATCTTTTCCTTGACCGCCTCATCGTCCAGGACGGCGTAGGCGGTGGCCCGGTTGGGGAACAAGAAGGGCATGTCGAGGATGGCGACTTCGGGGACGAAGTTCTGCAGGACCGCAGTGGTAATGGCGGCAATCTGCATGCTGCCGGACTGGATCTGCGAAGCCATGGACCGCTCATTACCCAGTTGCCCCTGGGGGAAGGTGGAGATATCAATCTTGCCGTCGGTCTTTTCCCGGACATAGTCGGCAAAGGCGTCGATCCCCTTTGACATGCCGTGAAAGGTCGGAGCGATATGCCCGAACTTGATTTTTGCCGCCAGGGCCGGGGTCGGGACCGATGCCATGAGCAGCAGGACAATAAGGCAACCAAGCAGTCTTTTCATAATCATTCATCTCCTGGGTAGAAAATTAAACTCGCAGTGCAGTTATTGCCCTGCGCGACACAATGCAAACAGCCCTCTGATTCCGCCCCTTTGGACATCGTTTCGGCCCGCAGGTTTGGTGGGACTGAACCGTGGTTTGCTTTCTGGAAAATAATTCGTGAGTTCAGGGGGTTGCAAAATAATATGGAAGAATGTAGGTGTCAAGTGCTTCCCGCCCTGCCGGACTGTTTGCTGTTTGCCGGGCTGAAGGCCCGTTCTGACGGCCATGAACGGCAGACTTGCTTTCTGGGGCAAGATGCCGGAAAGTATCAGGCAGGTATGTGTCCCAGAGCCCCCAGTGCCTAAAGGAGAAGGTGATCGCCTGTCATGACTGATCGGTCGGACTCTCATTCAGCAACGGAAACGATCCTGGAAAGCATCTCTGACGGGGTGTTTACAGTTGACAACGACTGGCGGATCACCTCCTTCAATCGGGCTGCCGAGGAGATCACCGGGATCCCCCGTGCGGAGGCCATCGGCAGGCGCTGCTCCGAGGTCTTTCGGTCCAACATGTGCGACAGCGAATGCCCCCTGCGGCAGACCCTGGAAAACGGCAAACCTCTGGTGGGCAAAGCCGGCTATATCATCAATGCCAGAGGCCGGCCGGTGTCCATCAGTGTCTCCACGGCGGTGCTCAAGGATCGCCAGGGCCGGATCATCGGCGGGGCCGAGACGTTTCGGGACCTTACCGAAATCGAAGCCCTTCGCCAGGAGCTGGCCGGGCGCCACCGTCTCGGGGAACTGACCAGCCGCAGTCCCCAGATGCACCGGGTTTTCGATGTGCTCCCGGCCATCGCCGCCAGCCCGAGTACGGTGCTGATTCTCGGGGAAACCGGCACCGGCAAGGAGCTCGTCGCCCGGGCGATTCATACCATGAGTTCCCGCAAGGGACCCTTTGTCGCCCTCAACTGCGCGGCTCTGCCCGACACCCTGTTGGAGTCGGAGCTGTTCGGGTACAAGGCCGGGGCCTTCACCGGGGCGTTCAAGGACAAGCCGGGGCGGTTTGCCCTGGCCAGGGGAGGGACCATCTTTCTGGATGAAATCGGGGAAATCAGTTCGGCCCTGCAGGTCCGGCTGCTCAGGGTGCTGCAGGAGCGGACCTATGAGCCCCTGGGCGCGACCCGTCCTGAAACCACCGATGCCAGGGTGATCGTCGCCACCAATAAAGACCTGCTGGCGCTGATCGGCCAGAAGATGTTCCGTGAGGATCTTTATTACCGGATCAACGTCATGCAGGTGGAACTGCCTCCGCTGCGCCAGCGCAAAGAAGATATCCCTCTGCTTGCCGAGCAGTTCATCGCCCGCTTCAATAAGGTCCAGCGCAAACGGGTGCGGGGGATCTCCGCCGAGGCTCTGGCCCTGTTGATGGCCCATTCCTGGCCGGGGAATATCCGTGAACTGGAAAACGTGATCGAAAGGGCCTTTATTCTCTGCGGGGATGACCGCATCGATATCGCCCATCTGCCGGCTGAACTGACCATGTATGCGAGCGAAGAGGCGCGGCAGGGCACGATCCGGATCGCCCACGACGCCCTGGATATGCAGGCCATTCTGTCGGCTCTCAAGCGGAACCACTACAATCGTCTGGCCACCGCCCGGGAGCTGGGTATTCATAAGACCACCCTGTTCCGTAAAATCAGGAAACTCGGTATCGAGCTGCCAGACAAAGACGGTCGTCATAAGCGATGAGATGGCCATGCAGGGTAGCGTGTTCGCTACTCAGAATTCAATGACAGGGTAGCTTGTCCGCTACCCTGCCGCTCTTCTTTCTGATCTTCTTTCCCCTCAAAAATAACGAAAACTTGATAACTTGCCTCCTTTCTTTCGGCTGCGGTCGCTGTTGGCCTGCCTCTTGCGGTGATACATGGAGAAAATTCTCAGAACTGGTACGGACGTTCCGGCACGATCGCCGCCTGTTCCGACCGGTATTGACCAGGAGGCTGATGTTATGGAAACGACCGAACCGACAGAGTACGAATCCTTTTCCGTGGTCGCCCGGGACCACGCGACGCGACCGAGAAACCTGGGACCGCTCAATTTCTACAACGGGCATTACCGCCTGACCGGTCCGTGCGGGGATACCATGGAATTCTGGGTCAACGTTCAGAATCGCAAGGTGGCGGATGCCGGCTTCGTCACCGATGGCTGCGGGTCGTCCCTGGCCTGCGGGAGCATCGCCACGGTACTGGTCAAGGGGGAACCCCTGGAGCAGGCCCTGGCGCTGACGGCCCAGGATATCCTGGGCGCCCTGGCGGGACTGCCGCAAGAACTGGAACACTGCGCCTACCTGGCCAGTGATACCCTGCGCAAGGCCTGCGAAAATTATCAGAAAAATGCGCCGCCAGAGGAGGAACAGACGCCCGGGGAGGATGCCCTGCAACGGACCCTGGCGAAGATCAGGCACAAGGTCGCAGTGTTTTCCGGAAAAGGCGGAGTCGGCAAAAGTACCGTCGCCGTCAACCTGGCGACGGCCCTGACCCTGGCGGGGAAGAAGGTCGGCCTCCTCGACACCGATATCCATGGTCCGAGTATCCCGACCATGCTGGGGTGCGAGCGCTATCCCCTTGACATCGGAACCGACGGATTGAAACCGGTGGAACTGGATGGTCTGAAGGTCATGTCCCTGGGCTTTCTCCTCAACAGCCAGGATGATGCCGTCATCTGGCGCGGACCGCGCAAAATGTCGGTGATCAAACAGTTCCTGGAAGACGTGGAGTGGGGCGAACTCGACTATCTGATCATCGATTCGCCTCCGGGAACGGGTGACGAGCCCCTGTCCATCTGCCAGCTGATCGGTGAGCTGGACGGCGCGGTCATCGTGACGACGCCACAGAAGGTTGCCGCCGTGGATGTACGCAAGTCGATCTCTTTCTGTCGGCAGCTGCAGGTGCCGGTGATCGGCGTGGTTGAAAATATGAGCGGCTACGTCTGTCCGAAGTGCGGAGACGTCAATCATATCCTGCCTCCCGGCGGCGGGGCCAAAATCGCGGCGGATATGAATGTGCCGCTGCTGGGAAGCATCCCCATGGATCCCCAGATCGCTCTGGCCGGTGACAGCGGGACTCCCTACCTTCAGCAGTTTGCCGAAACCCGCACCGCGGCGGTTATGCGGCAACTGATCGAGCCGTTGCTGGCCGAAGAGGAGGGCGGCAGCGGGAATCGGAATTTAAGTGCCTGATCGGGATCAGGTGAAGGAATGATTTGGAAAACACAGCCATTCTGGCCTCATTTTTACCGCCTGACTTCACTAACAGGCGCTTTAACAGGAGAACTTTCTGATGAACACAGATGTACTTGTCATTGGTAGCAGCGCAGCCGGCCTGGTGTCGGCAACAACCGCCAAGCGGGTTCACCCGGACAAGGAGGTTACCGTGGTGACCCGCCTGCCGCAGACCCTGGTTCCGTGCGGGATTCCCTATGTCTTCGGTACTCTGGGATCGACGGACAAGGACGTCATGCCGGTTGCCAGGATGTTCGAAGGGGCCGGAGTGCGCCTGGTCCATAACGAAGTCATGGCCATCGACCGGGAAAATCGCCGGGTCCTGCTGGCCGATGACAGTGAAATAGGCTACGACAAGCTGGTTCTCGGCACCGGCTCTCTCCCTCAGCAGCCTGGCTGGCTGTCCGGTCAGGACCTGGACAAGGTGTTCTATGTCCCCAAGGATAAGGATTACCTGGACACCATGAAGGAGAAACTTGCCGGTTGTCAGCGGGTGGTGGTCATCGGGGCCGGCTTTATCGGGGTTGAGGTTTCGGACGAGCTGGTCAAGGCCGGCAAGCAGGTGCAGCTGGTCGAGCAGCTGCCGAATATCCTGGGGATGGCTTTTGACGAGGATATTTCCAGACGCATCGAGGCCCTGGTCACCGGGCGCGGCGTCGAGATTCTGACCGGGACCGGGGTCAGTAAGATCCTGGGGCGTACCGCGGTGGACGGTGTTGAACTGAGTGACGGCCGGACCCTGGCCGCCGATGCGGTGGTTCTGGCCATGGGGTATCGCCCCAATACGGAACTGGCCGAAAAATCCGGGCTGCCCATGAGTCCCCTCGGTTTTATCAAGGTCGACGAGTACATGCGGACCGACGATCCCAATATTTTTGCCGTGGGGGATTGCGCCGAAAAGCGCGATTTTATCACCCGCAAGGCGGTACCGACCATGCTGGCGTCGACGGCCTGCGCCGAAGCCCGGATCGCCGGGATGAACCTGTTCAAACTGTCCGCCATCAAGACCTTCAGCGGGACCATTTCCATCTTTTCCACGGCCATCGGTGAAACCGGTGCCGGCGTGGCCGGACTCACCGAAAAAATTGCTGAGCGGGAGAATTTCAATTATGTTGTCGGCGCCTTCGAGGGGATCGACCGCCATCCCGGCACCCTCAAGGATACCCACAGTCAGTTTGTCAAACTGGTGGTCGGCAAGGAATCCGGAGTGATTCTGGGCGGCGAGGTCTACGGGGGGCTGTCCACCGGCGAACTGATCAATACCATCGGCCTGATTATCCAGGCCCGCATGACGGTGAATTCGCTGCTCACGGCCCAGATCGGTTCCCATCCCCTGATGTCGGCATCGCCGGCCGGATACCCCCTGATCAAGGCTGCGGAAAATGCCATGAGCAAGATGCTCGCTCACTAGCGGCGGCCGGGAGGGCGGAGCCGTCCGTGTAAAGAGGTCTTCTGCCAGGGTGAGGTTCGCTTTGCCCTGGCATTCTTTTATCGGTAAGCGAGGGGGCTGGTTACCATGGTTGCCGCCACTGGGCGCGGAACTGCCTCTGTTCGCGGGCGTCTTTAAGGTGGTGGGGCACCTTGGTGTCGCTGTCGTCAAGGTCGGCAAACAGCCAGGGAAAACTGCCGTTGCGCAGTTCGTTCATGTGGCCGAGGTACTGTTCGCGGGCCCACCAGTCCCCCCGGTTGCCGCGCTCCTTGAGAATTTTCCTGAACTGAAAATCCCAGTAGCGGGCGGCCGCCAGCCGGGCGGACTCCTCAGGCCCCCAGATACCGGCATAGTAAAAGGCCAGGTAAATGGCCGCGCGCAGGTATCCCCGGCGGGCGGATTTGCGCAGGTAGTCCAGCCCGCGCCGCTTGTCGGCGGTCACGCCTTTGCGCCCTTTCAGGTAGGTGACCCCCAGGATGAACCCGGACTGCAGGCGCCCGGACTGCCATTGCCGTTCCAGTAAAGTTAAGTCGACTTGTCCCATTGCTGACCGCCCGATGTGAGGAGTGGATGCCGGGCCCGCCGGGTGGCGAGCATGTCATAACCGCATGGCTTTTATACCACAAGTCTCAATGACTGTGGAGGTTAACCGAGAATTCCGGTCTGCCGGGTGGCTCCGGTCGCGGGGTCTTGCCCGCTTGCGAAAGCCCTGTTGCTGATCCAGCAATACCTCTTTTTGAAGGTGATGCGTTAAACTTTGCCGCTTATTACGCAACACCTAAAGGAGTTATTGATATGCAAGCTATTTCTCACACGACACCTTCCTGCGGCTTCAGTCTTGGGGCGGTTGGCCGGATGATCGGCCAGTCTCTTTCCGGTCTGACGGCCTGCCTGGGTAAAGCTCAAGACGCTTACCTGATTGCCGAGCAGCACCCCTTCTCCATTGAGGAGTTCAGGAAAATCATGCTTGAAGACGGCAACGCGAAAGCTTAAGGCCGACTTCTGATTGTCACGACAGACAGGGCGGAAAGGTGTTCAGACACTCTTCCGCCCTGTCTGTTTTTGCCCCTCATTTTGAGTCTTTTACAGATTGACCGGCAGATCGTGATGCCCCTACTGGCGTCTGGAATGGATTTGAAATGCGAAAAAGCGGAGCCATTTCTGACTCCGCTCAAAATTACCGGGATATGGTTTTCTGCTGACGTTTTCTCCCGTACCAGGCTAAGCCAACCAGGCCACTGCCAAGGAGAAGCACTGTTGAAGGTTCAGGGACTGGCGCTGTTTCTCCGACTTGTAGATTGACGTTGTCGATGCCACGTAAAACGTCACCTGCACCCCCCATTTGAAAAGCGATATACAGCACATCATAATCGTCATCGATTATACCACTGAAAGTGCTTGCAGAGGCCCATGCGCTGACCCCGCCCGTAATTGACTGGCTGTCGATAAAGGTGTCACCAAGATAGTTCCAGGGAGCGAAGCGCGAAATCCGATCCAAACCAGCAGTGCTTTTCAGTCCGCCGATGTAGACGATGCCATTCCGGCTCTCGTTGATGAAATCGAAGTCCAAAGAAAAGGCCATCCCGGTATCAATCCCTTCACTTTGCCACCCATAAAATAGCAGACTCGTTTCATCTGTAAGGAGGCTGTTGGGCGTGTGCTGTGCCCACGCATCAGGATTTCCTCCCGTGGGAACGGTCTGCCAGCGTGCCAAATCGTTCCATTGGTTCAGACCCGAAGTGGTGGTCAGATCGCTTTTGTAGATGGTCGCGCTGGAGAAGTCTTCTGTTAGGGTAAATGACATTGCGGAAGTGGCAGAAAGAAAGGCGAAACCTAGCAGAACTGTGATGGTGATTAATTTTCTCATTCTTTCCTCCCTGCATTGACGCGTAAGGGTTTTCATCCCCCTCTCTTGCCGTTACAGGAAAGACAGCAATATTCAGGCCCAAAAATAAATAGCTGTCATTCCAGCAATGTATCGTGATTGTTGCCGTACGTAGCGTTTGTGTTAAGAAAATCGACAGCGAAGATTCAATTGGCGAGAGCAGCAGGTGGGTTATTCGTATAGGTCAAGAAGGCAGCTATGCAAAATGTTGCGTTCCGTTCCGAATAAACAAAAAGGGTTGGCCGATATTCTCAGCCAACCCTTTGATTTTTTTTGGTGGAGCTACGCGGGATCGAACCGCGGACCTCTTGAATGCCATTCAAGCGCTCTCCCAACTGAGCTACAGCCCCTTTCAAGTGGGGCGATTTATAGCAAAAGCGGGCTTGCAGTGTCAACAGGAAAAATTGATAAATTTCATCCCGGCCGGACGATGGTTGAAAATCGCCTGTTTTTCGCGTTTTTTTTTCTGGTGCTTTCCGGTTATGGCCGAGGTCAGGGAGATGTGCTGCCCGGTTACGCGGCCGTCGCTTTGTTTTATATGTATATGTTGCTGAAAGCATAGCCATTTCTCGTTCAGCGTGCTAAACTCCAGCCCGAAAAATCTTGAAACCACCAATTTTCGTAATGAGGCGGACTTATGACCGGGATTCAGGATCTGCTGCGTCAGATACCGGCTGTTGATCGTATTCTGCGCGAGCCCATTCTTGAGGATCTCGCCGGCCAGTTGCCGGCTGAACTGATTGTGCAGGAGGTGCAGTCCGCGGTCTGCCGAGTTCGTGAGCAGATCCGGTCCGGGGAGGGCGTCGCGGCCGACTCTCTGTCACCACTGGCTCTTGCTGACTGCGCCGCCTGTGCCTGTCGACATTTTCTGCAGCCGTCCCTGCGCAAGGTCATCAACGCCACCGGGACCCTGCTGCATACCAACCTGGGCCGGGCTCCCCTGCCTTCGCGGGCTCTGAAGGCGATGCACAAGGTCGCGGCCGGTTACTCCAATCTTGAATTCGACCTGGCCAGCGGCACCAGGGGGCAGCGCTACAGCCACGTGGAAAAACTGCTTGTCCAGTTGACCGGGGCCGAAGCGGCCCTGGTGGTCAATAACAATTCCGGAGCCGTTCTGCTGGCCCTGACGGCCCTTGGGCGGGGACGGGAGGCGATCGTTTCGCGGGGGGAACTGGTCGAAATCGGCGGTGCGTTCAGGATTCCCGACGTGATGGAGGCTGGTGGTCTGCAGCTGCGCGAAGTAGGAACGTCCAATCGGACCCACCTGCGGGACTACCAGGGCGCGATTAGCGAGAATACGGCGCTTCTGCTCAAGGTTCACACCAGCAACTACCGGATCGTCGGTTTCACCAAGGAGGTGACCGCCCGGGAGCTGCTGCCTCTGGCCCGGGAGCATAACCTGGTCCTGATGGAGGATCTCGGCAGTGGCTTGTTGCTCGACCTGAGCCGCTACGGGTTGGAGCCGGAGCCTACGGTGCCCGAGGTTGTCAAGGCCGGTGTTGACGTGATCACCTTCAGCGGTGACAAACTGCTGGGAGGGCCTCAGGCCGGACTTATCGTCGGTCGCGCCGACCTGATTGAGACCATGCGCAAGCACCCTCTGGCCCGTGCCCTGCGCATCGATAAACTGACCCTGGCCGCCCTTGAGGCCACTCTGCGGCTTTATCTCAACCCAGGGCAGGCCATGCAGGAGATTCCTGTCCTGCAGATGTTCGCGGCCGACCCGGAGCGGCAGCAGGCGCGCTGCCGGGCTCTTCTCGAGCGGCTGTTGACCGACGACCTGCCGGCGGAGATATCCCTTGAGCCCGATGTCGCCAGAGTCGGCGGCGGTGCCATGCCGTTGACCGAACTGCCGGACTGGGCGGTTGTCGTCAAGCCGCAGGCACAGAATGTCGGCGACCTGGCCCAGCGCCTGCGGGGGTTCACTCCGGCGGTGGTGGCCAGGGTGCAGAACGACCAGCTGCTGGTCAATTTGCGGGCCGTATTTGAGAATGAAGAAGACCAGCTGACCCAGATTCTGATTGCTGCATTGCAGGGCGATTCATGAGCGATAAAACCACCGGACACTACATCATCGGCACCGCAGGGCATGTTGATCATGGCAAAACCGCCCTGATCCGGGCCCTGACCGGGACCGAGACAGACCGCCTGCGCGAGGAGCAGAAGCGCGGCATTTCCATCGAACTCGGCTTTGCCCGGCTGGATCTCGGCCAGGGTCAGGTCGCCGGGGTCGTCGATGTCCCCGGGCATGAAAAGTTCATTCCCCAGATGCTCAGCGGAATCGCCGGGATCGATCTGGTCCTGCTGCTTGTCGATGCCAACGAAGGCGTCATGCCCCAGACCCGTGAACATCTCGAAATCATGGAGCTTCTCCAGGTGAAAAACGGCATCCTGGTGATATCCAAGGCTGATCTCGTGGAAGAGGACTGGCTTGATATCATCGAGGAAGAAGTGCGGGAGCAGGTGGCCGGGACCTTTCTGGCCAAGGCTCCCTGTTGCCGGGTGTCCGCCTTGCAGGGGACCGGCCTGGAGGATCTCAAGGCGGTCATCCGTGAGCAGCTGGCCAGGGTTCCGGCCCGGGATGCCAGCGGTGCCGTACGGCTGCCGGTTGATCGGTGCTTCAGTATCAGCGGTTTCGGGACGGTTATAACCGGCACCCTGAACAGCGGCACGATCCGTTCCGGGGATTCTCTTGAAGTGCTCCCTTCCGGAGTTCTCGCCCGGGTACGTGAGGTTCAGGTTCATGATCAGCAGGTGGCCGCCGTTTATGCCGGGCAGCGGGTTGCTCTCAACCTGTCCGGGGTGACGCGGGACCAGGTTCCGCGCGGTTCGGTCATCGGTACCCCCGGGTTGTTCCGGGCCACCGAGCGGATCGATGCGCGACTCAGGCTGCTTGACAATGCGCCGCGGGCCGTCAGGTTCCGTGATCCTGTTCACTTTCACCTGGGGACCGGGCGGACCGTCGGCCGGGTTGTCCTGCTTGATCGCGATGAGCTGGAGCCGGGGCAGGAGGCCTATGTTCAATTGACCCTCGATCATCCCCTGTTGGCCCACCGCGGCGACCGCTTTATCATCCGCTCCTATTCCCCCATGGTCACCATCGGCGGGGGGATCGTCATCGACAGCGAACCGCGCAAGCACAAACGCTTCAAGGCGGATGTCATCACCCGGCTGAAAGACCTGTCGTCCGGGGATCTTGGGTTCTGGCTGCAGAAACTGGAAGAACTTCAGGTCGCCCGCATCAAGGAACTGGAAAAGCAGACCGGCACCGGGCGCGAACAGCTTCTGGACGGGCTGTCTCGGTTGCAGCAGGCCGGTGAGGTGGTGTTGCTCGCCGAACAGTGGACGACGACCGCTCTGGTGCGCAGCTGGAGGCAGCAGCTGCCGGGCATCGTCATGGATTACCAGGCCCAGAATCACCTGCGGCACGGGATGCCGCGGGCGACCCTGCAGTCGCGTCTGTCCGACAAGCTGGCGGCCAAGAGCTTCGACGCCCTGCTGCAGGAGCTGGTCGAAGAGGGGCTCGTGGTCCAGCACGGCGATCTGCTGGCCACCCCGGACTGGCATCCCCGGCCGAGTGAGGCCGAGCAGAATGATTTGAACCGAATCGTTGCTCTGCTCGAAAAAGACGGTTTCCAGGCCAAGAACAACCGGGAAACTTTCCTGCAGCTGGGCATAGGCGGCGATCATATCGAGACCTACCTGAATTATCTCGCCCTTGAGGGGGAGGTCGTTCGTCTCAACCAGGAGAGTACCATAGGTCGGACCTGGTACCGGCGGGCCGAACAGATGCTGGTCGATCTGCTCGCCGGCCAGCAGGCTTTTACCTTGGCCGAGTTCCGGGACGCCACCGGCAGTAACCGGAAGCTGACCCAGGCGTTGCTGGAATATTTCGACGCCCGCAAATATACCCGGCGAACCGGCGACCAGAGGGTTGCCTGGCAGTTGCCGGAACAGGGCGCTTAACCTTAAAACCGACCCGATAACGAAAGAGGGAATAACGTGACGAAGCGATTGACATCCTTGTCGCGCAGCTCCGGTTGAGCGGCCAAAATTGGTCCCGAGACCCTGGCTCAGGTGCTGAGTCAGCTGCCGACAAGTCATCATCCTGACCTGCTGTCCCAGGAGATCCCCTTTGCCGATTCGGCGATTTATCGTCTGAGTGAGAGTCAGGCATTGGTTCAGTCCGTCGATTTTTTCACCCCGGTGGTCGATGATCCCTACCGGTACGGCCAGATTGCGGCCGCCAATTCCCTGTCCGATCTTTATGCGGTCGGGGCGCGTCCCATCCTTGCCCTGAACCTGGTCTCCTTTCCGATCAACTGCCTGGAGCCGGATGTTCTTCTCGCCATCCTCAAAGGGGGGGCGGAGAGGGTTGCGGCGGCCGGTGCCGTTGTCGCGGGGGGACATTCCGTCGAAGACGAAGAGCCGAAGTTCGGGCTGAGCGTGACCGGGCTGGTCGATCCTCGGCGCATGGTGACGGCCTGCGGCTGCCGGCCGGGAGACCGGCTGATCCTGACCAAGCCGCTGGGCACCGGGCTGCTAGCGACGGCCCTGAAGGGTGAGCTGCTCAGCGAGGACGATATCCCGGAAGCCATCGCAGGGATGATCACTCTCAACCGGGCCGCTTCGGAAGCCATGCTCGAGGTCGGGGTTTCCGGATGTACCGATATCACCGGTTTCGGACTGGTTGGACACGCTTCGGAGATGGCGACCGCGAGCGGGGTCGCCATGAATATTTCCGTGTCCGACCTGCCTCTCTATCCGCGAGCGAGGGAGATGGCGGAGCTGGGACTGGTCCCCGTCGGGGCGCACCGCAATCGCAAGTTCTATTTTTCCAGGGTGCATGGCCAGGACGGGTGCGATCCGGTTGTCCTGGATATTCTGAGTGATCCCCAGACGTCAGGAGGCCTGCTGATCGCCGTCTCCCCCGAGAGGACGGACATGCTGAGCGAGGCTTTGGCCCAGCGCGGCATCCCGGCCTTCCTGGTCGGAGAGGTGGTCGACGGCGAGCCCGGCGACATCCTGCTGGTGAGGTAGTTGATGATGGTCATCGGTCCCCTGGAAATGACCATTCTGGGCGGTTTAGTCGTTCTGCTGTTCGGTTGGCGGGCGCTGCCGCGCCTGTTCCGGATGCTTGACCGCGGCCGGTTGCTGAGTGGCGCTAGCAGGGCTCAACTCAGACGACTGCTGCGCTGGTTGTCGCCGTAAATCAGTCGTCATGCATCAGTAGGCGAATTTGGCGAAAGGTGAATGAACCGAGGCGGCGAGGGCGGCATTGAGGGTGGTAATTCCCTGGGCCTCAAGGAGAGGAATAAGTTTCAAGAGGACTTCGCCGGTCACGATGGCATCCCCCAGGGCAGTATGACGGCCGACGATGGTGACGTTGAGGCGGGCCGCCAGCTCTTCCAGGGAATGAGAGTCCTGATTGGGATGAACGATTGACGACAGCAGCAGAGTGTCCAGAACCGGGTTGGTGAAAACTATCCCGGTTTTGCGTTCCTGCAACTCGAGAAAGCGCATATCAAAAGCCGCATTGTGGGCGACCAGGACCGAATTCTCAGCAAACCGGTGGAAGTGAGGGAGGACCTTGTCGATGGTCGGTTGTCCTTTTAGCAGGCTTGGCTCAATGCCGTGAATCGCGACAGATTCAGGCGGAACGAAGCGTTTCGGATCGATCAGCTGGTCGATGGTTTCATGGTAGAGCAGCTGCCCGTTGACAATCCTGATCGCGCCCAGCTGAATGATTTCGTCTCCCTGGGACGGGTTCAGTCCCGTGGTCTCGGTGTCGAAAACAACGTAGGTCAGTCTGGCCAGGGGGATATCGCCGAGTTCCTCGAGGTCGGCCCGATTGAACAGGTCGAATTCATAGGATACCGGCCGGTGTTCTATTTCGCTTTGCAGGCTGACCCTGCGATCCTGCGGCAGGGGAGGCAGTTTCAGCAGCAGCCCCGCGATGCCGTCCCCCTTTTCGATAAAGCTGATACTCCCTTCCATCCTGTCGATCATTTCCTGAAAACTGAATGACTTACCGGTGGTATCGGTCAGCAGGGGGGTGGACTGCCAGCTCATCATCAGGTTGCGACTGACCTGCAACGGCGGCCAGGCCACCGATATCTCGATATCTTGCTGATCGCTGTCCGTGGCCGTTATGATCATTTCCCGGATATCGGTCTGGTTGTCGAGCAGGTCGGCCAGGTAGCCGAAAGCCTGGACCACGGTATAGCTGTCAATCTGCATCCAGATCCCCTTGGGCGCGACCGTCGCGACCTGAATCCGGGAACGGTCGCTGATGTTCTGGCTGATGATGTCCAGGAGGTTGTTGGCCAGAACATGTTCGCTGCGATTCAGTTCGTGCTGGTGCAGGGCGTAGCTGGCCCGGGCCTCGTTCGACTTCTGCAGCAGAACCCTGGAGCTTTCATCGATCCTGCTGCGGTAATCCTGCAGTTCGGCCGTGCTGAGCTGGGGCTGCTCGAGAATGGCGCTGATGGACTCCCTGATGGTCTGCAGATATTGCTGCTGATCGTCGATCAGGCTTTGGATGAGTGCGTCGCGGCGATTGTCCGCCTCGATCTGACTGGTCATGTCCTCGAGGGTAAGGACCACCCCGGAGATACTGCGGGTGTCATCCTGTTCGGTGAAAAAGGGCGCCATGTTGATACGCAGGTAGAGGCCGCTGCTCAAGGCCATCATGGTGCGGTTGACGAGCTTGGTCCGGCCCGAAGAATGACACCTGTGAAGCATCTCCAGACCGTGAACCACCGGATCACGCTCAAGAATGCTGAAAATGGAGCGGCCCAGGCCGAGAATTCCCTGATTGGGCTGGACAGCGGTTTTGCTGCTCAGAATCTGCTGGGCCTGCTGATTGTAGAGCAGGACCTGGCCGTCGGTGTTGCAGACGATGACCCCGTGGGGCAGCTCGGACATCAGGGCCGCCAGCCGTGTCCGCTCCTCGTTCAGGGTGGCCTGGGCGACGGCGATCTTGCCGGCGACATCGCGTTGCAGTTCGGTGAAGGCATCGGCTGACTGGTTGATGATCTGACAGAGGTATTCGATCTCCTTGGAGGCGCTTTTCAGCTCGATGCGGTGGTCTGGATTGACCGAAGCGATGATGCGCGCACTTTCGGCCAGCTTGAGGGTCGGGATGATGTAGTCGTTGAACAGCAGGTTGACCAGAGCGCCGATGATAAAAAGGATGGTGATGGTTCCGAGCAGGGGAAAGGGGAGCAGCTTGTTGATCATCCCGCTCAGCAACTGTTGCTGGGATTCGTCAAGACTGGCCCATGCCCCGATCAGGCTGGCGGCGATAATGCTCGTCACCGCGAAGTATATGGCGACCAGAAATATCCAGTATTTAAAACTTGGTTTCATATAGCTGATAACCGCAGGAAAAAATCCCGGTTAGTAAACCAGGTTGTCAATATATGTAAAATCAGCAGGTTAAAATCGCTCGTTCCCTGTTTGTTAAAATCGTTTCCATAATGTCCTGCCTGCTATAAAAGGAATATAGGATAAAACCAATAGCTTGGCAAACATTGTTGTATTGCCGGGGTTGAATAAAAAAACAGGCTGCCAGCAGGCAGCCTGTTCATGGTGCGTGTTCTTGGGATCGGGTGCTGTGGGCGGCCGATTTAAGCCGTCAGCCGTTTGAGAGCTTCCAGGTATTTTTCGCCGGTCTTGCGGACGATTTCCTCCGGAAGATCCGGCGCCGGAGCGACTTTGCCCCAGTCGAGGGTTTCCAGGTAGTCGCGCAGGAACTGCTTGTCGAAGCTGGGCTGGGCACCGCCGGGCTGGTACTGGTCTTTGGGCCAGAACCGTGAGGAATCGGGGGTCAGGGCTTCGTCGATCCAGATCAGTTCGTCATTGTAGATCCCGAACTCGAACTTGGTGTCGGCAATGATGATTCCCTTGGTGTCAGCCAGGTCTCGGGCGCGCTCGTAGATCGTGATGCTGATGTCGCGTACCTGCTCGGCGATTTCCTTTCCGCACAGTTCGACGGCTTTTTCAAAGGAAATGTTTTCATCGTGCTCGCCGAGATCCGCCTTGGTTGAGGGGGTGAACAGGGTTTGCGGCAATTTATCGCTCTGTACCAGGCCGGCGGGCAGCGGAATGCTGCAGACTGAACCCTGCTGCTGATACTCTTTCCAGCCGCTGCCGGAAATGTAGCCGCGGACGATGCATTCAACCGGAAGCGGGCTGGCTTTTTTGGTGAGCATGCTGCGGCCTTCGAGCTGATCGCGATACTGGTGAGTGATCGCCGGGAAATCGTCTACCTCGGTTGAGATGAGATGGTTGGGGATCAGGTCAGCCATCTGCTCAAACCAGAACTTGGAGATCTGGGTCAGGACGTAACCCTTCTGGGGAATTCCTTCGTTCATGATCACGTCGAACGCGGAGATCCGGTCGGTGGTGACGATCAGCAGGTGTTCCCCGAGATCGTAGATATCTCTGACCTTCCCGCGGTTGATCAGGTTGAGCTCGGGGCAATTGGTTTCGGTAACAATCGGTGTCATGATTGGGCACTCCCGTTATTAAAAGCATTGATCAGCTCAGGCACCATAATGTTGATTTCCGCCTGCTGAAGCAATTCGTTAAGTTTCTGGTTGACCATCTGCTCTTTCTTTTCGGCCAGCAGGCGCTCTTTGAGCTGGCTCAGGGCCGTCTGTTCGGCCTTTTCAAGCTCGGCCACCTTGGCTTCTTTGAGGCCGGCGACAAGATAGCGGTTGCCGACCTCGAAGACCTTGTCAGCAACCGGTGCTTCGGTGGTCAGGCTGAAGGCGGTTTCGGCCAGTTCGGGGTAAGACCCGACCCGGGGAACAAAATTGCCGTAGCCGCGGGTGAAATCGCCTGTCTCTTCGGTCGGGACCTTGAGCTTCTTGGCGGCCGCGGTCAGGTTTTTCGAATTCTGGGCGTCGGCAAGGAGCTGGTCGGCCAGTTCTTTGGCCAGGGTTTGGGCCTGTTCGGCCCGGTAGGCCTGCTCGACCCGGTTCTTGACCTCGGCGAGCTCAGGCAGATAGCTGGCCTGGCGATCTTTCAGGGTGAAAACGAAAACGCCTTCCGCTGTCTGAATGGGCCGGGCGAGTTCCCCCTGCTTGAGGGCGAAGGCCGCCTGGCTGACTTCGGGGATTTTGCCGATGCCGTCAATGGGATCTTCCAGGGCAAAGTAGCCGGTTTCCTTGATCCCGAGATTGTTGGCGGAAGCCGCAGCTTCCAGATCGCCCGATTTGCGATTGATATTGTAGGCGTCCATCGCTTTTTCATAGGCGAGTTGCTCGGCCTTCTCTTTGGTCAGACCCGTCTTGACCTCGTCGATGACGGCGACCAGAGGCTGGACACCTGCTTCGGTGTGCTCGCTGACCTTGATGATGTGAAAGCCGAAAGCGGTGCGTACCACATCGCTGAGCTGACCGGGCTGCAGGGCGAAGGCGGCGTTCTCGAATTCGGGCACCATGACCCCGCGGCCGAAGGTCCCCAGATCGCCTCCCTTGTCGGCGTTGCTTTTGTCGTCGGAGTTGGCCTTGGCGAGTGCGGCGAAATCAGCACCATCGCGCAGCTGCTTCAGCAGATCTTCGGCAAGGGCTCTGCGCTTGTCGACGGTCTCCTGGTCGGCATCCTGCGGCAGGCTCAGCAGAATGTGGGCGGCTTTGACCTCTTCCTTGATTTCGAACTGGTCAAGGTTGCGGCGATAAAAGCGCTCCAGTTCTTCGTCGGTAAAGGGGGCCAGTTCGCTCTGGTAGAGGGCCGGGTCGAACTGCAGGTACCGGATCGCAACTTTTTCAGGAACCCGGAACTGTTCCTTGTTCTTTTCGAAAAATTCCTGCAAGCCTTTTTCATCGACCTTGACCTTGGTTTCGACCAGGGCGGGAGTCAGCCAGGCGAGGGTCAGGTTGATCTTGTCATTTTCATTATGAAAGGCTTTTTTCACTTCGTCTTCGCTGATGCTGGCTCCCTGCTGCAGGCGCTCCCGGACTTTCTGGGTCAGCAGCTGGCGGCGCTGGGCCTCTTCAAACTGCTCGGGAGTCATGCGCTGGTAGTTGAGAACCTGAAGATAGCGGTCCCGGTTGAATTGGCCGTTGATCTGGAAGGCTTCGTAGCGGGCAATGCTGTCGACCAGTTCCTTGTCGCTGACCTCAAGATCCATTTCTTCGGCCTGCTGGACCAGCAGCTCTTCCTCGACCAGCTGCTGAAGGGCCTGCTTGGGAAGGTTCAGCTGTTTTTCCAGGGCCGAGTTGAAATTACCCTGATAGATACTCTGGTAAAGGTTGTACAGATTACTGTAGGCGGTTTGAAAGGATGCGTAGCTGATTTCCGTATCGTTGACGGTGGCAGCGACGTCACTGGGCTGTTGACCGCCACGGTCCTGGGGCGCGGTCAGCATGGTGTAGCCGATGACAAAACTCAGGATGATCAATCCGAAGGCTATTTTGATCAGGATCGATTTTTGCTTGGTTCTGACAAAGTCAAGCATTGCAGCGATACTCCTCTATTTATTGTAGTTTCGGGAAAAAAACAGGCTCGCATGTTAGACCAGCATTTCGTCGCAATGCAATCCTTTTTTAGAGGGGGGAGATCGTTGGCGTCGGGTTCCCTGGAACGCCCGGGCCGGAACGCTGTTGTCGGCCGGTTTCGGGGGCTCTGGTTTTGCCGGCGGGATGGCCGGTTCCGGATGCCGGCTGGCCCAGCTGAATCCGTTGTGAATTGCTGTTCCCTTCCGCGATTCAGGTTCGCCATGTTCCATCGGGCTGAATGGCCGATTAGCTATTGCTAAAAGCCTTGACTGTTTGATAGAGTGGCGGAGTTTTTCCGGCTGAGAATGAATCTCTGCAAATGAAAATTTTTCAAGTCATCTACAGGAATAGATATGCTGAATATATTTAACGCAGTTTGGGGGATGTTTTCCAACGATCTGGCCATCGATCTGGGCACGGCGAATACTCTTGTCTACATGAAGGGCAAAGGGATCGTTGTCAGCGAACCTTCCGTCGTCGCTGTGAAGACCGGGGTCGCCGGCCAGCGCAAGGTTCTTGCCGTCGGCAAGGATGCCAAAGAGATGCTGGGACGTACCCCGGGCAGCATCGTCGCTATCCGTCCTATGAAGGATGGCGTCATTGCCGATTTCGATTATACCGAAGAGATGCTGAGATACTTCATCCGCAAGGTGCACAATCGGAAAAACCTGGTGCGGCCGCGGATCGTCATCTGTGTTCCTTCCGGCATCACCCAGGTCGAAAAAAGAGCGGTCCGGGAGTCCGCCGAATCCGCCGGGGCCCGTGAGGTTTACCTGATCGAAGAGCCGATGGCGGCCGCCATCGGTGCCGGGCTGCCGATCACCGAGGCTTCGGGAAACATGATCGTCGATATCGGCGGCGGGACGACGGAAGTCGCCGTGATCTCCCTGGCCGGTATCGTCTATGCCCAGAGTGTCCGGGTTGGCGGCGACAAATTGGACGAGGCCATCGTCCAGTACATGAAGCGGAAATATAATCTGCTGATCGGCGAACGGACCGCAGAATCGGTCAAAATCGGCATCGGCAGTGTCTACGCCGAACCTGATGAACAACCGATCTCCATGGAGATTAAGGGGCGCGACCTGGTCAGCGGTATTCCGAAAACCATGGAAGTCGGCTCCGATGAAATTCGCGAGGCCATGTCCGAACCTATCAACACCATCGTCGAAGCGGTTCGTATTGCCCTGGAGCGCACCCCTCCGGAACTCGCCGCCGACATCGTCGACAAGGGGATCGTCCTGGCAGGCGGAGGCGCTTATCTGAAGAACCTCGACATTCTGCTGCGCAAGGAGACCGGCCTGCCGGTCGTCGTTGCCGACGAGCCGCTGTCCTGCGTTGTTCTCGGGTCCGGGGCGGTTCTGGACCAGCTCGACCTGCTGCGCCAGGTGGCCGTATCGTCCTGACGATACGGATGCATGAATGCTGACTTGAACAGGGAGGATCGTCAGATCCTCCCTGTTTTGTTCCAACTGTAAAAAGTCATTTCGGTCTGGTCTGCCCAGGCCCGGACGGAGTGGAACATGTTGCAACTGTTCAGACGCTATCGGCTGGTATTGATCGCAGTGGCTCTGCTGCTGGCGACCGTCCTGCTGTACTCCTACAACCTGCGTCATAAATCCTCCACCACCTTCTTTGAGAGAGCCGTTCTCTCTTTCGCCGCCCCTTTTCAGGGGGTGATCGACAGTTCCTACACCTCATTGACCGGTCTCTGGAAAAACTATATCTGGCTGGTTGATACCAGGAAACGCAATAGCGAACTGCTCAGGGAAAACGCCGAACTGAAAGCGCAGCTCCAACAGGTGGAGGAAATCTCCCTGCAGAACGAACGTCTGCGCAAGCTTCTTGCCTTTGTCGATGATCTTGACAAACCGGCTCTGCCCGCCCGGGTTATCGGCGAGGATATCAGCAACTGGGCCCGTACCATCGTTATCGATAAGGGCAGTCGGGCCGGCCTGAGCCATGGCCTGCCCGTCGTCGCCGCCGAGGGGGTGGTCGGCCGGGTGATCAAGGTGGCCCCGAACAGTTCCCGGGTTCTGCTGGTCACCGACGCGTCTTCCGCCATCGCCGCCCTGATCCAGAGAACCCGGACCCGGGGGGTGGCGCGCGGGCTGGGGCGCGAGCTGTCCGTCGAGTATGCTCTGAACGAGGCCGATATTCAGGTCGGTGACCTCATGGTGACCTCCGGTATGGGGGGGATCTTTCCGAAGGGGCTGCCCCTGGGAAAGGTCGCCTCCGTGGAAAAGGACCAGTTCGGTCTTTTTCAGCAGGTCAGGGTGGAAACCATGGTCGATTTCAGTCATCTTGAAGAAGTGATGGTTATTCTCGGGGAAGATCAATGAAATCCTTTTTCTGGTATTTCGGAACGGCAATTGCCTGCGTGCTGCTGCAGAGCAGTCTGCTGCCCGAGCTGTTGCCTCCCTCCTGGCAGCCAAGCCTGATCATGATTGTGGTGGTGATTGCGGGACTACGCGAATCCTTTACCGGAGCTATTGTCGCCGGCCTGTTCCTGGGGGCCCTGCAGGACAGCTTCTCAGGCACCAGTCTTGGGCTCTACGTGACGGTGTACCTGGTGATCGCCCTGCTGGCCAGGATCTTCTCCGAGCAGCTCAACGCCGAAAGTCCTCCCTTGCTGCTGCTGCTCATCGGGATCGGGACCCTGATTGAAAATGTCCTGATCGGCTTGCTGATGACGGTCTTCGCCGATATGGAACCGGTCTTTTCCATTCTGCTGCCCGCTTTGCCCGAACAGGTGATTGTCAACCTGGCTTTCTGCTTGCTGCTGCTGATCGGTTATTTATTGCTGCAGGGGATTTTCGGCAGGCGTGCCGGGCTTGGTGCCCTGGTGTCGCAGGGGCGGTCCCATGGGCATTGATCAGAAGTGGACCGAACTGCCTTCGGTTCAGAAACGTTTTCTGCTGTATTCCATTGCCGCCACCCTGGTGTTCCTGCTGCTGGCTGCCCGCCTCTGGTATCTTCAGGTGATCAGCTACGAGGATCTGCTGGAACGTTCCATTCGCAACCGTACTCGGGTGCTGATCCTCAATGCCCCGCGCGGCCCGGTTTTTGACCGGAACCAGGTTCTGCTGGTCGACAATCGGCCCTCTTTTGAAATCTCCGTTATGAGGCAGGACGTCGAAAACCGCGACCTGCTGCTGGAAAGACTTTCCGGCCTGCTCAATATCGACATCGGCGAACTGGAAGTGCGCTGGCAGAAAGGACGCCGGTTCCCTATCTATCAGCCGGTGACCCTGGCTTCGGATGTCAGTTGGGATGCCATGGAGCGGATTCAGGAACACAGTGTCGATCTGCCCGGCGTGTTGACCGAGGTGCAGCCGGTCCGCGATTATCTCGATCACGGGTCAGCAGCGCATCTGATCGGCTACCTCGGTGAAATCGCCGAAGAGGAGCTGGCCGAGGCCTCTGACTACGATTATCGGGGCGGAGACCTGGTCGGAAAAACGGCTCTGGAAAAAAGTTTTGAACCCTACCTGCGCGGCACCAAGGGCCGTCGCCTGGTCGAGGTCGACGTTCAGGGGAAGCTGCTGCGCCAGTTGCAGGTGGAGCCCCCCCGTCCGGGGAACAAGGTCTTCCTGACCATAGATCAGCGCCTGCAGGAGGCGGCCGATGCCGCCTTCGGTGACCAGGCCGGGGCGGCCGTTGCCCTGGATGTGCATAACGGAGAGGTCCTGGCCATGATCAGCCGGCCGACCTTCAACCCGGCCATGTTTGCCCGCGGCATTGCCAGTGAGGAATGGCAGGCCCTGGCCGCGGATACCCGCCATCCTCTTCAGAATAAAGTGATTGCCGGGCAGTATCCTCCCGGATCGACCTTCAAGATGATCGTGGCCCTGGCGGCTTTGCGGGAAGGAGTCGCCGGGATTCATCGCCATGTCGACTGCAAGGGGGATTTCGAAATTGGCGGTGCCCGGTTCCGCTGCTGGAAAAAACGCGGTCACGGGCCGACCGACCTGAATAAGGCGCTGCGGGAAAGTTGTGATGTCTGGTTCTACCAGATCGGTCTCGAACTGGGCATCGACAAGCTGTCTCAGGCCGCCAAAGAATTCGGCCTGGGAGCGCCGGTCGGCTATCCGCTGCCCGGGGAGAGGGGCGGTGTCGTTCCTTCCCAGCAGTGGAAGCGCGAGCATTACAACAAACCCTGGTACGCCGGGGAGACGGTCATTGCCTCCATCGGCCAGGGATTCGTCCTGTCGACCCCCATGCAGCTGGCGGTGATGACTGCGGCTATTGCCAACGAGGGAAAGGTCTTTGCCCCGCAGGTGATCCGCAAGGTTGAAGATTGGGACGGCAATGTTCTGCTGGAAACCAGTCCGCAGCTGATCCGTGAACTTGACTATTCCGCCGCGACCTGGAAGGCGGTGAAACAGGGAATGGTCGACGTCGTCAACCACCCGCGCGGGACGGGGAAGGCGGCCGCCCTGGACAGCGTGACCGTGGCCGGGAAAACCGGGACCTCCCAGGTGGTCAGGCGCAAGTCGGATGAAGAAGAGGAAGAGGAGATTGACGAGGCGATTCCATACCGGTTCCGTCCCCACGCCCTGTTCGTCGCCTTTGCTCCCGCCGAGAAGCCGGAAATTGCCGTGGCCGTGGTGGTTGAACATGGTCAATCCGGAGGACGGGCCGCCGGGCCCATCGCGCGGGGAATCATTGAACGTTACATGGACATCCGTGCCGAGCAACAGGACAAGTAGGAAGGGGAGACTATGTTCGATCGCCGTTTAGTGCTCAGTTTCGACTGGATTCTGCTGTTGACCGTCATTGCCCTGGCCGGGATCGGGATTCTCAATCTCTACAGCGCGACGGCCAACTGGCATGAAACCGGCTCGCCTGTCTACGTCAAGGAAATCATCTGGTTGTGCGGCGGTATTGTCCTGGCCCTGATGATCTGTCTGTTCGATTATCGCCATCTCCAGTACTTTGCCGTTCATGCGTATGTCGTCAGTATCGCACTGCTGGTGGCCGTCGAACTGATGGGGCGGACCTCGATGGGGGCGACCCGCTGGATCAATCTCGGGTTTTTCAACCTGCAGCCCAGCGAGGTGATCAAGATCGCGATTATCCTGCTGCTGGCCCGAATCCTTTCCCGCACCGCAAATCCCCTGGGATTCTCCCTTTTCGACCTGTGGAAACCCGCCCTGTGGATTCTGATTCCGGTTGGTCTGATTCTCAAACAGCCGGATCTCGGTACCGCTTCGATGGTGGTTTTCATCGCCGGCTCGATGCTGCTGTTTGCCGGACTGCGCAGCCGCACCATCGTCGCGCTCGGCATCATCGGGGTGCTGGTCGCCGTGGCCGGCTGGTTCGGCCTGCATGACTACCAGCGCGCCCGGATTATGACCTTCCTCAACCCTGAAGCCGACCCCCTCGGGCGCGGCTATCACATTATCCAGTCGAAAATCGCGGTCGGCAGTGGCGGGTTGTTGGGTAAGGGGTTTCTGCAGGGAACCCAGTCCCAGTTGTCGTTCCTGCCGGAGCGCCACACCGATTTCGCCTTTTCGGTCTTCGCCGAAGAGTGGGGTTTCAGCGGCTGCCTGGTTCTGCTCGGGCTGTACCTGTTCCTGGTGATCTGGGGCATCTATATTGCCCGCCGGGCCAGCGACCGTTTCGGCCTGTTCCTGGCCATCGGTGTGACGGCTATGATTTTCTGGCATATCGTGGTCAATCTGGGGATGGTCATCGGCTTGCTCCCGGTGGTCGGGGTTCCGCTCCCGCTGTTCTCCTATGGCGGGACCAGTATGATTACGACCATGATCGGAGTGGGGCTGCTAATGAACGTCAGTATGCGCAGGTTCATGTTCTGAAGGAGAGTGGGGGAGTGCGGCTGTTTCCTCACTCCTGCTCTTTGCGGGACTTGCCGCGGAGAAACTCCATTCTTTCCCGAATCAGCTTCTCGTAACCGCGGGAGGTCGGTTCGTAAAAGACCGTGCCGGCCAGGCGCTCCGGGAGATGGGTCTGGTCGGCATAGCCATGTTCGTAGTGGTGGGCATACTGATAGCCCTTCCCGTAGTCGAGCTCCTTCATCAACCTGGTCGGGGCATTGCGAAGGTGTTTGGGGACCGGTAATGCCCCGGACTTGCGCACTTCGGCCAGGGCGGCATTGATGCCGGCGTAACTGGCATTGCTTTTCGGCGCCGTGGCCAGGTAGGTGACGGCCTGTCCCAGGCTGATGCGGGCTTCCGGCATCCCGACGAAATGTACGGCCTGCTGTGCGGCAATAGCCATCTGAAGAGCCCTGGGGTCGGCATTGCCGATGTCCTCCGAGGCGAGAATCACCAGCCGGCGAATGATAAACAACGGATCCTCGCCGGCTTCGAGCATACGGGCCAGCCAGTAGAGGGCGGCATCGGGATCCGAGCCGCGGATGCTTTTGATAAAGGCTGAAATCACGTTGTAGTGCTCTTCGGCGCCCTTGTCGTAAAGCAGTGATTTCTTCTGCATCGCTTCCTGGACACAGGCCAGGGTCAAATGCTTCCCGCTGGCGGTGGCTGCCGCGATTTCCAGGGCACCCAGGGCTACGCGGGCATCACCGGAAGCCTGCTCGGCGATAAATTCGAGGGCGTTCTCGTCCGCCTTCAGTTGGTCCGCCGCCAGGCCCCGCGGATCGTTCAGAGCCTGAACCAGAAGAGTTTTGAGATCGGCCGGATCGAGAGGTTCGAGAACAAAGACCCGGGAGCGCGACAGCAGCGCTGAATTTACCTCGAAACTCGGATTTTCCGTGGTCGCACCGATCAGGGTCACGTCCCCTTTTTCGACCGCGGGCAGAAAGGCATCCTGCTGGGCTTTGTTGAAGCGATGGATCTCATCGACGAAAAGCAGGGTCTTGCGGCTGTGGTAGCTGCGTTCGCGCTGAGCTTCCGCGATGATCGAGCGGACCTCCTTGATGCTGCCGAGAACGGCGGAAAAGAAGACGAAGCGGCTCTTGGTGCAGTTGGCGATGACCTGTCCCAGGGTGGTTTTTCCGGTTCCGGGCGGCCCCCAGAAAATAACGGAAGAGAGCTGGTCGCGTTCTATCAGCTCGCGCAGAAGCTTGCCGGGCCCCAGCAGATGCTGCTGGCCGACGATTTCAGCCAGGGTGCGGGGCCGCATTCTTTCGGCCAGGGGGGTGTTCTGACTGGTTGCCGAGGTATGTTCAAACAGATCCATGGCTGCTCCGGTGTGATGATGTGTCATGGCGGCCACTCTAACATGCCGGGGAAGGCTGCTCAACTCAAGAACCTGCTGATTCTCAGATAGACTTTGCCATGGTCTTGTGTTAAGTGTCTGAGTTTCGTGAGATCATATTTTCCTGCGGACACGAGGCGCCCCGCTGCTGTCTTAACCAACAGGCGAAAAGATGTTGAAAAAAGTCGGAATTTACGCCAAGAAAAATCATCCGGACGTTGAAAAAATCGTCCTTGAAATTCGCGACCGTCTGAACCGTGACGATATCACCGTTCTGCTTGAAGACAGTGTGGCCGAACTGATCGGCCAGGTTAACGGCTTTGCCGGAGATGAGATCCCGGATCTGGTCGACCTGGTCATCGTTCTGGGTGGGGACGGCACCCTGATTTCGGTGGCCAGGCAGATTGCCGGTCGCCAGGTTCCCATTGTCGGGGTCAACCTGGGCCGCCTCGGGTTCCTAACGGAAATCACCAGGACCGAGCTGCCGGACATGCTCGATCGGCTGGTCACGGGAGATTACCAGGTCTCCGACCGGATGATGCTTGACTCCCTGATCTACCGGAGCAATCAGGTGATCGGCACCTATACGGTCCTTAACGACGTGGTGATCAATAAGGGGGCCCTGGCGCGAATAATCGATATGGATGCCTCCATCGACGGTCGCCACCTGTGCACCTACAAAGCGGACGGGATGATCATCGCCACCCCGACCGGGTCCACCGGTTACAGCCTTGCAGCCGGGGGGCCGATCATCTATCCTGAAGTCAACAGCTTGCTGATCTCTCCGATCTGCCCTCACATGCTGACCAACCGGCCTATCGTCGTCAGAAGTCATTCGGTGATCAGCATCGAAGTGAAATTTGAAGACGATGTCGTGTTTTTTACCGCGGACGGTCAGGTCGGCCGCAAGCTGCTCCCGGGTGACCGGGTCGAGGTGAAACGCTCCGAGGCGAGAACCCTGCTGGTCAGCAGCCCGAGCAAGGATTACTTTGAAATTCTCAGAACCAAGCTTGGTTGGGGTGAGAGATAAGGTCGACATTCTTTTTATGTTGATAACGGTTGTGTCGTTATGCTGACTGATCTGATTATCAGAAATTTTGCGATTATCGAAAGCCTGCATGTCTCTTTTTCCGGCGGTTTCAACGTTCTGACCGGGGAAACCGGGGCCGGCAAGTCCATTATCCTGGACGCGGTCAGTCTGCTCCTCGGGGGGCGGGCGCGGGGAGATGTCATCCGCAGCGGCATGGAGGAAGCCTCGGTCGAAGCGGTTTTTTCCCTCCAGGACTCCCCCCGGGTCAGGGAGCGCCTGGTTGAGGCCGGGCTGGCCGACGGCGATGAGCTGATGGTCAGGCGCCTGGTGTCCCGTTCCGGTAAAAACCGGGTGTTTCTCAATGGGTCTCCCGTCACCCTCGGGCAACTGCGTGACCTGACTGTCGGTCTGGTCAACATCTACGGACAGCACGAACATCAGAATCTGCAGCAGGTCGAGTCGCACCTGGAGATGCTGGATACCTTCGCGGGGCTCGAGGAGCCCCTGCAGGTTTACCGCGAGGCCTATCACGCCTGCCAGGAGGTGCGCAGGGAACTCGCCCAACTGGACCTGGCCGAACGGGAGCGGCAGCAGCGCATCGACATGCTGGCCTTTCAGAGGCAGGAGCTTGAAAATGCCCGCCTGGAGCCCAGCGAAGACGACGCCCTTGAACAGGAACGTTCTCTGCTTCTGAATGCCGAAAAACTGCAGGCGGCGACCCGGGGCGGCTATGAGACCCTTTATGACGGACAATTCGCCGTCTGTGACCAGCTGGCCGCCGTCGTGACCCAGCTGGAGGCCCTGCAGGATATCGATCCTGCGTTCACACCCCTGGTCGAGACCCTGCACTCAAACATCTATGCCCTGGAAGATGTGGCTGCGACCCTGCGCGATTACGCCGAAAAGCTCGATTTTGAGCCGACCCGGCAGGAGCAGGTGGAACAGCGCCTCGCCCAGCTGACCGCCCTGAAGAGAAAATACGCACCGACGCTGGATGAGCTGATCGCATTCCGGGACCGGGTTGCCGAGGAATATGAACTGCTCAACAATTCGGCCGAACGGCGGGACGATCTCGAGCAGCAGCTGGCCGCCAGACAGGGTGAGATGGTGGCCGCCGGGCAGGTTCTCAGTGAAAAGAGGAAGCAGGCCGCAGACCGACTCGCACAGCTGGTCGAGGCGGAACTGGCGGGGCTGGCCATGGGGAATGCCCGGTTCATCGTCGAGTTCAGCCCGGTGCCGGAGCCGACTGAGCAGGGGCTGGAAAAGGGCGAATTCTACCTGGCGGCCAATCTCGGCGAACCCGCCCAGCCGCTGGCCAAAGTCGCTTCCGGTGGGGAACTCTCGCGAATCATGCTGGCCCTGCGGCGCAGTGCGCCCGATGGGGACAGCGTCAGGACTCTGGTCTTCGATGAGGTCGATGCCGGCCTCGGCGGGGAGGCTGCGACCGCCGTCGGTGAAAAGATTTCCCGTCTGGGGCAGGAGCTGCAGATCCTCTGTGTCACCCATTTGCCCCAGGTCGCGGCCTTTGCCGATCATCATTACCGGGTGCAGAAGCTGTCTGTGAACGGCCGTACCTCAACCCAGCTGCAGCAGCTTGACGATCAGGACCGGGTCCACGAGATGGCGCGGATGCTGGGGGGCGCACAGATCAGTGAACAGACTCTCAGCCATGCCCATGAGCTGATCCGGCAGTCGCGAGCCGCCGCAGCCGCTTAGGATGGTTTTACTCTCACTGTATCAACAGGAAGATTGCCCATGATTCGTCATGCCAGGATACCGGATGCCCGGGACATTCATCAGTTGTTGTTGGCGTTTGCCCGCGACGGTCAATTGCTGGGGCGGTCCCTGGCCGACATTTATGACGCCATCAGGGATTTCTATGTTTTTGAAGAGGATGGCAGGATCCTCGGAATCGGCGCCCTCGCCATCTGCTGGGAGGATCTCGCCGAAATCAGGTCTCTGGCAGTCGCCAGCGGTCATCAGGGGCGGGGAATCGGCAAGCAGATCGTTAACACCTGTCTCGATGAGGCGCGGGAGCTCGGCCTGCGCCGGGTTTTCGCTCTGACCTATCAACCGGACTTTTTCAAAAGTCTCGGCTTTACCGATATCGAGAAATCCGAACTGCCGCAGAAAGTCTGGGGTGATTGCATCAAATGCGTCAAATTTCCCGATTGCGACGAATTTGCCCTGGCAATAAATCTATTGGATTGACGGGCTTTTTGTGATATGAGTAAAATTTAATCATTTATCTGGGGGGATGGGGTGGCTGAATCCGAGCCCTTTAAATACTGCAGCATCTGCAATAAGATCTGGATGACCAGGGACGAGTTTGTCCATGACCCCGAGGTTTCCCTGCTCGGCTATCAACCCAACTTCGTCGTTGTGAGCAGAGGGCTGTTCCTGTTTAATCATGACTGTGGCAGTACCATGTCGCTGAACGTCGGGACTTTTGCCGACTATTATCATGGTCCTGTTTTCAGCAGGTCCCTGTTCGGCAGCTCCGACTGTCAGGGGCTGTGTTTACACCGAAATGATCTGAGGCCCTGTCCCCAAGAATGCGAATGCGCTTACGTCAGGAGCATTCTCGAGCGTATTCGTGAGTTGAAGGAGGACAGGCGGAGGGTCGCTCAGGAAGCGGAATAGAGGCGTTTTGGCAAAGCAGTTCTCCATACTCCTTTTTGCGGATGAAAATTCTCAACCGGCCCGGTTGCGTCTGCCGGTCTGGCTCGTGTGGTGCGCCTTCTGTGCTTTTCTGGCCGGTTCCGGCCTCTTTGCTTTTCTCGGTTACAGTTATTTCACCCATTCCGTCGACCAGCAGGAACTGACCCGGCTGCGCGCCGAACAGACCTCCGACCGCCAGGAGCTTCAACGTCTGATCAGTCACCTCGAGGATCTGCGGACCGAATTGCAGACCCTGCAGCAGGCTGAAGCCAGGGTCCGTCAGCTCGCCAGCATCGGCACTGATCCCAAGGGTTTGCCGGTGGCCATGGGCGGCTTGCCCGAACCTGACTCAATTGGCGATCTGGATGACATCCAGCGGCAGATCAATCAGTTGCAGGTCGAGCTTGAACTCCGCAGGCAGAGCCAGGAAGAGGTCCGCAACCTGCTCAACGACAAGGTCTCCCTGAGCAGGGCGACCCCCCGGGGCTGGCCGACCCGCGGCTGGATAACCAGCTACTTCGGCAAGCGGACGTCCCCTTTCAGCGGTCGCCGGGTGATGCATGAGGGGCTGGATATCGCCGCCAATACGGGAACCCCGGTTTTCGCGACGGCTGACGGCGTGGTGGCGCGGGTGTCCTATTCTCCCAGCTATGGCAAATCCGTGGTCATTGACCATGGTTACGGCTATCGCACCATTTTCGGGCATAATTCCAAGATCCTGGTCAAGGCCGGTGACCGGATTCGCCGCGGCGACCGGGTTGCCCTGGTCGGAAATACCGGCCGTTCCACCGGACCTCACCTGCATTACGAACTGCGTCTGAACGGGGTTCCCATCGACCCTCGTAAAACCCTGTAAAATCCACCATATCGCACCCCCGTAAAGAGCTTTTGGTCGGGCCGGTCTGCGCCCCGCTCCAGCTTCTGATGACTCTTCGCAAGCCCCCATAATCTCAGAGTTTTAGCATTTTATTAATACTTGTGGGGGTTTCTAGCCATGTGCTACTATGCCCACCTGTGCCGCCAGGCTTTGGTCGGTAAATCCGTCTGCGGCACTATGTGTTGGTCGCCACAATCTTCTGTTAACAAATCTTTTTCCGGAAAAATTATCAATTTTCTCCGAGGTTTGGAGTTTCATTAACATTATGATGCGCAACATTCTGCAAAAAATTATTGGTAGTAAGAATGACCGGGACCTGAAAAAAATTCAGCCTGTCGTCGAGCAGATCAATGCCCTTGAAAGCACCTTCGAGGCGCTTGACGATGATCAACTGAAAGGAAAAACCGGAGAGTTCAGGCAGCGCCTTGCCAACGGCGAGAAACTCGACGACCTGCTTCCCGAAGCGTTTGCGGTCGTCAGGGAAGCCAGTAAAAGGGTTCTCGGGATGCGCCATTTCGATGTCCAGCTGATCGGTGGCATCGTTCTGCACACGGGTAAAATTGCGGAGATGAAAACCGGTGAAGGGAAAACCCTGATGGCCACCCTGCCGATCTACCTGAACGCCCTGACCGAAAAAGGTGTTCACGTCGTCACCGTCAACGACTATCTGGCCAGCCGTGACGCCGAATGGATGGGGAACATTTACCGCTTCCTCGGTCTCAGTGTCGGGTGCATCGTCCACGGTCTGACCGATGCCCAGCGCAAGGAGGCCTATCGTAACGACATCACCTACGGCACTAATAACGAGTTCGGCTTCGACTATCTGCGCGACAACATGAAGTTCGATCTTGAAGACTATGTGCAGCGCGACCTTCATTACGCTATCGTCGACGAGGTTGACTCCATCCTTATCGACGAGGCCCGGACCCCTCTGATTATTTCCGGACCGAGTGAGGCGTCGAGCGATCTCTACTACATGGTCGATCGGATTATCCCCCGCCTGGTCAAGGGTGAGATCATCGAAGAGCGGGACGGCAAGATCGGCCAGGCCACCAAGCGGCACACCGGGGATTTTACCGTTGACGAAAAGGCCAAATCCGCCGCCCTGACCGAAGACGGGGTGGCCAAGGTTGAAAAGCTGCTTAACGTCAGCAATCTCTACGAACCCAAAAACATGGTCCTGCTCCACCATGTCAACCAGGCTCTGAAAGCACACGCCCTGTTCAAGAAGGACGTTGATTACGTTGTCAAGGACGGCGAGGTTCAGATCGTTGACGAGTTCACCGGCCGACTGATGCCGGGGCGGCGCTGGAGCGATGGTCTTCACCAGGCGGTGGAGGCCAAGGAAGGGGTCAAGATCGCCAGTGAAAATCAGACCCTGGCGACCATCACCTTCCAGAATTATTTCCGGATGTATGAGAAACTGTCGGGCATGACCGGGACCGCAGAGACCGAGGCGGCTGAATTCGCCGAAATTTACGGCCTTGACGTTACGGTTATTCCCACCAATCGGCCGATGCAGCGCAAGGATATGGCCGATGTCATCTACAAGACCGAAAAAGAAAAGTTCGCTGCCGTTATCGAAGATATCGTCGAATGCCACAAACGGGGGCAGCCGGTCCTCGTCGGTACCATCAATATCGACAAGTCGGAGGTTCTGGCCGCTCTCCTGAAAAAACGCGGGGTGCCGCACAACGTACTCAATGCCAAGCAGCATGAACGGGAAGCCTTCATCGTTGCCCAGGCAGGGCGGAAAGGGGCCGTGACGATCGCCACCAACATGGCTGGTCGCGGGACCGACATCGTCCTGGGGGGGAACGCCGAAATGATGGCGCGGGCCGATGCCGCTGCGGCGGACGATCCGGAGAACCGGTTCGCCGAACTGCTGCCTGTTTACGAGGAGCGTTGCCGGCAAGAAAAGCAGGACGTGCTCGAACTGGGCGGACTGTATATCCTCGGTACCGAACGACACGAATCACGCCGCATCGACAACCAGCTGCGCGGTCGGTCGGGGCGTCAGGGGGATCCCGGGCTGAGCCGTTTCTACCTGAGCCTTGAAGATGATCTGCTGCGGATTTTCGGTTCCCACCGGGTCGCCTTCGTCATGGAAAAACTGAAAATTCCGGAAGGTGAACCCATCGAACACGGAATCATCAGCCGTGCCATCGAAAACGCCCAGAAAAAGGTGGAAGCCCACAACTTCGACATTCGTAAACATCTGATCGAATACGATGATGTCATGAACCGTCAACGGGAGGTCATCTACACCCAGCGGCGCGAAGTTCTCGGCGGTAGCGACCTGAAAGAAACCTATCATGGTATTATTGATGAAACCGTCGACGACATGATCGCGTCCTTCTGCCCGGAGAAATCCGCACCGGGGGAGTGGGACTGGACCCGGCTGATCGCGGACTTTACCAACGCCTTCAACTTCACCCCCGATCTCAGCGAGGTTGATCGGACCCGTTGCAGCCAGGCCGACCTTGCGGCGCTGTTTAAGGAAAAAGCCAAGCAGCGTCTGGCCGAAAAAGATGAGGAGTTCAGCTCCCCGGTCATGGCTCAGCTGATGCGGGTGCTGCTGTTGCAGACCATTGATACGCAGTGGAAAGATCATCTGCTTTCGGTCGATCATCTCAAAGAGGGGATCGGCCTGCGCGGCTATGGTCAGAAAAACCCGAAAGAGGAATACAAGCGGGAAGCTTATGCCCTGTTTATGGGAATGATGGATCGGGTCCGCGCCGAAGTGATCCAGAAGCTGTTCAGAATCCAGCTTGCCCGCGAAGAAGATGTCGAGCAGCTCGAGGCCGAACAGCGCCGGCAGAAAATTTCGTTGAACCGGACGGCGGCGGAAGACCAGACCAAGGCGCCGGTCACCCGCGATGAAGAGAAGGTCGGGCGCAATGATCCCTGCCCCTGCGGCAGCGGTAAGAAATACAAGAAATGTTGCGGCAGCTGACAGGGCGGATGCGAAGGTGGCCATGACTGAGACACGACTGCAGAATGCACCGGCAATCTTGCTGATTGATGATGTTCCGCTGATTCTCGATCTGCTCGAGGATATCCTGGAAGATCTTGAATTTCCCATTCTCAAACTGGAAAATGGTCATTCTGTGCCGCAGGTTCTCGACCGGGAGAAAGTTGCTCTGGTCTTCTGCGATGTGTCTCTGCCCGATATCAGCGGTGTTGATGTGCTGCGCATGATCAAGCAGCATACACCGGAAATCCAGGTCGTCATGATTTCAGGTCAACAGGATTTTGACGTCGCCCGCCAGGTTCTTCGGGAGCGCGCCTTCGATTACCTGGTTAAGCCGTTTTCTGGAGAAGAAGTTCTGGCGGTCGCCCGTCAGGGGATCAGTTCCTACTACCAGGCGGTTCATCAGGAAGAGGTGCGGCTCGAAGCGCAGCGCCGCATGGCCGACCTGGTTCTGTTGAAGAAGGTTGGCGAGACGGCCAGCTCGGGGAACGATCTGCAGGAGCTGTTCGATCAGATTCTGGATTCCATCGTTCACTCCGCCGAGGTTGAAGTCGCGTCCCTGATGCTGGTGCAGGAGGACGGCTGCCTGCATATCGCTTCAGCCTGCGGTCTGCCGGAACAAATCATCAACACCACCCGGGTCGCGCCGGGCGAAGGGGTCTCCGGTCACGTTCTGGCGACGGGCGAACCGGTGCTGGTGGCCAACATCGAGCAGGACAGCCGCTTCGTCAGTCTTCAGGGCGGTCTTAAATACAAGAACCAGTCCCTGCTGTCGGTCCCGATTCATGTGCGCGATGAACTGGTCGGCGTTATCAACGTCAACAACAAGAAGTCCGGGGCGTCCTTCGATCTCGACGATCAGAATCTCCTGGTGGCCATCGCCAACCAGGTTGCTCTGGCCATGGAGAACTTCGAACTGATCAACAGTCTGCGGCAGCAGGCGCTGGTGCTCGAGCGAACCAACGAAGATCTGGTCAGGATGAACCGCGCCAGGACCCGGCTGGTCTGCAATCTGTCCCATGAATTGAAAACCCCCCTGACTTCGATTATGGGCTATGTGGATCTCTCCCTGTCTTTTTTCAACAAGCTGAGCGAGGAGGAGCTGAAGGAGAACCTGGCCGAAGTCCGCGACGAAGGCAGGCGGCTTGAGCGTCTGATCACCGGAATGCTGCGGTTGTTCTCCATCGAGTCGGAGCGGGAAGTGTGGCGCTGGAAATCTTTCGGGGTGCCCTGGCCGATCGCCGATGCCTTTCAGCTGTATCGCGGTAAAATGAATGAACGGGGACTGCAGCCCGATATTCGCATCGATGACGATCTCCCGGAAATTTACGGCGACCAGGAAAAATTCAGCATGGCGTTCAATTCCCTGGTGGATAACGCCGTGAAGTTCAACCGTGACGGGGGGAAGATCATCGTGTCCGCCGGGATCCAGATGTTCGAAGGGAACGAGTACGTCTGCCTGAGCATCTACAATGACGGGCAGAAGGTTCCCCTTGAAGCCCATGAGACGATTTTCAATTCCTATACCCAGTTGGGTGATATCGATACCGAGAAGCCTCACGGGGTGGGGATCGGCCTCGCCCTGGTCAAAGTTGTCGTGGACCGGATGCTGGGCCAGATTTATCTTGAGGACAGGCCCGATGAAGAGGGGACCTGTTTCGGTCTGTTGCTGCCGACCGAAGAGACTTATAACGCATGTAAAGGTGGTTTATGAATCATGTCGATATTCCGGCCGGTTTTTCTTTTTCCGGTCTTGCCAGTGGTATAAAAAAATCTGGAAAGGCCGATCTGGCCCTGATTGCATCCGCTACCCCGGCACGCTGTTCCGGGGTGTTTACCCGCAACAAGGTGATTGCGGCCCCGTTGATTGTGACCAGGCCCCGGATTGCCAGAGGGGTGTGCCAGGCGGTTCTGATCAACAGTGGCAACGCCAATGCCTGCACCGGTTCCCAGGGAGAGGAGAGTGCGCTTAAAACCGGAGCGCTTCTCGCCGCCCAGATGAACCTAGCGGAAGACCTGGTTGCGGTGGCTTCCACCGGGGTGATCGGTGTTCAACTGCCGATGGCGCCCTTTGAAAAGCATATCGGCGCGCTGGTCGCCGCCCTTGACAAGGACTCTCCGGATGCGGTCGCCAGGGCGATCATGACGACTGACGCCTTTGCCAAAATGGCCTCGGCGCGCGAGACGGAAACCGCGCAATACTGCCTGCTGGGTATCGCCAAGGGGGCGGGGATGATTCACCCCAATATGGCGACCATGCTCGGTTTTGTCCTGACCGATGCCAATGTTTCGAAGGACCTGCTCGATTCTGCTTTGCAACGGGCCGTGGCCAGGAGTTTCAATGCCATTACCGTCGATGGCGATACCTCCACCAACGACATGGTGCTGCTGCTGGCCAACGGGGCCGCCGGGGGCGAAGAAATTCGTCCCGGCACGCCTGCGGCCGATCAGTTCGCTGCCCATCTGGAGCGGGTCCTCCTTGACCTGGCCAAGATGATCGTGCGCGACGGCGAAGGGGCCACCAAGCTGGTCAGGGTGCGGGTGACCGGGGCCGTGACGGAAGATAATGCACGGACCGCGGCGCGTTCGGTGGCGACATCGTCCCTGGTCAAAACCGCATTTTTTGGTGAGGATGCCAACTGGGGGCGGATTATCGCTGCCGTCGGTTATTCCGGGATCGATGTCGATCCCAACCGGATCGCCATCAGTTTCAACGACGTCCCGGTGACGCGTGACGGTCTGTCCACCGGTCCGGAGCTCGAGGCCGAGGCCACCGAAGTCCTCAAGCTGGACGAGTTTACCGTGACGGTTGACCTGGGGGCCGGGGACAAGGAATTCAGTTATTATACCTCCGATCTGACCTATGATTACGTCAAGATCAATGCGGACTATCGGTCATAACGGGGCGCCGTGAAGAATCCTGCTCCCCTTATCGATCACACCCTGCTGAAACCGACCGCGACCGAGAAGGATATCGATGACCTCTGCGAAGAGGCTGTCGAGTACGGGTTCGCGACCGTTTGCGTGCCGCCGGTGTTTGTGCCCCTGGCAGCCCGTAATCTGTACGGATCGGATGTCGGTGTCTGTACAGTGGTCGGTTTTCCCTGCGGTTATAACAGTATCAGGCAGAAGGTCCTGGAAACGGCGGACCTGGTCGCCGAAGGGGCCAGGGAGATCGATATGGTTATCCAGATCGGACAGCTGCTGGCAGGGCGGATCGACCGGGTCGAGGAAGAGATCGCCCAGGTTGTGATCGCAGCAAAGGACGCCCGCGTCAAGGTCATTATCGAATGCTGCTACCTGTCCGAAACTCAGAAGATTGAGGCAGCGGAGGCCGTGATTCGGGCCGGCGCCAATTTTGTCAAGACCTCAACGGGTTTCGGCCCGTCGGGGGCGACGATCGCCGATGTCAGGCTGCTCAACGACGTCACCGGGGGCCGGATCGGCATCAAGGCCGCGGGGGGCATTCGTTCCCTGGATCAATGCCTGGAATTTCTCGCGGCCGGCGCTCAGCGGATCGGCAGCAGTGCCGGCATCGACATCGTCCGGCAGTGGCAGGCGCGTTATGTTTAAACGGATCATTCTGATCGTTCTTGACGGCGTCGGTATCGGAGCCCTTCCCGACGCCGACGGCTACAATGACCAGGATGCGGCGACCCTGCAGAATGTTGCCAGGGCGACGGGAGGCTTGTCGCTGCCCAATCTCGAGAGCCTGGGGCTTGGCAATATCGCTTCTGTTCAGGGGCTCCGGCCGGTTACGAATGCGCAGGGCTGGTGGGGGAAGATGGCCGAGCGCAGTCCCGGCAAGGACTCTGTTACCGGGCATTGGGAACTGGCCGGGCTGGTTCTGGCGGAACCTTTTGCCACCTTTCCCCACGGGTTTCCCGCTGAGATCATCAAGAAGTTCTCCCGGCTCGCCGGCTGTCAGCCCCTCGGCAATGTTGCTGCGAGTGGCACCGATATTCTGCGTGACCTCGGGGAGGAACACCTCAGGACCGGCCGACCGATTGTCTATACCAGTGCCGATTCCGTTTTTCAGATCGCCGCTCACGAAGAGGTCATGTCCCCGGAACAGCTGTACCGGCTCTGCCGTGAAACGGAAATCATGCTCACGCCTTACCGCGTCTGCCGCGTCATTGCCAGGCCTTTTCTGGGCACCTCGGCAGCGACCTTTTATCGCACTTCCGGGCGGCACGACTTCCCGCGGAAGCCTCAGGAGGCGACGCTTCTTGAGCGCCTGAGCCGGGCGGGGATCAGCACCTGCGGAATCGGAAAAATTCACGATCTGTATGCGGGACAGGGGCTGACGAAATCTCTCCCGACGGTTTCCAACCGGGACGGGATGGAGAAGATCATCGCCGTGCTCAGTGACCTCAAAGAGGGGCTGGTTATGGCGAACCTGGTTGATTTTGATATGCTCTATGGACATCGCCTGGATGCCGCCGGTTTTGCCGCGGCCCTTGAGGAATTTGACGCCTGGATTCCCCGGCTGCTTGGCTGCCTTGAGCAACATGATCTACTGCTGATCACGGCCGACCATGGGTGTGACCCGACCACGGCCGGGACCGACCATACGCGCGAATATGTCCCGTTGCTGGCCTGGCACACGGCTGCCCGGCGGAGCGGATCTCTCGGCATCCGGGAGACCTTTGCGGATGTCGGTGCGACCATTGCGGAAAATTTTTCCGTTGAAGCGCTGCGCGGCCTCAGTTTTCTGAATGTTCTGAATGACCGTCAGGGGTGATCCCGGAGGGACTTTTGACTGAAAAGGGGGTAACGATGATAGTTAAAAAAATAGGCATGCTGATCGCAGTTTTTCTGTTCAGTTCGACACTGGCCACAGCCGCAGAACTCAAGGTGATTGACTCAGCCATCACAACGGCCGTCGTTGATCAGATGCCCGTCGACAGGATTTCGGCTCATCCTGCCGATTACGGCAAATTATTCTGTTTTACCCGCATTGTCGGAGCGACAGAAGAGACCAGTGTCGTTCACGTCTGGTATTACCAGGGACAGGAGATGGCCAGGGTCTCTCTGCCGGTGAAATCGGCAGACTGGCGAACCTATTCTTCGAAACGCTTTTTGCCACAGTGGACGGGGGAATGGAGAGTGGCGGTGCTTGATTCCCAACAGCGGGAACTTGCAGCCATGACATTCGTTCTTGAATAGTGACAGTTAAAAACAAAAAGGCGACCACTGGCGGTCGCCTTTTTGTTTGATGGTCTAAAAAATTGACTCTGCCTTATTTCTTGCGGGCGGCACGAGCTTTGGCAAGATTATCGGCAAGCCCACGATCGACAGCCATCTGGCGGCGACTTTCCGAATAACTTTTCGCGGCAAGAGATTGGCTGCGAGGAATATCGAACTGCTTGCGATATTCATTGGCCGTCATGTTGTGGGATGTTTTGAGATGTCTTGAAAGAGTCTTAAATCCTTTTCCACAGATCATGCAGTAGATTTTATCTTTGCCGAAGGCTTTTTTTCTGCTGACGGCAGGAGTTTCTTCTTCCTGTTCTGTTTCAGTGACGACTTCACCCTTTTCAAGTTGACTTAACGCAGCATGAACTTCATTCAATTCCGCAATGAGTTCGTCTTTGGTCATAGGTGTGGTGCTTGCATGAGCCTTGAGAATTTCTGCTGCCATTTCCATAAGTGTTGCCATATTATATCCTCCTGTAGGTTTCATGGCTTGAGTAACATTACCATACCCCTCCAGATTAACAAGGGGTATTTACATAAAACAGTTGCATCATGTAAATCAAGAATAAAAACATTATTTATACTTGGCCGGTCACTTTAAACTGAAAAAGTATATACCGTCGAGCCGTTCAACTTGAGAAAATATTGTCCTTCGAGGTTTTATTATGGATATCAGGAACTCTCTGGAGCAATTTGAATTGCAGGTTCTTTCTCCTGGAGCCTGCTTCAGTTCCAGAAGCAGGGGACGGCAATTCCCCGGGAAGGTTTGTTCGATCAGGACCGTTTTCCAGCATGACCGTGATCGTATCCTTCACTGTAAGGCCTTCCGCCGGCTAAAATATAAAACCCAGGTTTTCCTCTCCCCGGTCGGCGACCATTACCGGACCCGGATGACCCACACTCTCGAGGTCTCGCAGGTCGCCCGCACCGTAGCCAGGGCGCTGCGCCTCAACGAAGACCTGACCGAGGCGATTGCTCTGGCTCACGATCTTGGTCATACCCCATTCGGACATGCCGGAGAGCGTGCCCTCAACGCTGTCGTCCCCGGAGGGTTTCACCATGTGCGACAGAGTCTGCGGGTCGTTGACGTATTGGAGCGGGACGGCCGCGGTCTCAACCTGACCTATGAAGTGCGGGACGGGATTCGCCGGCATTCAAAGGGACAGGGCGGGATTCTCGCTCCGCCGCCGGAGCATTGTGCCGCGACCCTGGAGGGACAGGTGGTGAGGCTGGCGGATATTATCGCCTATGTCAGCCATGATCTCGATGACGCCATTCGCGGGCGGGTGATTACCGAAGCGGATCTCCCCACCTCTATTTCCAGGGTGCTTGGTGGCAGGCACTCGGTGCGGATCGATCGGATGGTGCGGGATCTTATCGCGGAGTCCCTGCGCCATGACGGTTTGCAGATCGGCCTCTCCGCAGAGATGGATCAGGCGATTCGTGACCTGCGGACCTGGCTTTTTGAGCATGTTTACCGGGTCGAGTGCGTACAGTCTGAATTTGACAAGGCGGCCCATGTGCTGGAGGAGCTGTATTCCTACTTTCTGCGCAACGAGGATCGCTTTGTCGATTATGGCGGCAGGCGCTATGGGGATGATCCTCTGGACGTTTCCGTAACGGATTTCATTGCCGGAATGACCGACCGCTTCGCCCTGTCTCTTTATCGCGAGCTTTTTCTTCCTCAGCCCTGGAAAAATATGTGAATTTTCAGGACATTAATAATGTGACGTTATTTATTGGAATTTACTGACAATCTCTTGACAGTTTTTAATCTTTGTGCTAGCTTTTTCTAGCTTTCTTAGGAAAATCAAATGGTTCTGCTTTCTGGTTGAGGCATTATGGCTCATGTCGAGCAGCGATCGCTGATCTTTCGGATCGGCGGCATAGGTTTTTTGCTCGGACTTCAAAATATTATTGAAGTTCTTGGGAACGTTGCAGGCGCGCTCGATTTCAGCAAAAGCGATCTGCGGAACTCAATTATTGCCGCACTTGATTTTCGACGTACACACATACCCGTGTTTGATCCGGTTGGGGCTCTCAAGATCAGTTCCGACGTCAAACTGAAAGACAAGGTGGCTCTTGTCTTGCGTGGTTCGGAGGGGAATTGGGCTCTTGTCGTTGATGAGATCGAAGAGCTGACAGGCCACGAAAATCAGCTGTCCTGCACAATTCCCGATCTGCTGAGACCTTCTGCGGAAGGATGCTACCGGCAGATCCGGTTGATCAATGATGAACCATATGTTGTTTTTGATCCCGAAAACTTCTATGGTGCAGTGGTTACTGCGATATGAAGCGTTTCGGGCTTTTTTGTTGTCATTCGCTGAGTTTCGCCCTGCCTTTGGAACAATTGGATAAAATCGTTCAGGGCGTTCCCTTGTTCAGGCTCCCGCGGTTGCAACCCTGCATTGCTGCGGTGCTGGTCGACAACGAAGAAATCGTGCCGGTCTTGCATCCGGACTGTCTCGGCAGCACCTGTTCCAGCGAAGGGCATGGTGCCTACCCGTATTACGTTCTTGTCCTGTCGGATTCCGGTCGTTTCGCCCTGCCGGCGAGTCAGGTTCATCGGATCGTGTCTGAGGTGAGGGGCCGGTATGAACCTTGTCCGGACAATGAAGACCCCGGAATCACGGGGATGTTTACGCAAGGTGACCGTCGCTTCGACATTTTGAATATTGAATATCTAGTATTAGCAATGACCCAGGGGTTCAGACGTAGTTCGTCCGAAACCGATGCTGCGAGGAGGCATCAATGACAAAAAAGATACTGCTGGCCGATGATAGCATTACCATTCGCAAGGTTGTTGGTATCATCTTTGCCACAGAGGATTATCAGCTTGTAATGACGGATAATGGTGACGATGCCTTTCAGATGGTGCAGTCTGAGTTGCCCGACCTGGTGATCGCCGATATCTCCATGCCCGGCAAAGATGGCTTCGAACTGTGTCAGGCGATTAAAAGTACGCCTGAACTGGCTGGCAAGACGTCCGTTATGCTGCTGCCCGGCGCCTTTGACAATTTTGACGAGGACAAGGCCCAGGAGGTTTTTGCTGATGGCTGGTTGACCAAGCCTTTTGAGTCCCAGGCTCTGCTTGACAAGGTCGCACAACTCCTCGAGTCTGACCCGCTGGTTATGCCCGGGGTCGAAGTTCAGGGGAGCGATCAGCCGGTTGATGAAGGACCTGCTGCAGGCGAAGAGGATCTGACCGCATTCGCTACCTTTGAGGATCTCCCCGGTAGCGAAGAGGAAACTGCTGAAGCCGACGATATCTGGGATTCGGTCTCTTTTGACGATGATCTGCAGGATGATTTTACCACCGATCAGGTCGAGGAGGAGTCCTTTGCTGCCGATGTTTTCATGAGCGACGAGGCCGGTACTGAAACGATTCAGGACTTTGCTGATGAGGACGATTTTGCAACGGACCTCTCCGCCGATTCCGACCAGGAGAGTCTTGATACCTTTGTCGCCGACGATTCTCCCTTTGTGGCCGACACCCCCGACCCGGTGTTTTCCGAGCCGGCCGTCGAAAGTGACGCGGAGTCTCTGGATTTCTCCACCCCTGCCGTGGAGGAGGCCGTCGTCGAAGAGAGCGATGATTTTGCTCCTTTCAGTGTCGAAGGCGACTTGTCCGGCGGTCCCGTGGATGCACCGGCTGAGACGGATATTGACGACGAGGTCTTTGAGGAAGAAGCTCTTGAGCTTCTTCAGGAGGAGGTTGCCGAAGAGGGTCCCGCCGACATCCTGGCCGAGACTCCGGTGGCCGAAGAGGACCTGGCTCCGGTGTTTGAAAGCGAGGAGCCTGAGCCTGACGAGCTGACTCTGGAGAGTGCGGAACCTGCCTTTGCTGAAGGGGAAGAGGGTGTTCTGACGCTTGAGGAAGACGAAGAGGCGATCCTCGACCTGTCTGAAAGCGACATTCTTGAAGAGGTCGCGGAAGAGTCGGAGACTCCAGCCGCTGACGAGGTGATGGACACCGCCTTTGAGGTTTCTGAAGACGTCGGGGCGGAGATTCCTGCCTTTGACGAGCCTCCTGCCGTGGTCGAGGCGACGGAGACCGTCTTTGTCGAAGAAAGTTTTGACGCGGACCAATTTGACGGTGACGAAACTGCCAGCCGGGAAGAGGAGCTGGTTTTCGAAGAAGAGCCCTCCTTCGATCCGCCCCAGGCTGCGGAGGAACCGATTTTCCCCGTTGACAGTGCCGGGGAGGATGTCGTTGCCGAGGCTTTCGAGACCTCTTCGGATGAGCCTCCTGTCACTGCGGCTGAGATCAGCGAAACGGCAGAGGAAAAGAGCCGCGAGGATGCTGGCGAAAGTGAACCCGTCAGTTTCGAACCGGTTGCCGTTGCGGCTGCGGCTGTGGATGCAAGTGTTCTTGAACAACAGCTGCAGGCCCTGCCCGAGGACGAACTCAAAGAGGTCGTTGCCCGGGTGGCCGGTCCGATGATTGAAAAAATGGCGGCCGAGATGCTGGAAAAAGTCATCTGGGAAGTTGTGCCGGATCTGGCAGAGGTCATGATTCGCGAAGAAATCCGCAAGATCAAGGAAGAGCCTGAATAAAAACGAGCACCAATCAGATAGGGCTGTTCTCTCTATGGGGGGAGTATGGAAGGCTTGACTTCCTTGCTCCCCCCATTTATTGTCCCCGCAGAACAAAATCTTTTTTCTTATAATTCTCCAATCTTATCTGAATATATCGAAGGACGATCACGCATGAATACGCAATTGCCAAAAGGTTATGATCCGGTTCAGGTTGAACAAAAATGGTTTGATTTCTGGGAAAAAAATGGCGTTTTTCACGCTGACGAGAAGTCATCCAAGCCTCATTACTCCATCGTCATCCCGCCTCCGAATGTCACCGGAGTGCTGCACATGGGTCATGCCCTGAACAACACTCTGCAGGATATCCTGTGCCGCTGGAAACGGATGACCGGGCATGAAGTATTGTGGATGCCGGGGACTGATCATGCCGGGATCGCAACCCAGAATGTCGTTGAAAAGCAATTGGCCAGCGAGGGCAGGGACCGCCACGACCTGGGACGTGAAGCTTTCATCGAGCGGGTCTGGAAATGGCGTTCTGAATCTGGGGGGCAGATTATCAATCAGCTTAAGCGCCTCGGGGCGTCCTGCGACTGGGAACGTGAGCGGTTTACCATGGACGAGGGGTTGTCCAAGGCTGTTCGCGAAGTCTTTGTCCGCCTCTACGAAGAAGGTCTGATTTATCGCGACAATCGTCTGATCAACTGGTGTCCCCGCTGTCATACAGCCCTGTCCGACCTTGAAGTCGAACACGAAGACAAGAAAGGGCATCTCTGGCATCTGCGTTATCCGGTCCAGGGAACGGACCGCTACCTGGTGGTTGCCACGACCCGTCCCGAAACCATGCTGGGCGACACCGCGGTCGCTGTGCATCCGGACGATGAACGCTACCAGGACCTGATCGGGAAAAACATTCTGCTGCCCCTGGTGAACCGGGAGATTCCCGTCATCGCCGACGAGTATGTCGACAGGGAGTTCGGCAGCGGTGCGGTCAAAATTACCCCGGCCCACGATTTCAACGACTTTGAGATCGGCAAACGTCACGATCTGGAGTTCATCAATGTCCTCGATGAGTCTGGCATTATCAACGAAAACGGCGGTGCCTATGCCGGGATGGAGCGTTATGCCGCTCGCGTCCAGGTGGTCGCCGATCTTGAAGCCCAGGGGCTGCTCGAAAAAATCGACGACTACGGCAACGCTGTTGGTGAATGCTACCGCTGTAAAACGGTTATCGAACCGTATATGAGCAAGCAGTGGTACGTGGCCGTCAAACCCCTGGCCGAACAGGCCATCAAGGCGGTGGAGTCAGAGCAAACCAGGATTCTGCCTGCTCAATGGGAAAAGACCTATTACGAGTGGATGTACAATATTCAGGACTGGTGCATCAGCCGTCAGATCTGGTGGGGACATCGGATTCCGGCCTGGTTCTGCGATGATTGCGGAGAAATCAGCGTGTCCCGTGATGATGTCACCGCCTGTGCTCATTGCGGCAGCGACAATATCCGCCAGGAGACCGATGTCCTCGATACCTGGTTCTCTTCCGCTCTGTGGCCGTTTTCGACCATGGGCTGGCCGGATCAGACCGAAACCCTGAGCAAATTCTATCCGACCAGCTGTCTGGTCACCGGGTTTGACATCCTGTTCTTCTGGGTGGCCAGAATGATGATGATGGGTCTCAAGTTCATGGATGAGGTTCCCTTCAAGGAGGTCTATATCCACGCCCTGGTTCGCGATGCCCAGGGGCAGAAGATGAGCAAAAGCAAAGGGAACGTTATTGATCCGCTGACTGTCATCGATGAATACGGCGCCGATGCCTTCCGTTTTACGCTCTGCGCCTTTGCCGCCATGGGTCGGGACATCAAATTGTCCACCGAGCGTATCGGTGGTTATCGGAACTTTGTCAACAAGCTCTGGAATGCCAGCCGCTTCGCCTTGATGAACCTGGAGGATTTTACTCCCGGGGCATCCCTTGAAGGGCTCAAGCTGTCTTCCGCGGACCAGTGGATTCTCCATCGCTATGAAGTCACCGCGCGCGATGTCAATGAGGCTCTGACCGGTTACAAGTTCAATGATGCCGCTGGCCTGCTTTACTCCTTTACATGGCACGAATTCTGTGATTGGTATGTTGAACTGAGTAAAGACAGTCTCTACGGCGATGATCGTCAGGCCCGGCAGACGACCCAGACCGTGTTGTTTACGGTCCTCGAAGGGCTGCTGCGCATGCTGCATCCGATTCTGCCTTTCGTCACCGAGGAAATCTGGCACGCTCTGCCCGGGGAGCGCCCGGTCGCGACCCTTCTGAAGGCCGAATATCCGACTGCTGGCCTGTGTCAGACCGATGCCGGCCGGGTCGCCGACATGGAAACCGTCATGGCGGTTATCCGGGCGATTCGCAATGTGCGTGGCGAACTCGATGTTCCTCCCGGGAAAAGGATCTCGGTGGTTCTGGACTGCAAAACCCAGGGAGCCCTCGCTGCCGTAACGGCCGGAAGGGACTATATCTGCTCCCTGGCCAGGGTTGCTGAGCTGGAGACCGGAATTGACGTCGAACGTCCCAAGCAGGCCTCGACCCAGGTTGCCGGAGACGTCGAGGTGCTGCTGCCCCTGGCCGGGCTTATCGATATCGCGGAAGAAGAGGCACGTCTTAAGAAGGAGATCGATAAAGTCAGGAAGGATGTTGAATTCTTTACCAAGAAACTGTCCAACAAAAACTTCGTGGACAATGCGCCGGCCCAGGTTCTGGAAAAGGATCGGGGCAAGCTCGCGGCGGCTGAGGAGAAAATGACAATCCTGGAAAACAGCCTGGTCAAGATAGATGCCTTGAAAGAGTAAAAATTACGAATAAATAGAAAGTGTTTTGTTTCCCCATTATGGCCTTCAAGGCCAGATATGTTGCGATATTGTTATATTAGAAATTACGAATATTTGGTTTTTTTTGTTTAATTTTATAACAAGGTTTAGTATACAGTATACGATTTAGAATATTGGGATAGTCGTTCAATACGGCTGTAGATCTACTTATTTCGACGTCGAAAGGCTGTCATATGAACACGCAGAACGAAACCTGTGTATGGTCGTCAGGCTTGGGGTTCAGGGTTCGTTTTCAGGAAGAAAGGAGGGCAGGGCCGCGTTTTTTCTGAATTGGTTTTGATGATTGAATTTGGGAGAGAAGTCCTGACTGACAATCGCTTCACATTCTCGAGGGATAGAAAACTATGAATCTGTTTACTAGTACTGTAGGAAGAAAGGTGCTGATGGCAGTGACCGGTCTGTTGCTGGTCTTGTTTATCACTGTCCATCTTCTGGGCAACCTGTCGGTGTTCGCCGGACCCGACGGAATCAATGCCTATGCAAAACATCTCCATGATCTCGGCCCCCTGGTCTGGATCTTCCGCCTGATCATGCTGTGCCTGTTTGCTGTGCACATTACTTTCGGGATTCAGCTTTACCTTGAAAACCGCGCTGCCACGCCGGAGAATTATGCTATCCAGAAGACCCTGGTGACCACCTTCTCCGCCAAGACCATGATTTTCACCGGGCTGATCATCCTGGTGTTCCTGCTCTACCATCTGCTCCATTTCACAGTTCAGGTGACCAATCCTGATATTTCGGCCCACCATCTGCCCCTCGACGCCGCCATGCGTCCGGATGTCTTTTCGATGGTGGTTCTGAGTTTCCAGAAGGCCTTCATTGCCATTGTTTATATCATCGGCATGATCGCCCTGGGGCTGCACCTTGCCCACGGCGTTTCCAGCTGGGTTCAGACCATCGGTCTGAGCACCGGGCCCAGCCAGGACAAGGTCAGGGTCATCGGCAAGTTTCTGGCTATCGTTTATGCGCTGGCATATATCGCCATTCCTTTGTTTATTCTTGCTCGCATTGTGAAATAGGGGGCTTATTGTGATTCTTGACGGAAAAGCACCTACAGGACCCATTGAAACTTCTTGGGACAGACATCGTTTTGATATGAAGCTGGTCAATCCGGCTAACAAACGGAAATTCAAAATTCTGGTCGTCGGGACCGGTCTGGCCGGTGGCGCTGCCGCTGCGAGCCTTGGCGAACTCGGCTACAACGTCGAGGCGTTCTGCTATCAGGACAGCCCGCGTCGTGCCCACAGTATCGCTGCCCAGGGCGGCATCAATGCGGCCAAAAACTACCCGAGCGATGGTGACAGCATTTACCGCCTGTTCTACGACACGGTCAAGGGCGGCGACTTCCGGGCCCGTGAGGCCGATGTCTGGCGTCTGGCCCAGGTCTCCAATAACATTATCGACCAGTGCGTCGCCCAGGGTGTTCCCTTCGCCCGCGATTATGCCGGTTACCTCGACAACCGCTCCTTCGGTGGAGCCCAGGTTTCCCGGACCTTCTATGCCCGCGGTCAGACGGGTCAGCAGCTGCTGCTCGGCGCTTATTCGGCTTTGTCCCGCCAGATCAAGAACAAAACCGTCAAAATGTTCGACCGCCGTGAAATGCTCGACCTGGTCGTGGTTGACGGGGTTGCCAAGGGAATTACCTGCCGCAACCTGATCACCGGCGAGATCGAATCCTACTGGGGCGATGCCGTCATTCTCGCCACCGGCGGTTTCGTCAACGTTTTCTATCTCTCCACCAACGCCATGGGGTGTAGCGCCACGGCAATCTGGAAAGCGACCAAGCGGGGCGCCTACATGGCCAACCCCTGTTACACCCAGATTCACCCGACCTGCATTCCCCAGCATGGTGACAAGCAATCCAAGCTGACCCTGATGTCCGAGTCCCTGCGTAACGACGGCCGGGTCTGGGTTCCGAAAAAAGCTGAGGACTGTGGGAAGCACCCCAGCGAAATTCCGGAAGAGGATCGCGATTACTACCTGGAGCGGAAATACCCCTCCTTTGGAAACCTCGCCCCGCGGGATATCGCTTCGCGGGCGGCCAAGGAGCAGTGTGACGACGGTCGCGGTGTCGGCGAAACCAAGCGCGGCGTTTACCTCGACTTCCAGTCATCCATTGAGCGCGTTGGCCAGCCGGTCATCGAGCAGCGTTACGGCAACCTTTTCGAAATGTATGAAAAGATTACCGACGAGAATGGTTACGAGCGTCCCATGCGGATCTATCCTGCGCCTCACTACTCCATGGGTGGGCTGTGGGTCGATTACCACTGCATGAGCAATATCCCGGGACTGTTCGTTCTCGGTGAGGCCAACTTCTCGGTTCACGGGGCCAACCGTCTCGGCGCTTCCGCCCTGATGCAGGGTCTTGCCGACGGTTACTTTGTTATCCCCTATACCATCGCTCAGTACATGGCGTCCATCACTCCGGGGCAGACCACGACCGATCACGAGGCTTTCAAGGAGTCCGCCAACGAGGTTCAGGCCCAGATTGACAAGATGCTGGCCATCAAGGGCAAGAAGACGGTTGGCGAACTGCACCGCGAGCTCGGCAGCGTCATGTGGGAAGATGTCGGTATGGCGAGAAGCGAAGAAAGCCTCAAGCATGCCCTCAAGCGGATTCCGGAAATCCGTGAGGAATTCTGGAACAATGTCAACGTAACCGGCGAAGCTGGCGAACTGAACCAGCAGCTTGAAAATGCCGGTCGCCTGGCAGATTTTCTGGAGTTCGCTGAAATGATGACCAAGGATGCTCTGCATCGTGAGGAATCCTGTGGTGGCCATTTCCGTATCGAGCATCAAACTGAAGACGGTGAGGCAATGCGTGACGACGAAAACTTCTGTTACGTTGGTGCCTGGGAATTCAAAGGGGTCGGCAAAGAGCCTGAACTGCATAAAGAGCCCCTGAAATTCGAAAACGTCAAACTTGCCGTGAGGAGTTACAAATAATGAACCTTACATTGCATGTATGGCGCCAGAAGGGGCCACAGGATAAAGGAAAGCTGGAAACATACAAAGCGAAAGACATCAGCCCGGATCAGTCGTTTCTTGAAATGCTCGACGAAGTGAATGACGATCTGATCAAGTCGGGCAAAGATCCTATTGCATTCGATCATGACTGCCGCGAAGGGATCTGCGGGATGTGTTCGCAGGTCATCAACGGCCGGCCTCACGGTCATCAGGAAAAGACAACGGTCTGCCAGCTGCATATGCGCCAGTTCAATGATGGTGATGAAATTTTCATCGAGCCCTGGCGGGCCCGGGCCTTCCCGGTCATCAAGGACCTGATCGTCGATCGCCGGGCCCTCGACGTGGTCATGCAGGCCGGTGGTTACACCTCCTGCCATACCGGTGGTGTCGCCGATGGCAACGCCCTGCTGGTTCCCAAGCCGACAGCCGATTATGCCATGGACGCCGCCGAGTGTATCGGTTGCGGTGCCTGCGTGGCGGCCTGCCCGAACAGTTCGGCCATGCTGTTCACCAGCGCCAAGGTCGCCCAGCTGGCCGCGCTCCCGCAAGGCAAGCCCGAGGCTCGTCGCCGGGTTCAGGCCATGACCGAGGCGATCATCAGCGAGGGCTTCGGCAACTGTACCAACCATTATGAGTGTGAAGCGGCTTGCCCCAAGGGGATCAGCGTCAAGTTTATCGCCAAGCTGAACCGGGAATACCTCAAGTCGATGGTTCCCAGCACAACGAAATAATGGTGATGAGATAATATCTGAAGTCTCAGGGCGGGTCACAATGATCCGCCCTTTTTTTATTTTCAAGAGTCGGTCATTCGTATCATAATTCGGCTATCTTTCTGCCTCGGGATGAATGGCGCAATGTTTATTCGCAAAGACAAGACTGGCTCCTCCGAACTGTCCGCTGTACAGCTGCTTCCTTTTACAGCCATGCTTCAAAAGGGAGCCTCTTCTGGTACCTTTTTCTCCCGGCAGGCCGTGCTGCTGGAGCAGCAGGTTGATTTCTGTTTGCACCTGGTGTGTAAAGCCCTGGATTTAACCTCTGCCGCTCTTCTCATAGCAGATGATGAGCTGGCCGGCTGCCAGGTTTATGCCTGTTGCAGCAAGGAGGCGGTCCGCAACGGTCCTTTCTCTGCGACTCAGGGAATCTTAGGGTGTCTGACGATGCAGGACCGGGTGACCCTTGTTCCTTACCGCAAGACGTCACCCGTCATCCCTTACTATGCGCGGTCTGCTTTTTCAGGGGTTTTCTGGGCGGCCAGGTTCAGCAGCGGTGAGGGCGGCGGAAACCTTATTTTGTGTCTCCATGGTCGGGCCGCCACCTGGACGGAATCCGACCTGGTCGTGGCTGAAAAACTTGCCGTCCAGCTGGAACAGACCTTTACGCTGCATATCGAGAAACTTGGCCTGCAGCTTGAGCGTGACCTGCTCCAACAGGCCTTCAACGGATTACGCAACCTCAATACCGCCCTTGATCTCGATGCTGTCTATGCTGCCGTGATCCGAGTCCTCGAAGCCAACCGGCAGTTTGCCTTCTGTGCCGTCGCGGCCATAGAAAATGATGCCCTTTTTTTTAAAGGATGGTCCGGTCAGCTGACTGTCCCTCAACTGCCCGGCGGTATTCCGGTTGCCGATTCGCTGTTTGCCCAGGTTGTCAAGTATCGGCGATCCTTTCCCCGGGACTGCCGCCTGTCTGCGGAACAGATCCCGCTGCCCCTGCGTTCGTTGTTCAAGGGGTGTCACTCGCTTCTGGTCCTTCCCTGCCTGCAGCAGGACCAGGACGTTCGCCATCTGCTGGTCATCGCCTCGCGTTTTGCCGAACAGTCCCTTGCCGGATGCCAGGACCTGTTGAGCCTGATCGCCGAGCAGGTCGCAATCAAGCTGGACCTTGCCCGGTCGCACGACAAGATTCGCCAAATGGCGCTTCAGGACAGTTTGACAGGCATCGCCAATCTCAGGGCGTTCGAGAACGCCTTCGCCACCATGCATGAACGTGCCAAGCGTCGCAACGGTCCACTGGGCCTGGTCGTCTGTGATATCGATCATTTCAAGAAGGTCAATGACACGTTCGGTCATCCCTGCGGCGACCTGGTCATCAGAACCGTTGCCGACGTTCTGGCGCGGGAAATCCGGGCTGTCGACCTGGTGGCCAGAACCGGTGGAGAGGAGTTCCGAATTCTGCTGGAGGATGCCGATGGTGCCAGTACCGCGGAGGTCGCGGAGCGGATTCGAAGCCGAATCGCGGCGCTGCGGATTCCCTGGCAGGGACAGGTGCTCGGGGTGACCATCTCCATGGGGACCGCCACCTTTCAGCATGACGACATGCCCAGGCAGGACCTGATCGGTTATGCCGACCAGGCCCTCTATAGAGCCAAGCGTGGAGGGCGTGACAGGGTCTGCCACTGGAAGGGCTGATGGTTATCCCTTTTTCATCAGAACGCTGCTGTAATCTTCCATGAACCTGTTCCTGATGACCTGGCAGCCCAGGTCCTGGTATGCCCGTCGCACATCATAGTTGTCCTCCCACAGAATGCCGGACAGAATCAGGGTGCTCCGGGGGCGCAATTTGGCGACGAGGGGTTCGGCATAAGCAAGCAGAAGGTCACCGTAGATATTGGCGAGGAGGAGATCGAAGCCGGATTCATCGAACCTGTCAAGGGGGCCGCAGAAGTGGTGGACATAAGGTGCGACCCCGTTGATCCGGCAGTTGTTCCGGCTGTTTCTGATCGCTTTTTCGTCGATATCGACGCACCACGACTCAGCTGCGCCTAATTTCAGCGCAGCAATGGAAAGGATGCCGGTTCCGCTGCCGAAATCCAGGATTCTGGTGGCCCCGGTCAGGGCAACCTGTTCGAGAAATTCAAGGCAGCTTCTGGTTGTTTCATGTTCTCCCGACCCGAAGGCCCCCCGTTCCATGATCAGGGGTATCCTGTCTTGGGGAGTCGTCGGGTGGTCCGGCGCAAGGATTTGAAATCGTTCGCCGACAGGGAAGGTCGAGTAATCATCTCTCATAAGAATTTCCAGGTATCCATCGAGCCGCGGCAGAACAGGGGAAGTCTCCTGCCAGAAGGCTTTTCCGGATTGTCAGGGGCCGCTTCTGGATCATCATACCTCTTTTTTTTGCGACGGAGAATCGGTAAAGCGGTTCGGCGGGCCGGGCGGCCGGGCGGAACGCCGGCATCAGACGAAAGAGCGCCGATTTTGAGACGGCTGTATCCGCGGCATCCAGGGGAGTGAAGGTCTGCGCTGAAAGATCATTTTCAAAGGTGTGGGCCGATATGGTAGAAATAAAGGGAAGCATCCGGATTGATTGCTGATTCTTTGTCTGGTCCGGAGCGGCGCTGCCAGGACGATGTTGTTTCATTGCTGCCATGAGGGAATGCCTATGCCGTATCGCCTGTTGATCTTTTCCTGTCTTTTTCTATCGGTTTCTTTCAGCGGCTTGGCTGCGGACCGGACGACTCCGGTCGTCGAGGCTGTTGCCAGGGCACGTGACGCGGTGGTGAATATCCGCACCGAAAAAATTGTACACCGGCGGAACAATCCCTTTTTCGGTTTTGGTGATTCCATATTCGATCAGTTCTTTCATGAGATGCTGCCGCCCCGTTCCTATCGCACCGAATCCCTGGGTTCAGGTGTGATCATCGACAGGGCCGGGCATATTCTGACCAATGCGCACGTGGTCGACAAGGCATCACGGATTTTCGTAGCCATGACGGATAATGGCCGGGAGCTTGAGGCGGAATTGGTCGGTCAGGACAACCGGATCGATCTGGCGGTCCTCAAGATTATCGAAAAGGGGGAATATCCGTTTCTCAGCCCGGCGCGCTCCGACGACCTGATGCTGGGGGAAACGGTGATAGCGATCGGCAACCCCCTCGGCCTGGGTCATTCCATAACCACCGGGATTGTCAGTTCCACCAAACGCAGGGTTCAATTAAGCCCGCAGTTGTCAACTGTGTTTATTCAGACAGATGCCCTGATCAACCCGGGAAATTCCGGAGGTCCGCTGATCAATATCAACGGAGAGCTGATCGGGATCAATACGGCGATTGCCCGGCAGGCCCAGGGGATCGGTTTTTCCATCCCCATCGATACAGCCAAACGGGTGGTAAATGATCTGATCGCCGCGGGGCGGGTTCGCCGTGGCTTTATCGGGCTGACGGTCAGTGATGTCAGCCAGTCGTTCGTGCGGTCTTTCGGGGAAGGCGGAGTTCTGATCGAAGATGTCGAACCGGATTCTCCGGCGGAAAAGGCGGGTTTGCAGATGGCCGATGTCATTCTGTCCATAGACGGGGTACCCATTGTCTCGGTGGACCAGTATTTATCGGAAATCTGGACCTACACACCAGGGGACCTTCTGCCCTTGACGATCCTGCGTGGCGACGCCAGAATCTCCCTCCGGATGACCTTGTCCGACTTGCCCGCCGGTTATGAAATGGCCTATACTTACAGGGTTTTCGGTTTTTCCTTGAAGCAGGGTCGGCAGGCGCTGCTCCTGGACGAGGTTGTCCCTGATTCTCCGGCCCACAAGGTCGGGCTCCGCCCCGGCGATCTGCTGCTCAAGGTGGAGGATGTACAGGTTGAAAAACTTGCCGATTTTGAACAGGCCATGGAGGAGAGACTGGGGCGTAAGCCCCTCAACTTTACCGTGGCCAGAGACAATGTGGCATATCTAATTGAACTGCCGTGACCCGTTATGTCAATAGCCTTCGAGGTTTTTTTATGACCAGAAAAACAATCATCTCTATCGTCCTGCTCCTGGCTCTTCTTGGGGGCGGATTCCTGCTGGCCGGCTGTGAAGACAACAATACGGCTACGACCAGTGCCCAGGCGGGATCCGGCAATCTGGCCGGCCAGCAGGCTCCCGATTTTACAACCGTCAACATCCAGGGGGAGAAGGTTTCCCTGTCGCAGTACCGGGGGCAGGTTGTCATCCTCAATTTCTGGGCGACCTGGTGCCCGCCCTGCAAGGAAGAGATGCCCTCCATGGAGCAGCTCCACCAGACCTTCAAGGACCGGGGCCTGGTCATGCTGGCTGTCAATGTCGAGGAAAACGGCCAGGAGGTGGTCAGTAAATTCCTCGAGAAGACACCCTACAGTTTTCCGATTCTTCTTGATGAGGACGCTAAAATTCAGAATACCTATGGTGTTTTTCGATTTCCCGAGACGTTCATCATCGACAAGAATGGCGTGGTCATCGAGAAAATTATCGGAGGGCGTGACTGGATGAGGGGGAGTACCTATAAGACCATCGATTTTTTACTGAACGGCTGAATCGATGTCCTCCGGTATGGATATTACCCTGTGGATCGCCTTCTCGGCAGGACTGCTGTCCTATTTTTCACCCTGCGTCCTGCCGTTGATTCCGTCCTACCTGACCTATATCTCCGGTCTATCCTTCGGCGACCTCAAGACTGAACACCCCGGAACCAGAATCCGGCTTATCGTCCTGTTTCACTCCCTGGTTTTCGTGGCCGGATTTTCCCTGGTCTTCATCGCCCTTGGGGGGCTGGCCGGCCTGGCCTCCGCATCCTTCCAGAGCTACCTGCGGGAAAGTCTGGGGATTATCCAGAAAATCGGGGGGGTGCTCATTTTTCTGTTTGGTATTCATCTGAGCGGACTTTTTCATTTCGGGATACTGCTCGGTGAGCGACGTGTACAGCTGCGCAACAAACCTGCCGGGTTCGCCGGGACGTTTCTGGTCGGCATCGCTTTCGCCGCCGGCTGGACCCCCTGTATCGGGCCGATTCTGGGGGCTATCCTGGCCATCGCCGCGAGCAGTTCAGGCGGTGCGATGAAGGGAATCCTGCTGCTGAGCGTCTATTCGGCCGGCCTGGGGCTGCCTTTTATTGTTTCAGGACTGCTTTTTCATGCTTTCCTCGGCTTTTTCAACCGTTTCAAGAAGCATATCCGCCTGACCGAAATTCTGACCGGTGCTCTGCTGATGGTCGCAGGGGTGCTGCTGTTTTTTGACCTGATGCCTCGTATTACCGGCTATCTCTATCAGTATTTCCCGGTCTCTTTCGGCTAATCGCCGCGGCTTGTTTTCCTCATTACGGATCGGCGCGATCCTGCGCCGTGTTCCGGTTGGCCGGCGCTGTTCTTTTCCGCAGTTTATACTTGCTATTTCGCGATCGTTTTATTAGTTTTCTGAAAGTCATTTTCATTTTCTGAGCAAGGAGGAGAGCACATGGACCGCATCGCGGTATTCAATGAGTACGTGCGAAAGAAAGGGCTCAAGAATACGAGTCAGAGAATGATGATTCTGGAAACGTTTCTCAACTCCAAATCTCATTATTCAACTGAGGAACTGTACCTTAAGCTGCGCAAGAAAAATCCTCGCATCGGTTATGCAACGGTTCATCGGACCCTGAAACTGTTTGCCGAATGCGGTATCGCCGTCGAACTCAATTTTGGTGACGGACAGGCCCGGTTCGAGCCGATCAACGACCAAGAACACCATGACCACCTGGTCTGCACGCGATGCGGTGACATTATCGAGTTCGAAGAACCGCGGATTGAAGTGCTGCAGGAAGAGATCGGCAAACGTTATGATTTCAAAATTGAAAGTCACCGCCACGAGCTGTACGGCATCTGCGCCAGATGCTCAGCCAAAAGCTGACGATGCGATGTTAATGTTTTTGTTATTGCAGGAAAGATCTTCTGGTTATGTCTGAGCAACTGTCATCTCCCCCCAAAGTCGTGCTCGTCGGCAATCCGAATGTCGGCAAAAGCGTGCTTTTCAATGTTCTGACCGGCGCCTATACCACGGTGTCCAATTATCCGGGAACCTCAGTCGAAGTCTCCAACGGCACCTGTTCCATCGCCGGCAAAAAATACGAAATTCTCGATACTCCCGGAATGTATTCGATGATGCCCATCACCGAGGAGGAACGAGTTGCCCGCCATATCCTCCTGACCGAAGACCCTCATGCCGTGGTTCATGTCATCGATGCGCGCAACATCGAACGTATGCTGCCGATGACCCTGCAGCTTATCGAGGCCGGTCTGCCGGTTATCCTGGTCGTCAATATTCTCGATGAGGCCCGGCGTCTGGGGATGAACATCGATCTTAAGTTGCTTCAGGAAAAACTCGGGATTCCGGTCATCGGCGCCATTATGCGGCACAAGATCGGCCTGGAGGAACTGCGGGAAGCCATCGCCGGCTACGACATGGTGCCCCACAAACCATTCATTTATGCCGATGACCTGGAACAGGATATCCATCAGCTCGTCAAGCTGATCAAGGGGGAATACCGTCTCAGCTATCGGGCCATCAGCCTGTTGCTTCTGCAGCGGGATGAGGAGATCGAACAGCGGATCGCTGCCAATGAGACCGATGCCGAGTTTCAGCGGCTGGTAGAAAAAATCCGCGAAATTTCTTTCCGGCGGCGCGCCGATCTCCACCTGCAGATCAGCCTTGAGCGGCGCAAGGTCTGTACGGGGATGCTGGAAGGGGTGATGACCCAGAGCGAGAAAAAGGGAGAATCGTTCGCTGACAAACTGTCGCGCTGGATGGTCAATCCCCTGACCGGGACGCCTATTCTGCTGCTTGTCGTCTACTTCGGCCTCTATTGGTTTGTCGGCGGTTTTGGTGCCGGGACCCTGGTTGATTTTCTGGAAGGACACCTTTTCGAAACCTATCTCAATCCTCCCGTGGTCGCGTTCGCCCAAAAGCACCTGACCGCCCACTGGCTGTTCGAGCTGGTCGCCGGAGAATACGGGCTCTGGACCCTGGGTATCCGTTATGCCGTCGCCCTGGTCCTGCCGATTGTCGGTTCTTTCTTCCTGGTTTTTTCCCTGCTTGAAGATACCGGCTATTTTCCGCGGCTGGCCCTGCTGGTCGACCGGCTTTTCAAGCGCATCGGACTGTCGGGACGGGCCGTCATCCCTATTGTTCTCGGCTTCGGCTGTGACACCATGGCCACCCTGGTCACCAGGACGCTGGAAACGACCAGGGAGAGAATTATCGCGACCCTGCTGCTGGCCCTTGCCATCCCCTGCAGTGCCCAGCTTGGCGTGATTCTCGGTCTGTTGTCCGTCTCGCCCCGGGCCCTGCTGGTCTGGTCGGCGGTGCTGATCCTGGTCTTTCTGGTTATCGGTTTGCTGGCGGCCAAACTGCTTCCCGGCGACAGCCCGGTCTTTTATATGGAGATCCCGCCCTTACGCAGGCCCCAGCTGCGCAATGTCGCGGTTAAAACCCTGACCCGGATGCAAAGCTACTTCATGGAGATTCTGCCCCTGTTCCTGGTTGCCTCGGTTATTCTGTGGGCTGGAAAAATGACGGGCGCGTTGGATTCTCTGGTCAGTGGTCTGTCCGTCATTGTTAAAGCGATCGGGCTGCCGGCCGAAGCGACAACGGCCTTTGTCTTTGGTTTTTTCCGGCGCGATTTCGGTGCGGCGGGACTTTACGATCTGCAAACCTCGGGATTGCTGTCCATCTCGCAGCTCACGGTGGCCGCCGTGACCCTGACCCTGTTTGTCCCCTGTGTCGCCCAGTTCCTGGTCATGGGCAGGGAACGCGGTACCAAGGTTGCGGTCGGGATTTTCGCTTTCGTTACCCTGCTGGCATTTTTGTGCGGCTGGCTGCTCAATAAAATCCTCCTGGCGACCGGTTTTCTGGCATGATCTGCGGTTTCTGTCATAAAGAGATCCCGGAACAGGTCGGCGCCCTTGAAGGGCAGACGTCCTGCGGACATTGTCTGGGCGGATGCCGGAAAATTCACTGCCCCTATTGTGGTTTCGCCAACCCCGCACCTGGCAAGCTGATGGCCAGGCTATTGCGCAAACAAAAGAAGGGTTCTACTGATGAATAGACTGTCCGAAAAAGCTGAAGAGATCCTCGAGGCCCTTTGGATCCGGACCGTGGAAGGGGACGATGTCGGGTGTCTGAGCGAAGACCTCGAAGTCGATTCAAACTCTGAAGAGCTGGTGGAACTGCTTCGCAGAGCGTATGTCGAGATCCGCGGGGATCGGGTTTATTTGCGGAAAGAAGGCTACGCCGAAGCACGACTGACGGTGCGCAGGCATCGCCTGGCGGAACGTTTGACCATGGATATTCTCGGGATCGAAGGGGATGAGGCCAATGAGCAGGCGTGCGCTTTCGAGCATCTTCTTCGGCAGGGGGTCGATACCAAGCTCTGCACCCTGCTGAATCACCCGACCACCTGTCCTCATGGCAACCCCATCCCTCCCGGAGAGTGTTGTGTCGAGGCCCGTCAACAGGGAGAACCGGGCATTGTCGCCCTGACGGAACTGAAATCGGGTGAAACCGCGGAAATCGCCTACCTGTCCGCCAGCGATGACAAGAAGATGCAGAAGCTTATGGGGATGGGCGTTCTGCCCGGCAGCCAGCTGCTGCTGTTGCAGAAATTCCCAAGTTACATTTTCAAGGTGGGACATTCCCAGTTTGCCATCGATGATACCCTGGCGCGGGAGATTCACATGCGTCGGGCCGAGTAACCCGGCGTTTGTGCCGCTCCCGGAAGAACGGACAAGGCCGCGTATGCCAACCAGATGCCGCTGGTGCACTGACGATCCACTTTACATCGATTATCATGACCGGGAATGGGGTGTTCCGCTGCATGATGATCGTCGGCTTTTCGAGATGCTGTGCCTGGAGGGTGCCCAGGCCGGTCTGAGCTGGTTGACCGTGCTGAAAAAACGCGCTAATTACCGTCGGGCTTTTTCCGCGTTCGACTGGGAACGCATGGCGAGTTATCGCGACGAGGATATTGCCAGGCTGCTTGCCGATCCCGGGATCATCCGAAATCGTCTCAAAATCCAGGCCTTTATCAGTAACGCCCGGGCGATGCTGTCCTTTGTCGAGAAACATGACTCCTTTTCTGCGTTTCTCTGGGGTTTTGTCGACGGCAAGCCGCTTCAGAACCGCTGGTCCACAGCGGACGAGGTTCCCGCTGAAACCGAGCTGTCCCGAACTGTCAGCAAGGAGCTGAAACGCCTGGGCTTCCGGTTCGTTGGCCCGACCATCTGTTATGCCTACATGCAGTCCGTCGGCCTGGTGAATGATCACACCCGCGACTGTTTCCGCCATCGCGAACTTCTCTGATTGATTCCGGCCTTTCGACCATGGTCGGCAGGTTGTTTTCTTCTGTCCGCCCTTTCCCCGGCACCGACCTGTTCGTTATAATGAGACCAGACAGCTGTTTCAATCCCTAAGACCTGCAGGTGAAGGCCATGATCAGATTTTTTCTCGTTTTTCTTATCGTCGTATTTTTAAGTGGTTGCAGCGGAAGTGGAGACTGGCGCAGCGCCAGCCGCGAATCGGCCGGGATCGCTCCGGATCCTGCCGAGACCAGGGAGGCTGTCCTCCAGGTTTATGGCGCCGATGCCTGGGGATGGCGCGGTTTGTTCGCAGTTCATACCTGGCTTGCGGCTAAACGGACCGGGGAAGAGGCCTACACGGTTTACGACGTTGTCGGCTGGCGGGCGCGGTCCGGCCAGCCCGTGGTGGGTATCCGAAAAGACATTCCGGATCGCTACTGGTACGGAGCCCGGCCTGAACTGCTGATTGAGCATCGCGGTGAGGGCGTTGACCGGCTGATTCAGGAGGTGGATGAAGCGGCCAGAAGCTATCCCTGGGCGACGACCTACAAGGTGTTCCCGGGACCCAACAGCAATACCTTTATTGCCTGGATTGCCAAAGAAGTTCCGGATATGGATCTGGATATGCCGTTTCGGGCCATCGGCAGCGGCTATGTTGATTAGAGGGTGTGTCCGGCGGTTTTTCCGCCGACCTGGCCTGCTCCGTTGTCAGCTCCTCCCGGTTCAGCCAAACCAGACGATATTAAGCAGCCCGGCGCACAACCACAGCCCGACCAGGTATTTCCAGTGAAGTCTGATAATCTGGGCATTTCCGGCCCGATAACGGCTGACCATAGCCAGACCGATTCCAGACAGCGGACTGCAGCCGTTGGCGAGTCCCCAGACCAGCAGGTACAAAAAGGCGGCCTGGTTGGGGTCCACATCGAGGGACATGAGAAACGGGCTGATCGAGGCTATACTGACCACGGGGTGGATGCCGATCAGGCACAGCAGCGACATAACGCCGCTTGCGATCATAAACATCACCGGTGAAAATGACATGACATCGAAACTGAGGGCCTCGGGGAAGGTCTTGATAATCGAGGCGATTCCGGTTGAGAAGACACCGGCAACCAGGAACAGGGCATATTGACTGGAGGTGTTGGCCAGTCGTTCGTTGATGAACTGGATGGTCTGCTGTCCTCTTGGCCGACTTTTCATAAAAATCTGCGCTCCGATGGGAGCCAGCAGGCTGATAATGGTCAGGATGCTGACCTGGGGGGCAAGCCAGTGGCCGATCAGTACAAAAACTGCCAGGAATATGGGCATGATCATGCTTTCAAAGGTCAGCGGATACCCCTCGAAGGCGTCTTTTTCCAGTTTGTATGCATCCCGGTAGGTCATCAGGAACATGGGCAAGGTTAAAATCAGGCCGGGCACGACGGTCTTCTGCCACTCTGTGCCCGGAGCGTATGTTAGCGCTACCCCGGTCGCCACAAAAAAAGGCGACCAGAATGCGGCGGTGCTGAAACTGCGCATGGCAAGCTGAATCTGCGCAGGGGTCAACCGCCCGGAACGCATCAGCCGGTCGCCGACCACGAAGACGATGGAGAGGTTGATGACGGCCCCGAGCAGATGGCAGGTCAGCATGGTGGAGATGATCCCCTTGCGGCCGCGCGGCAGGACCGACTGCTCTTCGGTCGGGTTGGCCAGCGACAGGAAGGAAACCGTGCCCAGCATGGTGACCAGGGGCAGGTTGCGCGAGAGCATGGCCAGCCAGTCGATCGGTGTCCCGGAGCTTAAAGCCACGGCAATCATGACGACTCCGGCGAACAGCAGCCAGAGGGTCTGCTGCTTGGCCGTGCGTCCCAGGCCGGGCCAGCAGACCACGACTGCCGACCACCCCAGAATGGCGGGAATGACAATCGGGAGGGGAGTGACAATTGATAACAGGTATAACAGGCAGCTGCTCGCGATGAGCCAGCCGATCAAACGGTTACGCGTTCTGGTGGCAAACATGGTGATCCTTGGAACATGAGATAAATCAATATGTAAAACAGAAGGTAAGACAGTGCAGCGGCAAACGGGCGGGATAGCCTGCAGATGTCGTCAGAAAACTGTCCGGTAAACTGGCCATGATGACCGGAATAGGATATTAATATGCCCGAAAAGAACGCATCCGTCCAGTTTTCTGTTGCCGGATCGCCGGTCCCGGCCGGTTTGCCGGTTAATCATAAAATATCTGACTCGGCACTGTTTTTTCCCGTTCTGTTGAGCTATACTGCGCAACCATTTATCATTGAGTTGCGATCCGGAAACTCCGAAGGACAACCATTTTAAGTATAAAAATTTATCGTAAAACAGGAGTAAGAAATGTTTCGTGAGCCTAAAGAGACAGTCAAGGAATTGCAGGATAAACTCCAGGAATTGTGGAGGTATCTTTGACGTCCCTGGCAAAGAAGAACGGGTTGCCGAACTTGAGGCTGAAATAGCTCAGCCTGATTTCTGGAACCGCGGAGACGCGGCCCAGGACCTGCTGCGCGAGAGGACTCGGCTGCAGAAGATTGTGAACGATTGCCAGACCGCCAAACGGGAGCTTGACGACATCCAGGTCCTGATCGAGCTGGGAGAAGAGGGGGAGGACGAAGAAACCCTGGCAGAGGTCAATGCTCTGCTTCCCGATCTCGAAAAAGTCATCGACCAGATGGAATTTGCCCGCATGCTGTCGGGCCAGCATGACGTCAGTCATGCGACGGTCAGTATCAATGCCGGTGCCGGAGGAACAGAGGCCCAGGATTGGGCTGACATGCTCCTGCGCATGTATGTCCGCTACTGCGAGAAAAAAGGTTACAAGGTCGAATTCACCGAATACCAGCCGGGTGACGACGCCGGTCTTAAAAGCGCCACCTTTACCGTCGAAGGTGATTATGCCTACGGCTATCTCAAGTCGGAGAGCGGTATTCATCGTCTGGTCAGGATCTCGCCCTTTGATTCGAATGCCCGCAGGCATACCTCGTTCTGTTCGGTTTTCGTCTTTCCGGAGCTGGACGAGTCCATTGAGGTCGAAATTGAGGACAAGGATATCAAGGTCGACACCTTCCGGGCCAGCGGCGCGGGCGGCCAGCATATCAACAAGACCGATTCGGCGATCCGGATCACCCATATTCCGACCGGCATCGTCGTCTCCTGCCAGAATCAGCGCTCTCAGCACAGTAACCGGGCAACGGCGCTGCAGCAGTTGAAAGCCCGGCTCTATGAAATGGAGCGGCAGAAGAAAGAGGCTGAGGCAGCCGCCTTCTCTGAGGATAAGAAGGAAATTGGCTGGGGCAGTCAGATCCGTTCCTATGTCCTTCACCCTTACCGAATGGTCAAGGATCATCGCACCGGGTTCGAAACCGGGAATACGGACGCGGTTCTGGATGGTGATCTGGACGGGTTTATAGAAGCCTACCTGTTGCAGGGAAAATAAAATAAACCCAGAGTCATGATGCGGCGCTCATTCTTTCAGAAAGAGCGCCGTAAATCGTTGACTTATTGGTGTTAGTTGGATAAATTCACCGGTTAAATATTTATCTCCACACAATTTAAGGAGCAGTCATGCAAGACGCTGAAATTCCTATAGGATTAACTTTTGACGATGTTCTCCTGGTGCCGGCCCATTCAACGGTGCTGCCCAAGGAAGTCGATCTGACCACCCATCTGACCAGGTCGATCAAACTGAATATTCCGCTGTTGTCGGCGGCGATGGATACCGTGACCGAATCGCGTACCGCCATCTGCATGGCGCGGGAAGGCGGTCTGGGGATCATTCATAAGAACATGACGCCGGAAGCCCAGGCCACGGAAGTTGATCAGGTCAAAAAATCGGAGAGCGGTATGATTGTTGATCCGATCACCATGGATCCCGATCAGAAGATCTATGAAGCTCTCAAGGTCATGGAAAAATACCGCATTTCCGGGGTTCCCGTGACCAAGAACGGGAAGCTGGTCGGAATCATGACCAATCGTGACCTGCGTTTCGAAACCAACGTGGATCAGCCGATTTCCAATGTCATGACCAAGGAAAACCTGGTGACGGTACCTCCCGGAACGACTCTGGAAGAGGCCAAGCACCATCTCCACAAGCACCGCATCGAAAAACTGCTGGTCGTTGACGCCAACGGTGTTCTCAAAGGGCTGATTACCATCAAGGATATCGAAAAGGTGCGCAAATATCCGCACGCCTGTAAAGACGGCCTGGGCCGTTTGCGGGTTGGCGCCGCAGTCGGGGTTGGCGGGGACCTTGACGAACGGACCGAAGCGCTGGTCAAGGCCGGTGTCGACCTGCTGGTGGTCGATACCGCCCATGGTCACAGCCAGGGGGTTCTTGATTCCGTCATCCGGGTTCGGCAGCAGTATCCCGATCTCCAGCTGATGGCCGGCAATATTGCCACGGCGGCCGCGGCCAAGGCTCTCATCGATGCCGGGGTTGACGCGGTCAAGGTCGGTATCGGTCCGGGGTCCATCTGTACCACCCGGGTTGTTGCCGGCGTCGGAGTGCCGCAGGTGACAGCAATTCAGCAGGTCTCCAAAATCACCCGGGCCGCTGGTATCCCGTTGATCGCCGATGGCGGCATCAAGTTCTCCGGTGACCTGCCCAAGGCAGTGGCCGCCGGTGCCGATGTCATCATGATCGGCTCTTTGTTTGCCGGGACCGAGGAATCGCCCGGCGATACCATTCTCTACCAGGGCAGAACCTACAAATCCTATCGTGGCATGGGCAGTATCGGGGCCATGAAGCAGGGGAGCAAGGACCGCTATTTCCAGGGAGACGAAGAAGATGTCAAGCTGGTACCTGAAGGTATCGAGGGGCGTGTCCCTTACCGCGGGCCGCTGTCCGACAATATCCACCAGCTCATCGGCGGGTTGCGGTCCGGAATGGGCTACACCGGCTGCCGGACCATCAAGGAACTTCAGGAAAAAGGGCAGTTTGTTCGAATTACCAATGCCGGCCTGCGTGAATCCCACGTTCATGATGTGACCATTACTCAGGAATCACCGAATTATCGGATTGAACGGAACGGTTAAGGCATGCAAGATATCCATCAAGAAAAGATCCTGATCCTCGATTTCGGATCTCAATATACGCAACTGATCGCACGCCGGGTTCGTGAAAGCCATGTTTATTGCGAACTGCACCCCTTTGACATGGCCTTTGAGGAGATCAAGGCCTTTGCCCCCAAAGGAATTATCCTGTCGGGGGGGCCGAAATCGGTCTATGAAGAGGGGGCTCCCGAAATTGCCGAAGAACTGTTCGAACTTGGCGTTCCGGTGCTGGGTATCTGCTATGGCATGCAGCTGATGAGCCGCCACTTCGGCGGCAAGGTCATCGCCGCCGGCAAGCGGGAATACGGCCACGCCGAACTGCTCAGCCAGGGGCAGCCGGGACCGCTTTTTCACGGCTTTTTCGCCGAAGGGAAGAGCTCCGTCTGGATGAGCCATGGCGACCATGTCGAAGAGGTTCCTCAGGGATTCGAAGTTGTCGCGCGCACCTTGAATGCGCCGGTCTGCGCCATTCAGAACGTCGAGCGCAGTCTGTATGGTGTCCAGTTTCATCCCGAGGTCAATCATACCCCGCAGGGGGAATTGCTGATCAACACCTTTGTCAGGGCCATTTGCCAATGTACCGGAAGCTGGACCCCGGGCCGGATCATTGAAGACGCTATTGCCCGCATTCGCGAGCAGGTGGGCGATGAACAGGTGATTCTCGGCCTTTCCGGAGGTGTCGATTCATCGGTTGCCGCCGCCCTGATTCACCGGGCCATCGGCGATCAGCTGCACTGCGTGTTTGTCGACAACGGCCTGCTGCGCCTCAACGAAGGGGACCAGGTGATGGCCACCTTTGCCCAGAACATGGGGGTCAAGGTGACCCGGGTGAATGCCCAGCAGCGTTTTTACAGGGAGCTGGCAGGCGTGACCGACCCGGAGCAGAAGCGCAAAATTATCGGTAAGCTGTTCGTGGATATTTTCGAAGAAGAATCCAAAAAAGTCACCGGCGCAACCTTTCTGGCCCAGGGAACCATCTACCCGGACGTTATCGAGTCTGCCGGCGCCAAAACCGGCAAAGCCCACAATATCAAGAGTCACCACAACGTCGGGGGGCTGCCCGACTACATGCAGCTCAAACTGCTTGAACCGCTGCGGGAACTGTTCAAGGACGAAGTCCGCGCCATCGGCGAGGAACTCGGTCTGCCGCACCAGATGGTCTGGCGTCATCCGTTTCCGGGACCGGGGCTCGGAGTCCGCGTGCTCGGAGAGGTCAAAGAGGAATACTGCGATATCCTGCGCCAGGCTGATGCGATCTACATTGAAGAGCTTTACGAAACCGGCCACTACCATAAAATCAGCCAGGCTTTCGCCGTCTTCCTGCCGGTCAAATCAGTCGGAGTTATGGGTGACGGTCGTACCTATGAATATGTTATCGCTCTGCGCGCCGTCGAGACCAAGGATTTCATGACCGCAGGCTGGTATCCCATGCCCTATGCCGATCTCGCGCGGATCAGCAACCGGATTATCAACGAAGTGAAAGGGATCAATCGGGTCACTTACGATATTTCCAGCAAACCACCGGCAACCATTGAGTGGGAGTAGATAAATTAACCTAAAAATTGAATGGAAAACCTATAAAGCTCTGATAGTTCAGAGCTTTATTTTTTTGGTTAACGTACAAATTGAATCTAGGTCGAAAAAACTAATTCCAATGGCAATTATAATTTCACGGTTTGGAAAGCCGAAGGCAAAGCGGCCATAAGGGGATTGTGGTAGTGTCTACTGGTTCACATACTGTTAAGGTTGGACGGTGAAAATTTTTCCTGTATTCATCTCAGTTCTTTTCATATTGACTTCCAGTGCTTACTCACGTGTTTTGAGACATTAATTCATTTTACCCCTGATGACTGCATTGAGCCGTCGTTGCCGGGGCATAGACAGAGTTCAAACCGAGATGGAGAACAGCCGACAATGAAAAAATGGCAGATCTGGATTGATCGTGGTGGCACCTTTACCGATATTGTTGCCAAGCGCCCCGACGGTAAACTGGTGACACATAAGCTGTTGTCCGAAAACCCTGAGCACTACCGTGACGCTGCGGTCCATGGGATTCGACAGTTATTGGGCATTGAAAAAGATGACCCGATCCCCTTCGGGGCGATTGAGCATGTCAAGATGGGTACGACGGTGGCCACCAATGCCCTGCTTGAACGCCAGGGTGATCGAACTCTCTACGTAACGACAAGCGGCTTTGGCGATGCGCTGCGGATCGGATATCAGGCACGGCCCAGGCTGTTCGATCGACACATCGTCCTGCCGGAATTGCTCTATGAAAAAGTTCTTGAAGTGAACGAGAGGCTCGACGCCAATGGGCACGTGCTGTGTCCGCTGGATGTCGAAGCTGCCCGGGCGGGCTTGCTGAGCGCTTATTCCGAAGGCATCAGGGCGGTTGCCATCGCCCTGATGCACGCCTATCTTAACCCTCTTCATGAACAACAGTTAGCTGATTTGGCAAAAGAGATCGGATTCACTCAAATTTCGCTCAGCAGTCGTGTCAGTCCGTTGATGAAGTTAGTGGCGCGCGGTGATACCACGGTTGTTGATGCCTACCTTTCGCCGATTCTGCGGCGCTATGTCAACCAGATGGCGGAGCAACTGGGCGAGGGACCACGGCTGATGTTCATGCAGTCGAACGGCGGGCTTACCGATGCTCATCTTTTTCAGGGCAAGGATGCGATCCTTTCCGGGCCGGCCGGGGGGGTGGTCGGAATGGTCAGGACGGCGGCGATGAGTGGCTACCACGAGGTTATCGGTTTCGATATGGGGGGCACCTCGACCGACGTCGCACACTTCAACGGTGAATATGAGCGAAGTTTCGATACCCTGGTGGCCGGAGTGCGGATGCGCGCGCCGATGATGCACATTCATACGGTTGCCGCCGGTGGAGGCTCGATTCTCCATTTTGATGGCTCGCGCTACCGGGTCGGGCCAGATTCAGCCGGGGCCAATCCCGGTCCTGCCTGTTATCTGCGCGGTGGACCGCTGACTGTAACCGACTGCAACGTCATGCTCGGAAAGATCCAGCCGCATCACTTCCCCAAGGTTTTTGGTCCCAATGCTGACCAGCCGCTGGATACGGCTATCGTTCGTGAAAAGTTCACTCAGTTGGCGGCAGAAATCGCGCAAGCCACCGCAGCGCCGGAACCGACCCCTGAAGAGGTCGCGGAAGGTTTTTTGCGCATTGCTGTCGATAATATGGCCAATGCCATTAAGCAGATCTCGGTTCAGCGCGGTTATGACGTGACTGAATACACTCTCAACTGTTTTGGTGGCGCAGGTGGGCAGCACGCCTGCCTTGTGGCCGATGCCTTGGGAATGAAGCGGGTGTTTTTACACCCCTTCGCGGGAGTTTTGTCAGCTTATGGCATGGGGCTGGCCGATGTTCGTGCCATGCGCGAAATCCAGGTGGAAAAACCTTTTGCTGAAGATGCGGAAAAACAGATCGAGCTGGCCGCTGCGGCTTTGGTGGAGGATGCGCGTGCAGAAGTTCTTGAGCAGGGTGTTGCTGAGAATCAGCTTGAGGTGCGCATTCGGGTGCTGCTGCGTTATCAGGCCACAGATACCTCGCTGGAGGTGGAGGCCGGCAGTCAGGCTGACATGCTCTCGGATTTTGAACAGGCTCACCGTCAACAGTTCGGTTTCATCGTCCCCGGTCGGCCGCTGGTTATCGAGGCCGTCAGCGTTGAAGCTATCGGGCTGACTGAATCGGTTACCGACCCCGAAAAGACTTTGGTTTGCGCTGATGACGCCCCAACGGCGGTTGATGAGGTTCTGTTGTCCAGCCTCGGGGTTACCTCCAAGGTTCCCCTTTACCGTCGTGATGATCTAAAACCCGGTCATCAGGTTAAGGGACCGGCAATTATTACCGAAGCCATCGGCACCGTGGTGGTTGAAAGCGGCTGGCAGGCCGAGTTAAACAGTCGCCTGCACCTGGTTATGCGTCGCTACAAGGAGCGACCAAAAATAGAGGCGGTCGGTACCAATGTCGATCCGGTCATGCTGGAGGTTTTTAACAACTTGTTCATGTCGATCGCCGAGCAGATGGGCACCACTCTGGCGAAAACTTCTTATTCGGTCAATATCAAAGAGCGCCTCGATTTTTCCTGCGCCATCTTTGATGCTGAAGGGCAACTGGTTGCCAACGCTCCACATGTGCCGGTGCACCTCGGTTCCATGGGAGAATCGATCAAGACGGTGATCCGCGAAAATAGCGGCAACATGCGGCCAGGAAACGTCTACATGCTGAATGCTCCCTACAATGGTGGCACCCATCTGCCTGATGTGACAGTCGTTACCCCGGTTTTCGATAAAGAGGGGAAAGATGTTCTTTTTTACCTTGGTTCGCGCGGCCATCACGCAGATATCGGGGGGCGCACGCCAGGATCATCTCCCCCGGATTCAACCCATATCGAGGACGAAGGGGTGTTGATCGACAATTTTCTGCTGGTCGATCAGGGGCATCTTCGCGAAGAGGAAACGCGTGCATTACTTGGCTCTGGTCAATATCCCTGTCGCAATATTGATCAGAATATGGCCGATTTGGCGGCCCAGGTGGCAGCCAACGAGACCGGGCTTCAAGAACTGCAGAAAATGATCGACCACTTTGGCCTGGAGGTTGTCCAGGCCTACATGGGCCATGTCCAGGATAATGCTGAAGAATCGGTAAGACGCGTCATTGATCGCCTTGCTGATGGTGAGTTCAGTTATCACATGGATGGTGAACGGTTGATTAAGGTCAAAATCAGTGTTGACCGGCAGCAGCGTGAGGCGACCATCGACTTCACCGGCACCTCACCCCAGGATCGAGGGAATTACAATGCACCTGCGGCGGTTTGTAAAGCTGCGGTTCTTTACGTGTTCCGAACTCTGGTGGGAGACGAAATTCCTCTCAACGAAGGCTGTTTTAAACCGCTGCGGATTATTATTCCGCCTGGCAGCATGATCAGCCCTGTTTATCCAGCTGCCGTAATCTCAGGGAATACGGAAGTGTCACAGGCCATCACGGACTGTTTATTCGGTGCTGTCGGCTTGCTTGCTTCGTCGCAGGGAACGATGAATAACCTGGTTTACGGCAACGCTCGCTATCAGAATTACGAGACTATCTGCGGCGGGACCGGGGCTGGGCCGGATCATCCGGGAACCAGCGCCGTTCATTCGCATATGACCAACACCCGCATGACTGACCCCGAGGTTCTTGAATGGAGATTCCCGATCCGGGTCGAAGCCTTTTCTTTACGCCCCGGTTCAGGTGGCAGCGGCCGTTACAATGGCGGGGATGGCGTAATTCGTAAGTTGCGTTTCCTCGAACCGATGACGGTAACCCTGCTGACGTCCCATCGGGAAACGGAACCCTATGGCCTTCAGGGAGGCAATGCTGGGCTGCGCGGTGAAAATAGTGTGATTTATGCTGACGGAACAGAAAAAATGTTGCGGGGGAACGATGAAATTGACCTCGCAGCCGGTGACATGATCGTTATCAAAACTCCCGGTGGCGGCGGTTTTGGCCCACCGAAAAAACGGTAGCAGAACCGATATCCTGACCACAGGCTTGTTGGCTGTCACTTCATGGTGTCTCGTCAGTCATGGTCCATTTGGAGGGTGTTTTGTCAGCACAATGCACATATGCATCAACCCCAAAAGTCCTGTGTTATGTGTGATGCGACCTGCGGTGGGGAGCGTACTGGACAGATGTCTGGTTTTCAGAAATCGGTAAATCTCATTTGATAAAATAGATTCTTTCCTGCCAGCCACTTATCGAAGATAGGTCAATTGGAAGGCCTGACCAATGACAGTGAAGCGGTATTGACCTTTCCAAGATCCTTGTTTTTTAAATAACGGATGATAACCATTATCTCCGGAGATCCCTGTCTGGATACTTTCAATGTTAATGGTAGTTGAATGAAATGATTCTGATCCTGGCTGATGTTTTTTTACGCTCCCTTGCCGGATTTCCGAGTTGATCTCTTTACCAACTCTTATGACAATTTCCTGGTGAGCCTCCATTTCTTATTTTTGCCTTTCGGAATGCAGTCAGCCTTAAAACATCATCGATGTTCGACATTATTTTACCGGCTGAAATAATCGACTAAGGCAGGCCTCTGAAAAAAACGACACGACAGGGGGGCGAAATGCTACCAAAATTGTTATAATTAAGCTGTCATTGTCTCTCCTTCCGTCCAGAGGATAAAAGACCGGATAACGGGTTGTTGGAGATGGTTCTTAGTGGCACCTGTGAAAATACAAGGATGGTTATCCTCACGAAGGTCGGTCTGATCCACAGCAAGGGGAAGCTTTTATGAAGAAGCGTAGTGCCACTATTACCGGGTTGCAAGGGGCAGACAATTGGATTGAACGGACTGCTGCACGGACCATGCTGCGCGCTGTCGGTTTTTCAGACCGGGATTTTACCAAGCCGGTCATTGCCGTCGCCGTGCCTTATACCAATGGGACTCCCTGTAATGTTCACATTCGCGAACTTGGCGATCTCCTCCGGGAAGCCATCGAAGCTGCTGGCGGTAAAGCCATCGTTTTTGGTACTCCGGTTGTTTCTGATGGCATCTCCATGGGAACAGAGGCCATGAAATACAGCCTGGTCAGTCGGGAAGTGATCGCCGACGCCATTGAACTGATGACCGAGGGCTATCAGGTGGACGGGGTTATCACCCTGTCCGGCTGTGATAAAACCATCCCTGCCGCGCTAATGCCGATTGCCCGCAACGACCTGGTCGGAATGACCTTGTACGGAGGCAGTATTCTGCCTGGCAGGCACGCTGGAAGAGAGTTGAATATTGTCAGTTCCTTCGAGGGGATCGGTGCTTTTGCGGCCGGCAAGATCACGGCTTCGGATCTCCACGGAATTGAATGTCACGCCTGCCCGGGGCCGGGATCCTGCGGTGGAATGTATACGGCCAATACGATGGCGGCAGCGATCGAAGCGTTGGGGATGAGCGTGCCCGGTTCCGCTGCCCATATGGCCGTAGATGAAGGCCATCAGGTGTCAGCCGATAAGAAGAGCGATGTTTTTCGCAGTGTCTCACTGCTCATGGATCTGTTGAAACGTGGGACATCGGCTCGCATGATCATGACGCGCCGGGCATTTGAAAATGCCTTGACCGTGGCCTGGGCTCTAGGCGGATCGACCAATGCCGTCCTGCATTTGCTGGCTCTTGCCCGGGAATCCGGGGTCGAGCTCTCTTTGGATGATATTGCGGCCCTGACCAGAAAGGTTCCGCTGTTGGGGAACTTCAAACCCTTTGGGCGGTACCTGATGCACGATCTGTATGCCCTTGGTGGCGTCCCGATGGTTATGAAGATGTTGCTTGACGGCGGTTTTTTGCATGCCGATTGCCTGACCGTAACGGGTTGCAGCGTCGCTGAAAATCTTGCCGATGCGCCCCCGTTGCCGGCTGATCAGGACGTCGTCTTTCCCCTTGACTCTCCCTACGCTCCGGCGGGGCGCCACATCCGGATTTTGTATGGCAACCTTGCCAGTGAGGGATGTCTTTTGAAGCAGAGTGGAAAATCTCTTGCAACCATGCAGGGACCCGCCCGCGTCTATGATCGGGAAGAGGATGCCTTGCAGGCCATTCTGCTCGGAGCCATCCAGCCCGGCGATATTGTCGTTATCCGTTATGAAGGGCCCAGGGGCGGACCGGGTATGCGCGAGATGCTGTCGCCGTCGGCGGCCCTCATGGGCGCGGGGCTCGGCGATAGCGTCGCTTTGCTTACCGACGGACGTTTTTCCGGGGGAACTCATGGCATCATGATCGGTCATATTGCCCCCGAGGCGCAGGTTGGTGGCTTGCTCGGAGTAGTCGAAGAGGGGGATCTGATCGAGATCAACCTTGAGTCGGAGACCCTGAACCTTTTGGTCAGTGATGAGGACATCGCCCGGCGAAAACAAAATTGGCAGGCCCCGTCGCAAAAATTGAAGCAGGGGGTTCTGGCTAAATATGCTCGTCTGGTTTCCTCCGCGGCCGAGGGAGCAGTAACCAGCTGACAGATCAGGCCGGATGATGAATTGTAAAAATCTAGACCTGATCTGACAGTCAGTGTCAGATAAAATCCTACTGCCGGCTGAGTACGGATATGGTTGCAAAAGTACCGATATTTGCAACTTTGCCAGTGGGCATTACAGGTATCGCTTATTTTAATTCAGTTCAGAAGTTTTTCCCCGCCAATTAGCGGAATCAGGCGATAAAGAACATCATCCATAACTCCCGCCTCGGCGGTCGTAATTTTTTTGCGGATCGATCTTGCCAGGACAGCGTTTGTATGAGGCTGGCCGCAACAACAGAGGGTTTATCAAGGTTATTGACAGGAACTTCCGTCATTCCCCCTCTGATACCTGTACTGATAGGACAGCAGATCAGTAAGCCGGTCTGTCTGTTGTAGGCTTTACTCGATAAGACCAACGCTGGTCGGTATTTGCCAATCTCACGGCTTTTTGTTGGTTCAAAATCAAGCCAGATAATGTCGTTCCGATCAGGAATGTAACGGGCCACTATACACCCCACTCTTTCGGTGAGAGTTCGGCCAGTTCATCCGCATGGGCCGTGTGAGCCGTCAACCCTTTCAGAAGGTCTTCTTCAGAAAACGGCAAACAGCCAGGATGAGGATTTCAAAACGAAGGATTTATGACGTGCCAGCAGGCGTCTAACGGCCTCAAGACCTGCCGCCGTCAAATGTCCTGTCAAATTGAGTTTTCGGCGGGTGTCAAGATAGTTGTCGCCTCAATTCTTTTATGCTGCTTCTGAATATTGGTTGTCTCGGTGTTGCCATTTCTTTTCAGGATTTAGCCATACTGTTGTCACTTGATTCCAGTTACCGGTCTGTTTGGTCCAACGGCCAGGAGATCTTTTTCTGGCGAATTCGTAGATTTCTTTGCGCTTGGCCAATATGGCCTTGTCCTTCCCATAGTGCCTGTCGTCAGGTGTCACAAAGAGGATCTCGCTATGCAAATGTTTGGTATTGTGCCAATGGACGAAGGAATCAACCCACATTTGAGCATGGTGATCGGATTCAAAGGGGCGTGAAGGATATTCCGGGCGATATTTCAATGTGCGAAAGAGTGACTCTGAAAACGGAATATCATTGCTGACGCCTGGACGGCTAAATGAAGGCATCACACCCGATTGTTGCAATGTTGCTAGCATGGTGGAACCCTTCATAGGGCTACCATTGTCGGAGTGGAGGATGAGCCCATGGGAAGCAACATCATGCCGACTAACCGCATCCATGAACAATAGTGAGCTGTTCTGGTCTCTCTCCTGTGTGAAAACCGTTGATATTGCGGACTCTTTGAATTGTATTTCCTATTATCTTGCTGATGAAGGGCTGGATTGATATGTGTGTCGATCGAATGAGATGTGCAGACAGGGAGTGACCTCATGGACGGGCCTCAGAGCACATGGCTCTGGGGCTTATTTCCCTATGAAATACGGGTTGTTTGAAAGCCGGTCCCCTAACTGTTTTCTTTCCTCATTCTCACTATTCAGATTCTGATAATTGATCCGCTGATCTTGATAAAAGTCATGTGGCATTTTTGATCGTTAAGAACGAACCACGCTTGTCGTTCAGGGCGACAGACGCCCTGCCTTGTAGTCAATCGGGAATGACCATCTCCTGGCCATTGTTTTTTTTATAAGTTTTGTTCGTCTGGTAGGATAAATGATGGTGCTTCAGTAACAACTCTGTGTTAGCCTTGAAGCCCGTTTGAAGTCTTTTCCCGTCTAGAAAGCGATCACTATGGTGATGACTTTATCAGGAGGCACATGTCAAACACAACGAAGGAAAAAATACCCGCAGTACCCCTGGTTGATACCGTTCTCAAGGCGCTGGAAATTCTTGATTGTTTCAGCACTCATGAGACGGAACTGTCATTAAATCAATTATGTGAAAAATCAGGTTTGTATAAAAGTCGTGTTCACAGGCTGTGCGGCACCTTGATGAAGTCCGGATATCTGGTAAGGACTTCGCGGACTCATTATTGTCTGGGGCCTAAGCTCATGGTTCTGGGGAAGGTATACGAGAAGAGCAATTCTCTCAAATCGATTGCGTCTCCCCTTATGAAACGTCTGACCCTTGAGACCGGCGAATCCACGGCCCTGTTTGCTGTCGATGGCGCCAAGTGTATCTGCATGGCCCGTGAAATGGGTTCTTCGCGACTGGTTTTTTCCATACAGGAAGGTGACGTGATGGAATTGACCCCCAGTGCGGCCGGGCGGGTCCTGTTGGCTTATACTGAACCTGATTTTGTCAACAAGGTGCTGACGAGAGCCAAAAAGAACAATAGCGACGTCGATGTCGAAGAACTCAAGAAAGAACTCGAAAGGGTGCGCCAGCAAGGGTACTGTGTCGATGACCAGCAGAGCGAAGAGGGCATCTCTGCTATTGCTGCCCCGGTCTTCGATTATGAAAACAAGGTTCCCGCGGCGCTGGTTATTGTGGGTCCGGCTTTTCGCTTTACCAGGGACAGGCGCCAGGAGCAATTAGCCAGGCTGTTGGAAGCCAGCATGGAAATGTCTCGACTGATGGGGGAATCCTGATTCGGGGTTTGCTTCCCTTTTCCTCGGGCGTGCTTTAAATCCGCTCCATTCCTATTGGCAGGTGACGGATGGAGTGTGAACAGATCTGGCGCCATCTTTGATGAGGTCAATCAGGAAGATGGCGCCAAAGGATATCGGGATCGCTATCCAGAAAGAATGAGAGCCATCATCCAGGCCGCGTACAGTGAAGCTCCAGAATGACTGCCTTTTGTTCTGGAGCTTTCTTATTGTCTTTTTTTCAGCCGGAAAAACTTCAGTCGTTCAAACTTGATCTGTCTCCAGGTTGAACAGAGAGAATTACCAGTTGAGCATTTTGTCGCGGCTCAGGTAGTCCTTGAAGTGCCAGGTAATGCCTTCGTAATCGGTAAAAAAGTAGACGGTGCCAAGGTCCGTTTCGGCAGTTTTTGTGACCTTACCGTTCAGGTCGTTTTCGATAAAATCTTTCGCCCCTTCCACCCGCAGGCAGGGAAGGCTGAAGCCCGCGCAAACCGGTTTCTGATCGTCCATTTTCTGCTTGACCTCAATGGCCGGACTCCCCTCGCAGAGGAACATTCCCGTGCCGGTTTTGCCAACAATCCTGAAGCGTCCGCCCTGGAAAACTTTCTTCAAGAATTCCCCATAGGCCGGGATATCTTTCACATACACTTCAATATGGTCGAAAAATACATGTCTTCCCATGATTTAAACCTCCTGATGATTATGAGCGATGCCAGTCAATCTGCACCAGGACCGGTGAACGTCACGATGACACCCATCTCGGTCAGCATTTCGGGCAGGCCCAACCTTCAATGACCGACGGGCTGAGCGGCAACCATTTTGAGTGGTCGTCCTTGAAGTTGACAGGGCTCCGTTTTCTTGAAGGCACCATCACTTGCCCATTCCCCGGTTGTCATGACCTGAAAGTCGACACGGATATTCATATGATGATTCGTATGATGATTGTTGTAGAGGAAGAGGACGGCGCTGTCAATCGAAATCCCGGCCGCAGGTAAAAAAAATCTGCTGCTGAAAATAATCTGTCGGGCTGGGTGCTCCTGCAACGACGATCCGGAGGAGCCATGTGGGAACAGGTCTGTCCGCAGAGAATCTGACGTATCAATTCTGCGGCGAATCTTCAGCGGGACCAGGCTGGTCACAGGTTGCATACTGTCTTTTCCGCTTTTTGACATGACGGGGGGAGGGTATGTTAGACTGATGTCTCGTGTGATTTTGAACACCACCCCAACAAGTCGTTCAAAGGAGGAAGAGATGGCAAGCGAAGACTATCATGAACCCGTATCCGAATTAAGTGAAGAAACCCGCGAAATGCATCGGGCTTTTGTCTCGCTGCAGGAGGAGCTGGAAGCGATTGACTGGTACAACCAGCGAGTGGACGCCTGCACGGATGATGATTTGCGGAAGATTCTTGAACATAACAGGGATGAGGAAATAGAGCACGCGGCAATGGTCCTGGAATGGATCCGGAGAAAAAACCCCACGTTTGATGCAGAGCTGAAGGACTGGATGTTTACTGATAAGTCCTTTGGCCACGACTGATTATGGTTGCCAACCCTTTCGAGGTACGCATGTCAAACTGTTAAAACGATAAGAAATCGAACGCAGGAGAAGCAATGTCCGACCGAGAGATATATATTGAAAAAATGAAAGCGAAACTCGATAAGCTGAATGCCCAAATGGACAAGCTTGAGGCGGAATTTAAAAATGCTCAATCGGATGCCAGGCTGGAATATTCTCGCGAATTGGATCAACTCAAAGAGCGGCGAGAGGACGCTGCAGATAAACTTGACGCGTTGCAGAAGGCGGGAGAGGGCGCGTACGAAGATCTGAAAATCGGCCTCGAGAGTGCTTTCGACACCCTCGGTCATGCAATCAGCTCCGCAGTCTCCCGTTTCAAGTAAGATGAAAGCATTCATTGGAGCCAGTAAAAAAAATCAGGGGCAGCAGATGCCTGCCCCTGATGGCTCACTGTCTAAGGTGATTCGTCCTGATTGTTTAACAAATCACCCGTATCTTCCCAGATGTTCCCTGTCACGACGGCATCGCCTTCAATCTTGAAAGGGGAGCCGTATTGATGATCCCGGCCGATAATATTATTGCTGACGGTGATATTCGTCGGGAAACCGTATGGCTTTTTTGAATTGTCCCTCACCTGGATACTGTAGCCGCCACCGTTTATCCAGTTGCTGTCGATCGTGATGTCATCAATATAGCCGCTGTCCGTTTTGAGCAAAATACACTGGGAATTGGCATAATCATCAGACTGTACCATGTCGAACGTATTGCCTCTGATAATTCCATTGGAACCTGAGACCATTTGAATACCATCGGCATGAGCACCGGAGGTCGTGCCCAGTTTGGTAAAATAAGAATTCTCTATAATAAAATTCGAACCTGCTTTGATCCCATCCGCGCCGATATCATGGATGTATACCCGCCTGGCTGTGAAATTACCAGCAACAATGCCGGCACTGTCAGCTTGTAAAATCTCCGTGTCCTCGATGACCAGGCCTGTTTTCCCGTAAGTTGACCGTATCCCGTAAGTTCCTCCTGTAATTCGGCAATTTCGGATCGTGACATTATCTGCTTTGATGTAGATCGGTCCCTGCAGGTCCAGCCCCTCGATAATCATTCCTTCCGTTTTGGCATATTGAAAATCAGAAGGAGTCAGGGGACCAAGGTAGCCAGTGTTGTTCAGCCCAGGTTTTTCGCTATCGTCTTCATTGGAGTTGCGCTCCACGGAAGTCTCTGTTGCTGTGCCGGCGTCATCTTCGATATTGATAGTGCCTTCGGTCTGTGTGGCTGTTGCCGTTATGCTGCCGTATATCCCCCAAACCTCGAATTCGTAGAGCGAGTAACCCCACCTGGTTCCCCGGGAGATACCTTTCATTCGCACATACCGACCATGAGCATTCAGATCAGTGATAAGATCTTCCGCTCCGTCACCGTTGTCCTCCGAAAAAATTGTGGTCCACTCTGAAGCATCGTCAGAAACTTGAATTTCATAGGCCTGGGCGTAGGCAGTTTCCCAATCAAGTAGAATTTTAGAGATGGTGGCAGTTGCTCCCAGGTCAACATAGATCCACTGGTCATCACTGTATGAACTGCCCCAGCGGGTTTCGAGATTTCCATCAAAAGCCTGTTCAGCCGTAAAGGAATCCTGGCTGGATGAGGCTATGGCAATCTGATTCTTGGCCAGGTTGGTCGCTGTGGCATAGTGTCCCCAGACTTCGAATTCGTAAAGCGAGTAGCCCCAGCGGGTCCCCCTGGAAATGCCTTTCAGGCGGACATAACGGCCTGAACCGTTTAACCCGGTGATCTGTTCCAAATCGCCTGATCCCTGCTCCTGGGTATAAAGAGTGATCCAGTTCTCAGCATCGTTCGATACTTGGATTTCATAGACTTCACCATAAGCGGTTTCCCAATCGAGGATAACTTCTTCAATAATAGCTATGGCCCCCAGGTCGATATAAATCCACTGATCGTCGCTATACTCGCTGCTCCACCGGGTGGCCGGGTCGTCATCGACTGCGAGCTCAGCTGCGTGGCCGGCGGTTGATGATGAGGCGAACACCGTCCCGTCAAGAGAGAGAAGCTCAGCGGAGAGACCGTCTTTGGGAACAATAGAGGTGATCTGTAAAAGCAGAAGCAAGCAGTAAAAAATTCGCATTTTCATTTAGCCTCCTGGGTTAAGATTGAAATAACGTGTGTTGATCTGAAGCGGGTTTTCGATTAAATGACATGGTATGTTTCAATTCCCCTCCTGTTTTTGTCGATGAGGCAGAGGCCTCTGGTGTTTTTGACTTGAAACACGTGTTGAGATAGGGGCCCAAAAAACACGGTCACATACATCTCATCGTGATCCTGGATTAAATCTGGTAACACGATTAATGACGCTGGACGGTTTTGTGCCCGTGGCGTTTCAAGTCAGAGAAATAAAGCTGAAATATTACTACGGAAAAAAGTTACAGATGGCTTAAGACGTGCTGATTCATTGGACCCCCTCCGACGAATTCACTAAAAAGGATTGGCAGTTTTTTGAACGTCTAACGGTGTTGCAAAAGCTGAGTTAACAAGTGTCTTAACGTGCCCATTGTCTGGCGAGCACGTCTCTTTTTCCTGTGTTTTTCCTGGTTCTCGTCGCCCTAATGACGTTTTGGTGACGAAGCTCCAGCTTGTCTGGGCCCTTGAGGTTATATTTTTAATGAGATGATGTCAAGAAGGTCGTCGTTGCAGGAAGGGGATGACCGCGGCCGTTTGGAAATGTTCGCTGAGAAATCTCAGGATTTTTGAGACGGAAGCTCCTGTTTCGTATGCGGGAGCTTCCGTCCCAAGGTCGGCAATATTATTTTCCAGGAGTGATCCCTCAGCTGGATGTGCCTGCCTGGCGGCTTTTCGCTTTGTGGCCCCGGTACGGTCGGTTGCGCTGGCGGCTGGTCCCGCGGTTCTCAACCGTTTCTTGGTTTTTATGCCGGCTGTCACTTCTGGTCTTTTTTTCTGGCTGTTTTTTTCTACTGTTCCGCGGCAACTCAGCAACCTTGTTTGCTCCGGGCTCAAAACCCGGAACGGGTATTTGCGGCAGCTTTTGCTTCAACAGAGATTCGATGTCTTTCAGCAGTTTCTGTTCATCATTTGAAACCAGAGAAACGGCTTCTCCCTGGCAGCCGGCCCGACCGGTGCGCCCGATGCGATGGACGTAGTCCGCCGAGACGTTAGGCAGCTCGAAATTGACGACGTAGGGGAGTTGTTCGATGTCCAGGCCACGAGCTGCGATATCGGTGGCGACCAGGACCCGTACGGCCCCTTTTTTAAAATCAGCCAAGGCCTTGGTGCGTGCGCCCTGGCTTTTATTGCCATGGATGGCAGCGCTGACGATACCGTCTTTTCCGAGCTGATCGGCAAGGCGGTTGGCTCCGTGTTTGGTCCGCGTGAAGACAAGGACCTGCTGCCAGTCGTTAGTGCTGATCAGGTAAGACAGCAGGGCGCGCTTGTGGCTCTTGTCGACCAGGTGAACCGACTGTTTTACCGCTTCCGCAGCCGTATTGCGCCGGGCAACTTCGATGACCGCAGGCCGGTTGAGCAGATTGTCGGCCAACTGCTTGATGGCGGTGGAGAAAGTGGCCGAAAAAAGCAGGTTCTGGCGCTGTTTCGGCAGTAAGGCCAGGATTTTGCGAATGTCACGGATAAAACCCATATCGAGCATCCGGTCCGCTTCGTCCAGCACCAGGATGTCCACGTGACTTAAGTCGAGGGTTTTCTGGCCGACGTGATCGAGCAGACGACCCGGGGTTGCTACCAGGATATCAACCCCCCTATGCAGGGCTTTTATCTGGGGGCGAATACTGACCCCGCCGAAAATCACGGTCGACCTGATTGGCAGATATCTGCCGTAGGCGCGAACACTTTCACCGACCTGGGCGGCAAGTTCGCGGGTCGGGGTCAGGACCAGGGCGCGTACCGGGCGTTTGCCGGATGCTGCCTTGGCGGAGGTCAGCCGGTGGAGCAGGGGCAGGGTAAACCCTGCTGTTTTGCCGGTGCCGGTCTGGGCTCCGGCAAGAAGATCGCCACCTGTGAGAACAGCTGGGATCGCCTGGCTTTGAATAGGGGTAGGTTTGCTGTAGCCCTGATCGGCCACAGCACGAAGCAGTTCGGTCGATAGACCGAGGTCATTAAAGGTCATGAATAATATGAACTCCGAAAAAATGGAACCGGCCCATCCGATGAATCAACAAAGGAACGGTCTGTAGGCTGGAAATTCTTGAGGGTGTCAGGGGAATATCAAAAGAAACTACCAAGGACACTTACGCGTGCCGACCGATGGGCACTGAGAATAGTCAGACACTAAAGGATCTGTCCGCTAAATGCAAGAGTTATTGATGTTTTAATTTCCCGGGCCACATATTGCCATTTCCGGAGTCGTTATGATGCGTGGGGCGTTTTCAGTAAAACCAGTGTGAATAAAATGCCACAGTCAGTGACTTGGCGCTACAACATCTCTTAATAAATACCATAAATAGTTTGACGGAGGATGCCGACCTCAACCCTCTGAAATTCCCAAAGACCCGCTTCCTGAGCGGGCTCAGGAGAAAATGGTGAATTTGAGGCACACTTCCTGCTTTGCCTTCATTTTTTAATTAAAACCGGTGGTCTGGGACGATCTGACGCCCGAGATGCATATCGGCATGGATGCCTCTGTGCCGCGTCATCATTTCAAGTCAGAACGCTTTCAGGATAACGTTCTTTTTGCGAAGTCAGTCCCTTGCACCGCCTGTTGCCTCAAAATGAAAAGGAGCTTATTGGTATGTGCGTATTCAGATTAACCCGTGTTTGTGGTGTCGGAATTGTCTTGTTGATCGGTATCGTTCTTCTAGGGCATCAGGCCTGCGCAGCAGATGCCTTCACTTTTGACCGCCTGACCGATATGGCCAAAGCGCTGTCCGGGGAAGAATATCAGCCAGCTGACGCATTGCCGGATATCGTAAAAAATCTCACCTATGATCAGTGGCGCAGCATTCGGCAACGCCCTGAAAAGGTCTACTGGAAAGGGGACAGACGACCTTTCAACCTGCAGTTTTTTCATCCCGGTTTTGTTTATGACCGCAGTGTCCGGATCAACATCATTTCATCGGGGAAAGTGCACCCTTTAGCCATTGAACGGGACTGGTTCGATTACAGCGGCCTTGCAGAAGCTCCGCAGATCCCCCGGCAACTCGGGGCGGCCGGCTTCCGGATCCATTATCCTATCAAAAGCAAGACCTATCTGGACGAGTTTCTGGTTTTTCTGGGGGGCAGTTATCTGCGGGCTGTCGGCAAGAACGATAAATACGGGTTGTCGGCCCGCGGGCTGGCGATCGATACGGCGCGGCAAGAAGGTGAGGAATTTCCCTGGTTCAGGGAGTTCTGGATTGAAGAGCCCAAAGCCAATGCCAGGACGATGACAATTTATGCCCTGCTGGACAGCCCGAGTGTCGCCGGGGTTTACCGGTTTGTGGCGACTCCGGGCCTGGAAACAGTCATCGATGTGTCCTGCCGGCTGTTCTTCCGTCAACAGGTGCAAAAGGTCGGAATCGCTCCCCTGACCAGTATGTATTTTTTTGGTGAGAATGATCGTCGTCCGGGGGTGAATGATTTCAGGCCCGAGGTCCATGATTCCGACGGGTTGCAGATATTGTTCGGCAGTGGTGAGTGGTTGTGGCGTCCGCTGCACAACCCGAAATTTCTTCAGGTCAACAGTTTCGCTACAGCTGAAATCAAAGGATTCGGCCTGTTGCAGCGTGATCGCGACTATCGGAATTATGAGGACCTCGAAGCCGGTTACCATGAACGGCCGGGTTTGTGGATTGAACCTCTCTCCGCCTGGGGGGGCGGTCGGGTTGAATTGGTACAGATTCCGACCAGGGACGAAATTCACGATAATATTGTCGCTTACTGGGTTCCTGAGCAGGCCGTCGCTGCCGGAGAGCGCAGGGATTTCAGTTATCGCATGCGCTGGGGGAGCGGGGCGGCCTATCAACCACCCGGAGCCCATGTTGCAGCCACCCGTATGAGCGTTCTGGATGGCGGTCTGGTCCGCAAACTGGTTATTGATTTCGATGGTGAACGGTTACGGAAGTTGCCGGAACAGACCCGCCTGTCGGCCAATATCAGCAACAGCGAGGGGGCGACGGTTCGGAATGTGACCGTTCAGAAAAATCCAGTCAATCATTCCTGGAGACTGTCCTTCGAATTGCTGATTGAGCCTGTTTCCGCTCTTGAAAAAGTGCTGCCCGATACTGGTCGCCCCATCGAAGTCAGAGCCTTTCTCAATCATGCCACAGACGTCGTTTCGGAGACTTGGAGTTATAGTCTCAACAGAAAGCTGAACCGATGAAAAAGCTGCAACAACCGGTCGATTCCGGTACCGCAAACCTTGATCGTCTGACCCAGCGCTGCCTGACCTATCTGCGCTGTTGGCCGGTCTCCGAACTGCGTCGCCTGGAACTGGTCAGCGAGACGATTCGAGACCTCGGTGCCCACATCCATGACAACCAGGCGGCAGGCTATGCCAGGGTGATTCAGGAATTAAGGAGAAAGATCAGTCTTGAGGTCGCGGCAGACAATCTGACAGCTGTTCCCGGTCTCCAGCGGCGCGGCATGCCGGCCGCTTCTCTGACGTCTTTTTACCGAAAGTGTCGTGAGGAAAGGGACGCCTCTGAAAACGTGACGGCGGCCGATAATACGCCGGCAGCCAGAGACCGCTGGCATCGTCACTGGCAAAGGAGGGCGATGGCCAGACGTCTGCTGCTGGCATTGCTGGTTTTCATTCCGGCCCTGCTTGCCGCCTGGGGAATGTCCACGGTTCTTCCCTACCACGGCTCGACGCTCATCGAAAAGGGGCTGGTCGCCCTGACCGGTATTTTATTTGCCTGGGTCTCGGTCGGTTTCTGGGTGGCCATGTTCGGGTCCTTGACCCTGCTGAAAGGAAAAAATAGCGATCTCGTCGGGCTTGATGCTGATGATTCCGCTATCAGGATAGCGTCTGATTGCAGGGTTGCGGTGCTCTTCCCGATTTGTGGTGAAGATATGAGGCGCGTCAGTGCCGGAATATTTGCCGTTTATCAGTCATTGCGGAAGACCGGGCGAATCGACTCTTTCGATTTTTATCTGCTGAGTGATTCCAGCCATCCAGACAGCTGGGTGAACGAAGAGGTTTTCTGGCGGCAATTGTCTGCGGATCTCGGGGACCCGGGGAATATTTATTATCGGCGCAGACGTTTGAACCTGAAGCGGAAAAGCGGCAATATCGCAGATTTCTGTCGTCGTTTCGGCGCGGCTTACCGCTATCTTGTTGTGTTCGACGCAGATAGTGTCATGTCCGGAAAAACCCTGGTGAAAATGGTTCATGTCATGGAGCGGAACCCTCACGTCGGAATTTTACAGACGCCGCCCGCGGTGGCAGGAAAAGAAACCTTGCTGGCCAGGGTCCAGCAGTTTTGCAGCCGGGCCTATGGCCCTGTTTTTGCGGCCGGGCTGAACTGGATTCAGCAGGGGGATGGCAGCTTCTGGGGGCATAACGCGATCCTGCGCACTGACCCCTTCATGCGCTACTGTGGTTTGCCCAGGCTCTCCGGAAAGGCCCCCTGGGGAGGGGATATTCTCAGCCACGATTTTGTCGAGTCCGCCCTGATGCGCAGGGCCGGGTGGAGTGTCTGGTTGGCATATGATTTTGACGGTTCCTACGAAGAAGCGCCCCCGACGCTGCTTGATGAACTGAAGCGCGACCGGCGTTGGTGCAGCGGTAACTTACAGCACCTGCGACTGCTGTTGGCGTCGGGGTTCAGACCGGCCCACCGCTGGTTGTTTGTCAATGGCGTCCTGAGCTATGTCTCCGCGCCACTCTGGTGTCTGCTTCTGGCCCTGTCCTCCCTGGCGGTGGTGAAAAGCGCCTTTTCTCCGCCTGATTATTTTCCGGACGGACGCAGTTTGTTTCCGCAATGGCCGGTCTGGGATCCCTATGCGCCTCTGGTCCTGATGGTTATTACCGCAACCCTGTTGTTTCTGCCCAAATTGCTGGCATGTCTCGTTGTCAACCGCCAGGGCAGGGCAGGGGAGTTTGGCGGTCGGTTGCCTTTGTTTGCCAGCGTGCTTGTGGAAATGGTTCTGTCGGCCTGCCTGGCGCCGATCCGCATGGTCTTCCACAGCCGTTTCGTGCTGATGACGATTCTGCGACGGACCTCCGGATGGAACCCTCAGAACCGGGATGCAGCGGCAACGTCCTGGCGGGAGGCATGGGGGGCATTTTATCCCTGTATGCTTCTGGCGTTGGGCTGGGGGGGAGTGATATGGCTGATCAACCGCTCATTCCTGCTGTGGTTGACGCCGGTGCTGGTCCCGCTGCTGCTGTCCGTTCCCCTCGCGGTCTTCACCAGCAGGCGCACGGTGGGACTGTTGGCGAAAAACCGTAAACTGCTGTTGATTCCGGAAGAGACGGCGCCTCCTTCAGAACTGGTGACTCTGGGCAACAAACTGCGTGATCTCGGCATGGCGACGACTCCTTTGCGGCTGTTGCCTACGGATGGTTTTGTCAGGGCGGTTCTGAATCCGCAGATCAACCTCCTTCATCGGCGGCTCGGCGGCCGCATGACGCGCTCCAGAATTCCGGCCAGCAAACGTTTTCTGTTGATGCGCAAAGCGTTGAACGGCGGGCCGGAAGGGCTCAGTGTCCAGGAAAAGAAACGTATCCTGCAGGATAATCTGCTGCTGTGGATGCTGCACAAATGGATCTGGGCTTTGCCTGAAGGAGAAACGGCCCGGAAATGGTTTGGCCGCTATACACACCGAAGCATCTGATGGCCCGCATCCCTGTCGACCCGAGAGGGGACTGATGGCGACAGGAAAATATTGTACGGTCGGCTGCTGGTGTTTGTTGTCTGTTCTAACATATGATATACCTTTAGGAAATTCGCCATTGCTGATATCGCTACAGGAGGCTTCATGAAGAAAATCATTCTGCCGGTTGTGCTCTTGCTTCTTACCATCCTGGTGGCTCCGACCTTCGCAGGTCAATTCAAGGATCAGGTCGATCACAGCTCCTGTCAATACTGCGGGATGAACCGCGTCAAGTTCGGTCACAGTCGCATGCTGGTCGTTTACGAAGACGGTTCGGAAGTGGGAACCTGCAGCATACATTGCATGGCTCTTGAGTATGCCAATGCCATCAATCGCATTCCGGCAAAACTGCTGGTCGCCGATTACAACAGCGGGGAACTGGTTGACGCTTCAAAGGCGACCTGGGTTCTTGGCGGTGACAAGCCCGGGGTGATGAGTTCCCGGGCGAAGTGGGCCTTTGGCTCCGTCCATGACGCCAAGGACTTTATCGCCGCTCATGGAGGAGAACAGGTCAATTTCGATCAGGCGATGAAAGCCAGTTATGAAGACATGTACGCCGACGTGCAACGGATTCGCAAGATGCGCGCTATGAAAAAACATAAAATGATGGGGAAATAGCCGATATGCAGACAGGTCGTCCCCTCATTCTGCTGTTGACAGCTGCGCTTTTCGCGACTGCAGGTCTGGCCGCACAACCTCCCGAGCCCCCCGGTAAAAGGGATCGCTGCCCGGTTTGCGGGATGTTTGTCGCTCCTTATCCCGAATGGGTCGCCACCATTGTGCTGAAGGATGACAGGCAGATCTACTTCGACGGGTGCAAGGACCTGTTCCGTTACTATTTCGGACTTTCGGAAACTCAGCTAGCCGAAATCGAATCGATCTATGTGACCGAGTACTATCAGACCCGCCTTCTGCCTGCCCGGAAGGTTTATTACGTGGTCGGCAGCGATATTTACGGACCCATGGGGAAGGAGTTGATCCCCGTGGCCGGTAAAGAACACGCCGAAACCTTTATGAAAGACCATAACGGCACCCGGATTTTGACCTTCGATCAGGTAACGGCTGCCAGTCTTCCGGAGGACTGATGAGAAGGACGCTCCAGTTTCTGGTGGTTCTCGGGATTCTTGCCGGTAGCGTGACCGGTCTGTTGATTTCCAGTGGCAAAAGGGGACCGGACCCACAGATTCAGGCAAAACAGGACCTGGTCAGAGCCCTCGGACTAACCGATCTGGCCTTGTGCAGTGAAGCGCGCTATACCAGGCATCCGACCCAGGCAGACCTGTTTTCCGCCTTCCAGGACTCTCCCGCGATGCTTGAGCATTTTCCGACGGGATCGCTGATCCTTCCCAGGCCAAAGGGGTTTAATAGCCGGGTCATCATTGATCGATCAGACCGGGCGGTGAACTGATGATCCGCCATGTGAAAATTCTCGAATACACCCTGGCCAGCCTGTCCAGACGGAAATCCAAAAATATCTCCCTGGTTCTGGTCTACGCTTTTACGATTGCCGCATTGGGGTCGGTTCTTTTCCTGACCCATGCTCTGAAGATGGAAGCGGTCAACAGCCTGGCCACTGCTCCCGAGATCGTTGTCCAGCAAGTAGCCGCCGGACGCCATGAACTGATTGATATGGAATCCGTGGCGGCCATTTCCGGTCTTCCCGGGGTGAAAAGCGTGACGCCGAGGGTCTGGGGCTACTATTACGATTCCCTGATCAAAGCGAATCTGACCCTGCTTGGAATCGGTGAAAACCCTCCAGGACTGAAGCTGCTCTCCGGACGCCTTCCCTTGACCGATCAGGAATGTGCCATCGGCGCCGGCGTGGTCAAGGCTTTCGGGCCAGGACGTGGAGATATCCTGGTCCTTGAGGATGCCGCCAAGAAGCGGCGGGAATATCGGATCACCGGGGTTTTTACCGCGGCGTCCAGCCTGCTGACCAATGACCTCGCCGTGATGACTGAACCGGCGCTACGCGATTTCTTCGCCATGCCAGACACCCTGGCTACGGACCTCGCGGTCGAAGTTTACAACCCGCGCGAGATCAAGACCCTGGCCAAAAAGATCAGCTATTATCTGCCGGGCTCGCGCCCCATTACCCGCGACGAAATCCGTCATACCTACGATTCCCTGTTCAACTGGCGCAGCGGCATGATGCTGGCGGTGTCCATCGCCGCACTCATCGCTTTCTGCATCCTGGCCTGGGATAAGGCGACCGGAATCAGTGCCGCGGAAAAGCAGGAAATCGGGATTCTCAAGGCTCTGGGGTGGGAAACCTCCGACGTGTTGACAGCCAAATTCTGGGAAGGCCTGGTGATTTCACTGTCGGCATTTGTCATCGGGCTTCTGGTCGCCTGGATCCATGTGTTTGTCCTCAGCGCCCCCCTTCTCACACCTCTGCTCAAGGGCTGGTCGGTGCTGTTTCCCGAGTTCAGGCTCGCCCCGGTTGTCGATCTTTACCAGGTCTTTGTTCTGGCTTTTCTGACCATTGTGCCGTATCTGGCCTGTACCCTGGGTCCTTCCTGGAAAACGGCCAGTAGTGATCCGGAACAGGTGATGAGAGGTTAGCATGCAGCCATTAATCCGCGTCACGGATCTCGGTAAAATCTACAATCGTCATCGGCCGGATGAAATGGTCGCCCTTCAGGATGTCAATCTGGAGATCGGCCAGGGTGAGGTGGTCGCTCTGACCGGGCCGAGCGGCTCGGGAAAGACGACCCTGCTGAGCCTGCTCGGCTGCATGGGGCGGCCGACATCTGGAATTATCAGTCTGCGTGATCATCAGGTGTCCAAGCTGCCCGAACGTTTTCTGGCCCGGATTCGCCGTGAATCCTTCGGTTTTGTGTTTCAGCAATACCATCTGTTGCGGGATGTCACTGTCATAGAGAATGTCATGCTCCCCCTGTACCCGACGGACATGCCGTTTCGGCAAATGAAAAATTATGCTGACCAGGTTCTGACACGGTTCGGGCTTGAAGGCATGGCCGCCAAAAAGGTCAAATTGCTCTCCGGAGGGGAGCAGCAGCGCGTCGCCATTGCCCGGGCCCTGGTTGGGCGACCGGAGATTATTATCGCCGATGAACCGACCGCCCATCTTGACAACAGGCTTGCCGGCGAACTGATGGATATTTTCACCCTGCTGCGGAATGAGGGGAAGACCCTGATCATCGCGACCCATGATCCTCTGGTGGTGAACTCCGGGTTGGTGCAGCGGCAGATCGCCATGCGTTTCGGCCAGATTGAAAAGGACGTGACCAGGTGATACTGCATCCCGGGATTTTGGCTTTGCTCAGCGGTTCGGTGATCACCCTGATCATCGTGATTGCGGCCAGCCTGATTGCGGTCCGCATCCTGCGACGCTGGGACCGTGACAGTGGCAGTGAGGAGCAGTTGACCCTGGAGCGTCGAACCTGGCTGGTTTCGGCGCTTCTAAACTACGCCTTTGCCTTTCAGATCGGTTCCGCGGTTCTGTTTGTTTTCACTGCCGAGGATATCCACCCCCTGTTTATCGGCGCCATGTGCGCCACCGGGTCCCTGAACGCCAACCTGGTCGGCTGGCTGGTTCTGCTCCTCAAGGGGCTTCTGCTTTTTATTGGAGCCCTATGGCTGCTGTTCAACAGTCTTGATCAGAGCACCGAGGACACGCCCCTGGTCCGGGTAAAATATCGGGCGCTTTTAGTGATCGCTCCGCTTGTGGCATTGGACCTCTATCTGCAGTGGAGTTATTTCAGCGGCCTTCAGCCCGAAGTTATCACCTCCTGTTGCGGATCCCTGTTCAGCAGCCAGGGTGACAGCGTCGTCAGCGAACTGGCCGGAATGCCGCCGCGTCAGGCCATGGGCCTGTTCGCCGTGGCAAGTCTTGTTTACCTGGGGCTGCTGGCCGCATGTTACCGGTTCCGGTCGGCTATCCTGCGGCACTTGTTGTTTGCGGCCACCGTAATCATGTTTTTCGTCTCCCTCGGCGGGGTCGTTTCCTTCATCTCCCTTTATATCTACCAGATGCCGAGTCATCACTGCCCGTTCGATATGTTGCAGGGGTATTATTATTTCGTCGGCTATCCTCTTTATGCCGGGTTGTTTGTCGCGACCGTGTTCGGCTTGATTCCCGGCTTGAGTCAGCCCTATAAACGCTACCCCAGCCTGGCGGCTGAGATCGAGCGGCGGGAGCCGCGCTGGCTCGTCATATCGGGGTGCGGGTATCTGCTGTTCCTGTTTTTTCCTCTCTGGCAAATGTTGTTCGGACCTTTCAAACTCCTGGGGTATTAACCACGATATTCAGGGCGCTTGATATTATGAAAGCCTCAGTCTCTCTTCTTTCTCCCGGTAGATGGCGGTCCTGCGATTGTGCCGCTGAGCTGACGCGTTTCGTGTCTGCCTCCTGCGCTGAAACTGGGGGCAGGAATCTGGCAAATAAGGTTCTCGTGATCTGTCCTCCAGGCGACAACTCGATCTATCTCCGCCGTTTTCCCTAACCGTAATCTCAACATATCGACATACGTTCCTCACCCTTGGCAGTCTATCTATCCGGGATTCAAAAAACACTTTCAAGGAGTCTGGTTATGAAAAAACTTGTTTATCTGTTGCTTGTTGTTGCCCTGTTTGTTTCCGGTTGCAGTGGTATGTCCGCAAAGGAAGAGCCTGTTACCAGGCAGATTATCGCAAGAGACGGGAATTTCTTTGTCTGGGAACATCTGGGCCGTCATTATGTCATCGGCAGCGAGGAGAGTAACGTCAAGTTCGCCAAGGCTCCCCACCTGCCTTATGCGAGAACGATTCTGGGCGCCGGGCCGAACGGCGAGACCGCGGTGTTTGAGATCAAGAAGAAGGATGATGCCTATACCGATAGGCTTATAAAGAGTTACAACCACACCCCCTTCCTGTTGGAGAGCAACAACAACGACTACTTTGTCTATAAATGCAACGGCCGCATCTATGTGATCGGTCAGGCCGCCACCAATGAGAAATTCATGACTACGCCTCATCTGCCCCTGACCCGAACCATTCTGGGCGCGGGGCCGAATGGCGAGACGGTCATATTCGAATTCAATAAGAAGACCCCGGAGATGACGGACCGTCTGGTTGAAAAGTTTCTGGGCTAAAATCAGGGGATTGTGCAGGGCCGGTATCGGTTCTGGATCCCGGCCCTGTTTGCATGGTCAGGAACAGCATGCCAGCCAGGAGCCGCCGTCCTCGTAATCGTCGAGGTAGTGGCTCTGGTTGTCCTGGCTGAAATAACCGATCAGGGCGGCCAGCTCCTGCTCGATATGAGTGACGGAATTGGCGATCAGGTCACGGTTGAACGCTTCTGTCTCCAGGCGCATGACCAGGTCCATGGCGGTGATGCGACTGAATATCTGTCCCAATTCGGTCAGTTTCCGCTGGGGAAGCTGGCTCTGGACTGAAAAATCGAGGAATTTTTTCAGGCGGTCCGCGGCCAGGGCCGTCAGGTCAAGTTTCGCCAGCAGATTGAACAGGTTGCTGTCCCTGGCGCGCTGCAGTTGTTTCTGAATCGCTTCACCGATCTGAATATAGAGGATATCGTTGGAGCCTTCGAATATCTGAAAAGGGCGACTGTCAACGAGAGCCCGGCCGGCAATGTGATTGAGTCGATATCCCTGCGCTCCAACCAGTTGCAGAAGCGATTGGGCGGCGTTCTGCATCAGGTCGGTCAGATAGGTTTTGACGCTGTTCGCCTCCAGGCCGTGGGGGGCCAGGTCATTGTTGAGATGAGCCTTTTTGCTGCTGTTGAGGCACATGGCATTGCAGACGGTGTAGGCCGACTGCAGGGCCGACAGACGCTGCTGAACCTGATCGTAAGTGAACAGGCTGCGACCACCGACAAACCGGTTGCGGCAATGACTGACCGCCTCATCGAGCATCCTGTGAACAAACCCCATACCCATGCCGGGAAACTGCATGCGGCTGCGGTGCAGCAGGTCGAGCATCATTTTGATGCCGCTGCTGTGTGGTTCCAGTTTCTGGCGGTGGGGGATTTTGACGTCGATCCGGTTGCGCCCATAGGGGAGCAGGTAAATCCCAAGGTTTTCGTAAAATTCCTCAACCACGATGTGTTGCTCTGGAGCGGACACATCACAGATGAAAAAGTCGATATCCCGGCCGAGTTCTCCTGCGTCGTTCTGTTTGCGTGCCGTCAACAGCCAATAGTCGGCCCACCCGGTCAGACCGGCCCAGTGCTTGGTGCCCTGCAGATGGTATGCTTCCCCCTGATCAGTATAGGAGGTTTGCATGTGGAGAGCGTCGCTGCCGTGCCCCGGTTCAGTGATCATCAGGCCCCCCATTTTCTGGTGCCTGATAAAGTCGTTCAGAACCGGGATTTTGGCTTCCGGCCGGGCGTATTTGATGACCGGCTGAAGAAACAGTGCCCAATTGATTCCGAACCCCAGGGACAGGGGGAGGGATTCATAGCTGGCCGCCGCGGTGAGAGCAAGCCCCTCATGAATATGACCGCCTCGACCGCCATATTCTTCCGGGATATACGTGGCCAGGGGGTTGCAGGACATGATCTCGCGCAGCACGAAAGGGGGCATACCCCGCTTGACACTGAGTTCATTAATGTCGGTCCGCTGATGAAACAGGAGGTGTAGTTTTTCCTTGAATGTCTCCAGGTACTGGGGAAAAGGCTGGATTGTTGACTTATTCGAGGTCATTGACATCTTTAGGGCTCCTTTGCTCCGCCAATAAAATTAAATAATAACAGGTTGTTAGATTATGTCACTCAGAGTAGGCAACAGAAGACGAAAAAGCCCCGAAGAGAATCGGGGCTTTTTCTTATTTTTGATAGCTGTTTGTGAATGTTAATGACTTGATTCAACGTGTTCTGTCAACAATCAACTCTGTGTTTTTGCTGCGGTGGCTCAGAAACTGTCATGTTTCCCTCCCTTGCTAGCAGTTGAGTTTATATTATCACTAAATTGGTCAACATTGCAAGTGTTTGTGGAAAAGGAAAATGAATTTCATTTATCGGGAATGAAGACCCTTATCAGGAAGATGATTTCATCCTTCTGAGTAAAAAAAGCCCCGGCTCAACGAGTCGGGGCTTGACGAAAAACATGGTGAAGATGAGAACGATCAGATCGCCTTCATTCCTTGCATGGACGCCCGCAGGACTTCACCGACCTCTTCGACCAGGTGGTTGCGGATCTCGGCGTTGATGGCGACCAGGGTCTGATTGTCGACGCCGGCATCGCTGAGCTCAAGACCTTTGCCGATTACGGAGGTGTCAACCTTGCTCATGAAATCCTGCAGCAGGGGCACGCAGGCATGGGTGAACAGGTAGCAGCCGTATTCGGCGGTATCGGAAATGACACGGTTCATTTCGTACAGCTTCTTGCGGGCGATGGTGTTGGCGATCAGTGGCGTTTCGTGGAGCGACTCGTAGTAAGCCGATTCCGGCTCGATGCCGGCTTCGACCATGGTTTCGAAGGCCAGTTCGACGCCGGCCTTGACCATGGCGACCATAAGAATCCCTTTGTCGAAGTATTCCTGCTCGCTGATTTCACCCTTGGACTCGGCTTTTTCGAAGGCGGACTCACCGGTTTCTTTCCGCCAGGTCAGCAGCTTGATGTCATCATTGGCCCAGTCTTCCATCATCACCCGGGAAAATTCACCGGACAGGATATCGTCCATGTGCTTTTCAAAAAGCGGGGTCATGATCTCCTTGAGTTCCTCGGCCAGGTCGAAAGCAACAAGCTTGGCGGGGTTTGAGAGGCGATCCATCATGTTGGTGATACCACCCTGTTTGAGGGCCTCGGTGATGGTTTCCCATCCTTGCTGAACCAATTGCGAGGCCCAGCTTGGGTCGATCCCGTCAGCGACCATTTTGTCGAAGCAGAGCAGGGAGCCGGTCTGAAGCATGCCGCAGAGGATGGTCTGCTCGCCCATCAGGTCGGATTTGACCTCGGCAATAAAGGAGGATTCCAGAACGCCGGCGCGGTCGCCACCCTGGGCGGAGCACAGTGCTTTGGCGATTTCCAGGCCGTCGCCGTTGGGGTCGTTTTCGCCGTGAACGGCAATCAGGGTCGGTACGCCGAAGCCACGCTTGTATTCTTCACGAACCTCGGTTCCTGGGCACTTGGGAGCAACCATGATGACGGTCAGGTCTTCGCGGATCTGGGTTCCTTCTTCAACGATATTGAAACCGTGAGCGTAGGAGAAGGTTGCGCCCTGTTTCATCAGGGGAACGACGGTTTCCACGACGTTGGTGTGCTGCTTGTCGGGGGCCAGGTTCATGACGATATCGGCGGTCGGCAGCATCTCTTCATAAGTGCCGACCTTGAAGCCGTTTTCGGTGGCATTGAGGTAGGATTGGCGCTTTTCCTTGATGGCGCTGTCACGCAGGGCGTAGGAGACGTCAAGGCCGCTGTCACGCATGTTGAGTCCCTGGTTGAGTCCCTGGGCTCCGCACCCGACGATGACGATCTTCTTGCCCTTGGCATATTCGCAGCCGTTGGCAAATTCGGAAGCGTCCATGAACCGGCAGGTGGCGAGTTCCTGAACCTGGCGACGGAAGGGGAGGGAATTGAAATAGTTTTGACCCATTGTCTTTCTCCTGTTGTTGAATTGATATTAACTGCCCGATTTTGTGATCAAAAATAGTGTGCGCGTACTCTAGCCCGTATTGAGTGTTGCGTAAATTGATTTATTGTGTAAATAGTGTTGCAGAAATCGAAATAATTGCACTTGCAGAGGATTCATGGATATTCGCGAACTGGAAATTTTTATTATTGTCGCCGAACAGTTGCACTTCGGCCGGGCCAGCCAACTCTGCAACCTGAGTCCTTCCGCCCTGACCCGGACCATTCAGCGGCTGGAAGAGCAGGTCGGGCAGGCCTTGTTCATCCGGGATAACCGGACGGTACAGCTGTCACCGGCAGGCAAAAGCTTTCTGGGGTACGCCCGGCAGGCGGTCCAGGACTTCAGCTCCTTTCGCGATTCCCTGAACGGTATCCAGCAGGTCGCCGGAGCCCTGTCGATTTATGCGTCGATCACGGCGGTTTACAGTCTGCTTCCGGCTTTGCTGGAGGCTTATCGGACCAGGTATCCTGAAGTGCAGCTGGATCTGCGGACCGGAGCCGCCGAAAAAGCCGTGGCCCAGGTTGAGGCGGGGGAGATCGATATCGCCGTGGCGGCGCTGCCGGACCGACGCAGCTCGGGGATTGTCTTTCAACCGATCATGACCACACCCCTGGTCTTTATCGCGACCAGAACTTTTGCCGAACAGCTTCGTGACCAGGGCGGGGAGCTCGATTTAAGATCGCTGCCCCTGGTTCTGCCGGAATCGGGCCTGTCGCGCCGTCGCCTGGACCAGTGGCTCAAGAAAAACCGGGTTTCCCCTAATATCAGTGCCGAAGTGTCAGGGAACGAAGCCATTATTCCCATGGTTCATCTGGGGGGAGGCGTGGGGATCGTTCCCCAACTGGTGCTTGAGCGAAGCCCCTTTCGGGACGAGGTTGAGGTTCTGCCTGATGGCCCGGTCCTGGAGCCTTATGTCGTCGGGCTGTGTTCCAGCCGGAGGAATCTGCAGAAAGCAGTGGTTCAGGCGTTTTGGCAGCTTGCGGAGCAGAGTTCGCCTCAGGGTGCGTTCAGGGAAACGTCCAGATCGGCGTGAGACCTTCCGGCTTGGGAGCGTTGCATTTTTTCATTAGCCGGGAAAAACAGGAACGAGGTAAGGCTTTCCCCGGTTTTGGTCGTGTCTTCTTCTCCCACACAACTGCTCTGATCTCAACGTGCCCGAATGATATCGAGAATCATCTCTTCGCCGGGGAATTCTCCGGTCGCTTTTTTCGAATAGATCAGCTCCCCATCGATGACCACCTCAAAAACGCCGCCGCTGGAAGGGATGCGTTCGACATCCAGGCAGAACTCTTTTTCAATCTTTGCCGCCAGACTGGCAGCACGCGGGCGATAGCCTCACTGGTTGCAATATTCAATACTGATGTCCATAAAATCACCCTCCTTTTCAAAACAGGCTGCCGGTCGTCCCCACCTGGCTCGCCCTGCTTTCCGCGGCGAGCTGGTTGAGCCCCGGTCCCGGGTCCTCTTTATTGAGCTTGGCAATTTTCTTCATGGTATCGAAGGTGACCTCATCAAAGCCGTGATCGGCTTTCAGGTCCTCGATCAGGCGCATCCACAAGGCGGCGGTCATTTCCGCATCGGCCAGGGCCCGATGAAACCTGCCGTTCTGGGGGAGCTGCTTGTAGCGAACCAGGGTTTCCAGTTTGTAGTTGATAACGTCCGGGTAGACCCGGCGGGCCACCTGCAGGGTGCAGCCGAAATTAAGGGGGCGCTTTTTTCCGATGAGGTTGAATTCCGATTCCAGAAATTTCATATCGAAAGAGGCGTTGTGAGCCACCAGCGGGTGACTGCTGATGAACCGGGAGAAATCGTCCATGACCTTTTCGGCGGACGGCGCTTCGGTCAGCATCAGGTTGGTGATGCCGGTGATGGTCTCGATCTCCTTGGTGATCAGAAATCCCGGGTTGATGAGGCTTTGAAAGCGCTCCTGAACCGTGGTGCCGGATAATTTTACAGCCCCGATTTCAATGGCCCGGTCACCCCGGTCGGGGGACATGCCAGTGGTTTCAAAATCGAGAACGATGATGGTTTCCTGGGTGCCGAATAAATCCATGGGGTTAGGTCCTGTTTGTTATTAGGTGTGTCTGTCTGTTCCCTCCAGATCATCAGGGACATACGGGTATGGTGTCAACACGGACATATAAATTATTCTTTGTCGAGAAAATTTACATTAAAAAAACAGACTGTTTTGAGGTTAATAAAAACAGCTAGTTGGCGGAATTCAAACAGTTGGTATGAAATGTGTAACTCTTGTTTTTACAGATTCATAAATAAATGTCGCATTTATGGATTTTTTTGAGTCTAACCTAACCTTGAGAGGAGGTTGCAAATGAAAACAAAAATCTGGTTGTTGACATTCATTTTCATGGCCTGTCTTGGATCTCAGGCCATGGCCGCGTCCTATGCGGACATTGGCTTTGTAATTGACCAGTCTGGCAGTATGTATGATGAATTCGCCTGGCTGGGTACCAGTATCGGGACGATCGACACCAATATCGCCGGGGATCCGGATATCGATGGTGTGAACTACGGGCTTGCCGGTTACGAACGTACGGCGGGGTTTGAGCCGACGGCCTCATATTACCCGGATAACGCCTGGCAGGACCTCACTGCGGATATCAGCCTGATAACCGCCGAAGTGAACTCTGTCAGCGTGTACGGAGGAACGGAAAACAGTTATCATGCCGCATCCTGGGCGGCCGACAATTTTTCCTGGAGCGGCGGGGCTTACGCAAAAGTGCTTGTATTGATAACCGATGAGCCTGGGGACGATACCAGTTATCCCTATGGCTACTCGGCCGATTACAGCTATGGCGGATTAACCGGCGAGGCTGCTCTGGCCCAGAAAATGGCGGACAATAATATTCTCCTCAATGTCATTACCTTCCAGAATTACTACCAGTATTGGGATGACGCCGTCTTCGTTAATCCGGAGACCAGCTTTGCCGGCCTGTTCGACCTTTCGTATCTCCGGACTGATGCCGCCGGCTTTACGGACGATTTTACCGCGGCCAAGCTGGCTGAGATTGAAATTGTCGATCCTGATCCCCCGGTTGTTCCTGAGCCGAGCACTGTCCTGCTGCTGGGAAGCGGGCTCCTTGGTCTCTTCTATGTCAGAAGAAGAGCAAAAAAATAGATAGGGACGAGGATCGTTTGATGTTAGAAAAGAGGACGCAATGAAGCGTCCTCTTTTTTTGTCGGAATTGTTGACACCTCTTTCTCGTGTTTTGCAGAGGGTTGCAAATTATGCCCAACAAACCCGGTCGTACCCCCAAAAAATACAGTCAGGCCGCCCGCCTGCATGACCTGATCCGCATTCTCGAAGCCCGTTACGGGGCGACGGTTGAGGAACTGGTTGAAGAGTGTCAGGTAACCCGACGGACCATTTACCGGGATCTGCAGGCGATTATCGAGGCGGGATATCCCCTGGTGAGCGAACGCCAGGATGACGGTCATGTCCTGTACAGTTTTGTCTCCGGGTTCAGCAAAATCCCGCCGATCACCTTTACTCTGGAAGAACTGATGACCCTGTACCTGGGGCGTGGTCAGCTCGCTTTTCTTCAGGGGACGCCGTTTCAGGACGATCTGGACGCCATCTTCGGTAAAATTCGCTCCAGCCTGCCGCCGCGCAGTGTCGCTCACCTGGAGCGGATTGCCGAAGCATCGGCGCCGCGGTTTCGGGGCTTCAAGGACTATTCTAACCAGCGGGACCTGTTGAGGGATCTGCGTCAGGCTCTGCTGAAGCAGCAGTGCTGTGAAATTGTCTACCGGCCGGCCAAGCGGGACGTTACGACCTACCTTGTCGATCCCTATACGCTGCTGTTTTTCAATAACGGCCTTTATATCGGCGGCTATGCTCATAATCGTGGCAATCTGAGGCTGTTCGCCATTGAGCGGATTGAAACGCTCCGCGTTCTCGGGGAGCGTTTCGAGGTGCCGGAGAATTACCGTGCCGAGCAGTTGACCGGGACCGCTTTTGGCCTGATCGACGAGGGTGAGCCTTTTGACCTCGAGGTCGAGTTCGCCTCCGAGGTCGCTCATCTGATTGCCGAACGGATCTGGCATCCCGAACAGCAGCTGGATCCCCGGCCTGACGGCCGGATCCGCCTGCGGTTGCGCGCCAGCGGTGAAAAGGAGATTCTCTCCTGGTTGTTTTCCTATCTTCCTCATGTGCGTATCATCAAGCCGGACGCTCTTCGCCAGAAATTTTTGTCCGCTTTGCAGCAGGCTTTGGACAACCAGTAACATTGTGTGACATATTGTGACCCATTGTTGGGTAATGATCATAATCATCTCAAGCAACGCAGGAGGTTGTCATGATCTGGTTACCCGCAAGTGAGTACAGTGAAGAGCAGAACAGCTATTTTGATATCCGCGATATGGATATCCGCTATCGGAATCAGGCTTACGCCGGACGGGTGAGCGGGGTCCTTGGGATCGGCCCGGTTGAATTCTGGACCGAAGTCAGGATCGGTGAGGAAGAGGATATTCAGGTCCTCCCTGTTTACCATGACAGCGGCGAGGTTGAAAGCGTTCCCGACAGCGTTGACCTGAATGAACTGCACCGGGTCCTGCGGGACGAAGTCAATCGCATTCTTGAGCAATGTCTTCCCGGTGCAGGGCGGCCTGCTCCCCACAACTGGCAACCGAATGTCGCTGAATCCTCCGGCGCCAGCCTGTTCGAGGCCGCCTGATGCTGAAGAATTGATAGCGGCGCGGTGGCCCGGAAAGTGAATTGAACTATGAGAAAACTCATTCTGGCCTCCACCAGCCCTTATCGAAAGCAACTTTTGCAGCAGCTGCAGCTGCCGTTTGAAGCGATCGCGCCCGATTACGAGGAAAAGATCGACGAGTCGGTCGCCCCGGCATTGCTGGTCAGGCATCTGGCCATTGGCAAAGCGCAGAGCCTGGCCGACCGTTATCCCGACGCCCTGATCATCGGGTCCGACCAGGTTTTTGTTGATCCGCGTGAAAGGCCGGTGGGCAAACCCGGAAATTTTCAGCGGGCTTTCCAGCAACTGAAGCAGATGGCCGGTCGGACCCATACCTTCTATACCGGATTGGCCCTGGTTGACACCCGCAGCGGTGAAGTCCATGCCGATCACGCGACATTTTCCGTGACCTTGCGCACCTTAAGCGACGAACAGATTCAAGCCTATCTGCGCCGAGAACAACCTTATGACTGTGCCGGCTCCTTCAAGATCGAAGGCCTGGGTATCACTCTCATGGAAAAGATGGAAGGTGATGATTTTAATGCCTTGATCGGCCTGCCGATGATCAAGCTCGTGGGGATGCTCGAGCGCTGCGGAATGGCCGTTTTATGCTAACTAAGCGACATTATTGAGAGAAAAAAATTCTCTTTTTTGGTTGATTTTTTCAGTCGTTATGGTGTATGTTAGGCACACTTAATAAAGTGGTTCACCGAAAGGGCAAAACCAGAGAAATCTGGTGACGCAAAGCCACGGATCCTCACTTTTAGGACCGCCGGGTTGCCGAAGTCTGATGAAGTTTTTTAAAGCTTGATAGAGCTATAAAAACGTTCATTTCGGCAACGGAATGAACGTTTTTTTTGTTGGTGATGTCAGTTTCGCAGCAGCAAAAAAGGACTGCTGCAGAAAAATTAAAAAATTATCTCCGAAAGGGCAAAACCAGAGAAATCTGGCGACGCAAAGCCACGGGTCCTCATTTTTAGGATAGCCGGGTTGCCGAAGAGAATGCGCTGCATTTTTCTCCTGCCCCCGTCTGTAAAAAATGCGCTCATCTCCGGCAACGAGGTGAGCGCATTTTTTGTCCGAGTCAAAAGAAAGGATGTCGGGGGAACAAATGAAAAGTGGTTTATTCAGTCAATCTATTTTAGGAATTTTTCTGGTCCTGCTGGTGTCGGCGCCAGCTCTGGCCAAAACGGTGACCCTGTCCTGGGACGCCAGTCCAAGTGCTGTCTCCGGTTATAAGGTCTATTACGATACCCAGTCGGATGGCACTTTTTCAGGCATCGACGCCATTGAGGGGGACTCGCCCATCGATGTCGGCAACGTCCTGACCTACACGGTTACCGGTCTCTACGATGATGAGGATTACTATTTTGCCGTGACGGCCTACGATGCCTCCGGTAACGAAAGCACCTATTCAAACATCGTGGTGAGTTCAGCGGTATCATCGGAAACCCCGACACAGAATACGGCACCCGTGCTGACCAGCATCGGTGCCAAATCTGTTTCTGAGGGGGCGACTCTTTCTTTCACCGTCAGTGGCAATGACGTCGATGGCGACAGCCTGACCTATGGTGTCGCCAACCTGCCTTCCGGGGCGACTTTCAGCGCCTCGACCGGCGTCTTCTCCTGGACGCCCGGCTACGATGCCGCCGGCTCATATGCGGTGACCTTCTCGGTCAGTGACGGTATCGACAGTGCCAGTGAGACCGTCGCCCTGACCGTTGCCGATGTGAACCGCGCTCCGGTTCTGGAAAATATCGGCAACCGCACGGTCAGCGAGGGGAGCAATCTGACCTTCACGGTAAGCGCCACTGATGCCGACGGCGATAGCCTGACCTACAGCGCCAGCAGCCTGCCATCCGGCGCGAGCTTCAGCAGTTCGACCGGAGCCTTCAGCTGGACTCCCGACTACAGTGCCGCTGGTACGGTATCGATCACCTTCTCGGCCAGTGACGGCGCGGCGACCGCCACGGAAACTGTTGTCCTGACGGTGTCCAATGCCAACCAGGCGCCGGTCCTGGCGGGAATCGACAGCCAGACCGTTGCGGAAAATTCTTCACTGACGTTCACCGTCAGCGCGTTTGATGCCGATGACGATCAGCTCAGTTTCAGTGTGACGGGGCTTCCTTCAGGAGCAAGCTTCAGCGGTTCCACCGGTGTTTTCAACTGGACGCCTGACTACAGTGATGCCGGAAGTTATACCATGACCTTCAGTGTCAGCGATGGCAGCCTCAGTGATTCTCAAAGCGTTGCCGTCACGGTGACAAACGTCAATCGCACCCCGGTTCTCAGCAGTATCGGGACCAAATCGGTCGCCGAAGGCGCCTTGCTGTCCTTTGCCGTCAGCGCCAGCGATGCCGATGGCGACACTCTCAGCTACAGCGCCTCCGGACTGCCCGATGGCGCAACCTTTGATTCCTCAACACGCATCTTCAGCTGGACTCCCGACTACGCAGAAACAGAAAACACCAGGGTTTTTGCTGTCGCGTTTTCCGTCAGCGATGGGTCCGCCAGCGCTTCCGAAACGGTGACGATCAATGTGACCAACGACAACCGCGCTCCGGTTCTGGACGTCATCGGCAGCCAGTCTCTTGCCGCCAACGCACCGTTCAGCCTGACTGTCAGAGCTTCGGATCCCGACAATAACAGTTTAGCTTTCAGTGTTGACAACCTGCCAGCTGGAGCCGTCTTCAATGCCGAACAGCAGACTTTCTCCTGGACCCCGACAGCAGAGCAGGCCGGCAGCTATGATGTCGTCTTTACGGTGACGGACGGTGGCCTGAGCGATTCCGAATCCGTTCGTATGACGGTCATCTACAGTAACTCCGCACCGGTCATCAGCGGGACCCCTGACAGCTCCGTGATGGCGACCTACTATTATTCCTTCAGCCCTGATGCGTCCGACGCTGATGGCGACGATCTGACCTTCTCGATCAGCAACAAGCCGTCCTGGGCCACCTTCGATACCACCAAGGGGATCCTTTACGGCAGCCCGTCGGAATCCCAGACCGGGACCTACAGCGGTATCGTCATTACGGTAACCGATGGTGAGCTGTCGGCAGCTCTGCCGTCCTTTGCCATCAGTGTCAGCGCCTACGTCCCCGTCGATTCCGATAACGACGGTATCCCCGACAGCGAAGATGCCTTCCCCAATGACAGCACCGAATGGCAGGACACCGACGGCGATCAGATCGGCAACCTGGCCGATTCCGACGATGACAATGACGGTATTGCCGATCAGTATGACAGCGCCCCCCTTGACGCCACCGTCAGCGACTGGCTGGTCACCGCTATTGCCGAGCCCGGTGGCTATATCTCTCCCGAAGGGGACAGCTTCCTGGCTTATGGGGAGAGCCTTTCCTTCCAGATCGTTCCTCAGGAGGGTTATTACATCAGCGAGCTCCTGGTCAACGGGGCCTCGGTTGGTGCCGTCGCGTCCTACGAGGTGGCCGGGGTCGCCCAGAACTATGAGCTGGTTGCCGTCTTCGAGGAAATCCCTGCCGGCCTGAGTGTGTCGACCCTCGAGGAAGGTCTCTCCGGTGTCGATCGTGTTGATGGCGGCGACGATGCCAACAACTATGTCAATGGTATTCCCAAGCTCGCCCTCGACTATCAGTTCAGTGTGGTTTTCCGGGAAGCGAATGTCACCGCAGACAGTCGCACCGTGTACCTGGTTCTCGATGGTTACAAATACCCGATGGCTCTTAACCGTGGTGCTCTTGCCTCCGGCGCGGAGTATTCCTACATAACCCGCCTCGGTCCGGCCTTCGCTCACCGCTTCTACTTTGTGGTCGAAGACCTGTCCGGGCAGGAATTGGACCGCTATCCGGAGCAGGGTGACCTTGACGGGCCTCAGGTAGAACTGCTCGACGGCCGCAATGTCGTGGCTGTTTCCGCCGATATCGATGCTTACGGGCTTGATTCCCTTGGGGCTTTTGCCGACAAGCAGGTTCAGGAGTATCTCCCGGCGCGAGACCAATTCAAACTCGCGGATTCCGTCGGTCCTATCGGTAAAGGTCGCGGTTATGTCATCAAGCGGGCTTCCAACAGCTCAATTCCAGACCTCAGCAGCTACGGCGAAGAGACGGCGGATGTCGTGGAAATTCCGGTCGAGGCGGGCTGGAACCTTATCGGTAACCCCTATGGCGGCTCCGTCAAGCTGGCCGATATCGATGTTCAGGTCGGAAACGGTGTCCCCGTTCCATGGCTCAATGCCGTTGACAGCAATATCGTGGTCGATGGGATTTATTCCTACCTGGGTGAAGACTGGGGTGGAACCAATGAATTCGCAAGCGCTTCAGGAAATGCTCCTGCCAAGCTGATTCCGTGGATTGGCTACTGGATCTATGTAAATCCTTCGGACGCAGCAGTGACCCTGCTGATACCGAAGCCGTTGCAGTAGTCAAAGGAGAGTAGCAAATGAAAAAGACAAATCTCAATAAGATGAAAACATATATTGCGGGTATCCTGATTCTGTTTCTTGCCGCCTGTAGCGGTGGTGGAGGGGGCTCCGATTCAGACTCCTCACAGTCGACCACTGTCGCGGTGTCGGACAATTCCCCTGCGGAGAGCACCGGTTCCAGCATCAGTGGCTATGTTGCCGACGGTTATCTCAGCGATGCCCAGATCTTTCTGGATCGCAACCTGAACCGCAGCTACGACCAGGGAGAACCCATGACGTATTCCGATGAGGGCGGCTTTTACTCCCTCGAGGTGGAGGCCGGGGAAGGGGATCTCTACCCGGTGGTCGTCAACGTCGTTGCCGGCCAGACTATCGACCAGGACAACGGTCTTTACGTCGAAGAAGGTTACCTGCTCGAATCTCCTCCCGGGCATTGGGATTTTATCTCGCCGCTGACCACGCTGGTGAATGTCGAGCTTGACAAAAACCCTTCCTATTCGGTCCAGCAGGCGGCCCTGAAGGTCAGAAACCGCCTGGGTATTTCCGATCAGGTTTCGCTGTTTGACAATTATCTCGACCAGGCCGGGACAAGTACTGTCGTAGCCCAGGAACTTCAGCGTTCCCATCGGGCCGCACAGGTTGTTGCCACGCTGATGGGTCTGTTGAGGAGTGACATCAGAGACAACCTGGGCCGCGTTCTGACCGCTGCGGAAGAGGAACTTCTGGCCTATATGGTGAGCGATCAGATCGATCAGCATGCCGACCTGATAAAAAGCGCCATGGAATATGAGCGAAACTACGCCGCCACGACTGTTGTCGGTGATCTTGTCTCGGCTCTTTACAGTCAGATAGCGGTCGCAACCCTGGATGACGAGCTTCTGGACCTGTATTCTGAACGCGTCGATCAGGGGCTTGCGCTCTGGGATATGAGCCCACCGCAGGTTGTCGGATACCTTCCCGAACAAGATGAGAGCGCTTCGATTCAGACGACCATCTCGATCCTCTTTGACGAGGACCTCGATGAGTCCCAGCTTGATACCGTCTTCGAAGTGTTGGGACCTAACGGACCGGTTTCCGGAGCGTTGACTTACGATGCCCAGTTGCGTCAGTTAACCTTTACTCCCGACGAAAACCTGCTGCCGTTTTCCGAATACGAAGTGGTTATCAAGGCGGCCCTGGCTGATCCGCTCGGCAACCAGGTGGGCGAGGACATCAGCTGGACATTCGTGACGATTTTCGATCAGACTCCGCCGGCCCTGCCCGACTTCTGATCATTCTGCTGAAACAGCAGGGGCCCGGCAAATTTTCTCCGGGCCCCTGCTGTTTTTATCAGGAGGCGATGGACTCTTCAGCTTGACCGTCCAATGACGATCGACTCCGTCAGTGACCGCTTTCGCAGGGTTCGTCTTTAAGCAGTTTTCGCTTGATCCTCCTGGTCACAAACCAGATGACCACCACCACGCAGGGAATGGCCGCTGCAAGCAGGGTATTTTTATCAACCCCCCATCGTTTCAGCGGCAGACCGCTGAAAAGGTAGCCCAGCAAACCGACGGCGTAGTAGCTGATGGCCGCTATAGAGAGGCCCTCTACGGTCTCCTGGAGGCGGAACTGAAGCTTGCTGCGGCGGTTCATGGCCGCCAGCTGAGACCGGTTCTGCTCCTGCAGGATCAGGTTGACCCGGGTTCGCATCAGATCGCTGGCCCGTTCGATCCGCCTGGATAGATCTTCCATCCAGTCTTTCACCGATTCACAGGTTCTTATGGCCGGCGTCAGGCGTCGGTTGATAAATTCCCCCATGGACAGAAATCCTTCCAGATGCTCTTCCTTGAGCCCTTCCAGCCGGTCATTGACGAGCTGGTAATAGGCCCGGGTGGCCGAAAACCGATGGTTGGTTTCGGTGCGATAGCTTTCCAGGTGCGCTTCGATGCTGGAAATCGTTTCCAGTAAATCTCTTTCGCTCTCGCCGGTGTCAAGATCGGTGACCACCGATAAGATTTGTGCCAGCTGGCGGTCCATGTCCAGCAGTTGTGGGGCGATCCTTTTGGCCACGGGCAGGGCAACCAGGGTCAGCATCCGGTAGGTTTCCAGGTCGGTGAGGCGACGGTGCAGCTGGCCCAGCTGGGAGGACCCGAGATTGTCATGGCGGATGATGAAACGGCCATGATGGTCGCCATGGAGTTTAAAGGCCGTGTAGATCTGGGCCTTGCCGCCAAAGACATTGCTGGCGACAACCTGGTGCCCTTCGAAATAACGGCTCAGATTCGTCGGCTCGTAGCTGAGCTGACCGGTATCGATGATGACATGAAAGGCCGTCAGCACCTGGCCGGGCAGTTTGCTGATCCAGTCACGGGGTAAAAGGTCGATGGCCGTATAGTTGAAAGGTTCTTCGCCGGCCTCGACCGGGTGCATGACCGTAAAGGAGTAGAATTCCGCATGCCGTTCCCAGTGAACGGTAAAATCCCCGAAATTTTCGTGGTAATTGACACTTTCCTGTTTCGGGATATTGACATCGTAACGACGGCACAGTTGACAGAGCAGTTCGTAGGATTGCAACAGTTCTTCACGGTTGCTGCAGCAGGCCGCCAGGTGAGTGACCTGCTGGGGGCTCGCCAGGGGATAAAAAGGGCGGATATGCAGTTCGTTATACAGCTCTTCGCGAAGGGGGTGCAAATTATATTCAATCGGGTTGTTTCGTGACATAACGGGCCTTTAGGGTGCTAGCGATAACTGACTCTGCGACGGTGCGGACAAAATGGGCGTCCCGGACAGGTGGGCCCGGATCCGGACCGTCAGGAAAAGGTCTGGTTCTCCTGTTCCTGGACCCTGATAAAGGTGGTCCGTTTGGTCAGTTCCTTCAGGGCCGCGGCGCCAACGTAGGTGCAGGTTGAGCGGATGCCGCCAAGAATGTCCTTGACGGTCTCGGCAACCGGCCCTCGGTAGGGAACTTCCACCGTCTTTCCTTCAGAGGCTCGATACTCGGCAATGCCGCCGGCATGTTTGCCCATGGCGGTTGCGGAACTCATACCGTAAAAGAGTTTGAACTGCTGTCCGTCACGCTGGATCAGCTGACCGCCGCTCTCGTCATGTCCGGCCAGCATACCGCCCAGCATGACAAAGTCGGCGCCGCCGCCGAAGGCCTTGGCGACATCCCCGGGATTGATGCAGCCGCCGTCCGAGATGATTCGCCCCCCGAGGCCATGCGCCGCATCGGCACATTCGATGACCGCGGACAATTGCGGATACCCGACCCCTGTTTTTACCCGGGTAGTGCAAACCGAACCCGGGCCGATGCCGACTTTTACGATATCGGCGCCGGACAGCAGGAGTTCTTCGACCATCTCACCGGTGACCACGTTGCCGGCGACGATGGTCTTGTCGGGGAACTTGTCCCGACACTTTTGAACAAACTCGACAAATGATTCGGCGTAGCCGTTGGCCACATCGATGCAGATGAATTCGATTTGCGGATAGGCGGCGATGATTTTTCCCAGCAGGTCGAAGTCGTGTTCCGCGGTCCCGGTGCTGGCCATGATATGCCGGAAAATGGCCGAATCGCGATCTTTGAGGAAGGCGTGCCACTGGTCCAGGGTGTAATGTTTGTGGATGGCGGTCAACAGACCGTAGCCTGCCAGCACCTCGGCGAGTTGGAAGGTCCCGACCGTATCCATGTTGGCTGCAATAATGGGGACCCCGGACCACTGGCGCTGGCTGTGGAGAAACTGGAAGGTTCTTTCCAGGGTAACCTGTGCGCGACTTTTCAACGTGGAACGTTTGGGCCGGATAAGAACGTCTTTAAAGCCGAGTTTAAGATCCGCTTCAATTCTCATAGTGATCTCCATGTGATCGTCGTATCGGATTGATATTATTTCAGGTGAAAGAGGGCTTCATCCTCCGTTTTAGGGTCGGGAACCATGTCGGTCGCCGCGACCTGCTTCCGTAATAGTAACCGATTATGTCCGGTTTGACAGCACAGACATTTCTTGACCCGTTTATTTTGTGAATGCTAAGCTCTCAGAGCCTGACTTCCGGTGACGCGGCGACTCCTTTCAGCTTGACGTTCCGGGGTCGCTACGTGTCTTTAACCTCTTGGTTTTACCGTTGAAAATATCCGTATCTCAAGGACTTCCCTAACCATGGAACACGCTGATTTCGTTCATCTTCACCTGCATACCCAATACAGCCTTCTGGATGGGGCCATCAAGATAAAAGACCTGATCAGTCGGGCCAAAGAATTCAAGATGCCGGCCGTTGCCATGACGGATCACGGCAACATGTTTGGCGCCGTTGAATTTTACTCCAAAGCTCTCGACGCCGGCATAAAGCCCATCGTCGGTTGCGAAGTTTATGTGGCTCCTGGATCGCGCTTTACCAAAGGCAATGCCAGGGGGTCCTCCGAGGCGTCCTATCACCTGGTTCTGCTGTGCATGAACCTGACCGGGTATAAAAATATCTGTCGACTCATCTCCGCCGCCTACCGTGAAGGTTTTTACTACAAGCCCCGGATCGACTGGGAATTGCTGGCTCAGCACAATGAAGGGCTGATCGCGCTCACCGCCTGTCTCGGAGGGGAGCTGCCCACCCTGATCAACCTGAATCAGCCCGAGGAAGCCCTGGTTCGAGCACGGGAAATGGCACAGATCTTCGACAAGGACCGGCTCTATATCGAGCTGCAGGAAAACTTTCTTCCTGAGCAGGCCAAGGCCAACAACGGGCTCATTGAAATCGCCTCCGAGCTCGACCTGCCCCTGGTCGCCACCAACGACTGCCACTACCTGCTCAAGGAGGACGCCTTTGCCCATGAGGTCTTGCTGTGCATCCAGACCGGCAAGACCATGGACGATCCCAACCGCATGCGTTTTCCGAACGAAGAGTTTTATTTCAAATCCGCCCAGGAGATGAAAGAGCTGTTTCCCAGGCAGCAGGACGCCATCGCCAACACCATCCGGATCGCCGAGCGCTGCAACCTGGAGCTTGATTTCAAGACCTATCACTTTCCCCAGTACGAAAAGCCGGCTGACAAGTCCCTTGATGACGTTCTGGAAGAGCAGAGCCGCGAAGGGCTCGAGGTCCGGCTTGAAGAAATCCGCAAGTTGAGACCCCTGAGTGACGAGGATGTCCAGGTCTACCGTGACCGGCTCGAAGAGGAACTGCGCTGTATTAAGCAGATGGGGTTCCCGGGCTATTTTCTCATCGTGGCCGATTTCATCAACTGGGGGAAGGATCACGGGGTCCCGGTCGGCCCCGGGCGGGGTTCCGCTGCGGGAAGCCTGGTGGCATTCGCCATCCGTATAACGGACATCGATCCGATTCCCTACAACTTGCTGTTTGAACGGTTCCTCAACCCGGAGCGTATTTCGATGCCTGATATCGACGTCGATTTCTGCATCTATGGCCGTGAAAAAGTTATTCAGTACGTCCGGGACAAGTACGGTGCCGCCAATGTCGCCCAGATCATCACCTTTGGAACCATGCTCGCCAAAGGGGTGCTGCGCGACGTCGGTCGGGCCCTCAATATCCCCTACGGGGAAGTCGACAAAATCGCCAAGCTTGTCCCCAACGTACTCGGCATCACCCTGAAGGAGGCTATCGAGCAGGAACCCCAGCTTAAGGCCCTTATCGAGAAAGACGGTAAAGTCAAGGAACTGGTGAAAATTGCCCTGGCCCTGGAAGGTCTGACCCGGCACGCATCGACCCATGCCGCCGGAGTCGTGGTTACGCCAAAACCGCTGCCGGAATATCTGCCGCTTTATGTCGACCCCAAATCCGGCGGCCAGGTGACCCAGTACCCCATGAGTTATGTCGAAAAGATCGGTCTGGTCAAATTCGACTTCCTGGGCCTGAAAACCCTGACGGTCATTGAAAACGCCGTGCGTCTCATTCGAGAAGGGAAAAATCCCGACTTCGACCTCAAGCTGGTCAAGGATGACGATAAGAAGACCTACGAGCTGCTGTCCCACGGTGAGACCACCGGGGTCTTCCAGCTTGAATCGAGCGGCATGAAGGAATACCTCGTCAAGCTGAAACCCAGCTGCTTCGAAGACCTGATCGCGATGGTTGCCCTCTACAGGCCGGGACCGCTGGGATCCGGCATGGTCGACTCCTTCATCAAAAGAAAGCATGGTCTCGAGCAATTCAAATATGATTTTCCACAGCTCGAACCGATCCTGAAAGACACTTACGGCGTCATCGTCTATCAGGAGCAGGTCATGCTCATCGCCCAGACCCTGGCGAATTACAGCCTGGGGGGCGCTGATCTGCTGCGCCGGGCCATGGGCAAGAAAAAGCCCGAGGAAATGGCCAAGCAGAAGAAAATCTTTCTGGCCGGCGCTGCCGAAAACAAGCTTGATCCCAAAAAGGCCGAAGCGGTTTTCGACCTGATGGAAAAATTTGCGGCCTACGGTTTCAACAAGTCGCACTCCGCTGCCTATGCTCTGGTCGCCTACCATACCGCCTACCTCAAGGCCCACTATCCGGTGGAATTCATGGCGGCCCTGCTGACCGAGGATATGGAAAATACCGACAAGGTCATCAAGAATATCAGCGAAGTCCGGGCCATGGGGATCGAAGTCCAGCCGCCTGACATCAACGCTTCGGATCGGTCCTTTACCGTCTCCGATGGCGCGATCCGGTTCGGGCTGGGGGCGGTCAAGGGGGTCGGGTCGTCGGCTCTTGAATCGATCCTCCATGTCCGCCAAGAGAAACCGTTTGAATCGCTGCAGGATTTTTGTGAGCGGGTCGACCTGCGCAAGGTCAACAAAAAGGTCGGTGAAGCCCTCATCAAGTGCGGCGCCTTCGATTCCCTCGGCGGTAAGAGGGCGCAGTATTTTGAAGCCCTTGAAGATTGTATGGAGATCGGCCAGCGGATTCAGAAGGAGCAGCAGTCGGGGCAGGACTCCCTGTTCGGTACCAATGAAATTCTGTCCGTCGGCGGGCATGGCTACGGGGAGCTCCCCGACATCCCCGAATGGGACGAAAAGACCTTGCTCAGCTATGAAAAGGACGCGTTGGGATTTTACGTCTCGGGGCATCCTCTGGCACGGCACAGTGAGGCCATCAAGCGCTATGCCACCTGCGAAACCTCTGCCCTGGGTGAACGCACCGACAAGGAAAAGGTCCGGGTTTGCGGGATTGTGTCGGGGATTAAGGAGCTGATGACCAAAAAAGGGGATCGCATGGCCTTTGTGACCCTTGAAGACCTGAGCGGATCGGTGGAAATCGTCGTCTTCCCCGAAGTGTATGCGGCCGGCATGGACTATCTCAAGGGGGAAGAACCCCTGTTGATTTCGGGAGAGCTCGACGTTGGCGAAGAGGCGTGCAAGATCCTGGCGACCGAGGTGGCGCTGTTGAGTGAGGTCAAGAAAAACCTCGCCCAGAAGGTTCATATCCGCTTGACCACGCCGGGTCTTGATGAAATGCACATGCGCCAACTGAAATCGATCGTTCAGCGGTATCGCGGGGATTGCGAGGTTCAGTTGCATATCGTAATTCCGAACCGCAGCGAGACGGTCATCAAATTGCCTGAACAGCTTAAAATGGCGGCCTCTGATGAGGCCATGGCCGATGCGCAGGCCCTGTTCGGTTATAATGTTATGAATTTCGAGTAATCTGTTGTAGTTTGGGATGCTTATGCTTGACCTGTCGTTTTGAACGTTTTAATTTGTTCACCTTTCGGCTGCAGACAATGGATCGATAACCTGCAACACCCCCGGCATGGGAGGAGAATTTAATGAATCAATTTCTCGATTTTGAAAAACCTATCGCTGAGCTTGAGGCCAAAATCGGTGAGTTGCGTGAATATTCAACGGAAAATGTTGATTTTAGCAGTGAAATCAAGAAGCTTGAGAAAAAAGCTGAAAAACTTAAAAAGGAGATATACTTCAATCTGACGCGGTGGCAACGGACCCAGCTTGCCCGTCACGCCAACCGTCCTTATTCTCTCGATTATATCCAGCGTATTTTTACCGAATGGGTTGAGGTTCATGGCGATCGCAACTTTCGCGATGATCCGGCCCTGGTGTGCGGTTTTGCGCGGATCGATGGGAAGCCGTGCTGCGTCATCGGTCACCAGAAGGGGAGAAACACCAAGGAAAAGGTGAAGCGCAACTTCGCCATGCCCAATCCGGAAGGTTATCGCAAGGCATTACGGGTCATGCAGCTGGCGGACCAGTTCAACCTGCCGATTTTCACTTTCGTCGATACGCCGGGAGCCTTTCCCGGAATCGGCGCCGAAGAGCGGGGTCAGGCTGAAGCCATCGCCCGCAACCTCCGGGAAATGGCCATGCTCAAAGTTCCCGTCATTGTGACCATTACCGGTGAGGGTGGTTCCGGCGGTGCTCTCGCTATTGCCGTTGGCAACCGGGTGCTGATGATGGAAAATTCCGTCTACTCGGTTATTTCTCCCGAGGGTTGTGCGGCCATTCTCTGGTCGGACGGCAGCAAAGGTCCCCAGGCTGCAGAGGCTCTGAAGCTGACCGCTCATGACGTGGACAGCCTGAAGACCGTCATCGATGAAGTCGTTCCGGAGCCTCTGGGAGGCGCGCATCTTGACCATGATCAGGCTTCTGTTGTTCTCAAGCAGTACCTGCTTAAACACCTTGCCGAGCTTGAGGAATACTCCCCGGAAGGATTGGTCGAACAGCGCTATCAGCGTTTCCGGGCCATGACTGAGGTCGAAGACCCGAAAAAGTAGATTCGAATGATGTCCAGAGTGATGTTTAAATCCCAGGCGCCCCTCTTATGTCTGCTGCTTGCACTCCTGTTCCTGTACGGTTGCAGCAGACCTGCAACCCGGGTTATCGATTCTCCCGAAGTGCGTGAGCTTCCCGGCTGGCAAAAACCGTACGAGGTTGCCGGCCAACGCTATCAGCCGATGGCCAGCCATCACGGGTTTCAGGAACAGGGGATCGCCAGCTGGTACGGTAAAAAATTTCATGGTCGCAAAACCAGTAACGGTGAGACCTACAACATGTATGGTCTCAGCGCCGCCCACAAGACCTTGCCCCTGGGAGTGTATGTTGAGGTGACCCATCTTGAGACCGGGAAAAAAATCGTCGTCAGGGTCAATGACCGAGGCCCATTCGTCGCAGGGCGTATTATCGATCTGTCCTTCGGAGCTGCCCAGCAGCTTGAAATCGTCGACTCCGGAACGGCTCCGGTTCTGGTCAGGGCCCTGGGCTATCGGACGGTCGTCGACGGACACAGTCGGTATGTGGCCCCGGTCGATTACGACAGCGGAACCTTCGCCGTACAGATCGGCGCTTTTGCCAACCGCCAGAATGCCGACAGCCTTGCCGCCAGGATGAGGTCATCCCATGGCAAATCATCGGTTGTTGCCGTGAATTCAGACGGGCGTCGGCTGTATCGAGTCAGGGTGGGGGAATATCATTCTCTGCAGCAGGCTGAAAATGCTGTTGCCGAATTTGAAAGCCGGGGGTTCCCCGGAAGTTTCGTGGTCGCCTATAATTAAACTTTGTTTGATTGTTTAAACCTCGGTAAACTATGCTGGCATTTAGTTTCTATTCGGCCCAGGGTACAAGGGGGTTGAAGAGGAAAAAGCCTTTTGAAATTCTGTTTTTTTGGTCTTAATTAACTTGCTTTTCTGTTTTCTCCGTGTTATCTCTTAAGTGCATCAGATCCAGTTTTGTGTCGATTTTTCTACTGTCAATCAGTTAAGCAAGGACCGCACAGATCGTCAGGACTGGGCGGTTTTTTTATGGCTGGCAGGCGCTGGATCTGCACCACGTAAACTCCCGCACCGGGAAACAAGTAAGGAGAATAGGAAGATGGCAGAAGGTACAGTCAAGTGGTTCAACGATTCTAAGGGGTTTGGTTTTATCGAGCAGGATAACGGACCGGACGTTTTTGTCCACTTCTCAGCAATCAACGGCGATGGCTTCAAGTCCCTGGCTGAAGGGATGCGGGTTAACTTCGATGTCGTTGAAGGTCAAAAAGGCCCTCAGGCCAGCAATGTGACCAAACTCTGATATATAAATTTTTGTCAGTATGAAATGATTCAAGGCTCCACACCTTCTGTGTGGAGCCTTTTTTGGTTGTTCAACAGGTGTCGGCGTGTTTTTGGGGAGTTTTCTATTGCGGTTGCATTGTCGGATCGCTGGCGATATGATAACCATCAAAAATTACAGGATGTTCCTTTGCAAGGGAGATTGTTATGCCATTTGTTGAAGTTCATATCACCAAAGGGGCGACGGACGAACAGAAAGCCCAGCTGATTGAAGGGATGACGGATCTGCTCGTCAAGGTGCTCAACAAAAATCCAGCGTCGACTCATGTTATGGTCAAGGAGCACGAGACGGACAGTTGGGGGATTTCCGGGCGGACCGTCAAAAAACTGCGCGCCGAGGGGAAAACCCAGAATATTTCCAAAGAATAGGCTGGAGTCCAGTGATGTCAAATCCGGGGGAATTTTTACAAGCTTGTGCGGACGGCAAGGTCTGGGTGTACTGTTCGGAGTGCGACGAGGCAAAAAAACTCAATGCTGTCGAAAATATCGATTGTATCGGTCATGAAAGCTACTGGGGGGATGAGCCCTGGTGGCATGATATCCGGGTGTTCAGATGCCGGGATTGCGGTTCAGTCCAGGAATCCAAAATAGAACTTCAGCTTTAACGGGAGGGTCCTCTGCGATGATATCGGGGGACCTTGCCTCGGCTGTTGTTTGCAGCCGGACTGGTCTGATTGAGGGGCTCGGCGAAATGGTTATGGCTGTCCTGCCGGGACCATTGATCTGTTGGCGTGGCGAGCCGAGCCGGAAACCAGCGACTCTGTGAAGAATACTCACGTCATGGTTGGGCAGGAGGGGTGACCTTTCCTGCTTTTTTAATTGATAACAAAGGGATTTGCTTTATGAAGATTCTTGTTACCGGGGCCGCCGGCTTTATCGGTTTTCATCTCGCCGTCAAATTGCTTGAGCGCGGTGACGAGGTCGTTGGTCTCGACAATCTCAACGATTATTACGACGTTGAGTTGAAGCGGGCGAGGCTGAACCAGGTTCAAAGTTATGACAACTTCAGGTTTGTGAAAATGAACCTTGAAGATCGTCAGGGAATTGCGGACCTTTTTGCAGGTGAAAAATTCGATCGCGTTGTCAACCTTGCCGCCCAGGCGGGCGTTCGTTATTCACTGGTCAATCCTCATGCCTATATTGACAGTAATATTCAGGGGTTCATGAATATTCTCGAGGGCTGTCGCCATAACGCGGTGGAACATCTTGTTTATGCATCGTCTTCGTCCGTTTACGGAGCCAATACGTCGATGCCTTTTTCCGTGCATGATAATGTTGACCATCCGGTCTCTCTCTATGCCGCCAGCAAGAAGGCCAACGAGCTGATGGCACACACCTACAGCCATCTTTACCGGCTGCCGACTACCGGCCTGCGTTTTTTTACGGTGTACGGGCCCTGGGGGCGTCCCGATATGGCCCTGTTCCTGTTCGCCAGCGCGATACTTGAGGGTCGCCCCATTGATGTCTTCAACTACGGGCGGATGAAGCGTGATTTTACCTATATCGACGATATTGTCGAAGGCGTCGTCCGGACTCTCGACCGGGTGGCTACCGAGTCGGACGACTGGAACGGGGCGGACCCCGATCCGGGAACCAGTTCCGCTCCTTATCGACTGTACAATATCGGCAATAACAATCCGGTCGAATTGATGCACCTTATCGGAGTCCTGGAACAGGAACTGGGCAGAGAGGCCGAGAAAAACATGCTCCCTATTCAGCCAGGCGACGTGCCGGCAACGTATGCCGATGTTGACGCCCTGACCAGGGCGGTCGGTTTCAAGCCTTCGACCTCGATAGAAGAGGGCGTCAAGCGTTTCGTGACCTGGTATCGCTCTTTTTACCGGGTGTGAAGAGCCTGGTGCGGGTTTTGCTTGTCTGTAACGACTATTCTCGTTAAAATGCAGAGTTTTTCATTTCTATGTCAGTTGAGGACCAGACATGATAAAAAGTATGACAGGCTATGGGCGCGGTGATGCCGAGCTTGATGGCCTCCAGTTTTCCGTCGAGATAAAAGCGGTCAATCATCGTTATGGTGATATCAACATCAAGGTACCGCGCCTGCTGGCGCCCCTTGAGCCCGAGTTGAAAAAAAGGATCCAGGGGCAGTTGAAGCGTGGGAAAATCGATGTCTTCATCAGTCAGGGGAGCAGCTCCCGGCTGACATCGGTCCCGGTCGTCGCGGAGGATCTGGCCAAGGCCTACATGGCCGCTTTTGGCCGCCTTCAGGAAATCAGCGGATTGTCCGGCAGTGTCTCCGTGGAGTTTCTCGCCTCCCAGAAAGACGTTCTGCAGATACAGGAAACGGAATTGTCGACGGATGATCTGAGCAGCTGCCTTTATGCGGCTCTGGATAAGGCTTTGGAAGCCATCGCAGTCATGCGTCGCTGCGAAGGGGAAGCGACGGCGGCGGATATCGGTCAGCGGACCGCCGCTCTCAAGAATATCCTTGGTGATATCGAGGAGTGTGCACCGCGTGTTCCTCTGGAATGGCAGCAGAAACTGAACGAACGTCTTGCCAAGCTGCACGACAATGGCGGAGACCCCCAGCGTATTGCCCAGGAAATTGCCATTTTTGCCGATCGCTGCGATATCAGCGAAGAGATTACCCGCTTCAAAAGCCATCTGCAGCAATTCGGCGAACTGCTGCAACAGGATGAACCGGTCGGTCGACAGATGGATTTCCTGGTTCAGGAGCTCAACCGGGAAGCCAATACCATGGGATCCAAGTCAAACGATGCGACCCTGACCAGACATGTTGTGGCCCTGAAATCCGAACTGGAAAAAATTCGTGAGCAGGTGCAGAACATTGAGTAGCAGCGACCAGACCCGGGAAGGGATCCTGTTTGTCGTGTCTGCTCCCTCCGGCGCAGGCAAGACCTCCCTGTGCCGGGAGCTGATTCAGGCGGTTCCCGGGTTGAAACAGTCCATTTCCTTCGCGACCAGGGAAATTCGCGCAGGAGAGCGGGACGGCGTCGACTATCATTTTATTGATATCGATACGTTCAGAACCATGGTGTCCCGCCAGGAATTTGCCGAATGGGCCGAAGTGCACGGCAATTTCTACGGGACGGCTCTGAAGACCATTGAAGACGCAGCGGCTGCCGGGATCGACCTGTTGCTGGATATTGACTGTCAGGGGGCGGCTCAGCTGCGTAATAATTACCAGCGGGGCGTCTTTATTTTTATCCTGCCCCCGGATTATAGTGAACTTGAGAAGCGGTTGCGTGAGCGCGGTACGGACGGCGACGCTGTTATTCTGAAACGTTTACGTAATGCCAGGGTGGAAATCGCCCAGGCCGACCGTTATGATTATCTTGTGGTCAATGATGATTTTGAAACAGCGAAGCAGGCGTTGCTGGCGATTATTGCAGCAGAGCGGCAAAAAACCAGTCGCTGTTTACATGTTTTAGAAAAATTCAACCTTTAAAGGAGAATGTTAAATGGCACGTGTCACCGTCGAAGACTGTCTTGAAGTTATTCCCAATCGCTTTTTGCTGGCCATGGTCGCCGCAAAGCGCTCCAAGCAACTTTACAAAGGCGCCGAGCCGCTGATCGAAAACAAGTCAGGCAACAAGAAGGTTGTTCTTGCTTTGCGCGAGATTGCGGCCCACCAGATCGAGTACGATATTCCGACCCGTAAACGCTGAGTTCTTTTTGGCATTCCGGCACCTGAGCTGGTGCCGGAATGGTTTCTATCGTCAAAACATGACGCGCACCACCGGTCTATAGCCGGTCGTGACTATGATATCTATCGAATCCATATATCAACAACTGAAGGACTATTTTCCTCAGGCTGATCTCACTGTGCTGACCCGGGCCGGAGATCTCTGCATGCGGGCGCATGCAGGGCAGACAACTCCGGATGGTCGCGACTATCATCACCACCCCTTCGAAGTTGCTGCGATCCTGGCCAGGCTCAAAGTCGACCAGATTACAATCCTGGTCGGACTGCTTCATGACGTGCTGGGGACCGGCAAGGTGACCGGTGAGGAGATTGCTGAGGATTTCGGCGCTGAGGTCCTTTCTCTGATTGAAACCGGAAAAAAAATCAGCAGTATCCCTTACCGACAGAGCAATCAGCAGCAGGTGGAAAGTTTTCGCAAGATGTTCATCGCTATGGCTCGGGACATGCGGGTGGTGCTGGTCTATCTGGCTGATCGTCTCAGTGATATGCGCATGGTTCTGCATCGGGACGCAGCGGACCGTCTTGCCTATTCCAGGGAAACCCTTGAAATCTATGCGCCTTTGGCCAACCGGCTGGGGATCAGCTGGTTGAAGGGCGAGCTCGAAGATCTCTCCCTGCAGGTTCTGGAACCGGAAAAATACGCGGAGCTCGCCGAGCGAATTTCCGCTCATAAGGAAGAACGCAGCGAATACGTTGTCAAGGTCAAGGAGCAGATCGAAAAACTGCTGGCCGACAATGACATTAACGCGGATGTTTCGGGTCGACCGAAGCATTTTTATTCCGTGTTCCGGAAAATGGAGCGAACCGGGGTGGATCTCGATCAGATCTATGACCTGATCGCCTTTCGGGTGCTGGTCTCTTCCGTGCGAGAATGTTATGAGGTTCTTGGTCTCGTCCACTCGGCCTGGAAACCGATTCCCGGACGGTTTAAGGACTATATCGCCATGCCTAAATCAAACATGTACCAGTCGCTGCACACAACGGTGATTGGTCCGTTTGCCGAACGGATGGAGGTGCAGATTCGGACCTACGATATGCACCGGATTGCCGAAGAGGGGGTTGCCGCCCACTGGAAATACAAGGAGAACGGTGTTGTTTCCGTCAAAGGGAAGGATGACCAGCGCTTCAACTGGTTGCGTCAGGTTGTCGAGTGGCAACGGGATGTCAGCTCGCACTGGGATGGCGCGACCCCGTCGATTAATCTTTTTCCAGAAGAAGTCTATGTCTTTACCCCGGACGGAGATGTCAAGGAACTTCCAGCCGGTTCTTCCCCGATAGATTTCGCTTTTGCCGTTCATACCGATGTCGGCAGGCAATGTATCGGTGCCCGTATCAACGGCAAGCTTTGTCCGTTGAAAACCGAACTCAAGAACGGCGATATCATCGAAGTTCTGACCTCGCCCAATCAAACCCCCAGCAAGGACTGGCTGGCCATCGCCAAAACCTCCAAGGCCAGAAACAAGATCCGGCAATGGATCAAGGCGGAACAGCGCGAAAAAAGTATTGAGATCGGCAGGGAATTGTTCGAAAAAGAACTGCGCAAGCATCTTTACAGCATGAAGCGGGCCATGGGCCTGCCTTCTTTCGACGGTGCCGTTCAGGCCCTCGGATTCAAGCATGCCGATGATCTGTTTGCCGCCGTTGGTTATGGCAAACTGTCGGCCGGACAGGTTGTCTCCCACGTACTGCCCAAGGAAGAGCTGAAGCAGACTACGGCGAAATCTGGGCCCCTGGGGAAGGTTCTCGAGAAATTCAGCCGCCGCAAATCGCAGAGTGCGATTCTCATCGGCGGGGTTGACAATGTCATGGTACGGTTCGCCAACTGCTGCAACCCGCTGCCCGGAGAGCCGGTCGCTGGCTTCATTACTCGCGGGCGGGGATTGACCGTTCATACCAGGGATTGTCCGCAGGTTCTGGCCAGTGATCCCGAACGGCGGATTGAGGTCGAATGGGATATGCAGAAAAAAACCACCCGGCCTGTCAAGGTTCAAGTGGTCTGCACTGACCAGAAAGGGATGCTGGTCGGGATTTCCACGGCGATCAGCAATGCGGACGCAAACATTGTCAATGCGACGGTTCATACCCGTGGAGACCGGAAGGGAATGAACCTCTTCGAGATAGATGTTGAAAACCTTGAACACCTGAACCGGGTTGTCCGGGAAATCAAAAAGGTGAAAGGTGTTATCAGGGTGGACCGGTTGAGAAATTAAATCCCCAACCAGAAGAGGAGCTATTATGAGTTTAGATATCGTCGCGACCGACAAGGCTCCGGCCGCCATCGGACCTTATTCCCAGGCCGTTCGGGTCGGTGATTTCCTGTTTTGCTCCGGCCAGATTCCCCTTGATCCCCGAACGGGTGACATCGTGCCAGGGGGGATCCGGGCTCAGGCCGAGCAGGTTATGAACAACATCTCCGCCGTATTGAGTGAGGCCGGAACGGACTTCAGCAGGGTTGTCAAAACAACCATTTTTATGCAGGATTTGCAGGATTTTGCTGCCGTCAACGAGGTTTACGGAAGCTTCTTCGAAGGGCCGGCACCGGCTCGATCGACTGTCCAGGTCGCCGGTTTGCCTAAGGGCGCACTGGTGGAGATAGAAACCGTCGCTTTTCTGGGGTAGGGCTCGGAAGTACGATAGCAGAAATACGATAGACATAACAAAGGGGATGCATCTGGGGATGCATCCCCTTTGTTGAAATCTATGGTGTGACGTTGATCAGACGACTTTTTGTACTTTTCCGGCCCGGATGCAGCGGGTACAGGCCTTGATGGTTTTAACCGAGCCGTTCTGAAGAGCACGGACCTTCTGCAGATTGGGGCTCCAGACCGTACGGGTTTTGTTGTGAGCGTGGCTGACGTTATTTCCGGTAACGGGCTTTTTCCCGCAGATTTCACATTGCTTTGACATCTCTTCAATCCTCCTGAAAGTTTCGAACGCGCATTGTTATCATATTTTTAGTTACGATGCAAATAGTTTTCAGATTTTTTCTCTGGGAAGATCTCCATCAGCAAAGATGGTCAGGTCATGCCTGCTCAGCAGGGCTGCCGTCACTCCGCTGCCGTCAATCAACCGATTTTTCAGATAGACGGTCCCGAAGCCACAGGAAGGACTGCGTTGTTGCAGGACCGCGATCTCGGCAGCGCAGGTTTGGGCTATTTTCAAGGTCTGTTCGGCCCCTTTGAGGAATCTTGCGGTGACATCTTCTCCACGGTCGTTATGAAGCCGACCGGTCCCCTTTAAAACGTCCTCGCCGTCTCCCTGGATAAACTGACATTTCGGTCGCGGAGTAGAGAAGCCACCCAGCTGCTCCGGGCAGACGGGGATCGGGTTCAGGTCGTTTTGTTTCAAAAAGCGGATGACCTCGGAATTCTCTTTGTGAGTCCCGTCGTAGCGGGTCGCCAATCCCAGAAGGCAGGCGCTTACCAGTACGTTGCGCAAGGTCCTGTCCTGTTCAGTTCAATTCCAGGGGAGGGTTGATCTGCGCCTCTGGCAGATCGCCCCGGTCCCTGATGATCACCCGACGCCCCTCGATGCAGATCCGTCCTTCGGCAAACCATTGGATCGCCTGGGGATAGATTTTGTGCTCCTGCTTGAGAATCCGGGCCGCCAGGGTCTCCTCTGTGTCATCGCTTGAGACCGGTACCACGGCCTGAATGACAATCGGGCCGCTGTCGACCCCGCCATCGACGATATGCACGGTACAGCCGCTGAATCGAGCTCCGTAATCGATGGCCTTCTGCTGGACATGCAACCCGGGAAAGGCCGGCAGCAGCGACGGGTGAATGTTGATGATACGCTGCGGAAAGGCGGCCAGGAATACGTCCGAGATGATGCGCATGAATCCCGCAAGGACCACCAGTTCGGTTCCGGCCTCCTGCAGGGCCCGGACCACTTTCTGGTCGAAATTCTGGCGGGATCCGAACTCCCGGTGGTTGATGCAGGCTGTCGGTATCCCGGCCTGTGCCGCACGCTCCAGGGCTCCCGCGTCGGGATTGTTGGAGATGACCAGAACGATTTCGGCCGCTATCCGGCCTGCAACGGTCTGGTCAATGATCGATTGCAGGTTGGTTCCACTGCCGGATGCAAGCACGGCAACCTTGAGTTTGCGCATGGCATACTGTTCCAATGCTAAACGAGTTCGACAACGGCTTCTTCGGAAGGGACGATTTCTCCGATCAGGCAGGCGTGATCCTCCATGCCCGCGAGGCGGCCGATGATATCTTCGCTGTCCTGGGGGGAAACGATCAGTACCATGCCGATGCCGTAGTTAAAGGTGCGGTACATTTCGCTTTCCGGAATGTTCCCCCCTTCGCGCAGCATTTCGAAAATAGCCGGTTTGTCCCAACTGCTTTTTTCGATGACGGCTTTGCAGTGCTTGGGCAGCACCCGCGGAATATTTTCGACCAAACCGCCCCCGGTAATATGGGCGATCCCCTTGATTTCGAAGTCGCGCATCAGGTTGAGGATGCTCTTGACATAGATCCGGGTCGGCGTCAGCAGGGTTTCACCCAGGGATTTGTCCAGCCCTGCCGGAGTGGCCGCAAGATCGAGCTTCATGGTGTCCAGGAAGACCTTCCGGGCCAGGGAAAAACCGTTGGAGTGGAGCCCGGTGGAAAAAATTCCGATAATATGGTCCCCTTTGGTGATGGTGGATCCGTCGATGATCTTATCGTTGTCGACGACGCCGACGGAGAACCCGGCCAGGTCATAGTCTTCATCGTGATACATGCCGGGCATCTCGGCCGTTTCTCCGCCGAGAAGCGCACAATTGGCCTGTTTGCAGCCCTCAGCTATTCCTTTGACGATCGCGACGGCTTTTTCCGGATGGAGCTTGGCCGTCGCCAGGTAGTCGAGAAAGAACAGCGGCTCAGCCCCCTGGACGATAATGTCGTTGACACACATGGCCACCAGGTCGATTCCCACCGTGTCGTGCTTGTCCATCTGGAAGGCCAGCTTCAGCTTGGTTCCGACTCCGTCTGTCGCCGATACCAGCACAGGGCGTTGATATTTGGAGCTGTTCAGGGAAAACAGTCCGCCGAATCCGCCGATATCGGTGAGGACTTCCGGGCGCGCGGTTTTTTTCACCAGCGGCTTGATCAGGTCTACGAAGTGGTTTCCGGCTTCAATGTCGACACCAGCATCTTTGTATGTTATAGGGGTGTTGTTGCTCACGTTCTGACTCCTTACCAGGTAAAAATGCTCGGCATTAGACCATTGCCCTCATGATGTTGTCAATGCCAGATGATGGCCTTCGTGCGGATTATCCAGATTTCTCATCACTGAAGCCTGTTGGATATTAAATTTAGAGTGTGATGCTTTTACTGTATCTTGAGAGGATATGTATGATATTTTTCTGCAAGATTTCTATCCATCACAATAAACTATCTTATCATGAAAAAAAAGATGTTGCTTGTTTCTGAAAGTGCAAAAAAACACAAAATCCGTAACGTTTTAAAGACCGACCTCGACGAGATTCTGAAGATCGAAAAGGCCTGCTATCCTGAACCCTGGACCCGTGGAATGTTTCTCCAGGAGATAGAGAATCCGGTGGCCCGTTTTATCTGCTATGAGCAAGACCGGCATATCTGCGGTTATCTCTGTTACTGGAACGTCGCCGGCGAAGTGGAGATCCTCAACCTGGCGACCGCCCGCCACATGCAGAGACAAGGCGTTGCCCGGACACTGCTGGCGCATGCTTTTGACCAGGAGGGGCAACAGGATCTGGCCTCCGCCTTTCTCGAGGTCCGCTCCAGCAATTCCGGAGCCTTTCTGCTGTACCGGCGCAACGGTTTCCGGCAGATCGGGGTGCGCAGAAACTATTATCGCAATGGTGAGGACGCCATTCTGATGATGAAAACCTTCGACTCCTAGAGGGTCGAGACATGTTCCATTGCAAGGAGAATTGAATGAAAAACCACAAAACGGTTATCCTGTCCAACCAGGAAATATCGCCGGGATATTACCGTATGAGAATACTCGCTCCCGATTATACCAGGCTTGCCAAGCCCGGCCAGTTTGTCATGTTCCGGGTTCAGAAGGCTGAACAGCCGCTTCTCCGGCGTCCCTTCGGAATTTTTCGTACCGGCTTTATGCCTGCCGATTGCGAAGCAATGCCGCCCAAGGAGTTTGTCGAGCTGATCTATAAAGTGGTCGGCGGTGGCACAGAAATCATGCAGCGTCTCCACCAGGGAGATCCCGTCGAGCTGCTGGGACCGCTGGGAAAAGGGTTTGAGCCGGGAGATCCCGAGGAGGAAAAGATTCTGGTTGGGGGAGGCATCGGTCTGGTTCCACTTTACATGCTGGCTGAACAGCTGGTCGACACCTCAAAGGTGCGCCTGCTGATGGGTGGTCGCACCCGGGACGATATCATCACGGTGACCGAGTTCGAGCGGCTTGGCGTCGAAACCTACGTTTCGACCGAAGACGGCAGTCTTGGCGAGCGGGGGCTGGTGACCCAGGTGCTGGAAAGCAGGCTTGCCGAGGCGGACCGGAAAACGGTCTTTGCCTGCGGGCCGATGCCGATGATCCGGGCGGTACAGAAAATCTGCCAACGTTACCATGTTCCTCTCCAGGTGTCTCTGGAGGCGCTGATGGCCTGTGGGGTGGGGGCTTGCCTGGGCTGCGTGGTCAAAGGGGCCGGGCACACGGAAGACACCCCCAGTTACCTGTGCACCTGCAAAACCGGGCCGGTCTTCAAATCCGGACAGCTTGACTGGAGCGATGACGAGCAGGGGGGACATTCATGATCAAACGTAAGGAAAAAATTGTGCGGCCGAACCTTGCTGTCGATATTGCCGGCCTTAAATTACGGAACCCCGTGATGCCGGCTTCGGGAACCTTCGGTTACGGAGAGGAGTATGCTCCCTACCTGGATCTGAACGGCCTCGGGGCGATTGTGACCAAAGGCTTGTCGTTGCGGCCGAAGGCGGGGAACAAAACGCCGCGAATTTGTGAAACCGTCAGCGGAATGCTCAATGCCATCGGTCTGCAAAATGTCGGAATCGACGTTTTCGTCAAGCACAAAATGCCCTTTCTGGAGAGTGTCGACACCCCGGTCATCGTCAATTTCTTCGGCAACACCCAGGAGGAGTACGCCGAGGTCGCGGCGCGACTGGATGAGCTCCCCGGGGTTGCCGCCCTCGAAATGAACATTTCATGCCCCAATGTCAAGCACGGCGGGATCGTGTTCGGGACCGAGGCCCGGGCGGCTCACGACGTCATTTCAATGGTGCGCAAAAGGACAACCAAACCCCTGATTGTCAAGCTGACCCCCAATGTCACGGATATCAAGGTGACCGCTCGGGCCGCCGAGGAGGCTGGCGCTGATGCTTTGAGCCTGATCAATACCCTGACGGGGATGAGTGTGGACATCAAAACCCGCAGGCCTGCTCTTGCCAATACGATTGGCGGGCTGTCCGGTCCGGCGATCCGCCCCATTGCCGTGCGCCTGGTTCACCAGGTGGTTCAGGCGGTCAAGGTTCCGGTTATCGGGGTCGGCGGAATCACCTGCGCTGCGGATGCTCTGGAGTTCCTGATTGTCGGGGCCCGGGCCGTTCAGGTCGGGACCGCTAACTTCGTCGATCCAGGTGCTATGGAGACGGTCATTCGCGGGCTGGAGGAGTTCTGCCTCGAAGAAGGGGTTGCTGATATCAACGAGATCATCGGGACCCTTCAGGTCTGATTCCCGGGCAGGGACACTCCCGGACTTTTCCTATACCGGACTGATTTCACCTTATGGATGTTATCGCCACCCACGTCAATGCTGATTTTGACTGTCTCGGTTCAATGATCGCCGCGCGGCGGCTCTATCCCGAAGCGGTCCTGGTCTTTCCGGGTGGTCAGGACCGCGGGCTCAGGCATTTCCTGATCCAGAGCACTCTGTACGCATATAACATCAGGCGCCTTCGCGACATCGACCTGGACGAGATAACCCGGCTCGTCCTGGTCGATGTGCGCAGCTCCGCCCGAATCGGGCAGCTCGCCGAAATCGTCGATAAGCCCGGTGTTGAACTTCATATCTACGATCATCATCCGGAAGACAGTACCACTGTGCACGGAAGCGTTGAGGATATCCGTCAGGTCGGTGCCACGACGACGATCTTTGCCCGGATTTTTCAGGATCGAAACATCGTCCCCGATCCGGAGGAAGCGACCATGATGATGCTCGGTATCTTTGAGGATACCGGGCACCTGCTGTTTTCCGGAACCACTCCCGAAGATTACCGGGCGGCGGCCTTTCTCCTCGAGCATGGCGCCAATCTCAATACCGTGGCCGATTTTCTGGTCCGGGAAATGACCCACGAACAGGTCGCCCTGCTCAACGAACTGCTGAATTCGTGCCGCAAGAAGATCGTCAACGGTGTGGAGGTGGCGATTGCCCAGGCGTCGGTCGACTATTATGTCGGTGACATTTCCAGTCTTGTGCACAAGCTGAAGGATATCGAGAACCTCGATGTGCTTATCGTCGCGGTCAGAATGGAAGATCGCATTTTCATGGTCGGACGTTCCCGGCTGCCGGAGGTTCATGTCGGTGAAATGTTTCAGGAACTCGGCGGGGGCGGGCACGCCTTTGCCGCGTCGGCCACGGTCCGCGATATGCCTATGGCCCAGGCTCTTGAGACCCTCGACAAGCTGTTGCAGAAATACGTCCAGTCGGCGGCCAAGGCCTGCGAACTCATGTCGACTCCGGTGAAGACGCTGCCTGAGGGCGCCAGTGTCGCCGAGGCCAGGCAACTGATGACCCGTTATAACTTCAACGCGGTTCCGGTTGTCAATAACGATGGCTCCATCGTCGGAATTGTCAACCGGCAAATTGTCGAAAAGACAGTCCATCACAAATTGGCGCGGATCCGGGTGGCCGATGTCATGAACAGCGATTTTCTCACTGTCGGTCCGGACGCCTCGCTGGCCGATCTCAAGCAGGGCATCATCGAACACAATCAGCGCTGTATTCCCGTCGTGGATGATGGGTCTCTGGTGGGGGTCGTCACCCGGACCGATCTGCTCAGGCATATGCTCGGAGATCAGCCGGGTCAGGTCGACGGGCCTAACGAAATCATCGAAAAGCGCGGTATGGCGCTGCAGAAGAAGAATCTTCGCCGTCTGCTTACCGCCCAGTTGCCGGAATTTGCCCGGGAGGTTCTGAACCGCTTGGGGGAGGTCGCCGATCAGCAGAACCTCAAAGTGTTCCTGGTCGGGGGAATCGTGCGAGACCTGCTGCTGCGCCAGCCCAATCTCGATATCGACATCGTCGTCGAAGGGGATGGCATCGCCTTCGCACGGAGCTTTGCCCGGACCACCGAATGCCGGGTTCGCGCCCATGAAAAATTCGGCACCGCGGTCGTCATTTTCCCCGATGGTTTCAAGATCGACGTTGCTTCGGCACGGCTCGAATACTACGATCATCCGGCGGCCCTGCCCAAAATTGAATACGCTTCGATTCGTCACGACCTTTATCGGCGCGATTTTACCATCAATACCCTGACGATTTCCCTGAACCGCGAGACCTTCGGACAGATGCTCGACTTCTTCGGCGGCCAGCGTGATCTTAAGGATAAGGCTATCCGGGTTCTGCACAACCTGAGCTTTGTGGAGGACCCGACCCGACTGTTCCGGGCGGTTCGCTTTGAACAGCGGCTCGGTTTCCGCATCGGGCGGCAGACCGAACGGCTGATGAAGAGCGCGGTACGTCTCAACCTGGTGAAAAAAGTCGGTGGCAAGCGCATCCTCAACGAACTCGAACTGATTTTAAGCGAAGCGCATGTCCTGCCTGCCCTGGAGCGGCTCAATCAGTTCGGACTGTTCAAATATGTTGATCGGAGAATAAAATTTGACGAGGCCTGCCAGAAATTGCTGATAGCGGCCGGGCGGGCGGCCAACTGGTTCGATCTGCTTTATACCGGAGAAGCATATCACCGCTGGCAGCTCTACCTTTTGTGTCTTTTCAACCGGCAATCGGAAAGTCATGTTGAAAAAACCGTCAACTGGTTGAATATCCACAGTCGTGATCGTGCTCTGTTTCTCGAGCAGCGCACCAGGGCCTTGGGATTGTTGAAGACGTTCCGCTATCGTCGCTCAGGACCGCGGGACCCCGTCAACAGCGAACTTTACCGGTGGTTTTCCGGCCTGCGCCTTGAGATTCTGCTGTTCCTGATGGCGTCCGCGGAGGACGAATCTCCCAGGAAATGGATTTCCAGTTATGTCACCAGCCTGCGCAACGTCAGGGTGGAGGTCTCAGGCGGTGACCTCATTGATCTCGGGCTTTCGCCCGGCAGTCACTTCAAAGAAATTTTCGATACGCTGCTTGAGGCCCGCCTCGACAAGCGGATTGCTTCAAAAACAGATGAAATCGCCCTGGTAAAAACACAGTTTATGGCGGATTGAAACAGCAGTTTGGTTGACCGATTATGGTAACTCGATTAGACTGCATGACCAATCTGGATAATTCTGTTTCGGAACGTGCTGGTCCGTGCCCGGCATCGACATATCTATGGAAAGTATTGTTTCTAAAATTGCAATCATGCTGGTTCCGGCTCTACTGGCCATCATGTTTCACGAGGTGGCGCATGGCTATGTCGCTGAGCGTTTCGGCGATCCCACCGCACGTCTGCTCGGACGTTTGAATCTCAATCCGTTCAAGCATATCGATCCGATCGGAACGCTCGCGGTCTTCATCTTCGGGTTTGGCTGGGCCAAGCCGGTGCCCGTCAACCCCAAGAATTTCCGGCGTCCCCACCGCGACATGATCTGGGTTGCCCTGGCGGGGCCGCTGACGAATCTCTCCCTGGCCGTCATTTCCGCCTTGTGCCTGCGTGGCATGGGTCTGCTGGACGGACTGTCCATCGGCGAGGCCGGTGTTTATCAGGCGTTTTCCCGGCCAGTTGAAATGATGCTGGGCTTCAGTCTTTATATTAATGCCCTGCTGGGAGTGTTCAACCTGATACCGATCCCGCCCCTCGACGGCGGTCGCATTCTGACCGGCATCCTCCCCCAGCGGCAGGCCGCCCTGATCAGTCGTCTGGAACCTTTCGGTTTCATGCTGCTTATTCTGCTGATCTTTTTCACCGATATCTGGACCGTGGTGCTGTCCCCGGTCATCAACTTCCTGGTGGTCTTCCTGTCCGGTTCACAGGTGGCTGTGGTGCAGCATGCCATGCACTTTCTGTTTGGTCACTAGGTCATGCCGATTCAGATCCTGCTCGATAATTTTTCCGGTCCTCTCGATCTGCTGCTGCACCTGATCAAAACCAACGAGATGGATATCTACGATATTCGGATCGTTGAGATTACGGAGCAGTATCTGGACATTATCGAACAGATGAAGCAGCTCGATCTTGATATTGCCGGTGAATTTCTGCTGATGGCCGCGACCCTGATTCACATCAAATCGAAGATGTTGCTTCCGTCCAGCGATGATGTTGATGAGGATGAAGGCGAGGACCCCCGGGCCGAACTGGTTCGGCGCTTGCTGGAATACCAGCGTTACAGGGAGGCCGCCACTTTGTTTGAGCAGTTGCCGCAGCTGCAGCGCGACTATTTTGTGGGCCCGGTCCGGATGGCCGAGGTCCTTGAGGTTGAAACCGATGCCGGGGAGGAGCTGTCCGTCGGTATTTATCAGCTGACCGAAGCTTTTCACCGGATTCTCCATAACCGGCCGCGGGAAGTTTTTCACGAGGTGGTGCGCGAACCGTTGTCGGTTGCTCAGTACATGCGCCGTGTGGCGCGGCAACTGTCCGAGAAAAGGCGTATGGCCTTTCACGATTTTTTCTCTGCGGACTCGTCCAGAAATGAGATTATTGTCACCTTTCTGGCCATGCTTGAACTGGTCAAAATGAAATTCGTGGAGATTGATCAGGTCGGGGAGTTCAGGGAGATCTGGTTGAAACTCGTCGCCGAGGCGGTCCAGCTCGATCAACTCTCTGCCGAAGAGGATTCCCTTGGCTATGGATAATCTCAAACCGCTGGTCGAGGCTTTCGTTTTTGCCGCTGAGGGCCCTCTGACCCTGGACAAGCTCAGTCAGCTTCTGGAATGTTCGAAGTCTGAAATCCGCCAGGTTGTGGACGCACTGATGACCGAGTATGCCAACGGGGGGCGCGGTTTCCGTCTTTACGAGGTCGCCGGCGGTTATCAGTTCAGGACGGTTCCCGAGCTCGCTCCGATGCTGCGCAAGTTGACCAAAGAGAAGAGTGTTCGGTTCTCTCAGGCGGCTCTTGAAACCCTGGCCATCATCGCTTACCGGCAACCCGTGACCAGGGCCGAGATAGAATACCTGCGGGGGGTCGATTCCGGCGGGGTGGTCAAATCCCTTCTCGAGCGCAACCTGTTGCGCATCCTGGGCAAAAAAGATGTGCCCGGCCGGCCGCTGCTCTATGGTACAAGTCGTCAGTTTCTCGAATTTTTTGGCCTGCGCGACCTGAGCGATCTGCCGACCCTGAAAGATTTTGCCAGTCTCGACACGGAATTGCTTGAAGCGGAGCCGTTGGCCCCGGAAGAAGGATAACTCGCACAATGACGGAACGTTTACAGAAGCTCATTTCTCAGGCCGGCCTGGCATCGCGCCGGCAGGCTGAAAACTGGATAGAGCAGGGCAGGGTGCAGGTCAATGGCCGCGCAGCCCGTCTCGGCGACAAAGCTGATCCTGCTGTTGATATCATCGAGGTCGATGGCCGCCGAATCGCCTCATCTCAGCAGAAAATAACTGTTTTGCTGAACAAACCCAGGGGGTATATTTCAACCTTGAGTGATCCTGAAGGTCGGCGGCTGGTCACGGAACTGGTCAGGGATATTCCGGAACGCCTTTATCCTGTCGGACGTCTGGATTTCAATACCGAAGGTCTGCTGCTGCTGACCAATGATGGCGATCTGTCCCTTAAATTGACCCATCCCAGGAATCATGTGCCCAAAACCTACCTGGTCAAGGTGCGCGGCGCCCTGACCCCGGCCATTATCGAGGACCTCACCGGGGGGATCCTGCTTGACGGCTACCGGACGGCTCCTGCCCGGGTGGACAACGTCAGGCAGAACGGCGGTGGCGCCTGGTTCGAATTGACCATCCACGAGGGGAAAAACCGGCAGATCCGAAGGATGTGTGAGGCGGTGGGGCTGACGGTTGTCAGACTGAAGAGAATCCGCATGGGTTTTCTGGATCTGCATGGGGTTGCTCCCGGACGCTATCGGTTACTGAGTCCGTCGGAAGTCAGCCGGTTGAGGAAAACTAAATAAGACCCGATTAATTATTAGACTTTTCTTAATAGCGATGTTATATAATAGAGTTCAGGCGCTGTCTGCCATTAATGACTTTATTGGTAGATATTGTTATGCTTGACATTTAAATGCTCATTGACTAGCGTGAAATTGTCAATAGCCTGACCAAATTGAAAATTCCGGAGACTTTTTTTGGCCACGAATAAAGATAAATTACTCGAATCTGCCCAGAAAAATCTGAAGAAAAAGCAGATTGCCAAGGCGATCAAGGATTACGCGAAAATCGTTGAAATCGACCCGGCAGATGTTCGTTCACGTCAGAAGCTTGCTGAGCTTTATGTGCGCACCAACAAGAACACTGAAGCTTATGAACACTTCGAGGCGGTTGCCAAGTATTTTTCCAGCAACGGATTCTATTCAAAGGCTATTGCCATCTACAAGCAGATGCAGCGCCTCGATCCCAGTCAGGTCTCGATCATCAACCGGCTTGCCGAATTGAATGAAAAGCAGGGCTTGATCGGTGACGCCATGGCCGAATATCGCAAGCTGGTCGACTATTTCGGTCGCAATGGGATGGTCGCCGACGAGATCAAGGTGCTGGAAAAAATGTCCGAGCTTGATCAGGACAATCTTAATGTCAGGATCAAGCTGGCCGAAGTCCTCGCCACCAATGACCGCAAGGACGAAGGTCTCGATGAGCTTGAATCGGTCTTGAAAATCTTTTCCGAACGGGGCGACTTCGACAAAATCCTCAAGCTTTACAAGATGTTTCTGCCCCATTATCCCAACAATAAAAAACTGCAGACCGGGCTTGCTCTGGCTTTCTTTGAAAAAGGCGACTACTCCCGCGGTGTCATCATCGTAGAGAGCCTGCTCAAGGACAAGCCGGACGATCCTGATCTCCTTCGGCTGGTGGCTAAGGGGTACGCCGAAAAGCAAGACTGGGCCAAGGCCCTCGAGTACAACAGGAAACTCCATGAGCTTGATCCGACGGATCTGGACGTCCGCCAGGCTATTATCCAGGTTGAGTTCGGTGCGGGCCAGTATGAACGCGTCCTGCCGCTGCTGGAGGAGTGGAAGGAGAGTTTCCTCAAGGCCGACAAGCTGCAGCTGTTGAAAGGCTATTACGAGACCCTCAAGGAACAGCTTGATAACAACCGGGTGGTCCTGGAGACCCTTGATTCCATCTATGAACTGACCGGTGAGGCCGACAAGCTTCTCGATATCATTTCCGTTGTCGAGCATGTCCCGGAGGACGATACCGACAGCCAGGATATCTCAGATTCCCTGCTCGGTTCCGTGCATGACGATATCTCCGGCGACGAGCTTGATCTTGAACTGACTCAGGACGATCTGCTGTCTTCTTCCGTCGTTGAGGAAGAAGAGATCGACCTGGAACTGGAATCTCTTGATACCGGACTGTCTTTTGACGATCAGGTTGGCGAGGAATCAGAAGCGGAAGCCGTCATCGAATTGCATGGCGGTGATGACCTTGATCTGGGTGGGGATGTCGATTCGGACGACAGTTTCTTCTTCAGCTTCAGTGAGGATGACCAGGATGCAGGCCCCCAACAGGGCAAAGCCTCCGACCTGAAGGCTGATCTCGAGGAGGCGGAATTCTACCTGCAGCAGGGGCTTTACGACGAAGCCGAAAAGCTGTGTGAGGCCATTCAGGATTACGCCCCGGACAATCAGGAATGCCAGAGCAAACTGGCAGAGATTCGCAAACAGCGCGCCGGGATGTCCTCATCTGCCCAGGGTGCAAAAGCCCCCGAACCCGAAGATCCTTTTGCGGGCGATTTCGGAGATTTCGATTTTACGATTTCCGATACTCAGAACGAGACTCCCGACGATTCCGCGAAAGTCTTCAGGACGGACGTTGACGAGCAGATTGCCGCCGATGATATGGAATCTCATTATAACCTCGGCATCGCCTACCGGGAGATGGGATTGCTTGATGATGCCATCAGCGAGTTTGAAAAAGCCGAGAGAGCCCCGGGGCGTTATGTCGATTGCCAGATGCTCAAAGGTTTGAGCTACGCCGACAAGGAAGATTACGCCAACGCGGAAATCATGTTTCAGCAGGCTCTCGATTCTCCCTACCTTGAAGATCTGCAGCGTATGAATCTGTGTTATGAATTGGGACTTCTTTACGAACGCTCAGATCGAATCAATGACGCGCTGATCAGCTATCAGGACGTGCTGGCTCAGGATGCCAATTATCGTGATGTCCGTGATAAAGTCACGGCTTTGAAAGCTTCCCTGGGGTTGACTGAAACCGCGTCCGACGTAGAAGAAAGCAAGGAGCGGATCTCCTTCCTTTAAGATTGAGTGCTGGCCACCTAACATCTCCGGAGAGTTTGCATGGGTTACACCGATTATTTCAAGTTTGAGCGCGAACCCTTTTCCAACGCCCCCAACGACAAGTTCTATTTTGCCAGCGATCAACACAATCAGGCCCTCTTGCGCCTGAAATATTCCATTGATTCCGATAAGGGCCTGGCGGTTCTCGTCGGCGGGGTCGGTACCGGAAAGACGACCCTGGCCAGGCGCATGCTCGACAACCTGCCGATTGAACAGTACGAATCCTCTCTGCTGGTCATGATTCATTCCGCGGTCACTCCCGAGTGGATTCTGTCCCGGATCTGCATGCAGTTGGGGGTCAAGAACCCCGATCTCAGCCCTCTGAAAATGCTTAAACAGCTTTATGAGCGGCTGCTTGAGATTGAGAAGGAAGGTCGGAAAGCGGTTGTTCTGATCGATGAGGCCCAGATGCTGCAGACCCGGGAACTGATGGAGGAATTCCGGGGCCTGCTGAATCTTGAAATCCCCGGGAAAAAGTTATTGAATATCGTTTTTTTCGGACTGCCGGCTCTCAACGATATCATGAAACTTGATGAGCCTCTCGCCCAGAGAGTCGCCTTCAAATACACTCTGAAGCCTCTGAGTCATGAAGACACCGATCGTTACATCGCTTATCGGCTCGAAGTTGCCGGTGCGGCGGCTTCTCCCTTTGACACCGAGTGCCTGCCCCTGATTCATCGTTATTCGGGAGGGGTGCCGCGGCTGATAAATACCATTTGCGACAATGCCCTGTTCGAAGCGTTTTTAAGACGGGATGAATTGATCGTGCCCGGTATCATCAGTAATGTCGCGGAGGATCTTGGCCTTATCGACATCGATTTCGATCTTGCCACAAGCGACGAACCCGGTCTGGAGGACGATTTCGATTCCACTGACGGTGTCATAGTGGATGGCGATGATCTTGATGTAACTGACAGCACTGCAGCTGACGGAGAAGATGATCTCGACCTGATCTTCGACGAGATTCAGGATAAGTAGACCGACTTTAAAAATCGATTTTTAACTCCTGGCGATCGGAAAAGCCTCCGGTCGCTTTCTTTTTTTCGGGCTGGACGCAATAATAGCTTTATGAATCCCAAAATACACATTCTTCCTGAGGATCTATGTAACCAGATCGCCGCCGGCGAGGTGGTTGAGCGCCCTTCATCCGTGGTCAAGGAACTGCTGGAGAATTCTCTCGATTCAGGAGCGACGGATATTCTGGTCGAGCTCGAAGCCGGCGGGAAACGGCTGATCAGGGTGACGGACAACGGTTGCGGCATGAACCGCCAGGACGCTTTTCTGGCTTTTGAAAGACATGCCACCAGTAAAATCCGCACCGCTGACGACTTGTTTGCCCTTCATACCCTCGGTTTCCGGGGGGAGGCCCTCGCTTCCATTGCGTCCGTCTCCAGGTTGAGGCTTAAGACCTGCGATAATGAAGACGGTCTTGGCCAGCAGATTTACGCTGAAGCCGGGCGTGTCAAGTCGGCCGAGGAAATGGGCATGCCCAGGGGGACAGTGGTCGAGGTGCGTAATCTTTTTTTTAACCTTCCGGCGCGGAAAAAATTTCTGCGCAAGGAAGAAACGGAGTTGGGACATGCCGCCGATGTCGTGACCAAGCAGGCTCTGGCCAATCCGGGGATCAGTTTTCGGCTGAAACACAATGAGCGGCTGCTGCTTGACCTGAGAAGGGAAAAAGGGCTCGAAGAAAGGGTGGCTGCGCTGCTGGGGCGATCGCTGCTGAAGGATCTGCTCAGGGTTTCCGAAGCTGAAGGCGAAGACCTGAAGCTGACCGGTCTGATCTCTCAGCCACAACTCAATCGCTCTGCCGGGACCCATATTTACACCTTCATCAACGGGCGCTACATCAGGGACCGGGTGGTCCAGCATGCCGTGATGGAAGGCTACCGGCACCTGTTGATGAAAGGACGCTACCCCATTGCGATCCTGTTTCTGGAGATCGATCCCGGCAAGGTGGACGTCAATGTCCATCCCACCAAGCATGAAGTCCGGTTTCGTGAACAGGCTCTGGTGCACGATTTTATCGCCGTTGCCCTGCAGCGGACCCTGAAACCAGCCGGATGGCTCAGCGAACCGGCCGTTGCCGACGGCGGTCATGAAAAGATGGCGGGAGCGAGCTTTGCGGATCCTTCCGCCGCTGCCGCTGCTGCGCCACAGGTCAACGAACCAGACCCCGGGTATTTTCCGCTTCAGGAAAGGAGGGGTGCTGAGGGCGTGACGGCATTCGCCGGGAACTCTCTGCCGAGCTCTGGACCCGCGATATCACCCCCGGTCCCGTCCTCTTCTGCGGACGATCCTCAGCCGACCTTGTCCATTGATGACCCCAGCGGTTTTTTCAGCCGTCTGCAGATTCTCGGTCAATATCATCAGAGCTATATTCTGTGTCAGGACGGTGATGACCTGGTGTTGATAGATCAACATGCCGCCCATGAGCGGGTCGGTTTTGAAAAGCTTCGCCATGCCTATGCCGCGGGCAGAATTCCAAGTCAAAGCCTGCTTTTCCCAGAAATTCTGGAACTTGACTTCAACAGTGCCAACGCCCTTTCCCAACAGATGGATGAACTTGCCCTGCTGGGGTTTGAAATCGAACCTTTCGGTGGAAAATCCTTTGCCCTCAAGGCGGTGCCCCAACTGCTCGGGCATCAGGCTGTGGCCGGCCTGGTCACCGATGTCGCTCTGGAGCTCGAGCGTCTCGGCAAAACCGGAGCCTTGCGCGACTCAATCGACGAGATACTGATTACGATGGCGTGCCACAGCGTTATCAGAGCCAACCAGGCCCTGTCTTTTCCTGAAATCCGGGCGTTGCTCGCGGAACTCGACCAAATCGATTTCAAGGCCAACTGCCCCCATGGAAGGCCGGTTCTGAAGCGGCTTTCCCTGGCCGAAATCGAGCGGATGTTCAGGCGTCACTAGGATGAAGAATCAGCAGCACAGCAGGCCGAAAGTTCTCGTCATCTGTGGTCCGACGGGGTCCGGTAAAACCTCGCTGGCCCTGAGGCTCGGTGAGCGTTATCCCATCGAGATTATCTCGGCGGATTCCCGTCAGGTTTATCGTTATATGGATATTGGAACCGCCAAGGCCACCAGGGAGGAACAGGCCGCCGTACGGCACCATATGATCGACCTGATCGATCCGGACCAGGAATTTTCCGTGGCGGCATTTGTTGATCGTGCCAGACCGCTGATTAACGACATCAGTCGGCGTGGTCATATCCCGTGCGTCGTCGGAGGAACCGGACTTTATATCAGGGCTCTGCTGGGCGGGCTGGCCGATCTCCCTACCGGGGATGAGGAATTGCGGAGGCAATTGCACCGGCGGGAAGAACTTGATGGGCCGGGTTCTCTTTACCGGGAGCTGGAGAGGGTCGACCCTGCAGCGGCGGCCGAGATCCATCCCCACAACCTGGTGAGAATCGTTCGTGCCCTTGAGGTGTTCAGGCTCAGTGGCCAGCGGATGTCGGACCTGAAGAAAGCTCATCGCTTTGCACGGCAGGATTATCAGGTCCTGAAGTTTGCGTTAGATTTTCCGAGGGATGAATTGTTCGCCAGAATCAACGCACGGGCTCTGCAGATGTTCGAGGAGGGACTGGTTGCCGAGGTAGAGATGCTGGTCAGAAAATATTCATTTGAGATCAAGGCACTGCAAACCCTTGGCTATCGTGAAGTTTTGCGCCATCTGCGTGGCGAAATCTCTGCCGAGCAGATGGTTTCTGACGTTCAGAAGTTTACCAGGCACTATGCGAAACGCCAGTTGACGTGGTTTCGTACGGAACCTGAAATAATTTGGGTTGATTCCACAAATGAGTCTGGTAAAGTGATACAATCCATTGATAATTTTATACTTCGTTAAAGGAGCGGACATGCCTAAATCACCATTTAACATTCAGGACCAATATCTGAATCAGGCCCGGAAAGAGCGGGTCAAAGTATCCATTGTAATGATGTCAGGCGAAACCTTTGTCGGTTATATCAAGTCCTTCGACAGCTTCTGTATATTGGCTGAAAGTGAAGGGGATATTCTGATTTATAAGCATGCCGTCAGTACGATAACATCCCAGGACGGAACCTTCCGTCTTCATGGTGGGCGCGATTAAGACCACCTGTCAGACAAACTGTCTTCACCAGGGGGCGACACGCAAAAGTGTCGCCCCCTGTTTGTTTTTTTTATGGCGCGACTTGCCGGTGGATGGTGGCCGAATGTTATAATCAGCATTGTTGAAAGACCGTTTACGTGAATAAATATCCTGAAAGTTGTCACATGCTAAAGATTGAAACCGTAGATCCGGCCGGTTACGCTGCCGAGCTTGGCCTTGAACCCGGCGACATGATCCTTGCCATCAATGACCATCCGATTGAGGATATCCTCGATTATCATTTGGAGATTGGTGCTGACCAGCTCAACATCGAGGTTTTGCATGACGATGAAGTCTGGGAGCTGGTTGTCGACAAGGACGCCGACGAGGATTTCGGTATCGAAGTGGAACATCCGGAACCCCGGCAATGTGGCAACCAGTGCCTGTTCTGTTTTGTTCACCAGCTTCCCAAAGGAATGCGGAAGACTCTCTATGTCAAGGATGAGGATTATCGCTTTTCCTATCTCTACGGCTCCTACATCACCCTGACCAACCTTCACCAGAGGGATATTGAGCGCATTGTCACTCGCCGGCTTTCCCCGCTGTACATTTCCGTTCATGCCACGGATCATGCGCTTCGAGAGCGTCTGCTCGGGGTTGATATCCCGAATATCATGCCTCTGATCAAACGCCTGACCGAGTCGGGGATCGTATTGCACTGCCAGGTTGTGCTGTGTCCCGGGATCAATGACGGGCAGGCCTTGAAGCAGACCATAACGGACCTGGCCGCCCTGTACCCCGGTGTCGCGTCATTGGCCGTGGTTCCGGTCGGGCTGACCCGTTACCGCGAGAAGTTGCCGGCCCTGAACGGGGTCTCCAGGGAGCATGCCCAGAAATGCCTTGAGCTGATCGAATCGTGTCAGCGGGACTGCCTGCCTGAGCTTGGTACCCGTTTCGTCTTCGCCGCTGATGAGCTCTATCTCAAGGCGGAACGCGAGATTCCAGCCATCGAAAGCTACGAAGACTGCTTCCAACTCGAGAATGGTGTCGGTATGATCGCCCAGTTCCGGCAGCAGGCTGAAGAGGTTCTTCTCGAGGCGGAACCGTTGCCGGTGCCCAGGGTGAATCTTGTCTGTGGCCGGTCGTTCGCCTCCGAACTTCAGCATTTTGCGTCCAGGATGATGCTGAGAACCGGCGTCGATCTTCAGGTGGTGACGGTGGAAAATGACTTTTTTGGCGCCGAGGTGACCGTTTCCGGGTTGGTGACGGGCAGGGATCTTTTGAAGACTCTTGCCGTCCTGCCACCTGCTGGCGGCGTCATGATCCCCGATGTGATGCTGCGGGTCGGTGAAGACGTGTTTCTGGACGATGTCGCGGTCACCGATATCGAAACGCGGCTCAAGGTTCCTGTCGTGGTCGTCGAAAGTTCTCCGTGGGGTATTCTGGAAGGTCTGGAGCGGCTGGCCGACGGTCCCGAAATCATTCACTGCGAGGAGTTCTAAAGCATGGCCGACCAGACGGTTCAACTCCCTGTTTACGGTATGAAGTGTTCCAAATGCGTCGCCCGCGTTACCGGCTTGCTGGAGGCGTTTCCACAGGTTGACGGGGTCGTCGTCTCATTGTCCGACAATCTTGCCGAAGTCGTCTCAACGGGAGAGGAACTACCGATGTCCGCCATGGTCGCCCGTCTCGAGGAGGCCGGGTTCAGCTGTACCCCTCCTGACAAGAGCGGGGCCGGCAACGGGGCTGGCGCGTCAGAATCCGGTACGGCCGGTTCAAATCGGGAAGCAACCCGGGATCTGCGTTTCGGGGTGGTTGGTATGCATTGTGCCTCCTGCGCGGCGACCATCGAAAAACGGGTCAGGGAGCTGCCCGGTGTGGAGTCCGTTGCCGTCAACCTGGCCGGCAATTTTGCCCAGGTGGCATATCATCCCGCGGCGGTCAGTCGCGATGCCATTTATTCTGCGGTCGATCGGGCCGGGTTCAAAGCGGTTCGCGAAGGAGAAAATCCAGAGGATCAGTCGGCTCGGGAATTGCGGCTGGTTTTACTGGCGGCCTGCTGCGCTCTTCCGATTATGCTGCTCATGTATGTCCCGCTGTTCGGTGGTGCGACCATGGCCGTCAGCGGGCTGCTTGCCACCATCGCTCAATTTACCGCCGGCATAGGATTTTACACCAGTGCCGGCAAATCTTTGCGCAACCGCAGCGCCAATATGGATGTGCTGGTTGCCCTTGGAATCACCGCTGCCTATGGTTATTCAGTTTTCGCTTTTTGGGGAATGCTGGGACCTGACGCCACGGTTTTTTTTGAAACCAGCGCCATGCTCATCCTGTTTATCAGGTTCGGCAAATGGCTTGAGTCGCGGGCCAAGGGGAGGGCGAGTTCAGCTCTGAAAAAATTACTTCAATTGCAGGCCGACACGGCGATTCTCCTGGCCGACGGACAGGAACGGGAGGTGGCTGCGGCCACCCTTGAAGGCGGAGATCTGGTCGTCGTGCGACCGGGAGAAAAGATTCCGGTCGACGGTGTGATTGTCGAAGGGGAGGCCGCTGTCGATGAAGCCATGATCACCGGCGAGTCGGTTCCGGTCAACAAGGAGCCTGGGGATGAAGTGATCGGGGCGACCATCAATCGCAGCGGACGCCTGCTGATTCGGGTGACGCATGTCGGCGAGGATGCGGTGCTGGCAAGAATCGTTCGAATGGTCGAGGCAGCCCAGGGGGACAAGCCTCCCATCCAGCGCCTTGCTGACCGGATTTCAGGCGTGTTCGTGCCGATTGTCGTGATGCTCTCCCTGCTCACCTTTGGAGGCTGGTATCTGCTGGTCGGAACGGAATTTCTGTTCGCCTTTCAGATGGCGGTTGCCGTGGTCGTTGTGGCGTGCCCATGCGCCCTCGGTCTGGCAACCCCGACGGCCATCATGGTCGGCAGCTCGGTCGGTCTGGAACTGGGGATCTTGTTCAAAAAGGCCAGCGCTCTTGAGCAGATCTCCGGTATTGAGGTGCTTCTCCTGGATAAAACCGGCACCCTGACCCATGGCCAATTCGGGTTCGAGGACATCCTCCTGTTTGGCGACATGAGTGCCGACGAGACCCTTGCGGTCGCTGCCGCCCTCGAGGCCTCAAGCACCCATCCCCTGGCCCGGGGGATCGTTGCCGAGGCTCGTCGTCGGCAACTGCCGATGCCTGCGGTCAGTCACGTAGAAGAGGTCGGCGGGCACGGTCTGACAGGCGAGGTCGCGGGCCGCAGAGTGCTTTGCGGAAATCGAAACCTGCTGGAAAGGGGCGGTCTGACGGTCAATGAGGGCGTGCTGGACCGGTTGCCCGAGGGTTGCTCTGCGGTTTTTGTGGCTGTTGACGGAGCTGTGCAGGGGGTTGTCTGCCTGGTCGACGAGGTCAAGAACGACGCGCTACCTTTCATTCAGCAGCTAAAAAAACTGTCGATTATGCCGGTCCTGGTGACAGGGGACCGGACTCCCGCCGCCAGAAGGGTTGCCGCGCTTCTGGGGGTGTCCAGGTTCGAGGCCGAAGTTCTGCCGGAAAAAAAGCTCGATGTCGTCAGGCATTACCAGCAGCAGGGGTTAAAAGTCGGAATGGTCGGTGACGGCATCAACGATGCTCCCGCTCTGGCTCAGGCGGATATCGGAATTGCCATCGGCAGTGGAACCGATGTCGCCAAGGAAACCGGTGACCTGGTTATTGTCGGTGACAACCTGAGAGACATTGAGCGGAGCGTGCAACTGGGCAGGCGAACCTTGGCCAAAATAAAGCAGAACCTGTTCTGGGCATTCTTTTACAACGTTCTGGGTATTCCGCTGGCAGCCGGGCTGTTGTTCCCCTGGTTCGGTCTTTATCTCAAGCCCGAGTACGCCGGACTGGCCATGGCTTTCTCCAGCGTGTCAGTGGTCACCAACAGCTTGCTGTTGCGGCGCAGTAAAGCGAAACTTCAACATCTGGATTGAGGTTTTCATCATGGCGCAGAAGTTACTGATTGGCGTTGTCGGGGCCGGAGAAGCAAGTGAGCAGGGGCGGCGTCTGGCGCAGGAGGTCGGACAGTTGCTTGCCGAGCGGGACGCTGTTCTGGTCTGCGGCGGTCTGGGGGGGATTATGGACGCCGCGGCGCAAGGCTGCTATGATGCCGGTGGTGAGGTCGTCGGAATTCTCCCCGGAGAATCTGCCGCAAGCGCAAACCCGTTTGTCACCTTGCCGATCGTCACCAACCTCGGACATGCCCGCAATGTTGTGATCGCCCATACGGCCCGAGCCGTTATTGCTATTGAAGGAGAATATGGTACTTTGTCTGAGATTGCCATAAGTCTGAAACTCGGGCGACCTGTCGTCCTGTTGCACAGTCCCTTTCAGTTTGCCGCGGCCCGGCAGGCTGAAACCGCTGAGCAGGCCGTCGATCTTATTTTTTCCGCACTCAAGGAGTCCCTGCCACAATGAAGCCTCAAACCGACCCGATCGCTGCGGAGCAGGAGTGCCCCGTTCTCAGTCAAAATGGCAGCCAGGTTCATGACCTTGTCGAATGGATCCGGGGCCGCGGTAAAATTCTGATCGTCACTCATGACAACCCGGACCCTGATTCCATTGCCGCAGCCGTTGCCCTGAGACATCTGTTTCTGGTCAAGACCGGGCAGGATGCCGTGCTGACCTACGGCGGCGTCATCGGCCGCGGGGAAAATCGGAAAATGGTTGAGTTGCTGGAAATTCCCATGGTGCCGATCAGTGAGGTCAAAGTCGATCAATTCGCCGTGGTCTGCATGGTCGATACTCAGCCCCAGACGGGCAACAATTCCTATCCCGTCGGTGCCCCGGTTCACCTGGTCATTGATCATCATCAGCCGAAACGGGATCTGTCCGACGTCTGCTGGGTCGATATTCGCGAGCATTACGGGGCCTCTGCCACCATTCTTTACGAGTATCTCAATATTATGCAGGTCTCCATCAACACGCGTCTGGCAACCAGCCTGTTTTATGCCATCAAGTCCGAGACTCAGGATTTGGGCCGGGAGTGGTCGAAAGCGGACCGGGAAGCCTACCTGAAATTGCTGCCCCTGTCCAACAACCGGATTCTGTTCGATATTATCCATACGCGGGTCTCGCGCGACTATTTTCACGCCTTTCGCACCGCCCTCGACAACGCCTGTATTTATGACAAGGTCCTGGTTTTCAATCTGCATGCGGTTGAAAACCCCGACCTGGTTGCAGAGCTGGCCGATTTTCTGCTGCGCCAGCAGGGGATCGAATACGTGTTGGGAATGGGGTGGTTCAATGGTGACCAGATTCTCTCTATGCGCACTGTCAACGCGGATGCCAAGCTCGGTCTGGTCATCCAGCAGATGGTTGCCGGCATCGGTTCGGCAGGTGGGCATGGCATGATTGCCGGCGGGCAGATTCGCGCCGTGTCGGTCGATGATGAGAGTCAGAAAAAGCTGGAAGAGCTGCTGACCAGGAGAATGCTGTCCGCTCTGCAGCTTCCCCCATGCCAGCCTGAGCCTTTGATCGTCGGTTCCGATACGGTTCTCCCGGATTGACACATCCTAGACGAGTGAGCTATAAACGAGCGGTTTTGACAGGAGCCTCAATGCGTCTTATTCCCTTCATGATATGTCTGTTGCTATGGTGTCAGCCCGTTTTTGCCGCAGTCGATCTCGGTGTCCGCGGCAAGGATCCGGTCCGCCTGGAAGATGTCTATCATCGCGACGGGATTCCCTTTGTCGCCATCGATGACGTGCTCCCTGCCGTCGGCCTGAGTGGTTACTGGGATGACATCAAGCATATCTACCGGATTCGCACCAGCCGCGGCTGGGCGGAGATTTCACCGGCCAGCGGATATCTTAAGCTCGGCGGTGTTTTCTATCCGATCAAGGACAAACCCCGCTTTATCGACGGCCGGCTGCGCGTCACCGACAGTTTTGTTCAGAATCAACTTGCCCAGCTCGCCGGGCGCAGCATCTATTTCCGTAATCTCGATCCGCAGGTCAACAGTCAACCGCAACCGGACGAAGGGAGTATCGACCGGCTTTTCTCCTTTCTGCTGCGCCGCAAGCCCGAAAACAACGGACCTTTGATCAGGGCGGTCGCCGTTGATCCCGGCCATGGCGGACTGGACACCGGGGTATTGGGTCAGAGTGGCGTAAAAGAAAAACAGCTGAACCTTGAGATCGCCCGGAAAATTGCCAAGCAGATAAAAATGAAGCTCGGGATCCCGGTTTATTTAAGTCGTGACGGAGATTATGACCTGAGCATGAAGCAGCGGCTTGAGGCAGCGTCCAGGGACGATGTCGACGTCTGGGTGCTGGTGCATGCCGAAGCGTCATTTTCGCCATCCGTCTTCGGGGCAAACCTGTTTATCCGGCCGGGCCAATCCGCTGACCAGACCGCCGAGGACGCCCCTCAGCAACCGGGTCACAGCCTGATGCTGGCTGATGAAATAGCTCTCGCTCTGCGCCAGCGCGGGGTCAGGGTCAACGGCATCTATCCGTCCTCACGGCTGTCTCTGGGGCAGGGGGAGCTGCCGACCGTACTGCTGGAGGTTGGCTACCTCAGTCACTCTGAAGAACGGCAGCAGTTGCAGGATGCGGAATACCAGAATCAGATTTCCGAGGCCGTTTATGACGGCATCAGACAATACGCGACCCTTGTCAAGGAGCAGGAAAATGAAACAAAACAGTAACGGCATGCGCCAGGACGGACGGGCGGCGGATCAATTGCGTCCCATCGCGTTTCAGCGCAGCTTTACCCGATATGCAGAGGGCTCGGTTCTGGTCTGCTGTGGCGAAACCAAGGTCCTTTGCAATGCCTCTGTCGAGGAAAAGGTGCCACCTTTCATGCGCGGCGAAGGACGAGGCTGGGTGACGGCCGAATACAGCATGTTGCCCCGGGCCACCCATTCCCGGTCGGTCAGAGAGGCTGCCAAAGGGAAACTCTCCGGCCGGACCCAGGAAATCCAGCGCCTCATCGGACGCTCGCTGCGTGCCGTGACGGATCTTGCGGCCCTTGGCGAAATCACCATTCAGATCGACTGCGACGTGCTGCAGGCCGACGGGGGGACCCGGACGGCATCGATCACCGGCGCCTACGTCGCCCTTTATGATGCTCTGGCCGGCCTGGTTGCCAAAGGAACCTTGAAGAGCATGCCGCTGAAAGACAGCGTTGCCGCCATCAGCGTTGGTATTGTCGATGGGGCTCCTCTGCTTGACCTCAATTACGGGGAGGACTATAAAGCGGAGGTCGATATGAACTTTGTCATTACCGGTGAGGGGAAGTTCGTCGAAGTGCAGGGGACCGCAGAAGAGGCGCCTTTTTCTCTTGAGGAACTCGATGCTCTGCGCGACCTGGCTCTGCTCGGCTGCGCCGAGCTGTGCCAACTCCAGAAACAGGCACTGGGGCTGGCATGAAACTGCTGGTTGCCACCGGCAATGCCGGTAAGCTCAAGGAAATTCGTGCCCTGCTGGAGGGCTGCCATATCGAGATCGTCGGGCTGGATCAGCTTGACAACCCTCCTGAAGTGATCGAGGATGGCGATACCTTTGCCGACAATGCCTGTAAAAAAGCCAGGGAAATGGCGACTTTCAGTGGCCTGCTGACTCTGGCTGATGACAGCGGCCTGGCCGTTGACGCTTTGGATGGGGCCCCCGGTGTTCATTCCGCACGCTATGCCGGTGTTCAGGGGGACGACGAAGCGAACAACCGAAAGCTTCTCAAGGAGATGGCTGCAGTTGCCGACCCTGACCGCAAGGCGGCTTTTCATTGCGTCATGGCCCTGGCTTGGCCCGACGGGCGCTGTCAGACCTTTACCGGCAAGATATCCGGCGTTCTGCTGCGTGAAAAAAGAGGGGCCGGGGGATTCGGTTACGACCCCCTGTTCCTGGTTCCCGAATATGGTAAAACGACGGCGGAGCTGCCACTGGACATCAAGAACCGGATCAGCCACCGCGGCGCCGCACTGCGGCAGGTTGTGCCGATCCTGAAACAACTGGCAGGACAATAACGACCAGAAATACTGTTTTTTATTTGTTTCCTTTCATTTTATTCATCAGGGAGATGACCATGGAGAGAACGTTCGCAATTATCAAGCCCGATGCCTTTGCCGCCGGCCATGCCGGAAAAATCCTTGCCCGTATCTACGAAGAGGGGTTCAAGGTCGTCGGCCTGAAGAAGCTCTACATGAGCAAGGTTGAAGCTGAAGGCTTCTATGCGGTTCATAAGGAACGGCCATTTTTTGGGGAATTGACCGACTTCATGAGCAGCGGGCCCTGTCTGGTTATGGCCCTGGAAGCTGACAATGCCATCCGCAAATGGCGCGATCTGATGGGGGCAACCAATCCTGCCGAGGCCGCTGAGGGCACCCTGCGGCGAGAATTCGGCACCTCCATCGGGAATAATGCCACCCACGGTTCCGATGCCCCGGAAACTGCGGCATTCGAGCTCGGATATTTTTTTAATGGATTGGAACTGCTCTGATTTACTGACTAAATACTTGTGCAACACAGAGCCCTTCGGTAGAATCCCGAAGGGCTTTTTTTCTTAACCCGGAATATGAAGGCGCGTGGTCTTTCTTGCGCGTCCCTCCTTTACGCTCCGGGGCGATGCGAGGACTGTTTGAGTTCAGAAAAAGTAGATTTGAAGGGGCTGACCCAGGAGCAGATTCAGGACTTCCTGGCGAGTCTTGGCAAGGAAAAATATCGGACCAGGCAGGTTCTGCGCTGGATCTATCAGCGGGGAGTCTGCGATTTTGACCTGATGACCGATCTGGCCAAGGATTTCCGAGCGCAGCTGTCTCAATGCGCCTATGTTTCCGAATGTCGGCCAGAAGCGGTTCAGAACAGCACGGACGGAACCAGGAAGTACCTGTTTCGTCTTCCCGATAATGAAACGGTGGAAGCGGTCCGCATTCCAATGGACGAAGGACGGGCGACCCTGTGCATTTCCACTCAGGTCGGTTGTGCCATGGGCTGCCAGTTCTGTATGACCGGGACATTCGGGCTCATCCGGAATCTGACGGCGGCCGAAATCGTCAACCAGGTCTGTGCCGCCATGGCCGACGGCCCGGTCTCGAATATCGTATTGATGGGGATGGGGGAACCGCTCCACAACCTGGACAACGTTGTCCAGGCCCTGAAGATTCTGTATCTTGACGACGGTCTCGGTTTCGGTAGCAGGCGGGTGACCCTGTCGACCTGCGGACTGGTTCCCGGAATCCGTGAACTGGGCAGCCGGGTCAAGGTTAACCTGGCGGTTTCCCTGAACGCCACGACGGATGACCTGCGCGATCAGCTGATGCCGGTGAATAGACGTTATCCCCTGGCCGATCTGATGGCGGCGTGCCGTGATTTCGCCAATACGACCAGGCAGCGCATCACCTTCGAATACATTCTTATCGGCGGGGTCAATGATACCCCGGCCGATGCGAAGCGGATAGTCAAGTTGCTGCACGGGGTACGCAGTAAGATTAACCTGATCGCTTATAACGAGCACGAGGGGAGTGCCTTCAAGGCACCGACCCAGGACAGTATCAAAGCCTTTCAGTCTTACCTGCTGCAGCGCAATATTGTGGCGACCCTCAGGGCCAGCAAGGGCCAGGATATCGCTGCGGCCTGCGGGCAGCTCAAGGGGCAGCTGGAAAAACATGAAGCAACGCAAGATTGATTCTATAAAGGATGACTTAAGATGAAACAGCCAGTGATAGGTGTGATTGGCGGCAGCGGGCTCTACGAAATCGAAGGTCTGAAAGACGTCAGGGAGGTCGTTGTCGATACCCCCTTCGGGGCGCCCTCCGACTGTTATGTCACCGGGACCCTGGACGGTGCGAAGATGGTTTTTCTGCCCCGCCATGGTCGGGGGCATCGGCTGCTGCCTTCCGAAGTGAATTATCGAGCCAATATCTACGGCATGAAGACCCTCGGCGTTGAACAGATTATCTCCGTATCCGCCGTCGGCAGCATGCGGGTAGACATCGTCCCCGGGCATATCGTGATTCCGGATCAGTTTTTTGACCGGACCCAGGGGAAGCGGGGCTCGACCTTTTTCGGCAACGGCGTTGTCGGGCATGTTCAGTTCGCTGATCCGATCTGCACCGGTCTCGCCGATATCCTTTACGGTGCGGCCAGAGACGTCGGAGCGACCGCGCACAAGGGCGGAACCTATATCTGCATCGAGGGTCCCAACTTTTCGACCAGGGCGGAATCGAACATCTTCCGGAGCTGGGGTGTGGATGTGATCGGCATGACCAACGTCCCGGAAGCGCGTCTGGCGCGGGAGGCGGAAATCTGTTATGGCACCGTTGCCCTGGCGACCGACTATGACTGCTGGCACGAAGGGCACGACGATGTTTCGGTTGAAGCCGTCATCGCCATTATTCAGAAAAATGTTGCGACCGCCCGCAATATTATCAAGGCGGCGGTCAAGACGATCGTCGAAAAGCGCCAGGAGCGAACCTGCGCCTGTGCTGAAGCGCTCAAATATGCCATAATGACCGATGCCAAATTGATTCCTGATGAGACACTGCAGGCCCTGCAGCCGATTATCGGTCGTTACGTTTCCCGTTAAGGACGAATGTCATGAGTATTCTTGTTGTCGGCAGTGTTGCCTTTGACTCGATCACCACGCCCTTTGGTCAGGTCGATAACGCGCTGGGTGGCTCTGCCTGCTATTTTTCCGCGGCGGCAAGTTTTTTTACCGATGTGAAACTGGTCGCCGTCGTTGGCAGCGACTTTCCCCGGGAGCACGTCGACTTTCTGAAAAGTCGCAATGTCGACCTTGCCGGTCTGCAGACGACGGAAGGGGAAACCTTCCGCTGGAAGGGGCGCTACGAGTATGATCTGAACGAAGCTCATACCCTGGAGACCCGTCTCAACGTGTTTGAATCGTTTCAGCCCGAACTTCCCGAAGACTATCGGGATGCTGAATACGTCTTTCTCGCCAATATCGATCCCGAACTGCAACTTGAGGTCCTCAGGCAGGTGAAGCAGCCGAAACTGGTCGCTTGCGATACCATGAATTTCTGGATATCCGGCAAACGGGATGAGCTGATCAAGACCCTTCAGAAGGTCGATATCCTGGTCATCAACGAAGCCGAGGTCCGGCAGCTTGCCGAAGAGCCCAATCTGATCAAGGCCGCTCAGGTGGTGCGCGGCTTCGGTCCCAAAACGCTGGTGGTCAAGCGCGGCGAGTACGGGGTCCTCATGTTTGGCGAAGGATCGGTTTTTTCCGCTCCCGCCTATCCTCTGGAAGAGGTGTTTGACCCCACGGGCGCGGGGGACACCTTCGCCGGCGGGTTTATCGGCTACCTGGCGGCAACCCGCAACCTCGAGGAGTCCAACCTGAGAAAAGCGACGGTGTTCGGGACCGTCATGGCGTCTTTCACCGTGGAAAAATTCAGCCTCGACCGGCTCAAGGAAATCGATCACCAGGAGATTTCAGATCGTTATCGCAAGATCAAGTTGCTGACCGAGTTTTCCGATATCGACTGACCCTGTCCTTTCGGATGTTGAGGAGTGACCGCTGTGTTTATTCAGCATAAGAACCTGAAATTTCTGACCGTGCCGGCAGCCAAGGTGGCTCATCTCCATTCCGCCGCCAGCAGTGTTCAGCTGGCCTTCGCTGGCTATCCGCCCCAATTGTGCAGTGCCTATCTGGTGTGGATCGCCAGCGGTGATAAAAGTCTTATCGTCATCGGGTTTTACCTGAACGAGAGCGGTCTCTCAGTGTTTTTTGTCCCCAAGGTCGGAGAAGTACCCACCTCCCAGGCGCTTCAGGTGTACCAGGAAGGGCAGAACTTTGTCGAGTCCATGGGCTTTGTCCTGGGAGAAACCGACTACCATCTGATGGCGACTGCACAGAAGGAAAAATTCTGGAACAGTCTGCCGATAACGCAGCTGCCCAAACTGCAGGACGCGGTTGAACCCTCAGCACCTCCAGCCCAGGAAGCTGAAGAGGTCAGGAAATCCCGCGAACAGTGTCTTCACAGCCTGGGGCGCTTTTTAGCGGCGCTGTGAATCGCCGGAGGAGTGTGTATGACCGTTTTCTATAAAATATGGATCGCCTGTCTGGTCCTGACAATCAGCGCCTGCGCGGTCCAGCCACAGGCGCAGAGCGAACGCAGGGCGCAGGCGGAGATGCATTACAAGTTGGCGGTTGCGCATCTGCAGAACAGCAATCCCACTTATGCCCTTAAAGAACTTCTCGATGCCGTCAAGCTTGATCCGGAGAACAGTGAGATTCATGTCGCCCTGGCCCAGGCCTACCAGAAAAAAGGCGCCTATGCAAAAGCTGAGAGTCATTATCTCAAAGCGCTTGAGCTCTCTCCTGACAACCCCCGCTATCAGAACAATTTCGGGGCCCTGTATCTTGATATGAAGCAATGGGACAAAGCCATCGAATATTTCGACCAGGCTGCGTCGAACCTGCTGTTTCTCAATGTTCATATCGCCGTGGCAGGCAAGGGGTACGCCTATTTTCAGAAAGGCGATTACGGCAAGGCGCTGGCCGCCTACAAGGAGGCGGAACGCCTCGCACCACGTTATGCCCTCGTCTATTTCTACGAAAGCCAGGTTTACCAGGCACAGGGGCAGGACGATCTTGAAAAGGCGGCCCTGGTCAAGGCGGTGGACCTGGCGCCGCAGTTTCTCGAAGCCAGGTATCGACTTGCGGTCTTGTTGACCAGGGAAAATGACCTCCGCGCGGCACGAGAACAGCTGAAAGCCATTGTCAGCAGAGCTCCCATTTCAGACTGGGGTGTCAAGGCGAAAGACATGTTGAAAGTCCTCAACGGTTCCTGATTGTGAAATAGTGGTGGCCATTATGAATATTCAGTGCCCAAATTGTCAGGCCCGGTATCGCATCAAGGGGCAGCCGGACACCGGTGCCAGAGGAAACATCACCTGTCCCAAGTGTCGGCACCGCTTTGCCGTTCAGGACCATCTGGTTGAAAACGACGGGGAACTGTCCCCGGCCGGGGTGCTCATCGTCGACGATGCCCGCTTTTTCAGGGAACTGATTTCCGATATTCTTGCTGACCGTGGCTATCGGCTGTCCCTGGCGGAGACGGCACAACAGGCCTGGGAGATTCTGGCCCGGGAGAAGATCGACCTGATGATTGTCGATGTCAACCTGCCGGATTTAAACGGTTACGATTTTATCAAACAGGTTCGTTCTCAGGACAGGTTTTCCCACCTGGCCATCCTTTGTATCAGCGGGGTTCATCGAACCGATGAGGATTTCGTGAAGGCGATGAGCGCTGGAGCAAACGATTTTTCAACCAAATCCTTCCATCCTGAAGAGTTCAACAACCGTGTCAGAAAATTGCTCACAAAACAACGGCCTGCTTGACGACGTCTCAGACGCTGCTGCGGTTCTGCGAGACATGACCGCGGGGATGTCCCCGCGTCTGGCCATCGTTCTCGGTTCTGGCTTCTCCGGCCTGGTCGCAGAACTCGACCGCCGGTTTTCCCTTCCGTACCAAGACCTGCCGGGCTTTGTTTCCGCCGGGGTTGAGGGGCACGCCGGGGTCGTTCATGCCGGTTTCCTCTGCGGCCAGGCGGTCCTCGTCTTTGCCGGGCGCTACCATGTCTACGAGGGATACTCTGCGTGGCAGGTCGGTTCCCTGGTTCGCCTCGCAGCAGCGGTCGGATGCCAGCGCCTGTTGCTGACCAATGCAGCCGGAGGGCTCACTAGCCGCATGGCGCCCGGGGACTTCATGCTGGTTGAAGATCACCTCAATCTGACCGGTCAAAATCCGTTGATCGGCCGCAAAGATGCCGGTTTTCCTGACCTGCACGGACTGTATCGCAGCGATCTTCGCAAGCCACTGGAACGCCTGCTTGGCGATGTCGGCTTTCAGCTCCATTCGGGAGTGCTGGCCTGGCTGACCGGGCCGACTTACGAAACTCCTGCGGAAATTGCCATGCTGGAAACCCTGGGCGCTGCTGCCGTATCCATGTCGACAGTTCCTGAAGCGATCATGGCCCGCTTTCTCGGTCTCGAGGTTTGCGCCCTGTCTTTCATTGCCAATCTCGCTGCCGGGAAATGCCCTCAACCGCTGGCTCATCAGGATGTCCTGACCGAAGCAGCCAGCGCTCGAGACAATGCCGTCCAGATTGTCCGCGGATTGATGTCCCTGTGGGCCTGAGGTCCAGGTCCTGCTTTTCAATAGCCGCCCAGTCACCTCCTGCCTTAATTTTTTTATTATGTAAAATCGTATAGTTAGTCTTACCTCCTGAACTTGACAGGGTGATCGCCGGTGTTACACTTAATGTAAACCAAGGACATGATGTGATAAGCGAACATCATGTTGCTCTGTGTCATAACCGTACGCACACAGCAGAATGTGAACCGTTGTTTCCTCAGCGACAGCCTGAAAGGAGGTTCCCATGCAAGATTATTCAACGATTCTGGTCGCCATTGATTTTTCCGACAGCTCTGACAATGCGTTTCAGCATGCTCTGAGCATCGCCAGGAAGTACTCCGCCAAACTGATCGTCCTGCATGTCATCAATGAGCCGGTCGACCTCCGTGGGTTCTATGTGCCACATATTTCGTTTGAGAAACTTGAAGAGGAAATCGAAGAAGGGGCCAAAAAGATGATGGACACGTTCTGTGCCCAGCATCTGAATGATTATGCCGATTACGAAAGCGTCATCGTTTCCGGGTTGCCCTATGAGCAGGTCATCGATACGGCCAGGGAAAAAAATGCCGATCTTATTGTCATGGGGACCCATGGTCGCACCGGACTCGATCATGTCCTGTTCGGCAGCACGGCTGCCAAAGTCGTGCGCAAATCCCCCATTCCGGTCCTGACCATTCGCCTGGAAGAAGAGGGCTGATAACGCCCATTGCAGTCGCGCTCAAAAAGCAGCCTTCGGGCTGCTTTTTTTTATAATCTTCCCGCCAGACACCCCTTGCCTTCCCTTATGTCGGCAGGTATGCTGTGGCTTTACTTTCAGCTCGTGGAATAGAGACAATGCAGCCCCAGACGAGTCGCTTCGCCGGCGAAAAAATCCTGATTGTTGATGACGAACATATTATTGTGGAACTGGCTTCTTTGCTGCTCAAAAAACGCGGCTTTGAGGTTCTGACCGGAGCTAACGGCCAGGAGTGCCTTCTTCAGGTCGCGCGACATCGTCCGGCCCTGGTTCTGCTCGATTACATGATGCCGGTCATGAACGGCCTGGAGGCACTCAGGCAGATTCGCGAAAATTTTCCGGAAACCTACGTTATCATGTTCACCGGCAAGGGGAACGAGGATACCGCCGTCGAACTGATGAAAGGGGGAGCCGCAGATTATCTGCAGAAACCGTTTGCCAAAAACAGCCTGCAGGAGCGGATCGACTCCGTTCTGGCCCGTCGCAGTGTCGATCTTCAGAACAAGGCCCTGCTGGCCGAGCGGGAGATGCTGCAGCATGAAATCAGGGAGTGGAACCGCGAACTGGAACAACGGGTTCTGCAGAAAAGCCGCGAACTGGAAGAGGCCCAAAAAGAAATCGTCCAGGCCGAAAAACTTGCGGCTCTTGGTCACATCGCCGCAGGCATGGCCCATGACATCAGGAATCCTCTTAACTCCATCAATCTTTACGCCGAACTGCTGAAATCTGAAGAGCTGCTCAATCCCGAGCAGGCCGCCTATGTCGGCAAGATTACCGAAGAAGTGGAGCGGATCGAGAACATTCTCAGGAAAATGCTCGATTCCAGCACGTTGCACAATACGGTTACGGAACTGATCCGGCTACCGGAGCTTATACGCAAGGTCCTGACCGATTATCATTCCAGAATCGTCGCCCAGAACATCTCCCTGAAAGCCGAGATCGACGAATCCTGCCCGGTCATCCTGGGGAATCCACATGAACTTGAACAGGTGGTTGTGAATCTGATCAGTAACGCCCTGTTCGAAATGCCCGAAGGCGGGACTCTGTCGGTTGCCCTGACAGTAGACCCCGGCACCGTCCGCCTGGTTGTCAGCGATACCGGGAAAGGGCTCCCCGAGGAACACCTCGCCCAGATCTTTGATCCGTTTTTCACCACCAAGGACAAGGGAACCGGTTTCGGTCTCTCCGTGGTGCGAAGAGTTGTCAAAAACTACGGTGGTGTGGTCGCCGGGAGCAACAATTCCGAGGGCGGTGCCCGTTTTGTTATCGAACTTCCGCTCCCATCAGATCAGGTTCGCTGAGTATGCCCCTGTTGCTTCGTGAAATCAGCCTCAGACTTGACGAGGATGAAAGCCTGTTAGTGTCGGTGGTCGCGTCCAGGCTGGGGATCGATCCTGGTGAGATCTCTTCTTGGGAGATTGTCCGCAAAGGGATCGACGCGCGTAAAAAGCCGGACGTGCTCAGAGTGTATTCGGTCCTGTTCTGCTGCCGTGACGAGGCGGCCGTTCTGGCCCGGAATGCCCATCTCGCCAACCTTGAGATCGCTCCCGAGCAAATTCCCGTTGTCATACCGACCTTGTCGCGCCCTTCCCGCGTCGTCGTGACCGGGATGGGCCCGGCCGGCTTGTTTGCGGCACTGACTCTGGCCGAGGCCGGAGCCCGAGTGACTCTTATTGAACGCGGCAAGCCGGTTGCAGAGCGGCTGGAGGAGGTGCGCTCTTTCTGGAACGGGGGAGAACTGAACCCGGAGAGCAATATCCAGTTCGGCGAAGGGGGGGCGGGAACATTTTCCGACGGTAAGCTGACCAGCCGCATGAACAACCCCTTGATCAGAACGGTGCTGGAGCGACTGGTGCGTTTCGGCGCTCCCCGGGAAATTCTCTGGCAGGCCAAGCCGCATATCGGTTCGGATCGTCTGCGCAAGGTCTTGGTCCTGTTTCGTGAGTATCTTACGGAACTCGGCGTCGATATCCGTTTCTCCACCCGGCTGACCGGGATAGAAAAACACCGGTCGGGCATTGCCGGCGTCATAGTCAATGACCGTGAGCCCATTCCCTGCGACCGCTTAGTTCTGGCTACCGGGCACAGCGCCCGCGATATCTACTACCTGCTCAGGGATCTCGGAGTCGCCCTTGAACAAAAACCCTTTGCCATCGGGTTACGGGTTGAACATCCTCTTGAACTCATTAACCAAATTCAGTACGGTATGCGCAGTCACCCCCAATTGCCGGCGGCGGATTACCGACTGGCCTGGAATAATCCAAAAACCGGGAGAGGGGTTTATTCCTTCTGTATGTGCCCCGGGGGGGTGGTTGTCAATGCGTCGTCCGAGACCGGGAGGCTGGTCGTCAACGGCATGAGTGATTTTCGAAGGGACGCTCCTTACTCCAACAGCGCTCTTGTCGTCAGTGTGACAACTGCGGACTTCAAGGATTCGGACGTCTGTGCGGGAATCCGCTTTCAGCGGCGCTGGGAAGAGGCCGCTTTCCGGGCCGGCGGCGGGAACTGGCGGGCTCCGGCCCAGAGCGTTTCTGAGTTCCTCACCGGCAGGGGACGTTTGCGCCAGACCTCCTGTCTGCCGGAGGTCGCTCACGCCGATCTGGAGCGCTGCCTGCCGGCATTTGTCAGCCGTGAGCTGCGTGCGGCACTCCCGCACTTTGAAAGGAAGATGAAGGGTTTTGTCAGCCAGGAAGCAACCCTGATCGGGGTGGAGACCAGAACGTCCGCACCGGTCAGGATCGTCCGCCGGGACAATGGCGAGTCGCCGTCTTGCGCCGGGCTGTATCCCGCCGGAGAAGGCGCCGGCTATGCCGGGGGGATTATGAGTGCCGCCGTAGATGGCATCAGGGCCGCTACGGCGGTTATCCAGAGCTATGAATAAGAGGTCGTTTTGAAACAAATCTATGTTGAACAAATCAGGGAGCGGGAGCCGATCGTGACGATTTTCCTGGTCAGGGAAAAAACCATCGCCATGGCCAAAAACGGCAAACCGTATATGACACTTAAATTGATGGATCGCACCGGTGAAGTCGAAGGGCGCATCTGGGACCGGGTCGAACACCTTGACCGGCTGTTTGCCAAGGACGACTTTGTCCGGGTCAGCGGCAAGGCCAGTGTCTACATGGGCAAGCTGCAACTGGTCATACAGGAGTTGGAACGTGTCGATGAGAGCGCCGTCGATCTCGCTGATTTCGTTCCAGTATCGCAGCGCAGCCTTGCTGACATGCGCACTGAGCTCGACGCGATCCTCGATTCCCTGACCGATCCCCATATCGCGGCGTTGCTCAGGAGCTTTTTCGATGATCCCGAGTTCTTCAAACGGTACAGCCGGGCGCCTGCCGCCAAAGGGATGCACCATGTCTATCTTGGCGGACTTCTTGAGCATTCTCTTGCCGTGACCGCACTGGCCTGCGATGTCGCCGGACGCTATCCGCAGGTGAATCGTGATCTGCTGATCAGTGGCGCGCTGCTGCACGATATCGGCAAGGTGGCCGAACTGTCCTATGATCGCTCATTCGACTATACTGATGAGGGAAAACTGATCGGGCACATTATTATTGGTGTACAAATGATCGAAGACCGGGTTCGAACAATTCCGGGGTTTCCCAGGGAGCTGGCAATGATGATCAAGCACCTGCTGCTGTCCCATCACGGCCAATACGAATACGGTTCGCCAAAACGGCCCAAGTTCCTGGAGGCGGTCATCCTCAATTTCATTGACGATCTGGACTCGAAAATCAACGGCGTCTTGAGCCACATCGAAAAAGAGCCCGACAATCACGGCAACTGGACCGGTTATCATCGGCTTTATGACCGTTACTTCTATAAGGGGCAGCAACAGCCGAGCGCTGAATCTCCGGAACGTTCCGGTCCGAGTCCGGTTCCTCGTCCCCCGGCCGGAAAGAACGCTCCAGAACCGAAAACCAAGGACAGGCGTTCTTACAATAAGCCCCTGGGGGCGACCCTTGGCGAACAGTTGAAAGAGAAAAATCTGGACCTGTTTGCGTCCATGACCCGAAAAGAGGATTCAAAGTGATACTGGAAATTCTTCCGAGCGGACCGCTCGATGTGAACTGTTACATTCTGGGCTGCGAAACAACCAGGAAAGCGGCCGTCATTGATCCCGGCGGCAATGTTCCGCAAATCCTGGCGATTCTTGACAAACATCAGCTTGAGCTGGATATGATCATCAATACCCACGGGCACTTTGATCATATCGGCGGCAACAAGGAGCTTAAAGAGCAAACCGGTGCCCAGCTGCTGGTTCACCGTTTCGACGCCAGCCTGCTGATTCAGGCCCGCGAAACCGCCGCGATTTTCGGTCTCAGCGCCAACCCGTCGCCGGAGCCCACCAGGGAACTGGTCGGTCGCGAGCAGCTGTCCGTAGGCGAACTTTCTTTGCGCGTTCTGCATACCCCCGGCCACAGTCGGGGCGGAATCTGCCTTTATACCGAAGGACACCTGTTTTCCGGGGACACGCTGTTTGCCGGATCCATCGGCCGGACCGATCTGCCCGAGGGGGATTATTCCCAGCTCATCGCCAGCATCAGGGAACAACTGCTGGGGCTGCCCGAAGAGACCAAGGTCTACCCGGGGCATGGCCCCGCGACGACCATCGGTTACGAAAAACAGCACAACCCATTCCTGGTTTAGAGAGGCCGGTATGTTGAACGGGAAGAATGTCGTTCTTGGCGTCAGTGGCGGAATCGCCGTCTATAAAGCCGTAGAACTCCTGCGCCTGTTGACCAAGGCCGGGGCCGACGTGCAGGTCGTCATGACCAAAAATGCCTGCGAATTCGTCACCCCCCTGACTTTTCAGACCCTGTCAGGAAATCCCGTTCACACCGAACTGTTCAACCTCTATCAGGAACGGGAAATCGGTCATATCTCTCTGGCGGACCGGGCCGATCTTTTCATCCTGGCTCCGGCAACGGCAAACCTGATCGGGAAGATTGCCCAAGGGCTGGCGGATGATCTGCTGACGACCAGCGTCATGGCGACCAAAGCGCCCGTTCTGATCGCTCCGGCCATGAACACCAACATGTACCGGAACCCTCTCTACCGGCGCAATGAAGCAATCCTGCGGGAGCATGGTTACCATGTTCTGGAACCGGCTTCCGGTTTTCTTGCCTGCGGTTGGGAAGGGCAGGGGAAGCTTCCCGAACCTCAGGTCATTCTCGAGGCTGCCATGTCGGTTCTGAGCAGCAAGGATCTGCTCGGCTGTCGGGTTCTGGTGACGGCGGGACCGACCCGGGAGGAAATCGACCCGGTCCGCTATATCAGCAATTATTCCTCTGGGAAAATGGGCTTCGCCATCGCTGAGGTGGCCAGTCAGATGGGTGCCGACGTTACCCTGGTCAGTGGCCCGGTGAATCTGACACCCCCCAGCGGGGTTGACTATGTGGCCGTGACCAGCGCCGAACAGATGCGGAGCGAGGTGGTCGGCCGGGCGGAGGCCGCTGATGTCATTATCAAGGCGGCCGCCGTTGCTGATTACCGGCCGGCTGTGCGCGCCGAACAGAAGGTTAAGAAACAGGCTGACGAGCTCGTCATCACACTGGAAAAAAATCCGGACATCCTGGCGGAACTCGGCAGGCAGAAGAAAACTCAGATTCTCATCGGGTTCGCCGCCGAAACGGAAAACCTTGTCGATCATGCGACCGGAAAGCTGCAGAGAAAAAATCTGGATATGATTGTCGCCAACGACGTCAGCCGCGAAGGAGCCGGATTTGACGTCGATACCAATATCGTCCGGTTCATCTATAGGGACGGCAGGATCGAAGAGTTTGATCTGATGACCAAAACGGAGGTTGCCAGGCATCTGCTCGCCAGGTGCGCCGTTCTGTGGCGAGCTAAACAACAGTAAACAGCGGCAGGATCTCATCGGGATCAGTAATGCCGAGCTTGAACCGCTTGCGGAGTTCGGCCACAATGATGTCCGCGTCATCCTGATGAAGCTTGCCGTCAAGCCAGAGCATATTCAGGTTCTTGCGGATCAGGGTGGCGGCCCCAAGAGCTCTTTCTCCGGTCGGGTCGGCGTTCCAGTAAGGGCTGTCTTCGTCCGACAGGATGCCGATGATCGCGTCCAGGCCCATGGTCATGTACTCATGATGTTCAGCTTTGTCAAATTCCCACTTTGATCGCTTCGCCATGGAATAAATGATTCTGCGCCAGCGGCGCAAGCGGCTGATCAGCATCATGGAATTGAAAATCTGCTTGTTGGTTCCGAAGGAGAAGATGGTGTCCGACAGCGTCTGGCTGAGCATCTGGTCGTGGGGTCGATTGTCCCTTGTGGCCAGTTTTTTAGCGGCATCCCAGGTGGCTTTTCTGACTCCGCTGTCGGCCCGGATTTCCCAGTAGGCATGATTGAGCAGGACGGTGTTGTAGGTCATGGCGAGCTTGTAGGGGACAAAGTAATTGTGGGCGATGGTGTCCGCGGCCAGATGAGCCAGGTAGCCGTAGGCACAGGCCTGGGCCTGGGGACCGATGTCCCGGGCACGATCGAGGATCTTGAGACCGACGCTCCAGTTGTGGCAATGTTCAAGGTGGTGGGTATATTTTTTCCCCAGGGTAATATCGGCGGCGATACAGCCATAGAGAAAGTCATAGGGATTGCTGGTCAGCAGCATCTGCAAAGCGGCCGGCAGCGGTTCGAGGGCCTTGAGAAGCCGTAATCCCAGACCCAGGTGGACGCCGGCTCCCCAGGCGAAGGCATCAACGGGAAGCAACAGGATGACAATGACGATTGGCAGTGTTCGGAGTATGCGCATCAGCCGGATCCCTGGCTTTCGGTTTTCTACTTTAGCGGAACAGTGTGAATGACAGATAAATTATATCACGAATGCCATGATCTCGTCCGTCAAAGCCGGGCCCTGCTTGAGGATCTTCAGGAGTGGGGATTTGCCAGTATCTGCGATCAGCCTGCGGCGAGCGCTCCCGCAGCCGTATCAGAACAGAAGCCTCAGGAAAAGCCTTCGGCCCGACCGACCACTCTGGCCGATCTCGAGGCCAGCCTTCAGGGCTGCCAACTGTGCTCCCTGTGCAAAGAGCGGAAAAACATTGTCTTCGGGCAGGGTAACCCCGCGGCCGAACTGGTGCTGGTAGGAGAGGCTCCCGGGAGGGAAGAGGACGAACGTGGTTTTCCGTTTGTGGGAGAAGCCGGGCGGCTTCTCGAGAAAATCCTGTTTGCCATGGGATTACGGCGGGAAGATGTCTATATCTGCAATGTCATCAAGTGCCGGCCTCCCAGGAATCGTGACCCCCAGATCGACGAAATCGCAGCGTGTGAACAGTTTCTCCAGGAGCAGCTGGAAATCATCAGGCCGCGCCTGATCGTGACGCTGGGGCGGTTTGCGGCTCAGACTCTCCTGCAGAGCAAGGATCCCATCAGCCGGATCCGCGGGCACTGGCATGAATATCGTGGCATACCCCTGATGGCGACCTATCATCCCGCCTACCTGCTCAGGAATCCGGCCGGAAAAAGGGATGTCTGGCAGGATATAAAGCAGGTGCTGGGTCGCCTTGAAGGCTGACCGGGCACGGTGTGGCATTCAGGCGAACAGGCTGAGATAGGTGCCGGGAGCAGGCAGGTCCAGTGCAGCCATGGCCTGATACCGGCCGACGGGCGTGTTGGGATCAGATCCCGAGGTTTGCTGCTCGAAACTGTCCAGGGCATAGAGTTCTAAGGAGATACGGTTGTTGCGGGCCGGATCCGGTTGCTGTTTTGCCGTTTGTCGTCCCTGGCCGGTGTCGACATAGTCCGCATCGAGAACCGCTGCATTTTCGGCGTTGCTGGTATATGAGTCACGGGCCTCGACCTGAGTCCTGTGGCGCTCCGTCCCTGCGGTCTGGGGCTGCGGCGGACGCAGGGTCAGGGTGTTCAGCTGAAGGTTGTCCGGATAATCAATGCGCACGAGAATCCCGTCCTGCTTAAAGAATTGTTAAACGACAGAACTCTAAGTATATGAAAAATTGATGTTCAGTACAAGCCGGGAAGCGCGCCGCTATTCTTTGCTTTCCGCTGCTCCGGACACGACCCGGACGCATTGCCAGCCCCTTGCTTTCATGCAGATGCGGGTATATGTGTCAAGTTCGCTTTCATAGCGCAACAGGCTGTCGTGATATGACCAGGTCCTGAAAGTGACGTGGTGGTGGCGGGAATAAGGGTGTCCGGCAAACGGCAGATCAAACCCGTAGCCATGATAGGGAGTGACTTCCTGGCGGGCCAGCTCCAGGCACTCTTTAAGATCCTGCTGACGCTCCAGGTCAGATCGCCGGTCGGGATGTTGCCAGGTCCAGCGGGTGGCGGTACAGCCGGTAAGGACAACCGCCGCCGGCAGGATGAGTATCAGTAGAAAGCGTATTTTCCGTGTCATACGACCATTATAACGCGGGGGTGTGGTCGATGTCATTGCCCCCGGCTACCGCACTTGACAGATCCGGATACTGCACATGAGAATTCTCCACACCTCTGACTGGCACCTGGGCCGCCAGCTCTATCAGCAGTCGCTGCTTGATGACCAGCAGGACGTGTTGGCCCAGATCTGTTCAATTGCGGCCCGACAGGCGGTAGATGTCGTCCTGATTGCCGGGGATATCTACGACCGCTCGGTTCCTCCCGCCGCAGCTATCGATCTGCTCGACGGGACGCTGGCGACTCTCTGTCACGACCTGGGCGTTCCGGTGATCCTGATAGCCGGTAATCATGACGGCGGCGAACGCCTGAATTTCGGGGCCCGCCAGATGGCGGCGGCCGGATTGCATGTGGTGGGGAAGCTCTGGGACAGCCCTGAGCCGGTCCTGATCGAAGGGCGTCATGGCGATCGCCTGGCGTTTTATCCGATCCCTTATGCCGATCCCGCCGCGGTCCGCTATAAATTCAATATCGATGTCAGCACCCATCAGGAGGCCATGCACCACCTGGTTTCCATGATAGAAGAGGCGCGCCACGGCGAGGATCACGCCGTGGCGGTCGCTCACTGCTTCCTGGCTGGCGGCGAAAGTTCCGAATCGGAACGCCCCCTGTCTCTGGGCGGCCTCGAGTATGTCGATCCGGCTCTGTTTTCAGGTTTCTGCTACACGGCACTCGGACATCTCCACGGGCCCCAGGCCCGATGCGGAAACCGCGTGGTCTACTCCGGCTCGCCTCTGAAATATTCCTTTTCCGAAGCCTCCCAGCACAAGTCGGTGAGTCTTGTTGAACTGGTCGGAGGGGAACTTGTTTCCTTCGAGAGAATTCCCATTAAATCAAAAAGAAATGTTCGCACTGTTGAAGGACTGCTTGAAGATATCCTCGGGCACGGAAGGGGCGATCCGAACCGTGAGGACTATCTGCAGGTTCGCCTGCACGATACTCACGCCATTCTCGATGTCATGAACCGAATCCGGGAGGTCTATCCCAATGTCCTGCATCTGGAAAGGCCGGGCTTGCTTCATCGGCAACCGGGCCCCTGCCAGCGCGATCAGCTGGCCCGCGGAGAAATCGCCATGGTCAGCGATTTTTTCGAGCAGACGACCGGTCAGCCCCTGAGTGAAGAACAGTCGGAGCTCGTTCGCAAGGAGCTTGAACAGCTGCATCGGGAGGATTGTTAGTATGCGTCCCCTGCGGCTTGTGATGACGGCCTTCGGTCCCTTTCCCGGACGGGAAGTGATCAATTTTGAAGCATTTGGCGTGGCACCCCTGTTTTTGATCAATGGGCCGACCGGTTCCGGCAAGACCACCATTCTCGATGCCATCTGTTTCGCTCTGTACGGGAAAACCACCGGAGACGAACGGGAAGGCGCGCAGATGCGTTCCGATCTGGCTGCTGCCGAGGTTCTTTGCGAGGTGGAATTTTCTTTTCTGCTTCACGACCGGCACTTTGAAATCAGACGGGTTCCGGAACAACTGCGTCCCAAGGCGCGGGGTGATGGCCTGACCGAACAGAAGCCAGAAGCTCAGCTGGCCGAGATTCTGGCCGATGGCTCAAAACAGCTGCTGGTGTCCAGCAAGGTCAGTGAAGCCACTCGCGAAATCGAGTCTCTGACCGGGTTGTCAGCCGATCAGTTCCGTCAGGTCATGGTTCTGCCGCAGGGAAAGTTTCGTCAGTTACTGCTAGCCGAATCAGTCGAGCGGGAGAAGATATTCAGTCAGTTGTTTCAAACCGGGATCTATAAACGGCTTGAGGAGCGCCTGCGCGAAAAATCAGCAGCTATCCGCAGGGAAAGAGAGGCCTGCCTTCAGCAGCGACAGGGGATCCTCGAGGCTGTCGAATGCGATTCTGCGGCCGCCGTTGACAGGGAAATCAGCGATCTGCAGGGGCAGGTTGACGCAGCACGCGAGATCAGGTCCCGCCTGGAGACGGCCTATCTGGCCGCTCATCAGGACTTCGGTCGGGCTCAGGCCCTGGTCAATGATTTTGAGCAGCTGTCCCGGGTCGCTGCCGAGCTGGTGCGGCTCAACCAACGGGAATCCGAGATCACAGAGCTTAAAAAAAGGGTCGCCGCGGCCATTCAGGCTGACCGGTTGCGGCCTGTTTTTCTGGAGCGGGATCGCTGTCTGCAGGAACAAAGCTTCCTCGCAGAGAGGCTGACGGAAACCCGGGCGACGCTGACCCGGGCCAGAGAGCGCCTGCGGCAGGTTGAAGCCGAGCGGGAGCAGCTTCCCCATCTCAACCGGGAACGGGATGACCAACATCTCACCCTGCGGCGCATGGAACAGTACCGGGAAGGTCTTGAGCGGATGACCGGTCTTGACCGACAGCTGGAGGACCTGCAGAGACAGTCCACACTCTATGGCTCCGTCAGGCGGCTTGCCGAGTGTGACCAGCAACTGGCCAGGCTTAACGATTATTCCAACCAGAAAAGGGTTCTTGAAAATCTTAAGAAAAAGCTTGAACAAGTAGAAGCTGAGGGACTGAAGTTAAAACAGAAATATGATTCCATGGTGGTCGCCAACAAGACTCTTGAACTGGCCTGGCACCAGGGACAGGCCGCCTTGCTGGCTGCCGAGTTGCAGGACGGAGCCCCCTGTCCGGTCTGCGGCAGTCAGAGTCATCCGGCGCCGGCGGCGACCAGTGAGCATCTTCCGAGTTACCAGGAACTGGAGGGGGCACGCAAAACCGTTGCCGAGCAGGCTGACCGGTTAGAAGCCGTGCGCGATCAATTTCGTGAACTGCGGGCCGAGGTCAAACAGCAGGGGCTCGTCGTCAATGAATTGGAGGCAGGCCTCGGGCCCGACCCGGCGGCCGCGGTCGCCCAGTTAAAAGCGCAGCGGGCCATTGAACAGCAGGCGCTGGAAGGTTTCCCGGCCGCTGACGTGACGACCCTCCGGCAACTGGACAGCGACGCCCTGAGTGACAGCATCCAGAAAATGGCCGAAAAGCAGGCGGTAATCAAGCGGGAACGGGAGTTGCTTGGAAAGGATCTCCCCCTTGAATTTCGCGATCTGCAGGCCCTTGAATCCGCCACCCGGACTCTGATCGATAAAATCAGCCGCTGCGAAAAGCGCATAGAAGAGATCGGTCAGGCGCATCGCGAGGCCTATGCCGCCGTTGAATCGGCCAGCAATGCCGTTCAGCAAAGCGAACAACAGCACGGCCAGGCCCTGATCAAGGCCGAGGCGGCTGCCCGGGCCTGCCACGATTCCCTGGTCGGAAGTCCGTTCGCCGCGGAGGAGGATTACCGGGCCGCCCTTCTTTCCGAAGCGGAGTTGGACGCTTTTCAGAGCCGGATTGACAGCTTCGAGGGGGAGCGGCTGCAGTTGTCAGGAGCCGACCGGGAATTGCGGAAAAAGCTGGAGGGCCAGGAGCGACCGGACCTTGACATGGTTGAGCGCCAGTTCCGCGCCGCCGAGAAGAGCAGGACGCAGGCGGATCACCACTGGCGCAGCCTCGACAGCCGCCTGCAGGCGTTGCAGAACACCAGGAAAAAGCTGGACGCCAACCAGGCCAGGCTGAAGGAGCTTGATGACCGATACCGGGTGGTGGGAACGGTGAGCGACGTCGCTTCCGGACAGACCGGGCAGAAAGTCAGCCTGCAGCGCTTTGTGCTGAGCGTTCTGCTCGATGATGTTCTCCTGGAAGCCAGCACCCGTTTGACCCGCATGAGTAAAGGCCGCTACCGGTTGCTGCGCAAGGAGGACCGTGCCAAGGGGAACAAGGCTTCCGGACTTGACCTGCTGGTCGATGATGCCTACACCGGAAAGGTCCGCCCGGTGGCAACCCTGTCAGGGGGCGAAAGTTTCATGGCGGCTCTTGCTCTTGCTTTGGGTCTTTCCGATATCGTTCAGGCCTACTCCGGCGGGGTTCGACTGGATACCCTGTTTATCGACGAGGGGTTCGGCAGTCTCGATCCCGAATCTCTCGACCTGGCTATCAGAACCCTGGTTGACCTGCAGTCGGCGGGACGCATGATCGGGATTATCTCCCATGTCGGCGATCTCAAAGAGCAGATACCTCAGCGGATCGATGTGGTTCAGCAACGCACCGGCAGTACCGTCAGGCTGGTCCCTCTCTGAAGGGGCAGACATAATCAACGACAGTGAGAGGATCATGGTTTCGGTGGTACCCAATATCTATCACGACCTTTTAGAGAACCTGAGGCGGGGGACTTTGGTCCTGACCGCCAATCGGCGTCTGTTTCGATACCTGCGCGATCTGTACGATCGGCAGATGCTGGACTCCGGTGCTGCGGCCTGGAAGCCTCCCAGCCTGTTCAGTTATGAAGCCTGGCTGCAACGCTGTCTGGCTGAACTTGGCGAACAATGGCGTCTGGTCAACCCGCTGCAGCTTCAGTATCTCTGGGAACGGCAGATTGAAGAATCCTCCCGGGCAGCGGGCTTGGATCTGCTGCAGGTTCCCCGGACTGCCGAGCGGGCTATTCAGGCTTACCGCCTTCTGAACGAATACGAACTCTCCCTCGATCCCGCGGACCTGACCGATGATCAGCAGGTCTTCCTGGGCTGGTACCAGCAGATCCGAAACCTGGCCGCAGCCAGTCGCTGGCTCGACAAGAGTCAGCTTCCGGGGCGTATTCGAGAGGCCTTTCGTAACGGTGAACTCACCCCTCCGGGCCATCTTGTTCTGGTCGGATTTGACCAGCTTCCTCCGGGATTGGCAAAGTTGCAGCAGACCCTTGTTGAAAGCGGCTGCTTATGTGAAGAGGTGACTCCAGGGGAAGATCCCGCTCACGATCTTGTGCGTTTTGAAGCCAGGGACCGAACCGGTGAAGTCGAAGCGGCGGCCTGCTGGGCACGGGCTCTGCTGGACCAGGGTGCTTCCGCCATCGGGATCGTGGTTCCGGACCTGACCCGGCGCCGTCAGGAAATTGAGAGGATCTTCCGGGCCGAGATCGATCCTATGGGGGCCGTAAGGTTGAGCGATGAGGAGGCGGTGTTCAGCTTGTCTCTCGGCGGTCCCTTAGGCGACCAGGGCGTGGTCCATGCGGGTCTTGAAATCCTGCAGGCCGGTCCGATCCTGTCTTTTGACCAGGTTTCCTTCCTGTTGCGTACTCCCTATCTCGGGAAGGCGCGCAGTGAAGCTGATCGGCGGTCCCGGTTCGAAGTCCGGCTGCGGGGCTATAATCAGCCGCGTTTCACCACTCGAAGCCTGGCCCGCCTGGCGGAAAAGGACGGGCTGACGGATTTTGCTCGAATCATGCAGTTATGGGCCGATCAGGACCAGGGTGACGGAAAAAAAGCACCCGGCTCCTGGTGTGAATATTTCGCCAATTTTCTTAAAGAGACAGGCTGGCCGGGAGAGCGGACGCTGGCCAGCCGTGAGTATCAGGCTATCAAATCCTGGCAGGAAAATGTCCTGGAACAGGTTCCCCGGCTTGACGCCCTGCAACGACCCATGACCCGTCAGCGGGTGGCGAGCCTGATCCAGCGCCTCTCTTACGAAACCGAATTCCAGGTCGAAGCACCGACCGGGCCGGTCCAGGTGGTCGGGTTGCTCGAATCCACGGGGCTGACCTTCGAACACCTGTGGGTGATGGGTCTCGAGGAGCGCATTCTGCCGGCCCCTCCTTCCCCCAATCCGTTTCTGCCCTATGGCCTGCAGGTGGCCCACGATATGCCCCATGCCAGCGCCGCCCGGGAACTGGTTTACGGCGAGCAGGTGATGGCCCGATTGCTCTGTGCCGCCGAGCATGTGGTGCTCAGCTATCCGCGTTTCGATGGCGATACCGAACTGCAGCCCAGTCCGCTGCTGCCCAGCGATGCTGCAGTCGGGTCCCCGGTCATGGCAGCGCGCCATGATCTCCTTCACCAGCTCGCAGATCGCGGCCCGGCGCTGGAGATGATTACGGATGTCCGGGGCCCGGCGCTGGAGATGATTACGGATGTCCGGGGGCCGGCCCTTGAGGCCTCCCGTGTCGAAGGCGGGACCGGTCTGCTCAAAGATCAGGCTCACTGTCCCTTCCGGGCTTTCGTTCATCATCGTCTCCATGGCCGGGCCCTTGATGCCGCGACTCCGGGACTGTCCGCCATGATCCGTGGTGATCTTGTGCATATCGCCCTGGAGAAGATCTGGCAGCAACTGCAGGATCAGCGCAACCTGGTGGCCCTGAACGATGCTGAACGACGGCTGTTGGTCAGCGAGAAGGTTGCGGCTGCCCTGACCGTCTTTTTCAGCGGCCGCCCCGAGCCGTCGGCGACCCTTCTCAAGCTTGAAAAGGAACGTATTGCAGCCCTGGTCGAAGAATGGCTCGAGACGGTCGAACTGCAACGCGAACCATTCCGGGTCGCCGGAACGGAAGCGCAGCATACTGAACAGCTTGGGCCGTTGGAAATCAGGCTCAAAGTCGATCGAATCGACGAACTTGCCGATGGCTACCGCATTATTATCGACTATAAAACCGGCAGTCAGCTGAAGGCCGATGATTTGGTGAGCGTTCCCCTGGTGGAGCCCCAGCTGCCCATCTATGCTGTCGCCCAGGACCAGCACCAGGCTGACGGGATTGTGTTCGCTCAGGTTCGCAAGGGGGCATGCCGCCTGCTTGGCATCGTCAAAGAGAAGGGTCTGCTGGGAAAAGTCGGGGATCTGGGCGGCAACAAACGCTGCCAGGATCTGGCCATTACCGAGTGGAGCCAGCTCCTGGTGTTCTGGCAGAACCAGATCAGGCAACTGGCCGAGGCGTTCGTGGCCGGCCAGGCCGCTGTCGCTCCCTTTGATCCGAATGCCAGTTGTCGCTATTGCGACCTCCCCGGATTGTGTCGTATCCAGGAATCTCTGCTGATTGTCGGAGCCGACGATGATTGCTGATGCCAAAGAGCGTGCTGCTGCCATAGACGTAACCCGGTCCTGCATTGTCCAGGCCCCGGCCGGATCCGGGAAAACCGAACTGCTGATTCAGAGGATGCTGGCCCTGCTCGGGCAGGTGCAGCGGCCTCAGCAGATTCTGGCGATCACCTTCACCAACAAGGCGGCCGCCGAAATGCGTCAGCGGCTGTTGCAGGCCCTGCGCGCCGCCCGGCACACTCCCGAGCCTGAGGCCCCCCATCATAAACTGACGTGGCAGCTGGCTCGCCAGGCCCTGGATCGGCAGGGGGAGGATATCCTCAAAAATCCCGCCCAACTCGCCATTCAGACCATCGACAGCTTCAATGCGGCGCTGGTCAGGAAAATGCCATGGTTGTCACGTTTCGGCAGTCTTCCCGAAATGACCGACGAGCCCGATGTCCTTTATCTGAAAGCTGTCGAGCGGCTCTGCCTGTCTCTTGACAATCAGGGTCCGGGCAGCGTCCAGCTTGAACTGCTGTTGAGGCACCTGGACAATCAGCTTGCGGTGGTGCAGGACATGCTGATCGACATGTTGCGGCGCCGGGACCAGTGGCTGCGCTATTTGCATCCCGACCACCAGAGGACCCATCAGCAACTCCAGCAGTCCCTGGAAGGGCTTTTCGAGGATCAGCTGAAAAGACTCAAGCTGGCATTCCCCGAGGAGCTCGAAGCAGAACTGCTGGGCTGTCTGCATTTTGCCGCCGCCAACCTGAGCGACACCCCCCTGAGTCAGTGCCGTCAGTGGGGGGGGCTGCCGGGGACCACCTACGATCAGTTGCCGGCCTGGGCGGTTCTGGGGAACTGGCTGCTGACCGGCCGCGGTGAACTGCGTAAAAAACTGACCAAGAATGAAGGGTTCCCCCCCGGCAAGGACGGCAAGGAAGAGAAGGAACGGATGCAGGGTCTGCTGGAGCTCCTGGCTTCGGCGCCTGTTTTTCTTCGTTATCTGGACCAGGTCCGCAAGTTGCCCGGCCACGGGTACAGCGAGGAGCAGTGGCAACTGCTGGAAGCCCTGATCGAGCTGCTGCCGCTGCTGATCTATGAACTGTGGATAGTGTTCCGCAACGAAGGGGAGGCTGATTTCGCCGAAATCGCCTTGAAGGCTCATGAGGCCCTCGGAGCGGCCAGCGACCCCAGCGACCTGCTTCTGAAAATCGACCAGGATCTGCAGCATATTCTCATTGACGAGTTCCAGGATACCTCGCGACTGCAGTACCGGCTGCTGGAAACCCTGACCTCCGGCTGGACTCCGGGGGACGGGCGCACCCTGTTTCTGGTCGGCGATCCGATGCAATCCATCTATCTGTTCAGAGAAGCCGAGGTCGGCCTTTTCCTGCACAGCTTCAGGGGTGCCTTCGGGGAACTTCAGCTGCCCCTGCAACCGCTGCAGCTGAGCTGCAACTTTCGCTCGCAGCAGGGGATTGTCGACTGGGTCAACGCCAGCTTCTCCTCGATTTTCCCGGAGCGGACCGACGAAACCCTCGGGGCTGTTCCCCTGGCGGATGCCATCGCCGTCAAACCGCCCATGGCCGGAACGGCCTGCACCGTTCATCCTTTTTATGAGCGGGACGACCAGCGGGAGGCGGAGCAGGTTGTCGATCTGGTTCGCCAGGCGCAGGCGAAGCATCCGGAGCAGACCATTGCTATTCTGGTCCGGGGTCGCAATCATCTGCATGCCATTTTGCCGTTACTTCACGAAGAGCGGATTCCCTACCGGGCCAGGGATATCGATCTCCTCGGCGCCAGGCCGGCCGCTCTTGATCTGGTGCATCTGACCAAGGCCCTCCTGCATCGTGGAGACCGCCTGTCCTGGCTGGCAGTGTTGAGAGCTCCTTGGTGCGGCTTGACCCTGGACGATCTTCACGCCCTTGCCGGAGGCGATAAGCGGGCGACCCTTCCGTCGCTGCTGGAGAATGAGGGACTGGTAAACGGCCTGAGTGACGATGGTCGCGAGCGGGTCACCAGGGTCTGGCCTGTCCTGTCCCAGGCCCTGTCCCGGTGCGGACGTTACCCTTTGAGGGAACTGGTCGAAGCCTGTTGGCTCGGCCTGGGGGGCCCCGCCTGTTATGGCCCGGAGGGGCACGCCGATGCCCGGCTGGTTTTCGGATTGCTTGAACGGCTCGACCGGGGGGGGACAATGGCCGACCTGAACCTGATCGACCGGGGGCTGGAAAAAATTTTTTCCAATCCCGAGGCGACCGACTGCCGACTGGAGATCATGACCATTCACAAAGCCAAGGGGCTGGAATTCGACACCGTCATTATCCCGGGGCTCGGCAGAACGACGGGGCGCAGTAACCAACCGCTGCTGCGCTGGTTTGAACATCCCCGTCACGGGCTGTTGATTGCTCCACTCCCGGCGCGGGGTTCCCAAGTCAAGGATCCCCTCTATCAGACGATAGCCGATCTTGAAAAGCAGAAAGCCGACCTCGAAGCGGCGCGGCTGCTGTATGTCGCCACGACCAGGGCGATCCGGAAACTGCATCTGCTTGGACACGTCCAGGAGAACAGCAGGGGGGAATCGGTGCCAAAACCCGGGTCATTGCTTGAAAAACTCTGGCCGGCCGTGAACTCCCGTTTTTCTGGACAGGCTGCTCCCTCCGGGCCTGCGGAACCGGAGCGGCCGGTGCCCGGTTTGCAACGACTGCCCGGCGGCTGGCGGCTGCCCGATGTGCAGCCCGTCAACCTGCCTCTCATGACTGACCAGGGAACCGCTTCGCAGGGGCATGACGAAGCGAGCCGAGTGTTCAGCGGCTGGGAGAATCCGGTTTACCGGCATGTCGGAACCCTGGTCCACCAGCAGCTGGAGATGATCAGTCGTCACGGACCGGAATACTGGCATCGGCAGAGCCCGGATGCCAGGCAACAACGCCTGACCCAGGAACTGCGCCAGCTCGGTGTTGCCGAGGCTGATGTTGCGGATGGCGTCGATCGGGTCGGTCGGGCCGTCGCCAGAGTTCTGAACAGTCCGCGCGGCCAATGGATCCTGGCCAACCATCAGGACGGTGCCTGCGAATATCCCCTGACCGGGGTGGTGGAGGGGACACTGATCCACGCCGTCATCGATCGGACGTTCGTCGCCGACGGACAGCGCTGGATCGTCGATTACAAAACCAGTGCTCCGGGCAAGACTGAATCCCTGTCCGCTTTTCTGAAACGCGAAGGGGCCCGTTACGGTGAACAGCTACGGATCTATATCAGCCTGTTCAAGGCTCTTGGGGAGGGGCTTCCGGTTCGGGCAGCTCTTTATTTTCCGTTGTTTGACGGCTGGTACGAGCTGCCCGAATAGGTCAATAGGGGGAGGCTGGTCCGATCAGGCCGGCGAAGGGGTGAAATTTTTCAGAATCTGGCCGGTCATGTAGCTTTTTTGCGGGTTGACGCGCACCAGGCTTTTGATCATATGGGGAGCCAGGTGGAGTCGAAAGGTTGATTCCTCACGCTGGACCAGAGTCAGTTCTATGTTTTTCTTCAATGACCCGATACGCATTTCGGTTTCGATGACGTAGCACCATTCCCTGCTGCCGTCTTCAAAAGAGACCAGGCGCCGGGTCTTGACCGGGATGACTGAGTAGATTTCGACATCGGTATTGTTCTGAATCGGATGGATCCCGAAGCTGATGATCAGATCCTCTCCCTCTTTAAAGGTGGAAAAATCAAAAATATTCAGTATCGACTGTTTCGAATCCATAACGACCTGGGCTTCGATTGCCGGGATTTTCAAAGCCGGAAACGACACCCACTCGCACCAGCCGATATCGAGGGGGAGCGAGTTTGCGGATTTTTTCATGGGGACTCTCCTGGGATTTGCGGAATTTAATTTGATTCGAATAATAGGATTTTCTGCAGAAAAAGTAAATTATTTTAATATTAAAAAAAATATCGGCCTCTCTTTTTAAAGGGCAATAAATATAGTACTTTGTAGAAACGGGCCGGAGCGTTTCGTGCCCCCGGCCGGTATGCGGATGACTGAATGTGATGAACGGCTTTTTGCGGGAGAACTCATGTCTTTACCAGCTAAAATCGGTCTTTTTTTCGTTTTCCTGGTAGCCCTTGCGATCGGGCTGGTGGTTTATCTGCAAAGTCAGTTGACTCCCGAAAAGGTGCGCGAGACACTGCTCCCCCTGGTCGAATCGACCGTCGGGCGCAACGTGGATGTCGGACGCGTACAGCTTGGCCTGTTTTCCGGTATCACGGTCGACAATCTCTCCATCAAACAGCTCCACAGGGACGAGGATGATTTCATCTCGGTCAGGCAGGTCCGGCTCCATTACCAGTTCCTGCCCCTGCTGACCGGGCACTTTGTCGTGAACGACGTGGTTCTCGACGCGCCTGTTATTTCCATCAACCGTTTTGCCGACGGGTCCTTCAATTTCAGTGATCTGTTGCCCGGAGCAGGGAGGGCGGAGCCATCCGGTCCGGTGCGCGAAAAAGTGACCTCTCTCTCCCAGGATATTTTCAGACTGCTGGTCAAAGAGGTCAGTATCATCGGGGGAGTTGTTCAGTACACTGATGCCTACCAGAATCCGAAAGCTCCCTATCGTTACCGGTTGGACCGCCTGAACCTGCAGATTCGCGACCTGACCCTGGATTCGTCGTTTCCCATCGATGCGTCAGTCCGTTTTAACGAGGCCCAGCTCGATGTCTCAGGTCATTACGACTTGTCCCGTCACAGCGGGGATCTCGTCCTGCATCTGACTCCCCTGGACCTGGTCCCCCTGGCTCCTTATTATCGCAAAGAACTGCCCGGCAAGCTTGGCGCCGGAAAACTCTCACTGAACCTAGAAGTCGATTTCACTCCCGGCCATTATTCCTCGAAAGGAAAGGTCTCCCTTGACGGCCTTGACCTGACCCTCGATCGACTTGCCGACGCTCCCTTTAAAAACACGACCCTGGCGGCCGATTATTCCGTAGGTTTCAGTTCTGCAGAGCGGTTGCTCGAAGTCTCGACCCTGCTGGTGAAACTTAACGATATCGGGCTGTCCATCGATGGAGATCTCAACCTGTCCGCGGACAGTCCCTATCTCAATCTGAATCTCTGGCTGCAGGAACTCGACCTGCGCCGAATGATGGCCAGCCTGCCCAAAAACCTGATCCGCGACTATCAGAAGTACAGTTTCGCCGGCCAGGTTGACGGTCGCATCGCTTTGCAGGGTCCCCCCGGACAGCTGGCGGAGCTGTTTCAGTCGGCGCGTCTGAGCCTCAACGATGTCCAGGTCAGCACGGAGCAGCTGCGCCTTGGCCTGAATGGGGAGATCGCCTACCGCGATGGGGCGCTGAAAACCACCGATCTTGGACTGACCTACGGCAATCAGAGCGCTCTGCTCACCCTTGCCGTCAAGCGCCAAGGGAAGGCGTTCTACCAGGGGGGCTTCTCCCTTGCGGCGGATACTCTGGATGGTAATGAGCTGACCGGAGGAGGGGATGGCATCGGTGGTCATGAGGGAGGGGATGGTCTCTCCCGGGAAACGGAGATCGGTCCCTTTGACCTGCCCGTGGACCTGACGGGTACGGTTTCCATCGGTAAGGTTCTCTACCGGGACCTGGCACTGGAAAACGTCACGGCAGATGCGCGGCTGCGGGATAATCGCCTGCGTCTGGAGAATATCCGTGCTGCTGTCGGTAACGGCCGGATTCGAGGTAACAGCAGCCTCGATCTCGGCGTTCGAGGGCTCTCCTATACGGGAGCTGTCCAGGTCAGAGACATGGGGCTTGGTGCTCTTTATCAGGGTCTGTATCCCGAAGGCCAGCAGAATGTTTCGGGAATCCTTGCTCTCGATAGCACTTTCGGCGGCTACGGGACCCGCAAACCAACGTTGCTCAGAGCTCTGACGGCGCAGGGGACGGCCGAGGTTGTCGACGGCTCTCTGAGAGGTTTTCCGGTCGCCGATGCCGTCGCCGTTTTTCTTGGCGGGGAAGAGCTTCGGGGCCTGACCTTCCAGTCATTAACAGGGCGCTACCAGCTGGTCAACGGGGTGATCAGTCAGGGCAGCAGTCTGACCGGATCAAAAGTCAGGATGACATCCCAGGGAACCATTGATCTTAAGGGCGATCTCAACCTGAAAGTCGATTCCCGGGTCGCTCCCAAGGTGCTCCGGCGCTCCGGAACGGTCTCCGATGTGATGGCATCCTTGACTGATGAACAGGGGTGGGGAAGGATCCCTCTGGTGGTCCGGGGTCGTCTCGAAAGGCCCCGGGTTCAGCCCGATACCTCTGCCATCGAGGGGATGCTGCTGAAAAGGGCAAAAGATAAGGTTGCAGATAAGATCTCCGAGGGGTTGCGCTCGGATGACGCCGCCCAGGAAGGGGTCAGGGACCTCCTTGACAACACCCTGAACCGGCTCTTCGGACGCTAAGGTGCAGACAACGCCGCGGCTGGAAAGTTTTTCGCCCCTGGTCGGGAGCTTTGCAGCCACCCTCATTCTCGGCAGCATGCCGGGCCAGGCATCCCTGGCGGCTGGCGAGTATTATGCCCACCCTCAAAACGCTTTCTGGAAAATCATGGCCAGTCTGTTCGCTTTTTCGGTCAGTCTGCCCTATACGGAGCGGTGTCAGAGGCTCCTGACGGAAGGCATCGCCGTTTGGGATGTGATGCGATATTGCCGTCGGGAGGGGAGTCTCGATACCGCTATCGTCGAGGACTCCATCGTGGCGAATGATTTTGTGACTTTTTTTGCCAGCTATCCAGGGATCAGCCGCGTCTTCTTCAACGGCGGTAAAGCTGAGCAAGCCTTTACCCGATATGTCCGCCCGCAGCTCGGTCAGCACGCCCTGAACCTGACCTTCCGTCGCCTGCCCTCAACCAGTCCGGCCAACGCCAGAATGCCCTTTGCCGAAAAGGAACGGCTGTGGCATGAGCTGCTGCCGGGCGTCTGAATCTCGAGCCCAAAGAAGACCTGTCAGGTTCAGTGTTACGGGAATGCCTGGGCCGCTCTTTGTTGCCTTTTTCTGCAGGGTGTCCGGCCGTTTGTAGTCAATTGAAAAGCACTGTCATTCTGATCCGCCCGGAAAGAGACTGCGGACACTGTTGCCGCAGTCTCTTTCTTAGGGGGTTACTGTTCGCGGCTACGGGTCAGGCTCCGCATGGTGACAAATTCTTCCGCGCTGGTCGGGTGAATGCCGATGGTCTGGTCGAATACGGACTTGGTCGCACCGGCTTTCAGGGCGACAGCGATGCCCTGGATAATTTCTCCGGCGGCCTCGCCGGCCATATGGGCGCCGACCACCAGGTCCGAGGCGGGATCGACAATCAGTTTCATAAGGATCCGATCACCGCTGTTGCTCAAGGCATGTTTCAGGGAGCGGAATTCCGTCGTGTAGATATCGATTCTCGGGAATCGCGCGGCCGCTTCCTCCTCGGTCAGGCCCACGCAGCCGATCGTGGGTTGACAGAATACCGCGGTGGGAATGAGGTCGTAAGAGAGCGGTTCGGCGCCGCCCTGGTACAGGTGCTTGACCAGGTGCATGGCTTCAGCAAGGGCAACGGGAGTCAGCTGAACTCTGTCTATCACATCCCCTAATGCGTAAATGGAAGGGATTGCGGTCTGGTAATGCTCATCAACAGCGATCGCCCCGTTTTTTTCGATCACCACCCCGACATCCTCCAGACCCAGTGCGCCGCTGTTAGGGCGGCGCCCGGTGGCGGCGAGGATCAGGTCGGTTTCCATGGTGGAGCCATCATTCAGGGTGACCAGGTAGCCGCCCTCGGGCTGCGCCACGACCTTTTCGGCATTGCAGTTGAAGCGCAGATCAATCCCCTTGCGTCTCATGTGCTCGGCAACATATTCCCTGATCTCGGTGTCAAAGCCGCGCAGGAAAAGGTCTCGGCGGTAGATCTGGCTGACCTTGACGCCAAGCCCCTGGAATATTCCTGCAAATTCACTGGCGATATAGCCGCCACCAATGATCAGCATGCGCTCGGGCAGCGTCTCAAGGTCGAAAATCTGGTCTGAACTCAGCAGGTGCTCGCCTCCGGGGATGTCAGGCAATTGGGGGCGACCCCCGGTGGCAATCAGAATCCGCTCGGCCCGGTAATGCCGACCGTTGACCTCGACGGTATGAGGACCGATGACCCGGGCGCGTCCGCTGATGTATTCAGCTCCGGCTTTGGACAGCATGCCTTCCATGGCCTGGTTGGACCTGGCGATCAGGGCCGATTTGGCGTCGCGCAGGGTCGGCCAGTCGAAAGACGGTGGGGCAGCCTGCCAGCCGAATCCGGCGGCCTGGGCGAATCCGGTGCCATATTCGGCGGCATGAACATAGAGCTTTTTAGGGACGCAGCCAAGGTTGACGCAGGTTCCGCCCGCCCTGGACTGTTCTGCTACGGCCACCCGGACGCCCAGGGCGGCGGCCATGCGAGCCGCCCTGACACCGCCTGACCCGGCTCCAATGACAAACAGATCGTAATGCTCTTGTGACATGATGTCCCCCTTATCCCAATTCGTTATATTCGCGTTCTCTGAATGCAACACCAAGCTCTTCGGCAACCTTCCGGCATGCTGCCACGTCGATGTCCGGATAACTGACCGCGGAAGCGGTGACGTCAGGAATGAAGTCCGGGGCCTGGCGCAGAAATTCCTTGACCGCCTGGTATCCTTCACCCCCGAATTCACTCTGGCAGAGAAACTGGTAGGTCGCTGCATCGGGCGCATTCAGGGAGACTGAGATGGCGTCGACCAGACCGGCCAGCTCCGGCAGAATATTCCGCCCATGCACCAGGTTGGCCTGGCCGTCCGTGTTTATTCTGACCTTGACGCCGCGCTGTTTGAGCCAGCCGGCAATTTCCTTGACCAGGTCAAGTCGCAGAAGCGGTTCGCCATAACCGCAGAAGACAACTTCAGTATAACGGGTCGGATCGCCGATCGCCTGGATAATCTCATCGACCGAAGGCTCGTGATCCAGATAAAGTTCGTGTCCTTTGACCACAAAATCCCGGAATTTTGCACAGAAGATGCAGCTGTTGGTACAGCGGTTGGTGATGTTCAGATAGAGGGAATTGCGGATCTGATAAGCGATCTTGTGACTCTGGTCGAGAGCCCCGATCCCGAACAGGTCATGGCAGTTCCGGCTGGTGATCCTGGCAACATCGCTGACCGTGAGGCCTTTGATCCGGGCGATCTCTTCGGCACAGTGGCGCACATAGGCCGGTTCGTTGCGCTTGCCCCGGTAAGGTTGCGGACTCAGGTAGGGGCAGTCAGTTTCGATCAGCATCCGATCGATGGAGATGTTGCTGACGACTTCACGCAGGTCTTCGTTCCTGGGGTAGGTGATATTTCCGGTGAAGGAAATATAGAAGCCAAGGTCGAGGCAGCGCCTGGCCATGGCGGTATCGCCGCTGAAACAGTGGATGACTCCGCCGATCTCTCCGGCCTCCTCTTCGGTCAGGATCCGGAGCAGATCATCATGGGCATCCCGGTCATGAACAATGATCGGTTTGTGATGCTTTTTCGCCAGCCGAATCTGCTGGCGAAAAGCTCTTTGCTGAATGTCCCGGGGGCAGCGGTCCCGGTAATAGTCCAGGCCGATCTCGCCGAGAGCGACGACTTTCGGCTGAGACAGAAGCCGTTCCAGCTCGCCAAGACTGTTCTCGTCGATCATGGCCGCGTCATGAGGATGAACGCCGACGGCGGCGTAGACACAGTCATGCCGGAGGGCGATATCGACGTTCTGCCAGGAGCTTTCCAGGTCGCATCCTATGGTCAGAATGTGACTGATTCCGTTTTCCGCGGCACGTTTTATCACGGCATCACGGTCACTGTTGTATTGCCCGCTGTCAAGATGGGCGTGACTGTCAACCAGAAGAGGTAAGGTTTCAGGCATGGTGCTACTCCAAAAAAAGCGGGGCGCTCTTGGCGCCCCGGGTGCTGCTGTCTATAAATGTATGTTACTCGTTTTCGATGCGCGGGAAAAGGGGGGCCGCTTTTTCGATTTCAGTGCCAGGCTGTAAACCGCCCCACTGATCCTGGCCGTCAAGGACCAGGTTTTCAGGGTCGCCGTTCAGAATCTTGATGATACGGGCGCCCGTTTCAGGCATGAAGGGGGCGACCAGCAGGGCGATAATGCGAATGGCTTCCAGCAGATTGTACATCACCGATGCCAGACGTTCCTGCTGGGCAGGATCTTTGGCCAGGGCCCAGGGCGCATTCTCATCGATATATTTGTTGCCCGCCGAAATCAGTTCCCAGATGCTCATGAGGGCCTTGTTGAAGGCCAGGTCGTTGAGTTGTTCATCGATTTTTCTGATGTTGTTTTCAAACAGCTGGATCAGATTCTGGTCGCTGGCCTGGGCCGCAGCCGGGGTGGGCAGCTTGCCCGAAAAATATTTTCCGAGCATCGCGGTGGACCGGCTCACCAGGTTGCCGAGGTCGTTGGCGAGGTCGGAATTGATCCGGTGAATCAGGGCGCTGTGGGAAAAGTCACCGTCGAGACCGAAGGGGACTTCCCGAAGCAGAAAGTAGCGAATCGCGTCAACGCCGTATTTGTCGACAAGCATGTTGGGCTCCACGACGTTGCGCAGGCTTTTGCTCATTTTCTGGCCTTCAACGGTCCACCAGCCGTGGGCAAAGACCTTCTCAGGCAGAGGGATTCCCGCAGCAAGGAGGAAGGTCGGCCAATAGACGGCGTGGAACCTCAGGATGTCTTTGCCGATGACGTGGATTGCCGGCCAGAAGGTGGCGAAGTCGCCATCCTTGTCTTCAGGGTAACCGAGGGCGGAGATATAGTTGGTCAGGGCATCGAACCAGACATAGATGACGTGGTTGTCGTTACCCGGAGTCGGGATCCCCCAGGAGAAGGAGGTTCGCGAGATAGACAGGTCGCGCAGCCCTTCCTTGACGAAACTGATGATCTCATTGCGTCGCGATTTCGGCTGAATGAAATCCGGATTCGCCTCGATATGCTCAAGCAGCTGGTCCTGGTACTGGCTCATTCTGAAGAAGTAGGATTCCTCCTTCAGTTTGGTGGTCGGCCGCCCGCAATCCGGGCAATTGCCGTCAAGCAGCTGGGTTTCGGTCCAGAAGGTTTCGCATGGAGTACAGTACCAGTCTTCATATTCCCCCAGGTAGATATCGCCCTTGTCGAGGAGCTTCTTGAACTGTTCCTGGACGGTATGCTTGTGGCGCTCCTGGGTGGTCCTGATAAAATCGGTATTGGAAATGTTCAGCTTTTTCCACAGCGCCTGAAAGCGTTTGACCACCCGGTCGGCGAGCTCGAGAGGCGTTTCTCCATTGGCTTTGGCCGCCGTTTCAACCTTCTGTCCATGCTCGTCCGTCCCGGTCAGGAAGGCGACCTGATAACCGCGGGCGCGCTTGTAACGCGCCATCACGTCACAGGCCAGGGTCGTGTAGGCATGGCCGATGTGAGGAACGTCGTTCACATAATAGATCGGCGTGGTAATGTAAAAGTTCTTATCCATGGTTAAATGCTCCCGTAGTTATAGTAAATGAATGACATGACATATCAGGATTGTTTGTCCGTATCCGGATTTCTCGGCTTGCCGGAACGTCTCCTCGGCCGTCTGCGCCTTCTGGCCGGCTTGTCTGCAGGCTGCTTGTTTTCAGGCTGCTTGTCAGGTGAGGCCTGTTTGGCGTTGCTTTTTTGGTCGACCGCTTTAACCGGCGGGGTTTTTTCTTCCTGCCCCTGCCGGCGTGGAGGCCTTGGGGGACGTTTCTGGTTGCGGCCGCCGCGTTTGGCCGGCGGAGTCTCCTGCTCCGCAGCTTTCTGGCCCTGGTGGCCGGAGCTGCCCTTGTCCCGGGGCTCATCTCCGCTCGCCTGCTGGTCTGTCTCTGCGGCTTTTTTCAATTCATCGATATGCATGGTGCACCGTTCACCGTCATGACAGGACAGGGTCACCTTCTGGGCCAGAATATCCAGGGCAATGACCTCGGCTTTGCCGTCTTTCAACTGCAGTTTTTTTCCGCATTTGGGGAGATTCTTCTTAAGGTCATTGTAGGTTTCGTATTCGTAGGCGAGGCAGCAGAGCAGGCGACCGCACTGGCCGGAGATCTTGCTCGGATTGAGGGCCAGTCCCTGGGCCTTGGCCATTTTGACCGACACTGGAGCGAATTCCCGAAGGTGGGTTGCACAGCAGAGTTCACGACCGCAGATCCCCAGACCGCCAACCAGTTTGGCCTCGTCACGGACCCCGATCTGGCGCATCTCGATGCGGGTTCGGTAGTGCTGGGCCAGGTCGCGAACGAGTTCACGAAAGTCGATACGTCCGTCGGCCGTGAAGTAGAAGATAATTTTTGATCCGTCGAACAGGTACTCTGCGCGGACCAGCTTCATGTCCAGTTTGCGCTCCTGAACTTTTTTCTGGCAGAAGCGCAGCGCTTCCTGCTCTCGCTGGGCATTGCCGCCGGCCATCTGCAGATCGTTTTCGGTAGCGATTCTCAGGACCGCCTTCAATTTCGGCGGAGCATCCGCAGGAGCGATCTCCCTGGGCTTGGTGATCACCGTTCCCAGAGCCCGGCCCCGCTCGGTTTCGACAACGACCCTGTCACCGGGAATCAGGTTAAGATCCTTGGCCTCGAAATCAAACAGTTTCCCGGCACAATGAAATGAAATGCTGACTATTTTGAGAGGTTCCATAAAACCTATTATCCTTGGTTAATTCTTGTCCGAATGAAAAATCATGCGGCCGCGATGTCCAGAAGCATGACTTCCATGGTCAGTTGGCGGTTGACATTGCGCTGAAGATGGTAGCGCGCATCGGCCAGGGCCTGCAGTTTTTTGTGCAGACTCTGATCGGAAAACCGACCCGCTTCCCGGTGCAGAAGTTCCCGAAGATCCTGGTTGACCAGATCTGTTTCCGGGCGGCCGTACTGGAGCAGCATGATATCGCGAAAAAATGCCTGAAAAATATCCAGGTAGTCGTCAAGGTTGTCTTTGTCGGCAGCGAGTTCCTCTGCCAGCAGCAGCGTTGGAATATTACTGCCTGCGGAGAGCCCTGACAAGGTCTGAATCAGCTCGCGGCGTTTTTCGAGGTAGAGTTCCTGCTTGCTGCCGAGGGCTTTTTTGAAGCTGCCGTCGGACAATGCCGCCAGGATGGAAATCTGGGTCGGGCTGAAATCCAGCCGGCCCGCAAGAACCTTTTCCAGCTGAACTTTTGCCAGGCGCCTGAAAGGGAGCCGCTGACAGCGGGATCGGATGGTGGTCAGCAGCTTTTCCGGCTGCCCGCTGAGGAGAATGATGACGGTGTTGGGTTGCGGTTCTTCGAGGGTTTTCAGCAGGGCGTTGGCGGCATTGGTGGTCAGCCGCTCGGCACTTTCAACCAGGCAGATCTTATATTCGCCTTCGAGAGGTCGCAGTGCCAGCTGCTGCTGCAGGTCTCTGACCTGATCGATCTTGATGGTGGCTTCCTGGGTTTCCAGGAGGTGGACGTCGGGATGGATATTGTGATCGACCTTGCGGCAGGAGGTGCAGTCACCGCAACCGGTCCCCCGCGTACAGAGCAAAGCCCGGGCAAACGCCAGGGCCATAAGCCTTTTCCCGATGCCTTCCGCACCTTCAAAAAGGTAGGCGTGAGCAATCCGCCGGTGCTCGATGGCGCGGCGCAGAATATCTTTCTGCTGGTCATGTCCGGTGATGGATGCAAAAGTCATTCAGTCTCTCTTGAGGGCGGGCTGAAAACCCATCGGCCCTGGTGCTGAGGCGCGGTTCAATCTGGGCGCGCTTTTTTTGAATGCAAACCTACATTATAGAAAGAGCCTGTTGTCATAATCAAGAATAAAGGCCCTTTGAAGGCGCCTTTTCAGGTAAAGAAATTGAACTGCTGATGGCTTTTAGCTATACTCCGCGACAGATATCCTATGTTGAGATGGAGGCCCGGTGTCTGACTATTTAGAATCTCTTGAAAATGCAATCGGTTACAGCTTTGACAATAAGGATCTGCCGGTCCAGGCGCTGACTCACAAGTCATACAGCAACGAGCAGGTCGATTATGTGCCCCATAATGAACGCCTCGAATTCCTCGGCGACGCCGTGCTTGAACTGGTCATCAGTCAGTGGATCTACCAGGTCTATCCGAATATCCCGGAGGGCGGCCTGACCCGGATTCGGGCCGAGGTGGTCAGCGAAAAAGGTCTATCGACCATCGCCCGGGACCTCAATCTGGGGGAGGGGTTGAGGCTTGGCAAAGGGGAGGACCGCAGTGGCGGTCGCGACAAAGCGAGCCTGCTGTCGGATGCCCTGGAAGCTCTTCTCGGTGCGGTATTTCTTGACGGCGGCTTTGCCACGGCCTGCGAGGTCGGTGAGCGGATTTTCAGTTCGGCCGTCAAGGAATCTGCCCGCCAGCGTTACGGCAGTGATTACAAGACCTGTCTTCAGGAACGATTGCAGGCGCACTACAATCAATTGCCCGAATACCTGCTCACCCAGGTCAGCGGGCCGGATCATGAACGGATTTTTTCCATGGAGGTGCGGTTCGCCGGCAAGCTGCTGGGGAAGGGGAGTGGCAGCAGCAAGAAAAGTGCGGAACAGAAAGCCGCGGCGGCGGCATTGGATCACCCCATGGTCAGGGAGTTGGTAGGATGACAGATTCCACATTCAAATCAGGCTTCGTTGCCATCATCGGTCGGCCCAATGTCGGCAAATCGACGTTGCTTAACCGGATTCTCGGCCAGAAAATCGCAATCACGTCCAACAAGCCGCAGACCACCCGCAATCGCATTCTCGGTATTCATAATTTTACCGGCGGGCAGGCTCTGTTCGTTGATACTCCCGGTATCCACAAGGCAAAAAGCAAGCTGAACAGGTTTATGGTCGATCAGGCCCTTGATGCCTGCGCAGATGTTGACCTGGTCCTGTTCCTGGTCGAGGCCAATGGGCAGCCTGGGCCCGGTGATGACTATATCCTGCAGCTGCTGGCCCGGATGTCGACGCCGGTGTATCTGCTGATAAACAAAATCGACTTGGTCGAGCCGCCCAGCCTGCTCAAGCTCATTGAGGCCTATACTCAGAAATTCGATTTTTCCGAGGTTATCCCCATTTCCGCACGGACCGGCGATGGGGTCGATACTCTGTTGGGACTGGTCGAAAACAGTCTGCCCTGCGGCCCGCAGTACTATGATGACGATGCGCTGACGGACCAGCCGGAACGATTCATCGTCGCTGAATTGGTCAGGGAGAAGATTATGCGCCGCACCAGTGACGAAATTCCCTACGGGGTCGGGGTCCGGGTCGAGTCATTTGAAGAGCGACCGGAGAAAAATCTCGTCGTTATTCACGCCACCGTTCACGTGGAGCGGGACAGCCACAAGAAGATCATTGTCGGCAAGGGCGGGCAGATGATCAAAAAGCTTGGTGAAGAAGCCCGCAAGGACATTGAAAAGCTCCTGGCGACGCGGGTATATCTGGAGCTGTTCGTACGTGTCGATAAAGACTGGAGCCAGAGTGAACGCATGCTGCGTGAGCTTGGCTACAGCCAGAAATAATTGATGAAGAAAGTATGTGAAGTTCATGCTGAAGACTGTAGCAATTGTAGGCCGCCCCAATGTCGGCAAGTCGACCCTGTTCAATCGCCTGCTGGGCAAGCGTAAGGCGATTGTCGAGGATTTTCCAGGGGTGACGCGCGATCGCCAATACGCTGAAATAACCCGTTACGGCAAACCCTTTCTGCTGGTCGATACCGGCGGTTTCGAACCTGCCAGTGATGATCGTCTGCTGTCGCAGATGCGTGAGCAGTCGCAACTGGCCGTCGAGGAGGCGGACATCATTCTCTACCTGATGGACGTCCGCGCCGGGTTGACTCCTTCGGATATGGAGATCGCGCAATATCTCCGCAAATCCGAAAAACCGGTCCTGTATGTCGTGAACAAGGTGGACGGGGACAACCAGGAACTGGCGGCCAGCGAGTTTTACGCCCTCGGCATCGATACACTGTTTACCCTGTCGGCGGAACATGGTCGCGGTATCGGCGAACTGATCGAGGAGATCGAGGGGTTGCTCCCCGAGGGCCAGCAGCAGAGCGATGTTGCCAACGAGGTCAGGATTTCTCTGGTCGGGCGCCCCAACGTCGGAAAGTCATCCCTGGTCAACCGGCTGCTCGGCTATGAACGGGTGGTCGCCAATCCCCAGGCCGGTACCACCAGGGACAGTATCGACACTCCCTTTACTTATAACGATCAGCGTTATGTGCTGATCGACACCGCCGGCATCAGGCGCAAAGGGAGGGTCAGTGAAACCCTTGAAAAATTCAGTGCCATCACCGCGTTGAAAGCCATGGATCGGTCTCATGTGGTGCTCATGGTTCTGGATGCGGAAGAGGGGGTAACGGACCAGGACCTTGCCGTGGCCGGCTATGCCTATGAAAAGGGACGTGCCATGATTCTGCTGGTCAACAAGTGGGACCTCCCTGAAAAAGACAATCAGACCATGGGCAAATTCGTCGAGGACATTCGGCGGCGATTCAAATTTCTCCCTTTCGTCCCGGTCCTGTTCGTTTCGGCCCTGACCGGGCAGCGGGTGAACAAGATCATGGCCCTGGTTGAGTCCGTGGCCACCCAATTCAACAAGCGGATTCCCACTCCGGCTCTGAATCAGGGGCTCGAAGAATTCGTTGCCAAGCATCCTCCGGCAATGGTCAAGGGGCGCCGGATCAAATTCTATTATGCGGCCCAGAGCGCTGTGCGTCCCCCGACCATCGTCCTGTTTACCAACCGGCCTGATGATGTTCATTTTTCATATCAGCGTTATCTGGTCAATTGCTTCAGGGAAAAGTTCGGGTTCGATCAGGTCCCTTTGCGTCTGAACTTCAAAGGGCGTGGAGAGAAAGCTTGACACACCGGGAGGGGTTGGTCATTTGTCATGAGTGTTGATGGATATCTTGAAGACCTCGGAATCTGCGAGATTCTACAGATTCTCAGCCTGAGCAAAAAAACGGGCACGCTCCATCTCGAATCCGGCTCCAGGCAGGGGTGTGTCACCTTCCAGAGAGGGCAGATCATCCGGGCCGTATCCAGCGAGTTTCCTCAGGAACTCGGCCAGGTGCTCAAAAACTGCCGGCTGATCACCGAACAGCAGCTCCAGGAGGCCTTGCGCTGCCAGCAACAGCTGGAGGCTCACCGCCCTCTGGGTGAACTCATCGTCGATCTTTTCGGTATTCCTGCCGCCACGATTGAACAGGCTGTTGCCGGGCAGATAGAAAAAGTTATTCTGAGCTTTGTCGCCTGGCGTGAAGGCCGCTTCTCCTTTGCCATCGAAAAGACCAGCGCCTATGGGACGGCTCAGCTCAACCCCCTGGATCTGATGCTTGAGAAAGGTCTGAGTCCCAGGCGCCTCGCCCTGAAGGGTCAGAAGGCGATCAGTCGCACCTCCTGCGATGATGCCACCCTCGATCGCGAGCTGGCGGAAATCGATGCTCAGCACTCTCATAAAGGGCTGGACCTGTTGCGGGGGATGCTGGCCGAGCTGGAGCACCCGGAATTCGGCGGAGGCGTGATCCTGTTGATCCTTCGCTATGCCAGTGAAATCATGAACCGGGCGGTCATTTTCGATCTGCGAGGCGAATTTGTCGTCGGGGTCGGACAGTTCGGGGTTCAAAAGAGGGGGGCGCAAAGCCCCGATGATATTGTCCGCCAGATGAAGCTCAGGGTTGAGGGCGGGTCCGTTTTTGGGGACGTTCTGAAAAACAAAAGGCCTTATCTTGGAAAGCTTGGCGACACGGCTGCAGAACGGGACCTCACGGCAATTCTCGGCGGCTGCTCCTCAACGGTTTTTTTGGGCCCCCTGCTCAGCGAGGGCCGGGTCGTTGCCATGCTTTACGGAGAGCTTTCCGACCCCGGTGTTGCCTCGGCCAAGCTCGATGCTTTCAAGGTTTTTCTTGCCCAGGCGGGTCTGGCCATAGAACAGGCCTTGCAGGGGGGATGATCGATTACCCCAAAAATTTCGGAATCTTCTGGTATAATTGGTGACGAAGATCTGGACCGCGGAGGATTCCACTATGCAGAAAAAAATTCTTATCGTTGAAGATGAAGAGAGTCTGCTGAAGCTAGAAAGCATACTCCTGACCACCAAAGGCTACATGGTCCGGGGAGCGGTGACCGGGACCGCCGCCCTGGAAGCTCTTGCCGAAGAGCCTCCGGATCTCGTTCTTCTGGATATCATGCTGCCCGGGCTGGACGGGTTTGAAGTTTGCCGCAGGATCAAAAGTGCGCCGGCAACCAGGCACATTCCGGTTATTCTGTTGACCGCCAAAAAGACTCCCGAGGATGTCGCCAAGGGCGCCGAGGTCGGGGCCGATGAGTACATCACCAAGCCCTTCAAATCGGCAAAAATCATGGAGACAATCGAATCCTACCTGAAATCGTGAAGTAGACCGGGTCTCTTCAGGAGACCGGTCTGGCGGATATCCCGATCCGGTGCTGCCCCGGGTTTTTCTTTGTCTGGAATTTCTTGAGAGTTGTTGATAATATGCTCTGGTTTTTCATTGAGCCTGAATGGTCGCCGGCCCGGTTTGTTGTCGGGATTTAACCAGGGGCGGGCTGTCCTGCACCTGAAGATATTCGCTTGGCACCAGGCCTTGTGGCCGGTGCCCGCGTATTGAGGGACACCTGAAATGTATTCCGCCCGGGTTTTGATTGTTGATGATTCTTCGACGATGCGCCAGTTTATAGCGCTCGCCCTGCAACGGCTGCCCGGTCTTCAGATCGCCGAAGCGGGGGATGGGGTGACGGCTCTCAAGATCATGGCGGAACATAAGTTCGATCTGCTGGTGACCGATCTCAACATGCCCCTGATGGGGGGGCTGAAACTGATCAGCCTGCTTCGCAGTGATCAGGTCTACCGGAACCTTCCCGTCGTTATCGTCACCACCGAAGGTTCCCCGCTGACCCGTCAAAAGGCTCTCAGGGCCGGGGCAAGCGAATATGTCACCAAACCCTTGCAGACCGCTGAACTGGTCAGCGTCGTGCGCAGGCTGTTGAATCCTGAGCCTGCCTGAGTACTTGGGCTTGACAGCCATGCATGAACATGCAATAAGACGCCATTCACATAATTCAGATATTATTTCAGGAGGCAACGTTGGCTAAAGAAGAGGCAATTGAAGTAGAAGGGACAGTGGTCGAACCATTGCCGAACGCAATGTTCCGGGTCAAGCTTGATAACGACCATGTTGTGCTGGCACATATTTCCGGTAAGATGCGCAAATACTATATTCGGATTCTTCCCGGAGACAGGGTGACTGTGGAATTGTCGCCATATGATCTGACGCGGGGGCGTATTACCTATCGCTCCAAGTAAAGTGCCGGGCGATCTGTGTCGTCAGCAGGTTGCACAACCGACATGCATCAGGTGTGATCTGCGCTCCTGAAAAGTTTGATTCTTACGATACCGGCCTATGCCGGTTTTCGTGTATATATATCCACCGAATATCTACGTTGAAAGTGACGCACCGAGCGTCGCGGAGGATTTATGGAAAATCATTACAATCCTAAAGAGGTTGAAGCCAGGTGGCAGAAATTCTGGCAGGACAATCAATCATTTCGCGTCAGCGAAGATCCCGATAAAGAGAAGTATTACCTGTTGGAAATGTTCCCTTATCCCTCCGGCCGTATCCATATGGGGCATGTCCGCAATTATGCCATCGGTGACGTGGTCGCCCGGTTCAAGCGCATGCAGGGGTTCAACGTTCTTCACCCGATGGGTTGGGATGCCTTCGGAATGCCCGCCGAAAATGCCGCCATCGAGCACGGAACCCATCCGGCCAAATGGACCTACGAAAATATCGCCAGCATGCGTCAGCAATTGAAGCGGATCGGCCTGTCCTACGATTGGCAACGTGAATTTGCGACCTGCGACGCCGATTATTATCGTTGGGAGCAGTTGGTCTTTCTGAAGATGTTCGAAAAGGGACAGGCTTATAAAAAAGGGTCCAACGTCAACTGGTGCGATACCTGCCAGACCGTGCTTGCCAACGAGCAGGTGGAAGACGGCTGCTGCTGGCGTTGCCACGAAGAGGTCGAGCAGAAACAGCTTGAACAATGGTTCTTCAAAATCACCGATTATGCCGACGAACTTCTCGAATGGACGGACAAGCTCAAAGGCTGGCCCGAGCGGGTGTTGGCCATGCAGCGCAACTGGATAGGCAAAAGTTACGGTTGCGAAATTGAGTTTCCGGTTGCCGACAGCGATATCAGGGTCAAGGTTTTCACGACCCGCCCCGATACCCTCTACGGGGTCACCTTCATGAGTCTTGCTCCCGAGCATCCGCTGGTCGGGAGTCTCGTGACGGCCGATCGCCGGAGCGAGGTTGACCAGTTTATCGCCGAAGTCGAGCGGCAGGACAAGATTGCCAGGACCAGCGGTGAACTGGAAAAGAAGGGGGTTTTTACCGGGTCCTATTGTGTCAATCCGGTCAACGGGGAAAAAATTCCCGTCTTCCTGGCCAATTTCGTGCTCATGGATTATGGAACCGGAGCCGTTATGGCGGTTCCCGCCCATGATCAACGCGATTTTGAATTCGCCCATAAATACGGACTGCCGCTGCGAGTCGTCATTCAGCCGGCGGGTGAAAACCTCAGGGCCGAACAGCTCGAGGCCGCCTACACCGATGCTGGGATCCTGACCGATTCCGGCCCCTTTGATGGCATCGACAACGAATCCGCCAAGGAGAAAATCGCCGGCTATCTGGAGGAACGCGGGGAAGGGAGAAAAACCGTCAATTATCGGCTGAGGGACTGGGGCGTTTCGCGGCAGCGTTACTGGGGAACCCCGATTCCGATCATCTACTGCGATCAGTGCGGGACGGTTCCCGTTCCGGAGGAAGACCTTCCGGTGACCTTGCCGACCGATGTCGAGCTGACCGGAGAAGGGGGGTCCCCCCTGGCCCGGCATGAGGCGTTCATGAAAGTCCCCTGCCCCAAATGTGGTCGGGAGGCCCGCCGTGAAAGCGATACCTTCGATACCTTCGTGGAAAGCTCCTGGTATTTCGCCCGCTACGCCTGTCCTGACTATGCCGACGGGCCCCTCGATAAAAAAGCGGCCAATTACTGGATGCCGGTCGATCAGTATATCGGCGGGATCGAACACGCCGTCATGCATCTTTTGTATGCCCGTTTTTATACCAAGATCCTACGGGATCTCGGCCTGATCGATGTCGATGAGCCGTTTACCAACCTGCTGACCCAGGGCATGGTTTGCAAGGAGACACAGCGCTGCAAAAATCACGGCTGGCTGTACCCGGAACAGGTCGTCGACGGCAAGTGTACCGAGTGCGGGCAGCCCGTTGAATTCGGTCGTACCGAAAAGATGAGCAAGTCGAAAAAGAATGTTATCGACCCCAACCAGCTGATCGATCAGTATGGTGCGGATACCGCCCGGCTGTTTTCGCTGTTCGCGGCCCCGCCGGAAAAAGATCTGGAATGGAATGAACAGGGAGTCGAAGGCTGTTCACGGTTTCTGGGCCGGGTGTGGCGAGCGGTTATTGAAAATCTCGATCTCATTGCGGACACCGAGATTCCCGACCGTACCGAAGGGGACGCCGCCGACCTGCGTCGGAAGACCCATCAGACCATCAAGAAGGTCACTGAAGACGTCGACGGGCGCTTCCATTTCAATACCGCCATCGCCGCGGTCATGGAGCTTGTCAACGCCGTCTACTCCTTCAAGTCGGCCAGGGAGAATCCCGGAGTCATGCGGGAAGCCCTTGAGACCATCGTGAGGCTGCTCAATCCCTTCGTCCCTCATATCTGCGAAGACCTCTGGGCGCGCCTCGGGCACGCTGACAGCATTGAGCTGGCAGGCTGGCCCGACTGGGATGAAAAGGCTCTTGCCGCCGATGAGATCACTCTCGTTGTCCAGGTGAACGGCAAGGTCCGCAGCAAGGTGTCGGTGCCTGCTGATGCCGACAAGGCCGCTCTTGAAGAAGCCGCTCTTGGTGAAGCCAACGTTCAGCGTTTTATTGAGGGTAAAGAGGTGCGCAAAGTGATTGTCGTGCCAGGACGGCTCATCAATATCGTGGTGTCTTGATGATCAGACTGCTCGCCGTTGCCCTGAGTTTGCTGCTGGGGAGTTGTGGCTATCACCTGGCCGGGCAGGGGGGAACTCCGCCCGGCCAGGTGGCGCAAGTCTATCTTCATCATGTGATCAACCTGACCTCTGAGCCTTACGTTGAAACGACCCTGGACAGTGCCGTCAGTCGGGAATTCGCCCGCAGCAGAGGGTTCTCCGAATCAGCCAGTTTGCAGGCTGCTGACGCCGAGCTGAAAATCGTCATTAAAAAATTGCAGATTCAGGCCGTATCTTATGACCGTGACGATGATATTGCGGAACTGGCGGCCATCATGACCATAGATGCCCTCCTGACTTCGCGAGAGGGACAGGGTCCTCCCTGGCACCGGCAGCTCAGCTGGCAGACCACCTATGTCGCTTCGGACAACAAGATGAATCAGTCAGACCGCAAGCAGCAGGCCGTTGCCGAAATCTGTCAGCGGATCGCTGAAGAGTTACTTTTTCAGCTCCAGGAAGCTGGCAGGTAGTCGGTATGACTCCGGATGAATTTTATCGTCAGCTGGAGGCGGCCCAGATTCCCTCGGTGCTGTGTCTTTATGGTGAGGAAAGTTTCCTGGTCAGGAAAGCCGTCGCCGACCTGCGCAACAGCATTTTTCCGGAGGGGAATGACGATTTCAACGACAATCATTATTACGGCAGGGATGTGAAGGCTGAGCAGGTTGTCGATGCTGCCCAGACCCTGCCGATGTTTGCTTCGCGACGCCTGGTGACGGTCCGCGATGCGCAGCAGCTGCCTGCCGTCGAGCAGGAAAAACTGCTTCCTTACCTTGATGATCCGGCTCCGGAAACCTGCCTGCTGCTCATCGCCGACAAAATTGACAGCCGGCGGAAATTCTTTCAGCAGCTTAAGAAAAAAGGCGAGCTGGTCGAATTCAAACCCCTGGCGGAGAGAGATCTGCCCCGTTATCTCAAAAAACTGCTCAACAAAAAGGATCTTGACATATCGGCGGACGCTTTAAGTCTGTTCTGCTCCATGGTCGGGGAAAACCTCAATGAAGTCCACTCCGAGCTGGATAAGCTGATCAGTTACATAGGTACAGCGACCCTGATCGACATGAAAGATGTTCAGGCTGTGGTTTCAAGGGGGCGGGCGGAGAATATCTTTGAGCTGGGCAACGCCGTCGGTCGCGGTGATGTCGCTTCCGCCTTGGCCCTGATCAAGAGACTGGCGGCAGCGGGAGAGGCTCCATTGAAAATTCTTGGCCTGCTGGTAAGGCACTTCCGGCAGCTCTGGAAAGTTCGTGAGCTGAGCGTCCAGCGCTGTTCCCCGCGCGACATCGCGGCCCAGGTCCGGGTTCCGTTTTTTGCCGTCGATGGCCTGATCAGGCAGTCCTCCAGGTTTTCCCGCAATGATTTCATGCATGCCCATCGCCTGTTTCTGGAAACCGATCTGGCCATGAAGTCAAGCGGTGCGGATGCCGATGCTCTGCTCGATCAGCTGATTCTGGCGCTGACGGCATTGAAAAACAAATAAGGGGCCCGAAGGACCCCTTATTTGTTTTTCAACAATCATTCTGCGCTTGGTGCTCAGTCGATGGTGTTGACCAGTTTTGTCAGTCTGGAAATCTTCCGGCTGGCCGTTGCTTTATGAATAACCCCTTTGCTGGCGGTTTTGTCAATGTAGGGGACGGCTTTGGTCAGGGCAGCCTGAGCGGCCTCTTTATCGCCGGCGGCAACAGCTTCACGAACACTCTTCACCAGGGTGCGCATGGTTGAGCGGATATGGGTATTGCGGGCGTTGCGAATGGCATTTTGCTTATTCCGTTTTAATGCTGATTTGTGATTAGCCACGAAAAGTTCTCCTTGCGAGTATTATTGTCATAATCTTTAAAAGCTCGGCGATAATATATAGGATAGTTGGGCGTGTCAAGTTAGAAACAGCTAATGATCGGTTTGAAAAAGTCGTTTAAACAGCTAGTTGAGTATTTTTTGATCAGGATTAAAATAATATAATGACAAATCGTCGCTCCATAGGGATGTCTACTCTGATGATGGCCGTGGCGACTCTGTTCAGCCGTGTCGCCGGCCTGGTCAGGGATGTCATGGTCGCTCGCATGTTCGGAGCCGGGTTGGTTACGGACGCCTTTTTTATGGCTTTTACCATTCCCAACCTGCTCCGAAGATTTTTTGCCGAGGGCTCGCTGAGCGCCGCCTTTGTGCCTGTGTTCTCTGAGGTATATCATCTGCGCGGGGAAGGGGATGCGCAACGCCTGGCCAATCGGTGTCTGACCCTGCTGGTGGCCGTCATGATCATCGTGGTCGCCGGCGGCATGCTGTTTTCACCGGTCATAACCGGGGTGATCGGCTTCGGTTTCAGTTCCGTCCCCGGTAAGTTGGAGTTGACCGATATCCTCAATCGTATCATGTTCCCTTATATTGCCCTGGTGTCATTGTTGGCGCTGATCACCGGCATTCTGAATGTCCGCGGCCACTTTTTCTGGCCTTCGCTGTCACCGTTGTTTCTCAATCTCTCCATGATTTCCTCGGCTCTTTTTCTCGGTCATCTGTTTGAGCGGCCAATTTACGCCCTGGCCGCAGGGGTTCTGATCGGTGGCCTCCTGCAGCTGGTCATTCAGGTTCCCGTCCTGTCTCGCTATCAAATAACTCTAAGGCCTGATTTCGGTTTCTGGAAAGATCCCCAGGTCAGGAAGATCACCGCCTTGATGCTTCCCGGCATAGCCGGGGTGGCCATCTATCAGATCAATATCATCGTCAGTCGTCTGTTGGCGTCCTTTTTACCTGAGGGATCCGTGTCCTATCTGTACTACGGACAACGCCTGTTCGAATTTCCCCAGGGAATATTTATCGTCTCCCTGGCCCAGGCGGCGCTGCCGATGATGAGCCGCCAGGTTGCGGAAGACAACATGGAGGGGGTGCGCGATTCCCTCGGTTTTTCCCTGTCCTTGATAACCATTTTTACCCTGCCTGCGATTGCCGGCCTGATTCTCTGCGCCCGGCCGATTTACGCGCTGTTTTTTTATGGCGGTGCTTTTGATCGCACAGCGCTGGCCAATACCGCTCTGGCGCTCGTCTGCTATGCCCCCGGTTTGCTTTTTGTCGGCTACAGCAGGATATGCGCCCAGACCTTTTATGCGCTGAAAGATACCAGGACCCCGGTGCAGGTCTCGTTCTGGACGTTGTTGGTCAATGCCGGCGCCGGGTTGGCACTGATGAAGCCTTTCGGTTTCGTCGGTCTGGCGCTGGCGTTAACCCTGTCATCCGCTTTTAATGCTCTTGCTCTGGTGTTTCTGTTGAAAAAACATGTCGGCGGTTTTTTGAAGAGAACTTTCTGGAAGCCGGTCGTCAGGGTGTTGCCCGCCTGTCTGGCTATGGGAATGGCGGTCTATGCGCTACTGAGTCTGGTTGACTGGCACAGTCCCGAACGTGGATTGGACAAATGGAGCGCGCTGGGGGGCGCGGTAACCGTTGGAGCCGGAGTGTTTTTCGCCGCCTGTCATCTGTTCGGAGTTGAAGAAATCCGACTCGGCTTCAATCTGCTGCGCAGCAAGACAACGCCCCGCGGAGAATGAATCTTCCGCTGCGCGACAGCGTCTTTATTGAAACCTGGCTGTCTCCGTTCGCCAGATTCCTCCTCCTGAAAGGGTCCGCCTGGTTCCGGCGCAAGATCTTTCACCGCCGATAGATCTGAATCTCGCCTCGCTCGATTTTTTTCTGAAGCCATAGCTTAAGCCACTTCTTGAGATATTTGCGGGTGAACGGCGCCAGCATGCAAAACCCGAACAGGTCGGTACAAAATCCGGGGGTCAGAAGAAGCAGGCCTCCTGCCAGGATAATCGCTCCGTCAATGAGTTCCTCTGCCGGGAGACGTCCCTGGGCAAGGTCGCCCTGAATCCGTTGCATGAGATGAAAGCCCTGGCTGCGGGCGAGGTAGGCTCCCGCTATTCCGGTCAGAAAGATCATGGCGATGGTTGGTGCGACACCGATCTGACGACCCGCTTCGATAAGAATAAAAAGTTCAGTGACCGGGACCAGGGTAAACAGAATCAACATTTTTATGAACATTTCAGCGCCTTTTATGAAAAAAATAAAATTAATAACAGGTTGTATGGACCCCGTTTTGCCTGAAATGGGGGTAGGTTCGTAAGTTGTTGAAAATACGTCAAAATAAAATTGAATAAAAAATAGGCATCGTGGTCACTGGTGCAGATCTTACTAGCCTTTCGATTGTTTCAACAGCCTTTTCTACAAGTTATCAACAGATGATGTGGATGGATGGGAAAAGCGTTTGTTTTTCACTGGGTTTTCAATTGCCATCCAGATCTGTCATATTTTTTTTATCAAAATGTTCGATTTTTCGGTTATTGGTTTGACGCAAGATGTCTTCCGGATCAAGCCGCAGGGTTCCGGCAAGTTGAGCGACCGCATACAGGAGATCTCCCAGGGTGTCAGCGGTCTGGGTGTTCTCGCCGCCGGTGTCGGATTGGGCCGCCGAGAGCAAGGCGGTACTGGACTCGAGAATTTTTGTCCAGGCCTCGTCAGCGCTTGAGGGCCCATGCTTTTTAATCAGTTTGGCGCTGGCCTTAAGAGCGGGCAGTTCTCTGGGGAAACGACTGGCCAGATCGTGGCGCTTGCCCTGTTGTTCCCGTTCCTGATGCTTGATCTCATCCCAGCGGGCGGCGTGGTTACTGGGGCTGGCATCCGCAAAGACATGGGGGTGGCGGCGCACCATCTTGTCGGCGATTGAGCCGGCGACGTCATTGAAATCGAAGGCCTGGCGTTCGCTGTAGATCTGGCAGATGAAAACGATCTGCAGCAGGAGATCGCCCAATTCATCTCGGATGTCGGCGGCGCTGTTCTGGTCGATGGCCTCCAGGAGTTCATAGGTTTCTTCCAGCAGGTAGCTTTTCAGGCTTTCCGGAGTCTGTTGGCGATCCCAGGGGCAGCCTCGGTCAGATCGCAACTGCTGCATGATTTGGATGAGACGGTTAATTTCCTGCATGTTTTCTGTTATTGGCATGACGATACTTTCTGCTGTTGTTCCGTTTCGGTCGGATGAAATAATATTATTCGCCTGTAGCCTTGTAAATAAATACCAGTTATGGGGCGCGGCTGACCATATTTAAAAAAAACCTTGCAAAACAAGATTGAATGGGCTAGAAAGTGCGCCATTCTGAACAGTTGGAGCAGCCCTTTTCGCTTGACATGATTCGGTTGCTCCTTATACTGTTCCTTTCGCCCTGAAGGGGATGGTTGTGCGCGTAGAGCTGAAAGATATCAAGGGTGGACTGCTCGAGCAAGAATACGATTGTTCGCCGGCCGATTTCCCGGAGCTGAGAACCCTCGAGCATGACGCGGGTCCGATTTTTCATGCGCCCATTCATTTTGTGCTGCGTTTTCAGCGCAGCGGGCAGCTGGTTGAGGTGGACGGCCGCCTGAGCGCTTCTGTGACCATGACGTGCGGGCGCTGTTTGAAGGCTTTCACACAAGAGCTTGAAGAACCCTTCGCTTTGACCTTTACTCCTTTGAAACAGTCCGAGTCGGTTTCTGAGGAGGTCGAGCTGGAGGCGCAGGAACTGGGACTCATTCCCTATCAGGACGAGACCCTTGAACTGCTCGATCCGCTGCAGGAGCAACTGATCATGGCATTGCCCATCAGCCCGATCTGTGATGAGGCGTGCGGCGGGCTGTGTCCGGTTTGCGGCCAGGATATGAACCAGGATCCCTGTCAGTGTGTCCGCAAGCCGTTCAATAACAAGTTTGCGGCCCTGGCCGATATGAAGTTCAAAAAGTAAATGAATCTGCTGATGCCGATCATCAGCTGAAGACGTCTAGTTCTTATCAATAGACATATCACCGTTGAGTCCGGCGACCAAAGATCCCGCTCAACTTGCAAGGAGAAACCTATGGCAGTACCAAAGAAGAAAACGTCAAAGTCAAAGAAAAACATGCGCCGCGCCCATGACGCCGTTGTGGCTCCCGGAATTTCCGTCTGCCCGCAATGCCAGGAGCCCAAGCTGCCCCACCGCGTCTGCTCGAACTGCGGAACCTATAAAGGCAAAGAAGTTATCAATAGCGACGAAATCTAATTTCGGTTCGTGACTATGACCCAGAAAATAGCCGTTGATGCAATGGGTGGGGACAACTCGCCCGTTGCGGAGGTCGCAGGCGCTGTAGCCGCATGTCGAAACTATGGCTGCCGAGTTGTTCTGGTGGGGGATACCGCCAGAATAGAAACTGAATTGAGCAACCACGATACCACCGGCCTGAATCTAGAGATTCATCATGCCAGTGAAGTCGTCGGTATGCATGATTCGCCGTCTGATGCGGTTCGCAAGAAGAAGGACTCTTCCATCAGGGTGGCCTTCAATCTCGCCAAGAGCGGCGAGGCAGCAGCCGTTGTCAGCGCCGGCAATTCCGGGGCCATTATGGCGGCGGGAATGTTCGCCTTCGGGCGGGTCAAGGGGATCGATCGGCCCGCCATAGGGACCTGCCTCCCCAATCTCAAGGACCAGACCATGGTTCTTGATATGGGGGCCAATGTCGATTGCAAGGCGAGCAATCTGTATCAGTTCGGATTGATGGGCAGCGTCTACGTCGAGCATCTGTTCGGAAAGTCTTCCCCGCGCGTCGGTCTTCTGTCCAATGGCGCCGAGGAGAAGAAGGGGAACGATCTGACCCGGGAAGCTCATCTGCTCCTGAAGGAGTCTCAGCTCAATTATGTCGGCTACGTCGAAGGCGGTGATGTCTACAACGGTTCGGTCGATGTCGTTGTCTGTGACGGTTTCGTTGGAAACGTTCTGCTGAAGGTTTCCGAGGGGCTTGCTGTCGCCATTGCCACCATGCTCAAAGATGAGATCGAAGGTCGTTTCTGGGCCAAGATCGGCTATCTGCTCAGTCGGCCTGCATTCACCGCATTTAAGAAACGAATCAACCCTGTGGAATATGGTGGCGCTCCTTTGCTCGGTATTGCCGGTACAGGGATCGTCTGCCATGGCAGTTCTGATCCGATGGCGATCAGCATTGCCATCAAACAGGCGGGTGAGTATGCCAATATCCGCCTTGAAGAGCGCCTGGCCGCGTTGCTTTAGATTTTACGGATCCTTGAGGAGCTCTAGCTATGAAAGCACGGATAATTGGGACCGGTTCCTACTTGCCCGAAAAGATTCTGAATAATTTCGATCTTGAACAGATGGTCGAAACCAGTAACGAGTGGATCGTCGCCAGGACCGGTATCAAGGAAAGACATATCGCCGCCGAAGGGGAGTCCACCTCGTGCATGGCGACCGAAGCGGCCCGGCGGGCTCTGGAAATGGCAAAGGTTTCCGCAGAGGACATCGATCTTATCGTCCTCGGAACCATTACCGGGGATTATCCCTGGCCGGCCACCGCCTGTATCGTTCAGGCCAATCTGGGAGCCTCCAACGCATTTGCTTATGATTTGTCGGCGGCATGCAGCGGATTTCTCTACGCGTTGTCGGCTGCGACCGACTATCTGACCAACGGCCGTGGCAAGAGGGCTCTGGTGATTGGTGCTGAGACGCTAAGCAGGATCGTCGACTGGACGGACCGTAACACCTGTGTCCTCTTCGGTGACGGTGCCGGGGCGGTCGTCCTCGAAGCGCAGGACGGCGACTCCGGTATCCTGTCCAATCATCTCCACTCTGACGGCAATTATCTCGAATTGCTTTATCAGCCCGGCTTCGGTTCCAGAAACCCCTCATCCAATGGAGGCATTGCCGAAAAGCTGCCTTTCCTCAAAATGCAGGGGAATGAAGTTTTCAAGGTTGCAGTGCGTTCCTTGACGGATGTCTCCAACGAAGCGCTGGCCGCCAATGGCTACGCCAGCGAAGAGATCAAGCTTTTTGTTCCTCATCAGGCCAATCTGCGCATTCTTGAAGCGACAGCCAAGCGTCTCGGGCTGACAACCGAGCAAACCTTTGTTAATGTTCATAAGTACGGAAATACTTCCGGCGCGACCATCCCTATTGCCCTTGACGAAGCCAATAAGCAAGGCTTGTTGAAAGAAGGGGATCTGATACTGACGGCCGCCTTCGGCGGAGGCTTTACATGGGCTTCTTCGCTGATTCGCTGGTAGGATAGAAAATTACAAAATATACAGGTGGTTAAATGATTGCATTTGTTTTCCCCGGTCAGGGTGCCCAGTTTGCTGGAATGGGAAAAGATCTGGCCGAAAATTTTTCCGTTGCCAAAGACGTTTTCGCCGAAGCCAACGACGCTTTGGGATATGATATCGCCGGGCTCTGTTTCAACGGCCCCGAAGAGGATCTCAAGCTGACTGCGAATACCCAGCCCGCCATTCTGACCACCAGCATTGCGGCGCTTCGGGTTCTGCAGCAGGAGACCGACCTGTCGCCTGCCTATGTTGCCGGTCATTCCCTGGGAGAATATTCCGCTCTGGTCGCGGCCGGGGCCATCGCTCTTGCGGATGCCGTGAAAACGGTCCATCTGCGGGGGACCTTCATGCAGGAAGCTGTTCCGGTCGGGACCGGGGCCATGGCTGCCGTCATGGGGGTCGAGCGCGAAGCTCTCGAAGCCCTGTGTGAGCAGGCGTCTCAGGGTGAGGTTGTGGCGCCGGCCAATTTCAACAGCCCCGGGCAGATCGTCATTGCCGGACATGCCAAAGCCGTTGAGCGCGCCATTGAACTTGCCAAGGAGCAGGGCGCCAAACGGGCCCTGTTGCTGCCAGTGAGCGCTCCGTTCCATTCGAGCCTGATGAAACCCGCGGCAGAACGCCTTCAGGAGGTGCTGGAGACGGTGCCTGTCGCCTCGTTGGCGGTGCCTGTCGTCAGTAACGTTGAAGCTTCGCCCTACCAGGATGAAAAACGGGTCAAGCCGCTGCTTGTCGAGCAGGTTTGTGCTGCCGTGCGGTGGGACGAATCGGTTGAGGCCATGAAGAATCTTGGCGTGACCCGCTACATAGAAATCGGGCCCGGCAAGGTTCTGACCGGTCTGATCAAGCGGATTGCTCGGGGTGCTGACCTCGAAAACCTGGGTGATCTTGCAAGCTTGGCAAAATTAAAACAATAGAGTTCAATTTATCCAATGTGCTATTTCATCAAGGAGAGATAAGTATGGTTAAAGATAGAATTGCCCTGATTACCGGCGCTTCCCGTGGCATCGGGCGCAGTATTTCCTTGGCTCTTGCCGCTCAAGGCGCCAAGATCGTTGCCGTTGATCTTGACCTTGCCGCCACGGAAGCTTTTGTTGCGGAGCTGAAGGCTGCAGGAACTGAAGCGATCGCGGTACAGGGAAACGTTACCAGTTCTGAAGACGTCGAGAAAATGGTGGGTGCCGCCAAGGACGCCTTTGGCCGTATCGATATCCTGGTCAATAACGCAGGAATCACCAAGGACGCCCTGCTGCTGAGAATGAAAGACGAGGACTGGGATGCCGTTCTCAGCGTCAATCTCAAGGGAGCCTTTCTGTGTACCAGGGCGGTCGCCAAGATAATGACCAAGCAGCGCAGTGGCCGTATTATTAACATCGCCTCTGTGGTTGGTCAGATGGGGAATGCCGGGCAGGCCAACTATTGCGCCAGCAAGGCCGGTCTCATGGGCCTGACCAAATCGAACGCACGGGAGCTTGCAAAGCGTAATGTTACGGTCAATGCCGTTGCTCCGGGATTTATTGCGACGGACATGACTGATGCCCTGCCGGAGGAAAAACGGCAGGAACTTGCATCCCAGATCCCTCTGGAAAGACTCGGAACAGCAGATGATATCGCTAATGCCGTGCTGTTCCTTGCATCGGACACCTCCGGTTACATTACCGGTCAGGTGCTCGCCGTCAACGGCGGAATGTACATGTAAACACAATGGCTTACCGGGTTAAGCCAAGATAACTCACGAGGAGGAAAGCAGATGGCTTCTATTGATGAAAGAGTAAAACAAATTGTTGCTGAGCAACTTGGTGTTGACGAAGATCAGGTGACCGAGGAAGCATCCTTTATGGATGACCTGGGCGCTGATTCTCTGGACACTGTCGAGCTGGTCATGGCTCTGGAAGAAGAGTTCGATGTAGAGATCTCCGACGAAGATGCTGAAAAGATTCAGACCGTCAAGGATGCAATCGAATACATCAGCAAAGCTTCCTGATGAGGATACGACGGAACCGGAAACAATCCGGTTCCGTTTTTAGCATTCCGTCGGGAAAGAAACTCCTGTCCAATTGATGTTCGTAAAATTATTAAGGTGAGAAAATTTATGCGTAGAGTTGTGGTCACCGGAGTCGGTGTTGTTTCCGCGTTGGGAACCGGTGTTGAGAAAAACTGGGCTGCTGTTACCGGCGGTCAGTCGGGGATCGGCAAGATCACACGTTTCGATGCTTCCGAGCTGGCGACCCAGATTGCCGGCGAAGTCAAGGATTTTGTTGCCGAGGATTATATTGATAAAAAAGAGATCAAGAAGATGGATCTCTTTATTCAGTATGGTCTCGCTGCGGCCGAGATGGCTTACCAGGATTCGGGCCTTGAAATCACCGATGAGAACGCCGAGCGTGTCGGGGTTCTCGTGGGGAGCGGGCTCGGCGGACTGCCGGCCATCGAGCAATACCACAAGGTGCTGCTCGAACGTGGATACAAGAGGATTACCCCGTTTTTATTCCGATGCTGATTATCAACCTGGCGCCCGGCCAGATCTCCATGCGTTTCGGTGCGAAAGGACCCAACCTTTCCTCGGTATCCGCCTGCGCAACCGGCACCCATTCCATCGGTGACGCTTATCACATGATCGCGCGCGGTGACGCCGATGCCATGTTCGCAGGGGGCACCGAATCGACCATTACCCCCCTTGGCATTGGCGGCTTCAATGTCATGAAAAGCCCTGTCCACCCGCAATGACGATCCGGCCACTGCCAGCCGTCCGTTTGAAAAGAACCGGGATGGTTTCGTCATGGCCGAAGGGGCAGGTATTGTCATGCTTGAAGAGTACGAAAGTGCCAAGAAGCGCGGTGCCAATATTTATTGTGAACTGGTCGGTTACGGTCTCACCAGCGATGCATATCACCTGACCCAGCCGGCAGCCGGCGGGGAAGGCGCGGCCCGCTGTATCGCCATGGCCCTGAAAAACGGCGGCCTGAATCCTGAGGATGTTGACTACATCAATGCCCATGGGACCTCGACCTACTACAATGACCTCTACGAAACCATGGCGATCAAGTCGGTCCTGGGGATCATGCCCGCAAGATCATGATCAGCTCGACCAAGAGCATGACCGGTCACGGCCTTGGCGCCGCTGGGGGGATCGAGGCGGTTTTCTGTGCCCTGACCCTGAAAAACGGCGTTGTCCCGCCGACTATCAACTATTTTGAAGCCGACCCCGAGTGTGATCTGGACTATGTCCCCAATCAGGCTCGTGAGGCGCAATGCCAGGTTGCCCTGTCGAACTCTTTCGGATTCGGCGGGACCAACGCGACTCTGGCGTTCAAAAAAATCTGAGGAGTCCTGTCATGATCTTCATTGCCAGTGACCATGGCGGACTGGAGCTGAAGCAGGCTGTCTGCGAACTGCTGAAGCAGCGCGGTGCTGATTTTACCGACTGCGGCACCAACGATAGTGCCTCGGTCGATTATCCTGACTACGCCGCCAAGGTGGCCTCGGCCGTGTCCTCGGGACAGGCGAAAGCCGGTATCCTGATCTGCGGAACCGGTATCGGGATGTCGATTGCCGCCAACAAATTCCGGGGCGTCCGGGCGGCGCTGGTCCATGATGAATTCACCGCCCAGATGGCCAAAGAACACAATAATGCCAATATCCTGGTGATGGGTGGACGGGTACTGAGCCAGGACGTCGGAAAAAAATTGGTTGAAATCTGGCTCGATACAGATTACGAAGGAGGACGGCATCAAAACCGTCTTGATAAGATCGCCGGGCTCGAGGGCTAGGCATTCTGACGATTCATACAAGACGGGGCAGCTTTCATGCCCCGTTTTTTTCTTTCTACGAAACAGGCTTGCTACGCAAAGGGCAGGAACAACGGAGGAACAATAGGCATGCAGAATTTAGAATTTTTTGACCCGGAAATCGCCAAGGTTGTCAGCGACGAAACCAGGCGCCAGGAGTACAATCTTGAATTTATCGCTTCAGAAAACTTTGTCAGCGAGGCCGTGCTCGAGGCTCAGGGTTCGGTCCTGACCAATAAATACGCCGAAGGGTACCCGGGAAAGCGTTACTACGGGGGCTGCCAGGTCGTCGATATCGCAGAACAGTTTGCTATCGATCGGGCCAAGGAACTGTTCGGGGCGGAGCATGCCAATGTCCAGCCCCATTCCGGATCCCAGGCCAACATGGCGGTCTACATGGCGGTCTGTCAGCCCGGAGATACTGTGCTTGGCATGAATCTCGCCCACGGCGGGCACCTGACTCACGGCTCCCCGGTCAATTTTTCGGGAAAACTGTATAATATTGTTCCTTACGGTCTCAATCCGGAAACCGGCACCATCGATTATGATGAGGTCGAACGTCTGGCCAAAGAACATCGCCCCAAACTGATCGTGGTCGGCGCGAGCGCTTACCCCCGGGCTATTGATTTCAAGGCGTTTCGTCGCATAGCCGATGAGGTTGGCGCCGTTGTGATGGTCGATATGGCTCATATTGCCGGGCTGGTTGCGGCAGGAGTCCATGACAATCCGGTGCCCTACGCTGAGTTTGTTACCACGACCACCCATAAAACCCTGCGTGGCCCTCGGGGGGGGATGATCCTCTGTACTGAGGAGTGGTCCAAAAAGCTGAACAGCAACATCTTCCCCGGGATCCAGGGCGGTCCCCTGATGCATGTCATCGCTGCCAAGGCGGTCGCTTTCAAGGAGGCCCTTTCTCCAGAGTTCAAGGAGTACGCTCTTCAGGTCGTCAAAAATGCCCAGGCCTTGGCTGGAGCCCTGGTTGAACGGGGTTACAAGCTGGTCTCCGGAGGCACCGACAATCATCTGATGCTGGTCGATTTTACCGGGACCGAAATAACCGGTAAAATGGCCGAGCATGCCCTCGAAGAGGCCGGGATCACCGTGAACAAGAATGCAGTGCCCTTTGATACCCGGTCACCCTTTGTCACCAGCGGTATCCGCATCGGAACCCCGGCAACCACCACTCGCGGGCTCAAGGAAGCCGAAATGATCAAGGTTGCGGAATGGATCGACCGTGCTCTTAAGAACATGGACAATCCGGAAGAACTCGAAACGATTCGCGGCGAAGTGAAGGAGCTCTGCATGAAGTTCCCTCTTTACGCACATCGCCTGAAATAAAGAGATCCGTCATGATACGCCCCGACTGGAATGAATATTTCATGGAAATCACCCAGCTGGTCGCCACGCGCTCGACCTGTACGCGGCGCCAGGTCGGGGCGTTGGTGGTTAAGGACAAGCATATTCTCGCCACCGGTTACAATGGGGTCCCCAGTGGCATCACGCATTGTGATGTCACCGGGTGCCTGCGTGATCAGTTGCAGGTTCCCTCGGGGGAGAGGCATGAACTGTGCCGCGGTCTTCACGCCGAGCAGAACGCCATCATTCAGGCGGCTCGACACGGGGTGAATATTGCCGGGGCAACGGTCTACTGTACCGATTCCCCTTGCATCATCTGCAGTAAAATGCTCATCAACGCAGGGATCGAGGAAGTGATATACGGTCGCGGCTATCCGGATGACCTGTCCCTGGAAATGCTGGGGGAAGCCGGGATCAAGTTCCATCATTACGTGAAGAGCGGAAAATAATGAACTGTCCTTTTTGTGGTCATGGCGATACCAGGGTGGTTGATTCCCGACTTGGAAAGGAAGGGAACAACGTGCGCAGAAGACGGGAATGCCCGGCCTGCGAGAGACGTTTCACAACGTACGAGCGGGTTGAGGAGATTTTGCCCTGGGTTATCAAGAAAGACGGGCGCCGCGAAGCCTTCGACCGCTCGAAAATCATCGCTGGCATGCAGCGGGCCTGTGAGAAGCGACCGGTTTCCATCGAGGAGATCGAGGCCATGGTCGACAAGCTCGAACGCCAGTTCCAGGAATGTGGGGACAAGGAGATCTCTTCCAGCCTGATTGGCAGGGCGGTCATGGATATCCTTCACGAGGTCGACGAAGTGGCCTATGTTCGCTTCGCTTCCGTTTACAGGCAGTTCAAGGATATCAATGAATTTATGGTGGAATTGACAGATCTGCTGAAAAATTCGAAATAAATCGACTCTGGATTAACTCATGGCCGGGGCAGCAGATCTGTTGTTCCGGCCTTGTTTTATGAAAGGTTAAAGCGCATGCCGTTTTCACATACCGAATATATGCGCCTGGCTCTTGAGCAGGCTCGGCAGGGTGTGGGCAGAACCAGCCCGAACCCCCCGGTCGGAGCGGTCATCGTCAAGGACGGCCAGGTGGTCGGTCAAGGTTTTCATCCGCGCGCCGGTGACCCTCATGCCGAAGTTTTTGCCCTGCGCGATGCCGGGGATCAGGCCTCAGGTGCCGCCGTCTACGTTACCCTGGAGCCCTGTTCCCATTACGGCAAGACTCCTCCCTGTGCCGATGCTTTGATCGCTGCCGGGGTCAGGGAGGTTTTTGTCGGGACGGTCGATCCCAATCCGCTGGTTGCCGGTCGCGGCATCGCCCGGCTCAAGGCCGCCGGGGTCCGGGTTGAAGTCGGGGTTCTCGAACCAGAGTGTCGTCGCCTGATCGCCCCGTTTGCCAAACTTTTGCACCGGGGACTCCCCTTCACGATCTACAAGGCGGCCATGACCCTTGATGGTGCGACGGCGACCAGCCTGGGCGATTCGCGCTGGGTTTCTTCACCCGAGAGTCGTGAGCATGTCCATCAGTTGCGCCATCGGGTGGAGGCCATCATGGTCGGTATCAACACGGTGCTTAACGACGATCCGATGCTCAATACCCGGTTGCAGGACGGCGCTGGCGAAGATCCGTTGAGGGTGGTCGTCGACAGCCATCTGAGAATGCCGGTAGGCAGCAAAATGTTGCACATGACGTCTGATTCGGGCACGATTGTCGCCACGGCAAGCACCGATCGGGAAAAGAGAAAGGCGCTGGAAGCCCGGGGGGCTGAAGTCCTGGTTCTGGCCGGCAGGGAAGGGCAGGTCGATCTGCGCCTGCTGTGGCGGGAACTCGGGCGGCGCAACGTTCAGAGATTGCTGCTCGAAGGTGGGGCAACCCTCGCCACGGCAGCCCTTGATGCCGGGCTCGTCGATCAGCTGATGCTTTATGTCGCGCCTAAAATTCTGGCAGGGAGGTCCATCAACGGTATCTTTGCCGGACCGGGACGCGATAGAATGGCAGACGCCCTGGAATTGTCCGATCTGCGTTACCGGCAGATCGGCCCCGACCTGTTGATTACAGGAGATTTGCAATCATGTTTACCGGATTGATTCAGGCCCTCGGTACGATCCGTAAAATCGACCGGCGGGGCAACTCGGCTCAACTGCATATCGGCAGTGACCTGGTGCGCCAGGATCTCGAGCTGGGAGAAAGTATCGCGATCAACGGCGCCTGCCTGACGGTGGTTTCGTGGGACAGGGACAGCTTTGCCGTCGACGTTTCCCCCGAGACCCTCGACAGGACAACCCTGGGACATCTGGCAATTAATGCGGAAGTCAACCTGGAACGCGCTTTGCGGCTCAGTGACCGTTTGGGCGGGCATCTGGTCAGCGGTCATATCGACTGCGTCGGGACCGTCGCCCGGCGCTACCAGGACGCCAACGTGGTGCGTTTTGAGATCGCTGCACCGACAGCCTCCCTGCGCTATATCGTTGAAAAGGGATCGGTTGCCATCGACGGCATCAGTCTGACCGTAAACGAGGTGGGGGAAGAATCCTTCACCGTTGCGGTCATTCCTCACTCCCTGGCCATGACCACGTTGCGGGACCGCCGCGAAGGAGCGCAGGTGAATATCGAGACCGATATCCTCGGCCGTTATGTCGAAAAGCTGATGAGACCGGCATCGAAATCCGAATCTTCCGGTGTCAGCCTCGACTTTCTTGCCAAAAACGGGTTTCTGTGAGATAACACCCCATTGATTTGTGGCCGGGTCCCGCCCCAATATGTAGTGATGATGACCGGCCCCGAATTGTAATGCGATATTCCGGAAGGCGGCTTCTGACCTGCATGATTTGCCTTCCCGGAGTGACGGACATGACCCGCTCCAACCCGTGATCGGAAGGTGGAAAAAGGAAGAAACGATGACGATTGCAAAGATTGAAGCCGCTCTGGAGGATATTCGCCAGGGCAAAATGGTCATTCTTGTCGATGATGAAGATCGCGAGAATGAAGGTGACCTGGTCATCGCCGCCGAGCTGGTGACTCCCGAGATTATCAATTTCATGGCCAAGGAAGGACGTGGTCTGATCTGTCTTTCCCTGACCGAAGAACGTGCCGACGAGCTCGACCTGCCTTTGATGGTCAGCGACAACAGTTCCTCTTTCGGTACCGCTTTTACGATCTCCATCGAAGCACGTCAGGGGGTGACCACAGGGATCTCCGCCGCCGATCGCGCCCATACCATCAAGGTTGCGGTCGCCGATGAGACGACAGCTCGCGATCTGGCAAGGCCGGGGCATGTGTTTCCGCTGCGGGCCCGCAAAGGGGGCGTCATGGTCCGTGCCGGGCAAACCGAGGGATCCGTAGACCTTGCCCGTCTCGCCGGTTTGAAACCTGCCGGCGTCATCTGCGAGATCATGAACGAAGACGGGACTATGGCCAGAATGCCCCAGTTGGAGACGTTCGCCAAAAAGCACGGGCTAAAAATTATCTCCATCGCAGATATCGTCGCCTACCGCATGCGGACCGAGCTGTTGGTGCGTCGAGCTGCCGAGACCAAGCTGCCGACCCTTTTCGGCGGTGATTTCAAAGCCGTGGTCTATGAAAACGATGTTGACCATGCCCAGCATATCGCCCTGGTCAAGGGGGACGTCGATCCCGAAAAGCCGGTTCTTGTCAGGGTTCATTCCGAATGCTTGACCGGTGACGTGTTCGGGTCTCAACGCTGCGATTGCGGTGAACAGCTGCATGCCGCCATGGCCCAGATCGACAAGGAAGGGGTCGGAGTGGTTCTCTATATGCGTCAGGAAGGACGCGGTATCGGCCTGGTCAATAAAATCAAAGCCTATGCCTTGCAGGATCAGGGGCAGGACACGGTTGAAGCCAATCATTCCCTGGGATTTGACGATGATCTGCGGGACTACGGCCTGGGCGCGCAGATTCTGTCCGACCTCGGAATCAAGAAGCTGCGCCTGATGACCAACAATCCGAAAAAAATCGTCGGATTGCAGGGATACGGAATCGAAATCGTCGAGCGGGTCGCGATTGAAATGCCGCCGCATACGGCGAATCTCAAGTATCTCAAGACCAAGCGCGAAAAAATGGGCCACCTGCTCGATAATATTTAAGCTGAAGTACATTCAGGAGATGAACATGCCAAAACTCATTGAAGGAACTCTGGACGCCAAAGGCTACCGGTTTGGATTGATCGTCAGCCGGTTCAACAGTTTTATCTGCGATCGCCTGGTCGAAGGCGCTATCGATACCCTGGTGCGGCACGGCGCGGACGATGGTCAGTTGACTCTGGTCAAGGTGCCCGGTGCCTTTGAATTGCCTCTGGTCGCCAAGAAGATGGCGCTGTCCGGCAATTATGACGCCCTGATCTGCCTCGGTGCGGTCATCCGCGGAGGGACTCCTCATTTCGAGTACGTCAGTTCGGAAATGACCAAGGGGATCGCCCTGGCGTCCATGGAGAGCGGACTGCCCGTGGCCTTCGGAGTGCTGACCACCGATTCCATCGAGCAGGCTATCGAACGTGCCGGGACCAAGGCCGGAAACAAAGGGGCCGAAGCAGCCATGAGCGCAATTGAAATGGTCAACCTTATGGGGGCGGTCGGGTAACATGCCGTACAACCGTCGCCTTGGGCGCGAATGCGCTCTGAAAATGCTGTATTCTCTTAAGATCGATCATGACCAGGCCGAGCCCGGAAAGCTCCTCGAGTCTTTCTGGAGCCATTTCCGTTTTGCCGATGATGTTCTGGGAGAGCCTCTGGAAAGCGCCGAGGCTCCGCTGCCCGCATCGGCTAGACTGTTTGCCGAAACCCTGGTCCGGGGCGTTGTCGAATACCGGGCGGTTATCGACCGAAAAATCACCGAAGTCGCCAGGAACTGGTCGGTCGACCGCATGACAGCAGTCGATCTCTCCATCTTGCGCATGGCCGCGTATGAATTGCTCTATCACCCCGAAATCCCGATCAGCGTCACCATCAACGAGGCCATCGAAATCGCCAAGCGCTACGGCACAGAAGAGTCGGCAGCGTTTATCAACGGCCTTCTGGATAAGATCGCCCGGGGCGTCAACAAAGAAAAATAAATCGTCACTATCCGGAATTTCTGAAGAATTGAGGTTGCTATGAGTTCAATAAAGGTCGGTCTGCTCGGTTTCGGAACCATCGGAACCGGAGTCATTCGCGTGTTTCAAAACAATATAGATGTCATTCGTGAGCGACTCTGCCACGATGTGGAACTGATCAAGGTGTGTGATCTCGACATCACCACAGATCGCGGTGTTTACCTGGCGCCCGGCGTCCTGACTACGGATGTCGATGAGGTGGTCAGCAACCCGGATATCGATATTGTCATTGAACTGATCGGCGGCTATGAACCGGCCAAATCCTTTATTCTGAAGGCGATTGCCAATGGCAAGCATATTGTCACGGCCAATAAGGCCCTGATGGCCCTGCATGGTCAGGACATTATCGCTGCCGCGGATGAGCGGGGGGTCTCCGTCATGTTTGAAGCCGCTGTCGGTGGCGGAATTCCGATTATCTCCGCGCTCAAGGAGAACCTCTGTGCCAACCGCTTTGTCTCCGTTCTCGGTATCCTGAACGGGACCTGTAACTTTATTCTGACCAAGATGACCGAAGAGGGGGGCGATTTCGCCCCGGTGCTCAAAGAGGCCCAGGAGCTCGGCTATGCCGAAGCCGACCCCACTTTTGACGTGGAAGGAGTCGATACGGCGCATAAAATTGCCCTGCTTTCGGCCCTGTGCTTCGGCACTACGGTCGATTTCAGCAAGGTTTATACTGAGGGGATCAGTAATATCACTGCTGTCGATATCAGGTTTGCATCCCAGATGGGGTACAAAATCAAGTTGCTCGCCATCGGCAAAACCGACGGAGATCAGATTGAGGTCAGGGTTCATCCAACCATGATCCCCGATACGTATCAACTCGCCGAGGTCGACGGAGTGTTCAATGCCGTCCGCCTGACCGGGGATTTCGTGGGGCCGACCCTGCTGTATGGAAGCGGCGCCGGAATGGACGCGACGGCCAGTGCGGTGATGGGTGATGTCATGGCCATATGCCGGGACCAGATTGCCGGGGCCAAGCCCAGAGTTCCCATTATGGGGTACTGCAGCAGTGCGGTCCGGAACCTCCCGATCAAAGACATGAGCCAGGTTGAGAGCCAGTACTATCTGCGTTTCACCTGTGCCGACAGACCGGGCGTGCTGGCCCAGATTGCCGGTTGCCTGGGGCGTCACAATATCAGTATCCAATCAATGATTCAGCCGGAGCGCCACGAGGCCGATTCCGTGCCCATCGTCCTGATGACCCATTCCGCTTTTGAGCGGGATATTACCAGCGCTTTGGGTGAAATCGATCAGCTTGACATCGTCAATCAGCCGACCCACCTGATTCGGGTCGAGAATGATCTGGGCTGAATTCCCACGGCCGTTCGTGCCAACAAAAAAACCGCAGAAATGCGGTTTTTTTGTTGGTTTCTTAACGTTTGACCTGAAGGAATCCGATGGTTCCGGTTATGCTTGTGGCGAAGCACGGCCGGGTCAGTTGGTTGAAATTTCCGGTTCAACGATATAGCGCTTGATCTTGCGCGTCGTGGTTTTCGGAAATTCATCCTCTCTCAGGGTGAATTTCTTGACCCGCTTGTAATCGGCGAGGTCTTTTCCGTAAAACTGGATCTCTTTCCGAATCAGATCTTCCACTTCCTGGGCCGAGAGGGGCTTGCCGTCCCGCTCCTTGTTAAGGGCGAACAGGGCCTCTTCGTTGGGGAAAACGACAGCATAAACCTCTTCGGCCGTGCGCCCCACCTTGTGGCCATAGACCATGATCTCGGCAATGTAGGGGCTCTTGAGGAGCTGGTTCTCGATCTCTTCGGGGTAAACATTCTTCCCGTTGGGAGTGACGATGAGGTTCTTCACCCGTCCGCAGATGACCAGCATACCGTCTTCGTCAAACCGTCCCAGGTCGCCGGTATGATACCAGCCGTCGCGCAGAACTTCAGCCGTGGCCTGGTGGTTTTTATAGTACCCCTTCATGACATTGGGGCCCTTGACCAGGATCTCTCCTTCGCCGGCCGCGTTGGGAGAGGCGATTTTTACCTCGACATCGTCGAGCACCTCACCAACGGTCCCGGGTTTGCTTCTGAACGGACTTTCCGCCGAAATAACCGGTGATGTTTCGGTAATGCCGTAGCCCTGCAGCAGATTGAGGCCCAGGTTGCGAAAGCCGGTGGCGATCTCGGGATCGAGAGCCGCACCGCCACTGACGAAAGTGGTGTTTCTGCCGAAAGCCTGCTGAATTTTCCCGGTGACGATTTTTCTGGTCAGGGGGAAGTTGAACAGCATGCGTGAGGTTTTACGACCGTCGATGTTCTTGATGATACGGTCGTAGAGCAGCCGGTAGACAGCGGGGACCGCCAGCAGGAAGGTTGGTTTGATCTCGTTGAGGTTGTCGCCCAGTTTTTTGATGGATTCGGCAAAGGTGACTTTCCCGCCCAGAGACAGGGGCAGGAGAATCCCGCAGACCTGCTCGAAGACATGATTGATGGGAAGAAACGACAGGGTCTGGATGGAGTTGTCGAGCCTGAACCGGCGGGACGCCGCTTCGATGTTGCTGACAATGTTCCAGTGACTCAGCATCGCCCCCTTGGCTTTGCCGGTCGTTCCGGACGTGTAGAGGATGACCGCGACATCATCCGGACGATTGTCGGCCGGCTGCGGCTTTTCCGAACGGAAAATATCCTTGTAGGCAAACAGGCGGTTGTCCTTGATCAGGCGGTTGCGAATTGTTTCCGGCTCGGAGAAGAAATTGGCTTTGACCTTTTCAGCCGCCTTGCGTTTTTCATCACGGGTCATCAGATTGTGAGCGTTCAGTACCGCCGCCTCGATTTCTTTCCTGCGTTCAGCGGGAATATTCAGATCCTGGACCAGGTGGCGCCACAGTGATGAGAGCTGCTCGAGGGCTCCGGCCAGTTCGCTATTGGCCATCAGATCGGTGAGGGGCGTATCGAGGAGTATGATCTGGTTGAGGGTCGGCAGATCGTCCACGATATCAAGCAGCGTTTCGAATTGGGGTTGCCCGACAAAAACCGCCTGGGCATCCGAATCATTGAGGATGTGCCTCAACTCGGCAGCCTTCAGTTCCTTGTCGACGGGAACCGCGATGCAGCCGGCATGAAAAATAGCCAGGTAGGCGGCAACCCAGCGCGGCGAGGAATTGGCAAGAAGGGCTATGTGCGATTTTTTGGGAATGCCGAGGTGCTGGATCCCCGCGGCGAGCTTTTCAACGGTCTCCCACAATTGCTGATAGGTCAGCGTCGCCCACTGGGAATTGGCTTTGTGCTGCAGGGCAATACCAGCCTGATTTTTCTGACAGCTGAAGCCGATAAGCTGATCAATTGTCTGCACGGTCTGGACTCCGGTCATCTGAGGTAAAGGATAAAAATTGTGACAACTATTGATATTCTTTGCAAACAGTGATTTACTTTATCTTCGTCCTCTGATTCAGGCAAGATTGAAATGGATAATTTTGTTTTCCGGCGGACCGCAGTTGCCGATGACGGGCAATTTCCCGGTGGAATTGAAAAAATCCGACAAAACTGCTTGACAGTATCGTCGGCGATCTGATACAAGAACGCCGCAGTTGGTTGCAGGCACGTAGCTCAGTGGGAGAGCACTACCTTGACACGGTAGGGGTCGGCGGTTCAATCCCGCCCGTGCCTACCATAATAGTGCAGCCTGAATAAACTGTCCTGATTAGGAGGCATCTTTAAGATGCCTTTTTTCGTTTATGGAGACCCTTATGTCCGTACTTGAGATCGAACTTCCCGATGGTACCGTGAAAGAGGTTGAGTCGGGAGCGACTCCATACGATGTCGCCGCCGGCATTGGCGAGGGGCTGGCACGTCAGTCGATCGCGGCCCGCTTCAACGGTGACCTTGTCGATATGAACCGCCCCCTGGAGGCCTCCGGGAAATTGTCGCTGATTACCCAGAATTCGCCTGATGCGCTGGAAATCATCCGTCACTCCTGCGCTCACCTGATGGCCCAGGCCGTCAAGGAACTCTATGGCGACGAGGTTCAGGTCACCATAGGGCCTGCCATCAAAGATGGTTTCTATTACGATTTCTACAGCGAGACAAAGAAGTTCGTTCCCGAAGACTTCCCGGTTATCGAGGCAAAAATGGCCGAGCTGGCCAAGGCCGATCTGCCTGTCACCCGCGAAATCATGACGCGGGACGAGGCGATCGCCATGTTTCGCGGTATGGGGGAGGACTACAAGGTCGAGCTGATCGAAGATCTCGACGCCGATACCGTCTCCCTTTATCGCCAGGGGGATTTTGTCGACCTCTGCCGCGGTCCCCACGTTCCTCGGACCGGTGTTCACAAGGCGTTCAAGCTGACCAGCCTGGCCGGCGCCTACTGGCGCGGTGACGAAAACAACGCCATGCTGCAGCGTATCTACGCGACCGCCTTCCAGAATAAAAAAGACCTCAAGGCGCACCTTGAAAAACTTGAAGAGGCCCGAAAGCGCGATCACCGCAAACTGGGGCGGGAGCTCGACCTGTTCTCCTTCAGCGAAGAGGCCGGAGGGGGGCTGGTTCTGTGGCACCCGAAAGGGGCCATGCTGCGCACTATCATCGAAGATTTCGAGCGCCGGGAACACCTCAAGCGCGGGTATGAGATCGTCGTCGGTCCGCAGATTCTGAAAACCGATCTGTGGAAGATGTCCGGTCACTATGAGAATTACCGGGAAAATATGTATTTCACGGAAGTCGATGAGCAGGGTTACGGAATCAAACCGATGAACTGTCTGGCTCATATGCTCATCTACAAATCCAAGCCGCGTTCCTATCGCAATCTTCCCGTGCGCTTTTTCGAACTGGGAACCGTTCATCGTCATGAGAAGTCGGGGGTTCTCCATGGCCTGCTGAGGGTTCGCGGTTTTACCCAGGACGATGCCCATATCATCTGCCGGCCCGATCAGATCGACAGTGAGGTCAGGGGGGTCATGCAGTTCGTTCAGGATGTCGCCGGGATTTTCGGCTTCGAATACACGATGGAGCTGTCGACGCGCCCCGAAAAATCAATCGGCAGCGATGCCGACTGGGAGCAGGCCACCAGCGCTTTGCGCAATGCCCTGGAAGGAAGCGGCCAGCCTTATGATATCAATGAAGGGGATGGCGCTTTCTACGGACCCAAGATCGATGTCAAGCTGAAGGACGCGCTTGACAGGGAATGGCAATGTGCTACAATCCAGTGCGATTTTACCCTGCCGGAGCGTTTCGACCTGACTTATGTCGGCTCAGATGGTGAAAAACATCGGCCGGTCATGCTGCATCGGGTCATTGTCGGGTCCATCGAACGCTTCATAGGTGTGCTCATCGAGCACTATGCTGGAAGTTTCCCTCTCTGGCTGTCGCCGGTTCAGGCAATCGTTTTGAACGTCACCGATAATCAGGCCGACTACGCTCAGGAGGTTTTCGAGCAGTTGCGGGCTGCCGGAGTCAGGGTGGAGCTTGATCTGCGCAATGAAAAGCTCGGATTCAAGATACGTGAAGCCCAGGTTGGTAAGATCCCCTACATGCTGGTTATCGGTGATAGGGAAGTTGCTGAAAAAACAGTGTCGCCACGCTTCCGGGACGGGTCCTCTCTCGACTCAATGAGCGTGGCCAGTTTTGTTGATTTTGTCAAGGATCAGGCTGCCCAGTACAAATGATCCGCAGGGCCTGCGCTGATCCCCAACTACATCGTTTATAGGAGTAGAGCCATAGCTAAAGAAGCCAATATCAATGATGCCATCAGTGCCCGGCGCGTTCGGGTTATTGATGACGAAGGCAGCCAGTTAGGTATTCTGTCAATCGATGAAGCCTTAGCCAAGGCGGAGAGCGCCGGTCTTGATCTGGTCGAGGTGTCCCCTCAGGCCGACCCCCCCGTGTGCCGGATTATGGATTACGGGAAGTATAAATACCAGCAGGCTAAACGAGCTTCGGAAGCGAAGAAGAAGCAGGTCAAGGTCGAGGTCAAGGAAGTAAAAATGAGACCGAAAACCGAGGAGCATGATTTTCAGTTCAAGATGAAACATGCGCGACGCTTCCTGGAAGAAGGTAACAAGGTTAAATTGACCATTATGTTTCGCGGTCGTGAAAACGCCCATCCCGAGCAAGGGATGATGCAGCTCGAGAAGGTTGTCGAGGCGTTGAAGGATGTCGGCCAGGTCGAATCTCAGCCCAGCAAGATGGGTCGTTTCATGACCATGATGATCGGCCCCCTTAAGAAATAGAGAACTGCTAACCCGAGAACACTGACACAAGGAAAAACAGGAGAGACCAAATGCCTAAAATCAAAACCAATCGCGGTGCGGCCAAGCGTTTCCGCAAGACCGGTACCGGAAAGATTCGTCGGAACAAAGCTTTTACCAGCCATATTCTGACCAAGAAAACCACCAAGCGCAAGCGGGATCTGCGCCAGGCCTGCGTGGTCGCCAAGGCTGATGAGCGTAATATTGCTCAATTGATTCCCTATCTGTAAAGACCGCTGATTTCCAGCGGCAGGGTTGTGAACTGTGGGGTCATCTCCCCCTGCAGATCCGACCACGGCATGGGCCGAAACCAGGACTTAATACTTAATGTGAAGGAGCAAGTGAGATGCCAAGAGTAAAAAGAGGATTTAAAGCCAGACAACGCCGCAACAAAGTTCTTAAGCTTGCCAAAGGGTACCGCGGTGCCCGCAGCAAACTGTTCCGCTCGGCAACAGAAGCTGTTGATCGTGCTTTAAACTATGCGTTTCGCGACCGTCGTGTCAAAAAACGGGATTTTCGGGCTTTGTGGATCGCTCGAATCAATGCCGCCGCACGTGAGAATGGTCTCTCCTACAGTCGCCTGATTCATGGTCTGAAGAAAGCTGACGTTGCGTTGGACAGGAAGATTATGGCAGACCTCGCCGTTAACGATCCGGCCGGGTTCGCTGCTGTTGTTGAAACGGCGAAGGCACAATTACAGTAGCCGAAGTCTGACTGTTAAAGAGGAGATGGAGTTGCTGCTTCATCTCCTTTTTTTTTGTTGATGTGGTGATTCTTGTCACTGTTTATTTCCCGAGTCATGGGATCTGAGATACGGATTGATTATGGAAAATCGTATACAGCAACTACAGGATGAGGCCCTTTCCGCGCTAGCCCAGGCCGGAGACCTGAAGTCTCTGCAGGATGTCCGCATTAGAATCCTCGGCAAAAAAGGCGCCCTGACGGAAGTTATGAAAGGGATGAGAGATCTGTCGCCGGAACAGCGGCCGCTGATCGGAAATCTTGTGAACCGGCTCAAGGACCTGTTTGAGGAAACCTTTTCCCGGCGCCAACAGGAATTGCAGAAAGAGGAAATGGCCGCCCGGCTGGCCAGCGAAAAAATCGACGTCACTCTGCCCGGTCGTCAACAGCTGTCCGGCAGCCTTCATCCCGTGACCCTGGTCATGCGGGAGATTGTCGATATTTTTTCCAGGCTTGGATTTTCCGTCGAAGACGGTCCGGAAATTGAACACGATTTTTACAATTTCGAGGCCCTGAATATCCCCAAGGACCATCCGGCCAGGGATATGCAGGACACTTTTTACTTCAGCGATGAACTGGTGCTGCGCACGCATACCTCGCCGGTCCAGATTCGGGCCATGCTCAAGCATGAACCGCCGATCAGGATCATTGCTCCGGGGACCGTTTACCGGCGGGATTCCGATCTCACCCACAGCCCGATGTTTCATCAGATCGAAGGCTTCCTGGTTGATGAGAAGGTCACCTTCGGCGACCTCAAAGGCATCCTGACTCATTTCCTCAACGAGTTCTTCGGGGCTGATCTCGGAGTCCGTTTCCGTCCGTCCTTCTTTCCCTTTACCGAACCGAGCGCCGAGGTTGATATCGCCTGCGTTATCTGTGGCGGCAAGGGGTGCCGGGTCTGCAGCGGAACAGGGTGGCTCGAAATCCTCGGTTGCGGAATGATCGATCCGGCGGTTTTTTCATCGGTCAAGTACGATGCCGAGAAATTCAGCGGATTCGCTTTCGGCATGGGGCTTGAGAGGATTGCCATGCTGAAGTACGGCGTAAACGATTTGCGTCTGTTCTTCGAAAACGATTTGCGCTTCTTGAAGCAGTTCTGATTCGAACCGAGGATCCTGACATGATAGTCACATATAACTGGTTGAAAGATTTTGTAGATTTCGATTACAGCCCGCAGGAATTGTGCGATCGTCTGACCATGGTCGGGCTTGAAGTCGATTCCCTGGAAGAAATTGGCGGCGGTCTCGACAGTGTTATCGTCGCGAGGCTGGAATCCGTCGAACCCCATCCTGATGCCGACCGCCTGACCGTGTGCCAGGTGAATACCGGTCAGGATGTCGTCCAGGTCGTGTGTGGGGCGACCAACCATAAGAGCGGTGATTATATCGCACTGGCCCAACCCGGATCTGTCCTGCCCGGGGATTTCAAAATCAAGAAATCGAAAATACGGGGGCAGCAGTCATGCGGCATGCTCTGCTCTGAAAAGGAGCTCGGTCTGGCTGCGGAATCTCCGGGCATCATGATTCTGCCCGAAGGTCTGACTCTGGGGACCCCGGTTTTCGATGCCCTTAACCTCCGGGATTATCGGATCGAGATCGGCCTGACCCCCAATCGACCTGATTGTCTCAGCGTTGTTGGGGTGGCACGTGAAGTCGCCGCCCTGTGCGGCAAGAAGCTTAAGCTTCCCCAACCCGAAATTTCCGAAATTGCAGATCCCGTCGCCAGCCGGGCGTCGGTTATTATCGACAATCCCGAAGGCTGCCCGCGCTACGCCGCCCGGATGATTCAGGACGTCAAGATCGGTCCGTCCCCGGACTGGCTCGTGCGCCGGCTGGAAGCCGTCGGCATGCGCTCCATCAATAACATTGTCGATATCACCAACTATGTCATGATGGAGCTTGGTCACCCCCTCCATGCTTTTGATTTCCGGTTTATTGCCGGTCAGAAAATTGTTGTCAGGTCAGCCCAGGAAGGGGACAAGTTTTTTACCCTGGATGATCAGGAACGGACTCTGAGCAGTGAAGATCTGATGATCTGTGACGGAGAAAAGCCGGTGGCCATGGCGGGAGTGATGGGGGGGCAGAATTCTGAAGTTCAGGATGACACGTCGACCATTCTGCTTGAGGCCGCCTATTTCAAACCCACGATGATCAGGCGCACCAGCAAGCGGCACGGGCTGCATACCGAGTCGTCCCATCGTTTTGAGCGCGGGGCCGATATCGACATGATCCCCGTTGCCCTTGACCGTGCCGCCTCGTTGATGGCCGAGCTTGGGAAAGGGAAGGTCTTGGCCGGAGTGATCGACAACTATCCGGCTGCCCTGGAAACCCCGGTCCTGAATCTCAGTCTGGCCAAAACCGTCGAACTTCTTGATGTCGTATTGACGGGGGAACAGGTCGGCGGGCTGCTTGCGTCAATCGGGCTGCAGGTCAAGAAAACCGGCGATGCCGATATTCTGCAAGTGACGGTACCGAGCTTCAGGCCCGATATCGAACGTGACATCGACCTGATCGAAGAGGTGGCCCGGCTCTACGGTTACGATAATATTCCGGTGACCATGCCGACCGGGACGGTTGATGCGAAACTGCCGCCCCGCCGGCAGCAGGTCCAGTCCGTCCTGAAAGATGCCATGGTGGCAAGGGGCTTTTCCGAAACCATCAGTTACTCGTTTATCGCTCAGCCTGCACTCGATCGGCTCGGACTTCCCGCAGGGGATCCGCGCAGTCAAGCCATCCGGCTGCTCAACCCTCTGTCCGAAGACCAGGCGGTCATGCGCACCTCGCTGCTCCCCAGCATGCTTGAGTCGGTCGCCAGGAATTTCAATTACCGAAGCACCGATATCAGGCTGTTCGAACTGCGGCCGGTGTTTCTTCCCAGCCGCCAAGACAGCGCCGAACGCTGCCACGAACAACTCTCCCTGGTGGCCGTTCTTTCCGGTCGGCGCGAACCCGAGGGGTGGGCACAGAACAATGAGTATGTCGATTTCTATGATGCCAAGGGGGTCGTTGAAGGGCTTCTTGCGCAGCTCGGAATTTCCGGCGTGGAATATTCCACAGCTGAGCTGCAGCCTTATCTGCATCCGGGAAAAGCGTGCAGCCTGGTTGACGGCGCCAATAACATCATCGGCTGTCTTGGCGAGATGCACCCGGAGGTCCTTCAGCGCTTTGATATAGAACAACCGGTTTTTCTTGTTGAACTGAATGTCGAAGACCTGATCGATTTGGTCGGCGGGGTTCCCAAATTCACTCCGCTGTCAAAGTTCCCCAATGTGGTCAGAGATACCGCGTTGCTTCTTGATGCGGACGTTTCCGCGGCACAGGTCCTTGAAATTACCGGCAAGTCCAAGCAGAAGGCGATTGAGGACGTGACCCTTTTTGACCTCTATACGGGCAAAGGAATTCCTGAAGGGAAGAAAAGCCTTGCGATCCGGGTCCGTTACCGCGACCTGGAAAAAACCCTGACTGAGGAAGAGGTCAGTAAAATGCACGACAAACTGATTCGTTCGCTTTGCCATCAGTTGGGTGCGGAAATTCGTTGATAGACCTTGCAGATACCGCCTCTGTATGGTATGAATCTAGAAAAATCAGATACATAGTAAATCTTTAAACGCCTGCCTGATGCGGGAGGGATTATGACAAAAGCAGATCTTATTGAGAGTGTTTACCTGACCACAGGTTTTTCAAAAAAGGAATCCGCCGCCATTGTCGAAATGGTTTTTGACATCATGAAAAACACCCTGGAGAATGGCGAAAAGATCAAAATCGCTGGATTCGGAAATTTCGTCGTCAAAGAAAAAGCGTCACGGCGCGGACGCAACCCGCAAACGGGCAGTGAAATCGAAATTACCGCCCGGAAAATTCTAACCTTCAAGCCGAGCCAGGTGCTTAAGGCTTCCATTAACGAACAATAGCTTTCAGTTGAGCCCGACGGTGGTCAATATCCCTGACAAGCTCTATTACAAGATAGGGGAGGTAGCGGCGATCCTTGATGTGAAAACTCACGTCCTCCGTTACTGGGAAACCGAATTTCCTTCTCTGCAACCTGTCAAGAGCCGTACCAATCAGAGACTGTACCGTCGTAAGGATCTGGAAACCGCCCTGCTGATCAAGGATCTGCTTTATCAGCAGGGTTTTACCATTGCCGGCGCGCGGCAGAAACTTGAATCCGGACAGCAACCGGATTTGCCTCTAATGTCCCCTGAAGATCCACCCGAGAAACTCCTCCGTGATATCAAAGCAGACCTGCTGCGGATCCGCGAGTGTCTCCTGAAATAATCCCGCAAAGAGTGAAACGTGTTGATACTGGTCACCAATGATGATGGTATTCGATCTCCGGGACTGAAGACGCTTGCCGTCGCTTTGCAGGCGGCCGGACGCGTCGTCGTTGTTGCGCCCGATCGCAATCGCAGCGCTGTCGGCCACGCCCTGACCCTCGAACACCCCCTGCGTGCCGACGAAATCAAACCGGACGTCTTTGCTGTCGATGGTACCCCGACCGACTGTGTCCACCTTGGTATCCACGGCCTGATCCGGCAGAGACCGGACCTGGTGGTGTCCGGTATCAACCGGGGCAGCAACGTCGGAGACGATATCACTTACTCGGGAACCGTATGTGCCGCTCTCGAAGCGGCCCTGATGGGAATCCCGGCCATCGCCGTGTCGATGGATTCCCCGTTGGCTCATCCTGACGGTCTTGAGCTGGCTGGCGACTATGCGCGAAATCTTGCCCTGCAGGTCCTTGCCAAGGGGTTGCCCTCAGAAACGTTTCTGAATGTCAATGTCCCGTCCGGCCAATGTCAGGGCGTTCAGCTGACCCGGCAGGGAAAACGGCGGTACGGCGAAAAAATCATCAGCAACGAAGATCCCCGCGGCCGAAAATACTATTGGATAGCCGGTTCTGAAATTTGTACCGGAGATGAGCCGGGGACCGACAGCTATGCTCTGTCCAAAGGTTTTATCTCGGTCACGCCCCTGAGGACTAATCTGACCCATGATCAGTCGTACCAGGCCCTGCAGGGTTGGCTCGACGCTTTTAAAAAGGTTTCATGATGGATTTTGCTGTCGCCCGACGGCGTATGGTTGAACAACAGATCATCGCCCGGGGTATCGATGATCAGCGTGTCATACAGGCTTTTCTCCATGTTCCCCGCCATCTGTTTGTCGAACCCGGCCTGCAGAGTCATGCCTACAGTGACGGCTCATTGCCGATTGGTGAAAAACAGACCATCTCTCAGCCGTATATTGTCGCCGTCATGTCGGCTGCCCTGGAGTTGACCGGGACGGAGCGGGTTCTGGAGGTCGGTACCGGGTCCGGTTATCAGACGGCGATCCTGGCCAAACTTGCCAAGCGGGTGTATTCCGTCGAACGAATCTCGGTTCTGGCCGCCCGGGCCAGGCGTGTTCTCGATCAGATCAATGTTTACAACGTCAATATAAAAATCGGCGATGGGACCGTGGGATGGAAGGAGCAGGCTCCATTTGACGGCATTCTGGTTGCTGCCGGAGGTCCCGATGTTCCCGCCCGTTATCTTGAACAGCTGGAGGTGAACGGTCGCCTGGTGATGCCGGTTGGTGATCGTGACACCCAGACCTTGATCAGAATCACCAGGACCACCGAGGGGTTTGTCAGGGAACAGCTGATGGGATGCCGGTTCGTCCCCCTTATCGGTGAGGATGGCTGGCAGTCCGATCTGTCCTGAGCCGTTATTTTATGAGAGTTTTTCGAAATCTTTACGATTGGGTCCTGAGCTGGGCTAACTCCAGGTACAGTCTCCCTGCACTTGGTTTGCTCGCCTTTGCCGAAGCCAGTTTTTTCCCGGTTCCCCCCGACGTGCTGCTGATGGCCATGGCTCTGTCAGTGCCAACCAGGTCCTATCGCTACGCCCTGGTGGCTTCCCTCGGTTCCGTTTTGGGGGGAATCCTCGGTTATGGCATCGGCTGGGGATTCTGGGACATGTCCAGTCACTATTTTTATCAGTATGTTCCGGGAATCAGTGAGGAGCGTTTCGAATCTGTCGGTCAGTGGTTTGCCCGGTATGATTTCTGGACTGTTTTTGCGGCCGGGTTTACCCCGATCCCATACAAGATCTTTACAATTGCGGCCGGAGTCTTCAAAATCAATCTGCCGGTATTCGTTTTTGCCTCCCTGGTCAGTCGCAGTCTGCGGTTTTTTCTGGTCGCCGCACTGTTTTTTCATTACGGTAGACAGGCCAGGGAGTTGATTGAGAAGTATTTCAATATTCTCTCGCTGGTCGTTTTAGGAGTCATTGTCGGTATTCTCGTGGTGGTTCGCATTCTCAGCTGATAACGTCCTGTGAAAAGGATAGGTCATCATGGTCGCCCGGTTAAACAGGAAAACCTTCATGAAAGTTTCTCCCTTTATCCTCGCTCTGATTTTCATGGGACCACTGTTGTGCAGCTGTGAAACCGGGGTCTATCATACCGTCACCAAGGGGCAGACCCTGTACCGCATCAGCCGGACCTATCAGGTCAATGAAGATTATCTGGCCCGGGTCAATGGCATAACCGATCCGTCTCAACTGCGCATCGGAACGCGCCTCTTTATCCCCGGAGCCAGCCACGTCAGGTCCGTTCCGCGAACGGCCGGCGGGGTCGCCAAGCCGACCACGCCATCACCTTCTGTCAGCAGATCAACGTCTTCAAGATCTGCCCCTGTCCAAAAACAGGCGACCGTCAAGAAATCGGCCGGCGTCGCGGCAACGCCGAAGACCCTCCCGAAAACATCGGTTTCCTCCGCGAAAAGCGCTGTTTCCCAAAAACTTCAGTGGCCATTGCGCGGAAAAATTGTCAGAACCTTCAGTGAACAGTCGCGAACCGGCGGTGGCAAAGGAATAGAAATATCCGTTCGTGCCGGGTCCAATGTGGCCGCAGCGGATGCCGGTAAAGTGATTTACAGCGGCGACGGCGTGCGGGGGTATGGTTTTTTAATCATTGTCCAACATGAGAATGATCTTTTCACAGTCTATGGTTTCAATCAGAAAAACCTTGTCAGGCAGGGAGATTTCGTCAGTAAGGGGGAGAAAATCGCCTTGTCCGGGGTGCCTCCGGGAGGGGGCGCGCCGCGACTGCATTTCGAAGTGCGCAAAGGGAAGGCTGCCGTCGATCCTCTTTTGTACTTGCCATGATGGTTTATGCTACCTAGAATCGTCGTTATGACATCTTGTCTGTGAATTGCCTGCCAGGGAGGTTGTAATGGATGAGTTTGACAAGGAGCTGGATTCCGAAAAAAACAGCGGAAGTGGGGAAGAATCCGAAGAGGTGAACGGATTCTCGGGCGAGGGGCTGAGCGAAGAAGAAAACGACTCATCCGACAATGACAGTTCTGAAGAGGACGATCAGGCGACGGCTGATGCGATCAAGCTTTATCTGAAGGAAATTCAGCGAAGTAAATTGCTGACCGCTGAAGATGAGCGGTATCTTGCCGGGTTGATCGCCAAGGGAGACGCCGCCGCGCGTGAGCGCATGATTGAATCCAATCTGCGCCTGGTGGTCAAGATCGCCAAGCGCTACATGAATCGCGGGCTGCCGTTCCTTGACCTGATAGAAGAAGGCAACATGGGGTTGATAAAGGCGGTTGAAAAATTCAAGGTCAGCAAAGGCTGTCGCTTTTCAACCTACGCAACCTGGTGGATTCGCCAGTCCATCGAGCGCGCCCTGGTTAATCAGAGTCGGACCATCCGGCTGCCGGTTCATGTTGCCGATGACATCAACAAGCTGACCAAGGTCAGTCGCGAGCTTGTTCATCGTCTGAAAAGAGATCCCGACGTCGAGGAAATTGCAGAAGCGATGGGGACCGATCCTGCCAATGTCAGGCGGATGATGGTGTTGGTCAAAAAGACTTTCTCCATTGAACATCCCATGGGGGACAATGAGGATTACAGCCTGATAGACACTATCGAAGACAAGAATATGGCCGATCCCGGCAGCATGATCGAAGATCTCGACCGGTTCGCCCACGTCATGCAGTGGATGGATGAACTTAATGACAATGAGCGCGAGATCCTCGCCATGCGCTTCGGCCTCGAAGATCGCGAACCTCAGACCCTCGACACCATCGGACAGAAATTCGGCGTGACCAGAGAGCGGATCAGGCAGATTGAAGCAAAAAGCCTCGCCAAACTGCGTAAAACTGTTCAGGATCGTCTTCCCGATGAAAATAAAAGTTAAGGCCAATCAGTCACCGCTGCCACCGTATGGCCGCGAACAAACGGCAGGTCGCTTCCCTGAACCATCAAGGCCAGGGAAGGGCATCCGGGTTTGCGAGTGTCGGCCTGGCGGCAGCATACAGAACAGGAGACCATAAATGGATGATCTGAAACAGATTATCAGGGATATTCCCGATTTCCCTAAAAAAGGGATTATATTTAAAGATATTACGACCCTGCTGTCCGATGCCAAAAGCTTCCATCGCATGGTCGACCTGCTCGCTCACCGCTATGTCGGCGAAAAAATCGACCAGATTGTCGGTATTGAAGCACGCGGGTTCATCCTCGGGGCCGCCCTGGCCTACAAACTGGGGACTGGTATTACGCTGGTCAGGAAGCCGGGCAAACTGCCTTATCGGACCCGCAGCATCAGCTATCAGCTGGAATACGGTGAAGATACCCTTGAGATTCATGAAGATGCCTTCAAGCCTGGCGACAAGGTCATCATTGCCGATGACCTGCTGGCCACCGGCGGCACCATGGCCGCGGTTGTTCAACTGGTTGAAAAATTCGGGGCCGTGGTTCATGAGTGTGCGTTCATGGCGGAACTTGAGTTTCTCAAGGGACGCGACAAATTGCCGGACGGCAAAGTTTTCAGTCTGCTCAAGTTCTGATCCGGGACAGGGGGGATGGTTTCTCTTGCGGGCGAACTCTTGACCGGGTTGGGCGGGAGGAAGAAAAAGAATCGCCTAACCCCCTTGTCAAATCATCGCGGCTGGGTTATAAGCAGTGCGCATGGCCCCGTAGCTCAGCAGGATAGAGCGGCACCCTCCTAAGGTGAAGGTCGGAGGTTCGAATCCTCCCGGGGTCGCCATCTTGTCCTCTCCTGATGCTCCCAGTCTTTGGGCGGATTTGGAGAGGACAAGTTTTTTTGGCGGGACACTGTGACAGTTGTCCTCTTGTTGCTGGTATCAGTCAAGTTGAACATAGAGTTAAGGGGGTAGTATGAATCTGACAATCATTGGAACAGGTTACGTCGGTCTGGTCAGCGGCGCCTGTTTTGCCGAAATGGGCAACAAGGTGACCTGCGTCGATGTTGACCAGAGTAAGATCGACGGTCTTAAAAACGGAAAAATGCCCATCTATGAACCCGGCCTTGAGGCGCTGGTGACGCGTAACTTCGATGAGGGGCGTCTGTTTTTTACGACCAGCCTGGCTGAAGCCGTGGCCAGGTCGAATATTTTCTTCATCGCCGTCGGTACTCCGCCCGGCGAGGACGGTTCCGCCGATCTCCAGTATGTTCTCGGAGTGGCCAGGGAGATCGGGCAACTGATCACCGACTATGCCGTCATCGTCGACAAATCGACGGTTCCCGTTGGTACTGCGGATCTGGTTCGCGAAGCGGTCCAGGAAGAGCTCGACAAGCGCAAGGTGTCGGTGACATTCGATGTGGTCAGCAATCCGGAATTCCTGAAAGAGGGGGCCGCCATCGACGATTTCATGAAGCCGGACAGAATCATTGTCGGGACGGATGGAGATAAGGCCAGAGACCTTATGCATCAGTTGTATGCTCCCTTCAACCGTAATCATGAGCGGACCATATTCATGGGGGTTCGTGATGCCGAAATGACCAAATACGCAGCCAACTCCATGCTCGCGACCAAGATTTCTTTTATCAACGAGATTTCCAACCTGTGTGAACTTATGGGGGTCGACGTAGAAAATGTCAGACGCGGAATCGGTTCCGACAGCCGCATCGGTTTCTCATTTATTTATCCGGGCTGTGGTTACGGGGGATCCTGCTTTCCCAAAGACGTTCAGGCCCTGATCCGCATGGCCCAGGATTATTCCTTTGAGCCTGAGGTTCTGTTGTCCGTTGAAAAACGGAACAAGAATCAGAAAAAGTGGTTCACCAGAAAGATCGAGGCCCGGTTTGGACGGGATCTTGGCGGGCGGCAATTTGCTGTCTGGGGCCTGGCCTTCAAACCTGGCACCGATGATATGCGTGAAGCTCCGGCCAAGGTGCTCATCGGGGACCTGATCGAAGCCGGGGCAAAGGTTGTCGCCTACGATCCGGTGGCCATGGAAACCGCCCGGAAGGAGCTGCCCTGCGAATGGTTCGACAATGGCAGCCTGACCCTGGCGGCAAACCAGTACGAAGCGGCTCAGGATGCCGACGCCCTGTTGTTGGTCACCGAGTGGAAGCCGTTCAGAAACCCGGATCTCGATGCCTTGAAACGCTCTATGAAGGCGCAGATTATCTTTGATGGCCGCAACCAGTACGATCCGGAATTTATTACCGAAGAAGGGTTTGAATACTTCGGAGTCGGACGCTTGAATCTTTCTTGAGATCAATCGTTCACGAGCATTGACAGGATCTGTCGATGTTGCTATATAAAAAGTGATTCTGGGCGTTTAGCTCAGCGGGAGAGCACTGCCTTCACACGGCAGGGGTCACTGGTTCAATCCCAGTAACGCCCACCAGATTCGCCTATTCCATAAGCCGGCTTCTGCCGGCTTTTTTTATGTTTGATCGGCAGTTTCGACCTGGGGCAGACTCTGTGGTCGAGGTTCTGTTATTATTTATCCTCAAGGAGCACAATATGCCATTGTGACTCCGGATACATGTCACCCTTCAGCAGTCAGGATTCCTCACCGATGGTACAATTATTGTCCAAAGATGCCACCCAGACAGAGCTGCTTGTGGAGGACTGGGGTGAACTGGCCTACCTGGAGGCATTGGCCCGACAGGAAGAACTGGTTCAGGCCGTTCTGTCCGGCACCGGCCGGGAGCGCCTGGTCCTGGTGGAGCATCCTGCGACCATCACCCTGGGGCGGCGGGCGACGGATGCGGATCTCCACTTGCCTGAGTCTTTTTATCGGGACCAGGGAATCTGCCTGCAGAGAATCAACCGGGGTGGCCTGGCGACTGCACACGAGCCCGGTCAGCTGGTTGTTTATCCGATTGTCAGATTGAAAAAGAAAGACCTGCGTTGGTTCGCTCATATGTTTTTGAGTGCCGTTATTCAGCTGCTCGCCGATTACGGTATCGACGGGTACCTCAAGGAAGGGGAACCCGGTGTCTGGGTTGCCGGACGTAAAATCTGCAGCTTCGGTATTGCTCTGAAGCGGTGGGTTTCTTCGCATGGAATCGCGGTGAATATCAATAATTCTCTGCGTACCTTCGATATGATCGTTCCCTGCGGACAGCCCGGGGAGATAGTCACCTCCCTGAGTCGCGAGTTGGGACATCAGGTTGACCTGACGACTGCAAAGCACCAATTCGTAGAGCATTTCTGTAAGCGGTTTGACTACCGGCCGATAACCTGAGGATATAGCAAAAGGAGATTCGCTGATGCGCTGTCATGAGGTCGATTATACGATAGTCGGAGATGATATGCAGATGGTTCTGGTCGAACTTGATCCCGGTGAAACCGTGGTCGCTGAAGCCGGGGCCATGACCTACATGGAGGAAGACATTGTTTTCGATGCCCGTATGGGGGATGGGTCCAAGCCGTCCCAGGGATTGCTCGGATCTCTGCTCGGTGCCGGCAAAAGGGTTCTTACCGGCGAGAGCCTGTTCATGACCCATTTCAACAACAGCGGCTCGGGGAAAAGACATGTTGCTTTTGCGGCGCCCTATCCGGGAAAAATCATTCCCCTGGATCTGGCGCAGTACTTCCGCGGCGAGATCCTGTGTCAGAAGGACTCCTTTCTGTGCGCTGCCTATGGAACCAGTATCGGCATTGCCTTCCAGCGTCGCCTTGGGACCGGGTTCTTCGGTGGTGAGGGGTTCATCCTGCAGCGCCTGCAGGGGGACGGCATGGCCTTTGTCCATGCCTGCGGAACGATTATCGAAAAACAGCTGAATGGAGAAACCCTGCGCGTCGATACCGGCTGCCTGGTCGCTTTCGAGCCCAGTATCGACTACAGTATCGAACGGGCCGGAAGCCTGAAAAGCATGTTTTTCGGCGGCGAAGGTCTTTTTCTTGCGACCTTGCGCGGCCGCGGCCGGGTCTGGATGCAGAGCCTTCCTTTCAGCAGGTTGGCCGACCGGATTCTCGCCCACGCTCCAAGTGCCGGCGGACAGGCAAAAGGGGAGGGGTCTCTGCTCGGCGGGCTCGGACGGATACTGGACGGAGATCGTTGATTTTTTTTATTCTGTGTGCATTTGTTAATGGTCGAACGCATGTTTTTATGCTAATATTTGCGCCGTATAATAATTAATTTTTAAGGAGTGGCGATGTCGACCGATTTTCAAACAGTTGTCCGTTCTATTCGTGATTTGCCGCCGATGCCGGTGGTTGCAACAAAAGTTCTCGAGTTGCTTGGCGACCCCAATGTCAACTATAAGCATGTAGCCCAGGCTATTTCAAGCGATCCTGCCGTTTCGGCACGTCTTATCAAGGTAGCCAACTCTTCCTTCTACAGTATGAAACGGCAGATCAAGACCCTTGATCACGCCATTGCCATCGTAGGGGAGAAAACCCTGCGCAGTCTGGTGCTTGCTGCCAGCCTGGAAGGTATGAACAAATCTTATGGTCTGCTGGAGAAAATGCTCTGGGAAGATGCCATGGGTTGTGCCATCGGCAGCAGAATCCTGGCCCGCAAATTTTCTTGTGCCGATCCTGAAGAAGCCTTTTTGGCCGGATTGTTCCGGCATCTGGGGAAAATCGTCATGAACTTCAGCGATCCCGACTCCTACCGGGCTCTGGTAGAGGCCGCCTATTCCGAAGGCGTCAGCACCACCGAGCTTGAAGGTCGCTTTTTCCCCTACGCTCACGAGGTCGTCGGTGCTGCGGTCCTTGATAAATGGAACTTTTCGCGGTCCCTAGTCATGGCTGTCCTCCACCACGAGGATCTCAATGTCGCAGTCGATGAAGATGATGATGACAGCGATTTTGATCCCAGGGCCGTAACGGCGTTGACCGCAACGGTGAATTTGGCCGGTCATGTCTGCCTGAAGCTTGGTTTGGGGCAACGTGAGCCGGACGAATCCCTGAACGCGTTTGACTGCCTGGGTGCCAAGTCGCTGGATCTTGACGAAGACCAGGTTGACAGCGCTGTTGCCGAGATCGCCGAGGTGTTCAACGAAAATCGTGAGTTCTTCATCGGTTGATGGTTTTTTCAGGATCAGCGTAAATTTGTGACCCGATCAAGAAGGACATTCGCTTTTTTAACTTTTTACAAGGTCACGCATCAAGGTTACTTCAACCTTCCGCATTTTGGGCGTTCCCTAAATAACCAGATCCATATTTGACTTCAGGAAAAAGGGAGCTTTTGCTCCCTTTTTTCATATTTATCGGCTACCATAGGCCATATTTTTCCCAGGTGGTTAGGAATGAAAGAACGACTGGATAAGTTGCTCGTACAAAAAGGATTGGTCTCTTCCCGGGAGAGAGCCAGGGCCATGATCCTGGCCGGTCAGGTCATCGTCGACGACCATCGGGTCGACAAGGCTGGAGCACAGGTCTCAGCCGTTGCCGAGATCCGCCTGAAAGGGGAAGATTTGCCCTTCGTTTCCCGCGGAGGCCTGAAGCTGGACAAGGCCCTGGATGCCTTCTCCATTGATGTCTCCGGTCTGGTCGCTATCGATGTCGGCGCCTCGACCGGCGGATTTACCGATTGTCTGTTGCAGCGCGGCGCCGCAAAGGTCTATGCTGTCGATGTCGGGTACGGGCAGTTGGCCTGGAAGCTGCGCGAAGATGAGCGGGTCGTCAATATGGAGCGTTGTAATATCCGTCATCTTTCCGGGGAGCAACTCGGAATGGTTCCGCAACTTGCGGTTATAGATGCGTCTTTCATTTCCCTTGAGAAGGTTCTTCCCAATACCCTCGACCTGATCAGTGCCGACGGGCAGGTTGTCGCCCTGATAAAGCCCCAGTTCGAAGTCGGCAAGGGGCTGGTCGGCAAAGGAGGGATCATCAAGGACGAGCGGTTGCATCAGCAGGTTCTTGAGCGGATCCGCGGGTTGGCGGTCGACCTGAATTGCAAGGTTCTCGGGCTGATAGACAGTCCTATCCGAGGAGCCAAGGGAAATCTCGAATTTCTCATCCATCTGGTAAAGAGCTGTTGAAATCTGCGGCATATTGTGATTATTGTTGGTGGGTAGATGTGTTTTGCAATGACGAGATAAGCGTACAGGTGATATCTCCAATCAGGGTAGAGAGGTTGCAATGAGTGAGGATTGTCTGTTTTGTAAGATTGTCGCCGGTGAGATTCCCGCCAAAATCCGCTACCAGGACGACCTGGTCGTGGTGTTCGAGGATATCAGTCCCCAGGCTCCGGAACATTTGCTGATCGTTCCCAGAAAACATATTCGGACCACGCTGGATCTGACCTCCGCGGATCATCAGCTGATCGGGCATGTTTACCAGATTGCCGGGAAAATGGCTCACGATTACGGGTTTGCCGAGGACGGCTTCCGGGTTGTCAACAACTGCAATGAGGCTGGCGGGCAGACTGTCTGGCATTTGCATTTCCATCTTTTGGGTGGGCGCGACCTGACCTGGCCGCCGGGATAGGTTGGCGGTCTTATGAACGAGTACGACAGTAAAACCGAACAACGCCTGATGACGGACATCATGGAACTGCTGGTGACCCACCATTCCGCCGAGCTTTCGGAGGATGAGCTGGACCATGAACTGGCGCGTGTTCAACAGGCCCTCAACGATGCCAGAACGTCCCATCGGGGACAGGTGCGCAAATCCGGAGAGCCCTACATCTTCCACCCCTTGCGGGTGACCCATCTGGCCGCACGTCACTGGATGGATTTTCCTTCCGTTATGGCTGCTCTGCTGCATGATGTGGTTGAGGACACGCCGGTCACCCTGGAGGATGTTCGCAAGAAATATGGTGATGAAGTCGCAAACCTGGTTGATGGCCTGACCAAGGTGACCTCGGAAATCATGAGCAAGGAAGACATTAAAAAGGAAACCTACAAAAAAACCCTGCTGGTCGCCATCAATGATATCCGGGTGCTGTGTCTGAAATTCTGGGACCGGATCGACAACCTGCTGACTATCGGGGCGCTTCCTCCCCAAAAACAGAAACTTATTGCCGAAGAAACCCGCATGGTTTACGTGCCCCTGGCCCAGCACCTGGGAATGGGGTATGTCGCCACCGAGCTTGAATCCCTGTCCTACTCCATTCTCTATCCCAAGCGGGCCAAAAATTACCAGGAACGCCTCAGCCAGTTGCAGCAGCAGAATGCGGAATTTCTAAGGAGAGTCAGGGCTCAGATCAACAACGCCTGTGAAAAACAGAAAATGTCCGTGCTGCTGAAAGACCGCTGGCGTCCGTTTTCCGTTGCCGCCGCCCAGGGCATGCGGCGCGGATTTTCAACCATGTATACCCTGGAGGTCCAGGTCGACCGGATGATGGACGCCTACCTGTTCCTCGGTGTCCTGCATAGTTCCTATCCGCCGATACCCGGAAAGCTTCGCGATCATCTCAATATGACCTCAAAATACGGTTACCAGGCCCTGAAGACAACCGTTCAGGCCGGTGAGCAGCGAATGAGAGTGGAGATCACTACGCGGAAACTGGCACGCTTCAACGAGTCCGGTGTTCTGGCACCCGGATTCAAATTCAGAATGGACAATTTCCGGGATCTCATGAAATCGCTGATGGAGGGAGAATCCGCCTTTGATACGGAAGCCCTGAAGCTGGCTTCGGCAACTATTCAGGTGTACACACCGCAGGGCGAGATCAGGGTTCTTCCGGAAGGGAGCAGCGTTCTTGATTTCGCGTTTGACATCCACGACTCCCTTGGTCTTCACGCCCGGCGCGGACTTATCAACGGTCGTACTCGGCAACTGAAAACCCGCCTGCTTGACGGCGATCAGATCGTCGTCGAAACATCCGAACAACCCGAGGTCCTGCCCAAGTGGCTGGAATGGGCCATCACTCCAAAAGCACGTAACAGTATTCGTCGCTACCTGCGCAACAAGGTCAGGGCTGCCTAAAGTGTTTTATAGACTATTCATTTTTATCCCATTGATTTTAAGTGTCTTTATTTTTCCTCTGTGGGGTGTTTCTCAGGCCGGGGCCGGGCAGGTCAACGCATTTATCTATCATCGTTTCGATGAAAGCAACCTCCCCTCGACGAACATTTCCTCCCCCATTTTCCGTCAGCAACTCGACTATCTCAAGCAGCATGATATCGACGTCATTTCTCTGGACGAGATTGCAGCCCGGCTGGAAACCGGAACGCCGTTGCCCGAACACGCTGCGGCCCTGTCCGTTGATGACGGGTATTTATCCTTCTACCGGGTGGCCCTGCCGATTATTGAAGAATACGGCTATCCGGTGACTCTTTTCGTCAATACCGACGCGGTAGGCGGTCACGGTTACATGTCATGGGATCAGCTGCGTGATGCCCGGCGGCGCGGTGTCACCATCGCCAACCATACGGCATCCCATGCCTACCTGGTTGAAATGGAGGAGGGGGAAACTCCCGACCAGTGGCGGACCCGAATCGCAAGGGATATCGAGAAAGCCCAGGCGGTTTTGAAAAAACACCTCGGGGTCGATTCCGATTTGTTCGTGTACCCCTACGGCGAGTATTCTCCGGACGTTGTCGAGGTGGTGAAGAAGATCGGATTCAAGGCGGCTTTTGCCCAGCAGTCGGGTGTCATTCATTCCGCATCCGACCGCTACACGCTCCCCCGTTTTCCCATGGGCGGTCCTTTTGCGACGCTTTCCGGGTTTGTCAGCAAGTTGACTATGAAGCCGCTGGTGGTCAGTGAGCAAAGTCCGTTGAGTCCGGTTGTCGGGACAAATCCACCTGAACTGTTACTGAATATTCCTGGTTTGCCTTCGCCCAGAGGAGTGAACTGCTTTGTGCAGGGTGACAACACCTGCTCTCTGGTTGCCGCTGCTGATCATGGGGCTGGGTGGTACAAGGTGGTCGCAGAGAAACCCCTGACCGGCAGGCGCAACAAGTACACCCTGACAACCCTTGGCGAGGATGGCTCCTGGCATTGGTTCAGCCACCTTTGGATCAGGGCGGATCGTCGCGGCGATTGACGCGCGATGAATTTACAGGTCGGGTTTGTCGGGCCTGATCGGAGTCGCTAAGTGGAGGTGGTCCGGAGCTTCGCCTTGGCGAAACGGAAGAACTTGTTGTTCCGGATCATCTGCTGGATTTCCTTGATGTATTCCTCGCCGCGCGTGGAGTACTGTCGCAACCCTTCGGCCAGGGTCATGCCGTCCGGAATATACCCTGCCTGACGCATTTCAACCCGAATCTCCCTGAACTCCTTGTAGGCCTTGTGGGTATTCAGATTGTGAAGATAGGAACGGACCGAATCATACACGGTGTTGAATTTCTCTACCTCGTAAGTTTCCCCTTCAGGGCGTCCGAGCGGCACGATGCCTTGTCCCTGCTGAAAGGTCCATTCCCCGAACAGGTTGTTGGCAACCCGGGAAAATCGTGAGGTTCCCCAGGCCGACTCATTGGCCGCCTGGGCCAGGGCCAGATCGGGAGGGATGATGTCAATGCGGCGTTCCAGCTTGGCAAGCGCCTGCTCCATGCCGTACTTGTTCAGGTCGACCCGGTACCTTTGAGCCAGCGTGTTCAGGATGTGCTCCTGGGTGTCGTCCAACCGCTTGTACAGGGTGTAATTGCGCTTGATTTTTTCAAGTTTGCTGCGCTCGAAGCGGATCTCGTTGTTGGCCAGGAGAACCATGGGCAGCAAGGCCCGGACAAAGATCGATTTTCTCTTGGAGCTTGAAGAAATCTCGCCGAGATCGTCAGGCAGACTGCGGAGAATAAGCGGAGGGACCCCGTGACTCAGGTCGTCCAGTCGATAGCCGTAGCGTGTGAACTGGTTCTCAAGGGAGGACACCGAGGTCTCCCCAAGAATACGGATGTCGGGCCCCTGGTAAACGGGAGCGGAGCTTTCGGTGCAGCTGACCAGCACCAGGGCGATCATCAACAGGGCCGGCAGCAATATGGTATGTGATTTAAGTTTCTTCATAAGCTTGTCTATTCGCCGCTTGCGCAACGACAGCGAATGTATATATTAGAAAACAGGTCGTCATGTCAAGCAGCTATTTTATTTATTCCTTATATTTTACAGTAGGTTTTGCAGAAAGTGAAAATGAGGATCAAATAATTCGGGAGGATAACCTGTGAAATCATACAGAAAAGAGCTGTTTTTCAACATCCCGTCGCGCCGCGGGTTTGTCAATATCACCAGGGATATCGAGGATTGTCTGCGGGAAAGCGGTATCAGGGAAGGAATGCTTTTGTGCAACGCCATGCATATTACCGCGTCGGTATTCATCAATGATGACGAAGGAGGGTTGCACCGGGACTTTGAACATTGGCTGGAAGAACTTGCTCCGCACGAGCCTCTCAGCCGCTATTTTCATAACAATACTGGTGAAGATAATGGTGATGCCCACCTGAAGCGCACCGTCATGGGTCGGGACGTCGTCGTTGCCGTCACGAACGGATCCCTGGACTTTGGCCCATGGGAGCAGATTTTTTACGGGGAATTCGATGGTAAACGCAGGAAGAGGGTCCTGGTGAAGATCATTGGTGAGTGACTCGTTCATGGGGGGTGTGCTAACCTTTTGCAAAATATATAAAGTTTTGGTCACAGATGCACCCGGATAAAATCAGAGGCATAATGTCCACGGAAAGCACGGAAGACAGGCCAAAAGAGCAATCAAATAAATCTTTTAGCCACAGCTGGACACGGATAAAGGCTGATCAAGGGCAAAAGGCAACAGCAATCCTTTCGGGGTAAAACTTTAAAAACGATTTTATTTCCGTGGTTTTCGTGTCTTCCGTGAATTAAGCTTTTCATGTGAGGGTTTTCTCTTTAGTCATCTGTGGAAGAAGGATTAAAAGAATGGAAACAGTCAAAACCGCTAGTTTCGAATACCTGATCAGTCTGGCCAAGGAAAATTCTGACGGCGGGTATACCTTTGTTCTTGATGGATGCAGTTACCAGATTCAGGATGTGCTTGAAATATCAAGAATTGCAGAAAAGCATGGTTATATTGTAATTTATTGATGAAGCGCTAAACTGTGATGTGATTGTTAACCTGATTACACTGATTCGAGGAGATGCCGATGTCTGACCATTTAGAAGAGATGGGGTTGCAAAAAGGGGTCTGTTATACGCTGGAAGTGGCTCTGGAAAAAGCGATCGTCATGGAAGAGCGTGGCTTCCGTAACTATATACGGGCGATTCAGCTGGTTAAGGATAAACAGGCCAAAGAGATTCTGCGCGATGCCGCCAAGGAAGAACTCGATCACAAGCACCGCATCGAACTGGCACTACTGGAAGGGCACGATGAAAATGCCGCACTCCTGAACCAGGAACTGCCGACCATGAACCTGGACTATGTCTTCGAGCAGAAAGAGATCGAACCCGGTGCCGATGGCCGGACCGCATTGGCTTACGCCATTCACCTCGAAAAAGCTGCCGTCGATTTTTACAAGGCCCTGATCAGCGGCTGCGAAGGGGCTCCCATGGCGTCATTGTTTCAGCGCCTGCTGGCGGATGAGACCAAGCATCTCAAGACCCTCGAAGATTTTTACGAGCGGTATTTCATGACCGAGAATTAGGGTAGATCGCAAGGTCCTCCTGAAAAAACTTTTGCATAATCGTTTCAACTTCCACAAGTTGTCAAAACGGTTCATCTTTTGAAACCCCCTTGCCATGACGCAGGGGGTTTTCTTTTGTCGAAATATTTGACATGGCAGTTTTAACAGTGATGTTATTTGTTGCAAGGTATGTAAGTGGCAAGAATAACATGGGAATTTATTTTGGAACGAGGTTTGCAATAAATTTGTCCGTAGTGAGTTTCTGGATCTTTTAATACGCCAAAACCCTCTTTAAGAAAGCGAACTATTAAATGAAAACGCTTATCGTTTCAGCTTCCATATTGGCGACCCTGCTGTTTGCCTCCAATGCTCTGGCGCTCACCTATGTTGGCTCATATGGCACCGAATTATCCTATGAGCTTCGAGGAGCAACGACTGGTAGCTCTTTCAGTGGGACGTACCTTCTCACTATGACAAAGCCCGGAAATGAGCAAAATATCTATAACGACTTGGAGGTCCTGAGTGACTTCATTGAACTGATTAATTATCGGTTCACTGAGCTCTCGATCGATTACAGTATCGCCAGCTTTGATGAGTACAATAAAATCAACGGATCTATTGCCGACGGCTCCCAGACCAGCACTCTCATGACTGTCACCTACGATTCTGACAGCAAGACCGGAACCTGGTCAACGGCGCCCGTATCCGTTGAATTTTACACAGTTAAGGGAGCTAATGAATTTGCTCTTTACTGGTTGGGTGAGGACGGCGCCGGTTCCGGTGCTTGGAGCACTGAGCATCTCATCTCCGGAAAATCGGGAGCACCTGAAATTTCCCATTTCACGACGATTAACGCGACTGACGTGCCCCCCGTCCCGGAACCCGCAACCTTCATCCTGCTTGGCGGCGGTTTAGTCGGTCTGGCCTTCTATCGCCGTCGGCAGAAATAATTAAAAAGTAAGACAACGAAACAAATTCAGGCCCCTGCCTACTGGCAGGGGCTTTTTTGCGTTGAATTTTTCTTTTATAAACCTGTCCGGTGCGGTTTCCCCTATGTCTCTGAAAATACCTTAACGAAACTGTCGGTTATTCTTACAGGGCAATACGTTCTATCCGCTATGCTCATTAACGGGTCTGTAGCAGATTGTTATGATATCGTTTTATGTCTTCAGGTATGTTTTATGCTTCTCTTAGACTTAAATGAAAACACATTTAAGTCCTTCAGAAAGGAGGCACCAAATGAAAACGTTGAAGTGGTCGAAATTTTCAATGTTACTTCTGGGAATCATCTTTGTGCTTATGATTTTGCCTGGAGGAGTTTTTGCGGTCATTGTATCCCCAACCGATGTCGGCGGTATTGATTATTATGACCTGACTGTTGCCGGCAACACGGCAGTCATTGACGACGCTATTTTTACTGGCGGTGAAACACATCCGGCCGGGTCTGGTGTTTTCGGATCGTTTCTGCGCTCCGGTAAAGATGAGAATGACGGTGAGAGCAGTGGTTACAATACGGATTGGCGTAATCCAACCGCCCCCAAGTTAGATCTTGATCAGATTACGGATGGAAACTTTACTCGTTCGTTACTGTTGTCCGCTCTGCAGGTCGTTGATGACGACTATTATGTCTTTGATCTGGATATCAATCAGACCAAGAGTGACCCTTATCTCTCTCTGGATACCTTCCAGATCTACTTGTTGGATGACCCTGATGAGTATCCGTTATCATCGGTTCTCGGTGGAGCATTGGTCTATGATATGGATGCAGATGACGAGTCCGCAATCAAGATGAATTATGCTCTGTCAAGTTCAGGATCCGGTGAATCTGACATTTATGTCTACGTAGAGAAAAAGCTGTTTGACGCCGCATATGCGACTGGCGTCAATCTTGATTATGTCTATCTCTTTGTCGAATACGGAGAGCTGGATGGAGATAATGATGGCTATCAGGAATGGAGTGCCATTGTAGGACCCAATGATCTGCCTCCTCCGGTTCCCGAACCCGCTACTTTCATTCTGCTTGGCGGTGGTTTAGTTGGTCTTGCTCTCTATCGTCGCCGTCAGAAGAAGTGATTGGCAAGAACGATATTCCATATCACAATCAAAGCCCCCAAATTTTAAAATTTGGGGGCTTTTTGGTGAAAATGAATACCAGCAGGACGGCATTTTCGAGGTTCTCGGTCCAGAGTCTTGCATGATTCCATAGGTGGGAATTAAATACCTGGATTGGGTGTCGAAAAATATTACATCTACGGAATTAAGCTGAGCCGACAAAGTAGACCAGAAAGGTAACATATTGAAATTGATTATACTTGAGTAGATTGGTATGAAAAGTGCTTTTGTTTATTTTCAAATGAAAACACTTTCAGCCCGTGAGGGAGGAGGCATCAAATGAAAACGTTCAGAGTTTTAATAGTCGTTTTAGCTCTTATCGCAACTCCGGTCATTGCAAGTGCGATTTCCTATAGTAACTCGGGAACTCTTGTCGGTGTCTACTCTGGTAACGATACGACCAGTACATTGACCTCCTTGGGGTATGACACAAGTGATTATGTCAAACTCGATCTTCCTGGAACCCCTTCTGGTACGTCCTATACGAACGGGACACTCACTATCTCTTCTGATGATAATTGGTATTCTGGGCTTTGGAGTTTAATTTACTCAGTCAATTATTACATAGTCAAAGCATCTAACCAGTTCGCTATTTATGCTGTTAATCCTGCTTCATCAAGTGGGACGTGGAGCACTAGCGATATCGATGGCGGGAAGCATCAGCTGTCTCATTTGACGACTATTGATGCGGGAGAGACTCCTCCTCCGGTTCCCGAACCTGCAACGTTCATTCTCCTCGGTGGCGGTCTCGTCGGCCTGGCCTTCTATCGCCGTCGCCAAAAGAAATAATCGCAGGAAGAATATCCGTTTTACCAAAACCCCCGGCGATCAGGTCGGGGGCTTTTTTTGTCGAAAAAGTATATAGAGCTGTGATCTTGACAAATTGAACTTCAATTTTTATCTTTAGTGGTTGCTCAACCACTTAATATAAAACGTCAAGGAGGAGTTTCAAATATGTCAGACAAGGTTGCAAAGGAAGAGGGAAATATTTCCATTCATACGGAAAATATCTTTCCGATCATCAAGAAATGGCTTTACAGCGAAAAGGAGATATTCCTGAGAGAGTTGGTGTCCAACGCTGTGGATGCGATCCACAAGCTGCAGAACATCAACCTGATCGAAGGGCTCAAGCTGAGTGACGATTACCGGGTGGATATCCATATCGATAAGGATGCCGGGACGATAACCGTCAGCGACAACGGTATCGGGATGACGGCCGACGAGGTCAAGAAGTACATCAATCAGGTCGCTTTTTCTTCTGCCGAAGATTTTATTGAAAAATTCAAGGACCTGGAGGACAAAAACCAGATTATCGGTCATTTCGGCCTGGGTTTCTATTCCAGCTTCATGGTGGCAAAATCTGTCGAAATCAAAACCCTTTCCTACCAGGACGGTGCCCAGGCGGTTCATTGGACTTGTGACGGGACGACCAGCTATACCCTGGAGCCGACGGAAAAGAAAGCACGGGGCACGGATATCATCCTGACCCTGGCCGACGAGGAAAAGGAATTTCTCGAGGCGGATAAAGTCAGGACCATCCTGAAGAAATTCTGTAATTTTCTGCCTGTTTCGATTAACCTTGAAGGCGCTGAGGTCAATGACAAAAATCCTCTCTGGACCCGTTCCGCTTCTGAGGTGACTGAGGAAGAATACAAGGAATTCTACAAGAAACTTTATCCCTTGTCGGATGAGCCTCTGTTCTGGATTCATCTGAATATCGATTTTCCGTTCAACTTGAAGGGGATTGTCTACTTCCCGCGCCTGACCAACGAGTTTGATCTGACCAAGAGCCACATCAAACTGTTCTGCAATCAGGTTTTCGTTTCCGACAACACTCCGGAACTGATTCCCGAGTTCCTGACCCCGCTGCAGGGCTGCCTGGATGCTCCCGATCTACCGCTGAACGTGTCGCGGAGTTATCTGCAGAACGAACCTCAGGTTCGCAAGATCCGGGAAGTCATCAGTGGCCGGGTGGCAGCCAAGGTGGTGGAACTGGCCAAGCAGGATCGCGATGTCTTCGCTCCCATCTGGGAGGATATTCATACCTTCGTCAAGTACGGGATGATGCGTGAAGAGAAGTTCTATGACAAGGTCAAGGACAAGGTTATTTACCGCACTACTGCAGATTGCAAATATACGACCCTGCCTGAATACCTTGAGCGCGCAAAGGAGACACATGAAAACAAGGTGTATTACGCCAATGATGAAGGCACCCAGGCGACTTACCTGAAATTGTTCAAATCGCAGGGGCTGGAAGCATTGATTCTGGATGCCCTGATCGATAACCATTTTATCCAGTTCCTGGAATCAAAAAATTCCGATCTCAAGTTCGAACGGGTCGATTCGGACATCACTGAAAACCTTCTGGAGGAAAATGCCGGCAGCAAGATCGTTTCCGGAGAGGATGGCAAAACCAGGGAAGAAAAGATCGAGCAGGCTTTCAAGGATCACCTTGATATCAAGGGATTGTCTATTCGTGTCGAAACACTTAAGGACGACAGTGTTCCCGGCATGATTCTGCTAAACGAACAATCCCGCCGGTTCAAAGAGATGATGCGTACCATGGGGCAGGGGGGCGAGATGCCCGACATGTTTGCCGAGCATACCTTGATGGTCAATACCGCCAGCCCGGCAATCGCCAAAGTCCTCAAGCTACAGGATGATGGGGATAATGAAACCTCCGGCATGCTTATCGACCAGATCTACGATCTGGCCATGCTGTCGCACCAGGCGATCAGCAAGGACCGCATGGCAGCCTTCCTTGAGCGCAGCGGCAAACTGATCGGCATGATTTAACTAACTGCCATAGAGACGATACGAAAACCGGGCCTGTCACAGGCCCGGTTTTTTTGGGAGATTTTATTTTGAATGCAGAGATGTCTCTATAAACGAAAAAGGCGGACACAATTTAGCCGCAGATGGACACGGATAAAATGCTGATAAAAGGCAAAAGCAATCTACTATGGTTAAAGCCATAAAGCTTGTTTTCTGATTTTATTTCCCTGATTTCGGGGATAAAGATAAAAAAAATCAGGTTTTATCGGTGTTAATCAGTGTTCATCTGCGGCTAATAATGGCTGTGTGACTTTGCGTGGGGCAGGTTCTAAAAAGGTGTCAACCGAGCTGACCCGTCTGCCGTAATGCTTCATACAAAATGATCGCCGCGGAGTTGGCAAGGTTGAGGCTTCTGACTGCGGGGCTGAAGATGGGGATTCTCAGGGTCTGTTCCAGGTTTGCTTCGATCAGCTCCTCAGGAAGGCCCATGGTTTCTTTGCCGAAAACCAGAAAATCTCCGGGTGTGAAATCGGCTTCAACGTGGGTACGTTGCGCTTTTTTCGAGGTATACCAGAAGCGTCCGTCAGGGTAGTGCTGCTGCAGGTCTGGAAGGCTGTTCCAACGATGCAGATTGACTTCCGGCCAGTAATCAAGACCGGCCCGCTTCATATGTTTATCGTCAAGGGAAAAGCCGAGTTTGCCGACCAGATGCAGGTGGGTACCGGTCGCCGCGCACAAACGCCCGATATTCCCCGTGTTAGGCGGGATTTCAGGCTCGATCAGGACAATATGGAAAGGTGGCTGGTTTCGCATAGCGCGGAACCATATCACAACCCCGAAGCAGAAGGAAGAAAATCATGAATGATCAGTGGAGCTCGATAATTTTCTCCATGCCGAGAAGTTCTTTGCGGCGTTCCGGACCGGCATAGCCGAATTTTTTCGCGCTGCCACGCAGGCGCCCCGTACGAATGTCAACCCAGCCGTCACTGCGCTTGAATTTCTCGATTCTCTTTTCCTCAATCAGGCGATTAAGGATAAAGTCCTTGACCATATCATGCTTGCCATCAGTATAAACTACGGATATCAGCACATGATGCTCCTTTGCGGCAAAGGCTAGAGTCTCCCTCCCTGAACGTCATTCTGGGATTAATATGCAAAATCCGAACCCTGTTCCAACTGCCTGTTATATAAAGGGATTGTTTTTCAATCAGCGCAGTTGTCGAAAAAATTGACAGAAGGTCTTAGAGCCGGGAAATCCGTCCGGTATAGCCGCCATCCTCGCAGGGAACAAGCTGCAACAGGTTCCTGATACAATGAATCTGATCTTCGGGCTGGTGGGTGACATAAAGAATCTGCGTCTGTCCTTTGCTGGCCAGGATGTCGACCACCTTAAGGACCATCTCCCGGTTAATTTCATCAAGCCCCTGGCATGGTTCGTCAAGGATAAGAACATCGGGATGCTTGATCATGGCGCGAGCGAGCAAGACCAGGCGCTGTTCGCCGAAAGAGAGTTTATGAAAAGGTTGCCGGGCGGAATCGGCCATTCGCATCAGATCGAGCCAGTCCAGCGCGGTATTTTTTTCAGGTGTGTTTACCCCGCGATAGAGTCCAACCGTATCATATAGACCTGACACAATGACACTCAGGGCGGTTCCGGAGACTCGGTAATTGCGCTGGAATGCCGTCGAGATTATCCCGAGACGTTTTTTGATATCCCAGACACTCTCACCGCTCCCTTTTTTTCGACCGAACAGATAGATATCGTTGGCATAGGCCTGGGTATTCTCTCCGGATATCAGGTTCAGCAGAGTGGTTTTCCCTGATCCGTTGGGACCAGCGATCTTCCAGTGTTCCCCGGAACGAACCTCCCATGTGAGGTCTGACAGAATTCTTTTTTCGCCGTAGGCAACATAAATGTTTTTCATGACGATCGGGGAAACATTCGGATCGTGCGGTTCGCCAGGGTAAACCCTCTGGGGAAGCGATTCGGGAGTTTGATTATGCAGGGACAGCAGCCGCTGCATGGGGACTGATCCAAGAACCGTATCTTTGGGGCCGCTCAGAATAATCCGACCGTTTTGCAGGTAGGCGACATGGGTTATTTCAGGCAGGATTTCCCGAAAACGATTGAGCAGCAGGACCACCCGGGTTCCGCCAGTGATGATGTCATTGATCAGCTCTGCCAGGGCGGCCTTGGAGTCAGCGTCGAGTCCGTCAAACGGTTCATCGAGCACCAGCAACCCGGGATCCTTCAGAAGAGCCCTGCAGATGATCGCCTTGCGCATTTCACCGGTGGAGAGAAACTTGATGCCCCGATCCAGAATGTCCCTGAAGTTCAACCTGTCTGCCAGGTCAAGAAGGAGTTCGTCCTGACCGCCATTGTCGGCGAGAATAAACTCACGGGCCAAGGTTCCGGTATCGGCGCCGCCGCACAGATTGGAATCATCACGATAGCGTTCAAGGTCAAGAACTTTGGTGACTTCTTCAAAAGATACAAAGGAGGATGTTTCAGAAGAACTGGCGGAACCGGAATCGGGCGCCAGTTCACCGCACAGCAACCGCCCGAGGGCGGTTTTTCCGGATCCGTTGGGGCCCAGAACCGCCCAACTCTGGCCTGGTGAAATGGTCAGGTTGATATCGTTAAGACAGAAATGTTTGTTGACGCGGGCGGAAATGTGATCCAGGGTGATGGATGTCAAAGTGGAACCCTTTATTAAACGTGAAAGCGGCGGGCGGCAAAAGGCTGCCTACCCGCCGTTATTGCAGATATGGCTCAGTCCTGACTTGCCTCCAGGGCCTGTTTGAGATCAGCGATCAGATCATCGATATATTCGATACCCGCAGATACGCGAATCATCCCGGGAGAGACTCCTGCTGACCGCTGTTGTTCTTCGCTCAGCTGCTGATGAGTGGTCGAAGCCGGATGGATGACCAGTGTCTTGGCATCGCCGATATTCGCAAGATGACTGGCCAGCTTGACGTTGTCAATAAATTTAATGCCGGCTTCCCGGCCGCCTTTAACTTCAAAACAGAGGATCGCACCCTGGCCCTTGGGGAGGTATTTCCGGGCGGACTGGTAATCGCGGTGACTCTCCAGTCCAGGATAATTGACCCAGCTGACCAATTCGTGTTCTTCGAGAAATTTGGCCAGTTTCAGAGCGTTTTCGCAATGACGCGGCATCCGGACGTGCAGGGTTTCAAGGCCCTGAAGGAATTGCCAGGCGTTAAAAGGAGACAGGCACGGTCCCATGTCGCGCAGAAGGGTCAGTCTCATTTTCAAAATATAGGCAAGATTGCCAAGGGCCTCATGATACACCAGTCCATGATAGCTGGGGTCAGGGGTTGTGAATTCGGGGAAACGGCCGCTCGACCAGTCAAATCGACCGCTGTCGACGACTGCGCCACCGATGCTTGTTCCGTGCCCGCCGATGAACTTGGTCAAGGAATAGCAGACGATGTCCGCACCATGCTCGATCGGTTTGAACAGAACAGGGGTGGCGACGGTGTTGTCCACGATCAGGGGGATGTTGCTGGCATGAGCTATTTCGGCAATGGCTTCAAAATCAACAACGTTGTTGTTTGGATTGCCGATGGTCTCCAGGTAGACCGCCTTGGTGGAGTCGTCAATGGCTTCGGCGACATTTTCAGGCCGATTGCTGTCGACAAACTTGACGCCGATTCCCATCCGCTTGAATGTGTGGTTGAACAGGTTGTAGGTTCCGCCATAGAGGGAGCTGCTGGATACAATATTGTCGCCCTGCCGGGCAATATTCATGATGGCGAGGGTAATCGCAGAAGATCCTGAGGCTAAAGCCAGAGCGCCAACGCCCCCGTCAAGTTCGGCAAGACGCTTTTCAAGAACATCCGTGGTCGGGTTCATCAGCCGGGTGTAGATGTTTCCCATCTCTTTAAGGGAAAACAGGTTCGCGGCGTGCTCGGCGGAATTGAATGTATAGGAGCTGGTCTGGTAAATCGGGACCGCGCGTGAATTGGTTGTCGGGTCAGGGTTTTGCCCGGCATGCAATGCCAGCGTATCGTCATGATAATAGTGCTGATCCGGCATAATTTACTCCTTCTTGCGTGTGTTGCGAGTTTGTATTATTTAGTTTTTTAGTAAAGAATAGATTATCTATAGCAATTTGAAAATGATTACGCAAGAGATAAAAGTATACCAAAGAAGGTAAATATAAAGGATGATTTCAGGGAGAAGGAGATATAGGGTTTTGGGGCGGGATAGCTTTGGGAAAGGTCGGGAAAATGCAGAACCAGGTTATCCATGGAGACCAGGGAGAATAGTTTAGTTTTTATTTGGAAACGGCCCTTTTCCGCTGTGGCTGCGTCAATCTGCAAGCTTGCTTGTGCGACCTAAAGTACGACGTCTCCGCGCAAGCCCTTGATGTTTTTGTCACAACGAAAAATTGCTCGTTTCCAATCTGAAAACTGACGCACTGCTCTCCGGAGTTTCCGGATGACAACGAGTTTAGCCACAGATGCACACGGATAAACACTGATTTACGCAGATAAAATCTGATCTTTGAATCTTTGTCCACGGAAACCACGGAAACGAAGTCAAAAGCAGTTTTTATGACTTCAACAATAAAGGATTGCTTTTGCCCTTTATCAGAACGTTATCTGTGCCCATCCGTGTGCATGTGCAGTTAAAAAAACCGTTCTTCCGAAATTGGGTTTTTAATGCCTTTTTCCCGACTCTTCCGTGCTTTCCGTGGACGATTGGTTTTATCCTTTTTCTGAATTTATCCGTGTCTGAAGGCAAATATTAACAGCTTGCCTTAAGGGCCTGATCAACATCAGCCATCAGGTCATCAATACTTTCAATGCCGACGGACAGACGGATCAGATCCGGACTCACCCCGGAGGCAATCTGCTGTGCTTCGGTCAGTTGTCTATGGGTCGTGCTGGCCGGGTGAAGAACACATGAACGGGCATCTCCGACATGGACAACCATGGCGATGAGTTGGCAGGCTTCCATGAATTTCATGCCTGCCTCGCGGCCGCCTTTGATCCCGAAGGTCAGCACGCCACTGGCGCCCAAGGGGAGATACTTCCGGCACAATTCGTAACTGGGATGACTTTCCAGCCCCGGGTAATTGACCCAGGAAACGTTCTCGTGGGTTTCCAGGAACTTCGCCAGGGCCAGGGCGTTACTGCTGTGACGTTCCATGCGCAGATGCAGGGTGATCAGGCCATGATTCAGCAACCAGGTATTCTGGGGTGCCGGGGTCACGCCGAGATCGCGCATGTATTGAGCGCGGGCTTTAACGATGTAGGCCAAAGGACCGAACTTTTCGACGTATTTCAAACCGTGATAAGAGGCGTCCGGTTCGCAGAGCTCGGGATATTTCTCCGCGGTCCAGTTGAATTTGCCACTGTCGATGATGACTCCGCCGACACAGGTTCCGTGTCCGTCGATATATTTCGTCGCCGAGTGGATGACGATATCGGCGCCATGCTCCATGGGGCGACACAGGTAAGGGGAGGCGAGGGTATTGTCGATAATCAGCGGTACCGACATGTCCGTGCAGAGCTGCCTGAATTTTGCGAAATCGAGAATATTGAGACCGGGATTGCCGATGGTTTCGGCAAAAACACAACGGGTTTCCGGACGAAACGCTTTTTTCATCTCTTCGATAGATCCGGCCGGATCAACAAAGGTAACATCGATGCCAAGCTTCGGAAAGGTATTGGCAAACAGGGAGAAGGTCCCGCCGTAGAGGGTGCTGGCCGCAACCACGTGCTGACCGCTCCGGCAGATATTCAGAATGGCCAGGGTGGAGGCCGCCTGCCCGGAAGAGGTCGCCAGGGCAGCGACGCCCCCTTCAAGGAGGGCCATCTTTTCTTCAAAGACACTGTTGGTCGGATTGCCAAGCCTGGTGTACATTGGGTCCGCGCAATCCAGGTCGAACAGCTGTGCCATATGGGCAGCGCTGTCATACTTGAAAGTCGTACTTTGATGGATGGGAGCCGTTCTCGGTTCGGCCGCTTTGGGACGGTAATTCCCCTGGACGGCCTGGGTATCGATCTTCCATTCTTTTTGCATAGATAAGTTCCTCCTGGCGATTTCCGATGAATTTGCCGGATATTATACAGATAGTTTTGAAAAGTGACAGCTTTTGTGATTGGTCGCCAGGCGGAAACTTCAGGCGGCATTTTTCGGATGTCCTCATCGGGTTGGAAACGTGGCAGAGGTTTTTCCGGACGGAATTTCAAATAAATAGAGGAATCGATGGATTATGGTCTTATAGATAAAGTCGTTGCCGAGCTTGCGGAAGACGTGCTGCCGGCCAAGGTTTCAAAAGTGTACCAGCCGGATGCCGATCTGCTGATTTTCAAACTCTGGAACGGGCAAGATACGTTCAGGCTTCTCCTTTCTGCCGAGCCGGGTCACAGCCGTGTTCATGTCACCTCTCGGGAATGGCTCAATCCGTCCCGTCCTCCCCGCTTCTGCCAATTGCTGCGTGCCCGGGTAAAACAGATCCGGTCCGTAGAGTTGAAAGCCGATGATCGAATTGTTACGTTTTACTGCAGCGGGCCCTCCGGAGAGTGCCGGTTAGTTGCCGAATTGACGGGGAAACATCCCAACCTGATCCTGATCGATGAAAAGCGAACCATCATCGACACTCACAAACGCGTCGCGGCCGATAGTGAGGGGAGATCCCTTCTTGCAGGAAAAGAGTATGTATTCCCCGCCCCGATGGACATCCGCGAAACGGCTCATGATCTGTTAAAAATTTCGACAGGTAGTGAATTGCCATTTAATCAGTTGGCTGAACAGCTCTCCGTAGCCGGAAAAGCCGAGGATCTGCAGGATCTTCACCGCCTGTTGCTGAAGCTTGTTTCCCGGCAGATAAAAAAGCTTGATAAAAGGCTGGTCAGAATCAGGGAGGATCTCGATCGGCAGATGCATCCCGAAATCAACAAAATCAGGGGAGAGCTTATTCTTGCCAACCTGCATCAGCTTAAGCGGGGTCTTCGGCAGGTCGAGGTGATCAACTACTACAGCGATCCGCCGCAGTCGATGGTTGTCGAGCTCGATCCCGTTCTTGACGGACAGGGGAACGCTGAGCGGTATTTTAAAATTTACAAGAAATACAAAAGGGCGGCAGACCATCATGAGCGGCGAATCGCAGAAACCGAAGAGGAATTGGGGTGGCTGAGAGAGCTTGAGTATCAGTTGAATGAGACTGTAAAAAATTCCGACATTGACGATATCGCAGAAGAATTACGGACTGCGGGCCTTCTCAAAGATACCGGCGGATTGAACGCGCGCCGCACCAGCAGCCGCGAAGGTCCGCGGGCAACGCGGAGCCCGGGGGGATTGTCCGTCGTCTGGGGACGGAACAACCGGCAGAACGACGAGGTGACCACCCGGCAGCTGAAGAGCGGTGATCTCTGGTTTCATGCCCATAAGATACCAGGCGCCCACGTGGTTCTGAAAACCGCGGGGGCTACTCCGGATGAAGAGGATATCCTCTTTGCGGCCCGTATTGCAGCCGGCTACTCAAAGGGGCGTCATGATTCCAGGGTTGACGTCATGGAAGCCGTTGCCAGGAATGTCGAAAAAAAGAAGGGGAGTCATCCCGGACAGGTGTTTGTCAGGGACTACAAGGTCAGGCTGGTAGCCCCCTTGCGGATCGATTAAGAGTTTTTTTCAGAAAGCGATATTTTTTGTTGCAATGCAAAAACCCATTTGCTATAAGAGTCCTCGCTTCACGCCGAAGTGGTGGAATTGGTAGACACGCTAGGTTCAGGGTCTAGTGCGCGTAGGCGCGTGGGAGTTCGAGTCTCCCCTTCGGCACCAAGAAAATTCAAAGCCTCGCCAAGGATCAACTTGGTGAGGCTTTTTTTATAATCGCTTTAGGGGACCTGCACCAAGAAAGGGGCAGGCTACTTTATCCCGCCATAAATCTGATCAAATTTCTGTTGTTTTAACCGCACAATACCTTGACACGCAACCTGTAATTTTCAAAATTCCTGAAGCCGTATGCTCGCCGTTGAATCAACTTCATTTTTCTGTGAAATCCTTCGACAATTCCATTGCTCCGATAATAACGGAACATACACGCTATCGGTTCTAGCCAGTTGGTTAGCGTTTTCCCCAAGGTTTGCATTGGTCGGTAAGGGCTACTCTTTAATATGTCGATCTTCGTTAATAGATCTCGAATAAGAGATCTGCAGGCGCTGGGGTTCTTTCCTTTGTTGCGACACAGGTCTGCCAGATCCTGACAGAACAGCCAAAGACTTTTGATGACTGGCTGCTGTTCGAAATATTGGCAAAGCTTTTGTTGCTTGCTGTCCGACAGAGACTCTTTCTTGGTGCACATAGCCCTGATCAGACCGCCTCGCCCCCAAGCTAGATTCTCCTCATCAATCAGCTTGCACGTTTTAGCAAAATGCTGATTGATCAGCTTGATGACGTGGAACCTGTCCGTCACTATTTTCGCGTTTGGAAACCACTTTCTGACCATGGCCCGATAGGGCGCGTGCATATCCATGCAGACCATTTCTACGTGCTTACGCCCCTTTAAAGATTGAAGAAATGGAAGGAATTCCTGCTCACTACGGCCAGGAGCTATATCGAATACACTGTGTTTGTCTAGGTTGCAGAAGGTCGTCACAAAACCAACCTTTTTGCTAAATCGATGTTCATCGATGCCGATAATTCGTGGACACTGGCGATTCTTCTGGTGGTTAATCTTATGTACGACACGCTGATGATAGTATCTTTCGATTGTTGCGACACTGACACCGCCTTCCGTTGCCGCATCCTTATTAGAATAGCCCTTACGACAACGATAAAAGATATTGTTCTTTAACGGTTCAGTCGATCGGCTCCATTTCTTAATTCCATTCATGCGGGTATTAAAGTAGCGCCCACAGTGTTGGCAATGATATTTATGGCAATAGATAAGAAGGGTGACGGGAGCTCCTTGCTGCGGAATGCTCCTGATTTCCCGCCAGAAGCTATCTTTGATGCGCTTCCCTGCGGTTCCACACCTCGGACATGAAATGTTCTTGTCGTAAGTCACCTCAAGCTTTGTCGGTCGTAAGCTGAGGACCTTTTTAATTGAAAAATCTGCCAGCCCAGTCAATAATCTATCCATAAATTGATCTTCTTTCTTTGGTCGGAAATTTGATCAATTTATGGGGCATATCAAAATTCTTTGGTATGCCTTTTTTTATGTCGGTTTATTTAATTGACCCTTTCTTTGAGGGAGAGCCGATTTCTCAAGACAATCGGTTCGATTCGTTTTAGCCCTTTTTAGGGTGGCGGGAAGGATCTGCACTTATGGACTCTTTTTAGATTCCAGCGCATATTCTATTCCCTGGTTGTGGAAATGGCCGGGCTCTTTAATTTCTGGTTGATGGTTGATGGTTGATGGTTGATGGTTGATGGTTGATGGTTGATGGTTGATGGTTGATGGTTGCATGTGTACTGGAGGGATGGCATTGATTGAAAAATGTGTCGAAAAAATTTACAAATTCAGGTTGGAAAATAAAAAAAATCATTAAAATAGATATTTATAGTAGTGGCATTAACATTGCAAGATGATTCGGTGGCGAACTTAAAATCTCTGCGGAGGGAAGGAGTATTAATACTATGTTGAAGAAGATGATTTTGGTGTTGTTTTTAACTTTGTCGTTGGCCACTTCTGCTTTTGCTATTGTCATTGACGGTGATTACTGGTCTTTGGTGGATGTCGATTCTCAGTTTTCATTGATCGCTGAAAGCCCTGGCACGTCTGAGAGTGATTTCGGCATTTATTTTGTTGATGATTATACAAATCCTGATGCATCAACCGTCGAGTTGTTCAAAGTCTTCTCGACCAGTGATGAGCCCTATACGAGCAAGACTCTCAATTTTCAGTATAACTCGGTGACCGGAGAGTGGGACCTTGTCCTCTATGCAACCTTTACGGGTGTCGAGCTTGCTACTGGCTCATATGACAGTAACGTTTTCGGTTTTTATTTCGACAGTACAAAGCTGCCGGTTTATTATTCTGATGAATCGCTTAATCCTACTTTAGAAGAGCGGCTTATTGTCAATTATATTGAGGTTGCACGGACAGCCTATCTCACCTTTGAGGACGACAATATTAATGGGACAACCCCGATAGATATGACTGTTACCGTTGACGATGTTGCCCCGGTTCCAGAGCCTGCAACCCTGCTTCTCCTCGGTTCCGGTCTGGTCGGCCTTGCCTTTCTGAAGCGTCGCAAGTCATAAGAATATTCGATTTTTCTGATCGAAAAAAGCGAAGATCGCACCTGCGATCTTCGCTTTTTTTTTAGAAATTTCTTAAGTTTTATGTCATACTTGTTTTTTTCTGGTCTTTGGATTTACAGTGATTGGAAATGAAGTGGAATTATGCCTATTTATAGTCAACTTCATATATTTCGAATCAAGTTTTTTCCGTCCAACTTTTAGCTGAGCAGGTGGGGGTTTATGCGTTATCTTGTTCTTCTTTTATTGTTCCTTGTGACCTCATGTGGTGGTCAGTCAAAAGAAGATATGGTCCGTGAAGGGGACTCTCTTCTTTCCAGCGGCAATACCCGGGGCGCTATCGTTCTGTACCGCAATGCGCTTGAAAAGGATGCCAACTATCTCCAGGCGCGAACGGGGCTTGCCGATGCCTACCTCAAGGCGGGCCAGTTTGATCGTGCCGAGAATGAATTTCAGAAAATTCTCCTGCAGGATCCCTCCCGGACCGAGACTCACCTGCAACTGGCCGAAGTCTCTCTTCTTCAGCGTCAATCAGAGAAAGCCCTTCTGGAGCTGGACGCCTATCATAACGATCATGCTGAAACGGTTGCGTCCCTCGTTCTTTATGGACGTGCCCACGGACAGGCCGGTGATCTGGAAAGTGCCGCCGGTTTCTTTCTGAAAGCGCAGGCTGAAGATCCCCAGTCTGTCGACCCCTATTATTATCTTGCTCGCGTCTATCTTCAGCAGGAACAACTTGACAAGGCTGAGAAGCAATTACGCAAAGCCGTTGCGCTGGAAGAGCTCAAGCCTGATGTTTATTACCTTCTGGCGGCCATTCTTGCGCGCCAGGGGCGCAGTGATGAGGCTCTACAGGTTTATCAGGGGCTTTTGGAGAAAGATCCCGAACAATTGCAGGCTGCTTACATGGCTTGTATTCTGCTGATGGACAAGGGGGATGTCGAGGCGGCCGAGGATGCCGTCGGGCAGATGGAAAAGACCTTCTCCGGACGGCCCGAGGTGTCTCGCCTGAGAGGGATGCTGCTGTATCGCAAGGGCCAGTATGAGCAGGCTAACGTTGCCCTTGAGGCGTCCATTCAGGCTCAGCCACACATTCTGGCCTATCTCTTCTCCGGTCTGAGTTATTACAATCTGGAGCAGTACGAACTCGCTATCAACCAGTTTCAGAAAACCCTCGACATCAATCCCCAGTTCGAGCGAGGTCGCATCCTGGTGGCTACGACCCTGCTCAAGCAGAAGCGTACTGCCGATGCCATTATTGAAATTCAAAAAGTTCTGCGCGCCAATCCGAACAATGCCTATGCCCATAATATCCTGGGTAGCGCTTATCTGGCGCAGGGTGATTACGACAAGGGGATGTCCGAGTTGGAGGTCGCCACTGAGCTCGATCCGAATCTTGCTGACGCGCACTTTAAAAGAGGTTTGTTCCATCTTGTCAAAGGAGCCGGTGCCGAGGGGGAAGCCGACCTGGTCAAGGCCGTCGAGGCGGCTCCCGAGGTTCTTAACAGCAGGTTGATGCTGGTCACTCACTATCTGCGCCAGAAAAATTATGCTGATGCGATCAGAATCCTGCAGGAAGGAATGACCGGCGACAAGTCCGATGCCCTGCTGAAAAATTATCTTGCGGCCGCGTACTTTGCCCAGAAAAAAAATGACGAGGCTCTCAAGGCACTGCAGGAGGCCAGGACCATAGATCCTGCCTATCTGACGCCGGCTTTCAACCTGGCCTCTTATTATGCGTCCAGGGCGCGTTATGATGACGCGATCAGTGAATACGATGCGATCCTTCAGCAGGATTCCGCCAATGTCAGGGCGATGCTGGGTAAGATCGCCGTCCATAACCTACAGGGGAACAAAGAGGAAATCCCTGCGCTGTATACCCAGATCGAGGGGATCGGTACCGAAGAGGGCTTTTTTATCAACGCCCGCTATCTGCTTCAGGCCCGGAAAACCGAAGAAGCCCTCGCTGCCGTCGAAAGGGGACTCCAGAAATTTCCCGAGTCAGCTGGTCTGCTTGAACTTCAGGGCGGCCTGCTGCTCATGAACAAAAAATATTCGGAAGCTCAGGGTGCTTTTGAAAAGCTTGCGACTGTGGATCCTGAAAAAGGTTACAGCTCCCTGGTCAGGTTGTACCTGCTTCAGAATCAGCCCGATAAAGCGGACAGTTTAATTCAGGATCTTCTGCAGCAGCATCCTGATCAGGATTACCCATATCTTCTGTCATCCGGCATCCTGCTGAGTCAACGTAAACTTGCCGAAGCGCAGGACATCGTCCAAAAAGGGCAGTCCCGGGTCGGCGAGTCGCTGCGTCTCGATATGCAGCTCGCCCGCCTGTTGGAAGCAGAGGGGAAATCGTCCCAGGCCATGCAGCTCTATCAGCGTATTATCGGAAAGGCCCCGAGATTTGCACCCGCTCACGTCTCCCTGGGCTATCTCAAGGAACAGGGCGGGGACAAATCTGCAGCCCTGGATCTGTATCGCAAGGCTGTCACCCTTGACCAGCGCAACGTGTCCGGTCTTAACAACCTGGCGTATCTGCTTGCCGATAACTTCGGGGAGGTCAAGGAGGGACTTGAACTCGCCCTGAAAGCCTACCGGTTGGAACCTGGAGACCCGCGCATCATGGATACCCTCGGATATCTGCTGTTGCTCAATGATAAACATGATGACGCCGTTAAGCTGTTGGCCAGGGCGCATGAGATGTTGCCGCAGATTCCTACCGTCGCTCTTCATTACGGCAAGGCTCTGATGGCGACTGGTGACAAGGAAAAGGGGCAGGAAATTTTACAGGGCGTTGCTGAAAACGGCACCTCCGAAGAGAAGAAACAGGCCCGACAACTGCTGAGTCAATAAGTTTATTATGATCCGTCCCAAGTTCTTATTATTCTGCCAGGATATTCTCCTTGTTTATCTTGGGCTCCATCTTGCCAACCTGGTGCGTTTCGGGGAGTGGGAAGTGGCGGACTCAGGACCCGGCGTTGTTCGTCTTGTTGTCCTGCTTTTTTTTCTGATACCGGCAATCTACTTTTACGAACTTTATGAGTGGCAGAAATTTTTCAATCGGCAGCTGCTTTTTACGCGGGTTCTTGCCACGGTTTTAACCGTTTTCCTGGCGTTGTCCGTCCTGATTTTCCTGGTTCCCTCAATTCAGTTCGGCAGGGGACTTTTATTTATTGCCCTGTTTCTGTTCGGGCTGATGCTGTTCGCTTCACGGATGCTTATCTGCCGGTTTTCAGGGGCTTCACAATTTGCCACACGGATTTTTATAATCGGCTGCGGGCCTTTGGCCAGCCGGATTTACGATATCGTTCCGAAAGACCACAATATCCACAGCTATGTCCGCTTTGTTTCATGTACTGAGCAGACCCCCGAGGTCGATCAGGATCTGGTCGTCGGCAATATCAAGCAGATCGATCAGTTGGTTCAGGACTATCGTCCCCAAAAGATGATTACCGCTTTATCCGAGCGGCGGGGCAATCTGCCTCTGCGGGAGTTCATGCACAGCAAGCTTCGTGGTATCGATGTGATCGATGCCACCAGCTACTTTGAGCAGGTTCAGGGGTGCCTGCTCGTTGAGAATATGCAGCCGAGCGAATTCGTCTACACCGACCGCTTTAAAATGACTCCTTTTATGAGAAGCTATAAACGGCTCTATGACATTATCTTCTCGTCCATCGGGTTGCTTTTGACTCTCCCGTTTTTTCCCGTGATCGCACTGCTGATCAAGCTGGATTCTCCAGGACCCATATTTTTCAGGCAGCTGCGGGTCGGGGAAGGGGAGGTCGAGTTCTTTGTCTATAAGTTTCGTACCATGTCTCAGGACGCCGAGGCCAAAACCGGCGCCGTCTGGGCCCAGAAGAATGATCCGCGGGTCACGCGCATGGGAAAGTTTATGCGTAAAACCCGGATTGATGAAATCCCCCAGCTTTATAATGTGCTGAAGGGGGACATGAGTTTCATCGGGCCCCGGCCGGAGAGGATGGCTTTTGTAGAAAGGTTGAAAGAGACCATTCCTTTCTATTCCACAAGGCATTTTGTCAAACCCGGCGTGACCGGATGGGCGCAGGTCTGTTATCCTTATGGTGCATCGGATGAAGATGCCCTGGAAAAGTTGAGGTACGATCTTTACTACATCAAGAATTATTCGGTTTTTCTTGATTTCAGAATTATTGTCGACACGATTCGTGTCGTGACATCGGGCTTCGGAGGGCGCTGATGGGCAAGTTGTTGATAATGCTCCTGATCCTGTTTGGATCCTGCATGACGGTCCTGGCTGATGATTACCTGATCGGCAAGGGGGATGTGCTGGAAGTCGCCGTGTGGGGCATTCCCGAACTGAGTCGTTCCGTGACGGTTCGTCCGGACGGCAAGATCACTCTGCCGGCCGTCGGTGATGTGCTGGCCGACAAGTCGACCCCCGAAGATCTCAGCAAGGCCATAGCTGAGCGGATGAAAGACTATGTCAAACAGCCTATCGTGACCGTTTCCGTTGAGCGCATCGTGAACAACCGGATTTATATTTCGGGTGGTTTGTTATCCCGGGCGGTCGACCTGGTCAAGGAGACCACCCTGCTTAAACTGCTCAGTGAGATCGGCGATCTCAGCAGCGCCGATCTCCACAAGGCCTACCTGCTTCGCAACAAGAAAAAAATCAGCAGCGATTTCTACAGCCTGTATTACCAGGGTGATTTGTCTAAGGATATCCTTCTTCAGGCAGAGGATATCATCTTTCTGCCCAGCAATCGTCTTAACCAGGTCTATGTGCTGGGCGCCGTCAACACCCCGCAGACCCTTCAGTTTTACGACGGAATGAAGATCATGGATGCGATTCTGGCGGCCGGAGGGTTTACGGAATTTGCCAAACAGAGCAGTGTCTACCGGATAGACAAGGATAAAAATCGCCAGAAAATCGATCTTGAGGGATTGGTCAAAGGGAAAGATATGAATGCCAATATCGCCCTTGCGCCCGGTGACTACATCATTGTTGACGAGAGCCTTTTCTGAACGCTGTCCTGGATGCGCGTTCTGCCGAATTTTCGGCAGCGATCTGGGGATTGCTTTCAACTGAACATGATCATTTGTCCATGGCAGATATGCAAGCCTTCGCTGTTCCGGGTAAAATAGCCGTTGCAACTCGGATTTTCGCCGGAACCCTCTTCATCCGGACATGTATGATGATTTTTATTCTCAGGGATGTTGTCAATGCAGAACCTTAATGAAATAGTTCGATACCTGCGCGCTTTGTATCGTTATCGCGTTGCCTTCTGTGTCGTTTTCCTGGTCGTGATGACGGCCATCGGCGGCTACAGTTTCTTTATGCCAAAAATTTACAGCGCCGATACTACGGTGTTTATCGAGCGCAACGTCATCGACAACCTTGTCAAGGGGATTGCCGTCACTCCCAGTATCGATGATCGGATCAGGGTCCTCCGCTATGCTATACTCAGTCGTGACCTGGTGACCAAAACTTTGGAAGAGATCAATTCAGACATTTTCACCAAGGATGAAGCGCAGCAACAGGCCTATATCTCCAGGCTGATCGAGCGGACCAACCTCAGGGTGCGGGGCAAGGAGTTGTTCACGGTGTCCATTGAGGACCAATCTCCCGTGTTCGCTCAGAAATACATCAATACCCTGGTGGGCTTGTATGTCGAGGAAAACATTTCCGCCAAGCGTGAAGAGACCTATGGCGCCAACCGGTTTCTTTCCGAGCAGATCGAAATCTTTAAGGCCAAACTGGAAGCGGCCGAAGACAAAATTATAGATTTCAGAAAGAAGAACGGCATTTATTTTTCCGTTGACGAAGGGGCGACCCTTGGCGCGATCAGGGATCTTGAGCAACAAATTGAGCAGATCACCCTGTCCCAGGAAACCTTCGAGGCACGAAAAAAACAGATTCAGGAGCAGCTGAACAGCATTCCGGAAACTATCGATACGGTGACAGAAGCGGCAGAAAACAATCGCCTGACGGCCATGGAAAACCAGTTGGCCACTTTGTTGCTGCGTTATACTGACAATTATCCCGAGGTTATCAGACTCAAGGCAGAAATAGACTCTTTGAAACAGAGGATGAATGAGCCTGAAGGGGCAAAAGAAAAGACCGAGCGAACCCGGCTGACGTCGATGAACCCCTTGTACCAGGAATTACAGGGTCAGATTTTTGAGATTGACGCCGAGTTGTCATCCCTGGCGGCGCGTAAACTGAATCTGCAGAAAAATATTGCCAAACGGGAGGCGGAACTCAGGGACGTTCCGGCCGCACGTAAAGAATTGGGCATCCTGGTCCAGGAACGGGATTCCGTAAAAAATATTTATGAAGATCTTCTTGGACGAATGAGCCAGTCCGAGGTTTCCAAGCAGATGGAGATCGGCAACAAGGCCGCAACCTTCCGGATCGTCGATCCCGCCGTTCTGCCGAAGGTTCCGGTTTCTCCCAACATGCTCAAGATGTTCCTGCTGGCCCTTGCCGGTGGGCTTGGCTGCGGTCTGGGCCTGGTTTTTCTCTTGGAAAATATGGATACCCGGGTTCGTAATGTCGAAACTCTTGAGGATGCCGGATACGACGTCCTGGCCATCGTCCCCAATATCGTTGAGGCGTCGGTTATCAGGAAACGTCACCTTGGCAATGTTCTGTTGTTCGGCCTCAGCGGTTTTTACTTTTTATGTTTTTCCGGCGTTTTCGTGTACGTCATCTATCTCAGGTAAGACAGGGTCATTATGAGTCGAATAGAAGAAGCTCTCAAGAGGGCTGCCCATAAAAAGCAGACTGTGTCAATCGCCGGACATGAGACGGAAACCGTCTCTCCGGCTGAGCAGAAACCCCGCCAGCGCCAGACGCCAGTCAAAAAAGCGGCTGAATTTCTGCTGAATGTCGCCCCGATTAAAATTACCAACGCCCTGATCCCGACGGTCAAGGAAGAAAAGACCATTGCTGCCGAGGAGTACAACAAGCTGCGGTCTGCCATTATTGCCCTGACCCGCTCCGAGAAACCGCTGAATACGCTTCTGGTGACCAGCACCGTCAGCGAGGAGGGGAAGTCCATGACCTCTCTGAACCTTGCCATCGCCCTGGCCAAGGAGCACGACCACACCGTTCTGCTGGTCGATACCGATTTGCGCAGACCCTCCCTTCATAAGTATTTCGGAATCTCCCCGGAACACGGCCTGGTTCAATGCCTCAAGGACAACCTGCCCCTTGAACAGGCGCTTATCAAGACCGGAATCGGAAAACTGGTGTTCTTTCCGGCGGGGGGCGCTCTCAGGGACCCTTTGGATATACTGTCATCCCGGAGGATGAAGGAGATCGTTGACGAACTGAAGCAGCGCTATGATGACCGCTACGTGATCTTCGACACCCCACCGGCTCTGCCGTTTGCCGACGCCGGTGTTTTGGCCGATATGGTCGACTCGACCCTGTTCGTCGTCCGCGAAGGGAAAGCCACCCGGAAAAGTCTGCTCAAGACCCTCGACGAATTCAAGGATCATAACCTTCTAGGCGTGGTTTACAATGACGCTCATACGTTTATCAAAAAGCAGGATTACTATTATTATTAAGTTTGCAAAGGGGAGAATCATGTCCTTCAGATTACCGGTCATCTGTGTTGCCAGTGTGCTTGCCCTGCTTGTTCCTGCTGCCGATCTTTTTGCGGAGTTCGAGTTCCATCCCCGGCTGACGGTCAGCGAGGAATACAATGACAATCTGTACCTGAACGAGGATAACGAGCAGGAGGATTGGATCACCACCATTGCGCCCGGTCTGCAGCTGCTATACCGGAATCGTTCCATCGACGCGTCCGTCGATTATTCTCTGCAATATGAATTCTATAAAAACAACGATGATGAGAATATGGATCAATTCAAGGATATTCAGCGCGCCGACGCCTCGGTTCTGTTTTTTGGCGGGCGCCCGTTTACCCTGCAGATCACCGAAACAATCACCCGGGATCAGCTGGATGACAGTGAACGGTATGCCGACTACAATGAATTGATCAACCGGTCCACCGTCTATCGGACATCGGTCTCCCCGCAGTACCGGTTAAGTCTTGGCCAGACCATGGCCCTGGTGTTCGGGTACACCTATAATAACACCGAATGGGTCGATCGCCGGGGGGATGACACCCAGGAACATATCGGTCGGGTTTCCCTTGAAAAAGAGCTGTCCTCCATGACAACCCTGTTCGCTGCCTATGCCTACCGGGTTATGGAATCGGATGCTTCTGAAGACGAATTCGACCGCTCCGATTATTCCCTTGGCTTCCGTCATCAAGTAGGTAAGAGAACCTCCATTGGAGCCGAGGCCGGGTTCAGTAACGTGGAATATGACAGTGGTTACGAAACCGATTCCACCACATGGAGCGCCGATGGCCGTTATCAGTTGTCCGCAGCTCTGGCGGCGACCTTGACGGTTTCCCAGGATTTTACCGTCACGGCCACCGACGGTCTGACCAAAAAGCGCCAGGCCGCCCTTGGGCTTGAATACCAGAAGGATACTGTTTCAGCCGATAGCGCGGTTTTCTGGAGCAACTCCCGATATGTCCGACTGGACCGGGAAGATACCGGGTACGGGTTCCGGGCGGGAATCAGTAACCAGTTCTCAAATTATTTTACCGGGCATCTCAACGGCGAGCTTGAATTCGCCGAGTACCAGGAAAGCGCCATGGATGAAGACGTTTATCGCTATACCCTTGGGGCCGCCCTCGACTACAGCTATCGCCGCTTCCTGGTCTCCTGCGAGTATCGCCACCGGGTCAACAATTCCGACATGGATGCCAATGACTATACCAACAACCTTGTCACCTTGAGCGGGACGGTACGGTTTTAAATTTATGTACACAGAGTTTTTCGGCCTGAGCGCCAAGCCTTTCGAACTGTTGCCCAACCCGAAGTTCCTTTACCTGAGTAAGGGGCATCGGAAGGCCCTCAGCTACCTGCAGTACGGGGTCCAGGAGCACGCGGGTTTCACCCTGCTCACGGGGGAGGTCGGTTCCGGCAAGACCACCCTGTTGCGCGATATCATCAACAAGATCAGCGGCGACACGACCCTGGCCATGGTCTTCAATACCAGTGTCGACGGGACCCAGCTTCTGGCCATGATCAACGAGGATTTCGGCCTTCAGATCGAGGGCCGCTCCAAGGTTGAACTGCTGAGCGATCTCAATGATTTTCTGCTCGCCGAGTGCAGTGAAGGGCGGCAGCCGATCATCATCATCGACGAAGCCCAGAACCTGAGCGAGGAGGCCCTGGAAGAAATACGGCTGCTTTCCAACCTGGAGGCGGACAACTTCAAGCTGGTGCAGATTATCCTGGTCGGTCAGCCCGAACTCCGGGACATTGTCGCCCGCCCTTCTTTGCGCCAGCTGCGACAGCGGATCAGTATCAGCTGTCATCTCGACCCCCTCAACCGCGAAGAAACCGAGGAATATATCTTCCATCGCCTGGCGACCGTCGGTAACCGTGACTGTATCTCCTTCACCCCTGAAGGTCTCGATAAAATCTATGAATTCAGTGGCGGTATCCCGCGCCTGATCAGCCTGATCTGCGATTTTCTGATGCTCTCCGCCTTTGTCGAAGAAACCCACGAAATCAGTAACGATCTTATTGACGATGCGGTTTCTGAACTGTCCTTTGGCAAGGGGCAGGCCACAGGGAGAAAAATAACGTCTGAGACCCGCGACTCGCAGCCCCTTCCTGCCAATATCGATGAACGGTTGAGCCGCATTGAGGACAACTATGCCAGGCTCAGCGCCAACCGGGCCGAGCAGGAGGCGATCCTGGAACGGCTGTCCAGCCAGGGAAGCATCCTTGAATACCTGATCAATCAGCAGCAGAGTCAATTTACCAAAATCGAGGAACAGCTGAAAAAGAACTCGGCCCAGGTTGAAAGGCTGCGTGCAGCGGTTCTGGGGGAATCAACAAAGTCGGAGCAGCGTGAGCGTGAATCCTTGACTTTCGAAGAAGTTTTTAAAAGCAACAGTTGATTAGCCGCAGATGCACACGGATGGGCGCAGCTAAAGTTCTGATGAAGGGCAAAAGTAATCCTTTATGGTTGCAATCATAAAAACTGTTTTTGATTTTGTTTCCGTGATGTCCGTGTCTTCCGTGGACGAAGATTAAAAGACTTGATTCTATCCGCGTCAATCTGTGTCCATCCGTGGCCGACAAAGAATGTATAATGCTATGAAAAACTTCATGACCATAGACGTCGAGGATTACTTTCATGTCTCGGCATTCGAATCCCTGTCGCCGCCATCGACCTGGCAGGGGAGGGAATGCCGGGTCGAAAGGAATACCGGGCGGGTTCTCGACATCATGGATCAGCATGACGTCAAAGCCACATTCTTCATTCTGGGCTGGGTGGCCGATCACTATCCACAGGTGACCAAAATGATTGTCGCGCGTGGTCACGAAATCGCCAGCCATGGGTATCTGCATCAGCGTGTGGCCCTGCAGGACCGTCAGACCTATCGGGACGATATCCGCAAGGCCAAAACCATTCTCGAAGATCAGACGGGGCAGGAGGTCATCGGCTACCGGGCTCCCAGCTATTCCATTACCCGGCAAACCGATTGGGCCTTTGATGAACTTCTGGAAGCAGGATACCGTTACGATTCCAGTATTTTTCCCATGAAGCATGATTTTTACGGAATCCCCGACTGGCCTCGGTTTGCCGGGTACGCTGTAAAAAACGACACCGGATGGGGGGCGGATTCAGACCCTTCCCGTATTGGCAAGCCCTGCATTCAGGAGGTCCCAATCACCACCTTGAAATTGGGATCCCGGAACTTGCCCATCGCCGGCGGCGGATATTTCCGGCTGCTTCCCTATCGTGTGACGCGATGGGGGCTGAATCGAATCAACAAACAGGAGAACCAGCCCTTCGTGTTCTATCTCCATCCCTGGGAATTCGATCCCGAGCAACCCAGAATGCAGGGAGCGAGTGTCAAAAGCAGGTTCAGACATTACCTGAATCTCAACAAGACCGAAGCGCGTTTTAACCAATTGCTGGAAGATTTCCAATTTTGCCGAATGAAGGATGTTTTCCCGGCGCGCTGACGGGTCGTCTTTACATGTCTGCCGCATACCGCAAGAGGGGAATGAAAAATCAGAATGAATATCAGAACGGCTGACAATTCAGATCGGGCTGCCTGGGACGATTATGTTCTGCAGCATCCTGACGGTCTCGCGTACCAGCTGTTTGCCTGGAAACTGGCTGTCGGAAGTGCCTATGGATTCTCCGGACGTTATCTTCTGGCCGAAGAGGACGAGGGTCTCTGCGGGGTTTTGCCCCTTATCCGGTGCCGAAGCCTGATGGGGTCCTCTTCCTATATCTCCCTGCCGTACTGTGACGCGGCCGGACCTCTTGCCGATACTCCGCAAATTGAAGATGCGCTGGTGGCTCATGCCAGAAGGCTGGCCCTGGCAGACGGCGCAAGCTGCGAAATTCGCCGGACAGGGGGGAGGAACGATGGGGACGCTCGACAAGGAAAAGTCAGAATGATTCTTGCCCTGCCTGAGTCCTCGGAGGCATTAATGGCCGGATTCAAGTCGAAATTAAGGAGCCAGGTCAGGAAACCGGTAAAAGACGGTTTGAGCGCAATAATAGGGGGTACTGAGCTGGTTGCTGATTTCTATTCGGTGTTTTGTCGCAATATGCGAGATCTTGGCTCGCCGGTGCACAGCTTTGCCTGGATCCATGACATTGTCAGTCATTTTGGTGACAATGCCCGCATTGCCGTGGTGTTGACTCCCGACGGAACTCCTGCTGCCGCCGGAATCATTCTGCTCCATAAAAAAACAGTGTCGATCCCTTGGGCCTCTTCGCTTCAGAAATATAATCGCATGAATCCCAACATGCTTCTGTACTGGACCTTTCTATCGTTTGCGGCGGATCACGGGTTTAAGTTCTTCGATTTCGGACGTTCAACCCCCGGAGAAGGAACCTTCAGATTCAAAGCCCAGTGGGGCGCTGAGCCGGAGCCCCTCAGCTGGATTCGTTATTCCCCGGGTGGACAGCCCACAGAGGAGATCGCGCAGGCACACCCTTCACGGGCCCGACAGCTGGTGACAGGGGTCTGGAAGCAGCTGCCTCTGGGATTGGTCAATTTTTTCGGGCCGAAAATAAGAAGACACATCAGTCTATAAACGAAAGTCGAAAAAGTATGAAAACAGTGCGGCGAATCGGAATCCTGGGGCATTATGGCAATCGTAATCTGGGTGACGAAGCGATCATTCAGGCGGTTCTTCAGAATTTAAAAACACGTCTTCCCGCCGTTGACCTGGTCGGTTTTTCCATCAATCCGGAAGACACCCGGTCTCGTCACGGGATCGAGGCCTATCCTGTCAGATACCGTTCGCCGGGACCGGGCGCACCGGCTGGCGCACCGACCGAAAATTCGTCCTTGCCGGCAGATGATGCATGCTCCCCCCCGCAACCAGGCAAGACCGGTCTGAAATCCATCATAAAAAGCACGCCGGTGCTGAACAGGGTCGCTTATGGGATCGTCAATGCCCTTTCCATGACCAGAAAACTGGTCTATGAGCTGGGTTTTCTTTGCCGCGGATTCGGTCAGCTGAAATCAGTTGACGCCCTGCTTGTGACCGGGTCGAATCAGTTCCTGGACAATTTCGGCGGTCCGTGGGGGTTTCCCTATACGCTGCTGAAATGGTCTGTCCTGGCCCGACTGACGGGAACCCGGTTGTTTTTTGTCAGTATCGGTGCCGGCCCCCTGTCTCAACCGTTGAGCTTTCGGTTTATCAGGTGGGCTTTGCACTTTTCGGCCTATGTTTCTTTGCGGGATTTACCATCGCAGCAGATGCTTCACGACCTGGTCGGGTATAAAGGACAATCATATGTCACCCCCGATCTTGCTCACAGTCTGTCCGTTGCGCATGTCAAGCCGACCGCTTTGCCTCTTTCCCGGACCGTGACAGATCTGCCGGTGGTCGGTATCAACCCGATGCCGCTGTTCGATCCCCGCTACTGGTGCGAGGCCGACGCGTCCAGATATCGTCAATATGTCGACAAGATTGCCGATTTTTCACAGAAACTGCTTGAAAACGGCTACCCGGTCTTTTTTTTCCCCACTCAGGAAAAGGACAACAACGTCATCTCCGACGTCCTCGCCATTCTGCAGGACCGTGGAGCACTGGACGCACCGAAGGAGGACTACGTTCTGGCCTGCAACTCCGTGGATGACCTGCTGGCCAATATCGCCGCCTGCGACATGACGGTGCCGACCCGCTTTCACGGAACGGTTCTGTCTCTGCTCCTGGAAAAACCATTGCTCGGAATATGCTATTATCAGAAGGCAAAGGAATTGTTAAGCGCGTCCGGGCAGGCCGCATTCGCTTTTGATCATGTCGCTTTCCAGGCGGATGAGTTATGGAACGGGTTCGAGAAACTCACGGAAGAACGTCATGACGCCAAAGAGCAGATCATCAGGAAAAATGCTGAATATGCAGCGGCCCTTGATCAGCAGTATCGTGACATTATTGATATAATGGAAGGACCCTCCAGGTGAAAGGGATCCGATATGAATGCCACTCCCGTCACAATCAGCGTTGGAATGCCGGTTTACAATGGTGAGCACTACCTTGAATCCGCAATTACGGCGACCCTGAATCAGACCTACGATGATTTCGAACTGATTATTTCGGATAATGCTTCAACGGATAAAACCGAGACGATCTGTCGCGATTTTGCCGCGAGTGACCCGAGAATCCGTTATGTGCGCAACGAGGTCAATATCGGTGCCGCCGGTAATTACAACCAGCTGTTCCGACTGGCCCGGGGGACATACTTTCGCTGGTTCAACGCCGATGACCTGTGCTCGGAGTATCTGCATGAGCGCTGTCTGAAAGTTCTCGAAGCGCGACCGGACGCTGTGATGTGTTATGGCAAAACCGATATCATCGACGGGGAAGGGCAGCTCCTTCAGCACTATGATGACAATCTCGATCTGCAACAGGATGACGTTGTCACGCGTTTTAAAACCTATTTCGAAGTCGTCGGCCTGACCAATGCCATTTACGGCCTGATGCGCCATTCAGCCCTGAAGCATACCGCGCTGATGGGCAACGGCAGCTTCCATGCCGCCGATACCAACCTCATGGGGGAGCTGACCTTGTACGGAAAAATCGTCGAGATTCCCGAGACCCTGTTTTTCCGGCGCATGCATGAAGACGCCAGTTCCTGGGATCGCAAAAATACCAGTGTTCAACAGACGTTCTGGACGGGACAAAATAGAAAATTCGTCCTGCCGACCCTGAAAAAGCACCTGGCCTATATCAAGGCCATCCAGAAATCCCCCAATGGTTTCATGGAAAAACTGCAGATGGATCTTTACATTCTGCGCAGAGCTGTCTGGCACCGGCAGCTGATCAGCGCTGAAATCTCCCAGTTTTTGAAAACCCGAGGTGAACAGCAGGCATGAAACCGATTTACCTGTCAGTTCTGCTGATTTTCATTTTTTTTTCCGGTCTCGCCGTCGTTTTTCATGAGCGTTCCGATGGTTCTGAATCGTTTGTCCGGATCCTCGTCGATCCTCACGCCCCCCGGGATCCGTGGGGGAAGTCGGTCGGGGATGTCGACGGCGACGGCCTGACTGACCTGGTTGTCGCCGGGCATGCGCCGCGCAAACCGATTCTCTACCGTCGGATCCTCAATCGGCTCCATATCCTCGGGTACGAATGGCCAAAAGGGGGAGAGCTGGTCTGGTATAAAAACGGTTCATGGCAAAAGTTTCTGATTTCCGGCAAGTACAACTTTCGCACCGATGTCGAGGTGGCCGATATCGACCATGACGGTCGTCCCGATGTTGTCGCTCTTGCCGACCAGGGGCTGTTCTGGTTTCGTGGCCCCCATTGGGAGCCTTTTCAGATTGATGACAGGCGTCTCCACGACGTCGAGGTCAGCGATCTCGACCAGGACGGCGATCTCGATCTCGTCGCCAGGAACCAGAGCCTGTTCGGGGCCGACAACGGAGATGTTCTTCACATTTACCGCCAGGACGGACCCGGACAGTGGTTTCATTTTTCATTACCTGCTCCCCAGGGGGAAGGCCTTCTGGTTTTGGATGTCAACCAGGACGGCAGGCCCGATATCGTCGCCAACCAGGTGTGGTTTCAGAATCCCGGGACATTAAACCAGGAAAATCAATGGCTGGCTCATACCTATTGCGCGAGTTGGGACTGGCCGGATGCCTTTCTCGACAGTGCCGATCTCAATCAGGATGGTCGGCCGGATATCCTGATGTCTCCTGCTGAAATTGCCGGAGACCGGTATCGTGTTTCCTGGTGCGATCTGGCCGCCGAAGGGACGACGGACGGGCAGGAGCACGTCATCGATGCCGACGTCGAATCGGTCATCCATTCGATCAGGGCTGGAGATTTCGACGGTGACGGCAACCTCGATGTCGTTACCGCCAAGATGTATCAGGGGGAGGATCCCGATGTCGTCAGTGTCTACTGGAACCAGGGTTCCGCTCGGAACTGGCGCAAGGAGACGGTCTCGGACCGCGGTTCCCACAGTATGAGGGTCCTCGATTACGATAACGACGGGGTCGACGAGTTTTTCGGAGCGAACTGGGAAGGGGACTATCAGAAAATAGAACTTTGGGAAAATAAAAAAAAAAGCCGCCATTGACCTCTTCGGTTCAGGGTCCGTGGCGACGCCATGTTATCGCAGACTCCAGATCCTGGCGGGCGACTTTTGTTTTCGCGGCTGATATCGACGGTGACGGCCGGATCGACCTTGTTTCCGGCAACAGCTGGTACCGCAACCCCGGGAGGATTTCCGGACGCTGGTCGGCCCATTCCCTCGGGACCAACGTCAACAACGTTGCTGCCGTTCTTGACATAGACCGGGATGGCGATCCGGATGTTTTCGCGTCTACCTGGAACAATCCCAGGCAGTGGAGCCTGACCGAGCGACTGCTGCGGAAATTGCGACTGCGGACCTATTATCAGCACGGTGGTCTGATCTGGGCTGAAAATACCGGGGGCGGGAATTTTATCGCCCGCCAGAACGTGCCGTCCGGACACGGTGACTTCCTGCAGGGGGTCGGCGTTATCGACGACTCGCCACAGCGGCAGATTATACTGTCCTGGCATCATCCCGATTCCGGCCTTGACCTGGTGTCGATACCGACCGATCCGGTCACGGAAACCTGGCCCGTGCATCACCTTGCCGTATTGTCGCAGGACGAAGATCTTTCGGTGGCCGACCTGGACGGCGATGGTGACCAGGATGTTGTCCAGGGAACCCTGTGGCTGCGCAATGACGGGCTTTCCCGATGGACCCAGTTGACAGGGTTTGAGACGGCCGAGAAGCCGGATCGGAACCGGTTGGCCGATATCAACGGCGATGGCGATCTCGATATCGTCATCGGGTACGAAGCCGTCAGCAGACCCGGCAGGCTGGCCTGGTACCAACGCGACCCTGAGGGGGAATCACCCTGGCAGGAACATGTCGTTGCCACCCTGACGGGACCTATGAGTCTCGATACCGCCGATATGGACGGGGATGGCGACACGGATATCGTCGCCGGTGAGCACGATCTGGCCGCTCCCCGCATGGCCCGCCTGCTGTGGTTTGAAAACATGACTGGCGACGGTCTTCACTGGAAGGCCCACGTCATTTACGTCGGTGATGAACATCATGACGGAGCGCAGGTGGTCGATATCGACGGCGATGGCGACAAGGACGTCGTGTCCATCGGCTGGGGGCACGATCGCTTGATCCTTTATGAAAACACCTCTTGGTAACAAAAGTGGCCGGGGTAAGCTAAACTTATAGTCAAGAGGGGGAATAACAGGTCTCAGGTTTTTTTCAGGACCAGGAGGTTGTTATGGACTATCCCCCCGAAGGCTTCGAAAGCAGAACCGGAGTGACGTCGTCCATACCGTCGATGTCTGAACAACAGGATTACTGGGATGACCGCTGGGAAAATTCCCGAACTCCCAATTCCTGGCAGTTGCGGCAGGGAGGGGAAATCCTGAAAATCCTTGATGAGTTTCACATCAGGGATGTCCCTATCCTTGATGTGGGGTGCGGCACCGGTTGGCTCACTGCGGAACTTCAGGGCTACGGAGACGCCGCAGGGATCGATCTGTCCAAAACCGGCATCGACATTGCCCGGGTGAACCATCCGGACATTGAGTTCATCGCTGATGATTTTCTCGAGGTTCCGTTTCCGGAAAACCATTACGGCCTGATTGTCGCACAGGAAGTCATTGCCCATATTTACGACCAGGAGGCGTTCGTTCAAAAGCTCTACCGAATGTTGAAAGCCCAAGGCTACCTGATCATCACCACCGCCAACCGCTTTGTCATCAAACGGTTGGAGCTCGGTTACGAACGGTCCGGGCATATCAAGAAGTGGCTGAGTCTTCATGACTTGAAGCGGCTGCTTGACCCGTCCTTTCAGCGGTTGACGAGAAGAACCGTTTTACCCATGGGGCACAAAGGAGTGCTGAGGCTGGTCAATTCCTGGAAGCTGAACCGCGGTCTGCAGTTATTCCTAGCTGAAGAGAAACTGACCGACCTCAAGGAAAAGCTGGGCCTGGGCTATACGCGCATCATCCTGTATCAGAAAAAGGCGCTGCACTGACAGCAGACTGAAGCTCTCCTGTGGAAAGGCAGGAGGAAGCCGAAGATTGGCGGAACAGCACAGGCCGCAACGATAGGAGCGTTTGAAAGGTATGTCCATGGCAGTGCCATTGAGATGCAGATCGCTTTTCAATGGCCTGCCAGGGTGGCCGGGTTGCATTCTTTTTAAAAGTGAAGGCCTGATTTCAGCAGGCCTTCACCTGTGTGTGCTATCGTGTCATCATGAAGATAACATCCAGGGAACATTCACTCATTCAGACTGGTGAGATTCTATGAAAATTTTAATTGTCGGCAATCTTGGGTATGTCGGTCCCAATGTTGTAAATCAGCTGCGCATGACTTATCCCGATGCTGAAATTGCGGGGTTTGATATCGGTTATTTTGCTCACTGTCTCACCAATGCAGGAGTTTTGCCGGAAATCAAACTGGATACACAGTATTTTGGTGATATCAGACAGTTTCCTGAACAGTTGCTCCATGGTGTTGACGCGGTCATCGACCTTGCCGCGATTTCCAACGATCCCATCGGTAACCTGTTCGAAGAAGTGACCATGGATATCAATGACCGTGCGGCCGTCAAGCTGGCGGAACTGGCCAAACGTAACGGGGTGAGGTCCTTCGTCTATGCCTCCAGCTGTTCCATGTACGGTCAGGCGGACGATTCGCCTCGCAAAGAAGGGGATCGCCTGAACCCGCTGACCGCCTACGCGCGTTCCAAGGTGGCCGCAGAAGAAGGTCTGGAAAAGCTGGCCGACGAGAATTTTACCGTCACCTGCAACCGTTTCGCTACCGCCTGCGGCTGGTCGAATCGGCTGCGGCTGGATCTGGTGCTCAACGACTTTGTCGCCGGGGCCCTGGTCAATCGCCATATCTCCATTCTGAGTGACGGAACCCCATGGCGGCCGCTGATCAACACCAAGGATATGGCCCGCGCCATCGACTGGGCCGTCGCCCGGCCGGCCGCCCACGGAGGGTCCTTTCTGGCCATCAACTGCGGCAGCAGCGCCTGGAATACCACCATGCTCGAGCTGGCGGAAGCCACTGCTGAAGTGATCCCCGGTGTCGATATTTCCGTCAATCCAGACGCCCCGCCCGATAAGCGCTCCTATCGGGCCAACTTCGATCTGTTCAAGCAGCTGGCTCCCGATCATCAGCCCCTGGAGGATTTGCGTTCCACCATCAGCGAAATTCGCGACAACCTGGCGGCCATGGCGTTCAATGACGGCAATTATCGAGAATCCCAACTGATCAGGCTGCACGTTATCAGGGCTCACCAGAAGGCCGGGAGGCTCAACAACAATCTGCAGTGGCACAACGGGGGGCAGGGCTCATGACATTTACCGAAACACCATTGGCGGGGGCCTATATCATAGATATCGATAAAATCGGTGATGAACGTGGTTTTTTCGGCCGCTCCTGGTGCCGCCGGGAAATGGACGAAGCCGGTCTGAATGTGAATATCGCCCAGATCAACACCTCGCTGAGTCGCTACCGGGGAACCCTGCGCGGTCTTCACTACCAGCTGGCGCCCTGCCAGGAAAGTAAAATGATCCGCTGTACCCGTGGGTCGATTTTTGATGTCATCGTCGACTTGAGGCCCGATTCGGCGACCTTTCTGCAGTGGTTCGGAACCGAGCTGACGGCCGACAATCATCGCGCTCTTTATTCGCCGGAAGGCTTTGCCCAGGGTTTCATCACCCTTGAGGACCATTCTGAAATTACCTATTTCACAAGTGAATTTTATGCGCCCGGCATGGACCGGGGGGTCCGCTACGACGATCCCCGGATCGGTGTCAGCTGGCCTTTAGACCCGGTCGTCGTGTCCGAAAAGGACAAGGCCTGGCCGGACTTCTCCATCGACCAGTTATCCTGAAGAGGTTGTCATCATGATCCGTCACGCCAGCTGTCCTTCCTGTCATGGGCAGAATCTCAATGATTTCTTTCAGATCAAAAACGCCCCGATTTTCAGCCTGGTGACGGTCACCAGCAAGGAGGAGGCCCTGGCCGTTCCGAAAAAGGATATTCAGCTGTCCTTCTGCCAGGATTGCGGTTTTATTTTCAACCGCAGCTACGATACCGGGATCGACTATTTCACCATGGGCTACGAAGACCAGCAGGGGTTTTCCGCCACTTTCATGGCCTATCTCAAACGTATATCCGAAGCTCTCATCGACACCTATCAGCTTCAGGGGAAGACGCTGATGGAAATCGGTTGCGGCAAGGGGGATTTCATCAACCTGCTTTCCGAACTGGCCCAGGGGGACGGCATCGGTGTCGACCCGGCTTATGTGGAAGGCCGCCAGAGCAACCCGCGCCTGACGTTTTACAAGGAATTTTACGATCACAGGCACGGCCTTCTGAAGCCTGACTTTATCTGCTGCCGCCATACCATGGAACATATCTTCGACACCTATGGCTTCCTTCGTTTGCTGCGCGAGAGTATTCCCGACGGGCAACGGCCGGTGTTGTTTTTCGAAGTTCCTCAGATCAATCGGATTCTGGACATCCAGGCCTTCTGGGATATCTATTACGAACATTGCAGTTATTTCAATGCCACCTCTTTCGCCGCCCTGTTTCGGCGCTGCGGATTCTCCGTCTGCGACCTGCGGCTGGATTATGGCGATCAGTACCTTTTGCTCGAAGCCGTCCCGGCCGGACAGAATTCGGGCAAGGAGCAGGTTTTCGACCTTGAGGAACCGGTGACCGGAACCGCCGAAAGGGTCGCCCGATTCCAGCTGGAGATCAGTCGCCAGCTGGGTGAATGGCGTCAGCGGCTCGAGGCGGAAAAACAGGCCGGGAACAAAGTGGTCATCTGGGGGGGAGGGTCCAAGTCGGTCGGTTTTCTGACCAATTTTGCCGACCTCGACCTCATCGACTATGTCGTCGACATCAATCCCAACATGGAGGGGAACTTTATCCCCGGCATCGGCAGTCAGTATGTCCAGCCCGAATTTCTCAAGCAATATCAGCCGGACACTGTTATTATCATGAATGGTATCTATCGTGATGAAATCGTTCGAACTATGGCCGATATGGGGGTGACTCCGCAGGTGTTTTCCCTCTGACAGGAGACCGTTATGAAAGTCGTCCTTTTTTGCGGCGGGCAGGGGATGCGCCTGCGGGAATATTCAGAAAAAGTGCCAAAACCGATGGTTCCGCTGGGGTATCGCCCCATTCTGTGGAACATCATGCGTTACTATGCCTATTTCGGGCACAAGGATTTTATCCTCTGTCTGGGACATATGGCCGACACCATCAAAAAATATTTCGTCGATTACGATGAAACCATCTCCAACGATTTCGTCTATACCAAGGGCGGCAAGGAAATCGAGATGCTCAATACCGATATCGAAGATTGGCGTATCACCTTTGTCGATACCGGAATCAATGCCAATATCGGTATGCGCCTGATGCAGGTTAAAGAACACCTGGAGGGGGAGGAGATGTTCCTGGCCAACTACAGTGACGGTTTGTCTGACCTGGATCTCAACCGGATGATCGAATGGTTTACCCCGCAGACCGACAAAACGGCCAGCTTTGTGGCCTATCAGCCGTCCCAGAGCTTTCATGTCGTCACCCGTGAGGACACCGGCCTGGTCAAAAGCATCAGTCATATCGGAACATCCGGCCTGTACATCAATACCGGATATTTTATTCTCCGGAATGATGTGTTTGACTATCTGCAATGGGGGGAGGAACTGGTGGACGAACCCTTTCAGCGGCTTATCGCCGAGAAGAAGCTGACCTCCTGGGAACATCGCGGTTTCTGGGCCAGCATGGATACCTACAAGGACAAGCAGAAGCTGGACGAAGCCTACGCCAAAGGGAACGCTCCCTGGGAAGTCTGGCTCAGAAACGGCCACAGGAATGGAGTGTGACATGCTGGGACTGCATTTCGGGGATAATGGAAAACCCCTCAAGGTCCTGTGTCTTGGGGCTCATTGCGATGATATCGAAATCGGCTGCGGGGGGACCCTCCTCGAATTGACCCGGCAGCGCAGTGTCGAGTGTACCTGGGTGGTTTTCTGCTCCAACGAGGTGCGGGCCAGGGAGGCTCAGGTCTGCGCTGAAGACTTTCTGACCCATGCCACCCGCCGTGACATCCGGATCAACAGTTTCAGGGACGGTTTTCTGCCTTACCTGGGGTATGAGGTCAAAGACTCCTTCGAATCCCTCAAACAGGGTGTCGATCCGGACCTGATTTTCACCCATTACCGCAACGACAAGCATCAGGACCATCGTCTTCTTTCGGAGCTGGCTTTGAACACCTTCAGGAATCACCTGATTCTGGAATATGAAATTCCCAAGTACGACGGCGATATGGGGCAGCCCAACCTGCATGTCGAAATTTCCCGGGATATGGTGGATAAAAAAGTCGACCTGATCTACCGGAACTATGTCTCCCAGCAGGGAAAAAAATGGTTTGATAAGGACCTGTTCCGGTCCCTGATGAGAATACGCGGGATGGAGATCAATTCGGTTTCCGATTTTGCGGAATCTTTTTACAGCTATAAACTACTGACCCATATTCTGTAGACGTTAACTTTCAATAAAATTTTGAGAAACTCAATGGATATATCTTTCGTCATACTAACCTGGAACTCCAGCGGGTATCTGCGGAAATGCTTTCAGTCCTTAATGCGGGTGTTATCCGACAGCTCATATTCGTATGAAATATTCGTTGTCGATAATGGTTCTACAGATGATTCTGCCAAGATTATTGGTGAGTTCTGCCGTGAAGACAACAATATTCACCTTATTGAACTTGAACAGAATATTGGTACCACGAAATCAAGAAATATCGCTTTACGGCGATGCCGGGGGGAGCATATCTGTATTCTCGATTCTGATATCGAACTTGAAGGCAACGTATTTCCCGATCTGCTGCAGGTGTTAAATCGCTCTGACGATATCGGCATGGTTGTTCCGCAGTTGATCTACCCGAGTGGTAAATGGCAGAAATCTGTCGACCGTTTTCCGACTCTTGCGCATAAGATCCGCCGCTTTTTTTTCCTTCGGCAAATTGAAGCGGGGGAAGGGGCGGAAGTGGGGGATAACGGGTTTGCCTGTGAAAAAACGGTTGATTATGCTATTTCTGCCTTTTGGCTATTAAAAAGGGACGTCCTGGAAAAGATTGGGCTTCTTGATGAAAATTTCTTTTATGCGCCCGAAGACGTCGATTTCTGTCTGCGGGTCTGGAAAGGGGGGAACGCGATTGTTTATGTTCCTTCCTGTCGCGCTATTCACCATACCCAGGAAATTTCGAGGGGAATGAACCTGAATAAAGCTAAAATGGAGCATATCAAAGGTCTGCTTTATTACTTTGTAAAGCATAAATATCTATTCAGGTCTCCCCGTTTTTTAAAGTGACTGACATGCATATTCTGTTTCTTGCCTATTACTTCCCACCAGAATCAAGCAGCGGATCATTCAGGCCTCTGTTTTTTGCTAATGAATTGTCGAATAAGGGGCATCAGGTTACGGTGGTTACAGCCAAGCAAGGCGCTTATTTATCTGATCAACCCCTTGATCCCGACCTGGTCAAGCAAGTCAGCCCTTCTATAGAGATTATTCGGTGCGCGGTATTCAGACCAAGGGAACTGCTGATACGAATAAAGACGTCCCTGTCCCGAAACCCACCGCCTGGAGCGGTGCCCTCATCAACAGCGGTTCAGGATTCTCAATTCCGTGCGGGGAAATTTCAACGTTTTAAGGATTTTATTACCGATCTCCTGGCGACTCCGGATCCGCATGTCGGATGGCTGCCTTTCGCAGTATGGGGTGCCTCGAAAGTTGTTCGCAAAAATCGTTGTGATGTCATCTATGCGACAGGGAGCCCGTGGAGCGGCCTTTTGTCCGGCGTTGTCCTGAAACTGATGTCCGGCAAACCTCTGATTGTCGATTTCAGAGACCCCTGGGTCAGTAACCCTAATTTTTCAGTCCGGACTGCCCCGATCAAAATCATTGACCGGTTTCTTGAAGGTCGGGTGGTAAAGCATGCGGATATTGTTATCGCCAATACCCAGGAACTGCAAGAGGACTTCAAAAAGCGATATCCGGAGTTCTGTAAAAACAAAGTTACCGTCATCACCAACGGTTTTGAAGATTACGCTGTCACTGATAAGCCTGGAAGTGTTGGTGCTGAGGTGTTTACCATCACCCATGCAGGGGCCCTGTATTTTTCCAGAAACCCCTATTTCCTGTTAACCGCGTTGCGGGAATTGATTGCTGACGGGGCGATCTCCGGACAAAAAATTCAACTGAATTTTGTCGGTGGCATCGATGTCGCCGACCCGAACCTGTCTATTCTGTTGCGGGATCCGTTACTTGCAGACTCCATCCGGATTATACCCAGGGTGTCATTTGAAGAAGCGAAACAACACATGACAAAAAGCCATGTTCTGCTGTTGATTCAGCCTGATTTTCCTCTACAGATCCCTCGCAAGCTTTATGACTATATGTCGGTCCGTAAACCCGTATTCGCCATCTGTGAAAATGACAGCGCCACGTCGAATATCATAGGGCGATTCTCTCTCGGCTATAAGTGTCAGAATGTCGTCATGGACATCAAAGAGACCCTGCTGTCCATGTATCAGGATTGGGAAAATGACAGGCTCAGGGACTTTTCTGATGCCCGTTGTGATAAATTCATGAACAAGCATCTTGCCGAGGAACTTCACACCGTCATGACAGAAACGCTGGCGGTGAAATCATAGCTTATGAAGAAAAATATTGCTCATGTCACCTTATCCATGGGGCAGGGAGGGATTGAAAACCTGCTTGTCAATCTTATTAAGCATGGGGACAGGTCTTCCTTCACGCCTTTTCTTTATTGTCTGGATGCCGGCGGAGAGCTTCTTGACTTTATTTCTGGTGACTTGGCGGGGTACCGTATTTTCAATCGGCGGCCCGGAACGGACTGGCGTTTGATTTTTTCATTGGCCAAAGCGTTCAGGGAGGATGGCATCGATCTGGTTCACACTCATAACCAGGCGTCATTTTTCTACAGTGGTTTGGCTGCCTTTATCGCCCGGAAGCCTGTTGTCATCAACACCGAACATAGCCGCCATTATATTGATAGCAGTTGGATCCGCAGACTCGAAAAAAAACTGCTGTCTTTCGTTGCTTACAAAATTGTCGACGTCAGTGAAGAGCTGCGAAATTTTTCCGTCAGTAAGGACAAAATTTCAGAGCGTAAAGTAACAGTTATTGAAAACGGAATAGATCTGGCGTCTTTCCAGGCTGGACAGGATAAAGAAACCATAAAAAGGACGCTTGGATTTCAATCCGGCGATAAACTTGTGACTATCGTCGCACGGCTCGATCCGATCAAAAATCATCGCCTGCTTCTCGATGCCTTTACAATACTCGCCAGGAACAACACCGACCTGAACCTGCTTATTGTCGGGGATGGGGCCCTGCGGAATCCCCTCGAGGCATGGGTTCGGAATTCCGCTTATGCGGATCGTGTTCATTTTCTGGGAAACAGGACGGATGTTCCGGCCATTCTCGGTGCCTCGGATGTTCAGGTTCTCTGCTCCGAACGAGAGGGATTGCCTCTGGTCCTCCTCGAAGGCATGGCCGCAAAGGTTCCCCTGGTGGTCAGCCAGGGAGCCAACCGGAGCGGCGTGGTTCAGGACGGTGTCACCGGATTTATTGCCGACAGCCGTCCGGAGTGCTTTGCCGACACTATCCATAAAGCCCTGTCCGGTGACCATGTCGGTATTGTTGTCAACCAGGGGTATCGCTTTGTGGCGGAAAACTATTCGATCGCAACGACCCTTAAGAACTATGAGCAGCTTTACCTGGACGCGCTTGGTTAGGGGGTATTTTGGTTAAGTTTTTATTTGGCATTGCTCTGATCAGCTACGGTTTTTTTCGCACCCTCGTTCACGACCCGGTGTGGGGACTGTACCTGTTTGCCGCCCTGACTCATATCCGTTTGGCGCAACTTTCCGAGAATTATTATCTTCCTCTCCAGATACCGATCGTTATAGCGTCCCTGACCGTTCTCCTGTATCTGAGCAGTGCCAAATACCCGAAAAAATTCAGTCGCTGGCCGTTAGAGGTGTGGCTACTGGGATTTATGATCGTCGGTATGGCCTACAGCTCAAGCAAGGCCGCCTTCAATCCCCAGCTCAGCTGGGATATGACCTTTACCTATTTTAAATACTGGGTATTCTTCCTGCTGTTCATTCAGCTGGTCGACAGTTTCGAAAAAATCAGGAATTTCCATAACGTATTGATTCTGAGTGCCTGCTGGCTGGTGTACCGCTGTTATGATCTGCGCGGCACCACCGGGGCCCGTTTTGAAAATATCAATGGCGGGTCGATCGGAGATTCAAATCATTTTGCCGCGGCTCTGGTTCTGTTGTTTCCCTTTGTTTTTCAGCGGGTTCTTTCTAAGAATAAGGCAGAGTCTCTGTTCGCTGGCGTGCTATGCTTTGGAATCGTCATGTCTGTATTTATTACCGGTTCCCGGGGGGGGCTCCTGGGGATGGGGGCGTTGTTTGTCCTGCTGTTCATGAATTTTAAGCAATACCGGAAAAAAATGGTTATGGCGCTGGTTGTGCTCTGCCTTGCTATATCGCCGTTTATTAACGACTATCATATTGCACGTTTCAAAAGCCTTGTTGAAGCCACCCAGGAAGAGACAAGGGAAAGGTCCGCCCAGAGCCGCCTGGATTTTTGGAGATATTCTTTTGAGCTGTTCAAGAATAATCCTGTCAGTGGTGTCGGGCTGGCCAATTTCGGTTATTATTCCGGACCGGCCCTCGAGGGTATGGAACCAGGTCAACGGGGGCATGTCGCCCATAGTACCTGGTTTGAAATTCTTGCCGAAGGCGGCGCCCTGGTGTTTATCCCTTTCGTTGTGCTTTTGGTTAATTTCTTTCGAAAGACCAAGCGGATACTAAAGGTCTACCTTGTCAACAACCTCATTCAGGAAGCGCAACATGTTATTGCCCTGCGGGTTGGACTGGGAGCTTTTCTGGTCAACGCAACGTTCCTCAACAGGTTGATATACGAGCCGATATACTGGTGCATCGCTTTGGGTATCGCTCATGGGTACCTGGTCAAAAGCCGCGAAGCTGCCTCGAACTCTGAAACTCGTGACCCTGCGGAAACGTCGAATGCTCACAATGCGTTTTCCGGGTGACAACTAAATAACCGATAGCGAGTGGATTGAATATTATGTGTGGTATAGCCGGGATTCTTTCTCAAGAACCGAATATCGATTCAGATATCCTTAAACAAATGACCTCCGTTATTGAATACCGGGGGCCGGATGGGGCCGGGCATATGGTTCTGGAAAATGGAACCGTTGGCCTTGCTCATCGCCGGCTGAGTATTCTGGATACCCGGGAAATCGGGGGACAGCCGATGGTTTCCTCCTGCGGAGACTACTGGATTGTTTTCAACGGGGAGATTTACAACTACATCGAGCTGAAAAATCAGCTCAGTGCTGCGGGGTATACCTTCAGGACCGAAACCGATACGGAAGTTCTGTTAGCCGCCTATGGTTATTGGGGGGAGGACTGCCTCGAACATTTTATCGGGATGTTCTCTTTCGCAATCTGGGATATGCAGAAGAAAATTCTTTTCGCTGCGCGCGACCGTCTCGGGATCAAACCTTTTTATTACCGCTATGAGCGAAACCGTTTGTTGTTTGCCTCAGAAATCAAATCGCTTCATGTTGTTGAAAGCAGTCCCCCCAGTGTGGATCGGACCCTTATCGATGCCTATATGGGGTTTGGTTATGTTCCCGGTGAGAACACTCTGTTTGCGTCAGTGAAACGTCTGTTGCCCGGGCATAAGTTGACGTGCCGTCCCGGCGAAGCGCCACGGATTACATCCTACTGGTCCCTTGATTTTACTCAGGATCGCTCTCTTGGCTTTGGTGATCATGCTGATGCCGTTGACAAGTTGCTTCAGGACTCTGTTGCCTTGCGTTTGCGAAGCGACGTTCCATTAGGTGTCTTTTTAAGCGGTGGACTCGATTCCAGCGCCGTGGTCGCCCTGCTCGCACCCGGTGCCGCTAAGGGGCTGAAAACCTTTTCGGTGTCCTACGATTTTGGTCCCGCTTACGACGAGACACCCTATGCGCGGGAAGTGTCTCAACGGTTTCAGACCGATCATCATGAAATCAGGATGACGCCTCAGAGTTTTGTCGACTTCATTCCTGATTACATCAGGCATATGGATGAGCCGGTGACCGAGGCGGCCGCCATATCTCTCTACTATGTTTCAAAACTGGCCCGTGAGCAGGTTGTTGTGTGCCTGAGCGGCGAGGGTTCGGATGAGTTGTTCGCCGGGTATGATTTTTACGGTTACAACCTGGCGATCGAACGGCTGCGCAATGTTTTCGGGAGTCATTTTTCCGGGATGCTGGCAAAACTGGGCCGGCGGCTTTCCCGGTCTCAGAAATTGCATAAATACCTCAAGATGGCCGAAGTTTCGCTCGATGAGCGTTACAAGGGTATTTCAAGCTATGAGGGTTCAGCCAAAGACGCACTCTATCATCCGGAATTTCAGGCGACTGCCGCGTATGGAAATTCCGAGCTTAAGTCTTTTGTCGCAGAACTATTCAACACCAGCCGGAATTGGGACCCCCTGAGCCGGATGCTCTATTTTGATACCCGCACCTGGCTGGTCGATGACCTGCTCATCAAGGCTGATCGCATGAGTATGGCAACCTCCATTGAGCTGCGTGTGCCCTTCCTTGACCATCGGTTGGTTGAGTACGCAGCGACTCTGCCATCCGAATACAAGCTCAAGGGGCGCAACCCGAAATATATCCTGAAAAAAATACTTGAAAATCGTATTCCGCAGACGATCATCAACCGAAAGAAAATGGGGTTTCCGACACCGTTGGAGATGATGTTTCGGGGGGACCTGTACGATTATGCCCGCGAGACCCTGTTATCCGCCAAAGCGCTGCAAAGAGGGTACTTTTCAGGTGAAGCTGTTGCGCGGCTACTGGATGACCATAAACAGGGAAAGGTCGATAGACACCGCGAAATATGGCAACTGCTGGTCCTGGAAGAGTGGCATCTGCAGCATGGTCTGAATTGAGGACGCCGGTACCCCGATGAATATCCTCGCCTTGAGTTACCTGTTTCCCAACCGATCCCAGCCCAGTTACGGGATTTTTGTTTTCAACAGGCTGAAAGCCGTAAGCCGTCACTGTGAATTGACCGTGATCGCTCCCCTGCAATGGCTGCCGGGATTGCGGGGAAAAAAAGATGTGGACATGAGTACCACCTGCAATGGACTGAAGGTCTATTATCCCCGGTTTTTAGCGATTCCGCGAGTTCTCAAATGGTTGGACTTTGTTTTTTATTTCCTGTCGGTTCTGCCTGTTGTCGGATACCTGAGATTTGGCAAAAAAATCCGGTTCGATCTGATTGACGTCCATTGGACCTGTCCGGACCTGCTTGCCGGGTGGTTGTTGGCGAGATTTTTGAGAATAAAATGCTGCGTCACCATTCGTGGCAAGGAAGCCCTGTATCTGCAGGAGAGAAGCCTGCGGAAAAAGCTGCTGGACTGGTTGCTGAAACACGCAGATCAGCATGTCTGCCTCAGCACGGAACTGCAGCACGATCTTCTGGATATCGGGGTTCCCCCTTCCCGGATTCAGGTTATCCTGAACGGCGTTGATACCGGTCATTTTCACTTCCGGGATCAGACCACTGCGAGGAATCGGCTGAATTTGCCTCGGGATAAAAAGATCATCATATCCGTCGGGTCTTTGATCCCCCGGAAAGGTCACCACCACCTGATCAGGCAATTGCCCCGGCTGGTAGAGGATCATGATATAGACCTCTACGTCATCGGCGGCGTAAACCCGGAGGGGAACTGCAAGGCTGAATTGGAAGGGCTGGTTGCCGAGCTGAACCTTGACAACGTATTCTTTGTCAATGATCTCAGCCATGCGGAACTGGTACACTGGTATTGCGCAGCCGATCTGTTCTGCCTTGCAACGTCCGGAGAAGGGTGTCCCAATGTTGTCATGGAAGCTCTGGCGTGCGGCTGCCCCAGTATTGTTTCAGCCGTAGGCGCCGTCCCGGATCTTATTACTGACCAGCAGAACGGGTTTGTTGTGCCGCTCGATGGGGATTGGCATCACTATATTGATGAGGCGTTGAAAACTGACTGGGATCGTCAGAAGATTTCCTCCCGGATGGAGGGACGGAATTGGGCGGCCTGTGCGCAACAGGTCGTTGCCATGTATCAAAAACTGCTGGAAGCTGAAAGAGTGTTGCCATGAAATTGATCTACCACCACAGGACGCTTGGAGACGGTGCCGAGGGTATTCATATCCGCGAAATGATTGCGGCGTTCCGTTCTCTCGGTCATGAGGTTCAGGTTGTCGCACCGGCAGGCGAAAATTATCCGAATGATAAACAGGGGCAAGGCCAAAGTACGGGGCGGGGGGGGATGCTGGCCGCTATAAAAAGCAGATTGCCGGGACTTGTTTTTGAACTGTGTGAAATGGGTTACTCTCTTTTCAGTTTCCTTGTCCTGACTTGGAAGTGTCTTACCTTCAGGCCTGACTTCATCTATGACCGTTATATCACTTTCAATATCGGTGGGATTCTTGCCGCCAAAGTGACCAGAACGCCTATATGTCTGGAAGTCAATGCACCTCTTGCCCTCGAGAGGAGCGAACAGCCGGATGAACGACTCTATTTCAGGAAAATGGCTTTCTGGCTTGAAAAGTTGGCCTGCAGCCATGCAACCAAAACTATTGTCGTGTCGACGCCTTTAAAAAATTATCTTGTGGAGCAGGGGGTGCCGGAAGGCCAGATCGTCGTCATGCCCAACGGAGTCAATCCCGATAAGTTTTTTCCTCATCCGAAAAATCAGGAACTTTTGCACCAGTTAGGTGTGCCGGACGATCATATCGTCATCGGTTTTACCGGGGTCTTACGCGCCTGGCATGGCCTTGACCTGCTTCTGGATGCATTCAGGAAAGTTATCCAAAAGCATGAAAAAGTTTTTTTGCTGATCGTGGGGGACGGACCGATCAGGGGAGAACTTGAGCGCCTGATAGACAATTATTCTTTGAACGAAAAAGTGCTGATTACCGGGCGGGTTCCTTATGAGACCGTTCATGAATATGTTAACCTGTTTGATATTGCGGTGAGCCCCAAAGCGACTTTTTATGCGTCACCGATGAAGGTCGTTGAATATATGGCTTTGGGGAAGGTTATAGTTGTTCCTGACTTACCTAACTTTTTAGATTTAGTAGAAAATAAAGTGGATGGTGTGATTTTTGGGAATAAGGGCGTCTCTGAACTGGCGGATGGTTTGCTTTCTGTTTTAGAAAAACCACAGTATTTTAAGTATTTTGGAGATAATTCTGCAAAAAAAGTGAAAAATCGGTTAAATTGGCGATGGAATGCAGATTGTATTTGTAGTATGCTTGCATGAAAATTATTAGAAATGGTTTATACTGCTAAGTAAACTCGTAATTAGAAAGTGAGTAAATCAAATGAAAAGAGTAAAATGTGTATCTTCCGTATTTATTAAAAACCTATTAATAATATTTATTTTTTTGTTTTTAGTACCCAATGCTTTTGGGGTTGGACCACTTATAGAGTTTGATGATGTTGCAGCATCGACACCGGCAACACCAAATACGTCTAACTCAAGTTATACCTACGCAGAAAGAGGACTTGGGACAGATGAGTGGACCAGCACAACCCAGATCGGTTCATCTGGGTACTATATGGAGTTTTATCGGTATCTCAATACCTACAACAACGATCATTTGGGGTGGGAAGCATGGGGATACTCAGATATCGTCAGTGATTTTGCAATCAGTGGGAACTCTTTTCACACTCGTATAACGGGTGGGAAAAGCACCGAATATCCAGACGGTCAGGGCGCGGCGATCTATGGCAAACAGGATTATCTTGACTACTCAGGAGATCCAAGTTCAGGTACGACCATCGGTGTTCCCTATATCTATTTTTCAACGACTGATGGAACGCTCACTCAGCCATTCGAAGGCACGACAGGGGCGGATGAACTTTCTCTGTATGTTCACATGCCTTCTAGTGTAATAATCGATACCGGTGAAACTTATCCAAACCAGACTATGAGCATCGGTCCGTATATCTCTGGAACAAGCGGTCATTATTATCATAGAGCTTTTATTAGTGGCGGTGGCTGGGTTCATTTTATTGTAGATAATCATCCAAACCATTATAACGGTTATGGCTCTTGCAATGATTTCCCTGTTGATGGGTGTGCATTTAATTCATTCGCAGCAGTAGATTATATCCAGAAGTTTAGCCATATGTATATAGCTCTTGAGCCAGGCGCAACTCCGTCAGACTATTATATTGATAATCTTGAGTTTAGGGCATTATCTGGTGAGACAGATCAGAATTTTGAAACTCTGAACAGTCCTGCGGTTGGTTTTTATGATGATGGCCATTTTGAACTGAGCTTTTATGACAAATACCGCGATGAGCGTTCTGGTATGACTGTTGAAATAAGATATTCGAAAAGCCCCATTACGAATGAAAACTGGTCAAGCGCCACCTTGGTTGATATACAGGAACATTCAGGTGGTTTTACCGTAACAGAGGTATCCCCTGGACAGTTCAGAAAGGCTAACAGGTATTATCGGCAAGTATGGGCCCCATTTCGGCTCCAATCAGCGGATGAGGCTTTACTGAAACCAGGTGATACAATTTATTTTGCTTTTAAAGATGTTGGTAATCTTGACGGAAATGGTAACCCAACGCAATCATGCTCCCACTCTGGATGTCGTGACTATACCTCGGGAAATTTTGATTGGGCTGGAGACTCGGCCGTTTTACACAAGATCAGAACAATTGATTACGTCTTAAGTAATTCTGTTCAGGTTGGCAATTCTATTCAGCCACCAGGAGTTCTGAGAATAGGTGAATGATAAATTTAACTTTCTACTTGAAAAGAACAGTCTAAAATCATCTAGCTTGAATTTTGAAAGTAGCCCCCTCGATTTACTTGAGGGGGTAGTGCTGGACAACATCTAAGTGTATACATTTAAATATTTTTTATGAATATGTCGATAGTTTTTTGATTATCAGCCATATCAATATTTTGAAATTAAAGGAGGGGGTATGTTCCTTGGTGTTGTTGTTCCTTTAAAAGCAAAGTCTGTTTGTCGCTCTTGGGAAATGACTTGTAGGTCATTGCAGGCTACCATTTCGTCATTACGAAATCAATCTGATGGTGATTTTGTAGTTATTGTTGCAGGACATGATAAACCTGATTTCCTCAATTCCCTAGTTGATGAAAGAATCATCTTTAAACATGTGGACTTTTCTGAACCTACTACTGAAAATGGTTCTTACCCTCCTAAAAATTTAATCGATGATAAAATATTAAAAATTATTTCTGGAATAAAGTTCCTTTCGCACTACCGACCTAAATATGTTTTTCAATTAGACTCTGATGATTTGGTTCACTCTGATTTTATAACTCTTTTAAAAAAATCCTCCCCATTTGATTTTATGACACTCGATGGAGGTTATTTTCTTTATCAAAATTGCAACCGATACATAGAATCAGACAATATGAATCAGTATTGTGGATCTACGGTTGTTATTAATTCACATTATCTGTCTTTTCCTGATTCAATTGATTTAGAATCTAGGTTACAGATTCCTTGGACAAAGTATAGGCATATGAATATACATAAGTTTTATGCAGATACTCCAGGAATAAAATATTCGCATCTCTCTGATAAGATGGTCGCTTATGTTGTTGGTAGCGGGGAAAATCTAAGTGATCGTTGGCGTGATAGTGTCGTAAAAAAGATAAAATGGCATTTAAAGCCTTATTTAACTGGAAAAAGGGTCACAAGGGATTTTGCTAAAAAATTTGGATTGTAAGTGTAAGTATTTAACTCTTCTCTTTTTATAAAATAAACTTTTTTCTCTGAAAATTGTAATGGATGGCTTTGCTGTGACTTGGCGCAGAGATTTCAATGGCTAGATTGCTCTGACTCTAAGTCTAGAATTGTAGATAATTGTTGAGTGGTAGTCTTTAGAAAGATAGGCTCTGCTTGGAAGGAAGTTTTTCTTCATGACATTATCATTGTTTCAGATAATTTGCGTAAAAAAAAGGTCTTAACGTTTATTTGTACTTGAGAATCTTCTTAGCAGTTTGTCTGAAGTTCGCCTAAATATTTATGGGCGATTATGTTGTCTAGATAGCTGTTGATTCTGCCGTATTGAATATCCCGAAATGCAATATGGGCATTTTTTCATGCTTTGTAAAGGGAAAATGTCTTTATCTCTATTCCTTTTCAACTTGGTTAGCGTTTTTGGGAGAGAGGGGTCTGTACTTCTATCTATAAAATCAAATGCGAAAGAAATAATTCCTGAAATAGTATTTAGATAAAATTATTTTATTTGTATGGAAGTTTAGGACCTATAGCTTGTCATCATAAACGTGAGGGAATCGGCATGTATAATTTTAATGAAAATGAAAATAACTGTTTTTTGTCAATTGTTATCCCTTTGTACAATGAAGAAGATAATGTAGATGTATTGATTGAAAGAATACTAAACGAATTATATCAATTCGATTTTAAATTTGAAATTATACTTGTCGATGATGGAAGCAAAGATAAAACATGGGAAAATATTTCAAATATATCAAGATCTAATCCGGTTGTTAAGGGTGTTAAGTTAGCAAGGAATTTCGGTCATCAACATGCATTGCTAGCCGGTTTGAGTAAGTCTACAGGGCAGGCAATAATTTCTATGGATGGTGATTTACAACATCCACCATCTCTTATAAAAAAAATGGTAGAAAAACATAGAGAGGGATTTCTTGTTGTTAATACTTTTAGAAAGGATGAGGAAGTTTCATCTTTTTTCAAAAGAAAAAGTTCATCTTTTTTTTATAAAATATTTTCATTTTTGACTGATGTATATATCTCGCAAGGATCCTCAGATTTTCGGTTATTAGATAGGGTTGTATTAAATGAACTTCTTGTTCTAAAAGATGTTGATTTGTTTTTAAGGGGAGCTGTTGAATGGCTTGGTTTTCCATCTGTAACAATTCCTTATGAGGCGGATAAACGTTTCTCTGGTATATCCAAATACACGTTGTCAAAAATGATTAAATTTGCAAAAGGGTCGATAATTTCATTTTCAACCAAGCCTCTAGTAATAGGAATTTGGGTTGGAATCATTACCAGCATTTTATCAATATTTGAGGTGCTATATGTGATATTTCAATGGGTGAATGGCGAAACTGTTGCAGGTTGGGCGTCGACCGTTGGAATTGTATCGTTCTTATTTGGAGTTTTATTTATTCTGCTTGGCGTTATAGGCGCTTATCTTTCGCGGATTCATATCGCTTTACAAAATCGACCACGGTTCATTATCTCTGAGATTTCTTGTAAAAATGATTAACAATAAGTTGACTTCCATACAATTTAGCAAATTTATTGTCGTTGGCATTTCAAATACGATAATCAGCTATTTAGTGTTTTTTGTTCTATTTAACGGTCTGTTAAGCGGAAATGCTTTCGCCTCACAAGCGATCAGTTACTCTGCTGGAATTCTGTGGAGCTTTTATTGGAATGAAAAATGGACATTTCCGACAGAAAAAAAGAAAGGGCAATTGCTCGTTTCCTTTTTTTTATTACAAATAACATTACTTTTTTTAAGCTCTCTTCTGATGGAAATCGCTGAGAAAAATTTAGATTTTAATATTACTTTATCGTGGTTTTTCGTAATGACTTTTATTACTGGAATTAACTTTTCTTTGTCAAAAATTATGGTATTCAAGCCATGAGTATTAAAATCGAACGGATCTTTATAATTCTATCAATTATTACCTGCTCTTTATCTTTTGGTCTTAGTTATGGCATAGGTAATCAAAATACCTACTTAATACATGGATTAAAATTAATAAATCCAGAATTTTTGACAGGTGATTGGTTTGCTCATAAAACTCATCATTATCATGAAAATTTCTCTTTTATTATTATTTTAATTAGTAAAATTGGTCTTTCTATTCCAGAAAGCTTAATCTTTATAGAGTTCATTTTGAGGACTCTCGCCATTTTTTCTGTCTATAAAATTTTAAAAATCATTTCAAAAGAAAAGGCATTAATTTCCTTTCTATTTGTGCTTTCTCTTATGGTTGCGGATAATACTATTAGTGTGGCTGGAAGTTTTATTTTTTCGTCAGTTTTGCAGCCGTCATCCTTCGGGGCAGCTTTTTTGCTTATTAGTTTTTTGTTTTTTCTTAGGGGCAGCTATTTTATTTCTGGATTATGTATGGCATTTTCTGGATTTATGCACACAAATTTCTTGCTTTTGGGTTTTGTCGTTTTTGGTATCGCGCATCTTTTTATTGGTGCTGAAGGCATAATGAGACGAATTTTTACTCAGTTTTTCCTAATGTTTCTCGTATTTGCTTTTAATGTTCCTTTTTTGCTGAGTATGATCACCTCTGCGTATGGTGCACAGGCTACTTATATCTTTCAATTTATACGTTCGCCACACCATTACGTTCCCAATACATTTATTTTTGATTTCTTTAACCTTTTTGGATGGTCAATATTGGGGCTAATATGTTTATATTTATTAGATGCTGAGGTAGCTTTAAAGAGAAGAATAAAAGGGCTGTACTTTGGCCTACTGCTTCCTATTGTTATTGCTACAGTTCTTACTACAGTAGTATTTATTCCTGTAGTGTCAAAACTATTTTTTTGGAGAATGGCGCCATTTCTTGTGCTCTTTTCTCAAATAATTTTTATTTGTTTATCTATTTCTTTAAATAATGAGAATAGTAAAGATATAGATTTTAATAAACAAAAAATAAAAAGTATTATTCCTATTGGTATTTCTCTAATTGTTTTATGGAATATATACCAATATGGGTTTCTTTCGAAAGAATTCTTATTTATAATAGTCATTTTTTCATTATTGATTTATGTTGATTTCAAAGAGGAAATAAGAAAAAATTTCAATATAGAAATTAATCAGAAATTTATTAAAAGTTTTATTATTTTAATTGCAATTTTCACACTATCCTATGGTGCCTATCAGGGTTTAAATAACTCCACTCTGTTGAATATCAATTCTAATAAGTCAGAGCATGAATTATATCAGTGGGTAAGAAATACAGATGTTTCCTCTAGGTATCTTGTTCCTCCTGGATTTCAGGATTTCAGGCTTCATGGAGAAAGATCGATTGTAGTAGACTGGAAATCTACCCCAATCGATCCAGATGGGTTGATGGAATGGTACCAACGTATTCAAGATATTTCGGGGAAAGAGGTTGTTCGTTCTTATGAAGATGCCAAAAATGGCTATTTTGATCTTGACATTAAAAAATTGAGATCATTAAAAAACAAGTACAAAGTTAATTATGCTGTTCTTTATACCGGAAAAAATAAATTTGAAAATATTTTACCCGTATTATTCAAAAATAAGAAATACACTGTGATTGGCTTGAATTTATTGTAAAAAAATTATTTTAAGTTTTAAACGCAAAGTATTCATATTAAATAATGTAAATAACTTTTAGATTTCTTCTTCTGGTAGCAGATAAGATAATTTTTTTTTCTAGGGTTCGGTTCTTGGATAGGGGGCGGTAACTCAAATTGTTTATAGTCGACACAGTAGCCATCATGCCGCAGTTACTGCATTGTCATAGCTAGGTATAGGGTACTTAAAGAAACTTCTTGCCCAGGGGTATTATTTCAGACTATTGGGATTCTTGGCGGTCGCCTCCTCATAGTAATAACTGATTGTTAATAGGCGTATTGCTCTGTAGCGCTCAAGCTAATGACCATATTCGATTCAGCTTGGCCTTTGATCGTTGCTTAGAAGGCCATGTTTTTATCCATTAAATCGTCCTGTATGGTAAGTTGCCAGTCTTGCTACAGAGTTTCTTAATATGTGCTTTAATCCGGCGTTCTATCGTGTTTAAATTTGCTTGAAAGGGCCTCACATCTTCTCGATGATCTGCCGATTGTAGGTGGCTATTATATCCTGATGGAAGTTGTTTTTCTCACAATGCATGCCGATGCATGTTTGCCTTCGTTTGCTTTGAGGAGAATCTTGGCTTTGAACTATGCTGAATACAGCTTCCGCACGCTTTTTCTCATGGTGAAGTTCCTTCGTCAGTGTGTCTACTGCACTTTTTGAATGTTGGGACCCACCTCTATTTTATGTTTGAGGTTTTCTTTTTGAGCATTGTTGATCAAACACTAAATTCCTTGAGATGGTTAGCTATTGGACGGTTCTCTAGTCAAATTTTGACTTGGGCGATTACGCTCATCGTCATTAGGCTTTTGACACCACTGGATTATGGGTTGATGTCCCTTGCTATGATGGTCATCGGAATAGGCGAAATATTCAGGGAAGCTGGTTTGAGTTCTGCTATAATCCAAAGCAGTGATTATAATAATGATATAGGTAAGCGAATTTTTGGTTTCGTATTTTTACTTAACCTCTTTATCTATTTTCTTTTTTTATTAAGTACACCACTTGTGGTTAAATTCTTTTCTAACTCAAAGTTAGCCAGCATTTTACCAATTGTTTCCTTACAATTTATAGTTGGATCTTTTGCAGTAATTCCTAATGCTCTTATAAGCAGAGGTATGCTTTTCAAGAAGAAAGCAATTCTCGTATTTTTCACAAGCATTCTCACTAGTTTAACGACTCTTTCCTTAGCACTATTAGGCGCTGGTGTATGGGCTTTGATTTGCGGAAATCTTTTTGGACTCACAGTTCAGGTGTTTGGAAGTATATACATTACACAATTTTGGTGCTTGCCTAGCTTTAACTTTAAAGGGCTCGGGCAATATTTTAAATTTGGCGGAGGGGTGACAGCAGGAAAAGTTGTCTGGTATTTGTATTCACAAGCTGACATTTTTATAGCTGGGAAAGTATTAGGAGTTCAATTGCTTGGTTTTTATTCTGTTGCTAGAGAATTGGCAGCACTACCTATGGCAAAGTTCTCTGCGATAATTAACGAGGTCGGATTTGCGAGTTTCTCAAAAATTCAGAATGATTCTCAAACACTAAAAAAGCATTTCTGTCAAGCTATGGAGATCGTTGGTTTTTTCTCATTTCCAGTTTTTTGGGGGATCTCTAGTATTGCACCAGAAATTGTTAGTGTTTGCTTAGGAGTAGCTTGGGTAGAGGCAGTATTACCTCTGCAGATTTTAGGTATAATTATGCCCCTTAGAATGTTGTCCAACTCAATGTCACCTGCTGTATTGGCACTAGGAAAAGTCCGTCTGGGATTGACTAATATTATTATTGGGTCTTTTATTATGGTTCCAGCCTTTTATGTTGGCTCCAGGTGGGGGCTTGCTGGGCTTTCCTACGCCTGGTTGATAGGGTTTCCTATGTTTTTTCTGGTGCGATTGGTGCGCACGCTACCCTATTTGGGTTTGCGGCTGTTTGAATATTTTTCTTATCTGTCCTTTTCACTTGTTTCCAGTGCTGTAATGTACTTATCTGTTTATTCTATGCGGATACTTTTGAAAAATTATGAAACATCGCAGTTGATTCAAATGTTCGTTCTTATATTTACGGGAGTTATTGTGTTTTCAGCTATAAATCTTCTTGGTCGCAAAAATTTCTGCTTTTATGTTATTTCTTTGGTTAGACGGTGATAAGGACGAATAATGATTTTTGGTATAACTTCTCTTTCGAATCAAACGAATCTCGAATCTTATTATACTGAAGCTATTGAGAAGGATCTTGTTCAGAAAAATTTTAGATTAATTAAAGATCCGGATGGGAATTATGTTTTTGCTAGGCTTCAAAGGAATATTTTAGATGGTTATGAAGGGGTATTTACCGACAAGGAATGCGTCTCGTTATTGTATGGTGAACCGCTTTTGGGCGAATCCAGTTTAGAGAAGGATCATAAAGAGTTATCAACGGCCTTATTTGAAAATAAATATGTAAAATTTAAAAATTCAAGAGGTCAGTTTTCTTTAATAAATTACGAAGGTTCTCGCTTCAAAAAAGTTGTTCTGGCTGCTGATAAATTCGCTATACGTCCTTTATACTACTGGACTGATGGTGATGTTGCGGTTTTTTCAACCTCTATTGATATGATTAAGTCTTTACCTTTTGTAAAGACTGAAATTGATTATGATTCGTTTGCTGAGCGGCTCGCGTTAGGATATCCTCTAGGTAGGAATACTGAATATAAAAACATATTTTGCCTGAAATCTGCTGAAATTGTGACCATATCCCATGAAGGGATAAAAAATGATCAATATTTTGAATGGGGGCATATCCCTCAAGCTGCAAATTTTGATGAACAGTTTTGCAGGGACGTTTACGATTTATTTCTGGATTCAATTTCTATCAGGCTCCGTGGAGAGAGCACCGCTTTTACTTTTTTAAGCGGTGGAATGGATTCTCGGGCACTTGTCGGAGCACTTGTAGACCTTGGTGTAAATGTGCCAACTCTTAACTTTTCCCCAGATTCTTCTCAGGATCTAGTCTATGCAAAGCAATTTGCAGAGGAAATAAACACCCCGTTTAAGTGGGTATGTCGTGCCCCGTCTGTTAAGTTAGATGATATTAAGTCTATCGCGCTAGAATGGATGCGAGGTGAAAGAATAGAGGCGTCACCAAAACAATTTCGGCCTGATATTATATGGTCTGGAAATGGGGGAAGTGTCGGTGTCGGTTGTGTTTATTTGAATGAAGAAATTGTCAATACGGCACGAAAAAAAGGTGTTGAGGACGCTGTATTGAAATACCTTACATATAACAAAATCACTTTACCTCTAAAGTCCTTTACTAAAAAGTGGAAGTATCATTTTTCAGATTATCTCCTTAATAATATATCGACTGAAGTTAAGGCTATTGATTGTGAAGATAAGGGACAGGCTTTATTTTTATATTTAATGCATAACGATCAAAGAAGGCATTGTTATGATTTTTATGAAAAATTGAATGAATATTCCATTGAGTATCAGATGCCTTTTTTTGATGGGTTGTTTTTGGAAAAACTGTTTTCATTGCCCCTTGATTTCAGACTTAATCATCGGTTTTATCACCAATGGTATAACTGTTTCCCTAGAGCTGTTAAGGCGGTACCCTGGCAAACCTATCCAGGGCATCTCCCTTGTCCTGTAAAGTGTGATTTGGATCTTGACTATCAATGGAATAAGCCAGATCGTTCTTATATATATTCTTTTTCTGATAGGTATAAAGAGTTTACTGAAGGTTTAACGTTAGTGGCGAAGAAAGACAATCTTGGTCCATATTCCCGCTATAAAATGGCTTTTGGTCTGCTTGCCCATATCCTTGGAGTGCGTGATTATGAATATCTCATTAGTGGTATGAGGCGATTTATTTATTTTTATGAAAATTAAAATGCGTTTTTTATTGGGATATCAGTGGTGATTGAATTCAGGCGATTGGTTTATGAAAATTTTATCCATCTTCGGTACCCGTCCCGAAGCCATTAAAATGGCTCCAGTCGTCAAGGCCTTATCTGGCTCTCCCCAACTGGAATCAGCAGTTTGCGTTACTGCCCAGCATCGTGAAATGCTTGACCAGGTGTTGGACCTGTTTCAGATTCAGCCTGAGTATGATCTGAATATCATGGCTCCGGGGCAGGATCTTTTCGATGTGACGACGAATGTTCTTAAGGGACTTAAAGCGGTGCTTTCTGAGTATCGTCCTGACATGATACTGGTTCATGGCGATACGACGACCACCATGAGTGCCGCTCTTGCAGCATTTTATCTGCGGATACCGGTAGGGCATGTTGAGGCCGGTTTGCGTACAGGTAACAAGGCAGCTCCTTTTCCTGAAGAATTGAATCGCTGCCTGACCGGGCATATGGCGAATCTGCACTTTGCACCCACTCCGGCGGCCAGGGACAATCTGGTTCGGGAAGGGATTGATACGGAAAGTATTAGCGTCACGGGAAATACGGTCGTCGATGCGCTGCTGGACGTCGTCGGGCAGATTCGCTCCGACAGTCTTTTGCAGAAAACCTTTACTGGTCAGTTCTCGTTTCTTGATCCAGCTAAAAGGCTGATTCTTGTCACCGGCCACAGGCGTGAAAATTTCGGCCAGGGGTTTGAGAATATCTGTCACGCCCTGGCTCGAATCGCTGCAGAGTTCAATGATGTGGAAATTGTTTACCCTGTGCACTTGAATCCCAACGTCCAGGAGCCGGTGAACAGAATCCTCGGTTCCGGCGGTGGACAGAATATTCACCTGATAGCCCCTTTGGATTATCTCCCTTTTGTCTACCTGATGGAACGTTCTTGTCTGATTGTGACCGACTCCGGAGGGATTCAGGAAGAGGCTCCGTCCCTGGGCAAGCCGGTTCTGGTCATGCGCGACACCACTGAACGACCCGAAGCGGTCGCCGCCGGAACGGTTGAGCTGGTCGGCACTGATCCTGAACGTATTTATGGGGCTGCTGCTGCGTTATTGACTGATGCTGATAAGTATAAACAGATGAGTGAGGCGCACAATCCCTACGGCGACGGCAAGGCGAGTGGACGGATTGTCTCTGCATTGGAACGTTATTTTTCGTAATCAGGACCCATTCGGACAGTCCGAATGGGCTTCGGAATGGAACCGTGGTGTGGGTAACTCCTGGGTTTGCTCGATGGCGGTTTTTGTTACGTTGGCGAGGAATGCTCTTGTAGGGGCGCGTAGCTGACGGGGCCAAAGGTCCGATCCCGGATAATTAATAAATCAGGAGTGGGATTTTTTATGCATAATTTCAATAGAATCGTTGTCATGGGTCTTGGTTATATTGGTTTGCCGACGGCGTCGATGCTGGCGACCAAGGGGTACCAGGTCCTGGGTGTTGATGTGAATGCAAATGCCGTGGACACTATCAACAGCGGCAAAATCCACATCGTTGAGCCGGATCTGGATATACTGGTCAAATCAGCTGTCAACAGCGGCAATCTGAAAGCGTCCCTGGCGCCTGAAAGGGCCGATGCCTTCATCCTGGCCGTGCCGACACCCTTTCTGGACAATGCCGAAAGCCATGAAAAAATTCCCGATTTGAGCTTTGTGGAAACCGCGACCAGGGCGATCTGCCCCTATCTGGAAGAAGGGAACCTGATCATTCTTGAGTCGACGTCTCCGGTAGGAGCCACCGAGCGGGTTCGCGATATTGTCTTTCAGGAACGCCCCGATCTGGCTGCCATCGACCCGCAAAAAAAACATGGCAAAATTTATATCGCCCATTGCCCGGAACGGGTTCTGCCTGGCAGCATCCTGCGTGAACTGGTGGACAACGACCGGATCGTCGGAGGGGTCGACAAGGAATCGGCCCGTCAGGCGCAAAGCCTTTACAAATCTTTTTGCAGCGGCAAGATCTACCTGACGGACAGCCGTACGGCGGAAATGGCCAAGCTGGTTGAAAATTCTTTCCGCGACGTCAATATCGCTTTTGCCAACGAACTGTCCCTCATCTGCGATCGCCTTGGGATCAACGTCTGGGAGTTGATCGAACTTGCCAATAAGCATCCGCGGGTTAACATCCTCAATCCCGGGCCCGGAGTCGGTGGTCATTGTATTGCTGTTGATCCCTGGTTTGTTGTCCATTCCGCTCCTGAAACGGCGCGCCTGATCCGTACTGCCCGTGAAGTGAATGATGGCAAGCCTGGGTGGGTTCTTGAAAAGATCCGACAGAAAGCCTCGCGTTTCCGGGATCCCGTCATCGGCTGCCTGGGGGTTGCCTTCAAGGCGAACATCGATGACCTGCGTGAGTCTCCTGCTTTACACATTGTTCAGGAACTGGAAAAGATGGACATCGGGCAAATTATGGTTTGCGAGCCGAACGTCGTGAATGGCCATAGCCCGGTCACGCTTTACGGTATTGATGACGTTCTCGATAAGGCTGATATTCTTGTGCTGCTGGTTGATCACGATGAGTTCAAGGATATCGACCATGAACTCCTGAAATCCAAGGTTTTGATCGATACAAGGGGATGTTGGCGGTAAATGCTCCTGTTCAGGACGAAGCGTTTGTTGGAAACACGAATGAAGACTGAATAAAAAAAGCGGGGTCATGGCTGACCCCGCTTTTTTTGTCGGTAACTTGTATCGTCCTGGGCGTTACGCTTTTTTGCCGTTTCTTCTGTAAAAAGCCACAGCAGCAAGACCAGCACCGAGAAGCAGAAAAGTCGAAGGTTCGGGAACGGGGGCAACAGAGACGTCGTCAATAAATGTGCCATACGAATCATCTTTGCCGCCATCCTGGAAAGCGATTGTTGCAGACGTTGTATCTGCAATAAAAGAGTAAGAATAATAGGTCCAGTCCGTTCCTGTCAGACCGACTCCGCTTGCGGACAAACTTTGAAAATCAAGCCAATGGGCAGTACCGGCATAGGATACAATCCCTGCATTCAGGATGTTTTCAGCGATTCTCTGTCTTGGGGAAAAAGCAAAGGAATATGTATAGAGCTGCCCGGCAATGGTATCGAATGTTTGTGTCAGCCAATGGTTGAATGTCCCTGTGATAGAGTCCAGTTCGACATATTGATCTCCATCGGCAGCGGGCCCAAACAACGCTGAGGTTTGAATTTCGATAGGGTCGGCATCAGACCACCCAATGACTGCGGTGTCACTGAACAGCTGCCATGTGCCGCTGGTCACTATCGGGTCTTCGAAGCTTCCATTAACAATAATATTGGCGCTGGCCGGTGTTGAGGTGATTCCAAAAAGCAACGTCACGGCTATCATCAGGAAAAATCTTTTCATGTCGCCATACCCTCCTTTGAGATGGTAAATGAGGCAAGCCTGTTAGCGTACGTTTGGGAAATGCTTATACTTAGGATGATTAGCAAAGTTAATGCCACACCTGAAACCCTTTAAAATAATAACATTTTGATTTTAAAGAGATGTTTCTGTTAAGTTTTTCGACAATATTGACAGGGGTTATAAAGGGTTATGAGGTCATGTCGTAAAACAGGTGCTTTAACCTGCATATATAACGAATTTATCCGTATTGTTCTCTGCGTCAGACGCTTGTAGCTTATCGAACGCTGTGCTGGATGAACTTGTTGGTTGGACCTTTATTGCCTGGAGTGGTTTGGTAGGTGTGATCGTACGGTCTTTGGGTTGTTTAGCTCATTAATTGTCCAATGGCTCAATGTAATGTGGGGAAAATACTATAAAAGAAAGATTTAATTAACTGGCGCTTGCTTTGCTGGACAGACGAAGTCAGGAATGATAATTTTAACAGGCTTTTTATATACAGTGATCCAAATATCAATGCGAGTAATTTTAGATCGTTTTTAATTCAGAGGTTAACAATCTCTTTCGTTTGATAGCAATATATGGACAGTGACTCAGCATCTCTTTTTCAGACACCTATCGATCCTTCGGTTTTATGTGATATCTTGGTTTTTGAACAGCCTAACGGTTTATAACCTGACGATTTGGGAGAATCATGCAGACAGATATCGGACAGCCACGTCACTTCATTTTCGGTATTATCCTGATAGCGCTTTTTGCCTTTGTTTTTTCTACTATATTTCCCGGGTTGGTAGGCGACTGGTCGAATGACCCCAACTATTCTCATGGTTTCCTTGTCCCGGTTATTTCGGCCTACCTGATCTGGCAGAAACGGGAGGATTTGTCCAGGCTGCAGATCAAGCCGGCCAACTCCGGTCTTCTCCTGGTCTTATTCGGAATTTTTGTCCTTGTCGCAGGGGTTGCGGCTCAGGAATTTTATACAAAGCGTTCCTCCAGCATTTTTATCCTGGCTGGAGTGGTTCTGTTCCTGTTTGGCTGGCAATGGTTCAAGGCCTTGTGGCTGCCCATCGGTTTTTTGTTTTTCATGATTCCCCTCCCTTACATTGTTTATGACGCCATTGCCTTCCCTTTGAAATTGTTCGTCGCCAAGTTTTCCGTGATTTCATTAAAGTTGATGGGGGTTGTCGTTTTACGGGAAGGGAACATCATCATGTTCCCCACTACGGTTCTGGAAGTGGCTGATGCCTGCAGTGGCTTGCGATCACTTATGTCGTTACTTGCTCTAGGCGTTGCCTTGGCTGTCCTCACCCAAAAACGTAAACTCGCGATGGTTTTACTGGTGGTCTTGACCGTCCCGATTGCGGTGTTGACCAACATGATCCGGGTGATTGTCACCGGTTATCTGGCCCAATATTACGGCGCCGCAGCCGCGGAAGGGTTCTTCCACGAATTCGCCGGAATGGGGGTGTTTTTGCTGGCTATGGTGATGTTGTTTATGATGAGCGGGGTAATGCGTAAACTTCTGAATTAGCCACAGATTTTCACAGATATGCGCAGATGAAATCATAGATAAAAATCTGCAAGAATTTATATTTGGGGGGATGGATGTCCACTTACGTTTCGGATGATATCACTGGGATTATAATAGGCGCGGCGTTCAAAGTTGGTAATACGCTAGGGTGTGGTTTTCTTGAAAAGGTTTATGAAAAAGCCCTTTTTCATGAGCTGAATAAGTCTGGTGTTAAAGTTCAACAACAGTTTCCGTTGACGGTTTTTTATGAAGGGTATGTTGTCGGAGAATATTTTGTTGATCTTCTTGTTGAAGATGTGATTGTCGAGTTGAAGTGTACTAAAAATATTGATGATAATCATTTCGCACAATGTTTGAATTATTTAAAGGCGACCCGAAACCGCTTAGGATTAATAATCAATTTTGGGACTTCACGAGTTCAGATTAAAAGGGTCATCAACTAATCAGTGTTTATCTGTGTCCATTTGTGGCTTAAAATAAAGGTTTCATTATGTCCAAAATCAAAACCTGGCGTTTTATTATTCTTTACATCCTTCTCGGTATGGCAGCGGTGTATGTCCATACCCGTTCGGAAGCCTCGGTGCCGGTGAACAAGCCTCTGGACCTGTTTCCTCGGCAGGAGCAGGGGTGGACGATGGTGGGGGAGGCGCGGTTTGATGAGCGGGTTCTTGCGGTTTTGCTGCCGACGGACTACCTGTCCCGGACTTATCGCAATGATCAGGGCGAGCTTCTCTCTCTCTACGTGGGCTATCATGACGGAGGTCCCAACAGTGGTCCGATCCATTCCCCCAAGCAGTGCCTTCCCGGTAGCGGTTGGAACCGCGTCAATGACTCTGTTCATGAGGTGGATGTAAACGGGACAACCGTTTCCTACGTGAGTTCTCTGTATCAGAAGGATATCGAAAAGCAGCTCTTCCTTTACTGGTTCCAGGTGCGGGACCAGTATCTGACCAATGAGTACGCCCTGAAACTGTCCATGGCTAAAAATTCTTTCGTGGATAATCGGAGAGAATCGTCGTTTATCCGGATTTCGGTGCCGGTTAAAGGGACTGAAGAAGAGGCGAGGGCCCTTGGTGAGTCGTTTATCAAGGCCTTTGCGCCGGCGATTTCGGAGTCTTTACCTAAGTAAATGCTTGCCTCGCGCAGAGTTCGCCAAGATCGCTGAGGAAAACAGATTACTTGTCTGTGAAAACAATATAAATAATGGCTATATGCAATATAGGGTTGGAAACGATATGTTCTCCCCAGAGATTCCGGCTCCCGAGATAATCCCACTCTGGTAGAAAAGCAAGTTTTCGCTGAATTGATCAACTTGCCACAATTGATGCAATGCGCTACAATTGCTGCTAGATGAAAAAAGGAGAGCGATATGTCTACATCCAGTGTACGACTTGACCAAGAATTAGTTGATAAGGCTGCTATTATGGCAAAAGCATTAAACCGTACAACGCCAAAGCAAATTGAGCACTGGGCTAAAATTGGTGAAATGATGGAAGATAACCCAGACCTACCGTATGAGTTCGTTAGGCAAGCTATTATCGCAAAAGCCGAGAAAGATGCCGGTAAGCTCCAGGAATATGACTTTGGCTAAAATTACCCAGGTCCTTCAAACGCCAACCTTCAAAAAAGCTGTCAAGAAGCTCCACCAGAACCAAAAGAAGGATCTGGACAAGGCCGTTAAGGAGCTTGTCGAAAATCCTCTGTTGGGTGATCAGAAAAAAGGTGATCTGGCTTTTCTTCGAGTCTACAAGTTCAAGATGAATAATCAGCTTACCCTTCTCGGCTACAGCTACCATGACGGAGCGGTTACCCTCGAGTTAATGGTTCTCGGTTCCCATGAGAATTTTTACCGGGATATTAAAAGCATTTTTTAGGGCATTAACCAAGTTTTGCTCAAAACGGGAGTTTCTCACAAAATAAAAAAATCAGCGATCCAACCCCAGAATGCATATAGCCTAAATAATGAAGCAAAATCTTCATGATTAACTATATTATTTAGCTCTTACCGTTTTAAGCTTTAACTTAGCGACCTCTGCGTTCTTGAGTGAGTAAAACGAACCGGCGAGAGGTTATTCTTTTTTGTCTCTGAGGGGGGACTATGGCTTATCCTGATCTTGTGTTTCACGGGGCCACCCGTGGTGTGACCGGTTCGTGTCATGAACTGCGTATCAATGCTGAACATTCCATTCTGGTCGATTGCGGCATGTCCCAGGGGGACGAATCACTTCCACCGGAGATCGATTTTCCGGTTGACCATGTCCGTGCTCTGATAGTGACCCATGTTCATATCGATCACGTCGGACGGATTCCGTATCTGCTGGCGGCCGGATTCAAGGGGCCGATCTATTGCTCCCAGGCCTCGGCGGTGCTTCTTCCCCTGATGCTTGAAGATGCGATCAGAATCGGTTTTACCAGGAATCGTGAACTGATCCGCCGATTTCTTGACCTGCTTAAAGAGTTGCTTGTCCCCATCTCCTATCAGCAGTGGCATACGGTTGATTCCTGTGATGGGCTTATCCAGTTCAAATTGCAACCGGCCGGTCATATATTGGGTTCCGCCTTCGTAGAATGTGACGTCGCCGGAGAGCGATATGTTCTTTCCGGTGACCTCGGCGCTCCTTATGCGCCGCTGCTGCCGGCCCCGCGATCTCCATGGCGGGCTGATGTCCTGGTTCTGGAAAGTACCTACGGAGACCGCCTGCATGAGGACCGCCGTCAACGGCGCCAACTTCTGAAGCAAGTCATTGAAAGGGCCCTGGCCGATCGCGGCGCGATCCTGATTCCTGCATTCAGTATCGGTCGGACTCAGGAGCTGTTGTATGAACTGGAAGAGCTGATCCATCAGCTTGGGTCATCCCTAGCTGCTCCCGGAATGACCTGGGGTGATCTTGAGGTGATCGTCGATTCACCTTTGGCCAATACCTTTACCGGAGCCTATGGCGACCTTAAAAGTTTCTGGGATGCCGAAGCCCAGAAGAAAATCAGGGAGGGGAGGCACCCACTGGCTTTCGAACAGATGACCACCGTTGGCAGCCACCAGGAGCATCTGCAGACCGTGGCTTATCTGAAGAAAAGGGCACGCCCCTGTATTGTCATCGCCGGCAGCGGCATGTGCAACGGCGGGCGTATCGTGAACTACCTGAAAGCATTACTCGGCGATTCCCGGACCGATATTCTGTTTGTCGGCTACCAGGCCGAGGGTACGCCGGGTCGCGCTATTCAGACTTATGGTCCCAAGGGTGGCTATGTGATGCTTGACGGGCAGCGCTTCCATATTGCCGCCGGAGTTCATACCATCCACGGCTATTCGGCGCATGCTGATCAACGGAACCTGGTGAATTTTGTGAAACGGATCCGGCATAAACCGAAAACCATCTATCTGGTTCATGGCGATCTTCCTGCCAAAGAAGCGCTGAGAAAAAAACTTGTTGATCTTGATGGCGCGATGAATATCGAAATTCCTTATTGATTTGTCACTGTTACATTGTATTGTGGCATGGTAGAGTTGTTATGTTAAGAGGGCTTGTTAAAGGCTAAATCTCTTTTCCACGGAAAGCATGGAAGACACGGAAAATGGCATTTAAATTTTTAGCCGCAGATTCACACAGATGATCACGGATACGTTCTGATAAAAGGCAAAAGCAATTTTCCATGGTTAACGTCCTTAAAAACTGTTTTTTTGACTTTATTTCCGTGATTTCCGTGTCTTCTGGACAGAGATTAAAAAACAGATTTCATCGGTGATTATCCGCGGCTGATGATGTCTTTCAGGGTTGAAATCTCTGTCTGTGTTTAGCTCTGCGCATCTGTGGCTGAACCCTTATGATTCTTGTTAACGTTTCACGCATCACGGACTCCACCATATGCTACCCATCATTCTTCACTGGTTATTGATTCTGGCCGCTCCTGTCGCAGGAGTCATCCTGTTTACCAGGCGTAAACCGTACCCGGTGGCGACCGGGTTTCTGATGGTCGCCATGCTGTGGCTGGCCGGGCTGGCTTTTGTGGATGCACACCTGCTGCAAGGGGAGGGGGATCTGACCGGCTGGTTGAAGGCCGGGATCGTCGGTGATGTGCTGCTGGCCTTGTCGGTCTACTATTATACCAAGACCATTTTCCGTGATAACTCGAAAATCTATCTGGGGTACGGGTTCTGGATCAGCGTGGCCCTGGCTCTGGGTCTGCTTGTCTATGTTGTTTCGGTCGACCTTGCCGATCTTATTTTTGCGCCCGATTTCAGGGAGGAGAAGATCTACTTTCTGACCGAACAGGGCTTTATCGTCTACCTGATGATCATGATCTTTCTGGTTTTCGGGCTGGTTCAGCTGGAACGGACCTTTGCCGGTCTGCATTCTCTGCAGCGCTGGGTGATCAAGCTCGAAGTCCTTGGCAGCGGTTTGCTGCTGGCAACTTCGGCTCTTTATTACAGCCAGAGCCTGCTCTACCGTTCCCTCGATCTGCGTTACAGCGGATTCTGGGCCCTGGTGGCTTTGATTGCCATCATTGTGGTCTGCTACTCAAGACTGTTTCGCAGCGGCAATGGTCGGTTGGCACTGTCTCGCGGAATTGCTCATCGCTCCTTCGTCCTGCTGATTGTCGGCGGATACCTGATTATCCTCGGAATCGTCGGTGAAGGTCTGCGCTATCTCAACGTTGCCAATGCCAGTTCGATTTTTTACGTCATTCTGATCGTCGCCACCCTGGGCCTGGCCTCGATTTTTCTGTCCGAACGATTACGACGGAAAATCAAGGTCATTCTTCATAAAAACTTTTATCAGAGCAAATACGATTACCGGGAGCAGTGGCAGAATTTTGTCGCGCGGGCCGGGCAGAGCAATTCCCTGGACGATCTGCAAAAATCCATCCTTGACCTGTTCTGCGAGCCGCTGGCCTGTAAAGGGGCAACGCTATACCTGCGTGACACGGAAACTGGTGAGTTCATCTTTGTTTCGGCTTTCAACATGCCGCGTGACTGGCGACCCTTTGCCGCAGATGATCCCCTGATCAACATGTTGCAGGAAAAGGAGTGGCTTATCAATTTACGGGAAGAGTCCCCCGATCTGGACGATTCTCTGCTGCAGAATCTGGTCGACAACCGGGTCTTTCTGATCGTCCCCATGTTTTTTGACGAAGAACTGGTCGGTTTTATCCTGCTGGGTGAGCAGATCAACCCCGAAGAACTGACCTATGAGGATTATGACCTGCTGCGGATGCTGGCTCGCCAGTCGATTGCGACTCTTCAGGCGATGAGACTGTCCGAGCAGCTGACGGCCTCACGGGAGATGGCGGCGATCGGTAAAGTCTCAACCTTTGTTTTGCATGACCTGAAAAACCAGGTATCGGGGTTGTCTTTGCTGCTGGAGAACGCCAGGGAGTTTATTTCCGATCCTGAGTTTCAGGAGGATATGCTGGAAACGGTCGAGAATACCGTAAAAAATATGAACGGACTGATTGCCCGGCTTAAAAATCTTAAGGAAAAGCCGACCATGGCGATCTCGACGGTCGATCTGCGTCGGGTTGTCGGTGATGCCATCGCCACCGCGTCCGGAGACGTTGCGCTTGAGGCCCCGGCAGAACCGATCTGCATCGCTGCGGACGAAGAGGAAATTTACAAAGTCGTTCTCAATCTTCTGGTCAATGCCCTTGAAGCAGGCAGACAGCAGCAGGTCACCGTGACCTGCGATTGCGAAGGCAATCAGGCGGTTATTGCCGTGACCGATCAGGGGTGTGGAATGAGCCGTGAGTTTATCGAGACAAAGCTTTTCAAACCCTTTGAGACAACCAAAAAGCACGGATTCGGGATTGGGCTGTACCAGTGCCGCCAAATTATCGAAGCGCACAATGGAACTATCGAGGTTGAGAGTACCGAGGGTGAGGGGACAACGTTTACTTTACGGTTGCCCTTGGCGAAGCAGGGTTAAGGGTGGGGAGATATTTGCGCCTGATCAAAGATAAAGGCAATTGGCCACGGAATGCACGGAAGACACGGATAAGAGCAGTCAAATCAATCTTTTTGCCACAGATGAACACGGATAACGTGCTGATAAAAGGCAAAAGCACTGTTTGCGGGGTAAATCTTTAAAAATAATTTTATTTCCGTGGTTTCGGTGTTTTCCGTGGACAAAGATGAGACTATGAGATTCTACCAGTGCTTTCCGTGGATATGGATTTAATGCTTGTGCCTCTGTCAATTCGCGTTACCCGAGACGGGCCATGAATTTATTGCCTGTTTTTCCTGTTCTCGTTGGTTCAGATGTGTATTATCTGTGTTAATCAAGATGTTCTTTTCCGATTCAATATTTAGGAGCGGGTTTTGGAAAAATTACTGATTGTTGATGACAGCAGCCAGATTCGCAAACAGCTGAAATGGGGGCTCTCCAAGGATTACCATATTCTGCTGGCCGAGTCTGTTGATGATGCCCTGAAACAGTTTGACAAGTCGGCGCCCGCGGTTGTGACTCTCGATCTGGGCCTGCCGCCCGATATCGATGGGGCCAGCGAGGGGTTGCGCTGTCTTGAACTCATGCTGAGCAAGCGTCCCGAGACAAAAATTATCGTATTGTCCGGCAATGAAGATCACGGCAATGCCCTGGCTGCCGTTGATCTTGGCGCCTACGATTTCTATCACAAGCCCATCGACCTGGCCGAGCTGAAAATTATCCTTGCCAGGGCGTTTCATGTGACCGCTCTTGAAAAGGAAAATCGGCAGCTCAAGACGGAGTCGTCCCGTGACAACAAGGGATTCAGTGGTATCTTCGGTCAATGCCCGCAGATGCAGAAGGTCTTCGATACGATCAAGAAAGTGACCTCTGTCAATGTCCCGGTTCTGATTCTGGGGGAGAGTGGAACCGGAAAAGAGGTCGTCGCCCAGGCGATCCATCGGCAGGGGTTGCGCCGGGATCACAACTTTATAGCCATCAATTGCGGTGCGATTCCGGAAACCCTGCTCGAATCGGAGCTTTTCGGTCATGAAAAGGGTGCGTTTACCGGTGCCCAGAGCCGGGTTCAGGGAAAGGTGGAGTATGCTGACGGGGGAACCCTGTTTTTGGATGAGATCGGCGAAATGCCGGGCCTGCTACAGGTGAAACTGTTACGTTTTCTGCAGGAAAAAGTCATGCAGCGGGTCGGGGGCCGGGAGGATATTGCCGTGGACACCCGGATTATCGCGGCGACCAACATCGACATTGAACAGTCCATCAAGCAGGGAACGTTTCGCGAGGATCTCTACTACCGGATCGGTGTGATTACCATCGAATTGCCGCCCCTGCGCGAACGGGGTGATGATATCGAACTGCTGGCCAATGTTTTCATGCAGCGCTTCTCTCATGAATTCGGGAAAAAGGTCAGGGGCTTCAGTCTTGAATCGATCGACTATATGAAAAAATACGAGTGGCCGGGGAATGTCCGCGAATTGGAAAACAAGGTGAAGAGGGCGATTGTCATGGCCGAGACTCCGATTATCGAAGCCTGGGACCTCGGTTTCGCGGAACGAGCTGAAGGTGGCGCCGCAAGGGGCGGTCAGCAGCATGATGCCGCCGGGTTGCTCAATGTCGATGCGGTACTTGATGACAGCATGACCCTGAAAGAGGCCCGCTACCAGGTTGAGCATCGGCTGTTGCAGGCGACTCTGGAAAAGACCCAGGGCAATGTGCAGAAGGCGGCTGAGCTACTGGCTGTCAGCAGGCCGACCATGTATGATCTGATGAAAAAACACGGTTTACAGATGAGTGAGTAAGTCGTCTGCCGGTGCTAGTCTGCGGTTGTGAAGCTGTAGACAGCACTCTGGTATTCCAGGGCGGAGTTGGCTTCGTCAACGGCAACAATCTTCCAGTAATAGGTTGTCCCGCTCTGCAGGCCTGAAATTTCGTATGAATTCGCCGTGCCCAGGTCGACCGAGTAGAGGGAGCCTGTCCCCAGCGTATCGAGGTCGATAACTTCGGTAACCACTGTCCCGGTGTCTACTGTCCCGGTGTCCACTGTCCCGGTATCTACTGTCCCGGTGTCTACTGTCCCGGTGTCTACTGTCCCGGTATCTACTGTCCCGGTATCTACTGTCCCGGTGTCGGAATTGGCAATCTCCGCACTGGCGGACGAGTCTATGCTGATGGTGCTGTTGCCGCCACTTCCTCCTCCCCCTGAACAGGCGACGAGCAGGCCTCCAATCAGGAGCAGGGCCACAGGCAATGCCGGTCGGAACGTCACTGTTTTCGGGACACGGCCTGCAAAGAGGATCGTCAGCATGGTCAGAAGAATTCCAAGCGTTATCAGGGGTAATCCCGGAGGCTGCATTCTGAAGGGGGTGACAGGGGGGAGCGGGGTGATGGATGCATCTTCAACGGCCTGCTGATCAGTACCATAAAACAGGATGAAAGAGACATCATAACCTTCCGGCGCCGCCTCCCATTCCGCGTGGACGGGAGGTGTCAATCCGCTAGCCTGATGTGACGGTTCCATCAATAACGGTTTCCAGCCGGTGTTGACGACATTGGAATAAGTGCTTTCGTTGCCGTCACTGTCATAGGCGGTCACGGAAAAGTAATAAATCGCATTATCTTCAAGATTGCTGATGGTCGCACTCAGGCTGTTGCCGACATCAATGGGCGAATCTCCTTCGCTCGCTCCGGTTCCTACAAAGGGGAAGGATTCATCACTCTGACTGTAATAGACTTTGTACCCGGCAACATTGTCGGATGGACTGGCGTCCCAAGAGAGGTTGACATCCTGAGAGAAAGCGGGTGAAGTAAAGATGAGTGTGAGAAGACAGACGAGCAGGATCATGGCGGTTTTATTCATTGTTGGGAACTTTTCATTTAAAAAATAGTATGTTGTTTTTGCAAACTTGACGATTTATAGCAAACAAAGAATCCAATGTAAATATGGTAAATGTTTGTTTTGTAACAATTATTTGATAAATCGTCGATTCGTTCGTGATTCAGGCTAGTTATCGATTAATTGAGTATTTTGATCGGAATATTCATTAAAAATTACTTTAAAATCATTCTGGAAGTAGCTGATTTATGGCAGAAATTGAAATAGCCAAGCGGTGTCATTTGTTTGCAGACCTCACCGATGACAACTTTGAACTGCTTCGGAAGATTGTCAGGAGGCAGTCTTTTGGCCGCGGTTCTGTTCTTTTTGAAGAGGGAGAAGCCGCGGCCGGTTTTTATGTCGTTGCTTCCGGCAAAGTGAAGGTTTACAAGTTGTCTCCGGAAGGGAAGGAACGCATTCTTCACGTGGTGCTGCCCGGACAGAGTTTTGCCGATGCGGCTATTTTTGCCGAGGGCTGCTATCCGGCTTTTGCCGAGACCCTGGTCGCTTCCGAGCTGCTGTTTTTTCCGAAGGACGAGTTCCTGCGTCTGCTGCATGAACACTCTCAACTGGCGATCAACATGATTGCCGGATTGTCAAAATACCTCAGACAGTTCACTGCACAGATTGAAGACCTGACGTTTCGGGACGTCCCGGCTCGGCTGGCCAGGTTCCTGATGGACCAGGGCGCCGATCATAACCAGCGTCTGGAATTGCCGTTTTCGAAAGCGCAGCTCGCCTCCAACCTGGGAACCACGAGCGAGACCCTGTCCAGAACCTTGCGGAAATTTGCCGATGAGGACATGATTCGTGTTTCCGGGAAAACGATAGAGATTCTGAATGTGGATCGGTTGTACGACCTGGCGGAAGGTTTTCGGGATGAGTAGTTGTTTAGCCAAAGAGTCTCACGGATCAGCGCTGATGAGGGAAGGTATTTGTCCACGGAAATCACGGAAATAAAATCATTTTTAATGCTTTACCCTCAAAAGATCGCTTTTGCCCTTTGTCAGCACTTTATCCGTGTTCATCTCTGTAAATCTGTGGCTGAAAGATTTATTTGATTGCTTTTCCTATGTCTTCCGTGCATTCCGTGGACATGGGGTTGATGATTATGATTTATCTCGTTTTCATCCGGAAACGGCCCTTTTCCATTGTGGCTGCGTCAATCTGCAAGCTTGCTTGTGCGACGTAAAGGACGACGTCTCCGCGCAAGCCCTTGATGCCCTTGCCACAACGAAAAATGACTCGCTTCCAATCTGAAAACTGACGCATTGCTCTCCGAGTTTCCGGATGGCAACTATCTATGGCCATCCGTGGTTTTTTCGAGCTTGTTTGATTCGGGTCAAGTTTTCTTCCCGGATTTCATGGTAATTTTCCATTCATGACGATATCGCCTGACCATCACACCGGTTTGACCCGCAAGGAAAAAAAGGATCTGAACATCCTTGCCTTGTTCACCTGGGTCTACTGCCGGGACCATCATGGTGCTGCTCAACGGCATTCTCTGGAACATTTTCAGGTGTCGCCTCGCTACCGTTTCTGTCCCGATTGTCTGCAATTTCTTCAGTACGCCATCGACCGACGGCTTAAATGCCCCCTGCCAGAAAAGCCGTCCTGCAAACATTGCTCTATTCACTGCTTCAGGGTCGGGCATCGTGAACGGGTCCGGGAGATTATGCGTTATTCTGGCCGCGCTTTGCTGAAGAGGGGGCGCCTGGATCTGCTGCTTCACTACCTGTTTTAAACATTAGGATGTAAAGGGCTAAAATAACTATTTTATCTTGAGCATCAGGGCAGTTCCTGCTAATCTTGTCTAATAAGAGACCTATTATTATAAATTTTCAGTTAAGGTGTGTGCTTATTTTCAGACCTCATGTTCAATCGTGAACAAAAAGGAGACGTTGAATGCAGATTCTCGTTGTCGAAGATGAAAAGAAAGTCGCCAGTTTTATTCAACGGGGACTTGAAGAGGAAGGGTTCACTGTCGATGTGGCTTACGACGGTGAAGAGGGGGTCTCGAAAGCAACTGCAAAAACTTATGATCTGATCCTTATGGACGTGATGCTGCCGAAAAAAGATGGACTGGCGGCAATCAAGGATTTACGTGATCAGAGCGTGACAACACCGGTTCTGTGCCTGACGGCACGCGATTCCGTTGACGACAAAGTCAGCGGTCTGGATACCGGTGCCGATGATTACCTGGCCAAGCCGTTCGCCTTTGCCGAACTGGTGGCCCGCTGCCGGGCGTTGATAAGAAGGGGATCCAAGGACCGTGGCGCAGAAATCTTCTTTGCTGATCTGCGTCTTGATCCCGTTGCCCACAAGGTCTGGCGCGGGGACAGTGAAATCGATCTGACGTCGAAGGAATATGCGCTGATGGAATATTTCATGCGCAATCCCAACCGGGTCCTGACCCGGGCGATGATCGCCGAGAACGTCTGGGATTATACCTTTGATTCCTTTACCAATATTATCGATGTCTATGTCAATTATCTGAGAAACAAGGTTGATCGGAATTACGAGCAGAAGTTGATTCATACCGTTCGCGGTCAGGGTTATATGCTCAAAGAGTCCTGAGCCGTCGTTCAATCGCGGAGCAAAAAAAGCAGCCCCTCAAAAGGCTGCTTTTTTTGTGCACTCAATCGTATCGGGCGTTGCGGTTTCTGATCCGTTGATTTCTTTGCCTCTGAGGGAAGGGGTATGACAGAGTCGTTTTTTTTCCTTGGGCCGGATCAACCGTTGGTGCCGATATCTTCAGTTTGAAAACCTGATGATTCTCAAAAAGTCTTCCGCCTTCAGGCTGGCTCCACCGACCAGGGCCCCGTCAATATCATCCATGGCCATGAGTCCGTCAACGTTGCCAGGTTTGACGCTGCCCCCGTAAAGGATGCGGGTGCTCTGGGCAACATAGGGGTTGAACAGACCCTGGACCAGGCCCCTGATAAAGGAGTGCGCCTCCTGGGCCTGCTCGTCGGTTGCGGTTTTGCCGGTACCGATGGCCCAGACCGGCTCGTAGGCAATGACGACGTCGGCCATCTGCTCAGTACTCAGGCCTGCCAGGCCGCCTTTGATCTGCCTGGTCAGAACGTCAAGCATGTCGCCGGATTCCCGTTCATCAAGGGTTTCCCCGACACAGAGAATCGGTTTCAGGCCGGTTTCGATGGACTTGACGACCTTGGTGTTGATGAATTCGTCAGTTTCGCCAAAAATCTGCCGGCGTTCGGAGTGGCCGATAATGACGAAGCTGCAGCCGGCGTCTTTGAGCAGTTCGGGAGAGACTTCTCCGGTAAAGGCGCCGCTGGCGACGGGGTAGCAATTCTGAGCGGCGACCTGAACCGAAGAGCTTTTGGTCGTTTCGGCCACTGACGCCAGAGCCGTAAATACCGGGGCGATGACAATTTCCCGATCATCGATATCCGCGGTGCCGCTGACCAATTGTTGAGCCAGTTCTTTGGCTTCAGCGAGAGTTTTGTGGAGTTTCCAGTTTCCTGCTATCAACGGTCTGCGCATGTTGTCCTCCTGTCGGCAGTATATCGTCGTGAATCATAGTATCTGAGGGGGCGAGACGCCGTGGCGAAAAAATTTATTTGCTGAGCCACGGATGCACACAGATTAACACAGATAAAACCTGATTTTTTTATCTTTGTCCACGGAAGACGCGGTAATCACGGAAATAAAGTCGAAAAAAGTTTTTAATGGCTTTAACCATAGAAGAGTGTTTGTGCTTTTTATCCGAGCTGATCTTCGTCCATCTGCGTTCAAATAAAATAAGCCTCTCCTTCATGCTTCTTTTCCGTGTCTTCCGTGGACAATTGCCTTTTTTAATCAGGGTCGATCCGTGTGCATCCGTGGCTGAAGTAAATTCCTCCGCTTCTGCGTTTCTATGGACAAATACTCCGGTTACTTGTCGGTCAGGGCAACGACTCCCGGCAGGGCTTTCCCTTCGAGAAATTCCAGTGAGGCGCCGCCGCCGGTGGATATGTGGGTCATCTTGTCCTGCAGGTTCGATTTGTTGACCGCCGCGACCGAGTCTCCGCCACCGATGATGGAGAGGCAGTCCGCTGCGGCCAGGGCTTCGGCGACGGCAAAGGTTCCCCTGGCAAACGCATCGAATTCGAAAACGCCCATCGGGCCGTTCCAGACCACCGTTTTGGCCGCTTTGACTTTTCCGGCATAGAGCTCGATGGTGGCCGGACCGATATCGAGACCCATGCCCTTATCCGGAAACTGATCACTGGTTGCGACGGTGTATGGACTGTCTGCCGCGAACTTTTCAGCAACCAGGTGGTCGGTGGGCAGCAGGAATTCGACATTTTTGGCCGCGGCCTTGTCGAGGAGTTCTTTGGCCAGGGACAGGCGGTCTTCTTCAACCAGGGACTGTCCGATCTCAAGCCCCTGGGCTTTCAAAAAGGTATAAGCCATGCCGCCGCCGATCAGAATGCTGTCGACTTTTTCCAGCAGGTTTTCAATGACGGTTATCTTGTCGCTTACTTTCGCGCCACCGATGATGGCGACGAAGGGCCGTTCCGGTGCGGCCAGAGCACTGCCTAAGTACTGCAATTCTTTTTCCATCAGGAAACCGGCAACTGCCGGAGCGAGCAGGCGCGCCACCCCTTCGGTCGAAGCATGAGCGCGGTGAGCGGTTCCGAAGGCGTCATTGACGTAGATTTCACCGAGGGCCGCCAGTTTTCGGGCGAACTCGGGATCGTTCTTGGTCTCCCCGGCATGGAAGCGGACGTTTTCAAGGAGCATGACCGACCCGTTGCCAAGCTGCTTGGCGAGTATCTCGATATTCGGACCGATGCAGTCCGGCGCCATGATCACCTGTTGCCCCAGGAGTTCGGACAGGTGCGTCGCAACCGGGCAAAGGCTGTAAGCCGGATCGGGAGCCCCCTTGGGGCGACCGAGGTGGGATGCGAGAATGACTTTGGCGCCCTTGTCGACCAGGTAGCGAATGGTGGGCAGGGCGGCCTGGATGCGCGTATCGTCGGTAATGGTGCCGTTGCTATCCACGGGCACGTTGAAATCGACGCGGCAGAAGACGCGTTTTCCTGTGACGTCAATGTCTTCAATCGTCTGTTTCTGGAACATGGACACTCCTTTGTTCTATAGGTGTTGTTTTGAATATGGTTAAAACCCAGCGGGGCAGCAGGGCTGCAACGGTCGGGAACACCGCATGGGCCGGCTTATGAAAACGCCATTCCATGAGCAGATCCGTAGCAACCGATGAACGTCCGGTCGCCAGGCGGCTGCCCCGGCTGGTGAGGCCTTCCTCCAGAAGGCCGGTCGCTGAAAAATCCAGTTGAAAGAATACTTTTTATTTAAGGGTTGGCAAGTTTTTCCCATATCCAAGATTACCTAAAATCCCCCGGTTTGAAAATCCTTATCAGTGAGAATTCCTCAACAAGACAAGGAGCTTTTATCCTTGCAGCAAAGTCATAATTTAGGTATAAGGGCAACGCTTTCAGAAGACGAAAGGGTTCGGTATCGTGCGGGTATGTTTGCTTGCCAGTGGCAGCCGCGGCAATTGTGCGTTGATTGAGGCAGATGGTTGTCGGCTGCTGATCGATGCCGGCTTGTCGGGAAAAGAAACGGAACGCCGGCTGTCGACCATCGGCCTTTGTGGCGAAGATCTGCAGGCTATCCTGGTAACTCATGAACATCATGACCATGTCGGCGGTATCGGTCCGCTGGCGCGGCGTTACAATCTTCCTGTCTATATTGATCGTCAAACCTATGCGGCAATTCCGAAACTTGGTACTATAAAAGATCTGCGACATTTTGATCCCGGAGAACAATTTATCTTCAATGATTTAGCGATCGCGTCATTTTCCACGACTCATGACGCGGTGAACCCGGTGGGTTTCGTCATCGAATCGTCGGAAGGGAAAGTCGGCTTCGCCACGGATCTGGGCATGCCGACCCGGTTGGCCGCTGAACAACTGAAGAACTGTCGCGTCCTGGTCCTGGAAGCCAACCATGATGAACAGATGCTGCAGGACGGTCCGTATCCCTGGCATCTGAAACACAGAATTCGCAGCCGCCACGGTCATCTGTCCAGCGATGAAGCGGGGCGGCTTTTGCAGGATATCTCATGGCCCGGTCTTGAGGCTCTGTTCCTGGCTCACCTGAGCGAGGAGAACAACTGCCCCGATCTGGCCAGGGAATTTTTCAGAAAATCATTCGGTTCGTGCGGGTTGTCTCCCCAGATCATACTGGGCCGGCAGAATGAAGCCAGTGTCTGCTTTTGCGTCGGGACGTCTGAATCCGCCTTATGAATCACATAACACGATGGAGCGTTGCATGGCTTGTAGAATCGTTGTCGGATTAAAAGATGGTGTCAAGGATGCCAGAGGCGAGAGAGTCAAAAAGGAAATCCGCGAACATCTCGGTCTCAATCTGAAAAGGGTCAGAACCCTTGACGTTTATACCGTCGATACCGTTCTGAGCGAAGACGAGGTGAAGCAGGTGGCCGCAGGGCCGTTTTCCGACCCGGTTATCCAGGAATATGCCATCAACAAGCCATTGGCGAGCGATTTCGACATTCTCATCGAGGTCGGCTTCCGCCCCGGGGTCACGGATAACACCGGGCGGACGGCGAAAGAGGCGATTCAATACCTGACCGGGCGCAAGTTTCAGCCGGGAGAAGGGGTTTACACCTCGACCCAGTACCTGCTCAGTGGCCTCACCGATAAGGAGACCGCTGAAAAGGTTGCCCGTGATTTTCTGGCCAATGGTCTGATTCAGCGCTGGACCATCCTGTCCGCTGATGAGCTCGATCCCGAAACCGGCGTGCCGGTCACCGTTCCCAAGGTCGTCAGCGATACGGCTCCCAGCGTGACAACCGTCGACCTCGCTATCAGCGACGACGAACTGATGGCGATCAGCCGCGAGGGGATGCTCGCTCTCACTCTGGAAGAGATGACGTGCATCCAGCAGCATATTGCCGATCCCGAGGTGATTGCCGAACGTCAAAAGGTCGGGCTTGGCGCGGCCCTGACCGACGTGGAACTGGAAGCCCTGGCCCAGACCTGGAGCGAACACTGCAAGCACAAGATCTTCTCGGCCCGGATCGAGTATGAAGATGAACAGGGGAACCGCCAGGTCATCGATTCGCTGTTCAAGACCTATATTGTCGGGGCGACCAGGCAGGTTCGCGAAAATCTGGGCGACCGGGATTTCTGTCTTTCGGTTTTCAAGGATAACGCCGGTGTCATCGAATTCAACAAGGACTGGAGCGTCGTCTTCAAGGTCGAAACCCATAACTCGCCAAGTGCTCTTGACCCTTATGGCGGTGCCCTGACCGGCATCGTCGGGGTCAACCGCGACGGTATGGGAACCGGCATGGGCGCCCGGCTCATTTTCAATACCGACGTATTCTGCTTCGCCTCACCGTTTTTGAAAAAAGAACTGCCGCCGCGCCTGCTGCATCCCCGGCGCATTTTCGAGGGGGTTGTCGAAGGGGTTGAACATGGCGGGAACAAGAGCGGTATTCCGACCGTCAACGGTTCCATCCTGTTTGATGACCGCTTTGCCGGGAAGCCGCTCGTTTACTGCGGCACCGCTTCCTTTATGCCGCGCCTGCTCAACGGCAGGCCCTGTCACGAAAAGAAAGTCCAGGTCGGGGATCATATCGTCATGACCGGCGGGCGTATCGGCAAGGACGGGATTCACGGCGCCACGTTTTCATCGGAGGAACTGCACGAAGGCTCCCCGGTGACGGCGGTACAGATCGGCGATCCCATCACCCAGCGGAAAATGTTCGATTTCCTGACCGTGGCCCGGGACCGCGGCCTCTATAATTCAATTACCGACAACGGGGCCGGCGGACTCTCCTCCTCCGTGGGGGAAATGGCAGAGGATACCGGCGGTTTCGAACTGCATCTGGACCGCGCACCCCTCAAGTATCCCGGCCTGAGGCCGTGGGAGATCCTGATTTCCGAGGCCCAGGAGCGGATGACCCTGGCCGTGCCTCCCGACAAGCTTGACGCGTTCATCCGCCTCGCCGAAGAAATGGACGTCGAGGCGACGGATCTGGGTGTCTTCACCGATTCCGGGTATTTCCATTGCCTCTACGAAGGGAAGACGGTGTCCTACCTGAGCATGGAATTCCTTCACGAAGGTCTGCCCCAGATGGTGCTGCCGGCCAAGTGGCAACCTAAGGGACTTGAGGAGCCGGTCTTCATGCAGCCCCAGAATATGGCGGCCGAGATTCGCAAGATGCTCTCGCGCCTGAACATCTGCTCCAAGGAAGCCGTGGTTCGCCGCTACGATCATGAAGTGCAGGCGGGAACGGTCATCAAGCCCCTGGTCGGGGTGGCCAACGACGGCCCCTCCGATGCCGCCGTCTTCAGGCCCCTGCTTGATTCCTTCGAAGGGGTTGTCACGGCCCACGGCATCTGCCCCAGCTATAGCGACATCGATACCTACCACATGATGGCCTGCGCCATTGACGAAGGCCTGCGCAACTATGTTGCCGTTGGCGGCAACATCGATCACGTCGCCGGGCTCGACAACTTTTGCTGGTGCGACCCGGTGGAAAGTCCGAAAACTCCGGATGGCGCCTACAAGGCTGCGCAGCTGGTCAGGGCTAACCAGGCCCTCTACGATTACTGCGTCGCCTTCGGTGTGCCACTGATCTCCGGCAAAGATTCCATGAAAAACGATTACCAGATCGGAGAGAGCAAAATATCGATTCCGCCGACCGTGCTGTTCTCGGTGATCGGCAAGATCGACGATGTTCGCAAGGCGGTCTCTATGGACGTCAAACGTCCCGGTGACCTGGTCTACCTCCTCGGCGTGACCCGGGATGAGCTGGGCGGTTCCGAATATTACGCAGAATATGGCGCCCTTGGCTGCAACGTGCCCAAGGTCGATGCCGAATCGGCGCTGCGCCGTTACCGGACGCTTAACCAGGCGCAGGCGCGGCAACTGGTCGCCTCCTGCCATGACCTTTCCGACGGTGGTCTCGGGGTGGCCCTGGCTGAATCCGCGTTTGCGGGCGGGTACGGCCTTGATATCGACCTTGGCAAGGTCGAGATCGACGGAGTCAGAAGAGAGGACAGTCTGCTCTTCTCGGAATCCCAGAGCCGGTTGCTGGTGACCGTTCGTCCCGAAAACAGTGCCGCTTTTGAGGACCTGTTCAAGGGGCAGAGCTGTTCTCGGATCGGGGTGGTCACCGATGATGATCATCTCAGGATCATCGGGCTCCAGGGGCAGGTTCTTGTCGAAGAATCTCTGGATAATCTGAAAGAGGCGTGGCAAGCGCCGTTGCGGGAGATGTAAGCATGGCCGATAAAGTCAAAGCTATTGTTATTGCCGGATATGGGACCAACTGCGAGCGGGAAGTGGCACACGCCTGCCGCCTGGCGGGGGCCGAGGCCGATATCGTTCATATCGCCGAATTGCTGGCCGGCCGGGTACGCCTGGAAGATTACCATTTTCTCAATCTGGCCGGAGGGTTTCTCGACGGTGACGACCTCGGCAGTGCCAAGGCGGGGGCCAATCGCCTGCTGCATGCGGCCATCGCCGATTCCCAGGAAACTCTCGCCGGACACCTGCAGCGTTTCATCGCTGCCGGGAAACTGGTCATGGGGGTCTGCAACGGCTTTCAGCTGCTGGTCAAGATGGGCCTGCTGCCATCCCTCGACGGAACCTTTCAACAGACCTGCACCCTGACCTACAATGACGGCGGGCGGTTTGAAGACCGCTGGTGTTGGTTGACCGTCGATCAGGATTCTCCCTGCGTCTACACCGAAGGGCTCGATTCCATGTACCTTCCGGTGCGTCACGGCGAGGGCAAGTTCGTCACGATCGACCAGCAGACCCTTGATGCCCTGGAAAGCAGACATCTGAGTGTTCTCAAGTACGCAGACGTCAATCTCGAGCCGACCATGAATTATCCCGCTAACCCTAATGGCAGTGTTGCCGCCATTGCCGGCATCTGCGATCCGAGCGGCCGGCTGTTCGGACTGATGCCGCACCCCGAGGCCTACGTTCACCGGACCCATCATCCCCGCTGGACCAGGGAAGACCTGCCCGAAGAAGGGATGGGACTGTGGCTTTACAAGAACGCCGTACGCTTTATCGAAAAAGAGCTGCTCTGATCAGGCGGCGGCCTGACAGCCACCGGTGCCGGCCCGAAATGGGCGATGCCGACCAGGATTTCAGCAAGATACTGTCCCGACCGGGGCAAGCAGGAAAAACCGCGCGTGGTGGAAAGCGCATAACAAGGGTCGGTATCGACTTTGTTAGTAAAAAAGATTAAAGGAGCCATTCGGCCTATGTTTGACAAGTTGCACGAAGAGTGTGGAGTGTTCGGAATTTTCGGGCACCCGGAAGCCGCCAACCTGACCTATCTGGGTCTTTACGCCCTGCAGCATCGCGGTCAGGAGAGCTGCGGCATCGTTTCTTCCGATGGCATGCACCTCAATGCCCACCGGGGTATGGGGCTGGTCTCCGATGTGTTTAAAAAGGACGATATCTTCGACGGCCTGCCCGGCAAGTCGGCCATAGGCCACGTCCGCTATTCTACGGCCGGGGGGAACGATTTTAAAAACTGCCAGCCGATCATGGTCGATTATTCTCGCGGCAGTATCGCTGTGGCCCATAACGGCAATCTGGTCAATGCTCAGGAAATTCGCAACACCCTGGAACAGAGCGGCTCAATTTTTTCAACCACGGCCGATACCGAAACCATCATCCACCTGATCGCCAGGGCTCAGTCTGATTCTCTGGTTGACCGGGTCTGTGAATCCCTGAACCAGGTCAAGGGAGCCTACAGCGTGGTTTTCCTGACCGAGACCCGGCTGATTGCCGCCCGCGATCCGAACGGTTTTCGTCCCTTAAGCCTCGGCAGGCTCGACGGGGCTTATGTCATCGCTTCGGAATCCTGTGCCTTTGACCTGATTGAAGCCGAGTATATCCGGGAAGTGGAACCTGGTGAAATGATTGTCATCGACAAGACCGGGATGAAGTCATTTTTCCCGTTTCAGCAGGAATCAATGCACACTCCCTGCATTTTTGAATACATCTATTTCGCCCGTCCCGACAGCAAGATCTTCAATCGCATGGTTTACCCGGTGCGTAAGGAATTCGGTCGTCAGCTTGCCCGCCAGTTTCCCGTCGAAGCCGACCTGGTTATGGCGGTCCCCGATTCAGGCATGCCCGCGGCCATGGGGTATGCGGAAGAAGCCGGACTGCCTTTCGAACTGGGACTGATCCGCAACCATTATGTCGGGCGGACCTTCATCGAACCGCAGCAGTCGATCCGCCACTTCGGGGTGAAGCTGAAGCTGAACCCGGTGCGGGATATTATCGAAGGGAAGCGGGTTGTCGTGGTGGATGATTCCATCGTTCGCGGAACCACCTCCCGCAAGATCGTCAAGATGATCCGTAACGCCGGGGCGAAAGAGGTCCATGTGCGGATTTCCAGTCCGCCGACCAGCTTCCCCTGCTTCTACGGGATCGATACGCCGTCCCGTAAAGAGCTGATTTCGGCCTCCCATACCATTGAGGAAATCGCCAAGTACATCACCGCCGACAGTTTGAGTTACCTGTCCCTGGAGGGGCTGCATGCCGCCCTGGCCAATACCGGCGGTGACAACCTCGGCTTCTGTGAAGCCTGTTTCAGTGGCAATTATCCCGTGAAGTTTCCCCGTTTGACGGACAGTAATCAATTGGGATTATTTTAAGACACGACCCAAATCGGGTTGTTTGTCTCTCTGTTATTTCAAGGAGCTGGTTATGAGTGTGAAAGATGAACTGAAGAAAATTATCCGGGAAATGTCCTACGAGGAGCGCGAGGTGACGCTCGCTTCCGGTCGAAAAAGCAATTTTTATTTTGACGGCAAGCAGACGACCCTGCACGCCCGTGGCGGGCTGCTGACCGGACAGGCTTTCTGGAACGAGATCAAAAAGATCGACGACCAGGTGGTCGGTGTCGGCGGGCTGACCCTCGGGGCCGATCCCATTGCCACGGCAACCTCTATTGCCGCTCAGCTGGAAGGTTATCATGTCCACGCTTTTATTATTCGCAAGGAGCCGAAGGGGCATGGGACCGGTCAATGGCTTGAGGGGCGCAAGAATCTGCCGCCGGGATCGCGGGTCGTTATCGTCGAAGATGTGACCACCACCGGAGGGTCCTCCATGAAGGCCGTTGAGCGGGCCCAGGAAGAGGGGCTCGTGGTGTCGGGGATCGTGACCCTGGTTGATCGTGAAGAAGGTGCGCGCGAGGCGATCGAAGGCGCCGGACAGATTCTGCGTGCGGTCTTCACCAAGTCGGAGGTTGTCGGCGACTGATAACCCGACGGCTTGGGTTCAGAACGAGGAAAAGGCCGCTTGTCTTGTCAGGACATGCGGCCTTTTTTTTATTCCTCGCTGGGTATTTTATAGACATCGAGAACGCCCGGCATCTTTTTCAGGAGATCGGGGTCGATGGTTCTGGTCTCGCCGATAATCCCCAGGATGACACGATTCGTTCCGGTTGACTGATGAAAGTCGCAGTCCTGATCGACCAGAAATCGTTTGACCTGTTCGATCTGCTCCTCGGCGGCAGATTTTTTCATGATCACCAGCATCAGCGCCCCCTTTTACTGTAAGAATGTTCGAGACTGCGGCTTTCATCGATCACCCGTTCAAACAACCTGATGATAGCCCCATTGTCGAGAGGTCCGGGATTGTTCTGCTGCATGCGTTCAAAAATCAGTTTTTCCCTGCGGGGGTCATAAACCGGGAGGTTCTGCTGTTTCTTCAACTCGCCGATTTCAAGTGCCAGGGCAGCGCGCTCGTTGAAGAGTTTCAAGAGTTCATCATCGAGGTGATTGATTCTTTTGCGGATGCTGTCGATGTCCAAAGGTATTCCTCCCGTGATTCGCTTTCAGGGAACTGCAGTCTCAATAACCGGCAATCAGCCGGACTGTTGCCGGTCAATAAACTTGCGGCGGTCTTTCAAAGTCATTGCGGTGCGGTCTATGAGTCCTCTTGTCCGGCTCCTCTGATGATGGTCGGATGCTGGAAGTTGACATCGTCCCGTTCGGGGTGATCGATATTGTAATGCAGGCCACGGCTTTCGTGCCGCGACAGGGCGCTCTGGACGATCAGCTTGGCGACCGTGGTGATGTTGCGCAGTTCGATCAGGTCAGGAGTGAGCAGGAAATTCCAGTAGTATTCGTCAATCTCCTGCTGGATCAGCAGGATACGATTCATGGCCCGCTGCAGACGTTTGTCGGAACGGACAATGCCGACATAATTCCACATGCAGCGCCGGATTTCGTCCCAGTTATGGGCGACGATCACCTCTTCATCGCTGTCCGTGGCGTTGCCGCAGTCCCAGGCCGGGATGACAGGGTAGGGAGGCAGGCGGTCTCCAAAGCGCGACAGGGAAACGTCGGCCGCTCTTTTGGCAAAAACCACCCCTTCAAGCAGACTGTTGCTGGCCAGGCGATTCGCCCCGTGGAGACCGGTATAGGCCACTTCGCCGATGGCAAACAGGTTGCGGATGCTGGTTTCACCTTCCAGGTCGGTGAGCAGCCCTCCGCACAGGTAGTGAGTGGCGGGGACGACCGGGATGGGCTGTTTGGTCATGTCGATGCCGAAACCGAGGCAGGTTTCATAGATCATCGGAAAATGATCCTTGATGAAATCGGCCCCCTTGTGGGTGATATCAAGGAAAACGCAATCATCGCCGGATTTCTTCATCTCGCTGTCGATGGCGCGGGCGACGATATCCCGTGGGGCCAGGTCTTTGAGCCTGTGATAGTCGGGCATGAAGGCGTAGCCCTCTGAATTGCGAAGTATGGCGCCTTCCCCCCGGACCGCTTCCGAGATCAGAAACGATTTGGCGTGGGGATGATACAGAGTGGTCGGGTGGAACTGCATGAATTCCATGTTCGCAACGTCGGCTCCGGCCCGCCAGCCGATGGCCACCCCGTCCCCGGTGGCAATGTCCGGATTGCAGGTATAAAGATAGACTTTGCCTGCGCCACCGGTCGCCAGCACCGTAAACTTGGCTCCGAAGGTAATGACCTCCTGAGTCTGTTTGTTGAGAATATAGGCCCCCAGACACCGGTTTTGGGTGGCTTCGGCATTGAGGATCTTGTTTTCGGTGATCAGGTCCACGGCGATATGGTCCTGATAGAGGGTGATGTTCGGGTGCTGTAGGGTGGCTTCGACGAGGGCCCTTTCGATTTCCCGGCCGGTCGAGTCCTTGGCGTGAAGAATGCGGCGATGACTGTGGCCGCCTTCGCGGGTGAGATCGTATCCGTCTTCACGGTTTTTACTGAAATTGACGCCCCAGTCGATCAGGTCCCGTATTGCCGCGGGGCCGGATTCGACGACCATTTTAACCACGTCAGGATTGCTCAGCCAGGCTCCGGCTTCCATCGTGTCCTCGACGTGGGACGCAAAGCTGTCATCGGCGCTGAATACCGAAGCGATGCCACCCTGGGCGAGCTGGGTTGCGGTGATATCGATGGTGCGTTTGGTCACCAGGGCAACGGTTCCTTTGTCGGCGACCTTCAGCGCATAGGTCAATCCTGCGATTCCGCTTCCGATGACAAGAAAATCTGTCGTTATCTGCATCTCTCTATCCTGATGAGTTTTCCTTGGGAAACCGTGTGTTTCCGATCTGAAAACCGGAGAAATCGGACCCGGAGCGTCCTGGTGCGAACAGGTGGACAGGGGCTCGATGGGAGGTCATTATCAATAATATGACATGGCATGCGGGGCATTATCTTCCCGGGATAGGCAGATGTCAAGGAATAGCCCGTGCGGTTGGCGCTTGACACTGCTTGCGGTAGAACGATATAAATTATCCATGTCTAATAATTCTTTACGATATGTCGTTTCGATGATCGTTCTTTTATTGCTGCCCGGCCTGGCGGAGGCCGGTATCTATCGCTACGTGGACAGCCAGGGGCGGGTGCATTTCACCAATGTTCCAACCTCCTCCAAGTACCGGTTCTACAGCAATGAAGGGCAGAAATACAGCCTCGAATCGCTGATCGCCCACAGTGCCTCGACATTTCAGCTTGATCGGGCCCTGATCAAAGCTATTATTAAGGTTGAGAGCGATTTTAATCCGGGCGTTGTTTCCAACAAGGGGGCCAAGGGTTTGATGCAGCTGATGCCGGACACGGCACGGGAAGTCGGGGTCACCAACCCCTTCGATCCGTCTCAGTCCATTCATGGCGGAGCGTATTACCTGAGAAAAATGCTTGATTCTTTCAATCGGAATCTGGATTATGCCCTTGCCGCATACAATGCCGGGCCCAATGCGGTCAGAAAATACGGCGGGATTCCACCCTATCCGGAAACCCGGAATTATGTTCACAAGGTGAAGCGGTATTTCGATTACTATCGTCGCAATGAAAGTGGTTTCTGATGAGTCGCAGCAAAGAACTTCTGAATCTTCCGAATATCCTGACTCTCTCCCGCATCGTTGCCGTGCCGATCGTGGTACTGCTGTTGCTGTTTGAGTCCCGCCAGACCTGTTTCTGGGCCGCGGTCGTATTTACCGTCGCATCGATTACCGACTGGCTTGACGGTTACCTTGCCAGGCGCTGGCAGGTGGTGACCGTTCTGGGGAAGTTTCTTGATCCCCTGGCCGACAAATTGATTGTCATGGCCGCCCTGATCATGCTGATTCCTCTGGACAGGGTGCCGGCCTGGGCGGTGTTCGTGATCCTGGCCAGGGAACTGATCGTATCGGGAATCCGTTCCATAGCATCTTCCGAGGGGATTGTTATCGCCGCCAGCAATCTCGGCAAGTACAAAACCATTTTCCAGATGATCGCCCTCGTCGGGCTGCTGCTGCATTATCGATACTACTGGTTCTTCGGTCTTGAATACGACTTCCTTTATGCATCCATGCATTACGCCGGGATCTTCATCTTTTACATCTCCCTGTTTTTAACCGTCTGGTCCGGAGCTGATTACTTCTTTAAATTCTTCAAGATTTTTGCCCGGTAACTGATTTTTCTCAGTAGGTGAACAGGGGCGAGTCGGGCAGGTCAGCGGACCATTGGTTTTGACGTGAGATTTTCCCAAACCATGTGAAGAATTGCTGACTTTCGCGTGTGACGGAGGTTTTTCCGGCCCGGCCTCTTTTTGGAGGAGTTCTTTTAACCTGCTGTTATTTTTATGAAAATTCTTTTTTCCAAAAAAAATAATTTTTCGTTGACACCTGTCAAAAGCTTTTGCTATACATACAGCGCTCGTCACGACGGGCAGCTGAGCGGGAATAACTCAGTGGTAGAGTGCAACCTTGCCAAGGTTGAAGTCGCGGGTTCAAATCCCGTTTCCCGCTCCATTTAAAAATTTATGACCGGGTCTATACGATTCGGTCTTTTTTTCTCAAAAGGCCAACTGAGCAAATACTGTGAAGCTGGTTAGCACATAATGTTCTTGGTAACATGCCGTGCGGGAATAACTCAGTGGTAGAGTGCAACCTTGCCAAGGTTGAAGTCGCGGGTTCAAATCCCGTTTCCCGCTCCATTTAACAGAAAAAGCCGGGTCTTTTAAGATCCGGCTTTTTTTATTCCTCATGCCGGAAATCCGGCCTGTAGTCTTCCCGGTGCGGAGAGGTTGCTGCATTTTCTATAACTTCTTGCGTTGCCCGCCCGTTTGATGACATTATTATAGGATTGCAATAGAGAAGATCGGGGTTCCCGGTCAGGTGCCATTAGAGATTTCCAGATTCTTCAGGATGTTCAGGCTTTAAATAAATGGAATGTGTGCGAGCGAACAGTGCCGGCTTCTGCATGGGAGTCAGCCTGGCTTTACGCAAACTTGACGAAGTGATCGACCACAAAGACAATCCGGGGCATATCTATATCCTCGGGTCGATCATTCACAACCCTCAGGTGGTCGCCGAATACGCGCAAAAAGGTGTCGTTACGGCGGAATCTCCCGGCGACATTCCCTCTGGCGCGACCGTCGTGATCCGTGCTCACGGCATCACCAAGCAGGTCCGCGACGATCTTCGGTCGCGAGGGATCACGGTGGTTGACGCGACCTGTCCCAAAGTGCGCGAAGCCTGTATCCGGATAGAGCGCAGCACGTCGTGCGGACGGACCCTGCTGCTGTTTGGAGAAGAATCCCATCCTGAAGTAAAGTGTCTGTTGAGTTACGCTTCCGGGACCTCCTATGTGTTCGACAGTTTTGAAAAGTTGCAGGAGATGGATCTCGAGGTCAGTCAGAAATACTGCCTGGCGGCTCAGACGACCCAGGACAGGGCTTCCTTTGATGCCATCGGCCGTTATCTTTCCGAACGGGACGGCCTCGATTTCGAAGTCCTCTATACCATTTGCGATGCGACCAAAAAACGCCAGGGGGAGGCGATCCGGCTCGCCGAAGAGGTCGATTTCTTTATCGTGGCCGGGGGGTACAACAGCAGCAACACCAAACGGCTCGCCGAAGTGATTGCGGCCCACGGAACCCGGGTCGTCCACGTCGAGACCGCTGCCGAACTGCCCTTGGAGGAGCTGCGCCAGTTCCGTAAAGTCGGCTTGACCGCGGGAGCATCCACGCCCAAAAAGATTGTTGATGAAATCCAGGCTGTCCTGGAATCCCTTTAGGAGAACCGGTTTGTCTCTTTCTGCCATATCCAGTCCAGATATTCTTGTCTTTGATCAAAGTCGTGACAATAGCCCGAAAGGCCAGGAATTGGCCAACCAGCTGAAACGCATCGACCAGCCGGTTTTCTGCCGCGGCATGGCCAGCGGTATTCAGGTCCGCCCCGCGCACGGGGATGGCTCGGGGCAGAACCTTTTTGACGGTATCGTACTGCCGTGTCCTCTCGGCTCTTTCGGAGACCGCTCCTTCTGCAGTGATCACGGCCTGCGTTATCCGTATGTCGGCGGGTCCATGGCCAAGGGCATCAGCTCGGTTGCCATTGTTCGTGAACTCGGTCGCAACGGCATGCTGGGCTTCTTCGGAGCCGCCGGGCTCCCTCTTGAAGTGGTCGAGCAGGCCATCGACCAGCTGGAACCCGACCGGACGCACTTCAGCTACGGGTTCAACCTGATTCACAGCCCCAACGAACCGGAACTGGAAAAAGCCCTGGTCGAACTTTATATTCGCCGCGATATCCGCCTTATCGAAGCCTCGGCCTTCCTCTCCCTGACCCTGCCCCTGGTCCGTTTCCGGACTCATGGTATCCACCGTGACGCGACCGGGGAGGTGGTTACGCCCAATCGGATTATTGCCAAGATTTCGCGGGAAGAAATCGCCGCACGTTTCATGGCGCCGCCCATGCCCTGAATGATCCGCATCACCGCCAGTTCGCCGATGGAGGACGAATAGCCGCACCCCACCGATGCGCCGACGAAGATCACGATGGCGATGCGTAGCACCGTGCGCGTGCCGAAGCTGTCGGCGATCCAGCCGCTCATCGGCATGAAGACCGCAAGGGCGATGAGATAGGAAGTCATCGCCAGATGCAGGTGAACGGGGTCCAGCCCGAAATCGCGCCCGATGGCGGGCAGAGCGGTCCCAAGCACGCTTGAATCAAGCGTTTGCATGAACAGGGCGCAGGCCACGGTTAGCGCGACGATGCGTTGTCGGGAGGTCACGGATGGGGTCCTGATTATTTGTTTTTGTTCGATGGCAAAACGCCATCTGCAAAACGACCACAGGCAGAAGATCGTTCCGGAAGGCCGCTTATAGCAGGTTCTGCCCCCTCCGTCGTGCGGGCCGGGGGTGGCTGATATGCGTTCTGCGGGGGCTTGTGCGAAGCCGCGCCGGTGCGAATGCGCTTTTCAATATCCCGTCCTCGTGGTATTGACCCGCGCCAACTCCTCCGGGACCGCAGAGATTCGTCGCCCGCCCGTCTTTCTCCCAAAGGCAGGCGACGGTATCCTTTTTCAATTTAAGGGGACTTGGCCCATGCCTGCCTTTTACGAACCCGCCAATGGCCGCGAGGCCCTCACTTTCGATGATGTTCTTCTTCTTCCCGGACACTCGGAAGTCCTGCCCGGCGAGACCGATCTTCGTTCGCGCGTTACGCGGTCGATCGAACTAAACCTCCCGATCCTTTCCTCGGCCATGGATACGGTCACGGAATCGAAGCTGGCCATCGCCATGGCCCAGTCCGGCGGCATCGGCGTCATTCACAAGAACCTGACCCACGAGCAGCAGGCCGAAGAGGTCCGGCAGGTCAAGAAGTTCGAATCCGGCATGGTCGTGAACCCGGTCGTCATCGGTCCGGACGCCACGCTGAAGGACGCGCTGGACCTGATGTCCCACTACAAGATCTCCGGTATTCCGGTCGTCGAGAACGGTGGCACCGGCGGACAGCATGTCGGTCGTCTCGTCGGTATCCTCACCAACCGCGACGTGCGTTTCGCCTCCAACCCGGACCAGAAAATCTACGAACTGATGACCCGCGAGGGCCTGATCACGGTTCGTGAGACCGTCTGCCAGGAAGAAGCCAAGCGCCTGCTGCATCAGCACCGCATCGAGAAGCTTCTGGTCGTCAACGGCGAGGGCGAATGCATCGGCCTGGTGACCGTGAAGGACATCGAGAAGGCCCACCTGAACCCCAACGCTTCCAAGGACGCACAGGGGCGCCTTCTGGTGGCGGCTGCCACGAGCGTCGGCGACGAAGGCTTCTCCCGCGCCGAACGGCTGATCGAGGCCGGTGTTGACCTGCTGGTCGTGGACACCGCACACGGCCATTCCCAGCGCGTGCTGGAGACCGTGACCAAGGTCAAGAAGCTCTCCAATTCGGTTCAGGTTCTGGCCGGCAACGTGTGTACCGCGGATGCCACGAAGGCGCTCATCGATGCCGGTGCGGATTCGGTGAAGGTCGGCATCGGGCCGGGCTCCATCTGCACCACGCGCATCGTCGCCGGTGTCGGTATGCCCCAGCTTTCCGCCATTCTCGAAGCGGCGGAGGTCGCGGGCAATGCGGAGGTGCCGATCGTTGCCGATGGCGGCATCAAGTTCTCCGGCGATCTGGCCAAGGCGCTAGCCGCAGGCGCGTCCTGCGCGATGATCGGCTCTCTGCTGGCGGGCACGGATGAAAGCCCCGGCGAGGTCTATCTGCACCAGGGTCGTTCCTACAAGGCGTATCGCGGCATGGGCTCTGTCGGTGCGATGGCGCGAGGCTCGGCGGATCGCTATTTCCAGGCGGAAGTTCGCGACACCCTGAAGCTCGTGCCGGAAGGCATCGAGGGGCAGGTTCCCTACAAGGGGGCGCTTTCCAGTGTGTTGCACCAACTCGCCGGTGGACTGCGCGCCTCAATGGGTTATACGGGCGCAAAGACGATTGTGGACTTTCAGGAGAAAGCCCGCTTCGTTCGCATCACGTCCGCGTCTTTGCGCGAGAGCCATGCGCATGATGTGACGATCACGCGGGAGAGCCCGAATTACCCCTCGCATATTTGACGTGCGGGGAATATCAGGCAAGGCTGCGCGTTTTGAGGTTGTGCGTGCTGGGCGCTAAAAGGGTAAGAACATGAAGGACGGCGGTCGCCTCTCGGCGGCAATAGAGGTAATCGAGGATATCGAAGACCGGCGCCGCCCGGTGCAGGAAGCGTTGAAGGACTGGGGTGCGAACCACAGGTTCGCCGGGTCCGGTGACCGCACGGTGATCGGCAATCTGGTCTTCGACGTCCTGCGCAAGCGTTCCTCGCTCGGCTGGCGGATGGGATCCGACAGCGCACGCGATCTCGTGCTCGGCGTCTACGGTCTGGAATGGGGGCACGATGTTGCCTCCATCGAGGCCGCGCTGGAGGCCGACCGCCACGCGCCTCAGCCTCTGACAGACAAGGAAAAGGCGGCTCTTGCCGCCAATTCTCTCAACGATGCACCCGATTGGGTGAAGGCCGACGTGCCGGAATGGCTGTGGTCTTCCTTTTCCGCGAATTTCGACGACGAAGCCGTGGCGGAGGGCATCGCGCTTGCGCAGCGCGCGCCCATCGATCTGCGCGTCAACACGCTGAAGGCGTCCCGCGAAAAGGTACTCAAGCGTCTTGGCTCGCTCGGCGCGCAGGCAACGGCTATCGCGCCCACCGGCGTCAGGCTGAAGCCGAAGCCCGGAGCGGCCCGCATGCCCCATGTGCAGGCCGAGGAAGGCTATCGCAAGGGCTGGTTCGAGCTTCAGGACGAAGCCAGCCAGGTGGCGGCTCTGCTCGTTTTCGCGCAGGCCGGCGAACAGGTTCTCGATTTCTGCGCAGGCGGCGGCGGCAAGACGCTGGCGCTGGCGGCCGCCATGGAGAACAAGGGCCAGATCTACGCCTATGACAGCGACAAGCTGCGCCTCGCGCCCATTCACGAGCGCATCGCGCGTGCAGGTGCGCGCAACATTCAGGTGCGCCAGCCCGGAGACGCAGCTCTTGACGATCTCGTCGGCCGGATGGACCGGGTGCTCGTCGATGCTCCCTGCACGGGCACCGGCGTGTGGCGTCGTCG
>CAXXLS010000013.1:0-31094 GCA_963677135.2 Geopsychrobacteraceae bacterium | reverse complement strand
CCGTGGAAAAACAACTGCAGATCCGAACCAGATGACGGCCCCTTATCATCGGCATGTCTCCAAGACAGATCAGGGCACCGTCACAGTCGTCTCCGACCCCTCTCACCCCTTGGGCGATGGAGCTGCTCAGTCCCTGGCCATAAGCCGGATTGTGTATCAACCTGAGCCCCCGGCAGTCGTCCAGCAGCGCTTCGACGGCACCATGGTTATGCCCGGTCACGACAATGACCTCGGAAAAGCCGGCGCCCAGCACCGCATCAACCACGTGGCGCAGCATGGGCCGCCCGCCAAGCTCCGCCAGCAGTTTGTGCTGTCCCGTCATCCGGGACGAGCGCCCCGCAGCAAGCACGACAGCAGCAATCCTCTTTTCGGCTGCGCTCACAGAAGGCCTCCGACACCCAGTCGGGCGAGATCGTCACGCTGGCAGCTCTGGTTGGTGGCAAGCCGCTGCAAAACCAGATGGAACGCATTTGCCTTGGCCGACCGGGCACACCCGGGAAGCACCAGGACGTCGGTCTCCCGGACCCGGGCCACCAGCAGCAGGTTCCCGGGATCCACCGGAACCCCGTGGCGCACGACGGTCCCCCCGGCGGCCACGATCCCCCGGGGAATAACATCACGCACATCCATGGTGGCGGACGGGCCCATGATCAGGATCAGTCGGTACTTTTGGCGAACCAGCTCCGCGATGCTCTCCGCAACCGCCGCACTCTGGTGAAGGACCTCCCGGGAAGCGTTCAGGACCTGTCCGACGGTGGCCAGAGTATCGGCAATGACCCGTGCCGTGCTGTCCATGCGGTCAGGGCAGCGCACTTCGGCATAAGTCTGAACCAGGGCCGTCGGTCGCAGCTGAAAAGGGAGCACGGACAGCAGAGGGCCGACCTGTCCGATCAGAGAGTTCAACCCGTCAAGCAGACGTTCCGGCACCGTGTAGGGGATCACCTTGAAACTGGCAACTTTCTGCCCTTTCCCGACCCGGCTGTCATTGGCGAGCGTCGCCAGACCGAAACAGTCGGCAAACCGATTGAGCCGGCAGATCTCCTCTTCCTTGAGTTTAAGAATACCATCATTTTCCGCATAGAGGTCACAGCGACCGTTGGTTACCCGACCCAACGTCAAAGAGGGTTCAAGAAGACCCTTTCCGATCCTCAGGGCCGCCTCGTTTTCAGCGATTTCCCCCTGCTCACAGCGGGCAAAGCTGATGGTCCGGACACCCCGGGCCAGCAATTGACAGATATCATCGCTGCTGAGGATATGGCCTTTGTCATAATGCAACGAAGCCAGCTCCAGGCGGTGGGCCAGAGCGCCCCCGACGGCGGAGGAAATATCGGCGTCAACGTAATACATGTTCTTTCAGACCTCCTCCCCTGCGCCACAGGGTCATCTCGGCAAGAATGGCAACCGCGATTTCGGCAGGGAGCCGGCCTCCCAGGTCAAGGCCGACGGGACCATGAATTTTATCCAGATCCCGGGGCGCAATCCCCTGGGCGGCAAGTCTGCTCAAACGCTGCCGATGGGTCTTTTTGCTGCCCAGGGCCCCAATGTAAAAAGCCTCGGACGTAACCGCCAGCTGCAGCGCCGCATCATCCAGCTTCGGGTCATGAGTCAAAACCACCACGGCAGTGTCAGCATCCGGAGCGATCCGCCTGATGGCATCGTCGGGCCACTCGGTCACAATCCGGGTGTCGGGAAAACGGTCACGGCTGGCAAATCCGCGGCGGGGATCCACAATGGTCACCTCATAACCGGCCAGTGCCGCCATGGGAGCGAGGCATTGGGCAATATGCACGGCTCCGACCACCACCAGCCGGGGAGCGGGAGAGAAGACATGAACAAACATCGGTTGGTCGCCGGTGGTCAGCTGACTCTGGCCGCTGGCCACCGCCTTTTTCACAGCGGCAAGCAGCTCAGGCGGGTCCGTACATTCCCGGGGGATGTCCTCCCCCTTAAACAGGAACTGATCTCCGTCGGGAAGAGTTGTCGTCCAGACCGCAGTCTCCCTTGACTCTCGCGCCGCAAGCAGAAAGGCCACCTGTTCCGTCTCGAGAAGCTGGACAGAGACGGAGATCTCCCCGCCGCAGGCCAGACCGACATCCCAGGCCTGCTCGTTGGAGACGCCGAACGTCAGCACCTTGCCGACACCGGTCTGAATGACCGCCTGCGCTTCTTTGATAACGGCCCCCTCGATGCAGCCACCGGAAACGGAGCCCGCAAACCCTGACTGGTTGTTGACGGTCATGATGCTGCCGACGGGACGGGGAGAAGAACCCCAGGTTTTTATTACCCGGGCGATGGCGGTCTGCTGGCCTGACAGCAGCCAGGTTCGGGCCGCGTCAAGAGAATCGATGGCAGGAGAGTTACGGTCTTTGCTATTCATAGTGTGCCCCTGGTGCTGAAACGAACCGTGATTCAGTCGCTGCTTCACGGTACTGCGAACAGAGCGGAGCCGCGCTTGACGGCTCGAATACAAAATACATGTTTAAGACCTGCTTGTTTTTCACCATATCAAAAGGAATACAACAATGTCAAAATAAAAAATATATCGGTCGCCATATTTGCTTACATTTTAACCATATCAGAAAAAGTATTTCATTATTGGAAAAAAGATTTGACAGAAACATCCATCCTGCGTATTCTGGCACAACCCGTAAAACACGAGTTTGCGGATTGTGAAAATTCATTTTTCCCGCGCGGCGATTCTGAGTTCCCGCCACTGCCAGTCAGAGCGATCCTCTGAAGGCGACTCACCATCGGCGACGGCTTAAATGAGTTTGATTTGCTCTGCCAGGCTGCCTGGCACTTATAAGATGTGATTATCAGGAGCAACGGGGACGACATGTCTCCGGGTTCTTTTGTCTGTACTTGCTATTTATTGAATGGGTTGTTTTGTCTTTCCCCGGGAGCACCGGATCTGGCTACGCAAACAAACGCCGGCATTGTTTGTTCGTTGCCTGATGGTCGCCTCCTGGCGGGAAGAGTGTCAATCTATTGTTGTCAGAAACTAACGTGCGGGAGTCTTGATTTTTTTTGAATTGATATGCAAATTTATTTTCCCATTATCAAATTACATTGATCAGTTTTCCTGAAAGGAGACCGATGATGGACGTTGCAGTTGCGGAAAAACCCACCACCAAAGAGTACCAAATTCCAGCCACCATGAAAGCATGGGTCCTTGGCGACCCGGAACAGCTGACCTACGTTGACAAGCCGGTTCCCGAACCGGGCAAGGCCGAAGTCCTGGTTCGTATCGATGCCATCGCTGTCTGTGCAACCGACCTCGAAATCATAAAAAATGGCCCTCCGGCCCAGATCCAGGGCGGACTCCCCTTCAACAAAAACTTCACCCCCGGACATGAGTATATGGGAACCGTCGTGAAACTCGGGCCGGGCGTCGATGAGTTTGAACTTGGCGATCGGGTCGCCGTGGAGATCCACGCCGGCTGCGGCCAGTGTGAACGCTGCCGCGAAGGGATGTATACCTCCTGTCTGAATTACGGCCTTAACTATGGTGACCGGGACAAGGGACACCGGGCCAACGGGTTTACCACGGATGGCGGTTTCGCCCAGTACGCCATCAACAATGTCAACACCCTGGTCCATGTTCCTGACGACATGTCCGATGAAGAAGCGACTCTGATCGTCACCGCCGGCACCGCCATGTACGGACTGGACGCCCTGGGCGGCCTGATTGCCGGAGAGCCCCTGGTGGTCACCGGCCCCGGACCGATCGGCCTGATGGGGGTTGCCGTCGGCAAAGCCCTTGGCGCTGATCCGGTGATCCTGACCGGAACCCGGGACGCCCGTCTGAAAATGGGCCTTGAGCTGGGCGCCGACCATGTCATCAACGTGCGCAACGAGGATCCGGTTGAAGCGGTTCAGCGCATTACCGAGGGGAAGGGTGTCCATTATGTTCTCGAATGCTCTGGTGCCCCCAACGGCCTCAACGATGCAGCGCGCATGGTCAACCGTGGCGGTCGCATCTGCCTGGCGGCGTTCCCTGAAAAACCGGTGGAAGTCGATGTCGCATATCTCGTCCGCAACAACATTTTCCTCTACGGAATCCGCGGCGAAGGCCGCAGCGCAGTCCACCGGGCCGCGGCGTTCATGAAGCAGAAGCGCTTTGATGCCAGCATGATCCACACCCACACCTTCTCGCTGGAAGAATTACCGACCGCACTGCGTTACGCCCGCGACAGAATCGAGGACGCAATCAAGGTCGTCGTCAAAATAGGCCACGAGTAACCGGACTTTGGCGAGCAAACTCGCAGGAGATTAGTATGCTCAGTTGTGATTATTACGTGATGCCGAAATCCCTCCATGAGATGTTCGATCTCATGGATGTCAATCGTGACAACTACCGGCTGGTTGCCGGCGGCACCGACCTGCTGCCATGGGCCAGAGAAGGCCACGGTGGCGACGTTCATTGTCCGGTTATCATCGATCTCAGCCTGGTCCCTGAATTATCAGGGACCAGCTACCGCGACGGCCGGGTGACCATCGGCGCCAATACCAGCCTCCAGCAATTTCTGAACGACCCGACCCTGACCCGCTATCTGCCGATCATGCAGAAATGTGCCATCTGGTTCGCTGATCAGCAGATTCGTGAGCAGGCAACCATCGGCGGCAACATCATCAACGCATCCCCCTGTGCCGACACCGTACCTCCCATGATCGCCCTCGACGGCAACCTGACCCTGGTGTCACGTCAGGGCGATCAGCTTAACAGCAGGGTCGTCCCCGTTGCCGACTTCATCCTCGGTTCGGGGAAAACAGTTCTCAACGAGGGGGAGATCCTGACCACCATCGACTGCCTGGCAGCCGACTCCTTCGGCAGTTCCTTCAAGAAGGTCGGAACCCGGCGCTCCCTGGTCGTCTCGGTCGCCAACGCCGCCGTGCTGGTCAAAATTGATCCGGCCCGCAAATGCTTCACCGACGTCCGGATCAGCCTCGGGGGGATCGGTCCGACACCGGTGCGCCTGGGGGAACTGGAAAGCAAACTGATCGGGCAACCGATCTCGAAAGATCTGATTCACAAGGTGGCCGCAGACATTCCGGCTGACCTTGTTCGTTCCCGGTCGCGCCTGGAATACCGCAAGGAGGTTATTCGCAATTTCTTCACCTCCGGGATTCTCGAGGCACTGGCGGAAATCGGCTGCGTATTCAGCGATCAGGGAGAAGTTGAGGAGGTAGGTTGTGTCTGAATTGACTGTCGAAATGAAGGTAAACGGTCGCCAGGTCAAAAAAATTGTCGCGGCGCATATGCGCCTGCTCGATTTCCTGAGAGAAGAACTTTATCTGACCGGAACCAAGGAAGGCTGCGGGGCCGGTGAATGCGGCACCTGCTCGGTATTCTTCAACGGCGTCCTGATGAAAAGCTGCCTGATTCCTGTCGCCAAGGCTCAGGGAGCGGACATCGTCACTATCGAAGGTCTGGCCGACAAGGACCTGACCCCGGTCCAGAAAGCCTTCCACAAAACCGGCGCCGTACAGTGCGGCTACTGCATTCCGGGGATGGTCATGGCCTCGACGGCGGCTCTTCAGGAAAATCCCGAAGCCGACGCTGAAGAGATCCGTGAACGGCTCGGTGGCAACATCTGCCGGTGTACCGGCTATCAGAAAATTGTCGAAGCCGTCGAACTGGCCCGCGACGTCATGAATGGCAAGCGGGATGCCGGCGAGCTTGAAGAAGATCCGGAAGAGACCTTTATCGGCAGCAACACCCGCCGTATCGATGCCCCGAGCAAGGTCACCGGCGCCCTGAAATATGCCGGCGACATGGTCCTGCCCGGCATGCTGCACATGCAGGTTCTGCGCAGCCCGTTACCACATGCCCGCATTGTCAGCCTTGATGTTTCGGCGGCGGAAGCCATGCCGGGAGTGGAAGCGGTCATTACCTCGGCCGACGTGCCCGGGGTTGATGGTTTTGGTGTTTTTGTCAATGACCAGCCTGTGCTGGCCAGAGACAAGGTCCGCTTTGTCGGGGAACCGGTCGCCGCAGTGGTTGCCGAAGACCTGCTGACGGCGCGCAAGGCTCTCAAGGCGATCAAGGTCGACTACGAGACCCTGCCCGCGGTTTTCTGCCCTCACGCCGCCAATGAAGAGGGTGCTCCGGTCCTGCACGATTACGCCCCCAACAATATTGTCAAACATATCCCCATCCGCAAGGGTGACGTCGACAAGGGGTTTGCCGAAGCCGACCTGATCATCGAGCAGGAATATCAGACCCAGGCGGTGGAGCATGCCTACCTGGAACCTGAAGCAGGGATGGCCTATGTCGATCCCGACGGCGTGGTCACCGTCCACTCGCCGAGCCAGAACATCACCCACCACAGACACATGCTGTCCCGCATCCTGGCGCTGCCCATCAACAAGGTGCGGATGGTCATGAGTCCGGTCGGCGGCGGCTTCGGCGGCAAAGAGGACATGATCTACCAGGGCATGCTGGCGATTGCCGCCATGAAGACCAAGCGCCCGGTGCGTCTGGTTTTCACCCGGGAAGAGTCGCTCTGCACGTCTGCCAAGCGGCACCCGGTCAGCATCCGCTACAAAATGGGCGTCAAGAACAATGGCCGCATCGTGGCCGCCGAAATGCATTACGTCGCCGATGGCGGCGCCTACGGCCTGTCGACCGAGGGGATTGTCCGCAAGGGCGCGATCCTGGCCGCTGGTCCCTACGATATTCCGAACGTCAAAATAGATACCTACGGCATCTATACCAATAACACGCCGAGCGGTGCTTTCAGAACCTTCGGCAGTATGCAGAGCCAGTTCGCAACCGAATCGACCCTCGATATCTGCTCTGAAAAACTTGGCATCGATCCCATCGAACTGCGCCTTATCAATGCCATGACCGATGGCTGTGAGACCCACACCCAGCAGAAGCTGGAACGCGTCAGCCTGACCCAGGTCCTCAACGCCTGTGCTGAAGGCGCCGCCTGGGAGGCCGGGCCATCCCGGGTACGGGGAGCGGAAAGACAGGATCTGAACGGACCTGGCACCCGTCCTCCTTATACTCCTGGCGTCACCCTCAGGGCGGAAACCGGGACCAAGAGCGGCAACAAGAAGGAGGTGGCATAGCCATGGCAAAATTACGAGGAAGAGGAATTGCTGCCGGTTGGTATGGGATTGCCCGAACGGCGGCAGTGGATCGTGCGGGCGCCTGGGCGGAGCTCGATGACGGCGGCACGGCGAAAATCGTGACCGGGGTTACCGAGATCGGGGAAGGAATTCTCACCGTTCTCGCCCAGATTGCCGCCGAAGAACTGGGGATACGTCCCCAGGACGTCATGATCGGCGATAACGACACGTCACGATCTCCGGAAGCAGCCCATGCCGGGGCGACCCGCCAGACCTACATGATCGGCAATGCTGTTGCCCTGGCCTGCCGCAACGCTTTGGCCTGTCTGGTTCAGGAACTGGCGATTTACTGGGATGTCAGCGCCGAGCAGATTCACTGTCAGGCCGGGAAAGTCCGGGTCGACGGGCGCGCCGATCTCGCCATGTCAATGGAAGAAGCGGTCCATATCTGCAAGAGTCGCGGGGTTGTCCCGGTGGGCAGCGGCAACTTTACGGCCCATCATACCGGCCTGGATCCGGTTGACGGTAGCGGCCGGCCATGGCAGGCTTACGTTTTCGGAGCGCAGATTGCCGAAGTCGAAGTCGATTCCGAAACCGGAGAGGTTGAGGTTCTTGGCATCTGGGCCGCCCACGATGTCGGTCGGGCCATCAATCCGAGAGGCGTCGAGGGGCAGATCGAAGGTGCGGTGGTGCAGGCCCTCGGTCAGGCCCTGATGGAAGACTACGTGCTCAAGGACGGCTATCCGACGACGCCAAGCTTCGCCAAGTACATTCTGCCGACGACCGTCGATGTTCCCAAGATCAATTCTATCATCATCGAAGATCCCGATCCGTTGAGCCCCCTCGGTGCCAAAGGGATCGGCGAGCCGGCGCTGGTCCCGACCGTTCCGGCTATCATGAACGCCATTTATGATGCGGCCGGAATCCGTATCACTTCGCTGCCCGCCTCTCCCCCCAGAATACTGGCAGCCCTCAAGAAAAAGGAGGAAGAAGCGCAGGACGTTTGCAAGGAGTGCGTATGAACCACGTGAAGGGATAAGACGCTTCGGTGAAACAAGGGAGTTCACCGGAGCATCCCCTTCGCCATGAGAAATATGTCTGAACTGCTCCCAGGAAAGGTGCAAAAACGATGAAACCAAGAAAGCTCTTCAAAAAGTTTTATTTTGGTTCGCTGGCTGCTGTCATCGCTTTCACACTGGTCTTTTCAACCACCGCGCCGGTCAGGGCGGAATATCCTGAAAAGCCGATTGAGATGACCCTTCTGTTTGGTGGTACAGCGAATGTAATCGGACACCTCATGTCAGACTTGATGAGCAAATCGCTGGGCCAGCCGGTGGTTGCGGTCAGCCGTAACGGTGCCGGCGGCGCGGTGGGCTACTCCTACGTCAAAGAAACGCCGCCCGATGGCTACAACCTCGTCTTCAATTCCAACTCGATCAGCACCGCGTCACACCGCGGCAACATCCCCTTCGACTATACCGCTTTCGATGCCGTAGCCCGCGTCAGCATCGAAGTTCCGGTCCTCGGCGTCAAAGCCAGCAACGGCTGGAAAACCCTGGATGACTTCAAGGCCGCCGCGCTGAAAAGCAAGTACAAGATGAAAGTCGGGATCTCCGGCAAAGGCGCTTTCACCCACCTGGCCTCCGCTATTCTGTTTGATGCCATGGGCATCAGCGACAAAGTCATTTTCGTCCCCTACGATCGTGGCAAAGGTCCCGCCGAGCTGCTGGCCGGACGCGTTCATGCCGCTCTCCAGTGGCCGGGTCAGTTCAAATCCTACGTTGATGCCGGACAGCTGAATATCCTGGCGGTCACCAGCGCCAGAAGAGTCGACCTGTTCCCCGATGTCATGACCGCCCAGGAACAGGGCTATGATACCGATATCAGCATGTGGCGCGGCATTGCCGTTCCGAAAGGAACGCCCAAAGATCGCATTGAAAAGCTTCAGGAAGCCGCCAAGCAGGCCATCATGAGCAAGGAGTTCAACAAGGTCGCCAAAGAGGTCGGTTTTGAGCCCGCCTTCCTGGATGCAGAGAATTTCGGCAAGCTGATCGCCCAGGATGACCAACGGATCGGGAAAAAGATCGAAGAACTCGGCATGAAGAGGTGAACACCATGAAGCAAGCTCTTGTAGATCGCTTTGTCGGCTTGCTCTGTGTGCTGGGCGGTGCCTTCTGGGCCTACACCGCCCGGACCACGATTTCAGGAAATTATGAGCCCCCCGCTGGGGGGCCTCAGATGTTCCCGTTTCTGCTCGGCCTGTTACTGATTGTGCTTGGCATTTTGCTGACCATCATCGGCTTCGCCAGTCAGAAATCGGAACTGCCCGGATCTTCCGAAGTCGTTGATAAACCGGACAAAGAGGAAATCAGAATCGTTATCTCCACCTTCGCCGTACTGATTATTTACGGATTCCTGCTGGAGAAACTCGGTTTTCTGATTGCGACCCCCGTGGTGATCCTGCTGACCTTCTTGGGCGTCCTCAAAATTTATTCCTGGCGCCTGGTGCTGTCTATGACCGTCGGCCTCACGGTCGGCTGCTACGTACTGTTCGGTATGGTTGTTGGAACTTATCTGCCCCGCGGAACCTGGCTGCAATAGTCACCTGACTTTAAAAAGGTAAAAGATATGGATGCTTTACTATCCGCACTTCACCTGACTCTTGGTATGGACACCTTCCTGGCGGTCATTCTCGGCTCTCTGGTGGGTCTCTTCTTCGGCTCGATCCCGGGACTGACCTATTCCGTCGCCCTGGTCCTGGTTCTGCCGGCCACCTTTACCATGGAACCGACGGCCGGGATCGCCCTGCTGCTGGCCACTTATGTCGGCGGCATGACCGGCGGCTCGGTCTCCGCCATCCTCATCGGGATCCCGGGGACGCCGTCGGCGGCGGCCACCGTTCTGGACGGCTACAAACTCGCCCAGAAGGGGCGGGCCTGTGCCACCCTGGGGATGGCGGTCATCGTCTCGACTTTCGGCGGCCTGTTCAGTCTCGTGATCATGATGGTCTTCGTCGACCTGGTCGCCAAGCTGGCCATCGAATTCGGTCCCGCGGAAATTTTCGCCCTGGTCCTGTTCGGTTTCTCGACCATTTGCGGCCTGGCGGGCAAGTCTCTGACCCGGGGCCTGATTGCCGGGGTCCTGGGCCTGCTCTTGATGGTCATCGGTATGGACGATATCGAGGGGATCCCGCGGATGACCTTCGGCAGTGCCAACCTGATGCAGGGGATCAGCCTGCTGGTTGCCATGATCGGTCTGTTCGCCGTCCCTCAGATTATCGAGAGCTTTCTGCTGCATGGTCAGGGCTGTCCGATGAAGACAGGTGATTACTGTATTCGCATGGAGCTGCCCAAAGGGCGTGAAATCATCTCCAAGCTCTGGCTGATGACCCGTTGCTCGGCCATCGGCACCGGAATCGGTGCCATCCCGGGCGCCGGAGGACCGATTGCCGCCTTCCTGGCCTACGCTCACGCCCGCAAGTGCTCCAAAAATCCCGAAGGATTCGGTGAGGGAGATATCGACGGGGTGGTCGCTCCGGAAAGCGCCAACAACGCCGTAACCGGCGGCGCCATGATTCCGCTGCTGAGCCTCGGGATCCCGGGTGACCCGGCGACCGCAATCCTGCTGGCCGGCATGATGATTCACGGCCTGACTCCCGGCCCCATGCTGTTCATCGAACACCTTGACGGCATCTATTCCATCTACATCGCCATTGTCCTGTCATACCTTGCGGTGATGGCCTTTCAGCTGTTCGGGGTCAGGCTCTTTGTCAGGGTCCTCGCCATTCCCCCGCACCTGCTGTCGGTCGCGATCATCATCATGTGTGCCATCGGGGCCTTTGCCATTCGCAGCTCAATCATGGATCTCTACGTCATGGCGATCATGGGACTGATCGGCTACATCCTGCAGCGGGTCAGAATTCCGGTGACCCCGATCGTGCTGGGCATGGTCCTGGGTAAAGCCCTTGAGGGTCAGTTCCGCATGGCCCTGATCATGACCAGCGGCGATCCGTCAATCTTCTTCTCCTCCTGGATCGCCCTGCTGTTCCTGGGGCTGACACTCTCTGTCGTCGTTCTTCAGGTCATCAAGGTCTTCAAGGGGCGAAAAGGGAAAAAAAACACCAAGGAGAAGCACTCTGATTCCGGGATTCTTCTCTCGGAGGAACAATAACTAGCAGGCGAGGTACAACACGATGCAAACAAATCAAGCAGTCGCTATTCAGAAAACAGTGGAGGATGAGATGGTCTGTCCAATCAGGGAACGTGCACGCAGCATCAAACAGGCTGGTGGACTCCATGAGGCATTGCAGAGCGGCGTCATGCCCAAACACATTGAAGTCACTCTGTCCGAAGGGTTGATTCTTGGTCTTCTGAAACAGGGGATCAGTAAATACTTTGCCATCTTCGGACACGGTTCGACCGACCTTGGGGAAGTCCTGCGCATCTACCAGGAAGAAGGCGTCACCAAAACCTTCAACTTTCGCAACGAAGTCGAAATGGCCCATGCCGCTACGGCCCTCAAGTGGCAATACGGGGAAACCCCGGCGCTGGTCACCTCCATCGGTCCCGGAGCCCTGCAATCCCTGGCCGGATCATTGGTCGCCTCATCCAACGGGGTCGGGCTCTACCATATTTACGGTGACGAGACAACCCACGGTGAAGGCTACAACATGCAGCAGATTCCCAAGCCGGAACAGGGTCTGTACGGACGCCTGACCCACGTTATGGGCGAGTCTTACGTCATGCATACCCCCGAAGCCCTGCGCGATGCTCTGCGGCGCGGCACCCTCAGAGTGAACCATCCCCACAAAGCCGGACCGTTCTACCTGCTGCTGCCCCTCAATACTCAGCCCAGGCGTGTCCAGCTCAACCTGGCTGCGCTCCCGGAAAAACTGTCCCTGCCCAAAGTTTCGGTGGCGGATACCGAAGCTCTCGAAGCAGCGGCTACCCTGATCAGACAGTATGACAAAATCACCATCAAGGCTGGTGGCGGGTGCGTCGGGCGCGATGAGGTCGTGACCCGGCTGGCCGAAAAAATCGGGGCCGCGGTCGCACTGACCCCGGTGTCCACCGGCGTCATCCCCGATGCGCATCCCCAGAACATGCATGTCGGCGGCAGCAAGGGATCAATCAGCGGGAATTTCGCCATGGAAAACGGCGAATTGATCCTGGTTATCGGCTCCCGCGGCGTGTGTCAGGCCGATTCCTCGGGAACCGCCTACAAATCGGCCCAGGCCGTAATCAACATCAACGAAGATCTGACCGATGTCACCCATTACAACAAAACCGTCGCATTGCCCGGCCAGATCGACTGCGTTATCAACCAGCTGCTCGATTACCTTGAGCAGAGCGGCGGGGTCGACCTGGCTCCCAAGCAGGGCTGGCTCTCCGAATGCCTGGCCAAGAAGCAGGAATGGGCGGCTTTTAAAGAGGCCCGTTTCGAAGCCGCCCCGATCTTCGACGAGGTCTGGCAGAAACCGGTTCTGGGCGAACCGACCGCCATCAAAGTCGTCGCCGACTTTGCCAAAGAGGTCGGCGCGGTCAAATTCTTCGACGCCGGGGACGTTCAGGCCAACGGGTTCCAGATTGTCGAGGATGACCACAGTGACGACACATGTACCGACGGGGGCGCATCCTATATGGGGTTTGCGACCTGCGCGATCACCGCGGCCGGTGCCGCTGACAATCCCCGCTACCCGATTGCCTTTACCGGTGACGGTTCTTTCATGATGAACCCGCAGGTCCTGATCTCCGCCGTCGAGCACAAGGCGCGCGGCATGGTCGTGATCTTCGACAACCGCAGGATGGCAGCCATCACGTCACTGCAGCTGGCCCAGTATCAGCAGGAATTCAAGACCAATGACAGTGTCGCCGTCGATTACGTCCAGCTGGCCAGTGCGGTGACCGGGGTCAAGGCGGTCTACGCCGGAGAAACCAAAGAGAGCCTGAAACAGGCGTTGCAGGATGCCTACGATCACGAAGGACTGTCGGTGGTTCACGTACCGGTCTACAACGGCCCGAATCCCCTGAGCGAAATGGGCGCTTACGGCTCCTGGAACGTCGGCAACTGGTGTGAAGATGTCCAGAAAACCTATCACAGCCAGGACATCTGATTGAAGTCCTTCTGCCGGTAGCACCTCTGGCAGAACCGACCGCCGCAGCGACAGCGGCGGCCTTAACCAACTAACGGCAAGGTGAGGTTTAACCATGAATTTTGATTTTCAACTTTTCATTGACGGTGAGTGGGTCCCGGCCAGCGACGGCGCCCGCAAAGATGTCAGCAACCCGGCCAACGGTGAAGTCCTCGGCAGCATCGCCGCAGCCACCGCGGCCGATATCGACCGGGCGGTCGCTGCGGCCAGCGCCGGATTCGACGTGTGGCGCAAAACCTCCCCCTGGGAGCGCAGCAGCAAAATCCGCAAGGTCGCTGAACTGATCCGCGAACGTGCCGAAGACATTGCCTATGTCATGTCGAGCGAGACCGGCAAGCCGAAGCACGAAGCCATGGGGGAAACCATGGCCTCGGCCGAGCAGTTCGAGTGGTACTCGGAAGAGACCAAAAGGATTTACGGCCAGACCATCGAGGCTCGCACCGACGATGTCCGGATGCAGGTGATCTATCAGCCGGTCGGCGTGGTCGCGGCCTTCTCGGCCTGGAACTTCCCGGCTCTGCTGCCGGCCCGCAAAATGGCCGCCGCCCTGGCCGCCGGCTGTTCGGTCATTGTCAAGCCGGCCAGTGAAACACCCGGCTCCTGCGCCGCCCTGGTTCAGGCCTGCCAGGATGCCGATATCCCCCCCGGGGTCGTCAATTTCCTGACTGGCAGCTCCAGTTTCATCTCGGAGAAGGTGATCCAGGCCCCGGCAGTCCGCAAGGTGTCCCTGACCGGGTCGGTTCCGATCGGCAAGGAAATTCTCCATCTGTGTGCCGATGGCATTAAAAAAGTCTCCATGGAACTGGGTGGACATGCCCCGGTTCTGGTTTTTGAAGACGCCGATCCGGTTCTGGCCGCCCGAACCTGTGCCGGAACCAAATTCCGCAACTGCGGCCAGGTCTGTATCTCTCCCAGCCGTTTCTTCGTACATGAGAGTATTTACGAAGAATTCAGCAAGGAATTCGCCGCCGTCGCCAAGGCGCTCAAGATAGGCCCCGGCCTTGAAGACGGAACCCAGGTCGGTCCCATGGCCAACCAGCGGGGGGTCGACGGTGCCCAGGTCCTGGTCAACGACGCCCTGGAAAAAGGCGCTCAATTGCTGGCCGGAGGCAGTAAGCCAGAAGGCTTTACCAAGGGCTTCTATTTTCAGCCGACGGTGCTCGGCAATGTTCCCGACAACGCCCGCATCATGTCGGAAGAACCCTTCGGTCCGGTCGCGCCTCTGACGCCGTTCAAGGATTATGACGAGGTCATGGCCCGGGCCAACGCTCTGCCTTTCGGCCTGGCCGGCTACATTTTCACCAACAGCCTGAGACTGGCCAACCTCGCGTCCGAAGATCTCGAAGTCGGCATGGTCGGTATCAATGAAATGCTTCTGGCCAGCGCTGAAATCCCCTTTGGCGGCATCAAGGAGAGCGGTTACGGACGGGAAGGCGGGTCGCTGGGGATCAAGGATTACCTGGAGCCCAAGTATATCAAGACCAAATTTTGAAACACTGCCGGCCGACAGGTTCCGCAGGGATCCGTCGGCCGGCAGATTTGATGCAATGTTATCGGCTGCCATCGGGACACTCCCGAAGGCAACTGATTAGTTTCTGATCCTGATCAAATGGGGTATGCTTGGCATACCCCATTTTTTATTGCCCCATGACCCGGAACCGCCATCAGCGAGGAGCTATGTTGGAATCAGACAGCTGCCGACGGGATTTCCCGATCTTTCAGAAACACCCTGATCTGCACTACCTGGACAGCGCCGCCATGGCCCAGGTCCCGAAACAGGTGGTTGCCGCCATGGCCGCCTTTGACCTTGGGGGGCGCGCCAATGTTCAGCGTGGTCTTTACCGCCTGGCCGAAGACGCCACGGCGGCGTTCGCTGCGGCTCGGCAGACGGCAGCCGACTTCCTCGGTGCCCGCAGCAGCCGCGAAATCGTTTTTACCGCAGGGGCCACGGCGGCCATCAACCTGGCCGCGCAATCCCTGGGGGAAACCCTGCGGCCGGGGGATGAAATCGTCCTCTCTCAACTGGAACACCACAGCAACATCTGCCCCTGGCAGCTGGCCGCCCGGCACAAGGGGGTCATCATTAAATACCTGCCGGCAACGGCCGATGCCGAGCTCGATCTGACCGCCCTTGAGCACGTGATCTCCGAGCGGACCAGGATCGTCGCCGTCACCCACGGTTCCAATGTCAGCGGCGCCCTGACCGATCTGGCAGCCATCGCCCGCAGAACCCGCGCCGTCGGGGCCCGGCTCCTGGTCGACGGGTCCCAGGTGGTTCCGCACCTTCCGGTGGATATGCAAACCCTGGGGGCCGACTTCTACGTGCTATCAGGGCACAAACTGTACGGGCCGACCGGGATCGGGGTTCTCTGGGGGAAAGAAGAGGCCCTTGAGAACCTCCCCGTAGTCACCGGCGGTGGCGGCTCCATCCTGCAGGTGACGGAACAGAATACCGTCTACGCGAAGCCTCCGGCCAAATTTGAAGGAGGTACCCCTCCGGTCAGCCAGGCTATCGGCCTGGCGGCCGCCATGACCTGGCTCAGGCAGCAGCGGAACAACCATAGCGATCCCCTGGAGAACCTTACCGAACAGCTTCTGAACACCCTAGCCCGTTTTCCCCAGCTCCAGGTTATCGGGCCCCGGGGGTCCTCAGGCCGCCTCCCGGTGGTCTCTTTTCAGATCCCGGAGGTTCACCCTCATGACATCTGCCAGGTTCTTGCCGAGCACCAGGTCGCCGCGCGCGGCGGGCATCATTGCGCCCAGCCGCTGATGGCCGCCCTCGGTCTCAGCGGGACCACCCGCGTCAGCCTCGGCCTCTATAATCGGTCACAGGATATTGACGCCCTGGAGCAGGGTCTGAAGACAGTCATCAGGCTATTCTGCAGGGAACCGGCCTGAAAAAAGCGGAGCGCTCCCGGTTGGGACGCGCTCCGCTTGAGGTGGATGCTATTCCGAACAGCCGTGCTCAGAGCTGCGAAGGAGAGCCGAGCTCCTGGGAAAGGGTCTTGGCGGCCCGTTTGACCTGATCCTTGATGATCAGCAGCCGTTCTTCGCTGGCCCTGATTTTAGGCAGGGTACAACCGATGGAGGCGATAACCCCGCCCGAGTGGTTACGGATTGCGGCAGCAACACACAGAACCCCGGTTTCAAACTCCTCGTCGTCGATGGCATAGCCGTGGCGACGGACCAGGGCCAGCTCGTTCAGCAGGTCGCTGAGGCTGGTGATGGTCTTCGCGGTGAACTGCTTCATCCCTTTCTCACCGATAATGGCGGCAATCTCCCCCTCGGGCAGCCAGGCCATGATCGCCTTGCCGCCGGCGGTTGCGTGGGCGGCGTTCGACTTGCCGATCATTCCTCCCCCGACCTTGACCATCTGCTCGGAATCGAGAGTTGCCAATTCCGTCAGCTCATGCCCCTGAATCGCCGAGAGGATCGTGGTTTCGCCGGATTCGTCCTTAAGCCGCCGCAAGACCGGCGTGGCCAGGCGGATAAGGTCGATCTGCCGGGTTCTTGCCTGCGCCAGTTCCATGATCTTGTTACCCAGGAAATACATTTTGGTCCGCGGCACCTGCTGAACATAGCCGCGCCGCATCAGGGTGCTGAGCAGGTGATGGCAGGTGCTCAGATTAAGCCCGACCAGGGAGCTGATCTCGTTCAGGCTGACCTCGCCATCCTGGCGGGAAAGGGCCTCGAGAAGATCGACGGCACGATCAACCGACTGGATGATGCGACCGCCACTTTTTTTGGTGGTCTGCATTTTTTCCGATATCGACGCCGCAACCTGGCCGACTTCTTTTTCGCGCTGCATGGTATCGGCCTCGTCCAGCCGCCGGTATGTATTTTCTCTGTCAAATGCCATCAGTGAACCTCCAGAAACATATCATTCGATTTATGCTATAGATCAATATTATTGTCAATTGCTTTTGACATTATGAAATTATATTCTCTCCCGAAATCGAAAGAAACTTAAAATCAGAGGGTTCCACAGCTGGCTTGATTCCAGGCGACCGCCCTTTTTCCCTGTTCCCCCAAAACCGGTCCGCCTTTTTTGCAAGAGGGGACGGACCTTACTGCCGCAGATAGCGGTCGATGGCGCCGGCGGCCTGTTTACCATCCCCCATGGCCAGAATGACCGTCGCCCCGCCACGGACGATATCGCCGCCGGCAAAGACCCCGTCGATGCTGGTCGCTCCCCCCCGGTCGGTCTCGATGTTCCCCCACCGGTTCAGCGCCAGTTCCGGAGACGTCGCCGTCAACAGAGGATTCGCCCGGGTCCCGAGGGCATTGATGACAACATCGACCTCGAGTTCAAAGGTACTGTCGGGGACCGCGACCGGTCTGCGCCGGCCCGACTGATCCGGTTCCCCCAGTTCCATGCGCTGGCAGGTCAGGGCCCTGACCCAGCCCCGATCATCACCTTCTATGGACAAGGGAGCGGTCAGCAGGACCAGTTGCACCCCCTCTTCCTTGGCATGATGAATCTCCTCGTTGCGGGCCGGCATTTCCTCTTCACTGCGCCGATAAACGATCATCGCCGGATCAGCGCCGAGACGCCGGGCGGTCCGGACACAATCCATGGCGGTATTTCCCGCCCCGATGACGGCGACTCTTTTCCCCCTGATAATCGGAGTCGGACATCCCTCATGCTGTCCGGCACCCATCAGGTTGACCCGGGTCAGGTATTCATTGGCGGCATAAACCCCCTTCAGATTTTCCCCGGGGATGTTCAGCATCACCGGCAGGCCGGCTCCGTTGCCGATGAAAACAGCGTCGAAACGTTCTTTTAATTCGCGCAGGGTCAGGGTTTTCCCGATGATGGTATTGCATTCGATGCGGACCCCAAGATGAACCAGCTTGGCGACTTCGGCATCGATAATCGATTTGGGAAGCCGGAACTCCGGTATCCCGTAGCGCAGCACCCCACCGGTATCATGCAGGGCCTCGAAAACGGAGACCTGATGCCCCTGCCGCGCCAGTTCGCTGGCCGCGGTCAGTCCGGCCGGGCCGCACCCGACCACCGCAACCGTTTTGCCGCTGGCGGCCGGTGGCTCAGCGGCGGGAACCTGGTCGGCATGGGCCAGGGCCCAGTCCGCGACGAAACGCTCAAGGTAGCCGATGGCAACCGGTTTGCCCTTGGCGCCACGCACGCATTTGGCTTCACACTGCTCTTCCTGGGGGCAAACCCGGCCGCAGACCGCCGGCAGAATATTGTCATTCTGGAGGATGCGGGCGGCGTCCGGAAGATCGCCGTTGGCCAGGGCATCGAGAAACTCCGGAATCGATACGTTGACGGGGCAACCCTCCACACAGGGCCGACTTTTGCACTGCAGGCAGCGCATGGCTTCCAGAACCGCCTCCGCCAGCAGCAGCCCCTGGTTGACTTCTCCAAAATTGGTCACCCTGGCGGCCGGTTCCTGTTCACGCATCCTGATACGATCAATGGCAAGACGTTCTTTTGCAGAGATATTGTTGGACATGGTCATCCTCATCCTTTTTAAGGGCGTAACGCGAAAATCCACGAAAACAAGAGAGTCCGTTCAGGTCACATGGCCATCCGGCAGCCGTCTTCGTGCTCCCGGTACATGGTCAGGCGGTCGGCGAGACCATCAAAATCGACCAGGTGACCATCGAATTCCGGACCGTCGACACAGGCGAACTTGGCCTCACCGCCAACAGTCACGCGGCACCCCCCGCACATTCCGGTTCCATCGATCATGATCGGGTTCAGACTGACGATCGTCTCGATCCCGCAAGGACGCGTCATCTCGGTAATCGCCCGCATCATCGGCACCGGGCCGACGGCAAACACCGCGTCCGGACGGCGCAGCGGGCTGTTGATCATATCCTCCAGTTCGGCGGTCACGAAGCCCCGGCGCCCGAGGCTGCCATCTTCGGTGGTGATACAGATCAGGTCACTGAAGGCCGCCAGCTCATCGGCCAGAATGATATAGGGCTTCCCGCGCCCGCCGATGATCGTCGTCACTTCATTACCGGCTTCGGCAAGTGCTTTCGCCAGGGGGAACAAAACCGCGGTACCAACCCCTCCGCCGATGCAGGCCACCCGCCCCCAGCGCTTGATTTCCGTCGGCATCCCGAGGGGACCGGCGACATCGGACAAACTGTCTCCGGGCAGCCGGGCCACGATTTTAGACGTCGAGGCCCCGATCGCCTGGATAAACAGGGTGATGGTACCAAATACGGTGTCGGCATCGCCGATCGTCAGCGGAATACGCTCTTCTCCCTTGCCACCGCGAACCATAACAAACTGGCCGGGCTGTCTGGCCCGGGCGATGGCCGGGGCCTGAATCACCATACGATGCAGATTGGGGGCAAGGATTTCGTTACTCATGATCTTGAACATCGATTCACCTCTCCTTAGCAGTTCCAAAACGTAAAAGACTCACCAGCTGTCTCGACCTCGGGGACCGGTATCATCCGTTCCCCCTTCTGATTTCAACTTCATCCGCTTCCGGCACCCCTCTTTCAGGGCTCAACCTTTAGGCCGCCCTCCCGGGAGGCCCCATATTGCCCTGTTCCTGTTTCTTTTGCCTCGGTCACACCGGGCTGCTGCGTCCCGATCCGATTTTTTTCAAGGTGGTCATCACCTTCCTCATAGCGCCCACCTTGAGGTTGGTCCCGACCGTCACGATAAGAATCCCCAGACAGATCAGCAACAACCCGGAAATCTTGTTCGCGCTCAGCTCCTCGTTAAGAAACCAGGCCGATGACAACAGGCCGACAACCGGAATTCCCAGGGAGCCGATGGCGGTCGTTGTCGCCTGGAGATAGCGGGCCACGGAAACGTACCCCCAGAAGCAGAAGGCCGATGCCAGGGGACCGTTGTAGAGAAGCACCGCGACCAGGGTCGCGGACCAGTCCGGAGCGGGGGGGCCGTCGAAAACATAGGCGAAGGGAATGATCAACAGGCCGCCAATGAGCATCTGAAAGGGCATCAGCTGCAACGGGGAACGTTCCCAGTGATGGGCCCGGACATGAACGATGGTCACAGCCCACAGAATGGCGGCGGAAATCAGCAGCAGGTTGGGAACCAGGGTCGACTGCATGCCCCCCCGGTCGGCCAGGGGATTGAGCAGGCACAGAATTCCCGCGGCACCGCAGCCGAGACCGATCAGTTTCCCGACGGTCAACCGCTCGCCGATAAACATGGCGGCCAGCGGGGCGGTCCACAACGGCGTCGTATAGGCCAGGATGGCGGATTGCCCGGCATCGACCCGGGTCAGGGCAATATGCATAAAGGTCATGCCGCAGCCGATCTGCAAAAAGCCAACGGTCATCAGAACGGGGATATCCTGACGCCGGGGCAGAGCCAGCTGGTTTCTGAGCCAGAGCAGAAGAAACAGACAGGCCGCTCCGGACAGGATCCTGAAAGCGGCGAACCAGAAGGGGGAAATATAAGCCAGGCCGAACTTCATAAGGGGCCAGTTCAACCCCCAGATCACGATGACGAGCAGGAACAGAGCAAAGACATTTTGCCTGGCGGAAAATTTGAAATCCATGCCGTTATCCAATCCCGAAAAAGCGGCCTCAATTCTTCACTTTTTTGACTTTATGAAATTCAATTTTACAAAACGGAATCTTTTGAGACTGAAACGGGTTAAATGCTAAGAAAGATCGGAACAAGAGTCAATAATTTTTTGATATTGTAAAAATTATTTTCCCAATATTGATTTTCCTGATATCTTGAACCCGTCCAGGACAGTCTTCTTTTCAAAACCGGACAGCGGCAAATAATTAGGCGTCCCGCACCCTTGAACATGTTATTGTTAATGGCGGTATTTCAACCTTTCGATGTCATGTTTCATTTTCAGGAAGGCGATTAGAGAATGGTTGCAACCGGAAAACAGATTCTGTTCATTCTGCCTTACGCCCGGCCCGGATCAGTCGAGCTTGACGAACTCAACCGGACGTATCGCGACATCCACTTCTGCGCCCTGTCCTCATTCACCAATCTGCGTGAAGAGCTGCGCGCCCTGCACGCCGAAGGCCTGGCGATTGTCGCCGCCCGGGGGATCACCGCCCAGCAGGTCAAACGCTTCGGTTTCGATCTTTCGGTTGTCGAAATCCCCCTGACCGTTCTCGATATTTACCGAAAACTCCGGGAGCTGCCGGCCGGGACGAAAAACATCGCGGTCTGTACCAGCCAGGTCGAGCCCATCGGGTTTGACATGCTCAAGGATCTGTCGCCCTTCTCCATTCGCTGCTACGACTCGAAAACCATTGCGGACATTCCCCAGACCATCCAGGCCGCGGTGGCGGATGGAGCGGAATATGTCTTCGCCGGTCCGGAAGGGTGTGCGGCTGCCGGGCAGCTGCGAATCCCCTCCTCCATCATGTATGTCGGGCCGGAAAGCCTGGAACAGACGGTCCGGGCCATTCGTCAGGTGCAGACCGCGATCGAGATCGAGGTGACCCGCAACGGGTTTTACCGGGCGGTGCTCGACAGCAGCTCAGAAGGTATTGTCACCCTGGACAGCAACGACGTCATCACCAGCCTCAACCCGGTCGCCGCACGGATCCTGCCGGGCGGCAGCGATGCCCTGATCGGACAAGCCATCAGCAGGGTCCTGCCCGCACTCTGCCTTCAGTCCGAGGACATCGTGACCATCAAGGACTGTCATTATCTGCTCGGCCGGACACCGGTGGTGGTGGGCGGAAAATCCTTTGGCGCCATTCTGACCCTTCAGGAGATCAGCCTGATCCAGAAAAAGGAAAAGGAGATCCGCCAGAAAATTTACCTCAAAGGGCATTGCGCCAGGTACCGGTTCAGCGACATGGTCGGCGCCAGCCCGGCCATGAGAACGGTGATCGACAAAGCCCGGGTGTTTGCCGATGCTGAAGCGAATATCCTCATCCACGGCGACACCGGTACCGGCAAGGAACTTCTGGCGCAGAGCATTCACAACGGCAGCCCGCGCAGCAATGAGCCTTTCGTCGCCATCAATTGCGCCGCCCTGCCTGCAAATATTCTGGAGAGCGAACTGTTCGGCTATGTCGGGGGAGCATTTACCGGGGCCCGCAAGGAAGGGAAGATCGGCCTTTTCGAGATGGCTCACAAGGGGACCATCTTTCTCGATGAAATTTCCGAGATCGACGTCGCCAATCAGGGTCGGCTGCTTCGGGTGATCCAGGAGAAAACGGTCATGAAGCTGGGCAGCGACATGGTCACCCCCGTGGACATCCGGATCATCGCCGCGACCAACAAGAACCTGCCGGACCTCGTCGACCAGGGTCTGTTCCGTAATGACCTGTATTACCGGCTCAATGTCCTGACCCTTGACATCCCGCCCCTGGTTCAGAGAAAGACGGACATCGCTGCTTTGGCCCGGCATTTTCTTGCCCAGTTCTGCGGGGAGCAGAAGCAGCAGAAACACCTGACCAGATCAGCCATCGCCACCCTTGAAAATTATCACTGGCCGGGAAACGTGCGGGAACTCCAGAACGCCATCGAGCGGGCCTGCATCATCAGCCGGGGGGCCGATATCGGCCCTGAGGACTTTGACAACCTGGCCGGGCCGGAGCGAGACCGGGGCAATGCCCCGCAGCCGGAAACCGCATCATTCAACCCGCGCGACACCGGCGACAAAGGCTTAAAAACCTGGGAAACCGAGGCCCTTCTGGCAGCGTTGGAAGACGCCCATGGCGACCGCCAGAAAGCCGCCAGGATACTCGGCATCAGTCGCACCACGTTATGGCGCAAACTGAAACAGCTTGAAAAAACCGGGATCCTCAGCTGACACGGCGGCCGAGGATCCCGGTTCTGGCACGGGCTGATCAATACAGCCAGACAGCACCCTCTTCGGAACCGGCGACCCCTGAACGATACGCCTTGAGCGCACCCGTGACCTGCCGTTCCGGCTTTTTGACATCCTTGAGCCGCTTTTCAATCTCCTCGGCCGGAACATCGAGATGGATGGTGTTCTTGTTCAGATCGATTTCGATGATGTCACCGTCCTTGATGGCCGCAATCGGACCTCCGTCCCAGGCTTCCGGCGCAATATGCCCGACACAAGGTCCCCGCGATGCGCCCGAATATCGGCCGTCGGTGATCATGGCCACCGAGGTGTGCAGTCCCATCCCGATGAGCATGGCGGCCGGAATCGACATCTCCCGCATGCCCGGGCCGCCCTTCGGCCCTTCGTAGCGGATGACCAGGACTGATCCGGGTTCGACCTTTTTGGTCAGCATGAAATCCCTGACCTCTTCTTCAGACTCGAAAACGACCGCCTTCCCCTTGTGGTAAAACATCTTGGGATCGACGCCGGTCTTTTTGACGACGGCCCCCAGAGGCGCCAGATTGCCGAAAATGATCGAGTAACAGCCCGCCTCGGCGATCGGGTCGGAGACCTCATGAATGATCTCACGATTGACCGTCGCCTTGAAGTTGTCGACGATCTCCCGGAGTTTCACCCCGTAAAATGGCATCTCGACATCCAGATCCAGATAGTCCTTGATGGTGGCCAGCACCGCCTCGACCCCTCCGGCCTCGTCATAATCGTTCATATTGTATTGGGACGACGGCTTGAACTTGGCAATCACCGGCACCGACGACTGAATCTCGTCAAACTTTTCCAGCGGCAGCTTGGTGCCCATGGCATTGGCCAGGGCGATCAGGTGCAGGACCGCATTGGTCGAGCCCCCGGTTGCCGAGACATACTTGATGCCGTTGGCGAGGACCTCGTCAGTGAAGTAATCCTTGAAATTTTTCTTCTGGTTGACCAGTTCGACGATCCGCTCGCCGACATCACGCCCCTGCCAGGTTTTGGCGGAGGAACTGAACAGCATGGTCGCCGAGCGGAACGGCGCGATCCCGGCGCTTTCCAGGAAGGTTCCCATGGTGTTTGCGGTGCCGAACATGGAACAGGTTCCAGCCGAGCCGCACATCCGGGAAATCCACTTGTTCATGACCTTGTCGTCAATTTCGCCGACTTTGCGTTTCCCGATCGCTTCCTTCAGGTCACAGGTCACCATTTCCCGGTTCCCCTCCTTGTAGGGGTGCATCGCACCTGCGGTCAGGAACAGGGCGGGCTTGTTGATATGCCCGGCGGCCATCAGCATCCCCGGAACGATCTTGTCGCAGGAGCACAGGAAGACCAGGCCGTCAAATCCGTGGGCTTTGACCATCGCCTCGATTGATGCGGCGATCAGGTCCCTTTGCGGCAGAACGTAATGCATCCCTTCACCCTGGGCAATACCGTCGCAGGGCGCCGGCACGTTGAATTCCGTCGGCACGCCCCCCGCTGCCCAGATCCCTTCACGGACGTAAGTTGCCAGTTCCGCCAGGGGCTTGTGCCCCGGATTGGCGTCGGTCCAGGAATTGACGATGCCGATAATCGGCTTATCAATGTCCTGACGGCGATAGCCTGAAGCACTCATCAGTCCCGCGTAATAAGCTTCGGTGATATCCTGACTGTTTCCTCTCTTTGACATATGTCCTCCTTGTTGTTCTGCAATCAGAGTATTCTGCGTCCAGCGCAAACCATGTCCTGTCAAGAGCAATATCCGGGCCGACCTTTCCCATGATCAAAAGAAGAGAAGCAACTGGTTGAAACAAGGAGAATTTTACCGACAACCCGGGAATGAATCAGGGCCTGCTGAGAAGCGTGAAACATCTCAACGGTTCCATATGAAACATTATGTTCATTTTTGAAACACTATTGAAACAACGCACCTGCCATCTCTGGGGAAATCAGACGGGGCGCAGCCGGGTACCCGGCGCTCAGGGGAAGAGCAGCAGCTTGATGGCAAAAACCAGAACGGTCACGGTGACAACTTTCTTTATCCACTCATGCCCCTTCTCAACGGCCAGGCGCGGAGCGATCAGACCGCCTCCGATGGAGTTGCCCGCGGCCAGCGCGAAGCCGAGAAGGTAATCGATCTGGCCATGATAAATAAAAACCCCCAGGGCGATAACGGAGTAGGATGAAATAACAACAACCTTGATGGCATTGATGCGAACCAGGTCGAGACCATGAACCAGCAGCGCGGTAATGACCAGGAAGCCGGCGCCGGCCTGGATGAAACCGCCATAGATTCCGACCAGAAAAAAAGACAGCACGACAATCACCTTGCGCACCGGGCCGAACACGATATCATCGCGCCGCAGCCGTTTCATCGGGTCGACCGCGGTAAACACCATGACGGCAATCATGATCACCGCCAGAACCCGATTGAACATCTGGTCATCGAGATTGACCGCCAGGTTCGCACCCACCCAGCTTCCGATCAGGGCCGGGGGAGTGCACAGCAGCGCCAGAGCAACCGGCATTACGCCACGCTTGCGGAAGCCGTAGATGGCAAAAAAGTTCTGACACATGATGGCGATACGGTTGGTCCCGTTGGCCACGGCACTGGGCAACCCCATGAAGATGAGCAGGGGCAGGGCCAGCAGGGAGCCGCCACCGGCCAGGACATTCAAGGTTCCCGCAACAATTCCGACCAGAAACAACACCGGCAGCTGCCAGACATAAGCGTCCATGATTACTTTTCTCCTATCAGGGCCTGAATGACCTCTCCAGCCATGGTCAGACCGAAAATCGGCGGCAGATACGAGGAACTGCCCAGAACCGGCTTGCGTTCCCGCGCATCCGGCCCGGTCAAGGGGCGAAATTCCTCCGTTGAATAGACGACCTTGACACCTCTGGCGATCCCGCGCTTGCGCAATTCCTTGCGGATGGTCCTGGCCAGCCGGCACTTTTCCGTGGTGGCAATATCCGCCACCCGAACCTGGGTGGGATCCAGCTTGTTGGCAGCCCCCATGGACGAGATAATGGGCAAACCCCGCTCACAGCAGGTCTGGATCAGGTGGATCTTGGCCGTGATATTGTCGATGCAGTCGAGGACATAATCATATTTTTCGGCCAGCAGCCCGGCCGCGCTGTCGGCATCATAGCGGGCATGGCGGGCAATAAGCTCGGCTTCCGGATTGATTGCGCGGCACCGGGCGGCCATAGCCTCCACCTTGACCTGCCCCACGGTACTGACCGTCGCCTCGATCTGGCGGTTGATATTGGTCACACAGACGGTGTCGAAATCGACCAGGGTCAACCTGCGGACGCCACCCCGAACCAGGGCTTCGACGGCATAACTCCCGACTCCGCCGACCCCGAACACGGCCACCGAAGCCCTCCCCAGACGGTCAAGGCCGTCCTTGCCGACCAGCAACTCCATGCGGCTCAAACGATTCAATTCGCTCATCCTACTGTCATTCCCTGTTCAGCCCCAACAGCTTACGGGCATTGTCGGTTGTTGTCGCAGCCACCATCTCCAGCGCTTCCCGGCGCAGCTCGGCGACCCTCTCGGCCACGTCCACCAATGTTCCGGGATGGTCCGCCATATCAGGCAGGTCCGTTTCCAGGACCAGGCACTCCAACGGCAGCGCACGGACGGCCTCAGGCAGCTTACGGGCATTGTCGCGCAGCAGAATCGGCCCGACCCCGATCAGGAACCCCATGTCAGCCAACCGCTGCGCAACCTGCAGGCTGCCGGAAAAACCATGCCAGATACCGCCGACCCGCTTGCCGACCTGCAGCTCCTTCAGCACCTCAAGCAATCTCCCGGTGGCCTGGCGGGCGTGCAGCAGAACGGGGAGGCTCGCGTCGAGGGCGATGGCCAACTGATCGCGCAGCACCGTCTCCTGGCATTTCCGATCCGGTCCGGCGGCACCATCCAGGCCGATCTCACCAATGGCCACCATCCCGGATTCCCGGGTCAGTGCGCGCAGTTGCCCGGCGGCTGCCTCATTCCACTGCCCGGCGTAGGCCGGATGCAGTCCCGGCGCCGCATACACGCCGGGCCATTGACCGGCCAGCCTCACCAGGCTCGGCCAGCCGCTCACCCGGACGCCGGGAACGACAAAGGACACAACCCCCCTCTGTCGGGCCGCGGCCAGCACACCGGGGCCACCGCCGTCCAGCTCCGGGGCATCCAGATGAATATGGGTATCGACAAGGGGCAGCATCGCCGCATGGTAGCAAAAGGAACCGTCAAGACATAGTGAAAGTTGGACATAAAAGACTGGAATCAGACAAAAAATAACAAAAAACACCGGTTGATCGACGGAACGCCGACCGACCGGTGCTTTTTGTGTTAAGTTGTGCCTTTTAAAGTCCGGACAGCGGTCAGCTGTCGAGAAGATTGACCAGCACCCGGCGCTTCAGCCCGCCTTTCAGGATCAGCTGGATTTTCTCTTCCAGGTCGTCGAGCGTGACCTCTTCAACCATCCCCTCCAGGTCGTCCAGCTTCCAGTCGGTTGCCATGGCCTGCCACACCTTAAGGCGCCGGTCCATGGGGCACTCTGCGGAATCGATACCGATCAGCCGGACGCCGCGCAGAATAAACGGAAAGACGTTGATATTCAGCTCCGGCGACGCAACCAGGCCGCAACAGGTCACGACCCCATCATATTGCGTCGATTTAATGGCAGCGGCGAGCATATCGCCGCCGACGCAGTCGACCACGCCGGCCCAGGTCGTTTTCAGCATAGGGCGTTCATTGCCGGTCAGCAGGGTCTCGCGACTGATCACCTGTTTCGCTCCCAACCCTTCCAGGTAAGGGGTTTCGTCCAGCTTTCCTGTGACCGCGGTGACCGCGAACCCGGCCTTGGCGAGAATCGCCACCGCCAGGCTGCCGACCCCGCCGGTGGCGCCGGTGACCAGGACCGGGCCATTTTCCGGGACGACACCACCGTCGACCAGGGCCTGAACCGACAGCGCGGCGGTCAGGCCCGCGGTTCCGAACATCATGCTTTCCCTGAGGCTGAGGCCGTCGGGCAATTTCAGAGCCCACTTGCTCGGCACCCGGATCAGTTGACCGAATCCGCCGTCAGTATTCATTCCCAGGTCGTAGCTGGTGACGATGACCCGGTCTCCGGGCGCAAAACTGCCATCACTGCAGCTCACCACCTCGCCGGCCGCATCGATCCCCGGGGTATGGGGAAAATTACGGGTGACGCCGGGGTTGCCCGTCGCCGACAGGGCGTCTTTAAAGTTCAGGGAAGAATAATGAACCTTGACCAGCAACTCCCCTTCCGGGAGATCGTCACTGGAGCGGGTAATGATTTTTCGGGTAAAAACTTTCTTTTCGGGCTGCTCGACCTGCAGCGCCCTGAATTCGATTGCCATGTCATTCCTCCTCGAAATAATTGACTGTCAGCGGTGATATCTATTAAAACTAACGTGACTATTTCCCAAACACAAGTACCTACTTTTTGGTACTGTAGTATCCAAAAAGATACCATTGGACATGACAATGACGGAAACTCCTCAATATCGCTGCACTGTCGCCGTCACCCTGGAGATCATCGGCGGCAAATGGAAGTCCCTCATTCTCTGGCACCTGAGCTTCAAAACTCTGAGGTTCAGCCAGCTGCAGCGGCGCCTGGGAACCATCACCCAGAAAATGCTGACCCAGCAGCTCAGAGAACTGGAGGGGGACGGAATGATCAACCGGAAGGTCTACGCCGAGGTCCCGCCCCGGGTCGAGTATTCCCTGACGGAATTGGGAGAAAGCGTCGTCCCGATCCTCAAACTCATGTGCCAATGGGGGAAGGACTACCTGGGGGACAGCGACGATTCTGCGACCGGGCGGTGCCAGTCCGGATAAGAAAATGCCGCGCTTTTCAAGAAAAACGCGGCATGGACGGCTGCCGGTCACGACATCCTTCATAGCCGGCCGCGCGGACCGGCGACCGGATGACCGCTACTTGGAGTAAAGCTCGACAATCAGCTGTTCGTTCACTTCCGAACGAATCTCATCGCGCTCCGGCAGATGGGCGACACTGAAGGCCAGGCCCTCCTGGTCGACCGTCAGCCAGCCGGCCAGCACAAAGCGGGGGCTGCTGGCCATAGTCCTGCTGATCAGCGCCCGCGAACGCTCATGGTCCCGGACGCTGACGACATCGCCGGGGCGTAGCTGGTAAGAGGGGATATCGACCCGCCGGCCGTTGACCTTGAGATGACCGTGGTTCACCAGTTGCCGGGCCTGCATCCGGGTGCTCCCGAAGCCGGCCCGAAAGACGGCGTTGTCCAGCCGGGTTTCGAGCAGGGTCATCAGGTTGTCCCCGGTGACCCCTTTCTTCTGGGTCGCCCGTTCAAAAGTCTTACGAAACTGCCGTTCCAGCAGACCGTAACTGTTTTTCAGTTTCTGCTTTTCAATCAGCTGCAATCCGTAATCCGATTTCTTACTGCGCTGCTGCTTGTCGCCATGCTGCCCCGGAGGGTTGGGCCTGCGCTCCAGGAGCCGGTCGTACTTGGGGTTGTCAAAGATATTGACGCCGAACCTGCGGACCAGTTTTCCTTTCGGACCTGTATATTTCGCCATAGAGTGTTTCTTCCTTTCTGAAATCGATTTTCAATACTATTTACGAAAGACCTCCATGTCAAGGCCAACAGGTTGTTTCTGCGTTTTTTTCGACCACAGGCGGGGCCCGGCAGCAAAGCCTTGTTTGCTCAAGAGCAGCTCACCGCAAAACGCCGCCCATGCGCACTACCAATAACTCCAGGCCAAATATTAAATTTCTTTTCATCTTTGTCAGATTTTGTTAGTATTCTATGTTTTATTTTAGAAAGGTGGGGGGGGGGGGGAGAAACAACGTACCGATTGATGACTGTCGCAAAACCAATGACACCCACAGATACCCTGATCAACAAACGCCTGCTGCTGATCCCGCTGCTGGTCGTTTTTCTGGTTCTCGTCCTGACCCTGCTGTTCCTGCAGATCTACTTCGTCCACAAAACCGACCGCCTCTACGAACTGGAACTGATCCGGCTGGCCCGGGCCGGGTCGGAAATGATTCACCTGCTCCACTCCCAGCCGGACATGGCCGACTTCGATCACCTGGCTGACTCCTTTGCCAAACAGGGGCGCTTCCGGGTCACTATCGTCGAGAGCACCGGCAAGATTCTCGGCGATTCGGCTCTCCCCTATTGGGAGCTGCAGACCATGGAGAACCACGCCGACCGCCTGAGATCCTGGCCGCCAAGGAATACGGCATCGGTATCTACCGACGGCACAGTTCAACCCTGGATATCGATTTCCTCTATGTCGCCGTGCAATACTACAGCCCCCATTCCGACGGCTATTTCCGAGTGGCCCTCCCCCTTGACGAACTTGAGCAGCACAACTTCAACAGCTGCTGGTGTTTCTCTCCATCGCCCTGGTCATCTTCGCGATTGCCGGGCTCCTCACCTGGCTGGCCAGACGGCGCATCCTCATTCTGTTTCAAAGCAGTAAAAACGAGCTGGAGGAACAGGTCAAAATACGAACGAAAGAGATCGAAACCCTGCAGCATCTGAGCACCCAGCTGACCGTATGCAAATCCTACAAGGAAGCGCTGGAAATCATCAAAATGGTCAGCACCATTATCCTCCCCGGCATTCCCGGCGCCGTGGCCCTCTACCGGTCATCGAAGAACCTCCTGGAGCAGCGGGTCAGCTGGAACGGCAACTGGGTTGGCCTGGCCACCTTTGAGCCGGATCAGTGCTGGGCCTTACGAACCGGCAAGGTGCATATCAGCGATCCGGAGCACGGCCAGATGCGATGCCTCCACGCGGACGACAGCCCGATGAAACTGGTGTGCGTCCCCCTGGTTGCCCAGGGCGTCATTCACGGTGCCTATCATCTCGCACTGCCTCCGGAAACGCAGGCGACGGAAAGCATTTTAAGCCTGGCCTCAGCCATAGCCGAGCACACCAGCCTGGCCCTGGCCAACCTTGATCTGCGGGAGAACCTCCGCCAGCAGGCCATCCGCGACCCGTTGACCGGCTTCTACAATCGCCGCTATCTGCTTGAGACTTTCGAACACGAACTGAGCAGGGCGGTGCGCCACAGGCGCGGACTGAGCCTGCTG
>CAXXLS010000012.1:0-507688 GCA_963677135.2 Geopsychrobacteraceae bacterium | reverse complement strand
CCCTTCGGGAACCAGCGTGACCGAATCGGGAAGCAACTTCAGGGCGATGGCAACCATCTCATCGGTCAGCGCCATTTCCAGGTTCAGCCTGGTTTTCACGGTTTTCCGCAACAGCTCGACATCACGGTCCTGGATGTGCCTGCGGTCCTCGCGCAGATGAACGGTGATGCCATCGGCTCCGGCCAGTTCGGCGATCGCCGCGGCGACCACCGGATCAGGCTCGGCAACGCCGCGGGCCTGACGGATTGTCGCGATATGATCAACATTGACTCCCAGCTTTGCCACACTATTCTCCATTCACGTCTGTTCCGATGATTGACGTCCTCACGCGCCGATCTGTTCGCGCACGGCCTCGGCGACCTGATCCGCGAGCACGGCGATCCGCCCCTGGTCTTCTCCCTCGAGCATGATCCGCAGCAGCGGTTCGGTCCCCGAGTAGCGAATCAGGAGCCGGCCGCTGTCTCCGAGCTCCGCCTCGACCTCCTCAATCATCTTTTGGATCGGGGCAATCTCCTTCAGGTCCACCCGTTTCCGGACCCTGACATTCACCAGGACCTGGGGCAGCGAGGTCATCACCCTGGCAAGCTCGGACAACCGCCGGCCGCTTTTCTGGATAATCGCCAGGACCTGCAAAGCGGACAGGATGCCGTCCCCGGTGGTATTGTGGTCGAGGAAGATCATGTGCCCAGATTGCTCCCCCCCCAGGTTGTAACCGTTTTTCAGCATTTCCTCGACGACATAACGATCCCCGACGGCGGTCCGGACCACGCGCCCCCCCGCCTTCTTCATGGCGATCTCAAGTCCCATATTGCTCATGACCGTAGCGACCACCGTATTCTTCTGCAGGGTTCCGGCTTTGATCATTTCCGTGCCGCACAAAGCCATTATGTGGTCACCGTCGACTTCTTGCCCTTTCTCGTCGACAAAGATGACCCGGTCGGCATCGCCGTCCAGGGCGATACCGAGATCGGCCCGGTACTCCCGGACCTTCTCGGCCATCACCTCGGGGTGCAGCGACCCGCATCCCTCGTTGATATTGGTGCCGTTCGGCTTGACCCCGAGGGGGATGACCTCCGCGCCCAGTTCGGTCAGAACCGCGGGAGCGACTTTGTATCCGGCACCGTTGGCGCAATCGAGAACAATCCGCAAGCCCTGCAGATCAAGTTCCTTGGGGAAGGCGTTTTTCAGGAACACGACATAGCGCCCGATGGCGTCGTCGATCCGGTAGGCCTTGCCGACCTCATCGGCGATGGGCCGCAGTTCGTCGAGGCGATGGTTCAGGATCAGTTCCTCGATGCGCAATTCAAGCTCATCCGGCAGCTTGAAGCCGGTATTGGAAAAAAACTTGATGCCGTTGTCCTGGTAGGCATTGTGCGATGCGCTGATCACGACACCGGCGTCGGCACGCATGGACGAGGTGATAAAAGCGATCCCCGGGGTCGGCAACGGCCCGACCAGCAGCACGTCGACCCCCATGGAACAGATCCCCGCCACCAGGGCATTTTCCAGCATGTAGCCGGACAGGCGGGTATCCTTGCCGATAACCACCCGGTGCCGCCGGGTATTGTCATTCTTGAAAACAAAAGCCGCCGCGCGGCCAAGCTGCATAGCCATCTCGGTGGTCATCGGGTCGATATTCGCGACACCGCGAACCCCGTCGGTACCGAACAATTTCTTTTCCGTCGTCATTCCTTGCTTTCTCCCGGTAACGGCGGCTCACTCAGAGCGCCTCCCTCCTGCCCGGCAGGAGCTGTTTCGACAGGCTGAATCTCAACCTGCACCTCGGTTGTTTTGTCATCTTTAAAATAGGTATAGGTCCCGTTATGCACCAGCGGCACGATAACGGAAAAACCGTCATTGACACCTGTCAGATCGATATCCTCGGTGGTGACTTCGCTGACCCCCTTCAGTTCGGTTTCCGCACCGGCCACGACAACCTTGTCGGGCACCGCGCGCACGCTGCCTACCTGGTAGCCGGTCAGGGGTTCTCCGGACAGAGCGATCTTGACCGGAACCATTTTTTCTTTAATGCGCTCCAGTTTCAGGTCGATAAAAGACGGCGAAAGCCTGGTCACCCGCAGTCCGCTGGGCAGGTTGAGTCTTTCTTCGAGCCGTTTGAAGGTGGTCAGGCCCGGCTTGAGATCGCTCAGATCGACAACGATACTGATATCGTTGGGGCTGACTTTCATCAGCAGGGTCCGTGGACCGCTGATCCGGACATCCACCAGGCTCGGCACCTCGTTGGCGATCATCAGATGCTGGGGGATATTCTGCAGCTCGAGGGGCACCCGGAACCCTACCTCCAGCCTGCGCTCGCCCATGATGAACATCCACAGCAGAACAGCAAATACGATGGAGATCAGTTTCAATGTCCAGTTTTCGGTGAGAATCTTGAACATCGTCCCCTACCCCTTCTTTCTCTTCTTGCTGAGTTTGACTTTGCGGGGTTCAAGCAGCCGCCCCAGAACCTTTTTCAGACTCACGGAATCCAGGTTGCGGGTTATGCCGCCATTGACCGCCACCGAGATTTTTCCGGTCTCTTCGGAAACGATGATGGCAATGGCATCCGAGAGCTCGGTCAGTCCGATAGCCGCGCGATGCCTGGTTCCGAGATCCCGGTTCAGTTCCGCCCCCTGGCTCAGCGGCAGAAAACAGCCGGCCTTGGTCAGGCGCCCCTGCTGCAGCACCAGGGCCCCGTCGTGAATCGGGGATGACGGCATGAAAATCGCCCGGATCAATTCCGTGGAGACCCTGGCATCGATGGGGGTGCCCGACTCGAGAATGTCATTGATTCCGGTTTCCCGTTCGATGGCGATCAGAGCACCGATCTTGCGGTTCCCCAGTGCGACGCAAGCCTTGACCAGTTCATCGATAACGGCTGATTCATCGAGGGAATTGGCCCCGCCGAGAAAGGGGTTCCGACCGACATGCATAAGTGCGCGCCGGATGTCATTCTGAAAGATGACGACGATGACCAGGATAATGGATGACAGAAAGTTGCTCAGAAACCAATTGAGGGTATGCAGATCGCCGACCCGGGACGCCATGTAGACCACCAGGATCACGGCCAGACCAAGCAGCATCTGGACGGCCCTGGTGCCCTTGATCAGGAGAATAATGCGATAGATGATAAAGGCGACAATGGAGATGTCAACGATATCAAGTATGCGGATATTGGAAAAGACATCGAACATTGTCGGAGCCTGTCTGGAATTATAGGATCACCCGGAAAACTTCAGTAATTTCATTCTAGCAAAAATCTTCAGCATGGCAGCCTGCCTTCACGAACGGCCCAGGCCACCAAGGCCGCCTCGCGGGCCGAAGCGACGTCATGAACCCTGAAGATCTGAACTCCGGCGGCAACACCAAGAGCGACCGTCGCCAGGGTTCCGGCGTCTCTTTTTCTCGGATCGGGCTGCTTGAGGATGTTGCCGATAAAGCTTTTGCGCGAAGTCCCCAGCAGAATCGGGCAGCCCAGTTCATGAAAGTGTCCTATGGCCGCCAGCAGGGTCAGATTTCCCTCGACACTTTTGGCAAAGCCGATACCCGGATCGACGGCGATCATCCGCCGGGGGATGCCGGCCTGTTCGGCCACGGCAATACTGTTTTCAAGAAAGCCGCGAACCTCTCCGACCAGATCGACGTAGTCGGTATTCAGCTGCATCTCCTGGGGCCGGCCGCGGGTATGCATGACAAACAGCCCCGCCCCGTTCCGGGCGGCAACCGCCGCCATGAGAGGATCAAAGGTCAGGCCGCTGATATCATTGATGAAATTTGCGCCGGCAGCGAGTGCTGCCAGCGCAACGTCCGACTTGTTGGTGTCGATGGAAATCGGCAGGTCGGTCTCCCGCCTGATCATTTCGATCACCGGGACGACCCGGCTGATCTCCTCCTCGACCGGAACGCCCGCCGCACCGGGCCTGGTGCTTTCCCCGCCGACGTCGATGATGGCGGCACCGGCGCGCTGCATCTCCAGGGCCTGCCGCAGGGCCGCCTCCCGGTTCTGGTAGCTTCCGCCATCAGAAAAAGAATCCGGGGTGACATTGAGGATCCCCATGATGACCGGAAGGGTCAGATCCAGCTCGCAATCACGTCCGGCCAGAGCGCCCGGGGCATTGGTCACGACTTGGGAGCCTCTTCCTCTGGCGCGGCGGAATCCTCCCCCTGGACCGATCCGGCATCCGGGGCGACTACGGTATCAGGTGCGTCCGCACGGTTCTCAACAGCTTCTTCGGTCATTCCCTCGACCTTGAATCCGGAGTCCTCTTCCGCCTGCTCCTGCTTGGGAGTCAGATAGTCGGGGGCTCCGTCGGGGAACACCACCTTGATCACTTCGTCACTGTCGAGAGTCTCTTTCTCAAGCAGCAACTCGGACAGGGCGATCAGTTGCTCCTGGTGATCCTTGAGCAGCTTCTTGGTGATTTCGTAGTTCTCGATCACGATGCGGCGAATCTCATTGTCAATATCGACGGCCGTTGATTCGCTGTAGTTCTTGACGTGCCCCATATCGCGACCGAGGAACACCTCGCCTTCCTTCTCGCCGAAGGTCAGGGGACCGATCTTATCACTCATACCCCATTCACAGACCATCTTCCGTGCGATAGCGGTGACCCGCTCCAGGTCATTACTGGCGCCGCTGGTAACGGAATCGAAGGTCAGTTCCTCGGCAATCCGGCCACCCAGCATGGCACGGATACGAATATGAAGGCCTTTTGCCGTTTCGTTGTACTTTTCTTCGGCAGGCAGGTACATGGTAACCCCCATGGCCCGTCCCCGGGGGATGATCGACACCTTGTGGACCGGATCCGAACCGGGAGTCAGCAACGAGACCAGCGCATGCCCGGCTTCGTGGTAGGCCGTCACCTTCTTCTCTTCCTCGGTGATGACCAGGGAACGCCGCTCGGCCCCCATGAGGACCTTGTCCTTGGCCGCTTCCAGATCGTCCATATCCACCTTGACCTTGTTGGCACGGGCGGCAAGCAGAGCCCCCTCGTTGATCAGGTTGGCCAGATCCGCACCGGAAAAGCCCGGCGTTGCCTTGGCGACAACTTCCAGATTGACGTTGTCATCCAGGGGCACCTTGCGGGAATGCACCTGCAGAATCTTGTGACGCCCCTTGACATCCGGACGGGGCACGACAACCTGGCGGTCGAAACGACCGGGACGCAGCAGCGCCGGATCGAGAACATCCGGACGGTTGGTGGCCGCCACCAGGATGACCCCTTCGTTCGACTCGAACCCGTCCATTTCAACCAGCAACTGGTTCAGAGTCTGCTCGCGCTCATCATGACCACCGCCCAGGCCGGCCCCACGATGGCGTCCAACCGCGTCGATCTCGTCGATGAAGATAATACAGGGAGCATTCTTCTTCCCCTGCAGGAACAGGTCACGCACCCGGCTGGCACCGACCCCGACGAACATTTCGACGAAATCAGAACCGGAAATGGTAAAAAACGGGACCCTGGCCTCACCGGCGACCGAGCGGGCCAGCAGGGTCTTGCCGGTACCGGGAGAACCGACCAGCAGCACCCCTTTCGGGATCTTGCCGCCCAGCTTGGTGAATTTCTTGGGATCCTTCAGAAATTCGACAACCTCTTCGAGCTCCTGCTTGGCCTCGTCAACTCCGGCAACATCCTTAAAGGTCACCTGCCCCTGGGTATCGGTCAGCAGTTTGGCCTTGCTCTTGCCGAAACTCATCGCCTTACCGCCCCCCGACTGCATCTGCCGCATGAAGAAGATCCAGACCGCGATCAGCAGCAGGATCGGCCCCCAGGACACCAGCAGGGTGAACCAGAATCCCTGGTCGTCCACCGGCTTCGCCTCGATGACGATCCCCCTGTCCTTGAGTTCGGGGATCAGCTGCTCATCCATGGGCGCATAAGTCTGGAATTTACTGCCATCCTCATATTCGCCGATGAGCTGGTTGCCCTGGAAGGTGATCCGGCTGACCTGGCCGGCATCGACAGCAGCCAGGAACTCGGTATAGTTGATCTGCTTCTGCTCTGTTTCTTTTTGCGTCATCATATTGAAAAGCATGATCATCAACAGAGAAATGACCAGCCATAGTGCTAGATTTTTCTGAAATTGGCTCACAGGACCCCCTAGTGGTTAAATGGATGTCTGCAGCACCTGATAGGCACCAAAAATATGCTTAAAACTAGCAGAAAAAATTACCATAAAGAATTTACTCTCACAAGTTTTTTGTCCCCGGACAAAGCTGATCCAGCAGCTCGACGCGCAGGATCCGTCGACAACCCGGGACAACCTCGGCAAAGCCTGAGCGGCGATACCCCGCCAGCCAGAGAATCCGCCCTCCGGCGACCAGCAATGGCACCCGCGGCCTATCCTCCAGCTCGATCCGGGAGTCGGAGAAATAATTTTTCAGTTTTTTGCTGCCGGACATCCCCCGGGGCTGAAAACGATCCCCCGGACGCCAGGTCCGGACCCGCAACGGCAGCTCCAGCAGAGCGGCATCAAGCTCGATACGTTGAGGCGACTCCCCCTTGGACTCATCAGCATAGCAGGCCACCAGCAAACGGCCATCCGGCAACCGGAACCGCCCCGGAACCGGAAGGATTTCATTATAGTCCGCGGCCGGTGCCGGTGCCAAGCCGCGAACCCAGAAAACTTCATAGCGCCGGGCAACCCAACAGTCCGGCAGGTCAAGCTGCGCCTGGCTGCGGGAACCACTGAGCAACCGGTCGACGGCAACCAGATGGCCGCCCTCGATCCCCTGCAGCCCGCCCCTGACCCGCGACAATGCTTCCCTGATCAGGCGGGACCGGAAGGCCGGATGGACAGCGAGCAACCCCGGCCGGGACAGGCGAAGGCCGTCAGTGTCACTGATGACCAGGGCCGGAAATCTCTCCGCGACCTGCTGCTGCCAGAAATCCTCATCAGCCTGCAGCTGCCCGACCAGGGCAGCGGTACGTTCGTAAAAATTGGGATTAAGACGGCGCAGCAGGGGCAGAACCTGGTGCCTGACCCGGTTGCGCAGATAGGCCGGATCCTGGTTGCTGCTGTCCTCCACCCACTCCAAAGCATGCTCCCGGGCATAAGCGAGGATTTCGTCACGGCTGCAGTCAAGCAGAGGACGCCACCAGACGCCGGAACAGCCTTTCATCGCCGCCAGTCCGGTTGCCCCACTGCCCCTGATCAGGCGCATCAGAAAGGTTTCCACCTGGTCATCGCGATGGTGGGCCAGAGCCACCAGCTCACAGTCATAACGCTGCGCGAGCCGCTCCAGCATCTCCCTTCGGGCCCGGCGTCCGGCCATTTCCAAACTCTGGCGAAGATCCTCCGCCAATTGCGGAACCGATTTTTTTTCAATCTCACAGGGAACCTGCCAGGCCTGGCACAGGGTCCTGACGAACTCGGCATCCCGGCCGCTCTCCGCACGGATCTGATGATCAAGATGGGCGGCAACCAGGGTGAGTCCCACCCCCTCGCGCAACCGGCAGAGAATGTACAGCAGGGCCACCGAATCAACCCCGCCGGAGACAGCAACCAGGATGCGCCGGGCCCCTGCGGGCAATGACTTTTCGACCTGTAGCGGCAGAGATTGGACGTTCATCGGCTTCCGGATTTCAGTATGACGTCGGGCAACAATTCAAAAATGATACTATAAATGAAAAAAGCCCTTCCCGAAACCAGGAAGGGCTTTTTTCGTCATAAATGGTGGCGGTGCAGAGATTCGAACTCCGGACACTGCGGATATGAGCCGCATGCTCTAACCAACTGAGCTACACCGCCAAATCTATTTTGAACTCCGGTGAGGAGGATTCAACTTTTGGTTGCGGGAGAGGGATTTGAACCCCCGACCTTCGGGTTATGAGCCCGACGAGCTACCAGACTGCTCCATCCCGCGTCACGAGGACCGGAAGATAATCCCCAGACGACAGAATGTCAAGAAAAAAAATTGCGATTTCTTTTTCCCGGCCCATTTTACTGGCGGGAGACGAAGCCCTTGATCTTTTCCCGCTTTTCAAGAACAGCCTGGGCCACTTTGGCCTGATCGGCATCGGCGTAGGGCCCCACCCTGACCCGATACCAGCGCCCTTTGGCGCCGAGGTCCGCCTCCACGACAAAGGCTGGATAGTCGAGCTTGACCAGCTTCTGTCGAAGAGCATTGGCGTCTTTTGGGGCACTGAAAGAACCAACCTGAACGGCATGGGATCCTCCGGCGACTGCCGCTGGCAGCCCCTGGGCCGGGGCAGGAGTCGGCCTGGCAGCCGGAGCCGGCGCAGCGGCGGCAACGGCGACGGCCTTCTCAGCTGCTTTTTTGACGATCGGCTGCTCCGGCAACGGAATCGGCGGCTCAACGGGGGCCTCCTCCTTGGGCGGCGCGACATTGATACCACTGCCCAAAGGAACGGTCTCCTTGGCCAGATCATCATAAAAACTCAACCGGGGATCTTCCCCCTCGGCTTCCGCCACCGGCTGACCGGCGACCTGGGGGGACCGGACATCAACGGCCGGGCCCTGTTCTTTTGGAGCGGGCAGGGTTGTCGCCGGGGCCTCCGCGACCAGAACCTTTTCCGCCTGGCTTTGCTGATAGGCAAGATCACGTTCGGCACCCCGCCGTCCGATCATGACGCCCAGGGTGAAGCTGACCAGGGAAACCGCCAGCACCAGGACCAGCAGAATAATCGCCTGACGCTTTTCCATCCTGCGCTGTGTTCGAGTTTTTGTCGCTCCGCTCATGTCTCCCCCTGTTCGCTACATCTGTTCAGGAGCCGATACTCCAAGTAAGGTCAAGGCATTCTCCAGCACGATTCGAACCGCATTGACCAGGTACAGTCTGGCCCGACTGGTGTTCAAGTCATCGACCAGAACCCGCTGCCGATTATAGTAGCTGTGGAACTGGGCGGCAAGATCCTGCAGGTAAAAGACCACCCGGTGGGGCTCGTAATGCAGAGCAGCCCCCTCGATCACCTCCTGGAACCGCGCCAGCAGCTTGGCCAGGGCCAGTTCCTCGGGCAGCGCCAGGCATTGATAATCGACCTCTCCCGGTAACGGCAGGCTCACTCCGGCCTCTTCGGCATTGCGATTGATACTGCACACCCGGGCATGGGCATACTGAACGTAATAGACCGGGTTGTCGCTGCTCTGTTGCTTGGCCAGTTCCAGGTCGAAATCGAGCTGGCTGTCGCACCGCCGGATCAGAAAGAAGAACCGGCAGGCGTCCCGACCGACCTCATCGATGACTTCGCGCAGGGTGATGAAGTTACCGGAGCGTTTCCCCATGGTAAAGGGGACCCCGTCGCGCAGCAGGTTGACCATTTGTATCAGCAGCACCTCGAGATCCTCGGGAGGATGCCCCAAACCGGCAAGCATGGCTTTCATCCGGGGGATATAACCGTGATGGTCGGCCCCCCAGACATCAATGACCCGATCGAAACCGCGATCGAACTTTTCCATATGATAGGCGACATCGGAGGCGAAATAAGTGTAGCTGCCATCCGACTTGATGAGCACCCGATCCTTGTCGTCGCCGAATTCGGTGGTTCTCAGCCACAGCGCGTCATCCTGCTCAAAAGACAGTCCCTTCGCCTTCAGCTTGGTCAGTTCCTGATCGACCATCTGCCGATCGTAAAGGCTCTTTTCACTGTACCAGTTGTCGAACCGGATGCCGAACTCGGCAAGGTCCGCCTCAATCCAGGTAAGGATTTCAGCTACCCCGAAACGGGCGCAGAGTTCAATGGCTTCGGCCTCGTCAACACCCTCAAGCTCACCGACCTCCTGGCGCAGCTTGCGGGCGACATCGGTCACGTAGGCCGCCTGGTAGCCGTCTTCGGGAAAGTCGATCTGTTCACCCTGCAGTTCGCGCAGGCGCAGCAGGATGGAACGTCCCAGGGTCGTCACCTGGTTGCCGGCATCATTGACGTAGTATTCACGCTGAACGTCATATCCCGCCGCCTGGAGCACCGCCGCCAGGGCATCGCCGACCACCGCCCCGCGGCCATGGCCGATATGCAGGGGGCCGGTCGGGTTGGCGCTGACGAATTCCACCTGAATGCGGGTTCCCTTGCCGACAGTGCTGCGGCCGTAATCCTTGCCGCCGGTCATCACCCGGTCAAGAACCTCGTACCAGCAGCTGGCGGACAACCTGAAGTTGATAAAGCCCGGGCCGGCGATTTCGACCTTGTCGCACAGGGGATTTTCCTGCAGCCTCGCCACCAGCAGCTCGGCGATCTGACGGGGCGCCTTGCGCTCGGGCTTGGCCAGGGTCATGGCCAGGTTGGTGGCGAAATCACCGTGATCGGGATTTTTGGGAATTTCCAGCAGAATATCTTCTGGGATTTCCCCGCTGGTCAGTTGACCGTCCGCATAGCAATCTTTAAGAGCGGCCATGATGGCCTGCCGTAACTGTGTCTTCATTCTGTCGTTTGCCTCTTGTCTTTCGCTACCGTATCCGGGACATGATAAATGAGCTCCCCTTCCCTCACCATACCAAGCTTGGTCCGGGCCAGCTGTTCCCAGTATGTTTTATCTGTCTGCAGGCGCTCGATTTCCTCGCGCAGCTGCTGATGCTCCTGCTGTAATTGCGATAATTGCTGTTCCAGTTCACTTTTCTGTTTCTGGGCCTGAAGAATCCGCAATACGCCACGATTGCCGAATACTGCGTAAACAAACATCAGGGCAATTAACACCAGCAGTACGATCGTCAGCAGATTCTTTCTGCCGCCGGTCGATACGTCATTTTCCTTTTCAGAACTCAACTGTTCACCTCGTTTCCATTCGGAAACGACCGTCTTGACAATCTCATTTTCCGCCAGACATTGCAAAACGTTCCGTTTTCAATCTGAAAACCGGCGCGTCGGCATTGAGCGGCCCGCGCCCGCCGACGACCTTTAACCCCGCGCGCAGCGGCGCCATCACAGTGGTGCAGGTTCGCATGCCGCCGGAGGAAGGTCAACTTACTTTTTCACGGCGTTCCATTTGCTGTCCCCTCGAGGGCTCCGGCCCGTCGGCCCGCGGACCCCAGCCCGCTCAGATTAAAGGACAGCATCACCGAACGGTCGTCTTCACGGTCCCGCAGAGCCAGCTGGACACGCCAGCACTGGTGCCGGTATTCCACCCCTACCCTCTGTTCCAGGCGATAGTCGGTGGTGACATCGTAACGCTGCTCATAATTCAGGTAAACCGGTTTGAGATACGCGACGCTCAGGATGGCCGCAGCGTATTCGATATCTTCGCTGCGATTGTAGCGATAGCGCGCCGTCAGGGAGTTTTCACCGGTATCCTCAAGGGTGGCTGCCACGGCGAACTTATGCCACCGGCCGCGATCGCTGTCAAAGGTCGAATCACTGGTCAAGGTCAGCCAGTCCGCCGGCGTCAGGGTCAGTTCGGTGCGCAAATCGGTGAAGCGCCGCCCTGATGCCTCGCTCCTGAGATCATGAAGCAGGCCGACCCTCAGGTAAGCCACATCCCTCACCCTGACGCCCCCTTCGCTGTCAGCGGAGCGGTTGACGAGCCGCTGCACCAGGGCATACTCAAGGTGATTGGCTTCGCTGATACGGTCATAGGCATCGAAGACAGGAAGGGCCTCCTGATCATCTTCCGAGACATAGCGGTAAACCAGCTCCGGCCGCACGCTATGCCGCCAGGAACCGCGGGACCCGCTGAAATCCTTCGCCAGCGCAGCCATGCTCAGCCGGGCGCTCGCCTCCAGCGCCCCGGTGTCGTCGGCAGCCGAATCATCACTTAAGCCCCAATAGTAACGATGCCGCCAGGCGAGCTCCGGGTCCAGGTCAAAATAGGCGCCGAGGGGGACAGTCATCCCCAGCCCCGGACGCACCATCAGACGTTCCCCCCTTAGCCCCTCTTCGCGCCAGAAATGACTGTATTCGGAGGCGAAGCGGTAGTAAAAGACGGATTCCCCGATTTTCTGCCGGGCGGTATCGAAGACGATACGCGGCAGCAGCTGCAGAGTCGTATCCTCTTCGGTTTCCAGGTCCTGGGTATATTTGAGTTGACCGGTCAGGTTGTAGCGCCCCCAGTGACGGTTCAGAAACAGGTTCGACTGCACCTGGTCCTTGTTGTACTCACCGGCGATACCGCCGAAATCACTGAAAAAATCATTATCATTGACATACTCGGCATCGGCCATCAGGCGCACTCTGCCAGGCAGAGTGCCGTCGTGGCGCCACTCGACGGCATACCGTTCCTCGTCGACTGCGCGGCCGTCGACCTGATCAACGTCGATATGATAGACCCGGGCTTCACCGGCGTTATCAGCACCAAAAATGTAGCGATATTCAAGCCCTTTGCCGATCCCCATTTCGGAAAGATAATCAAGGTACAGGGTCGCGTCCTGGTTTATCCCGAGAACCTGGTAGTAGGCTCCGCTGTACTGAAAACCACGCTTGTCAGAGTAGCCGACACTCGGGATGAGCAGGCCCGATTCTCGCTCTGTCTTGGCGGGGTAAATCATGTAGGGGAAGTAGATGGACGGAATATTCTTCAGATAAAACAGGGCATTGCGGGCCCGGGCGTACCCACCCAGGGTAACGTCGAGCTGGCTGGCCCCAAACTTCCAGGAGGGCACATCACCGTCGCAGGTGGTGAAGGTCCCGTCATAGATACGATAATCGACCTCGCCGCGGCGTTCGATTCTCCTGCCGTAAATATGCAGGTTCTGATCACGCAGAAAGAAATGACCGTCCTCAATGACCCCCGTGCCCTGCTGCAGATTGTAGTAGACCCGCCGGCCGGCCAGCCGTTCATCAGGCGAGGTTAGGCTGACGTCCCCCTCGGCTTCGATTTCACCGGTCTGCTGGTTCCATAGCAGAGACTGACCGCTGACCGTAAAATCGCCGCGGGTCAGGGTGACATCGCCAACGGCCCGGTAAAGATCCCGGTCACGATCATAGCTCAGCTCGTCGGCTTCGAGCTGAACCGGCAGGTCCTTGCTGGCGAGTTGCTGAAAATCTGCCGCAGCCACCGGGCTGGATCCCATGGAGATGACGGACAACAGGAGACAGGTAAAAAACTTTCGCATATCCTCAGGCCTGATCAACTGATGATCTCTAAGGTTCCGACCTCTTCCACCAGCAACGCACGCAGGGCGGCCACCAGGAACAGGGATCCCGCAATCAGAATCACCTCTCCTTCGTGCCGTTCCTGCCTGGCTGCGGCCAAGGCCGCCGACGGGTCGCGGTAAACCGTGGCTGCGGTCCCGTTCTCCCCGGCGACCTGAGCCAATTCTTCGGGGTTGACCGCATCGACATCAGGCGGGCTGGTCAAGTAGGCCCGGGCCGTGAAAGGGAGAAGCCGCGACAGCATGTCAGCCGCCTGCTTGTCCGCTTTGCAACCGAAGACCAGATGCACGCCGGCCAGGTGCTGGAGGTCGAGGTACTCGCACAGGGCGTCGACCCCGGCCCGGTTATGCGCTCCGTCGAGCAGGATTCTTTCAGGCAGCCATTCGAGACGCCCGGGCCAACGCAGACGCCGCAGGCCGGCGGCCATCGACGCGGGAGAAACAGACAGGCCCTGCCGGTTCAGCACGGCGATACCGGCCACGGCCAAAGCCAGGTTCTGCAACTGGTGGCGGCCGGCCAGGGAGACCGTAAAAGGACCCAGCGACGCACCGTCCGTCGTCACCGAGAAACATTGATCTTCGCCAGCCTCGACCTGATATTCCCGACCCAGAAAATAGAGCGGGCAACCCAGCTCAGTCCCCTTGCGAGCGAGGACGCCGGTGACCTCCTCAGGCTGCCGGGCACAGACGACCGGCACCCCGGGCTTGAAAATGCCCGCCTTTTCGGCGGCTATGGCCGCCAGGCTTTTGCCAAGATATCCGGCATGATCCATGGCGATCGGGGTCACCACGCACAATTCGGGGGAAACCACGTTGGTCGCATCGAGCCGCCCTCCCATACCGGTCTCAAGGACCGCCCAAGCAACCTTGTGGCGGGCAAAACTCAGCAGGGCCATGGCGGTTGTGACTTCGAAAAAGGTCGCTTTCAACTCTTCGGCGTGGGGCCGAAGCTCGTCAACCAGAGAAACGGCCTCAGCTTCGCCGATCTGGTGACCAGCCACGCGGATTCGCTCGGTAAAATTGTGCAGATGGGGTGAGGTATAGAGACCGGTCCTGATTCCCGCGGCATGCAGCATACCCGCCAGTGCGGCGCTGGTTGACCCTTTGCCGTTGGTCCCGGCAACGTGAATAATCCGCAACTGCCGCTGCGGCTGACCGACCCGGTCGAGAAGCGTGCGAATATTGTCCAGACCCAGCTTGATCCCGAAAAACTGCAGAGAGTAGAGATAATCCAGACTCTCCTGATAACTGTTCGCCATAGCTATCTAGTTTTTGGTAAAAATCCGCAGAATCTGCGCCAGCTTCTGCTTCATCTCCTTGCGCGGGACAATCATATCCACCATACCATGCTCGAGCAGATACTCAGAACGCTGAAACCCCTCAGGCAGGGTCTGGCGGATCGTCTGCTCGATCACCCGGGGACCGGCGAATCCGATCAGGGCGCGCGGCTCGGCAATATTCAGGTCGCCAAGCATGGCGAAACTTGCCGTGACGCCCCCGGTAGTCGGATCGGTCAGAATGGACAGATAGGGAATTCCGGCCTGCTTGAGCTTGGCCAGCGCGGCACTGGTTTTGGCCATCTGCATCAGAGACAAGATGCTCTCCTGCATCCGGGCACCTCCGGAGGACGAGAAAATCAGCACCGGGGCGTTGGTCTCCAAACCTTTTTCGATGGCCCGAGTGATCTTTTCACCGACCACGGACCCCATGCTCCCCCCCATAAAGGAGAAATCGAACACCGCAACGACGACCGGAAGCCCGTCGAGCTTCCCTTCCCCGCAGATCACGGCATCGCCGTCACCGGCCTTTTTCACGGCCGCCTTGATCCTGTCTTTGTAGCGCTTGGAATCCTTGAACTCGAGAAAATCGACCGACCGCATGGTAGCGTCCATCTCAATGAACGTTCCTTCGTCAATAATCTGGTCGATCCGTTCCCGGGCGCCGATGCGGAAATGATAATCACACTTCGGGCAGACATTCAGATTCCGCTCGATTTCCTTGGCGTATATTATTTCCTGACAGTTTTTGCACTTGGTCCAGACCCCTTCGGGAACCTGGACGTTCTTTTTTTCCGTGGAAACGGTAACCGCTTGCTTTTTACGAAACCAGACCATGGAGAATCCTTTTATGTAGTCACCTGCTTCATTGTCAGGCGTTTTTCATCAACACACCGAAACAGCCCGATCAGGCCGTCGCCGAAACCAGGCCCTTCTTGAGGGAGGAGACAAACCCGGCCACCCTGTTGGCCAGTTCCGGATCATCGGCGTTTTCATTGATCAGTTTAACAAGGGCGCTGCCAACCACAACACCATCCGCAAATTCGCCGACCCGGGCGGCATCGTCAGGCGTCGTAATTCCGAAGCCGACCCCGACCGGTGTCTCCGTCATGCTTTTCAGTTCGGTAACCGCAGCGCGAATGTCCTCCGGCGAAATCTTCCTGGCCCCGGTCACCCCGGTCATGGAAACATAGTAGAGATAACCCTGGGCCGCAGCCGCCAGCCGACGCATCCGCTCCGGAGGCGTGGTGGGGGCCAACAGGGTGATCAGATCCAGCCCGGCGGCCGCCATGACTTCGGCGATTTCAGCGGATTCTTCCGGGGGCAGATCGACGATCAGCAGCGCGTCGACACCGGCAGCGGCGGCGTCACGGGCAAAACGTTCCGCTCCGTAACGAAAGACCGGATTGTAGTACCCCATAAGCACGATGGGAACCTCGGTTTCCTGACGGACCTCGGCCACCATGGCCAGGATTTTCTCCTGGGTCACGCCCTTGGCCAGGGCCCGTTCCGAGGCGGCCTGAATGGTCGGGCCATCTGCCATCGGATCGGAGAACGGCACGCCGAGCTCGATGACGTCAGCCCCGGCCCCGGCCAGCACCGGAATCAGCCTGGCGGTGGTCTGCAGGTCGGGATCCCCCGCCGTGATAAAAGGGATCAGCGCTTTTTCACCACGCGCTTTGAGTTGCGAGAAAACAGCTTCAATTCTTGACATAGGCCCTGCTTTTTAGCGACAGGAAGTTGACTATAGCAGCATTTCCGTACGAAAAGCGTCCAGTTTAGTCACTCCCCGGCTTCATTTCAATCCTTTTCCTGAGGAATCGTTCCCGAGATCTCTATTCCGAAGTTTTTTCCGATGGCGAACCACCGGACCCGTCCTTCGGCCCCTGGTCGCCAGTCGGTTTTTTCCCCTTGGGACGCCGCCGGCGACGGCGCTTGCGCGGCTGATCCTTTTTATCCGAAGCAGGAGGCTGAGGTCGCTTCCGCTTGACCGAAGCCCGCTTGAAATCGAAACAGAAGTCTTCATCCTGAGGCATTTCGCTGGGGATGCGGAAGCCGAGATAATCCTCGATCTCCTCGATCACGTAAACCGTCTCTTCGTCGGCAAAGCTGATCGCCAGGCCACTCGCCCCGGCCCGGGCCGTACGCCCGATACGGTGAACATAATCCTCGCGATCCTGGGGCAGGTCATAGTTGATGACGTGGGTGACACCATCGACATGAATCCCGCGGGAAGCGACATCGGTCGCCACCAGATGGGTCAGGCTGCCCAGTTTGAACTGATCGAGGATGCGCATCCGTTTTTTCTGGGGGATGTCGCCCGACAGGACGGCGCTGGCAAAACCGTTGACCTCCAGCAGGGCATTGAGCTTTTCGGCTTCGATCTTGGTGTTGACGAACAGCATGACCCGCTCGGCATCCGCCTCGCGCTTGAGCAGCCCCATCAGCAGAGCGAATTTTTCATGCCGGGCGACATGATACAGAATCTGCTCAATATTTTCCGCCGCAACCTGATCGGGAGCGATTTCAACCCGTTCGGCCAGATCCATGAATTCGTAGGCCAGCTCCATGACCTGACTGGAAAGAGTCGCCGAAAAGAGCATGGTCTGGCGTTTTTCGAAGGTCGGCAGTTTGCGCAGCAGATAGCGGAGATCCTTGATGAACCCCATATCGAACATCCGGTCCGCTTCATCAATCACCAGGGCTTCCACCCGGTCGAGAGAAAAAACCCGCTGCTTGTAATAATCGATCAGCCGCCCCGGCGTTGCGACGATGATATCGACGCCGTCCCTGAGGGCCTGGCGCTGCTTCTCATAATCGACCCCACCGAAGATGGGCTGGACCTTGAGGTCTGTAAAGCGGCCCAGAACTTCGGCATCCTTGCAGATCTGCACCACCAGCTCGCGGGTCGGCGCCATGACCAGGGCCCGCGGATTGTTGCTGGTCCTTTTTTTACTGGTCAGCAGCCGGCAGAACAGACTGATCAGAAAGGCCGCCGTTTTCCCGGTCCCGGTCTGGGCCTGGGCGGCCACATCCTTACCCTCGAGAGCCAGGGGGATCGACTCCTGCTGAACCGGCGTCAGGTTTTCAAACCCTGCTTCGGCAATCCCCTGCTGCACAACCTCCGGCAGTTTCAATTCGGAAAATTTCATTACAACTCAACCTTCATCGCATCGGCAACCGTGTGGATATCCTTGTCGCCGCGCCCCGACAGACAGACCAGGATCACCTGATCCTTGTCCATGGTCGGCGCCAGTTTAATCACCTCGGCAATGGCATGGGCGCTCTCCAGGGCCGGAATGATCCCCTCGATGCGGGTCAGCCGCTGGAAGCCGTCGAGAGCCTCTTCGTCGGTAATCGACACATACTCGGCCCGCTTGATATCGTTCAGATGGGCATGCTCGGGACCAACGCCGGGGTAATCGAGCCCGGCCGAAATGGAATGAGCGTGCTGAATCTGGCCGTCGTCATCCTGGAGCAGATAGGTCTTATTGCCATGCAGCACCCCAGGCAGCCCGGCCGATATGGAGGCGGCGTGTTTACCGGTCTCAACTCCGAAACCGGCCGCCTCGACGCCAAGCAGCCGCACCGAAGTATCCTTGATAAAGGGATAGAACAGCCCCATGGCATTGGAACCGCCGCCGATACAGGCGACCGCGACATCGGGGAGCCTGCCTTCCGCTTCCTGCAGCTGCTCCTTGGCTTCTCTGCCGATCACCGACTGGAAATCACGGACCAGCTGAGGGTAAGGATGCGGCCCGGCAACCGTCCCGATGACATAGAAAGTATCTCGGACGTGAGTGACCCAGTGGCGCAGGGCGTCATTCATGGCGTCCTTGAGGGTTGCGGTGCCGCTGGTGCACTCCCGCACCTTGGCCCCGAGCAGTTTCATGCGGAAGACATTGAGGGCCTGACGGCGAATGTCCTCTTTCCCCATGAAAATCTCGCACTCCATCCCGAACAGGGCGGCAACGGTGGCCGTTGCCACACCATGCTGACCGGCGCCGGTTTCGGCGATGACCTTGTTCTTGCCCATCCGCCGGGCCAGCAGGATCTGGCCGACGGTGTTATTCACCTTGTGGGCGCCGGTGTGATTCAGGTCTTCCCGTTTCAGGTAGATCTTCGCGCCCCCCAGCTCCTCGCTGAGGCGCCTGGCATAGTAAAGGGGACTGGGGCGCCCGACATAATGCTTGAGATAATAGTCGAACTCGCGCTGGAACTCTGGATCCCGACAGGCCTCGGCATAGGCCTGTTCCAGTTCCAGCAGGGCCGGCATCAGGGTCTCGGCCACGTAGCGGCCGCCATAGACACCAAAATGCCCTCTTTCATCCGGATATGTGTAATTCATGCGTTCCTCACCTGCTTGATAAATTCTTTGACTTTGGCTATATCCTTGCGCCCGGGACTGATCTCGACGCCGCTGGACACATCCACACCGTAGGGCCGGACCGCCGCTACCGCCCGGGCCACATTACCGGGATGCAGACCTCCCGCCAGGATCAGGGGACGGGCGCCCCCCAAAGAGCGGGCCAGCTGCCAGTCAAACTGGTGACCGGTCCCGCCGTAGGCCTCATCACTCCAGGCATCCAGCAGCAGTGCCGCAACCGGAAAGTCAGTCGCACCCTGCAGCGAATCGGCATTTTTGACACGCAGCGCCTTGATCACCCGCCAGGGCGGAACAAGGCACTCCCCCGGCCGTTCATCGCCATGCAGCTGCACGATATCGAGGCGGGCAACCGTCATGGTCCGCGCGATGGTTTCGCGGGAAGCGTTGACAAACAGGCCGACCGTGGTCACAAAGGGCGGCAGCTTGGCAACGATGTCAGCAACCCTTTCGGGAGCGACACAGCGCGGGCTATTGGCATAGAAGACGAATCCCAGGGCATCCGCTCCGGCCTCCGCGACGGCCAGGGCATCCTCGACCGTGGTCATACCGCAAACCTTTATTCTCGGAGCGGCCATATCAACCAGCAATCCCCAGCAGAGTTTTCATTTTAGCGCCGATATCGGCTTCCCGCATCAGGCTTTCTCCGATCAGGAAGGCCCCGGCTCCCGCTTTCTCCAGCCGCTCGATGTCGTCACGCGAGTGAATGCCGCTTTCCGCAACGGCCAGCTGGTGCCCGGGAATCCGCCGGGCCAGCCGTTCGGTCACTCCCAGGTCGGTCACAAAGGTTTTCAGGTCCCGGTTATTGATCCCGATCAGGTCAACGGACACCCGCAGCGCCCGATCCAGCTCTTCTTCATTATGCACTTCGAGCAGCGTGTCGAGTCTCAGTTCTGCAGCCAGACCGGCCAGTTCGACCAGCTGCGCATCATCCAGGGCGGCGGCGATCAGCAGGATGGCATCCGCCCCCGCGGCACGGGCTTCATAGACCTGATAGGGATCGATGATGAAATCCTTGCGCAGCAGCGGCAGGGACACCTGCTCCCTGATCAGGGCCAGAAAACGCAGATGGCCGTGAAAATACTGCTCGTCGGTCAGGACCGACAGACAGGTCGCACCGTTATCCTGGTAGATGCCGGCAATCTCCAGGGGATCGAAATCGGCGCGAATGATCCCCTTGGACGGGGACCCTTTTTTGACCTCGGCGATCAGGGCGGTTCCACCCGACTCGTGCATGGTCCGTAACGCCCGGGCAAAGCCGCGAGGCTGGTCTTCCAGGTCGCCGATCCGGGCAACCTGCTCCGGCAGCGGTAACCTGCTCCTGGCGGCCGCAACCTCCTGCCGTTTGGTCTCAAGGATACGATCAAGAATCATTGGTTGGTCATCCGTACAAGTTCTTCCAGGGTAGCCTTGGCCCGTCCGCCGTCAATGGCATCGCAGGCCAGCTCGATCCCGGCATCGACATTGGCTGCCAGGCCGGAGGCAACCAGGGCGTAGGCGCTGTTCAGAAGGACAATATCCCGCTTGGGGCCGAGCTTTCCGTCAAGGATCTCGGTCACGATGCGGGCATTCTGCTCGGCATCCCCTCCCTGCAGGTCCTCGAGGCGACAGCGCTCGAAACCGAACTGCTCCGGCTCAATGGTCTGGACATCGACGGTGTTGCCGCTGATAGCCGCGACCAGGGTCGGCCCGGTCAGGGTGATTTCGTCCATACCGTCGCTGCCATGGACCACGAATCCGCGGCGGCAGCCGAGACTCAGCAGCACCCTGGCCATCGGTTCCACCAGGTCTTCGCGATAGACACCGAGCACCTGCCGATTCGCCCCGGCTGGGTTGGTCAGGGGGCCCAGAATATTGAAAATGGTCCGGATCCCGATTTCCCGCCGGGGGCCGATAGCATATTTCATCGCCCCGTGAAGAGCCGGCGCAAACAGGAAACCGACCCCGATTTCGTCAATGCAGTTGGCCACCTGTTCCGGGGACACATCGAGTTTGACCCCCAGCCGCTCGAGCACGTCGGCACTGCCGCAGGATGAGGACACGCTGCGATTGCCGTGCTTGGCGACCTTGCCGCCGCACGCGGCGACAACCAGCGCGACCGTCGTCGAAATATTGAAGCTGCGGGTTCCGCTGCCGCCGGTTCCGCAGGTATCGAGAATGGTCTCGCGGTCGATGTTGATATCATCACGGTCGATATCAACGACATCTCCAACCAGGATCGGAGTGGCATGGGCCCGCATCACGCGAGCCGCCCCGATAATTTCGGGAATGGTCTCTCCCTTCATCCGCAGGGCAGTCATAAAGGCGCCGATCTGGGCCGGTGTCGCCTCCCCCCCCATAATCTGGTTCATAGCGTCGATCATCTCCATCTCGTTAAGATCCTGGCGCTCAACCAGCTTGGCTATTGCTTCTCTGATCATCTTCCTTCTCCACGCAGTGACGATACGTTCAGGTAGTTGGCGAGTAGATCTTTCCCCTCTCTGGACAAGATAGACTCTGGATGGAACTGGACTCCCCAGACCGGCAGGTCACGATGCTCAAGGGCCATGATCTCACCCTCGGCCGTCCGGGCCGTTATATTCAGGCACTCCGGAAAGCTGTCCTGAGCGGCAATCAGGGAATGATAGCGGGTCGCGGTAAACGGATCGGGCAACCCGGAAAAGAGCGTACTGCCGTCATGGTGAATCGGACTGGTCTTTCCGTGCATCAAGCGCCCGGCCCTGACGACACGACCGCCGAAAGCCTCGACAATGGCCTGGTGTCCCAGGCAGATTCCCAGCAGGGGAATACGGCCGGCAAAATGCTGAATTGCAGCGACCGAGATTCCGGCCCGGGCCGGCGAGCAGGGTCCGGGCGACACCACCAGATAATCAGGTTGCGCCGCGTCGATATCGGCAAGGGACACCTCGTCGTTCCGCACCACGCGAACCTCCTGGCCCAGCTCCATAAAATACTGCACCAGATTATAGGTAAAGGAATCGTAATTATCGATCATCAACAGCATGAATTACCAACACCTGCAGGCCCGTCCCAATACTGCCGCAACAGTCAGGAACTGGCTCATTGACAAGCTCAGTCGGCCACAATAGCAATCTCGCCGGGAAAAATCACCTATAAACATTGACCGAACACCATGTTCCGTCAGTCATATCAGCGGAAAAGGTTTTCCTGCAGGCGGGTTACAACAGGACGGCCAGCTTCCGGTCGGGATCGAGTTTTCTGCTCTGCAGCTCCAGCCATTCGATAATTTCCGACACCTGGTAGGGCTTTTTGAACACCTTGCAGCCCATGTCTTCAGCCCGGCTCAATTCCTCGTCGCTCCAGGTGGCCGACATGACGGCCTTGTTCCTGATGATCCCCTTGCAGCCCCGCCGGGTCTGCTCGGCAACAAAATCGAGTCCGCTCATCCCGGGCATCCGGTTGTCGGTCAGCAGGAAATCCCCGCAGGCGTCGTCATGGGTACAGGCACTGTGACTGTCCGTGTAGATCGGACAGATGGTCGGATCGGCAAAGGCGAGAACCTCAAAACCTCTCTCTTCCAGCAGCAGGCGCAACAGAGTCCGGCTGGACTCGTCATCTTCAAGAATGATTACTCGCGGTTTCATCCATTGCTTCCTCAACTTCAGTTCGTAATCTTTCAAACTGTCAGAAAATCCAGATTCAATGTTAGCACATCAATGCCGACAAAAAAGACCAAAGCCAAAACTAAGGACAAATCAATTTATAACAAACACCAGCACAATTATCTGAATGATCACCTTTTTTTCATGGCAAGGGCGACATTGGCGGCAAAGATCAGCAATGCGCCACACCAGCCCGCCAGGGTCAGAGCCGGATCGCTGACCAGGATCGGGCCGAGCACCGCGGCCAGCAAGATCCGCGAAGAAGTGATGATGGAGCCCTCCACGGCGGTCACGTAACGGAAACCGAAGGTGATGAGGTACTGGCCGAGGATACCGCACAGGGCGCAGCTGACCAGGAAGAACAGTTCCAGCCAGGTAGGCAGGAAGATGGCGCTGCTGAACAGCAGATAGATGAGCAGGGAACCCAGCCCGAACATGAAGAAGAGAATCGTCTGGGAATCATGGTAGCGCCGGCTGACGTTCAGATAAATCATGGCGCCCGCCGCCGAAACTCCGGAGCACAGTCCCCAGACATTGGCTTCCCCGAACCGGAAATTCTCCGGCGACAGGATCAGCCAGATTCCGGCGAAGGCCATAATGACGATACCGATGGTTCTGAAGTCGCACTGGCCGCGCAGGAAAAACCAGGAAAAGATGGCGACGAACAGCGGATAGGTCAGGTTGAGAATATTCGCTTCCGCCAGGGACCCCATGTCGACCGCCCGGAAAAAACAGAATACGGCAATACTGTTGGTCACGGTCCTCCCGATTAGGTAGTGGTAACGGACCGGCCGGATCCGCTGTTTCTGCGCGGCGAGCATGCAGACCACGATAATGAACCCGATGAAAAACCGGGCGAACACATAGAAGGTTGAATCAAGGGTGACATAGCTTTTCCCCAGCCGGATGACCAGCGTAGCCAGATAAAAGAAGAAAGCCGAACTGAAAATCGCCAGCCAGCCGACCGCCTTGTCGGAAATGGCGGCCACGATTCGTGCAGGTTGATCGTCCATGAGACAAGAAATCCGGGGAAAGAGTGGGAAAACAGACAAACCGAAGACCCGATGATATATAGCTCAAATCGGGCCAGAAGTAAAAGAGACTCAACGGCCACGACCCGACCGGCCCCGCGGAACCCTGTCCAGCGGCCGATTTGAAATCGGAGAGGACTCCTGCTTATACTTAAGGATTGTCAACACATCAACAGATCACCCCCCCTGTTCATCGGGGGAAAGGAGCAAACCATGAAACATGTTGTTATTACCGGGGCAAACCGCGGTATCGGACTGGCCCTGGCGGAGAAATACCATCACCTGAACTGGCGGGTCACCGGGGTCTGTCGATCATCTTCGCCCGGGCTCGAGAGGGTCGCCGCCCGGGTCATCAGCGGTATCGATGTCACCAGCGATAAGAGCGTCGCCGAACTTGCGGAGGCCCTGCAGGACGACCCCGTTGACCTGCTGATCAACAATGCCGGGCTGCTGCAGGATGAGGCCCTCGGTTCCCTTGACTTCGATTCGATCCGCCAGCAGATGGAGATCAATGCCTATGCCCCCCTGCGGGTCACCGAGGCGCTCCTGCCCAACCTGAAGGAAGGCAGCAAGATCGCCAACATCACCAGTCGCATGGGATCCATAGCCGACAATACCTCGGGAGGCCGTTACGGCTACCGGGCCTCGAAAGCCGCCCTGAACGCCTTTGGCCGTTCCCTGGCCATGGATCTGAAGGAGCGCGGGATCGCCGTCGCCCAGCTCCACCCGGGATATGTAAAAACGCGCATGGTCAATTTCGGCGGGATGATCACGCCGGAGGAATCAGCCGCCGGGCTGGTCGCCAGGATATCGGAACTTAATCTCGACAACACCGGCTCTTTCTGGCATACCAACGGAGAAGAACTCCCCTGGTAGCATGTCATTCTGATCACGTTCTCACTACAGGAGGCCCCCATGATAGAGACTGCCCACCTTGTCTACTTCTCGCCGACGGGAACCACCCGCCAGATCGTCACCCGGATCGTCGCCGGGCTCGGCGGCAAGGCCGTGCACCATGACCTGACCTTGCCGCAGGAACAGCCCCGGCTGGTCCTTTCCGAAGGGATCGCGGTATTCGGCATTCCCGTTTATGCCGGCCGGGTTCCGGAACTTTGCCTGGAACGCTTCAGGGAAATCACGGCCCGCGGCCTGCCGGCGGTCCTTGTCGCCCTCTACGGCAATCGCGCCTTTGAAGACGCTCTGGTGGAGCTGCGCGATATCGTTTCCGAACAGGGATTCCGGGTGATCGCCGCCGGCGCATTCATCGGGGAACACTCCTATGCCACTCCGGATTTCCCCGTCGCCCTGTCCCGACCGGATCACCAGGATCTGGACCAGGCGTTCCAATTCGGCAGGCAGATCGCCGACAAGCTGGCCGCCGCTCCCGACGCCGTTCCCCGGATTGCCGGCAATGTTCCCTACCGGGACCGGGTTCAATTCGGCGGCATCGCCCCTGACACCCTGGCCGCCAGCTGCACTCTCTGCAAAATTTGCGCACAGGTCTGTCCCCCCGGGGTCATCAGTGTTGACGACCGTGTTCAAACCCGAGCTGACGACTGCATCATGTGTTGCGCCTGCGTAAAAAACTGCCCGACCCAGGCTCGGATTTTTACCGCCAGCTATATTCAGGACAGAAGGGAGCTACTGATGAAAAACTGCAGCTCCCGCAAGGAACCGCAGCTGTTTCTCTGAACAGGATGGTGACCAGGGGACACCGACCTCTGCCGGTAATCACAAAACCGGGAAAGTTCGACTATACTTTAAGGAAGAACACGCTGCAGACCTTGATGGGAGGTGTCCTATGTATAATCTTTCACTGAACGACAAGGAGAGACAGATTCTTGACGAAACCCTGATGGCCAGTCTCAACCGTCTGCGTGACGAGATCTCTCACACCGACACGGCTGAGTATCGCGATGAGCTGAAAGATCGCCGGGCGATCCTCGAAAAAATCAAGGACCAACTGGCTCAGATCCCACCGGCAACCGAATTGTACTGACCAGACACTCTGCCCGGCTCCGGCAAGCTTGGAATGGTGCCGGGCAGCATTCCGCTTGTTCTGACTGTCTGCCAGCACGCGATGGCAAGCCCCCCCAAAAAAAGACCTTTTGACAGGCTGCTGCCACGGTATGCCTGCCTCCCACCGAAGATTAACAGTTGCCCTCCCGCAGCCCTCCCGAACAACCTGAGGGGGTAAAAAGCAAGTGCCACATCTCTAAGGTTGACATCTGGAATATTCTCACTATAATTGCGAGCGTTTTGGTTATCAATTCAATCCCAAGGAGTGGAAGAATGAAAAAATTTGTCTGTACGATCTGTGGTTATGTTCATGAAGGCGATTGCGCCCCGGCCGAATGCCCCCAGTGTAAAGCCCCTGCCGCCAAATTTGTCGAGCAGGACGCCAGTGCTTCCCTGCAGTGGGCTGACGAGCACCGTATCGGGGTTGCCAAGGATGTGGATCCGGAAATCATCGAAGGCCTCAGAATGAACTTTACCGGAGAATGTACCGAAGTCGGCATGTACCTGGCCATGAGCCGCCAGGCTGACCGTGAAGGGTATCCTGAGGTTGCCGAAGCCTATAAGCGCATCGCCTGGGAGGAAGCCGAGCATGCCGCCAAGTTTGCCGAACTGCTCGGTGAGTGCGTTGTCGCCGACACCAAGGCCAACCTGCAGGCCCGCGTTGATGCCGAACACGGCGCCTGCGCCGGTAAAAAAGCCCTCGCCACCCGCGCCAAGGAACTGAACCTGGACGCTATTCACGACACCGTTCATGAAATGTGCAAGGACGAAGCCCGTCACGGCGCCGCGTTTGCCGGTCTGCTCAAGCGTTTCTTCAACTGATCTGAAAAACGCTTTTCCGCAGACGTTTCACTACGGTCAATGAGCACCGAAAAAACGGCCCTCTCCAGGGGGCCGTTTTTTTTGAAATGACGCTTAATGGCAAAAACGGTTCAGGAAAAAAGCGCTCACCTCATCCTTGCCGAAAAGCTGGACGTCAGAAGCTGTCAGGCGGCTTTGCGATCCGGCCAGCTCAGGACATCGCCACGCGGGCAGACCGAATGACAGGCCGAGCACTTGATGCAGTCCTGTTCCTGCTGCACCCCGCCCTGGCGATAGCTGGCAATACTGAGCTGCATCGGGCAGGCCTGTTCACAGATCCCGCAGGCTTTGCACGATGCATCAACCTGAAGCTGATACTTCCCCGCCCCCAGGGTTCCGGCCATGGTTCCCACCGGGCAGACCGCGCACCAACTGCGGGCACTGTAACGCAGCCCCAGGGCCAGGGCTGCCAGGGTCGTCACCATGCACATTTGCCAGAAAACTCTTCCCCAGTGCTGCCATGCGCCGGGGTTCTGGGCCAGTCGATAGGCCATGAAGCTCATCAGCACGGCGACCACGGCCCAGCGTAAGCGGGTGTTCCTGAGCATGGCCGGCAGCGATCGGTTACTGGCCACCAGGCCGAACCAGCTGTCCAGGAAACTGCCACGCGGACAGAGGTTTCCGCAGACCCAGCGGCCGCGCAACACGCCGCCGCCGATCCCGGCGGCCATGGCCGCCGGAACGATGAAACCGAGGATGGGAAAACGCCAGCCCAAAGCCAGCACCGTGACCATGATCAATCCGAGCCCCCACTTGTAGCTTCCGGGCCGGGCGACGGACATCTGGCAGGTATTGGTCGAAATATTTGTTTTCATTCTTGTTCCTCCTGATAATATTCCGAACGCTTATATATAAATATCCGAATATTGTCAATATGAGATCATTTCCTTTTTTCGCCTTTCACCTTAAAATGAGTCGTCCGGGTGTTGCTTTTATGCCGATCCGCTATATCCTGAAAGCCTGGTTTTTTATCTGTCCGTCAACCTAGCTATTCGGAAAACGACAAGCAATGCCTTACTTCGCTTATCATGAGCCCCTGTTTCGTCCCCCTTCGGAAGCCCGCTCGCTGATTTTTCAGATCACCATCGGCTGTTCCCAGAACAGCTGCAGGTTCTGCGGCATGTACAAAATGAAACGCTTCATGGTTCGTCCAGAAATGGGTATTTTTTCCGAAATCGACAGTATTCCCGAATTTTATCGCAACCAGGTCCAGCGTATTTTCCTGGCCGATGGTGACGCGTTGATCTATCCCCAGGACGGCCTGGTCCGCATCCTCGAGAAACTGAAGGCAACCTTCCCCCGGCTGACCCGGGTGGGCGCCTATGCTTCTGCGCACAGCCTGGAATCAAAATCACCGGAAGAACTGGCCATCCTGAAGGATCTCAAGTTGGGGATTCTCTACTTCGGCCTGGAAAGCGGAGACCCCGAGACTCTGCAGCTGGCCAATAAGGGCTATCATCCCGACACAATGCTGCGGTTGTGCCGGCAGGCGCAACAGGCCGGTCTCAAGCTTTCGATCACGGCCATCCTCGGGCTGGCAGGCCGGAACCGCAGCCGGGAGCATGCCCTGGCGACCGCCGCCTGGGTCAACAGCCTGTCCCCTCACTATTTCTCACTGTTGACCATGTTCAGGCGCCACAACGATGCCTATTTCAAGCGCATTCAAACGTTGAGTCATGGCGAAGTCCTTCAGGAAGCGCTACTCATTGCCCGGCATCTGAACCCGCAGCGGACCATCCTGCGCTCCAATCATGTCTCCAACGTCCTGCACCTGTCAGGGAGTTATCCCAGGGACCGTGACAAGATTATTCAGCAGGCGGAAACAGCCGTGAAACTCGGCCGGCAGCACCCGCAGTGGTTTCATTGCGTGCCGGATTACGAAGAGGAGTATTTCTAATCGGGCTACGCCATAAAGCTGAAATTATGTATAATTGCCTTTAGCTACTGAATTCCGACCGGAAATGAAAAGGAGGAAACACCACCATGAAACGGAAACAACTGCGCTTCTCGCTGGGCGCCACCCTCGTCATCCTGCTGATCGGTTTCCTGCAGACCGCACAGGCGAACCAATACCAGGAGACGATAAACACCTACGCCAATTCTCCCGAAGTGCGGCCCTATTTCAGTTCCGCCTACGGCTATGCGGTCTTCCCCCTGGTCGGCAAAGGGGGCTTCGTCATCGGGGCCACCTATGGCAAGGGGATGGTCTACCGCCAGGGGCAACTGACCGGAGAGGCGGTTCTCGCCAAGGCATCCATCGGTGCCCAGCTGGGTGGCCAGGCCTTCAGTGAAATCATTTTTTTCGAAAACCAGGCCGCCTATGAACGCTTCACCACCGGCCAGTTCGTCTTTGAAGCCAGCGCCTCCGCCGTTGCAATCATTGCCGGAGCGCAGGCCAAGATTGGTACCGACGGGGCGACGGCGAGCAAGAGCCTGAGTAAAGACGCCGCAGAGCAGGTCAGTGCCGGATATCGCAACGGCATGGCGGTGTTTGTCCACATCAAGGGCGGACTGATGTATGAGGCAGCCATCGGCGGGCAATCCTTCCAGTTCCGACCACTCTAGCCGATCACGGGACATCAACCTCCTGGGCCCGCCTGAAAGTGTCAAGGCGGGCCCAGGCCAGGGAGGTCACCATGAACAACATCTTTTCCCTCGTCCCGGAAAATTCAGACCGGGAATTTTTCGAAACCCTGCTCAGTGCCGGCCAGGTCAGGATCGAACGCATTGTCAGCCGGGGACACACCAGCTCGCCCCATGGCTGGCATGACCAGGAGGAAAGCGAATGGGTCATGGTCGTCCGGGGGGCGGCCACCCTGGTTTTTGCAGACGGTCGCAGGATATCCCTTAACAGCGGCGATTACCTCAACATCCCGGCCCATGACAAACACAGGGTCACCTGGACCGATCCGGAACAGCCGACCGTCTGGCTGGCGATATTTTACCGGGAACCGACACAAAGCGCAGAGTCCCGGCAGGCTCCGGATCGGAACAGCTAACCTATAAACAGGGGCGAAGGTTGCGAAAACGTTCGGAAGCATTCATGATATTCGAATGGACCTGATTCCGGGTTCCGGACCGGCGACGGCCGATGACAAGAGCGTGTCGATGCCCGCCATCCCGGATCCTGATTTTCTGAGTACAGCGTTTCCCGTACCGAGGATTGTCATATGAATGCTGCCGACCTTTTTGTAAAAGCTCTTGAAAACGAGGGGGTTGAGATCATTTACGGAGTTCCCGGCGAAGAGAACCTCGACCTCCTGGAAGCCCTGCGCCGTTCTTCAATTCGCCTTATCCTGACCCGCCATGAGCAGGGAGCCGCCTTCATGGCCGCAACCTACGGTCGGCTGACCGGGAAAGCGGGTGTCTGCCTGTCGACCCTGGGTCCCGGTGCCACCAACCTGGTGACCGGCGCCGCCTACGCCCAGCTCGGCGCCTTTCCCATGCTGATGATTACCGCTCAAAAACCGATCAAGCTGAGCAAACAGGGGCACTTCCAGATCATTGATATCGTCAGCATGATGGACCCGCTGACCAAGTACAACCGCCAGGTTGTCAACATCAACCTGATCCCTTCCATGGTCAGAGAAGCCTTCCGGGTGGCTCAGGAGGAACGTCCCGGAGCGGTGCACCTGGAACTGCCGGAAGATATTGCCGCAGAGACTGCCGGTGACGGGACGCCCCCGGTTTTTCCCTTAAGCCAGGTTTATCGCCCGGAAGCCACCGACAAGGTGATCAATGAAGCCGCGGAGATGATCCGGCAGGCCCACTATCCTCTGCTGATGATCGGCGCCGGCGGCAACCGTAAAAGAGTCGGCGAAGCGCTGAACGAATTCGTCAAAACATCTGGCATCCACTTTTTCACGACCCAGATGGGCAAGGGGGTCATCGATGAAAACAATCCACTCTGCCTGGGAACCGCGGCTCTCTCCGACCGGGACTATATCCACTGCGCCATCGACCGCGCCGACCTGGTCATCAATGTCGGTCACGATGTCGTCGAGAAACCTCCCTTTTTCATGGAACATGGCGGCAAGCAGGTTATTCATGTCAATTTCAATTCAGCCGTTGTCGACAACGTCTACTTTCCCCAGCACGAAGTCGTCGGCGACATTGCCTCCAGTGTGACCCGGCTCTCTGAACAGGTGGGCGCCCTGGCTCAGGGCTGCGAATACTTCCGCAAGATCAAGGCCCACCTGGATGAGCACATCAAAAAGAAGTCAGATGCCGACGATTTTCCGATCAAGCCCCAGCGCCTGGTGGCCGATGTGCGCAGAGTGATGCCTGAGAATGGCGTCATCGCGCTGGATAACGGGATCTACAAAATCTGGTTCGCCCGCAACTACCTGGCATCGCAACCGAATACCGTACTGCTGGATAACGCCCTGGCGACCATGGGTGCCGGCCTGCCGTCCGCCATGGAAGTGGCCAGGCTGTGGCCCAAGCGGCGCGTCCTTTCCATCAACGGCGACGGCGGTTTCATGATGAACTGCCAGGAGCTGGAAACAGCCGTTCGTCTCAAACTCAACCTGGTTGTCATGATTCTGAACGACAACGCTTACGGAATGATCAAGTGGAAACAATCGGCCATGGGTCACCAGCACTACGGCCTCGACTTCGGCAATCCGGATTTCGTCACTTTTGCCCGAAGTTTTGGGGCCCACGGACACCGGCTGACAGCCACCGGGCAGCTGACGGAGCTGCTGGAAGCCTGCTTCAACACCGGCGGCGTCCACCTGATCGATGTCCCGGTCGATTATTCGGAAAATTATGATGTGCTGATCGAAGAACTCAGCCGTAACGTCTGCCGGATCTGAGTCTCTTTTTCATTCCACCCTCCGCGAGCAGCGGGCTTCTTGTGCTCCCCGGAAAAAATGACCAATCTGGTAATATTTTTGCCCGGGGACTAGCCATGAAACACCAGACCCGGTATTCTGATTTGCCGGACTGCCGAAGAAAACAAAAGAATTGAAGAATCCTCGGCGGCATAGATAGTCATTTTAAGAAGAATGTACATTGTGAAAGGTCCCTGTAAATGAGCGGTCTGTTTTATCTGTTTTCCATTGTTCTCGCCAACGTTCTGGTCAATACCTTTGGCATCGTCACCGTTCTCGGCATCAGTTTTCCCGCCGGGGCGATCGCTATCGGGCTGACTTTTTCCGCCCGGGACCTGGTCCAGGAGCGTTACGGCAAGTACGGCTGCTGGATCTGGATGCTGGCCGCTTCGGGCGTGACCCTGGCGTTCAACATCCATCTGGCCCTGGCATCGATCAGTGCCTTTCTGGTGGCGGAGTTCTGCGACTGGGCCATCTATACCAGAACCAGAGGCGGCGTTGAAAAACGCCTGGTCCTCAGCAATCTGATTTCCACCCCCCTGGATTCGATGGTTTTCGTGCTGCTGGCCTTCGGACCGGTCTGGCCGGCCATCTGGGGGCAGACCCTGATCAAACTGATCAGCAGCCTGCTGATTCTGCCCCTGCTCAAAGATGGTAAATTCCGGCTCAAAAGTCTCAAACCGAACCTGCAGCAGAATTGACAATCCCCGCAGCTGGCAATTCATCCCTAGATTTTAACCGTTTTTTAACCCAAAAAGTGGATAGTGGAATATTCGGTCCATTGCGGGCCAGAAGCGCCCCCCCCTTCCCTGGGGGAGGACAGTACTCGGCACGGGGTGAGGCGAGCCCTTCTCGAGAAAGCCCTTTGGTAAGAATACGAACCATACTCCCTATCAGCACAAGAGTTTCTCTTGCGCGAAAGCGGTCCCCGCGAGCGGACCCATGGCTTAGAGCGACTCTTCAGGATGTCCCCGTGAAATATTTGTACGAACGCAGTAAGGCCCTTTACGTTATTTACCTGGCAACCCTGGCGATGACCGCGCCGCTGGCCACCGACATGTACCTTTCGGCAATCCCCCAGATCGCAGCGGGATGGGGCGTCGGCAAGGATCTGATCAACCTGACCCTGGTTCTGTGGTTCATGGCTTTCAGCCTGTTTATCCTGATTTCCGGATCCCTGTCGGACAAGTACGGCCGCAAGCCGATTCTGATCGGCGGTCTGGCTCTCTTTGTCGGGGCCTCCTTTTTGTGCGCGGCCGCCCAGAACCCCTGGCAGCTGATCGTTTTCAGAATTCTCCAGGGGCTCGGTGCGGGAGCCCCGGCGGCCATCGTCATGGCGATTGTCCGCGATCGATTCAGGGGCACCGAACGACAGAGGGCCCTCGCCTATATCATGACCCTGGTTGCCGTCGCGCCCATGATCGCCCCGCTGCTGGGAGCCTTGATCCTCAAGGTTGGCAGCTGGCGATTTATTTTCATCCTTCAGGGCACCCTGGTCGCCATCACCCTGATGGTGACCTTCACCACCCGGGAAAGCAACCGGGACAAGCTCGATATCAGCCTGAGACAACTGGTCAGCCGCTACAGTATCCACCTGCACAATCGGTCGTTTCTTTTGGCCGGGCTCAGCATGGGACTCCTGGTGATCCCCTTTTATGGCTACATCGCCTTTTCGCCGATTTTCTATATTTCGATCCATGGCCTTTCGGAAACCACCTTCAGCCTGCTGTTCGGTCTGAATGCCCTGGTGTCCATGACCGGAGCCTTCACTTCTTCAAAACTCATCAGAAAATACGATGACAAGGCCATCCTGACCTTCGCCATTTTCGGCTGTATCGTCGGCGGGGCCGGACTGTGCCTGTTCTCCCGCCAGCATTACCTGTTCTTTCTGTTTTTTATCGCGATCTTCTCTTTTTTCACCGGTCTGAGTCGTCCCAGCAGCGGATCCCTGCTCCTCGGCCTGGTGAAAACCGATGTCGGGTCAGCCTCTTCCCTGCTGGTGTTTTACCAGTTTATTGCCGGGGCTGCCTGCATGGCTTTCGTCACCCTGCACTGGACCCGTCCGACCCTGGTTTTCAGCCTGATGACTCTGTCCATATCTCTGTTCGTTCTGTTGCTCTGGGGAAGGATTTCCAAGGGGCTGAATCCTGAATATTAGGCGAGACGGTCCCCAGAGCGACCGGGCGACCGACCCGTGGTGAGCCCACCATGCCCCAGACGACAATGGCCCGGCCGACCAAATAAAACGCCCCGCAATCAAAGAGATTGCGGGGCGTTGAACGATCCGGCCCGGGGCGTGTGGGCCGAGCCTACCTACAGTTGCCCGCCCCCCAGGACTTTATAGAGGCTGACCAGATTGGCCAGATAGGCCTGTTTGACGCTGACCGCACCCTGCTGTGCGGCAAACAGGGAGCGCTGCGAATCAAGGACGGTCAGGAAATCATCGATGCCGTTTTCATAGCGGGCCCGGGACAGCTCGTAAGCCTGCCCGGTCGCCGCCACCAGGGCGTTCTGGGCATCAAGCTGGGCCTGGTAGGTCCCCCGGGCAGCCAGCTGATCGGCCACCTCCCTGAAGGCGGTCTGAACGGCCTGCTCGTATTGCGCCGCGGCGATTTTTTCCTTCACCTCGGCTACCGCCAGGCTGGCTTTCAATCGGCCGCGGTTGAAGATCGGAATGGTCAGGGACGGCGTAAAGTTCCAGGCATAGCGGGCGCCGGAATGAAGCAGCCCGTCCAGACTGTCACTGGCCAGGCCAAACGAACCGGTCAGGCTGATGGTCGGATAGAGGGCGGCCCGGGCGGCACCGATATCGGCATTGGCCGCTTTGAGCTGGTGTTCTGCCTGGCGGATATCCGGCCGGGACAAGAGCACCTCCGAGGGGAGCCCCGCCGGAAGATTGGTCATGAAACTGATGGAATCGATGGTTTCGTCGCCGTTCAGCAGGTCATCCACCGGGCCACCAGCCAGATAGACCAGAGCGTTCCTAGCCTGGGCCAGCTGGCGGGTGTACTGGGCGATAGACACCCGGGCGCTTTCAACGGCCGTAGCCGCCTGGGCGACATCCAGCTGGGTGGCCGACCCGACCTCGAACTGGCGCTTGATCACCTCATAGGTCTCCTGCTGGGTGTTGCGGGTCTCCCTGGCCAGTTGCAGCAGTTTCTGATCCGCCAGATACCCCAAGTAGGCGTTGGCCGTCTCGGCAATCAGGGAGATGCGGGCGCTGACCAGGGCCTCCTCGGTAGCCAGGTAGGTTTCCAGGGCCTGTTCGTTGAGGCTGCGGACCCGACCGAAAAAATCGAGTTCATAGGAGGCCAACGCCACATTGGCACTGACGCTGGTATAGGTATAGCCCCGGCCGGTGGTGCTGGTATCATCAGGAACCCCGGCCCGGGTGGCGCTGCCGTTGGCGGTGATGGTCGGCGTCAGATTCGTTTTCTGAATCCGGTAGGCCGCCTGGGCCTGCTCGATATTGAGAGCGGCAACCTTCAGGTCCCGGTTATTCTCCAGAACCCGGCCGATCAACTCCTTCAAGGTCGCCGACTGAACATAGTCCTGCCAGCTGATCTCCGAAGGGAACCCGGCTTCGTTCTCCAGATAGGAATCTCCCGTCGGCCAGTTCTGAGCCACCGGCGCCTGGGGTTGCCGGTACTGAGGAGTCATCGAGCAACCGGCCAGCAGCAGGACCAGCAGCAACAGGGATAGTGATTTATTCGGCATGGCTGACCTCTTTTTCGGTGATTTTTTTGGCTTTGCGTTTTCTGGTCATGGACCATTTTTCGATGATGATAAAATACATCGGAACGTAGACGATAGCCAGGGTCGTCGCCCCGATCATCCCCCCGATAACCCCGATGCCGATAGCATTCTGACTGGCCGAGCCGGCTCCGTTGGCAATCGCCAGGGGCGTAACGCCAAGAATGAACGCCATGGAGGTCATCAGAATCGGCCGCAGCCGCTGCTCGGCCGCGAGCATGGCCGAGACGATAACACTGCGGCCGCTTTCGTAGAGGCTCTTGGCGAACTCGACGATCAGGATCGCGTTTTTGGCCACCAGGCCGATGGTGGTCAGCAGGGCGATCTGGAAGTAGACGTCGTTGGACAGCCCGACAAACGTGGTCGCGGCCACGGTTCCGATAATGCCGAGGGGCACGATCAGCATGACCGCAAACGGAATCGTCCAGCTTTCATACAGGGCGGCCAGGCAGAGGAAAACAATCAACAGAGAGACTGCGTACAGCATGGTGGTCTGGGACCCGGCCAGACGTTCCTCGTAAGAGATACCAGTCCATTCCAGCCCGATACCAGCCGGCAGCTTTTCCGCCATGTCTTCAATAGCGGCCATGGCGACGCCGGAACTGACTCCCGCTGCCGGAGCACCCTGAATTTCCATGGAGGAGCGGCCATTATGCCGTTCGAGACGGGGTGAGCCATACTCCCAGGCACCGCTGACAAACGAGGCAAAAGGAACCATATCCCCCCGGGCGTTCCGCACATACCAGCGCTCGATATCCTCGGGCAACATGCGGTATGGGGCATCCCCCTGCATGTAGACCTTCTTGATTCGCCCTTCATCGATAAAGTCGTTGACGTAGGAAGATCCCCAGGCGATCCCCAGGGTGTTGGTGATGTCGGAAATCGAAACGCCCAGAGCCGAGGCTTTTTCCTGGTCAATATCCAGCTTGTACTGGGGCACGTCCGACATACCGTTGGGACGGACGTTCGTCAGCCGGCTGTCCTGGGCAGCCATACCGAGCATCATATTACGCGCCTGCAGCAGGGACTCGTGCCCAAGATTGCCCTGGTCAACCAGCTTGAAGTTGAAACCGCTGGCATTGCCCAGGGCAGGGATCGGCGGCGGAGTAAAGGTGTAGACATTGGCATCCTTGATGCCGTTCATAATAAACAGCTTGACGAAAGCCCGCTGGGCGATAGCCTGGGCCGTCTGATCGGCCCGCTGCCGCTCGCTCCAGTCCTTGAGTCGGACAAAACCGAGCCCAACGTTCTGCCCCTGACCGGCAAAACTGAAACCAGTGGCGGTAAAGATACTTTCGACGTTCTCCTTTTCCTGGGTCAGGAAGTACTCTTCAACCAGCTTGGCACTTTCCCGGGTCCGCTCCAGGGTCGCTCCCGGCGGCGCCTGAATCATCAGCATCATAATGCCCTGGTCTTCATCAGGCAAAAAAGCGGTCGGCAGGCTTCTGAACATGTACATCAGACCTCCGACGACAATCAGGTAAATCAGGAAGAACGCAATGGAGCGGGCGGCGACAAAACCGACACTTTTGCGGTAACCGCGTTTCCCGCTTTCAAACGTTCGGTTAAACCAGCCGAAGAAGCCACGCTTTTTCAGGTTGTGCCCTTTTTCAACCGGTTTGAGCATGGTCGCGCACAACGCCGGGGTCAGAATCATGGCGACGAGAACAGACAACGCCATGGCGGAAACGATGGTAATGGAGAACTGGCGGTAAATGGCACCGGTGGAACCGCTGAAGAAGGCCATCGGGACAAAAACCGCCGAAAGAACCATGGCGATGCCGACCAGGGCCCCGGTGATCTGGCTCATGGATTTTTTGGTTGCCTCTTTCGGCGGCAGGCCCTCTTCACTCATTACCCGCTCGACGTTTTCGACCACCACGATGGCGTCATCGACCAGCAGTCCGATGGCCAGAACCATGGCGAACATAGTCAGCACGTTGATGGAATAGCCGAAGGCCGCCAGCACCCCGAAGGTCCCGAGCAGCACAACCGGAACAGCGATAGTCGGAATCAGGGTCGCCCGAAAATTCTGCAGGAACAGATACATGACGAAGAAGACCAGGATAATGGCTTCAACCAGGGTCTTGAAAACCTCGTGAATCGACAGTTCGACGAACGGAGTCGTGTCATAAGGGAAAACCACCTGGTAACTTTCCGGCATGTACTGCTGCAGGTCCTTCACTTTTGCCTTGACGGCAGCTGCCGTATCCAAAGCGTTGGCCCCGGTTCCGAGATAAATCCCCATCCCACTGGCCGGCTTGCCGTTGAAACGGGCGATTCGTGAATAGGACTGGGAACCCAGCTCAACCCGGGCGACATCCCGCAAGCGAACCTGCGAGCCGTCAGTATTGACCTTGAGCAGAATGTTTTCAAAATCTTCCACGGTCTCCAGCTTGGACATCGCCTTGATTGAGGCGTTAAGCTGTTGCCCGGACACCGCCGGAGCACCGCCCAACTGGCCGGCAGTCACCTCGACGTTCTGGGCCTGAACAGCCGCTTTGACATCGGACGGCATCAGGTTGTAGCTGTGCAACTGCTCAGGATTGAGCCAGATACGCATTGAGTTCTCAGCGCCAAAGACAGTCACGTCGCCAACCCCGTTGATCCGGCTGATCGGCTCGGACATCTTCGCTTTCATATAATCACTGATCTCATATTCTGTGACACTGTCATCCGTCGAATAGATACCGATAACCATGAGGAAGCTGGACGAGGATTTCTTGACGGTGACTCCGAGCTGCTGAACCGTCTGCGGCAGCAGGCTGGTCACCCCGGAGACCTTGTTCTGGACCTGGACTTGGGCGATATCCGGATCGGCCTCCGGCTCGAACGTCAGGGTAATCTGCAGGTTACCGTTGGAATCACTCGATGAGGCAAAATAACGCAGATAATCGATACCGGTCAGACTCTGCTCGATAATCTGGGTGACACTGTTTTCCAGAACTTCCGCCGAAGCGCCTGGATACGAGGCGCTGACGGTCACGCTGGGAGGCGCAATCTCCGGGTACTGTTCCACCGGAAGAGTTTCTATGGCGAACACCCCTCCGAGCATGATAACGATGGCGATGACCCATGCGAAAATGGGCCTTTCAATAAAAAATCTGGGCATTGCTGTTATCCTGTCGTTACTGCGCTGAAGTTGTCATTTCCACCGGTACCACGGTTGCACCGGGAGCAATTTTCTGCAGGCCGGCAACCACCACCTTGTCCCCGGCGGCCAGCCCGGATTCGACCAGCCACTTGTCGCCGATGGCCCGGGAGACCTTCACCGGACGAGGATTGACAACATTGTCAACGCCTACGGCCCAGACCGTCGTCGCCCCGCCAGCGCTCCTGACCACGGCTTGCTGAGGCACGATCATGGCATTGTCGAGCCTGCTCTGGGCCACCCGGGCTTTGACGAACAGGCCGGGCAGCAGGTAATGATCTGGATTGGGGAAGAGAATCCGCAGTTGCACCATCCCGGTCCCCTCGTCGACAGTCACATCGGAAAACTGAATCTCTCCCCGGTGCGCATAGGGCTCATTTTCACCTTCCAGAATCAGTTCGGCCGTCATTTTTCCGGCCTGCTTGTTCCCGGAAAACTGTTTGCGCAGTTTCATGATCTCCGCACTCGACTGGCTGACATCGACATAAACCTTGCTCAGGTTCTGAATGGTCGCCAGGGCCGTCGCCTGGTTGGCGGTGACCAGCGCTCCCTTGGTTACCGAGGATTTGCCGATCTGCCCGGAAATCGGGGCAAACACCTTGGTATAGTCGAGGTTGATTCTGGCTGTCGCCACGGCCGCCTTGGCCACCGCGATATCGGCCTTCGCCTGCTCCAGGGACGCCAGGGCATCGTCATAGTTCTGACGGCTGACGCCACCGACATTGACCAGTTCACGGTAGCGCGCCACTTTCGGCTCGACCGACTTCAGGTTTGCTTCCGCCTTGCGCAGGTCGGCGACCTTACTGTCATAGGCGGCCTGGTACGGGGCCGGATCGATCTGGTAGAGCTGCTGACCTTCCTTGACAAAACTCCCTTCGGTAAACAGGCGGTCGATGATAATGCCCGTGACCTGGGGACGAATCTCGGCAATCTGGTAAGACGATGTCCGCCCCGGTAGATCCTGAGTCAGGGTAACCTGCTGCGGCTGGACCGTGAAAACCGACACCTCCACGGGAGGCCGCCCCCCGCCCTGCTGCTGAGCCTGGGCCTGGGTCACCCGGGACTGCCCGGTAAAAAAATAATAGCCGGTTCCGATAAGAGCCAGGATGATGATCCCGACCAGAAATTTCGATTTCATGTCTTTCTCCTGCAGTGAGTTTCCATCCGGATTTCCGGAGAGTAACCTTGAAGTTTTCAGAATTGAAACGCGTTAACAGATAATCTTGTTGATAAGAGTTTTGACGTCCTGAAGAATCTGCGTCCGGTCAATTACAGGGACATCGCGATAATTCAGGGTGGTCAGGGTACCGATCGCCGTCCCGTAAATCATTTCGGCAAGGATATACGGATCGACGTTGATAAATTCACCCTTATCGATACCCTCCTGGCAGATCCTGGCCAGGGGATGCATCAGCACCTCGACCCGTTCGCGATAGACCGCTTCGGCCGTTTTGTTCTGCCAGATGAAGCGGAAGTAGGTGGCGATACACTCATGGGTCGCGAACACCGACTCAATAAAATCGAGAACCCGCTTCAACGGGTCGCTCTGACTCTCAAAAATCTGCCGGTTTGATTCGACCAGAGGATCGAGAACCGCCTGGTGGACATGGTCCAGCAGCTCTTCCTTATTCTGGAAGTAGTTGTAAAGGGTCCCTTTGGACACCCCGCACTGCCGAGCCACCTCGTCCATGGTAATCGGCGTGTTCTCATGAATCATCGTGAGGATCACCTGAACGATCTCCTCTCTGAGAAGCTGGTCCAGCATCTCTTTTTTCTTACGGATTCCTGACATAACTCTGCCTTCAATAATTTTTTTATCACAAAAGAAGACTGCCCGATAAGCCGGCAGCCTTGAGTATTTTCCCATCGCTGAAAACTCTTGAGTCATAAAATGACTATGCAGTCAAATTATGACTAACCGGTCATCCGAGTCAATAGCCATTCTCCATTTTTTTGAATTTTTCATCTTAACCGCATGTTAACCGGCACTGGGTTACTTAAGGGCCATATCCATGAACCCTCCATCAGTAAGAGCCGCTTATGACACGATGCCTGATGAAAAATATTTCCATGCTGTTTCTGTTGTTCGCAGTCTCCGGGTGCCTGCCGACCACAACCCGCCAGTGGTCCGAGCAGGCCAGGCAGGACAACCGCCAGATTCAGAGCTGGTCGCAACTCGATGCGGCCAGCTCGACAGCCGTCACCATCCTGGGTGACCTCCTCGATTCACCGGAGCTGACCGCCCTGGTCACGGAGGCTCTGGCGGCCAATCCCGGATTGCAGCAGACCATGCTGACCCTGAAAATGCGGCAACTGGAACTCCGGCAAAGCCAGGGAGCGCGGCTCCCGGCGCTCGAAGCGGGGGGAGCGATCGCAGAAGAACAGGACAGCGAGACCAGCTACAGCGGCACACTGGAAATCTCGTGGGAACTCGACCTGTGGCACAAGCTGGGGGACGAAAGCCAGGCGGCAGGGCAGAAGCTGGCTCAGCAGCAGGCTACCTGCCAGGCCGCCCGGGACACGCTGACCAGTGAAGTGATGAAAGCGTGGCTTGAGCTGATCGCAACCCAGAGGCGTATCGCCATTCAGCAGCAGCGCATCAACGTCCTTGACCAGAACACCCGTCTGACCAGAGAACGTTACCGCAACGGGTTGGGTGAGCTGACCGATCTCGACAGCGCCAGGAGCTCCGTCGCCAGCGCTCGGGCAACATTGGCGGAATACAATCAGGAACGCGCCACCCTGCAGCGCTCTTTGGCCACGCTGCTCGGCAGGTCCCAAACAACAGCGGTGACTGCACCGCTGGAGTATCCGGTCGTCCTGCTGCCCCTGGCCGATCTGCCGGAGCTAACCCTGCAGCGCCGCCCCGACCTGAAAGCGACCTACCTTGCCATTGGAGCCGCCGATTTACGCGCCAGGGTCGCCTACAAAGAGATGCTCCCAAGCATCAGTCTGCAGGCCGCCCTGAACGATGTCGCCGCCTCTCCTTCGGCTCTGCTGCTGAGGGATCCCCTCTGGTCTCTGCTGGGCCAGCTGACCGCTCCCCTTTACCAGGGGGGCCAACTTAAAACGGCAGCGCAGATCGCCGAGCTGGAAACGGAGCAGGCCTATCAGGCCTACCGCGAAACCCTCCTGGCGGCGGTCGGCGAAGTCGAGGAGGCTATAACCCTGGAAAAGTCCCTCGAGCAGCGCCAGCAGAATATCGAACAGGCCCTGGCCGCAGCCCGCAATACCGTCACCCAGTATCAGCGGAGCTACCGTAACGGTCTGGTTGAACTTCCGGACCTGCTGACTGTCGAGGAACAGGCCTATGACCTTGAAGAACAGCTGAACACCATCATCTACAACCGGCTGGCCAACCGCATCGACCTCGGTCTGGCCCTCGGTCTCGGAGTGAAACCATGAACAGTCGCCGTCTTCTGCAGTGGCTTCTTCCCCTCGCCGCCATCAGCCTCCTGGTCCTGTTGGGCTTCAACGTGAAAGACCGGATGCAGGCCCAGAACAACAAGCCGCCCCTGCAGAAAAGTGAGATCATCCTGCACCCCGACGTCAGCGTTATCAGTGTGACTCCCGGGGAGTACGCCACGCAGATTGTCGCCTACGGTTCCGCCAGTCCACATTACCAACTGACCCTGACCGCCCAGGTCAGCGGCCGGATAAAAAAGCTGGCCCCTGAATTTGAGTCGGGATCCCTGATCAGCAAAGGAACGGCCATTGCCTGGCTCGAGGATAGCGTCTACCAGGCTGCCGTTGCTGCGGCCAGGCAGGAATTAAGCGAGGCCCGGGTGAGCCTGCTCGAAGAAGAACGCCAGGCCGCCCAGGCCCTGGCCGAGTGGCAGGCGTCTGGCTTAAGCGGCGAACCGGCGTCCGAGCTGGTGCTGCGCCAACCTCAGCTGGCCGCGGCCCGGGCCGCCGTCGCCAACGCCGAAGCGACATTGGCAAGCGCCCGCAAAGATCTGCAGAATACCCGGATCAGCGTTCCCTTCGATGCCCTGATCGTCGAGCGATCCGTCGCACCCGGCAGTTACCTGCAAAGCGGCGGCGACATCGCCGTGCTATACAGCAGCGACCGCAGTGAAATTGAGGTGTCTCTGTCGGCCCGCGACTGGCAGCGGCTCCCGGGCAGCCAGGAGCTGGGCAGTGGCACCTGGCCGGTCACTCTGACCAACAGGGAAAGCGGCGCGAGTTGGCAGGGCCGGGTGCTGCGCAGCGAACAGCACCTTGACGCCACCACCCGCAAACGCACCCTCGTAATCAGTGTCACCAGGCCGTTCGAACAAGCACCGCAGCTATTGCCGGAGACCTTTCTCAAAGCGGATATTCCCGGCCGCACCCTGGGCAACCTGTGGAAGCTGCCCACCTCGGCCCTCAGCCAGAAGGGTGAGATCTGGTACGTCAACAATGACCAGACCCTGGCGTCCTTCCCTGCGGAACCGGTCTTTTCGACCTCCGCAGCCATCTACATCGAGGTTCCGGCCGAGCTGGCCGACACAGCGCAACAGGTCCTGACCCATCCCTTGAGCAGTTACGTCGTCGGCATGCCGGTCAACCCGGTGGCAGGTGGCCGTCATGAATAGCGTCAGACGCGGACTTATCGCCTGGTTCGCCACCAACCCGGTGGCCGCCAACCTGCTGTTGCTGCTGATCATTATCCTCGGCATCATGTCCCTGGAAAACACCCGCAAAGAAGCCTTCCCCAGCCTGGAGCCTGACAGTCTGACCATTTCGGTCAGTTACGACAGCGGTTCGGCCAGACAGTCGGAGGAAGGGCTGGCGATTAAAATCGAAGATCAGCTGGAAGACGTCAACGGCATCAAATCGATGACCAGCTCCTCGACCGGCAAGGGCACAACGGTCACCGTGGAAAAACAGAGCGACTACGACCTCGACACCCTGCTGCGCGACGTAAAAACCAAAGTCGATGCCATTTCGACCTTCCCCGCCGATGCCGACAACCCGGTAATTGAAAAGAGCGAGCGGGAGGATCATGCCATCTGGCTTCAGTTTTACGGCGATATCGGCCGCGCCGGTATGCAACAGCTGGCCGATGCGCTGAAAAATGACCTGCTGAACCAGAACGATATCAGCCGGGTGATTATTTCCGGCAACCTTGACCCGCTCATGGTGATTGAAATCGATGAAGAACGTCTGCAGGCCTATGACCTCTCCCTGTCTGACATTGAGGATGCCATCAACCAGGGATCCTCCAGTACCATGACGGCGATCCTCAGCAACAGACAGCTTTACCTGCAGCTGAAAGCATCGCAGCAGGCCTATCAGCGTACCGAATTCGCAGCTATTCCGGTGTTGACCACCAGCGACGGCAGTCAGATTCTGCTCGGCGACATCGCCACCATCAAAGACGGCTTTGTCGATGAGGACCAAGCCCTCTCCCGCTTCAACGGGCACGACAGTATCGCCCTGCAGGTCGTCAGCACCGGGCAGGACGACATCGCGAAATCGGTTGCCGCAGCGAAGAAAGTGGTCAAAAAGTGGCGCGCCGACGGCAAACTCCCGGGCGGGGTCCAGCTGGCCAGCTGGTACGACCGCAGCACCATGATCACCGAGCGTCTGCAGCTGCTGATCAAAAACGCCGTCACCGGGATTGTCATGGTCTTTGCCCTTCTCGCCCTGTTCCTTAATCTGACCGTCGCCTTCTGGGTCGCCATGGGTCTGCCGTTCATCTTTTTCGGCACCCTGTATTTTATGGGGGATGCCTTTGCCGGGCTGACGATCAACGAGTTCACCACCTTCGGCTTCATCCTCGCCCTGGGGATTGTGGTCGACGATGCCGTCGTCATCGGCGAAAGTATCTACACCAGCCGTTCCCGCTATGGCGACACCATTGAAAACACCATTACCGGCACCCAGCGAGTGGCGGTCCCCACCATGTTCGGAGTGTTCACCACCGTCGCCGCCTTCTTCGCCATTTCCCAGATCAGCGGCCACCTGGGTCAGCTCTATTCCCAATTTGCCATGGTGGTCGCCATCTGTCTGGTGCTGTCCCTCGTCGAGTCGAAGCTGATTCTGCCCTCCCACCTGGCCCACCTGAATACCCAGGTCACACGCAGCCGTTTTTATCCTCTGCGGATCTGGCAGGCGATTCAGCAGGGAGCGGACCGGAGCCTGGAATGGTTCAACCAGCGCATCTATCGGCCAACTATCGACCTGAGCCTGACTTATCGCTATTTTGTCGTCGTCATCTTTCTCTGCGTCCTGATCGCGGTTATGGCCATGCCCTTTACCGGGGCGGTACGCCTGAGTTTCTTTCCCGAGATCACCGGTGATACCGTCAGCGCCGAATTTTCCATGCTCAACGACGCCAGCTTCGGGCAGACCCACGCGGTCCTGAACCTGCTTGAAACGCAGGCGCGGCAGGCCGATGCCCGGTTGCAAAAAAATGGCGATATCAGCGGCATCAAGAATCTGCAGGTCACGGCCAATGGCGAGCAGTCCGGCTCCCTGAGTATCGAACTGGCCTCCGACGCGCCCTACAATATCAACGAATTCGCCCGTACCTGGCGCGAGCTGAGCGGTCTGCCCGAAGGGGTGAAATCCCTGATTATCCGCAGCTCCCGCCATATGGTCGATGCTTTCCGCGTCGAATTGCGCGCCAGCAATAATGACGTGCTGACCAGCGCCGGGGAGACCTTCAAAGAAGAGCTTGCCAAATTTCCCGCCGTTTCCGGCATCGAGGACAATCTCGAGCCGGGCCAGCCCCAGCTGCATCTGGAGTTGACCCAGCAGGGGCGGTCCCTGGGAATCACCACCGAGATGCTGGCCGAGCAGGTGCTGCAGGCCTTCAGCGGCCAGGTGGTCCAGCGCTTTCAACGCAACAGTGACGAGGTCGAAGTCAAGGTCCGCTACCCGGATGAACAGCGCCAGACCGCCAATGACGTTCTGGCGGCAAACATCCGGACCAAGGACGGCGCCGTGGTACCCCTGTCCGCCGTCGCCACGGCCACCTTCGGCTACACCCGCGACACCATCACACGGATCGACGGCAAGCGTGCCATCTATATTTCCTCCGACGTCGACAAGGACGTCCTCTCGGCCACGGAACTGGTCGCCCAGCTGAAACGGGAGGTCGTCCCCGCCCTGGAGCGCCAATACCCCGGCGTCAGCATCTACTTTGCCGGCGAGGCCGAACAGCAGGCCGAAACCACAACCTCGATGGAAAAAATGTTCCTGCTCGCCATGGTCATCATCTATTTCCTGCTGGCGATTCCGTTAAAATCCTACCTGCAGCCGCTTATCATCATGTCGGCCATCCCCTTCGGCATTGTCGGAGCGATCCTCGGTCACTGGTTTCACGATCTGTCCCTGGGGATCCTGTCCCTCAACGGTATCATCGCCCTGGCCGGGGTCGTGGTCAACGACAGCCTGCTGCTGGTCTCGACCTTTAACGATATCCGGGAAAATGAGGCCAACCTGCACGATGCCATCAGCCAGTCATGCCGCAGCCGTCTGCGGGCCGTGCTACTGACCTCGTTCACCACCTTCGCCGGCCTGCTTCCCCTGCTGTGGGAGACCTCCATGCAGGCCCAGTTCCTGATCCCGGCGGCCGTGTCCCTGGCCTACGGCATCCTCTTCGCCACGGCGATCACCCTGGTGCTGATTCCATCCTTGCTGATGATCATGTATGATGTGGGAGCACAGCTGACGCGCCTGAAACATCTCTACAGCGCCAACCCCCAAAAGGAATCGCCATGCTGACCGTGCTGCTGGTCGAAGATGACTTTGACCTGGCCGAAACCGTTATCGATTATCTCGAGCTGGAAGAGATCCGCTGCGATTACGCCAGCAACGGCCTCGCCGGACTGCAACTGATCGAACAGAACAACTACGCGGTGCTCCTCCTCGATATCAACATGCCCGGTCTCGACGGCTATTCCCTGTGCCAGCGGGTCAGACTCGCCGGGAATGAAACCCCGATCCTGATGCTCACCGCCCGTGATCAGCTGGTCGACAAGCTTGATGGCTTTGCCGCCGGGACCGACGACTACCTGGTCAAACCCTTCGAACTCCAGGAACTGGTGGTTCGCATCCAGGCCCTGGCCAAGCGCCGGAGCGGGCAGGCCAGGCTGCTGAGGTATCATGACCTGGAAATGAACCTGACGGAACACACCGTCAAGCGGGCCGGTCAGGAAATCAGATTATCCCCCATCGGCTGGCAGATTCTGGAAACCCTGCTCCGTGCAGTTCCGGAAGCGGTCTCCCGGGACAAGCTGATCAGCGCCGTCTGGGGGGAGGACTCTCCCGACAGTGACAGCCTCAAAGTTCACCTGTTTCATCTCCGCAAGGCCCTCGATGCTCCCTTCGAAACGCCCCTGCTGCACACCCTCCCGGGACACGGGTTTGCCATCAAAAAAACGGAGACCGGGTAGATGAAGCGCCAGATCAGCCTGAAACTCTATGTCGCCCTGGTCTTCCTGCTGCTGATGACGATCCTGGTCGGCGGGTATACCATGCTCAGCGCCCATTTTTTCATCCTCGGCATGGACAATGTCACCTCGGGGACCATGCACGAAGTCCTCAAGAGTTACGTCGAGTCCGTCCCGGCCGGGCAGCGGCAACAGCTCAACACCTTCAGCGGCTACCGGATTGCCAGCTCTTGGTCACAGCTGCCCGAGGAGATTCGCACCGTTTTCGAAGAGCCGCAACAGGCTAATGTCCTGCTGAAATCGCGCCCGCCGAAACACTCGGAGCATCACCGTAACCTGCATTTTGTCATGCGCTCCGCCCTTGGCGAGGAGGAGTATTTCATCTCTCGCACCCTGACCCATGAGGAGCTCAATCCCCTGATCGGGAAGCAGGCCCACCAGAACATGGAGTTTTTGCTCATCCTCAGCGTCGCCATCGCAGCTTTATTCATTTTATTGTTGTGGCTGCTGCTCAAACAGGTTTCCCGGCCGGTCGGCAGACTCGGCAACTGGGCTCGGCAGCTCAATCAGAACAACCTGACCGAACCCACGCCCGACTTCAGCTACCCGGAACTGAATGAGCTGGCCGCCCTGATACAGAACAGCCTCTCTTCGGTTCAGCGAAGCCTGGAGCGGGAGCAGCGCTTCCTGCGTCACAGCAGCCATGAACTGCGCACCCCCATCGCTGTTATCCGCAACAATATTGAACTGCTACACAAAATCCAGAAAAAGCTGGCCACCCCGCCCGATCCCCGCCAGGCTCAGGTGGTGGAGAGGATTGACCGTGCCAGTCTGACCATGAAGCATCTGACAGAAACCCTGTTGTGGTTGAGCCGGGAATCGGATCTGCCGACCCCGCGACAGAACTGCGAACTGGACCGCCTCATCAAAGACCTGATCAGCGAAAACCGCTACCTCCTCAAGGACAAGCCGGTCACTCTGACCGTAGCCACGTCCTCCTGGCCACTGGAAACTGCAGAAGTTCCGGCCCGTATTGTCCTGGGAAACCTGATCCGCAATGCCTTTCAGCACAGTTGGGACGGGGAGATTTGCATCAGTCAGCAGCAAGGGCGGATTGTCATCAGCAACAAAATTGCTTCCGCAGATAATCTGGAGGATCTCGGTTTCGGACTGGGGCTGCAGCTGATCGAGCAGCTGTCCGCTAAGATGGAATGGAGTTTCGAACGCTCTGTAGCTGGCGGGGAGCATCGCGCAACCATTGAGCTGCGCTAAAGGGTAATGCGCCGGGCGGGGGCGCGACCCCGCGGTCTTGTCTTTGACTGTTTCTGTTAAAACATTAAAGCAACATCAAAACCGCCGGGTCTTGGTCCGGCAGCCGGTTTCCTTTTGTCCTGGGCAACAAAAGGAAGCAAAAATGCCCTTGAAGGTCAAATACACTGACGACAAGTGAGTCCGTCTGCGATTTATTGTCAGGACCAGCAAACAACAACCCACCCGGATGCTGACGCATAAACGGGCAGAACCGCAAAGCCGCTTTGCGGCTTGGAGGTGAGAATTTTTCATCAGTCAACATGCCAAGGGCATTTTTGCGGTTCTGGCCATGAGCTGAGCCTGCTCAGCGTGGGCCGGGTCGTTGCTGTGCTGTATGCTACCGATAGCGCACCGCAGGTCAAACCCGGACATGTGAAAGAGGGCGTTTTTTGGTTACTTTTTGAGGCCCGCTTGGGTCAAAAAGTAACACGCCGGGCGGGGGCGGAACCCCGCGACCTTGCCTTTGACTGTGTCTGTTAAAATTTTAAAGCAAGATCAAGGTCGGCGGGTCTCGGCCCGCCAGCCGACGCCCTTTTCTTTGATCGCAAAGAAAAGGGAGGAAAAGAAACTCTCAAAGTCAAACACACTGACGATATGGGATTCAGCCAATCGCTGTAGGTCGTATTCTACCGGTAACAGCCCGCCCGGATGCTGGCGCATCAGCGGGCAGAACCGTAAAGCCGCTTTGCGGCTTGGAGGTGAGAATTTTTCATCAGTCAACATGCCAAGGGCATTTTTGCGGTTCTGGCTATGAGCTGAGCCTGCTCAGCGTGGGCCGGGTCGTTGCTGTGCTGTATGCTACCGATAGCGCACCGCAGGTCAAACCCGGACATGTGAAAGAGGGCGTTTTTTAGTTACTTTTTGAGGCCCGCTTGGGTCAAAAAGTAACACGCCGGGCGGGGGCGGAACCCCGCTGTCTTGACTGTGATTCTGTCTGGTAAAACCCTAAAACAAGATCCAGATCGGCGGGTCTCGGCCCGCCAGCCGACTCCCTTTTCTTTGATCGCAAAGAAAAGGGAGGAAAAGAAACTCTCAAAGTCAAACACACTGACGATATGGGATTCAGCCAATCGCTGTAGGTCGTATTCTACCGGTAACAACCCGCCCCGATGCTGACGCATCAAGGGGCAGAACCGCAAAGCCGCTTTGCGGCTTGGAGGTGAGAATTTTTCATCAGTCAACATGCCAAGGGCATTTTTGCGGTTCTGGCTATGAGCTGAGCCTGCTCAGCGTGGGCCGGGTCGTTGCTGTGCTGTATGCTACCGATAGCGCACCGCAGGTCAAACCCGGACATGTGAAAGAGGGCGTTTTTTGGTTACTTTTTGAGGCCCGCTTGGGTCAAAAAGTAACACGCCGGGCGGGGGCGGAACCCCGCGACCTTGCCTTTGACTGTGTCTGTTTAAACCTTAAAGCAAGATCAAAACCGGCGGGTCTCGGCCCGCCAGCCGACTCCCTTTTCTTTGGTCGCAAAGAAAAGGGAGGAAAAGAAACTCTTTAAGGTCAAACACACTGACGATGAATGTTTTTGCTGTTTCCCATCGGCGGCATTCAACCGTTGACAACCCACCCGGATGCTGACGCATAAACGGGCAGAACCGCAAAGCCGCTGCGCGGCTTGAAGATCACAGATCATTTATCAAAATGCCTACCGCATTTTTGCGGTTCTGGCCTTCAGCTGAGCCTGCTCAGCGTGGACCGAGGCACGACCCTGCGACTTTGCCTTTTTAAATTGATAAGTTCAGAAAGTTTTTAATAATCTCCCGCCCACCTTCAGTCGCAAAAGATTCCGGGTGAAACTGGATACCGTGAATCGGGTATTTTTTATGCCTCACTCCCATAATTTCGAAATCCCCACCGGCGCGGACACTATCGAGATCGTCAAACTGATCACGGGTCAGCTGACCGACCGCAGCGGTGACCTGCAGCTCTGCCGGAAAGCTATCCGCCTCGGCAATCAGAGAATGATAGCGCATGATGTCGAGCTGGTTGGGAATATCGTCAAACAGGTCCCTGCCATCATGCTCGATGGGGCTGGTTTTTCCATGCATGGGCAGGGGAGCCTTGACGACCCTGCCGCCAAAGACATGGACGATACCCTGCATCCCCAGGCAGACGCCGAGCAGGGGAATGGTTGGCCCGAGTTCGCGGATAACGTCCGCACAGACGCCGAAATAGGCCTCGTCATCGGGAGAGCCCGGCCCCGGCGAGATGATAATCCGATCCGGGGCGAATGTTCTGATGTCCGCAAGAGTGATTTCATTGTTGCGTTCGACCCGGATGAAAAAGTCATCGAGCGTTCCGGACTGCTTGGCGGAGGAGAGGATTTCGCCGATGTACTGATAGAGGTTGTAGGTAAAAGAATCGTAGTTGTCGATGATCAGGACTTTCATGCCGGTGTCTCCTCGTCTTCCTTACACACAAAGGGCTCCATGGCCTTCCTGGTCCCGGCAAATTTGCGCATGATCTCCTGGTACTCATCGGCCGGATTGGAGTCGTAGACATTGCCGCCGCAGGTCTGGACATAGGCCCGTTCGCCGTTGGCAAAGATGGTCCGGATCGGAATGGCGAAGGTGCAGTCCCCGTTGAAGCTGAAGTGACCGACCGCACCGCCGTAGGGCCCGCGCCCGTCCGGTTCCAGCTCGTCGATGATCTTCATGGCTTCGATCTTGGGTGCCCCGGTCAGGGTTCCCGCCGGAAAGTTGCTCGCCAGGGCCGAGAACATATCCTCGTTTTCTGCGATAATGCCGACGATCTCGCTGCTGATATGCTGGACGTGGCTGAAGCGTTTGATGTCCATGAGGCTGCGCACCTTGACGGTGCCGAAGCGGGCAACCCGGCCGATATCGTTGCGATGGAGGTCGACCAGCATGTTGTGCTCGGCAATTTCCTTGGGATCGTTGAGCAGCTCCCGGGCCAGGGCGACGTCTTCCTGAGGAGTGGCGCCGCGCTTGGTGGTGCCGGCCAGGGGAAACGTTTCCATTTCGCCCTGGCGCAGGCGGAACAACAGCTCGGGGCTGGCACTGATCAGTTTCTGATCGCCGAATTTAAGATAGAACATCTGCGGCGAAGGATTGATGTCGCGCATCCGCTCGTAGATATTGACACTGTCCCCGACGAGCGTGAAGTGACTTTTGAAGCCGACCTCACATTGAAAGATCTTGCCGTCGACGATGTCCTGCTTGACCTTCATGACGGCCGCTGCATGTTGCTCCCTGTCCATACCGACTTCCCCGGGAATCACCTTGAGGGGGCCGTTGCCCGGATAAGGTTCCCTGAGCAGCTCGCGAATCAACTCGATCCGGCACTCGTCATAGTAAAAATAGATGAGCTCACCGGTCATCTTGTCGAAGATGAGTCCGTCTTTGAACAGGCCGAAGCGAAAGGTGTCGAAATCGGCGCTGCTTTTGAGCTGGAGAGTCGGTTCGAAATAGCTCATGGCATCATAGGACAGGTAGCCGGTTAACCCGCCGGCGTATTTGCGCGACAGAATATTCTGGGGAATGATCTCCCGCAGCAGGTAGTAGGGGTTATCACTCCGGTAAGTGGTGCTGGAGCCGTCACGTTCGCTGATGGTCAGGCTGTTGCCATTGGCGAAAAACAGCTTTTCCGGATCGAAACCGATCAGGGTGTGGCGCGCAACGTAGCTCTCTTCACCGAGGGATTCGAGAATGAAACAGTTGTCGAAGCGTTTTTCGACTTTCTTGAAAAGTTCGAAATAATTGCAGTCTTCGGTGATGGTGACGTAGCTCGGCTTGCGCGGCAACGTCAGACGCGCTGGTTTGGCGGTAGAGGTCATGGCTATTTGTCCTGGAAGTCCTTGAGAGCACGAGCACCGCGCGAAACCGTCGCGATGCCAACGCCAAGGGTATCAGCAATTTTACGCTGCGGCTCGCCCGCCTTGAGCATCGTGAAAATCTGCAGCCGGTTCACGATTTCGGCAAATTCCGCGGGAGTCAGAAGGGCGCGCAGTGCCTGCTCCATCTCTTCAGGAGTCTTGACGGCAAGCAGGTAGTCGATCAGTTGTTTGGTAGAAGTTTCCGTATTCATGTACTAGCATACTAGTACATTGAATCAAGATGTCAATGTAAAAATTGTCGTGGTTTCTGTCGCCACCAGCAGGGGGGAGGTTCTGATATGACGGAGCCCTTTAGAAACAAGAGACACAGGGCGCTGTTGTCCTGCGGAGTCCTCCCGGCGGCATCTCCTGGCTGAAAAACAACCATAAAAAACCGTAAAATGCCTTCCCTTCCTTCCCCAAACTGCTATGCTTTTATATGTACTCACCAGGATTGAAAACCCAGGAAGGAGGAGTTATGGCAGAAGAATTGGCACCGGGCTGCGAACGCCCATCCGGAGGTCCGGTCATTGAGGCGGACGTTGCCGAAACAGGCGAACAAAGCATTGCTACCAAGGAGGTGAAAAAAATGATCATGGTCGGCCAGAAGGCACCCGATTTTATTGCGCCGGGGTATCTGAATGGACAGTTTTCGAACTACAAGCTCAGCGATTACTATGGCGATGGGAAATGGACCCTGCTCTGCTTCTATCCGGGTGACTTCACCTTTGTCTGAGCGACCGAAATTTCAGCAGTTGCTGAAAAATATGAAGAATTCCAACGCCTGAATATCAATATCCTTTCCATGAGTATCGACAGTATGTTCGTCCATAAAATGTGGAACGACGATGAACTGTCAAAAATGATTAAAGCTGGTGCCATCCCCTTCCCCATGCTCTCCGATCCCGGCGGCAAAATCGGAACAATCTACGGTGTCTATGACGAAAATGCCGGGGTGGAAACCCGCGGACGGTTCATTATCGATCCGGACGGAATCGTCCAGGGTTACGAAGTTCTCACGCCGCCGGTCGGCCGCAATGTCATGGAATCGTTGCGGCAGGTTCAGGCCTTCCAGCTGGTTCGGGCGACCGGCGGGGCAGAAGCAACGCCTTCCGGCTGGAAACCGGGCAAGAAGACTCTCAAGCCGGGACCTGAACTGGTCGGCAATGTCTGGAAAGAATGGACCACGGATATGGCTTTTGACTGAGGGCTATTGTAGGTAAATAGGCGAACAGGGTTCAGCTCCTCTTGCTCCAAAGCCAGGAGGAGCTGAACGTTTTTGCGCTGTCTCAGCGGGTGACCGCCTACAACATTTTGGCATTGAAAAAAACCGCCTTGTCGAACTCACTGATACTCATGGTGATGTGCTTCACATCTGGAAACATTTCCGCCACCTTGGCAACGACAGACTTCGACAACTGGGTGCGCTTTTCAGCGGGGCGCCCCGGCATGATCGTCGCGGCCAGATGGATGAACGTTTCACGCTGACCACCGACGGAATAATCACGATAGCCGTTCACGCGAATCTTGATAGCCCCCTCATCGAACAAATTCGAAGCGAAAACGGTCTGATGAACCGTGCTAAGGATCTCTTCTGCAGGGCGCTGTTCCAATAGCTCTTCCGAGCATTCAAATACGATATGAGGCATAAGGTCTCCGGATGTTGGGTGGTTTGAGGTTGCCTGACGCTTAATTTTCCTGGGCAGGTTCTGTCGTTATAACATTTATTTCGACACCTGGGAAATTTCCTTGAGCGTTTGGAGGTCGTCGGATTCCTTGGGAAAGGTATAATTTGTGCGGTTCTGGCCATGAGCTGAGCCTGCTCAGCGTGGGCCTAGTCGTTACTGGCCTGAATGTCTCCTACCGGGAATTGCGGATCGTCATCCGGACAGGTAAAAAGGGCGCTTTGTGCTTACTATTTGTCGCCCGCCTGGGACAAATAGTAAGGCGCCGTGCGGGGGCGCGTCCCCGCGGTCTTGTCTTTGACTGTTTCTGTTAAAACATTAAAGTACCATCAAAACCGGCGGGTCTCGGCCCGCCAGCCGACTCCCTTTTCTTTGGTCGCAAAGAAAAGGGAGGAAAAGAAACTCTTTAAGGTCAAACACACTGACGATGAATGTTTCTGCTGTTTCCCATCGGCAGCATTCAACCGTTGACAACCCGCCCGGATGCTGGTGCATCAACAGGCAGAACCGCAAAGCCGCTGCGCGGCTTGGAAAGCACAGATCATTTATCAAAATGCCCCTGGCATTTTTGCGGTTCTGCCCATGAGCTGAGCCTGCTCAGCGTGGGCCGGGTCGTTACTGGCCTGAATGTCTCCAACTGGGAATTGCGGATCGTCATCCGGACAGGTAAAAAGTGTGCTTTGTGCTTACTATTTGTCGCCCGCCTGGGACAAATAGTAAGGCGCCGTGCGGGGGCGCGTCCCCGCGGTCTTGTCTTTGACTGTTTCTGTTAAAACATTAAAGTACCATCAAAACCGGCGGGTCTCGGCCCGCCAGCCGACTCCCTTTTCTTTGGTCGCAAAGAAAAGGGAGGAAAAGAAACTCTTTAAGGTCAAACACACTGACGATGAATGTTTCTGCTGTTTCCCATCGGCAGCATTCAACCGTTGACAACCCGCCCGGATGCTGGTGCATCAACAGGCAGAACCGCAAAGCCGCTGCGCGGCTTGGAAAGCACAGATCATTTATCAAAATGCCCCTGGCATTTTTGCGGTTCTGCCCATGAGCTGAGCCTGCTCAGCGTGGGCCGGGTCGTTGACAGGCTGAATGTCTCCTACTGGGAATTGCTGATCGTCATCCGGACAGGTAAAAAGGGCGCTTTGTGCTTACTATTTGTCGCCCGCCTGGGACAAATAGTAAGGCGCCGTGCGGGGGCGCGACCCCGCGACCTTGCCTTTGACTGTGTCTGTTAAAACCCTAAAACAACATCAATGTCGGCGGGTCCCGGCCCGGCAGCCGGGTTCATTTTTCCCAACGATGGAAAAACGAACCAAAAAGATCTTATCAAGGTTAAATATTCTGTCGAAATGGGTATCAGACGTTCCCTGTCGGTTGTCTTCAACAGCTGGCAACCCGCCCGGATGCTGACGCATCAACGGACAGAACCACAATGCCGCTGTCCCCCACCCTACTTCCGCAAATGCCGAAGAAACAACCAGACCACCGGCGGCAGGATCAGCACGTAGGCATAGCACAGGTAGAGAAAGGTCTGCTGGACGCCGGCGGCATCCGCGACTCTTCCGATCAGTGGGCCGGTACAGACAAACACCAGACGAAAGCAGAACGACTGGAGGGATAGGATTCCGGCGCGGTTGGCGGACGGGATCAGCCGTTGCACGTGGTTGAGAAGCATGGGGCCGCGCAATCCCCGCATGCTGGTCAGCAGGTAATAAAAGAGGAACCCCCACACCCCGCCAGTCAACCCGAGGCCCAGATAGCCGGCCACGATGAACAGGGCGAACAGCAGCACCATGCGCCCGTCGCCAAGCTTGAGATGGGAACGGTGACTGATCAGGGCGAAAACCGCCACACTCAGGTTGGCGACCGCCCAGATCGGTCCGAACCATGAGACCGGAACCCCGCCGTCCTGCATGTAGGGCTGGATCAGCCAGACCGGATAAAAAGAGGACAGATTCAGCACCAGGGTGAGAAGAATCGTATAGCGCAGGCGCCGGTTGTCGATCAGCGCGTAGCGGGTCGACTGCCAGGCTTCGGCGATATGGCTTGAAACCTCCCCCATGGACCGTTCCGGTTCTTCGAGGGTTCTGGTCAGGAAGAACGCCAGTCCCCAGACAAGAACCTGGATAAAAAAGGGCAGCAGCGGCAGATAGGCATACATCACTCCGGCAAAGACCGCACCACAGGCCTCGCCGATCTGACCAATGCCGCTCATCCGCCCCTGGTGCCTGGTATAGGAGGCCTCTTCCTCGGTCCCCTTGATGCTTTCGAACAGCAGGGCACTGTCCGTCCCGCTGACGAAGGACATGGAGATCCCCAGGAAGATCTCGGCGATCAGCACGCCGGTGAAGGTGGAGGCGATGGTGTACAGACCCCAGCCGATGACCCCGAGCAGGGCGGCATAGGTCAAAGCCTTACGGTAGCCGATCCGGTCGCTGATATACCCGGAAGGATACTCCATGACCACCATGGCCACGGCAAAGATCCCCTGCAGCAGCAGAATCTGGGTCAGGCTCATGCCGATATGATCCTTCCAGAACAGGGTGATGATCGCCATGGGAAACAGGCTCATTTTAAGGAAGGAAAAGGCGTAGAGCTTTTTTATGTTGGCATGAAGGTGCGACATGGGCGGCAGGATAGCCTGAAGCTGAGCAAAGAACTACATGAAAAATTCGTGGCCTGCATTTCAAGGAGGATTGGAGCTATCCGCATCGGCGGGGAAACTATTGCTCCCCGGGAGCGACGGATTTTCTGATTTTTTCCGCGTTGATATCATCGACGGATGAAAGCTGCGTCATCAGCTTCCTGGAATCTTTCAGCAATTCTTCAAACTGCCGCTTACTCTCCTGATCAAAGTCAGGGTGCTTGTTGATTTCCATGTCGATCAGGATAAGTCCGTTCAGCAGGTTGTTGGTGATATGCTGAGAACCATGAATTGTCGCCAGGTAGACGTCCTCTTTTTCCCTGGTGATGCTGTTCCGCAATTCCTGCTCGAGCTGCTCGAGCTTCTTGATCAGGCCGTAGAGAAACCAGGTTACTGAGGATGCGATCAACAGGGGAGCCAGGACGCCGACCATCATCTCCGAGGGCCTTATATCGACCCCCAGAAAGCCATACAGCACATAAAATATGCTCAGGGAGGACAATATGGAAATCAGGGTGGTCACCGCAACCAGGGTCACCCTGTTTGCTGACGAGATCAGTCGATTCATAGTGTTTCGAGCAGGTGGCCCAACGGGCAAAGGCGTTACCTGAATGAGGTGTCATAATTTCAGTTCGACGCTTAAAATATGACTATACCCTACTTTTCACCGGCGACATACCCCTTTATCTCCCTGCAAGTCCAGGCACGGAGGTCTCCCTAAAAGATGGTTGCCGCCCGCCAGGCATACCTCAGCAGGATATCATTAGAATTGCGCATCAGGATTGCGCCTTGAAGGCGTCATGAAAAATAACTTGCCCGGAGGGAATATGATCCCCAAAGGGCAGGACAAAGAGAAACTCGCCCGGCACCCCTTCGTAAACGAGTCCGGACACGTTCTCAAAACCGAATTGCCGGTAGTATCGGGGATGACCAACCAGGCAACAGCCCCCCGCATGCAGATGCCGTAAACGGGCCAGACCGTCCCTGATCAAGGCCTGGCCGATCCCCTGTCGCTGGAAATCAGGGGTGACGGACACCGGGCCCAATCCGTACCAGCCTTTTGTCCCGTCGGTCATGATGACCGGGGAAAATGCAATATGGCCGACGACCTGCCCCTCGACTTCGGCGACCAATGACACTCTCAGCGCACCGGCTGCGCGCAGGGCCTTGACGACAAACTGCTCCGTATGATCGCTGACCTCAAGAGTCTCAAACGCCGCACGGATCACGTCCGATATGGTCTGGATATCGGCAGCCGTTTCATCTCGAATCACGATCTCTGAGTCCATGCAGAAAAACCTTTTCTTTATTCTGACGCCGCCTTTTCGGGTCGCATGAATCAGACGCCCGAAGGCCTCTGAAATCCCGGGGCGACACCCGGCTGTGAAGACCTTGGCCCATTATAGCAAAAGCCCCGGCAGATGCTTCTGCCGGGGCGAAAAATCTCGGATTTCTCAAGTCAGAGTCCCTTGATCATCCGCGCTACAAATTCATTCTTTTCAAGAAGGTGCTCCTTTGTCATCCAGGATGGCTTAAAGTCGGGGATGAGGAAGGCGTCCTTCAACTGCGGGCGAACTCCTCCAACAGCGAAAATTTCCCCCAGTATCTTGTCCAGATATCGGATCAGGTCCGGACTGACGTTCCTGTTGTAGACAAAGAAGATTTCCTTATCGAAGGTAAAATTGGTGTTTTGATCGTAGGGAATCCAGGTGTAGGGTTCGAGCAGGCGGATGATATCCTGCTTGGCAATTTTGCCGAACCCTTCCTGTGCGGCCCAGCGCATGGTCGCCATCCTGGTCGGTGACCAGATAATACGCATTCCGGTTCTTTCATAGACGGGCAGCTTGGCGAATTTTTCATTCGCCTGAACCGAACCGCTGATAATGTCGGCCTTGCCGTCGAAAAGGGCCTGATTCCTGTCCTCCTGAGAAAGGGCCGGAACCGCAACCAAGTTCTTTTCCTTGCCCGGAGCCATGATCCTGACGGCATTTTTCAGGGCCGAATAGCCGACCTCGGAGGGGCCGCCAGGCGCAATGGCGACCCGCACCCTGACATCCCTCAGACAGGCGTCGATGACTTCAAATATCGACCAGTACTGTGAATGCCGGGAGGCGAGATAGGCATTGCCGGGATTGATGGCGATGGCCGGCCCGACCGTGAAATTCGCAAACAGATCTTTCTGCCCCTTGACGCCGTACAGGGCGCCGAGGTAGGCGGCATCATGGGAAATCATCAGGGTTGCCCCGCTCTCCCCGTCCTGTTCCACGGCTTTCAGGCCCTCCTGCACACCCACAACGTCAACCGTCACCTTGACACCCAGCTTTTTCTGCAAAGCTTCCGCCATGATGACAGAACTCTGGTAGACATCGCCACGGGGGGACGAGGCCCCGACAACGATACGGATATCCTGGGCAATTGGCGCCTCGGCCAGAACCATCCCGGGAGCGGCAAACAGAAAAAAACAGACAAACATACGAACCAAAGTATTCTTCATAGACCTGTTCCTGAAAAATTTAGCAATGAGGTACGTTTCCTGAAAAACCTGAACGGCCTCCTAGAGTCCTCACGACCCCGTGGTAAACGACAGGTTGAGCCGTCCGACCGCTTTGCAGACCACTGAACAGAGACAGCGAAAATGGTGGTTTTCATTTAGGGGCGTTATTCTTCCGAACCAGGAGATCTGTTTAAAGGAAAGCAACTGAAACGATTGTACTGCCGAAACGAACATAAGCCACCCCCCGCCATTGAGATCTTTCTGGCTCCATCTTTTTTCAAGTTTTATACAGAACAACGATGATGGCTTTACGAAAGACAGGCCTGTCGACTCCCCCCTCGATACCGCCACCCGGATCACATTTTAGGTATGCCGAATGTCTCCGGAGAATTTTTCCCGGCACCGGAATCCCAGATCAACCAGGACATCAGCGAGCGCCAGTTGTTGATGAACTGACGGGCCTTATCACCGCTGTAGCCCAGAACGGTCAGGCCGTTCATTTTGGCGTAATCCTTAAACTCCTGGTTTTCAAGCGCTTTGGCAAAGGCCTTCACCAAGGTATCTTTCACTGCCGACGGGGTCCCCTTCTTGACGTATACCCCGTAGAAAAAACCGGAAGCTTTCATGATGTCATTATAGTCGGGATTCAACTGGGTAATGTAAGGAACGTCGGGGAACGTCTTGTTGGGCGAATTTTTCATGATCGCCAGCGCTTGCAGGTCGCCGCTTTTGATATAAGGAATGGCCGCACTCACCGCCAGCCCGCTTGCACTTATCCTGCCTCCAAGCAGGGCGGAAATGAGCGGTCCGTCGCCGTTGAAAGAGACGTGCCGAAAATCAACACCTTCCACCTTTTTAATCAGTTTTGAGGTGACCCAGGGCTGCCCTCCCACGCCACTGATGCCAATGGACAGCTTCCCGGGATTTTTTTTGGCGCTGTCGATCAGGTCAGCATAGGTTTTGATCGACGAACCCTTGGGAGCGACCAGCACTGTCGATCCCTGTACAAAAAGCATGATCGGATCAAATTCGTCGTAGCTGAGTTCGGACAGGCCAAGGACCTGGTACAATTGCGGATTTTCCGCATGAAACAGCAGCGTATGGCCATCGGCCTTGGCCTGGTAGGCCGCCACGGTGGCCAGCGTACCGGTCTGGCCGGCCTTGTTGACCATAACGATCGACTGCCCGAGTACTTTTTCTGCAATCGGAGTCACCAGACGTGACACCGTGTCGGTCCCGCCGCCGGCTCCCCAGGCGATGTACCCGATTATCGGCTGAGCGGGATAGTCCTCTGCCCTGGCATGGCCGGCCAGCATCACCCCCGCAATCAGAACAAAAGCAAACCATCTTGAACGGTTCATTGTTTCTGCCTCCCTTGATCAAAAGAATTAGTGACACATCTTATTATTGTCATCCCTTCCAGGCAGATTGTCTTTTCGTGGTGCGCAAGGAGCATGCCCGCCACTTCTGAAACTCCCGGTTGCAGGGACAGAACGCTCTGAATATTTCGTAACAATTATGGGAATTTCTGCGGCATTATAGTTGCGAAAAGCTGATTAGGCAAGATTAATAGTAATTTTTTTTGATCTTGTCTCCCTAAGTTGACTGACTCCGGGTCGAAAACTTTTCCAGGTTGGGACTTGCATTTGCACACCGTTATCGTCTAGAACCGTCACTTCGCTTCAGTTTAAGCCCGGGAGGACAACAGTGCAGATCGTATTCGGTATCGACTTCGGAACCAGTAATTCAGCCCTCTCCGTCTATCGGAATGGCCAGGTGGACATGGTCAGCGTCGACGCGGCCAGCAAGACCCGCAGTCTGATGCGTTCGGTCCTTTACTTCAACGAGGACAATGACATTTTCACCGGGGCGGAAGCAATCCGCCAGTATATTGAAGAGGGCGGCTGCGGTCGTTTTATGCAATCGATCAAAACCTTTCTGCCCAGCAGCTTTAGCGGAACCGAAATTTACGGCAGACGCTATGCCATTGATGACCTGATTGCCATCATCCTCAGGCAACTCAAAAAACAAGGGGAAAAGCATGTCGGCGCCGAGGTCGACAGTGTCGTTCTGGGCCGCCCGGTGCTTTTCTCGGACGATGCCGCCAGAGACAAAGCCGCTGAAAAATCCCTGGAGACCGCCGCCCGCAAGGCGGGGTTCAAAAATATCCGGTTTCAGTATGAACCCCTCGCCGCGGCTCAGGCCTACCAGGATACGCTGCCGAACGGTCGGGAAAAGATCGTCTTTATCGGTGATTTTGGCGGCGGAACCTCCGATTTCTCGGTCATCAGGGTCACCGGGGGAGACACGGCGAAAGACGATCGCCAGGACGCCGTCCTCGGCCTGGGCGGGGTTTATGTGGCCGGCGATAAATTTGACTCGCAGATCATGTGGGACAAAGTCGCCCACCATTTTGGCCGCAATGCCAGGTATAAGGCCTTTGCTTCGGAGCAATGGACCGAGGTGCCGGTCAGCCTTACCCATACCCTGACCCAGTGGCACCGCATCCCACTGCTGCGAACCCGCCGGAACCGCGAACTGATCCGCATCATCAAGCGCAGCACCGACACCCCCCAAGCGATACGCAACCTGGAAAACATCATTGAGGACAATTACGGCTTTGCCCTGTTTCAGGCGATCGAACACGCCAAGTGTGAGCTGTCAAACGCTGAACGCACCAGCATCCGGTTCAGCGAGACGGGTCTTGATCTGGACGAAGAGCTGACGAAACAGGAATTCGAAGACATCAACCGGGTGAATTTCAGCAAAATTGAAAAATGCCTTGATGAGGTTCTGAATCAATGCGGATTGCGCGCGGACCAGATCGATACGGTGTCGCTGACCGGGGGAACCTCAAGAATTCCGTACATCCAGAGACTGTTCAGCGACCGTTTCGGCGCAAAGAAGCTGGAAAATCACAACGCCTTTACCAGTGTCGCCCAGGGCCTGGGGTTGAGCGTGCCGAGACTGGCAACGTAACCAGTACCGGACCGGCCCCCCGTCGCCACAGCCGAGAGGATGGGTGGTCGTCGGCCCGGGGCATCAGCTCCGTTCGTCCTGGCCAATGCGAAGCAAAGCCCCGGAAGAACGCAGATGCAGATCGCGCTGCGGGAAAGGAATTTCGATCTGGTTATCGCGAAACGCCCGATCGATGGCATAGTTGAGTTCACTGATGATATCAAATTTGGTAACCGAATTGGGTATCCAGCACAACAGCTCAAAATTAAGTGAGGAATCGCCGAACTCCCGAAACCAGACCTTCGGTTTCGGATGGTTGAGAACCTGCGCATGCTGATCGGCGATCTCAATGAGAATACGGGTCGCCTTGTCACAATCGGAGCCGTAGGCAATGCCGACCGGGATGCGCAACCGGATTTTCGGATCTCCGTAGCTGTAATTGATCACTTCATTCTCAAGCAATTTGGAATTGGGCACGATGATCGCGATATTGTCCGGGGTTTCGATCAGAGTCGTGCGCAAACTGATGCGCTTGACGTCGCCCCAGACGTCATTCACCTCAAGGCGGTCCCCCACCTTGACTGGCCGCTCAAGCAGGAGAATAACCCCGCTGATGAAATTCGACGTCAGGTTTTGCAGACCGAAACCGATACCGACGCCAATAACGGCAAACAGTCCGACGATGGCCCCCAGAGGGATATTGACGGTCTTGAGACCGATATAGCAACCGATGATCACCACGACATAATGAATGAACCGCAGCAGGGCGTACTGCAGCCCCTCATCGATATCAAGTTTTGCAAAAAGATGCTTTTTAAGGGCTGAACGGATGATTTTGGAAGCCAACAGGGAAAAGATCACCGCCACCATCGCCACCACCAAGTGGCTGATGGTGATGCCGACATCCTGAATCTTGAAAAGAACAAACTCCTTAAAATAATAGTCGATTTTTTCCCACAGCACCGATCCGTCCATCCGCTCTCCTTTCTAGTCGCACTCAGTCAAGGATAACAAAATCTGTCAATTTTTGCCGAGAGGAAGATATAGGGGACAAAATCCGGGCCTCCCCCTTCCTCTTCACACCTGACAGAAACGGCAGCGGATGCGCACGAAAAAGGAAGGGCCAAAGACACATCAGCCATTAATCAGTCCGACACTTGAAAAATTCAGGTGATTGAGAATTTCCCTGACCACAAGCAGGGCGATATAGCGCTGCCGATCCATGACGATCCCGGAAACAACGGCTGAGCGCCCCATGGACATCAGGGCGTAGCGGGTAAATTCTCTTTCGATATCCTCTCTGGTGTATTCGAGCAGGTCGCAATCCCCCTGCAACAGCCTGACAAGCTCCTCGTCACTGGTATACAGGTTCAGCCCTTTGGCATTGACCAGGCTCAGATCTTTCATCAGTTCGTCTTCGATATAATTGATCGCCGCCTCGATCTCCCCTTCGCCGGGAATGTCACTGGTGATGAATTTTTCGAGAACGAATGACCAGCCAATCTTCAGACTGCCCAGCTTGCGGACTTCGTCTGCGGCGAATTCAAAAAAGGTGAGGTGATCATCGTTCCGTTGGAAAAAAATGTAATTGCTGTCATGAATTATCTGCGACTGAGTCATGGTTGTATCTTTCCTGTTGTCGTTTTGGTATTCGATGAGTTCTTCACCACCAAGCCGCGCAGCGGCTTTACGGTTCTGCCCGCTGATGCGCCAGCATCCGGGCGGGTTGTTACCGGTAGAATACGACCTACAGCGATTGGCTGAATCCCATATCGCCAGTGTGTTTGACTTTGAGAGTTTCTTTTCCTCCCTTTTCTTTGCGATCAAAGAAAAGGGAGTCGGCTGGCGGGCCGAGACCCGCCGATCTGGATCTTGTTTTAGGGTTTTACCAGACAGAATCACAGTCAAGACAGCGGGGTTCCGCCCCCGCCCGGCGTGTTACTTTTTGACCCAAGCGGGCCTCAAAAAGTAACCAAAAAACGCCCTCTTTCACATGTCCGGGTTTGACCTGCGGTGCGCTATCGGTAGCATACAGCACAGCAACGACCCGGCCCACGCTGAGCATGCTCAGCTCATGGCCAGAACCGCAAAAATGCCCTTGGCATGTTGACTGATGAAAAATTCTCACCTCCAAGCCGCAAAGCGGCTTTGCGGTTCTGCCCGTTGATGCGCCAGCATCCGGGCGGGTTGTTGTTTGCTGGTTCTGACAATAATTCGCAGACGGACTCAATTGTCGTCAGTATGTTTGACCTTAAAGAGTTTCTTTTCCTCCCTTTTCTTTGCGATCAAAGAAAAGGGAGTCGGCTGGCGGGCCGAGACCCGCCGACCTTGATCTAGCTTTAAGGTTTAAACAGACACAGTCAAAGACTAGACCGCGGGGTCGCGCCCCCGCCCGGCGCCTGACTATTTGTCCCAGGCGGGCGACAAATAGTAAGCACAAAGCGCCCTTTTTACATGTCCGGATGACGATCAGCAATTCCAAGTAGGGAGCATTCAGGCCAGCAACGACCCGGCCCACGCTGAGCAGGCTCAGCTGAAGGCCAGAACCGCAAAAATGCCGTAGGCATTTTGACAGAGGCAAAATATTCAATGTCCAAGCCGCGCAGCGGCTTTGCGGTTCTGCCCGTTGATGCGCCAGCATCCGGGCGGGTTGTTGTTTGCTGGTTCTGACAATAATTCGCAGACGGACTCAATTGTCGTCAGTGTGTTTGACCTTGAAGAGTTTCTTTTCCTCCCTTTTCTTTGCGACCAAAGAAAAGGGAGTCGGCTGGCGGGCCGAGACCCGCCGGTTTTGATCTTGCTTTAAGGTTTAAACAGACACAGTCAAAGACTAGACCGCGGGGTCGCGCCCCCGCTCGGCGCCTGACTATTTGTCCCAGGCGGGCGACAAATAGTAAGCACAAAGCGCCCTTTTTACATGTCCGGATGACGATCAGCAATTCCAAGTAGGGAGCATTCAGGCCAGCAACGACCCGGCCCACGCTGAGCAGGCTCAGCTGAAGGCCAGAACCGCAAAAATGCCGTAGGCATTTTGACAGAGGCAAAATATTCAATGTCCAAGCCGCGCAGCGGCTTTGCGGTTCTGCCCGTTGATGCGCCAGCATCCGGGCGGGTTGTTGTTTGCTGGTTCTGACAATAATTCGCAGACGGACTCAATTGTCGTCAGTGTGTTTGACCTTAAAGAGTTTCTTTTCCTCCCTTTTCTTTGCGACCAAAGAAAAGGGAGTCGGCTGGCGGGCCGAGACCCGCCGACCTTGATCTAGCTTTAAGATTTTAACAGACACAATCAAAAGCAGGACCGCGGGGTTGCGCCCCCACGTTTACAACTGCACAATCGTCTCCCACAACTCACCCTCTACCGGAATGCCCCGTTCCAGATTGTCCTGCCGCGTGGCGAGCATGCTCTGCCCCGGGTACCGGACGTGACCATCCTTATCAAGAGCGGGGGTCGCCAATAAATCGTCAAGAATCGTCCTGATCTGGGAGTCGGCCCTGTCACCGCCGAGCTTCCGCGCCACATCGCAGGCGATGAAAATCTGCGACACACCGGTTTCCGCTTCACGCTGACTGATCTGACAGGTCGCATCACCATCCGCAATAAGGGACGCCATCATATCCAGGACCAGGGCCAGCCCGGAGCCTTTCCAGAAGCCGATGGGCAAGGCCCTCTCAGACGCAAGGATCGCATCGGGATCGGTGGTGAGCTCTCCGCTGCCATCGTAGCCACCCGCCAGGGGCAGCTGCTCACCACGTCGCCTGAGCACCTCGAGCTTGCCGTTGGAGAACTGGCTCATAGCCATGTCAAGAAGAACCGGTGAGCCGCCGTTGGGAATAGCCACAACCATCGGGTTGTTGCCGATTCTTTTTTCAGCGGCCCCCCAGGGTGGCATCAGCGCGATGGTATTGGTCCAGCACACGCCGATACAGCCCACGGCCGCCGCCTGCAACCCGTAGGTTCCCCCGCGCATCCAGTGATTGGTATTGCGGAGTCCGACACACCCGATGCCGTGTTCGCTGGCCAGTTCGACTGCCCGCTGCATCGCTTTTTCGGCATTAAGCAGACCGATGCCGCGTTGGCCATCCCATTGTTCCAGCGCTCCCAGGGAACGGACCCGCTCAATCTCCACCTGCGGGTTGACGAGCCCCTTCTTGACCGACTCGACAAAAACCGGAAAACGATTAAGGCCATGGGAAGCCACGCCATCACAGGTATTTTGGGTAAAGATCTGCGCACAACGTTCCGCTTTGCCATGCTCAAACCCAAGACGCACCAGAATGCGGGTCAACTCCCGGCAGATTTCGGCAAAAGGTCGGCGTTCGATCTCTGTCATGCTGTTCACTCCTTGTGAGGGGTTCGAAAAGAGGACATCCATGGCTTCAGGCCATGAAATAAGAGCCTGTCTCTGTTTTACTTTTTTTGCGGCGGGCACACAATGACGCAGAGAGGAATTAAAACAACAAAGCCCCCGATCTTAAAAAATCAGGGGCTCTGTTCAGCGGCTTATAAAGTCCGGGTCAGCTGGAACAACCACAACTCTTGGGAGCGTTGTCAGCACAGCCACAGCCGGAAGCTGAGGCCAGAATCTCTTCGATGTCCTCAACGCACCCGCCACACCCGGTTCCGGCACCGGTGATCTCCTGAATCTCATCAACCGTCGTGGCTGATTTTTCGGCGATCGCTTCACGAATGGTTTGAGCGTCAACATCTATGCAGTGGCAAACCGTTTTGTTTTCAGACATATTTCTTCCTTATCTAAAGATGAATAAATTTAACGATATAGGAGAAAAACTCCCGATCTGAAGATGATATTAACTGAAAGTGTTTTTCGTTATCAATAGGGAGACGCATTTTTTTACCCTGTCCGTCACTGGCCCTTTTCGGCAGGCTGCTCTACCCCGGGCTTTTTGGTCCGGTAACCGGGCTTGGCAAGAATTTCGAGATAAAAAGACTCGAGCTGCTGTTCTTCGGCCCTGGAAATGGCCTTGTTGATATCGGCAAGATGGATCGACTCGCTGCTCTGCTGATCGGCACCGAAGCGACAATCGAAATCCCAGAAATCAGCGCCTTCCGGAAGTTTCTTGCCCCGCTCCCGGCGGACATACTTTTTCACTTCATACTTGATGGCTTCGACAAGCCGCGGAACCTTGATTTTGGGGTGGGACATTTTAAACGTTTTTTTCATAGAGATCCCATTCTCTGTCATTGACTGCATTGAAACCAATTTTCAATGGACCGTCATAATAGCATCATTGGGCGGGATTCCACATCTATTGATGAACAGGATGAAAAAACGAATGACAATTGTCCCGAATGTTGGTTGGGACAAAAACCTGGAAATGAGTTTATTTCAGGCGGCCAGAAGATCCCTTACCGTCACGGAAAGGGTCTCAAGAGTCACCGGCTTCAGCAACAGCTTTCTGACACCGCACTTTTGGGCATTCAGCTCGCTCAGTACATCACTGTAACCGGTACAGATAATAATCGGCAGATCGGGTTTAAGAACCAGCATTTTCTGCGCCAGCTCAAGACCAGCCAATTCCGGCATAGACTGGTCGGTAATGACCAGATCATAATCCTGAAAGGATCTGCTGAAATGACGTAAGGCATCCTGACTGGAATAAAAATAGTCGACCCGGTAGCCAAGATCCTCCAGCAGCCCGGCCGTCAGCTCGGCCAGGGCAACTTCATCATCGATCACAAGGATATGTTCCCCCGCTCCAAACGAAATCGTCTCATCCCGACTTCCGACACTGACTTCATCACCGGTATAGAGGGGAAAATAAACGTCTATCTTCGTCCCTTTCCCTGTGCTACTGGTGATTTCGATATCACCACAACAGTCGTGGACAATGCCATGAACAACCGGCAGCCCCATACCGGTTCCCTCGCCAGGTTTTTTGGTGGTAAAAAAAGGTTCAAATACTTTTTCCAGAACCTCGTCAGGGATTCCGGTCCCGCTATCGGCAACCGTAAGTCGCACATAGTCGCCATCGGCCAGGCGGGAAGGTTTTCTGGCGCTGCCAGGATCGAAAGTGACCGGTTTGAGGGCGACCAGCAGCTTGCCGCCGTTGGGCCGCATAGCATGATAGGCATTGGTGCAGAGATTCATGACAATCTGATGAATCTGGGTCGGGTTCGCCAGCACCAGATCCCTTTCCCGATCAAGATCAAGGTCTATGCTGATCGTCTTCGGAATGGTCTGCCGGATCAGCGCCATGGCCTCGTTCACAATGGTATGCAAATGAATGGCGCTTCGGTCCTGTTCGTTTTTGCGACTGAAGGTCAGAATCTGACTGGTCAGATCCTTGGCTCTATGAGTCGCCCTTAAAACCTCCTGATTCGCCTTCTCAGCCTTGCTGCCGATCGGCAGCATTTTTTGCAACATCTGAGAATATCCCAGAATGGCCGCGATAATATTATTAAAATCATGGGCAATCCCGCCGGCCAGAGTACCCAATGCTTCCAGCTTCTGGTTCTGAAGAAGCTGCGCCTGGAAATGTTCCCGTTCAGCCTCGAAACGCATACGGACAATCTCGGCGGCCGCCTTTGACGCCATAATCGCCATGACCGACGGCCAAAACATGCGCTCCTGCAGGGGGCCTCGGGATAACGCACACAGAATTCCCAAAGCCTTTCCTTGTTCATTCACAACCGGGACACCGACATAACCGTCGACCCCCAAGCGGATCAAATCCTTGTCTTTCGGGAAAAGTTTGGTCACCCCTTCGGCATAAGCACAATAACCCTCAGCAATCAATTTTTCGCAAGGGGTTCCGGGCAGGGCATACTCGAACTTCTCGACAAAACTGCCATCTGCGAACATGGACAGAGTACGGACCTTTTCGTTGTCAACAATCTCCCCCAGAATGACGTAATCGACATTGAGCCATCCGGCAAGCCCCTGGGTCAAACCATCAAAGCTGTCCTTGCCGGTCGTGCCGACAATACTTTCCACCATGGAATTGATGGCCTGCTGAACTTCGGTACGCTCTTCAACCTCCCGCGACAATCGGGCATTGCTGTCGCCAAGCTGACGGGTGCGCAGTTCAACCCGCTGCTCCAACTTGTTTTTTGCTTCCGTCAGTTCACCTGCCATCCGGATTCGGATGGTCAAACCACGTCGCAAATAAAAGGCCGCAGCCAGCAGCAGAAGGGCCAACACCGTAATCAGGGCAAAAGTCACCTGGGTATGAAAACGGATTTTGCGGCCCGTTTCAAGAAGCCGCTCATAGTAAAAAGTGTCATGGCGGCTCAACTTGAGATAAAGTTTGGCGGCGGACTGATCAATCGCTTCAAGCTCACTGGCCGGGACCCGTCGTCCCGTGGCCAGATAGTTGTCATAGAGATTCTCCATTTTGGCGACCATGGCCAGAATCTGCGCACGGTCATCGGCGTTAAGCATAACCAGGTCATCGGCAAGGGTCCCCAGGTAGCCTGCCGCAGAGTCCACCAGATTGATGGCCTCGATAAACGAGTCCGAATCCTGGTAGTTGAGAGCGGCATGCATCTGTTGCACCCCTTTTTGCAGAATCAGGTTCACCTTGATGATATAGCGATTGCCCCGCTGCTGCTGAAGGCTATGATTGATAAACTTGTCGGTATCGAGAAACAGGCTCGTCGCAACCAGGAGGATAAGAATCGCCAGCAGAATGGCAGATAAGGAAAGGCGCTTGATCCAGACAGAAGCCATAATAGATGTCCCTTTGGAATCAGCACACATCATTGATCCTGGTCAGCGACTTTAAATTCGATGGATTTGATGAGCCAGATCCATTTTGGCGTGTAAACACCCTGATCGAGATCGTCGGCAGTATCGAAAGGCATCACTATTCTGACCGGCCCTGACTCGCTGATCCCCATGATTTTCCCATCAGCGCGGGTTGCCAGCATAAGATCCCAGCGCTGCCATTCCGCCTTGTGGAAAGCCACCTGGTAATCGTCACGGGCCGTCAGGATCACTGTGGAGCAGGCGGGAGAGGAATAAGCGGCCACCAGGTCTTTTAACAGAACACCGCTATAGGTGATGCGCTCATTTTCAAAGGGGTTGGTCGTGGCATAGGTGGTTAGCGGTAATTTTTCCAGATCAGCAACCATGACCTTTGCCGGCGCCGTCGCCTGCAGGGTCCCACTGAGGCGCACAAAAGCCTGCCTGTCTAAGGCGAAGCTATGCACGGGCAACAGCACAAACATAACGAAAAACAGAAGGGACAATCCTTTTGCGGTTTGAAGATATTGTCCTTGAATCATCGCCCTGTCCTCTACGGCTAAGCCCGTCAAAAGAGTATTATTAAAATTATCGATAAATTAGCACGTATTAATTGTTTACACAAATATAATATTGATGTCTTTGATCACGAAGGACCCTAAAGAGTTCGCTATCAGCGGAGGAGAAAGTGGCAAATTTGCTTTTGTGCAAATGATCGTCCTCTGTTCCCATACGACAACGGAAGGCCTGTCTGTAACATACAGAAAACCCAGAGCTGGAGTCGCGCCCGCTCGGCGCCTTACCATGTGTACCAGGCGGACGACAAAAAATAGTTAGCACAAAACGTCCCCTTTTAGATGTCCGGGTTTGACCTGAGGTACGCTCTCGGCAACATAGAAAATTGAACACCCCGGCCGACGCTACGAGGCGACCCGTCATCAATAGAATTTACAGACAGATCCGTTCCATGCTACCCTCTGCCGCTATTTTCCAATTTTCGAAAACCCTTGCAATATGTCGCTTCATTAGTTTTTCCTATGTTTGATCTCAACAGCCTGAATCCTCAACAACAAGCCGCCGTTGTCCATCGTGACGGTCCCCTGCTGCTCCTTGCCGGGGCCGGCTCGGGGAAAACCAGGGTGATTACCTGCCGCATTGTGCATTTACTGCAATCGGGTGTGCCATCATCCCAGATCCTGGCGGTCACCTTTACCAACAAAGCGGCCCGGGAAATGCGCGAACGGGTCCAGGAGATGATTGGCAAAGAAGCCTGCAGAAGCATGATCGTGGCAACCTTTCATGCCCTGTGTGTCAGACTGCTGAAAAATCATATCGACCGTCTTGGCTTCAAGAAGAACTTCTCCATCTACCCCGCTGCCGATCAGCACCGTCTGGTACGCGATCTGCTGCGCGAGCTGTCCCCCGAAAGCACCGCCAAGGACGCGGACCAGGTTCTCTGGCGGATCAGCGCTGCCAAGAACCAGTGTCTTCTCCCCGAACAGTATCAGGGCAACGAACACGATCCTTTTTCGCTGGTTACGGCCCACATCTACCCCCGTTACCAAAGAGCCCTGAAAGCTTTCAATGCTGTCGACTTCGATGATCTGCTACTCTTCGGCGTTCGCCTGTTGGATGAGAATGAAGACCTGCTCGACCACTATCGGCAGCGCTTCAGGTACCAGATGGTCGATGAATACCAAGATACCAACCCGGTTCAGTACCGGCTGTTGCAGCAGCTCGCCGGCGGTCACGGCAACCTGTGTGTCGTCGGCGACGACGACCAGTCGATCTACGCCTTTCGCGGGGCTGACGTTAACAACATCCTTGATTTCGAAAAGGATTTCCCCAATACCAAGGTCATTAAACTGGAGCAGAACTACCGTTCCAGTGGCAACATTCTGGCCTGCGCCAACGCTGTTATCCGGCAGAATAGAAAGCGCTGCGAAAAATCATTATGGACAGCCGACGGCAACGGTGCCAAGGTGGAATACCTGCTGTGCGAAGATACCGAAGACGAAGCGCGCCTTGTCATGGAGCGTATTCATACTGAGATGGCGCGCGGCGAACACAGATTTGGCGATTTTGCCATTCTCTACCGCACCAACACCCAGTCACGAGCTTTCGAAGAACAGCTACGCTATGAGAACATCCCCTTCGTCCTGATCGGAGGTCAACAGTTTTTCGAGCGTAAAGAAGTCAAGGACGTCATCGCCTACCTCAAAGTCATTCTCAATCCAAGCGACGAGGTCAACCTGCTGCGCATTCTCAACTATCCCAAACGAGGCATCGGCGAAAGCAGCGTCGATCGGATGATCCGCTATTCGGCCAAACACAACATTTCCCTGTGGAAGGTCCTGCATCACCCTGAGGAGGTTGGCGACATCAACACGGCGACCTGCACGTCAATCAAGGAATTTACCGATCTGATCAGAAAGTACCGGACACTGTTCAGCAAATCCCTGCCACTGATTGACACTCTGAAAATGTTTCTCAAAGAGGTCAAGCTGGCAGAGGAGATTTACCGTCAGGAAAAAGATCAGACCCTGGCCAGACGCCGGGTCGAGAACCAGGAAGAAATTCTCAACAGTATGGCGTACTACGTCGAGAATGATCCGGTTCCCAGCCTCTCAGGCTTTCTCGACCGGATTTCCTTAAGCGATGACGACCGTCCGAGCAACAACGACAAAGAGAGCAAACTCAACAGCGATGCCGTAACCCTCATGAGCCTCCACTCCAGTAAGGGTCTCGAGTTTCCGGTGGTTTTTCTGGTCGGCATGGAAGAAGGGTTTCTGCCTCACACAAAATCGATCTACGAAACCTTCGATATTGATGAGGAACGGCGGCTGTGTTACGTCGGTATTACCCGCGCCCAGCGCCAGCTGATTCTGACGGGTGCCCGTCGCAGACGCAAATATGGCAAGCTGGAGCAACGTGAGCCCAGCCGTTTCCTGACCGAACTACCGTCTGACCGTCTGCTTATCGCCAATAAAGACCAGGCCCAGGAAAGTACGTTGGAACAGCAGGCCGTAAGTGCCAGCAATTTTTTCAGCAACATGAGCAAGATGTTCGGTGACGCATGATGTGCCTGACCAAAATAGACATCCCCGCTAATTCAGGTAGGAATAGCGGGGATTTTCGTTTCTGGACCGCCAAGATGCCACGGGGCGAACGTGGGTCCTTCGATTGCAATGTGTCTGTCACAGGCAGAACCGCGGCCCCTCATCCTGTACGCCGCACAATCAAAGGCGCAAACTGAGGCAGAGATTGCGGAAAAGGGCCGTTGCCGGACAAAAACTAGTTTTCGTCGATTTTTATATCGACCACCGCCTGAAAGCCAGACTCCGTCTGGGTTACATCGATGGAACGGATTTTGGTTCCTGCATCGGAAATCAGCAGACTCACCCCTTCGGCAATCCGCGCCTTGGTGACAACATCTTTGGCATAGCGAGACAGCTTCCTGCTTTCGATCTTCAGGTCATCCTCCAGGGGGATGCCGTGCATCTGGCTGGCGCTGTCGAGGAGCTGATTAACCTCATCATCGGAAAGATACTGCCCCGAAAGATCTTTCAAGCCGCCAATCGTCATCTCCTCCACGTCGGACAGCTGCTCTTCAAGCTGACGACCAAACTCGAGGGCTTCTGCCGGATTCTCAACCTGCCCGGAAATGGCCTTCAGCAACGCACCCGCTGCTTTGGCGCACATCTTGGGAGTCTGGCTGACGGACGCCTTTAGAAAGTCATCCATCCAATACTTGGTCTTCTGCCCCAGGTTATCGACTACAAACACCTTTGAGCTGTCGGCTACAACGACCGCACCTTTTTGAATTTTCTCCAGGGGCACTCCGGTCCGTCCGGCAACCCGGTTGACCCCCTGCTCATCTTTGACCTCAAGATAATTGCTGCGGCTTTCAACCCGGAACAAGCCCAGTGCCTGCAGCGGCCCGTCATCACCCATGATGTTGTCAAACAGAATGACCAGGAATTCTCCCCCGCCAATATTAGGATGAGTCGAAACACTGTAAAGATGTCGTGCAATTGCCTCGCTTCCCGGCAAAAACTCATCAGCATCGGCAAAAATCTGCGCCGAGTAATGATGGACAAGATTAAGATTGAGATCTGACTCATGGAACAAATGATATTGTTGCCCGCGACGCAGGCTCGGGATCAGAAAACTGTTGAGCAAAAGCTCATCCAGATCCGCGCTGCGCGGACTCTCCCCGGAAGAGATGACGATCCCTTCTTCGTTCAGCTTGTTGCCAACCTGATGAACAATAAGTTTAGCTACGGTCGCGGCACTGAAATCAAACACGTTACATCCTCCAGACAGCCTTATCCTCGCCCTTGAATCGGAACGAAAAATCGGCAGAATAGTCATATTAAGTATTGTTTTTTGAAACAGCGATGAGGGTTTTCTTGTATGGCATCCCCCTCAACTTGCAGGGACAGATGGTCCAAAAGGAAGGAAGTCTAGCGATGTTTTCCGCAGAAATCCAGTCCCATTGGAAAAATCATCCCAGGTGTTTTAAAACCAACAGACAGAGGCAAAAACCGTCATAAGATCATTTTGATTCCTTTTCATCGCCTCGGAAAACAAGCCTTCTGACGGGCGGTCCCCTCTAACCACATCAAAACACCCCCATGATCCAATCATGGGGGTGTTCCCAGAGAAGTTTTATCGCCATGGCCATCGACATAATGATCACCAGGGGGCGAATCCATCTCTGCCCTTTAGTGACAACAATCCTGGCCCCCATCCGCGCACCACAAAACTGCCCTGCAGCCATGACCAGTCCGACTTTCCAGACCGGCAGGCCGGCAATAACAAAGAAAAACAATGCCGTAATATTGGAGGTGAAATTCAGGACCTTGGTTCTTGCCGTCGCCTCAACCAGAGAAAAACCGCCAAGGACAATAAAAGATACCGCAAATAAGGACCCCGTTCCCGGACCAAAAAATCCATCATAAAAACCGATACCAAAACCAGCCGTCAGCGCAAACGCCAGGTCCGATATTTTTGCCTTCCCAGGTTTTCCGGATGGGCACAATAAGAAATACAATGAAATGCAAATGAGCAGGACGGGAATGATACTGGTCAGGATGGTGGCATCCAGTCTTTGCACCAGCTCCGCACCAGTCATCGCCCCGCAGAAAGTAAACAGAATGGCAAAGCGGAGTTGTTTTAACGACACCAGCCTCCTACGCACGAAATAGACAGTTGCTGAAAAACTGCCGAAGGAACTCTGCAGTTTATTCGTTGCCAGAACCTGCGCAGGAGGAAGGCCCGCGGCTAATAATGCAGGAACCGTTATCAGTCCTCCCCCGCCAGCGATAGCGTCAATAAATCCGGCCGCGCCACCCGCCAGAAACAGGAACGCCAATATTTCTACAGAGACATTCATTATGATTTTTTACACCAAGGCGAGTTCAGAAAAAGGACAGGGTGCCGCAGAACAACAGCTTTCTTCATACCTACTTCTCATCAGCGGGAGCTGTATCAACCCGATTTCACAGCGCCATTTATTGTTCAGATGTTCACTTCATTTCCAGGCGTATTTTATCCGCGAAAAATAAATCTGTCCTCTTTTTCTTTGATATTGCGTTGAAGATTATTTTGAAACCGTCAAAAGCACGACCGTGGGGTCGCGCACTCGCCCGGCGGGTTACTTTTAGACCCGAGCGGGCCTCAAAAAGTAACCCAAAAACGCCCTCTTTTACATGTCCGGATGACGATCAGAAATTCCCGGTAGGGAGCATTCAGGCTGGCAAGGACCCGCCCCACGCTGAGCTTTTCAAGCCGCACAGCGGCTTTTCGGTTCTGCCCGTTTATGCGTCAGCATCCGGGCGGGTTGTCATGTGCTGGCGACAGCAATAAATCGCAGACGGATTCAGTTGTCGTCAGAGTACTTGACCTTAAAGAGTTTCTTTTCCTCCCTTTTCTTTGCGACCAAAGAAAAGGGAGTCGGCTGGCGGGCCGAGACCCGCCGACTTTGATCTTGCTTTAATGTTTTAACAGACACAGTCAAAGACTAGACCGCGGGGTCGCGCCCCCGCCCGGCGCCTTACTATTTGTCCCAGGCGGGCGACAAATAGTAAGCACAAAGCGCCCTTTTTACATGTCCGGATGACGATCCGCAATTCCCAGCAAGAGACATTCTGGCCAGCAACGACCCGGCCCACGCTGAGCAAGCTCAGCTAAAGGCCAGAACCGCAAAAATGCCAGGGGCATTTTGATAAATGATCTGTGATCTTCAAGCCGCGCAGCGGCTTTGCGGTTCTGCCTGTTGATGCGCCAGCATCCGGGCGGGTTGTCAACCGTCGAATGCAGCCGATGGGAAACAGCAGAAACATCCATCGTCAGTGTGTTTGACCTTAAAGAGTTTCTTTTCCTCCCTTTTCTTTGCGACCAAAGAAAAGGGAGTCGGCTGGCGGGCCGAGACCCGGCGGTTTTGATGTTGCTTTAAGGTTTAAACAGACACAGGCAAAGACAAGACCGCGGGGTCGCGCCCCCGCCCGGCGCCTTACTATTTGTCCCAGGCGGGCGACAAATAGTCAGCACAAAGCGCCCTTTTTACATGTCCGGATGACGATCCGCAATTCCCAGCAAGAGACATTCTGGCCAGCAACGACCCGGCCCACGCTGAGCAAGCTCAGCTAAAGGCCAGAACCGCAAAAATGCCAGGGGCATTTTGATAAATGATCTGTGATCTTCAAGCCGCGCAGCGGCTTTGCGGTTCTGCCTGTTGATGCGCCAGCATCCGGGCGGGTTGTCAACCGTCGAATGCAGCCGATGGGAAACAGCAGAAACATCCATCGTCAGTGTGTTTGACCTTAAAGAGTTTCTTTTCCTCCCTTTTCTTTGCGACCAAAGAAAAGGGAGTCGGCTGGCGGGCCGAGACCCGGCGGTTTTGATGGTGCTTTAAGGTTTTAACAGACACAGTCAAAGACTAGACCGCGGGGTCGCGCCCCCGCCCGGCGCCTTACTATTTGTCCCAGGCGGGCGACAAATAGTAAGCACAAAGCGCCCTTTTTACATGTCCGGATGACGATCCGCAATTCCCAGCAAGAGACATTCTGGCCAGCAACGACCCGGCCCACGCTGAGCAAGCTCAGCTAAAGGCCAGAACCGCAAAAATGCCAGGGGCATTTTGATAAATGATCTGTGATCTTCAAGCCGCGCAGCGGCTTTTCGATTCTGCCCGTTGATGCGTCAGCATCCGGGCGGGTTGTCAACGGTTGAATGCTGCCGATGGGAAACAGCAGAAACATTCATCGTCAGTGTGTTTGACCTTAAAGAGTTTCTTTTCCTCCCTTTTCTTTGCGACCAAAGAAAAGGGAGTCGGCTGGCGGGCCGAGACCCGCCGACCCTGATGTTGCTTTAAGGTTTTAACAGACACAGTCAAAAGCAGGGCCGCAGACTCACCAAAATCTCACAAACCACGGCTTTTACATTTCGTTTCAATCAGTTACGGTTAAAACATACACGGCCCAATACTCACTTTCAACCGCTCACCCCGAAAAAAACTTCAACCCGATCAGCGAAAAAATCAGGATCGACAGAAAAAACATCCGCCCCAAGTTAACGGGATCACCATACATGGTAATCCCGAGAAACACGGTGCCGATTGAGCCGATACCGGTCCACACGGCGTAAGCCGTCCCCATGGGGATGGTCTGCATGGCGCGGGACAGAAAGTAGAGACTCAGCGCCGCGCCGAGAATCACCCCGACATCGGGGAGAATGCGGCTGAAGTTATCCGACGCTTTCAGGCAGATGGCAAAAAACACCTCAAACAGACCGGCAATAAACAGATAGCCCCATGCCATCGTCATTTCCCCCCCTCTACTGCAAAGACGCCATGTAATTGCGCCAGCCGCCAAGCTCGGTAATCTCCTTGGCATCGGCAATCGCCCAGGGCTCGCAGATAAATCCTTTGACCGTTGAACCATCGACCAGGGTCAGGTTGCCGATCCCAAGCGGAGCGGGAACCTCCTCGGTAAATGCGCCGAAGGCTTCAGCGCTGAGCGCCCAGACCTCGACCTCCAAACCGCTCCCCGTATACTTCGGATCACGGATCAGTCCCGGCTTGGCAGGGGTGGTTCCGGCCAGGGCATAGAGGCGATAGTCGGCCGCGGTACGGGTGGTTTTGAGCAGTACCCCGCCCCGGCTGGTGAGCTGGACGTTGAGGGGCTGGCCGCTTAAGTGGGCACCGACCACGGCGACCTGCACCAGCTTGTCGGCGGCAATCGCCGTTATCTTCGATGCTTCGGCCAGGGGATAAGCCGTCCCCCCAACCTTGAGCGGTTCGGCGCTGCTGCGATGCAGACGGTCGGCTATGGCAGCCAGACTGGCATCACAGAAGGCCGGGGCGATCAGGGTCACCCCGAAGGGCAGACCGTTGCTGGTCCGAAACCCGGCCGGCACGGCGATAGCGCAGTAGTCGAGGAGGTTGACGAAGTTGGTGTAGGTACCCAGCCGACTGTTCAGTTCAATGGGATTGGCCGCGATCTCGGCCACGGTATAGGTGGTCGGTGCCGTCGGCAGCAACATGATATCCATCTCTTGCCACTGTTTGGCGCAGACTCTCGCCAGTTCGCGGAGGCGATACTCCCCCTTGAAGGCGTCCACCGCGCTGATGCCGGTAGCGCCCTCGACAATGGTGCGCACCGTCGGGTCCATGTCGGCCCCGTGTTCGGCAAGAAACTCGCCGATGGCGGCGGCGCGCTCAGCGACCCAGGGCCCGGCGTAAAGCAGTTGGGCGCTCTGTTGAAAAGGGCGGTAATCGATGGCAATCGCTTCCCCGCCAAGGGCTTTCAGCTGGTCGATGCTGGCAGCATACAGCGCGGCCGCTTCCCCGTCGCCAAAAAACTCGCGCTGTTCCTCCGGAAGGTATCCGAACCGGAACCGCTCCTGCGGCAGGGCCTGTGCTTTCTCTTCACGGGAATAGGGATCGCCGTCGTCCCCGGCCGTCATGATGCCGCGCACCAGATCCCCCTCACCGCAGCTGGCGGCAAACACGGTAACGCAGTCCACCGACCGGCAGGCCGGAACCACGCCGCTGGTACTGACCAGCCCCCTGGTCGGCTTGACCCCGACCAGGTTGTTGAAAGCGGCTGGGACGCGCCCGGAACCGGCGGTATCGGTCCCCAGGGCAAAGCTGACCAGCCCGGCCCCGACCGCGACAGCCGAACCTGAGCTGGAGCCGCCGGAGACATAGTCGCTGTTGAACACCGACCGGGGCGCCCCGAAAGGGGAACGGGTCCCCACCAGCCCGGTGGCGAACTGATCCAGGTTGGTCTTGCCAATCAAAATAGCACCGGCCTCAAGCAAGCGGGCGACGGCAAAGGCATCGGTCTGCGGCTGATAAGCATAAGCGGGACAGGCTGCTGTCGTTGCAAATCCCAGGCAGTCGATATTGTCCTTGACCGCAAAGGGGATCCCGTAGAGGGGCAGGCGCTCAACCCCTTCGGTCTGGGCCTGCAGCCAGCTGGCACGGGCAAGCAACTGATTGCGGCTGGCGCGGCTGATCCACACCGCCGGATCGGTATAGCTGTCACAGCGATGCAGAACCTCTTCGACCACCTCTGTGGGGGTCAGGCCCTGCCGGTAGGCGGCGCGTAACGCCGGTATTTCAAGACTGGTGATGGTCATGACGCAACCTCCTCGATAATGGCGACCGGCTGTCCGGCCTGCAATGCTTGACCGGGCTGACACAGCAGCTCGCGGACGATTCCCCCCTTGTGGGCCTTGATATCCAGTTCCATCTTCATCGACTCGACCACCAGCAGGGTGGCTCCCGCGTCGACCCGGTCACCCGGCCTGACCTTGAGCTGCCAGACATTGCCGGGCACAAGGGCCGGAGCCAAGAAACAGCCGTCCGGGGCGGTGACCGGCTCTGTGGTCTCGGGAGCGATATCGGGTTCGGCCATGACTTCGGCCAGCCCCATGTCCTTCCAGCGCTGGCGCTCCGCTTCAAATGAAGCTTGCTGGTGCTGTTTGAAGGCCGCAATCGATTCCCGGTTGTCACACAGAAACCGGTTGTAGTCCTTGAGGCTGAACTGCTCCTCTTCGATGCGCACCTGGTATTCGCCGTGGGGAAAGCGTTCGCGGGCGTCGAGGAGTTCCTCCGCCGAGACCGGGAAGAAGCGGATGCGATCGAAGAACTCCAGCAGCCACGGTTTCCCCTGCGGGAAGCAGTCGGTGGCGCGGAAGCGGTTCCACATCTGGATGGTACGGCCGACAAACTGGTATCCGCCCGGGCCTTCCATACCATAAACACACAGGTAGGCGCCGCCGATGCCGACGGCATTCTCCGGGGTCCAGGTGCGGGCCGGGTTATACTTGGTGGTGACCAGGCGCTGACGCGGATCGACGGGGGTCGCCACCGGTGCGCCCAGGTAGACGTCACCTAAGCCGAGAACCATATAGTCGGCATTGAACAGCACGTCCTTGACCGCCTGTTCGTCCTTAAGACCGTTGATACGGCGGATGAATTCAATGTTGGACGGGCACCAGGGGGCTTCCGGATAGACCAGTTCCTGGTACTTGCGGATCGCCAGGCGGGTCTGTTCGTCATCCCACGACAGGGGCAGGTAGACGGTGCGGCTCGGTACGACGATCTCATCGATGGCCGGCAGCTCCTGTTCGGCGGTCGTCAGCATGTCGATCAGCCTGCTGCAGGGGATCAGACGGCTGTCGTAGTGGATCTGCAGGGAACGGATCCCCGGGGTCAGGTCGATAATGCCATTGATCCTGTGCTGTTCGACCCACTGCTGCAGGGTGTGGACCCGGAAGCGCAGGTTGAGGTCGAGGAGCGGCTCGCCGAATTCGACCAGCAGGTAGTCGTCCCCGCAGCGCCGGTAGCAGGTGGCTATCTCTCCGACCTGACCGTAGCGCAGAATGGGGCTGACCGAGCCGGCGACCGGCCCACTTGCAATAATATCGATTGGTGCCGCCGCTTTCAGTTCGCTCAGCGCGATATCCTGCCGGCGGCGCAAGGCCGTGGCCTCCTCGTCACTGACCTTAACGAAGCGCACCCGGTCACCCGGCTTGAGCTGGCCGATCTTCCACAGGTCGGCCTGGATGATCGTCGCCGGGCACACGAAGCCGCCGAGGCTCGGACCATCGGGGCCAAGAATGATCGGCATATCGCCGGTAAAATCGATGGTGCCGATGGCGTAGGCGTTGTCATGAATGTTGGACGGATGCAGACCCGCCTCACCGCCGTCCTCACGGGCCCACTGCGGTTTGGGTCCGATCAACCGGACCCCGGTGCGGGCACTGTTGAAATGAACCTCGTAGGCGGTGGCGAAGAAGGTCTCGATGTCCTCGTCGGTAAAGAAATCGGGGGCGCCATGAGGACCGTACAGGACCTTGAGGGTCCAGTCGTTGGTCAGCTCGGGCAACAGGCCATCGGCCACCTTGGACACCACCGGCGCCACCGCACCTTCAGCCGCAACGCGCAGCACATCCCCGGCCTTGAGAACCGCTGTGCCGTGGCCACCAAAACGGCCCAGGCTGAAGGTCGACTTGCTCCCCAGGTAATCGGGCGCATCAAAGCCGTTGCGCACCGCCAGGTAGCTGCGCTGACCGGCCCCCTCGATCTCGGCCAGTTCCAGAGTCTGGCCGGGCCGAACGGTGACCGGCTGCCACATGGGAACCGGCTCACTGTCGAGGAAGGCCCGCATGGGCGCACCGCCGAGGGCGATGACTGTCTCGCAGTTGAAGCTGAGCACCGGCCCGGTCAGGGTCATCTCCAGCCCGCAGGTTCCTTCCGGGTTGCCGACGATGCGGTTGAGCAGGCGGAAGGAGTAGTGATCCATGGGTCCGCTCGGCGGGACGCCGACGTTCCAGTAACCAAGGCGGCCCGGATAATCCTGCAGACTGCTCTGGGCACCGGGCAGCACCACGTCGATGGTGCTGGCGCGGTAGGGGAGCGCATCGAGGGCACTGGTGTGGACCTGCCCTGCGCAGAACAGTTCCGTTTCGCTGATCTGGGCCAGGTAGGTCAGGTTGGTCTCGATGCCGTAGATGGCGCTCTCTTTCAGGACCTGCTGAAGGTTGCTGACCGCCTCTTTGCGGTCAGCTCCCCTGACGATCAGCTTGCTGAGCAGCGGATCGTAGAACGGGGAAATGTCACTGCCGGTTTCCACCCAGCCGTCAACCCGGCATGCAGAAGGAAAAACCACCCGGGTCAGGGTGCCGGAGCTGGGCTGGAAGTCCTTGCCCGGATCCTCGGCATAAACCCGCACTTCGATGGCCGCCCCCCGGGGCTCCAGTTTCATGCCGGACAAAGGAGGCAGTTCACCGGCCGCCAGCAGGATCATCCACTCCACCAGGTCGACCCCGAACACCTCTTCGGTGACCCCGTGTTCAACCTGCAGGCGGGTGTTGACCTCCAGGAAATAGACCTCGTTGCTGGCGGTATCGTAGATAAACTCGACCGTTCCCGCCGAAGCGTAGTTGACCGCCCGCCCCAGCTGCACGGCATAAGCGGCCAGCTCGGCCCGCTGCAGGTCGGTCAGCCCCGGGGCCGGGGTTTCCTCGATGATCTTCTGGTTACGGCGCTGCAGGGAGCAGTCGCGCTCCCCCAGGGCGATCACCTCCCCCTTTCCGTCGCCAAAGATCTGCACTTCGATATGACGCGCCCGGGCGACATACTTTTCCAGGAACACCCCGCTGTTGCTGAAGTTGTTCTGACTCAAACGCCGCACGCTGGCGAACTTGTCCTTCAGCTCCTCTGGGGAGCAGCACAGCTGCAGCCCGATGCCACCGCCGCCGGCAGTACTCTTGAGCATCACCGGGTAACCGATGCCGGTCGCGGCAGCCAGCGCCTCGTCCAGATCCTCGATCAGCTCGGTTCCCGGCAGCAGCGGCACGCCGCTGGTCCGGGCCAGTTCGCGGGCGGTGTGCTTGAGACCGAAGCTGTGAATCTGTTCGGCGTCGGGGCCGATAAAACGCACCCCGACGGCGGCCAGTTTGCTGGCAAATTCGGTATTCTCGCTTAAAAAGCCGTAACCGGGATGGACTGCCTCGACCTGCTGCTCCCGGCACAGGGCGACGATCCTGTCGGCATCCAGGTAACTTTCGGCGGCCGCGGCCGGGCCGACACAGTAGGCTTCATCGGCCATGCGGACGTGAGCGGCATGCCGGTCGGCTTCGGAATAAATGGCCACCGCGGTAATCCCCATTTTTTTAAGAGTGCGGATAATACGGCAGGCGATCTCGCCACGGTTGGCGACCAGAATCTTCTTGAACATAGTCTCCTCCCCGTGGATCAGGCTGCGACGACCCCATCCCAGACCAGGATTTCCACCGGCGTCGGGTTGTAGGCGTTACAGGGGTTGTTGAGCTGGGGACAGTTGGAGACCAGGATGATGATATCCATGCGGGCCTGCAGTTCCACATACTTGCCGGCATCGCTGATGCCGTCCTCAAAGGTCAGGCCACCTTCCGGGGTCACCGGAACGTTCATGAAGAAGTTGATGTTCTCCGGGATATCACGCTTGTCCATGCCATACTGCGGATTTTCGGCCAGGGCCAGCAGCCAGCTGTCGCGGCAGGCATGCATGCTTTTTTTCTCCAGGGCGTAGCGCACCGTGTTCGATTCGGTGGCGCAGGCCCCGCCCAGGGTATCGTGACGGCCGCAGGTATCGGCAATAATGTCGAGCATCGGGTTGCCGTCGTTGGAAACCAGGGTGGTCCCGGCACTTAAGTAGATGTTCCCCTGCTCGCGAATGGTGTTGAAGGCGCTGTAACGTTCCGACGGGTCGTTGGCGTTGTAGAAAATGGTATCGGCGGCCTGGTTCCCCTCCATATCGAGAATACGGACCACCTGCCCTTTTTTGATCACCTCCATGAGATAGTCACCGGCGGGAACGACCTTGCGCCATGCGGCGCTTTCTGCTGCGTACATACTTTCCTTGATCATGATCCCCTCCTTCTACAGACCGATGTGATAGAGACGGTTGTTTTCGAAGCCGCGGCCGTTTTCCGGGCGCGAGGTGCGGCACAGGTCATCCTCGGTCACTGGCGCGGCCTTGGTGATCTGGTAGGTCACCGGGTTCTTCGGATACTCCGTTGCCGGATTGAGAGGATGCGGACAGGTATGCAGCAGCACCAGGGTGTCCATCTCGAAACGCAGCACCACACTGTCACCGGCTTTGCTGCTGCCGGAGACATAGCTCATGACGCCTTCCTCATCCACGATCACCTTGCTGAACCAGTTGACGTTGCCCATCAGGTCGCGCTTGCCCATGCCGTACTTGCCGGCTTCGACCAGGAAACTGTCGCGGCCGTTGAGGGTCCAACCGTTGCGGTACTCCTGGTAGGAGCGCTGCCCCCATTTCCTGGCGACCATGGCCTTGTCGGTGTCGCCGCTAACGGTATCGTGCCAGCCTATGCTGTCTTCGATGATCGAGCAGAAGATCCGTCCCATGTCGGAATACAGGCAATGCCCGGCGGTCAGCTTGAAGGTATGCTGACACTTGAGGGTGTCGGGCGCGTTGTAGCGTTCGAGGAGATTCAAGGGGTTATAGAACAGCATCGCCACATTGGCGCCACCGTTGACATCAATCAGGCGCAGGTTGGTGCCACGCCGCATCAGCATGGACCAGTGAGCACCACCGGGAAGGGTATCCTGGTAGAGGATTTCAGCAGTATTTTTCATCAGGCTTCTCCATGACGCACAGTCTTTGTGCGAATCCGGGTCGTCCCGGGTTTATCCCTAAATAGCATTGTCGCCATTACCGGGCCGTCCCGGCAGGGTTAAAATTATTTATTTAATGTTGTTGATTCTCAGCCAGCAGCTTGCAGCTCTTTGAGGGCAAACCCCTCATCACTGCCGCACTCCTGCCTGGCTTTGAGTTTTAACGGATCGTTATCATCCAGCCTAAGGTCGAGGGTGATGGTTGCACCATAGTGCTCCAGCTCCTCCTCCCGGGTCCGGTAACGGTCGAAGACGATAATCCGGTTGCCGAGGTGAAAGGCCTCGCGCAGATCATGGGTGACCATGAACACGGTCATGCCGGTTTCCCGCCACAGGCGCAGCATGAGCTGATGGATATCGGCACGGATGCCGGGGTCGAGAGCGCCGAAGGGCTCATCGAGCAGCAGCACCTTGGGCTTCTTGATCAGCGCCTGGGCGATGGCCAGACGCTGCTGCATGCCGCCCGACAGTTCCGCGGGGTACTTTTCGCGGGCGGCGTCGAGACCGACGGAATCGAGGTAGTGGCGACATTCGTCAAGCACCGCCCGCTTCTTGCGGCCGAACAGTTTGCCGAGCAGCGGCGCCTGGGAAAATTCCAGTCCCAAGGCCACGTTTTCCTGGACATTAAGGTGCGGAAACACCGAGTAGCGCTGAAACACCACGCCCCGCTCTTCCGACGGTTCCAGGGCAATCGCTTCGCCATCGAGCAGGATGTTCCCTTCCGTCGGCACCTCCTGACTGAGCAGCAGGCGCAAAAAGGTTGATTTCCCGCACCCGGACGGCCCGACGATGGAGACATAGGAACCGGACTCCACCTCGAGGTTGATGTTTTCCAGCACCGGTTGGCTGCCGAAATACTTCCAGACCCTGTTAACCTTGACGTGCGACATCAGCGCCCCCTTTCCGCGGCGAACCAGGGGAACAGCCAGCCCTGCAGGCGCCGCAGCAGAAAATCAAGGGCGAAGGCCAGGAAGGTGATCCAGGCGACATAGGGGAGGATGGTATCCATGGCCAGGTAGCGCCGCAGCAGGAAGATGCGGTATCCCAGGCCGCTCTGGGCGGCAATTGCCTCGGCGGCGATCAGGAACAGCCAGGCCGACCCCAGGGTCAGGCGTACGGCGTCGATGAGCCGTGGCCAGACCTGGGGCAGGACCACCCGGATCGCCAGCTGCCAGGAACTGGCTCCCAGGGTTTGGGCCTTGATCAGTTGTTCCCTGGGAATTTCTTCGACCCGCAGCGAGATATCGCGAATGATAATCGGCGAGATCCCGATAACGATCAGGGCCACCTTCGACACTTCGCCGAGACCGAAAACAATGAAGAGGATCGGCAGGACCGCCAGGGGCGGCAGCATCGAGGTCACAGTGACAAAAGGCAGCAGGCCGGCCCGACAGATGGGCAGCAGTCCGATATGGACACCGACCAGCATCCCGATCAGCGTCGCCACCAGCATCCCGCACCCCAGCCGTGCCAGGCTGGCCAGGGTGTCCGCCCAGAGCAGGTAGTCGCCGCTGCGCTTGTCCGCGGTGAAGGCGACGCGCTGAATGGCATCGGCAAACGACTGCAGGCCCGGCAGCAACTTGTCGTTGGGATTCTCCGCCAGACGGATTTCCGACCCGACAACATAGGCCAGCAGCACCAGCACGAAGGGGAGCAGCATCAGAACGATACTGACATGCCGGTCCGGCTTTCGATTAATCATGCGTAATTTCATGATAATCAGCTTTCCTTGTGAAACGTGTTCGTTAAAAATCTGCTTACAGTTTCTTTTCGGCAGCCAGCTTCATGTAGGAGGTGTCGAAGCGGAAAAGGACATTGCCGCTGTCGCCCAGGACCTTGCCGTCCGGGAAGGCGATGCCGACCACATCCGGGCTGGGAGCGCCGTCGCCGAGCAGCCCGTGATCAAACAGGAAGTTGCGGACGACATCCATGGTCTTGTGCAATTTGGGACTTTCTCCGAAGCTGACCGCATCGGCCGCCTGGTAGAACATCTTGGTGCTGTCGAGCTGCATATCGTAGCCGGCCAGGTCGGTCCCGGAGGCCTTGCCCATAGCGCTGCGGGCCTCCTTACCGGCCTCGCTGGAACTGCTCATCAGGGCCATCATTTCGTACCAGGCACCGGTCAGGGCCTTGGCGAATTCCGGGTTGTCCTGGATGACCTTGGTATTGACCACGGTCAGGTCGATAATTTCACCGGGAATGTGACTGGAGTCGAAGACCTTGTGGGCATCGGGCATGGCCATAATTTCAGCGACCAGAGGGTTCCAGGTCGTGACCGCGGTGACATCGGGGGTGGAGAACGCTGCGATCATGTCGGCGTCGGAGGTGTTGATCACGGTGATGTCCCGTTCCTTGAGATTGATGGAATCGAGGGCGCGCGCCAGAAGATAATGGGACACGGACAGTTCAACCAGGTTGACCGGCTGGCCTTTGATGTCGGTCAGCTTGTCGGTTCCCTTGAGGATCACCGCGTCATTGCCGTTGGAAAAATCGCCGATCAGCAGAGCGGTGGTGTCGATGCCGCCGACACAGGGAATGGCCAGGGTGTCCATGTTGGTGGCGGTCACGCCGTCGAAGGCGCCGGCGGTGTACTGGTTGATCGATTCGATGTAGTCGTTGAACTGGACAACCTCGATCTCGATGCCATACTTGTCCGCCCATTTCTTGACGATTCCCTGGGCAGCGGCTTCGCCCCAGGGCATCCAGCCGACATAGATCGACCAGGCCAGCTTGAAATGCTTGCGTTTTTCGGCAAAAGCGGTGGTGGAGAGGGAAGCAGTCAGAAAGACCGCCACAATCAGAATGGTGAGAATACGTTTCATCATGACGCCAGACCTCCTAAGGTGAGTAAGGTTAAGAGGGCTGACGGAGAAACTAAGGTTTTGGCTTGTGGTCGCCAACCCTCATGAGTCTCCCGGGCTTTTATCCCGCCGTGTATCCGGCCGCTGTTCACCGACCGGGCTGCAGCTCTCGGACCAGTCACTTCATGGAAGCCGGAACCCTAGCCGCACTACTTGGTTTTTTTCACCAAGCAGAGAACATGCCAACCTTGAAAACCGGGACCTTCTCCCGGCTTTTGAAGGTTTCACCCCTCAGCGGTGCCTATCTTTTCATCATTTTTTTCAGATGTTGCATACTTTTTAGCCTCCCCTTCTCTCACGGCTCCCTCCTGCCGATGATTAAACAATCTCCAGCAAACCGGCCACGCTCGACCCGCAATACAGAATATTGCAACGCCATATCAAATACCTGACCTTTTCAGTCAGTTTTAAAACGGGTCTTGAGAAATAACGCCATCAATCCTCCAGGCGAAACAGGATTTGACCGGCTATCGGCAAGTTCACTTTTCCGGCAATTGGCGTTTCAAAATTCCCATACCATCTATACCACAAGTGTACTTTCGTCCCAGAAAGACCTTCAAAAACACCAAATATCTAAAAAAATATAACATCTATATAAACAATGTTTTATTGTTTTTTAAATGATTTCATTTTCATGCTTTCCATAATTATTCTAGTTATATACACAGGGCACAAGGAGGCACTAGCTCCTTCCGAAACAACCTGAAAACAGAGATATTCAAAAAACCGAATTGACAAAAATATAACAGCGTATTACTCTTTTTTTCAAAAGCGGCATCAGGCGTATTTCGAAGACCAAAACGAAGAGTCGGTTTAAATCCGCTCACTACGGCGAGGGACGATATGCCAGGCAGGGAAAAAGAATCCTACAATATCAGATCGGTAGAAAACGCCTTGCTTCTCCTTGAGGTCCTCGCCAACCAGAACTGCAAGTTCAGCCTGGCCCAGCTCAGCGAAAAGCTGGACATGACCAAGGCCAGCCTGTTCCGCCTGATGGCCACCTTTGAAAATCACGGCTATGTCGAACGCAATCCGCAGACTGGCGATTACCAACTGGGCATGACGGCATTTGAAATCAGCCAGAAGCTGCTTTCCAAAATGGAACTGCTGACCAAAGCCAGGCCGGTGATGTCGCAACTGGTCCGGGAGTGTGACGAAACCGCCTACCTGGTCGTCTGCCGCGGCGAAGACGCCCTGTTCCTGGAGATGGCCGACAACACCCAGAAGGTGAAAGTGGTTCCCCTGGCGGGTGAGCGCTTCCCGTTGGCAAGCTGCGCCTCCGGAAAAATCTGCCTGGCCTTCTCCGACGCCGGCAAAGCCTCCCTCTCCTCCGATTTCGCCCTCGCCAAAGAGCTGGAACTCTGCCGGAAACAGAAATACTGCATAGACCAGAACGGGGTCGGTGAAGAGAGCACCTGCATCGCCGTTCCTATTTTTACCGAAGGAGAAACGCTGGCAGGCTGCCTGGCGCTGGTCGCCCCCAGCTTTCGCACAGACAAAGAGCGTATCCACAAGGAATTGCTGCCGGCCCTCAAGGCCGCAGGAGAGACCATCTCGGCCCGGCTCGGACACAATTCCTACGCAACCAGGATCAAGGGCTGAACGGTTGCAGGCACAACCCAAAAACCGAATTATCGGAGGCTGAAAGGAGGTCTTCCCGCTGATTGAGCTGAACAGATCGGATTAAATCCAGGGCTGGTAAAAGGAAAGAACGGATCACTTTCAATGAGGAGGTACATTATGGACGACAAGGGTGTTGCATACTGGAAAGCAACATTGGCACTGATCAGAAACGTTCTGATCGTATGGTTCATCTGTTCATACGGCCTGGGCATCATTTTGGCCCCGGCCCTGAACAACATTCAACTGGGCGGCTATCCCCTGGGCTTCTGGTTTGCCCAGCAGGGATCAATCTACATTTTCGTTGCTCTGATCTTTATCTACGCCAAGCTGATGGGCAAGATCGACGAAAAATTCGACGTTCACGAAGACTAGGGAGGAGCTGCGATTATGGGACTTCAAGGAATGACATATCTGATCGTCGGGCTCACCTTTGCACTGTACATCGGGATCGCCATCTGGTCCCGTGCGGGGAGCACCAGCGAATTCTACGCTGCGGGCGGCTCGGTCCACCCGGTTCTGAACGGTATGGCCACGGGTGCCGACTGGATGTCGGCCGCTTCATTCATCTCCATGGCCGGCCTGATCGCCAACATGGGCTACGGCGGCGGGCTGTTCCTCATGGGATGGACCGGGGGCTACGTTCTGCTGGCCATGCTGCTGGCACCGTATCTGCGTAAATTCGGTAAGTTTACCGTACCCCAGTTTGTCGGCGACCGCTTCTACTCCAAAGGCGCCAGCACCGTGGCGGTTATCTGCCTGCTGGCGGCCTCACTGACCTACATCATCGGTCAGATGACCGGCGTCGGGGTCGCCTTCTCCCGCTTCCTGGGCGTTTCCAACGCCATGGGTGTTTACATCGGTATGGCGATCGTCTTCATGTATGCCGTTTTCGGCGGCATGAAAGGGATTACCTACACCCAGGTTGCCCAGTACTGCGTGCTGATCCTGGCCTACACGATTCCGGCCATCTTCATTTCCATGCAGTTGACCGGCAACCCAATCCCTCAACTGGGCCTGGGGTCCAGCTTCTCCGGTACCGACATGGCCCTGCTCGCCAAGCTTGATCACGTCGTGACCGACCTCGGATTCGGCAAGTACACCACCATGACCCGCTTCAGCCAGCTCAACGTGTTTGTCTACACCCTGTCGCTGATGATCGGGACCGCCGGGCTCCCCCACGTTATCATGCGTTTCTTCACCGTTCCCAAGGTTAAGGATGCCCGCTCATCCGCCGGCTGGGCCCTGGTGTTCATCGCCATCCTCTACACCACCGCACCGGCCGTTGCCGCCATGGCACGCCTCAACCTGCACGCAACCGTCAACACGGCCGTCAAGGGCGGCGGTGACTACTTTGCCCCCGAAAGCAGCATCAGGTTTGATGATCGTCCTGACTGGATGAAGCGCTGGGAGGTCACCGGCCTGCTGAAGTTCAACGACAAGAACGGTGACGGGCGCATCCAGTACTACAACGACAAGAGCAAGAATGCCGACGTTCTGGCCAAGGCCGAAGCGGCCGGCTGGAAAGGCAACGAACTGTCAGTCAACGCCGATATCATGGTTCTCGCCAATCCCGAGATCGCCCTGCTGCCCAACTGGGTTATCGCCCTGGTTGCTGCCGGTGGTCTGGCGGCGGCCCTGTCGACCGCCGCGGGCCTCCTCCTGGCGATTTCCTCAGCCATTTCCCACGATCTATTGAAAGGGATGTGGATGCCGGACCTGACTGAAAAAGGCGAGCTGATGGCCGGCAAGATCGCCATGGCCTGCTCCATCGTCGTCGCCGGCTACCTCGGCCTCAACCCGCCCGGCTTCGCCGCCGGAACCGTGGCCATCGCCTTCGGTCTGGCCGCCAGCTCCCTGTTCCCGGCGCTGATGATGGGTATCTTCAGCAAGACCATGAACAAGGAAGGCGCCATCGCCGGCATGCTGTCCGGTCTGGGCGTGACCATGATCTACGTTTTCGCCCACAAGGGGATCCTCTTTATCAAAGGAACCGAGTTCCTCGGCCTGTTCGGCGGAGAGCCCAACTTCTTCCTCGGTATTGAGCCGAACGCCTTCGGTGCCGTCGGCGCGGCCGTCAACTTCGCTGTCGCATTCGCCGTGAAGAACATGACCAAGCCGGTCCCCGAGCATATCGCTCAGATGGTCGAGGACGTTCGCGTCCCGCGCGGTTCAAAAGCCGTTGACGGAGCCCATCATTAACAGCAAGCCGTCCTCTGCCGGCCCGCGCCGGCAGAGGACCCTTTAAGCGCATCATCACAACCGGCAACGACACGTTTTCAGACAAAGGACGGTTCTTATGATTTTCGATGTCAGCGTAGCAATGACCTGGATTCTGTTTCTGGCCCTGTTCCCCATGGCTTTTTTCTGGCTGCGGCGCGCCTGGCGCATCTTCATAAAAAAGAACTATGCGGAAGTCGCCCTGAAAAAAGGTCTGCCCCCCGCCAACCCGAAAGCATGGGCTCCGTTCACCGGCCTGCTCAACCTGTTCTGCGGCGGCATGGCCATCTGGATCATCTTCGGGGTGGTAACCGCCCGCTACAGTTATGACGCCTGGAGCGCGATGGCGGGCCTGACCATCTGGGGAAAGATCATCGCCGATTTCGTTATTCGCTCCCAGGCCCACCCCTTTACCTTCGGCAGAAAGAAGAAACTGGCTGCCGAGTCGAAGTAGAAAAGGGGAAGGGGTCCGCTTAGCCCCTTCTCCCGACAACAGCCCTGTGGTATTTATAAATGCCAAAGTTCGCTCTGAACTTTGGCATTCACACGTCCAAGACCGTACGGTTTTTCTGAACGGATGAACACAGGAGCACACTGCCCCCTGTGCTGACTCAGCCTGTCAGGCAATCGGGCCGGCGGATCAGGCTGGCTGGAAAGGATCACAGATGGATCTGGTCAAAACCCTGGGTGAAACCGAACCGTTCCTGCACCTTCCCGAAGCGATCTTCAACCAGCTCAACCTCGCAGCACACCTTCAGAAATACCCGGCCCATGTTCACATTTTCAAGCAGGACGACCCGCCTTCAGGGTTCCTCTATGTCATAAAATCCGGCCTCATCGAAATCGTTGTCCAGACCCCGGGCGGGGTAGAGATGATCGTCGATTATCGTCGCGAGGGATCCTTCTTCGGCGGCACCCCCATCTTTACCGACGAGGGCTACACGGCCGGGGCCAGGACCGCCAAGGAGACGGTCTGCTACCTGATCCCCCAGGACAGTCTTCTTGAAATTGCCGAGGACTTCCCCCACATTGCCGAATATTTCAACAAGGCCATCTATTCGCGCATCCGCAACCTCTACTCGGAGATGGTCAGCGAGCACAGCCAGAACACCCTCGCCCAGGTGGAGGCCTACCCGTTCAAAAAACGCCTCTCGGAAATCATGAACACCGATGTCCTGACCTGTTCACCGGATACCTCCGTTCAGGACGTCGCCATAGCCATCACCAGGCGCGGCTGCGGAGCCGCCCTGGTATGCGACAGCCACAACACCCCGGTGGGCATCATCACCGAGCACGACCTGGTCGCCAAGGTTCTGGCCCGCGACGGCAGCGACTGCAAAACCACCCCGGCCGGCGCGGTCATGACCTCCCCCCCCCACACCCTGCCGCCGGACACCTTCATGTACGAAGCGGCAACCTTCATGATGGGACATAAGATCAGACACCTTCCGGTCCTCGACCGCGGCGAGCTGGCCGGCCTGGTGACCCTGCAGGACCTGATGCGCTACCGCAGCCAGAAGTCGATGCTGCTGGTCGGCAACATCAGTCGGGCGGAGACCATCGATGACCTGGTGACCGCCCGGGGCGAGATCGTCAAGGTCGCCCGGGTCCTGCTCAGTGAGTCCCGGTCTCATGTCGAAACCATGGAGATCATCTCCTACATCCACCACCGTATCATCCGGCGGACCTATGAACTTGTTCTGGACGAGATGACAGGTCGGGGGGCAACACTGCCGGACATCAAGCACTGCTTTATCATCATGGGCAGCGGCGGGCGCAAGGAGATGCTGTTGGGACCGGACCAGGACAACGGGTTCATTTTCGAAGATTACCCGGACGACAGGCACGCAGAGGTTGAAAGCTTCTTTGTCCCTTTTGCCGAAGAGCTGGTCTCTGCCCTGGCCCGCATCGGCTACCCGCGCTGCAAGGGGAACGTCATGGTCAACAACCCGCTGTGGCGGGGACGGCTGGCCGAATGGCAGGGCCGCATCAGTGACTGGATCAGGGTGCCGGAACCGCAACGGGTCCGGTATTCTTCCATCTTCTTCGATTTCATGCCCATCGCCGGGGAGGCCTCGTTGTGCCAGGACCTGCGTGACATCGTCCACCGGCTGATCAAGGCCCACCCGATCTTCCTGTATCACATGATGACCCTCGATTTCAGCCACAAGGTCCCGTTGAGCCTGATCGGGCGGTTCAGCCCGGACCGTTCCGGGGAACACAAGGGGGAGCTCTCCCTGAAGCAGGCCGGAAGCATCTTTATTGTCGATTGCGTGCGCATGTTCCTGCTGGAACAGCAGGTGGAGGCCACGACCACCATCGAACGCCTGGACCGCCTGGTCGAGCTGGGGATCTTTACCGCAGAGTCGGCCGAACATATCAAGGCCGCATTTGAAGCCTTCACCTTTCTGCGCCTGCGCAATGAGATCAGCCTGATCGACCAGGGCAGACCGCCGAGCCACTACCTCAATCCCAAAAGCCTGACCAGAAACGAACAGGACTTGCTCAAAGAAGCATTCCGGGTCGCCAGCAAACTGCAGGACTCGACCAAGCACCATTTTTCCAAGATGGTCAGCTGAAAGAGTCTTTACACCAGCCGCCAAGACGCTCGATCATGAAGAAGCCCCGTTCAACCACAGCCGAGGCACGCTCACCGCGTTTCGCGCTGTCAGGTTTCACCTGTCAGACTGCGTCTTCACGACGCTAAGTTGGCATATCCACTACCGCTTACCGCTCTACCGGAAACTCCTTGCTCAGCCAGTCAGACAGCCCGTAGCGCAGGTTGTAAATCTTCTTGAAGCCGTTCTCGATCAGCAGGCGCGCCGCCACGGTGCTGCGGTTGCCGGTGGCGCAGTAGATGAACACGTCCCGCTCCCTGTAGGCCTCAAGCTCAGGCATTTCCCGCTGCAGGATCTGGACCGGGACCAGGTGGGCGCCCGCGATATGCCCCTGACGATATTCTCCCGGAGTTCGGACATCGAGAATAAAGGGGCTGGTATTGGCGAGGATTTCCGCTGCTTCAGCACTGGAGACCTCCCGGTAGGAAGGGGCGGAATATTCGATCACCTCGAAGATGCCCCGGGCGTCTCCGGCAGTAAAGGCAAAGGTCCCGGATTTTGTCATCTTGACATAGGCCTTGCCCCCCTCTTGGACCGGAAAGGTTTTGACCTGGCGCAAGCCGGGGATGTCGATCTCAAATCGGAGACTGCCGCTCAGGCGGGGCTGAACGTAATCGCCCCGGTAAACGACGAAGTGATTGTCTCCTCCGGGCTCTATGGTGATCAGGCGCAGGCCACCGACAATGTCACCGGAAATGCGACTGTCTTGAGCAAGCGCCCCGCCACTCGGGCACCATAACAGCAGAGACAGGACAAGAACTGACAGATAGTGACGCACGCGATCGAACTCCTTTCGTTACAACCAACTCTTTCCGTCATTATATAAGCTGGCCTTTCAGCGGCGCAACCGCAGGCCAGACATCCCAGGGAGGGCTCGGACAAAGACATAAATAAAATAGCGTTTCACAATACGGCCCAATCTTCCCATCCACTGGAACGCGCCAATACCCTGCCAGAATTGACTTTTTCTTCAATCTCCGTTGTTGCGAGGGAAAAACAGAGGAACAACCCGAAAACAAACTTTACAAGTTAATAACACCGGATTATCGTTAAGCAGAGAACCCGGCAGACGCCTGCCGCGTCACAGCAGCGGACGCCGGAAGCAATGAGCCACTCCCGGGAGGTGAGGCATTTCATGAAGAGAGAGCGGGAACTTCAGGCCTACTGGAAGAAAAATGTGACCTATATCGCCATTCTGCTGGTCATCTGGTTTGTTGTTTCCTACCTGTTCGGTATCGTATTCGTGGACCATCTGGACGCTTTTCGCCTGTGGGGATTTCCCGTCGGCTTCTGGTTCGCCAACCAGGGGTCCGAGATCATCTTCTGCCTTCTCATCATTGTCTACGTCAGGCTGATGAACAGGCTGGACCGCACCTATAATGTTTTTGAAGACTGACCCCGCACCGCTTCAGGGAGGCCTCACCGCATGAGCATTACAACCTGGACCTGGGTCCTGATAGGGATAACCTTCGCCATCTATATCCTGGTCGCGATTCGTGCCAGGGCCTTCTCCACGGGTGATTTCTATACGGCGGAAAGGACCATTCATCCGGTCCTGAACGGCATGGCGACCGGGGCGGACTGGATGTCGGCGGCTTCATTTATCAGCATGGCCGGTTTGATTTCGTTTCTTGGCCGCGACGGCTCCATGTACCTGATGGGCTGGACCGGCGGTTATGTCCTGCTGGCTATGCTTCTGGCCCCCTACCTCCGCAAGTACGGTAAATTCACGGTTCCGGCTTTTATCGGGGACCGCTACTACTCGCAGGGGGCGCGTATCATCGCCCTGCTGTGCGCTATTTTCGTCTCCTTTACCTACGTTGCCGGCCAGATGCGGGGCGTCGGCGTAGTGTTTGCGCGTTTCCTGAATGTTCCCATCAACACCGGCGTCGCCATCGGCATGTGCATCGTGTTTTTTTATGCGGTTCTTGGCGGGATGAAGGGTATCACCTACACCCAGGTCGCCCAGTATTGCGTGCTGATCGTCGCCTACATGATCCCGGCCATCTATATTTCAATCATGCTGACCGGCAACCCGGTTCCGGCCCTGGGCTTCGGCAGCTCCATCAGTGCCGAGGGTGCCCGGCTGCTGAACGATTCGGCCCTTGAGGGGCGCTACCTCCTCGATGTTCTGGACGGCATCCAGCAGGATCTCGGCTTTGCGGCCTATACCGCCGGTGTGCGCCCGAAAATCGACCTGTTTTTCATCGTGGTCGCCCTGATGGTGGGAACGGCCGGCCTGCCCCATGTCATCATCAGGTTTTTTACCGTACCCAAGATCAAGGATGCCAGGGCCTCGGCGGGTTGGGCCCTGATCTTTATCGTCCTGCTGTACACGGCCGCCCCGGCCGTGGCCGCCTTTGCCCGGACCAATTTCATCAAAACAGTTCATAACACCCGTTATGCGCATGCCCCCGAGTGGTTTAAAAACTGGGAAGCCACCGGGCTGATCGCCTGGGTGGACAAAAACAACGACGGCATCATGCAGTACGGCCCGGGCAGCGCGATTATCGGCAAACCGAAATACAGCGGCATGAACGGAAGCAACGGGGAAGCCCTGGTCACCAACCTGCAGACGAAACATCGCAACGAAATCTATATCGACCGGGACATTATCGTCCTGGCCAACCCGGAAATCGCCAGGCTGCCGAACTGGATCGTCGGGCTGGTTGCCGCGGGGGGACTGGCGGCGGCGCTGTCAACAGCGGCGGGACTCTTGCTGGTCATTTCGGCATCCATCTCCCACGACCTGATGAAGGGGGTGCTGATGCCCAGCATGTCGGAAAAAGGGGAACTTCTCTGGGCACGATGCGGTGCGGCGGGAGCGGTGGTCGTGGCCGGGCTGCTTGGGATCTTTCCGCCCGGCTTCGTCGCCCAGGTGGTGGCCTTCGCCTTCGGGCTGGCGGCCGCATCTTTCTTCCCGGCGATCATCATGGGGATCTTCACCAAAAAGACCAACGTGTACGGGGCCATGACCGGCATGATTGCGGGCATCGGTTTTACCGCCTGCTATATCATCTACTTCAAATTCATCAATCCCGGGGCCAACACGCCACAGCACTGGCTGTTCGGGATTTCTCCGGAAGGGATCGGCACCGTCGGCATGATCATCAATTTCGTCCTGATGATCATCGTCTCCCGCTTCACCCCCGAGCCCCCGGGGGAGATCCAGGAGCTGGTCAGCCAACTCCGTTACCCGGTCGAAAGGACCAAGGGCGAAACCAGAATTGCAACCAACGCCCGGAGACCCTACTAGCTGTTCCCCTGCTGACGGCCGGAATCCAGCGTGTTTCTGACGATCCTTGACAGCTCCGTCATTTCGAGAGGTTTCAGACAAAACGCCTGGACACCCGCTGTCACCGCCTGTTCTTCATCGATCTGGCTGCTGAAACCGGTCATCAGCACGACGCGAACCCCGGGACTGATTTTTCGGAGTTCCGCGACCAGCGCCTCCCCGGTCAACTCCGGCATGGTCTGATCGGTTATCACCAGGTCGAATGCCGACGGGTTCCCGGCGAACAGCGTCAGGGCTCGGGAACTGCTGTCGATTGCCGTCACCCGATAGCCAAGCTCCTCAAGCATCTGGGTCACCAGTTCCAGCAGGCTGGTATCATCATCGACCAGCAGGATTCTTTCCCGCCCCTGGTGGCGTTCAGAGCTGACCTGGCGTGCCGGTAGCGACCCGGCATCCTTCTCCATCGGGAAAAACAGGTGAAAAGACGTCCCCGTCCCGACGGTGCTGGCGACCTTGATCATCCCGCCGTGCTGGTCGACAATCCCCTGAACCGTCGACAGGCCCATACCGGTCCCCTTGTCAACACTTTTGGTGGTAAAAAACGGGTCGAAAATCCGGTCCAGTATCGATTGATCGATGCCGCAGCCACTGTCCTCCACCGTCAGGCACACGTGGGGACCAGCCTGGCAGAAGCAGTGGCCGGGAATGTCCTGCGGCTGAAGATCGACCAGGGTCAGGTCGATTTTCAGCTGCCCTTTTTCGTTCATGGCATAGACCGCGTTATTGCACAGATTGATCAGGGCCTCCTGAATCTTGCCGGGATCGCCCTTGATGATCAGGCTGTGCGATGACGGAGCCTGGCAAGCAAGGGACACGGAGGCGGGCAGGGTCGATTTGAGGAGACTGAGAGTCTCCCTGACCACCAGTCCGAGGTCAACCGGACCCAGCTCCTTCTGGTCCTGGTGGCTGTAGGTGAGGATCTGGGCGACCAGGTCACGCGACCGCAGGACGGCGGTTTTAGCATTGCCCAGGTATTTGTCGAGCAGATCCGATTTATTTTTCTTGAGTCCGGCCATTTCCAGGTTACCCAGAATAATGGCCAGATTATTGTTGAAATTATGCGCGATTCCGCCCGCCATCACACCAACGGCTTCCATCTTATATTTCTGCCGCAGCTGGACTTCGAGTTCCTGCTTCTTGTCTTCGCTCTCCTTGCGGGCAATGATGTCCCAGGTCAGGCTGGCAAGTTCGGTCAGAGCCTGAACATCTCCCTGGTGATAATCTGTCGGTTTATTACCAACCCCCAGAATAGCGACAATCCGATTGTCGGAAAACAGAGGAACAACCAACTCCCTGACGATCGCCGGATGGCCGTCGGGCAGGTCTTTTCGATGGGCAAGCCGCTCATAATCATTATGGATCACAGGCTGTCCCTTGCGCACACAGTCCAGCCAGACCCCCGCTTCGAATATGGGTCCGTGACTTTTCTCTTCAGCGACCGTGCAATGGCGCATCGTGTTCGTCGACCACATCTGAAAAGCAAGGTACTCCCGGTCGCTGTTGACAAAGTGCAAAAACCCTATTTCGCTTTCGGTCATGCTTTCCGCCTCGTCAACAAACTTCTGAAGCAGTTCCTTCCGGGGCAGCGACGCAGCCGCTTCATTGAGGCGTAACCGGGCCTGCAGCATGCGCTCCTGCCGTTTCCGGTAGGAAATATCCTGAAAAAAACCGAGCATGACATCACGCTGCCCCAACTTGTACAACGATGCCTTGATTTCGACATCCAAAGCCTCGCCGCCCCGGGTAATGCATTTACTCTCCAGGGTTCCTCGTCCCTCGGCATCACGGTGAGCCGCGAAACCTGTCGCGGTATTGTTCGCCAGGGGGTGCGGAGGATAAAGAATGGCCTGGGATCGGCCGATCAGTTCATCCTGGGAACGCTCAACCAGGTCCGCCAGTGCCTGGTTGCATTCGAGCAATTCGCCGGTGGCGGCATCAACGAGGGCAATCCCGACATTGGCTTCCTTGACCAGGGTTGCATATTTTTCCTCGGCCAGTTTGCGGTCGGTATAGTCACGGGTGATACTGAGGATGACCTTTTCCCCGTCTATTTCGATGATGCGCGCCGACATCAGGCCGTAAATAACCCGTCCTCCTTTGCCGAGGAATTCGGCTTCGAGATTCTCCACCTTGCCGGACTGTTTCAGCCCCTGGAGCAGGCGATCGCGGTCGCTATGATTTTTCCAGATATTGACGTCGATGGATGACCGTCCGACCAGTTCCTCGCGTGAATACCCGGACAGTTGCAGGAACTTTTCGTTGACATCGAGATAAATCCCGTCATGAATCCGGGTCAGGGCGACCGGTTCGGGAATGGTAGCGAAAGCAATCCTGAACTTGGCCTCACTTTCACGAATTTTGGCCTCAGCCTGCCTGCGCTCGGTGATATCGACCATGATCCACAGAATCGCCTGCCCGTCGTCGATCACTTCCCCGGACATCTGCACCCAGATTGGGGTCCCATCCTTTTTTCTGAACTCATAGGGGATGTTGAAGGCGCCTTCCTGAAGGTCCTGACCAAAAACCATCGCTCCGAACTGCCTGAAACGCTCTTCTGAAAGGTGAACCGTCGCTGCGGAGGTGCCAATCACCTCTTCAGGCCCGGCATAACCGAAGATGTTGCAGCAGGTTTGATTGACGCGCAGAATTCTGCGGTTTTGATCGACGACCGCGATCCCGACATGAACATTGTTGAACAGTTTCTTTGCGAGGTCGGAATCAAGCTGGGATGCGGCAGGTAAATTCCCGACAGGCATAAGCACTCCCCGGTGAAGAGTCACGGTTTGAAAATGACCACGGAAGAACATGACTGAACCGGAGAAGTTTAAAACATTTTAACGATTTATCATAGGGAAATTGCCGGAAAATAGGAAAAATGTTAATTTCCCGGCGGAAAGGGGAGATTTTTTGAAATGTTAAAAAGGGCACAGCCGACCTCACCTGCCCAAAAAAACAAAAAGACACAGAACCTTGTCTGTGTCTTTTTGCTGCTGGGAGATGTCGCCAGGATGTCAGACCAGCGTCTTGACCGCCTCGAGGGCTGCCGTGTAATCAGGCTCGGCGGTGACTTCGGGAACCAGCTCGAAATAGCTGATCTTGTCATTCTGATCAATAACGATCACGGCCCGAGCGAGAAGCTTGAGACCGCTGAGGAGCAGACCGTAGTTCAGGCCGAAGGAACGCTCCTGGTAATCGGAGAGGGTCTTGACCTTTTCGATTCCGGCATTACCGCACCAGCGCTTCTGGGCAAAGGGCAGATCAACGCTGATGGTGTAAACAGCGACGGTGTCAGGCAGCGCGGCGGCATCCTGGTTGAAGCGGCGGGTCATGGCGTCGCAAACCGGGGTATCCAGGGATGGAACCACGGTAATCAGCCGCACCTTGCCGGCATCAGTCGCCAGAGTGACGGGCTGCAGGCCGTTGTCGACGACCGTGAAGTCGGGAGCGGCATCACCGACCTTGAGCTCCGGACCAAGTAAAGCTGCCGGATTGCCTTTAAATAAAACAGCGCCTTCACGCTCCTGATAAGTGCTCATTCTAGCCTCCTGTTGGAATATTCGAGGTTCGCCGGCAGCCGGAAAATCCGGATACCGTCTTGTCCGGTTTTACATTGAAACCGAAGTAATGGACGCAAACAGTCATAATTTTAGCGAACAATTTCAAACTGTCAACCAAATTCATTACCACATTTGTCACAATTTCATTGCAATGACACCGCGCCTCCGGTTTTCATTTTTCATCTGTCAAAATACCTCTGGCATTTTTGAGATTCTGGCCATGATCTGAGCCTGCTCAGTGTAGGCCGGGTTGTTCACTCCTGTTTGCAGCCTACAGCCGATCGCAGATCAAACCCGGACATATTAAGAAGGGCGTTTTGTGCTTACTATTTGTCCCCCGCCTGGGACAAATAGTAAGGCGCCGGGCGGGGGCGCGACCCCGCGAACTTGCCTCTGATTGTGTCTGTTAAAATTTTAAAGCAAGATCAAGGTCGGCGGGTCTCGGCCCGCTAGCCGACTCCCTTTTCTTTGATCGCAAAGAAAAGGGAGGAAAAGAAACTCTTTAAGGTCAAACACACTGACGATGTTTTTTGCTGAGGTTCCCTGTCGGGTGCCCTCAGCGGGTGACAACCCGCCCGGATGCTGACGCATCAACGGGCAGAACCGCAAAGCCGCTACGCGGCTTGAAAAGCACAGATCATTTATCAAAATGCCCCTGGCATTTTTACGGTTCTGGCCTTTAGCTGAGCCTGCTCAGCGTGGGACGGGTGATTGCTGTAATGAATGCTGCCGACAGGAAACAGCGGATTGTCCCCCGGACAGGTAAAAAAGGGCGCTTTGTGCTGACTATTTGTCGCCCGCCTGGGACAAATAGTAAGGCGCCGGGCGGGGGCGCGTCCCCGCGGTCTTGTCTTTGATTGTGTCTGTTTAAACCTTAAAGCAACATCAAAACCGCCGGGTCCCGGCCCGGCAGCCGGCTTCCTTTTGTCCTGGGCAACAAAAGGAAGCAAAAATGCCCTTGAAGGTCAAATACACTGACGACAAGTGAGTCCGTCTGCGAATTATTGTCAGAACCAGCAAACAACAACCCGCCCGGATGCTGGCGCATAAACGGGCAGAACCGCAAAGCCGCTACGCGGCTTGGAGGTGAGGGTCTTTTCAACGGTCAAAACACCTTTGGTGTTTTTGCGGTTCTGGCCTTTAGCTGAGCCTGCTCAGCGTGGGCCGGATTGTTGCCAGCCTGAATGCTCCCTACTGGGAATTGCTGATCGTCATCCGGACATGTAAAAAGGGCGCTTTGTGCTTACTATTTGTCGCCCGCCTGGGACAAATAGTAAGGCGCCGGGCGGGGGCGCGTCCCCGCGGTCTTGTCTTTGACTGTGTCTGTTTAAACATTAAAGTAACATCAAAACCCCCGGGTCTCGGCCGAATGAGCAAAAAAAAAGCAGCTACCGTCAAAACGGTAGCTGCTGCTTAACTTATTTCTCTTCCGCCTTAGGTGGCACGATCATCACCGTTCGGTGACTCTTACGCAGAATCTTTTCAGCCACACTGCCCAGGAAAGCATAGTGCAAACGCCCCTTGCTGTGGCTGCCAAGGATAATCAGGTCGACATCCAGTCGATCCGCCGTCTTGAGCAGAATTGGAACCGGTTCACCGTGATGAACCTCGACCTGCGGCGGATGCTTGATCTCTTCCTCCATGAGTTCAGCTTCCTGCTGAATGATCTGATGGAGCTGCTGCTTGGTTTGCGAAGCCAGTTCCGCTTCATTTGCCTTGTTCAGCTTGGCCAGCTTATCGGCCCCCATATTCAATGCCACCATATTGAGCACCGCCGGATCGACGGTCGGCATAACGTGGAGTACGTAAACCTGAGCGTGGAATTTGCTCGCCAGTTCCAGTGCGAAACGGATAACCCTGGAAGATTCTTTGGTCAGGTCGTTGCCGACAAGTATTTTCTTGATTTGGACAGCCATTCTAACCTCCCGCCGCACATTCATCTTTGAAATTGCGGTCCTGTTATCGTTCGGGTCGAAAACCACCCTGGATTCCGCACGGCCTGCCGCAAGGGAAATGGGTCGCATTGCAGCAGGCCGAAACAGTTGCCTATGATGTCAGTATATCATCCGCACCGGGCTTCTTCTTTTGAATCAGGTCGCTTTCAGCGCTTCTTGAGCTTTTCTGCGCCGCCTTTGCACCATGATGACGAAAAGATAAAGAAGCGAGGCCGGGATATACATCATTTCCATGGGCAAACGATGAGTCGGCACCTGAATATTGAGAATTTCCTGATCGAAATCGACCCCGGCTTTTTCGGCCTCACTGGCGAAGACGACATTGTCAATAAATATGCGGCCATCCTCATTGCGGGTTTCGATACCAATTCCTTCGAGCTTTTCTGCTCCCGTCGGCTCGTCCCCGACGGTCAACATTATCGTCTTGGTAAACTCCTTGCCGCTGAGCTTTTCGCCCTTCAGTTCAATCCGCAGGGCCGTCCCCGGATCCATCTGTCCGACCCATTCTTCGAGCTGGGTCGGCGGCTCCTCAATCAGGGGCGGGAAGATCTTGTCCCAGATCAGGCCGGGGCGAAACAGGATCAGAGCGACCAGCAACAGGACAACCGTTTCCCAGGCCCGGCACCGGACCAGGAAATAGCCTTGCGTTCCGGCGGCGAAGGCAATCATGGCAAACACGGCCGCAATGATCACAATCAGCAGATGCCACCAGTGATCAATACCGATCATCAGCAGCTGGGTGTTGAAGATGAACATGAACGGCAGCACCGCGGTTCTGATATCGTAGATGAACCCCTGAATACCGGTCTTGATGGGATCCCCGCCGGAGATCCCCGCGGCCGCAAAGGCCGCCAGGCCGACCGGCGGCGTATCATCGGCAAGAATACCGAAATAGAAGACAAACAGATGCACCGCGATCAGTGGCACGATGAGGCCGTTCTGGGCGCCCAGATCAACAATAACCGGGGCCATCAGGGTCGAGACCACGATGTAGTTGGCAGTCGTCGGCAGTCCCATTCCCAGGATCAGGCTGATCACCGCAGTAAACAAAAGGATCAGCATCAGATTGCCGCCGGAAATGAATTCGACGAATTCGGTCATGACCAGGCCGATCCCGGTCAGGGTTACGGTACCGACCACGATCCCGGCGGCGGAGGTCGCGACACCGATCCCGATCATGTTGCGGGCACCGGCAACCATGCCGTTGATCAGGTCGGAAAAACCGGTTGAAAACGCATAATCGTCACCGCTCGCTTTCCGAAAAACCCCTTTCAAAGGTCGCTGGGTCAGCAGAATAAAGATCATCAGAACGGTTGCCCAGTAAGCCGACAGGGCCGGAGAGAGGCGTTCAACCACCAGGCACCACATCAGCACGACGATGGGCAGCAAGAAATAAAGTCCTGCCTTGGCCGTCTCACCAAAGGGAGGAAGTTCCTTGATTTCGTGCGTGGACTCCAGCTCCGGTACCTGGCAGGCCACCCACAACAGCAGCAGATAGGCTGCGGCAAGAAGACCGCAGACGATATAAATGGTTGCGCCACCGGCCACCCCTTTGATCCACCCCAGGCCATAGTAAGTGACTCCGGCCAGGATAATCATGAACAGCAAGGTCATGACGAAGGAGAGCACCCGCTGCGGCAGAGCCCTGGTAACGACTTTTTCCATTCCCTCAAGCCCCATTTTACAGGCTTCGAGGTGAACGATGTAGACCAGGGCGATATAGGAGATGACCGCCGGCAGAAAAGCATGCTTGATAACCTCGATATAGGAGATACCGACATACTCAACCATGAGAAAGGCCGCGGCGCCCATAACCGGAGGCATCAACTGGCCGTTGGTCGAACAGGCGACCTCGATGGCCCCGGCTTTTTCGGGCTTGAATCCGACCTTTTTCATCAGCGGAATGGTGAAGGTCCCGGTGGTCACGACGTTGGCGATGGACGATCCGGAAACCAGACCGGTCAGGCCCGACGAGACAACTGCCGCTTTCGCCGGACCGCCCTTCATGTGCCCCAGGGCGGCAAAAGACGCCCGGATGAAATAATTGCCGGCACCGGCCGCTTCAAGCAGGGCGCCGAACAGAACGAACATGAAAACCATCCCCGTAGAAACGCCCAGGGCGACCCCGAAGACCCCTTCGGTACCGAGCCAGTAGTGGGACATCCCCTTGGCCAGGCTGGCCCCCTTGTGGGCAATAACGCTGGGCATATACTGACCGCCAAAGGTGTAGATGATAAAAATTGTTGCCACGACCATGAGCGGCGGCCCCAGGGCCCTGCGGGTTGCCTCCAGGAGCAGGATCAGGCCGATCACCGCGACGACCAGGTCCGTGGTGGTCGGGTTTCCGGGCCGATCCGCCAGCTGCCGGTAAAACAGAAACAGGTATCCGGAGCAGAAAGCACCGATCAGGCCGACGATCCAATCCTGAATCGGAATGTACTTGGTCGGCGAGCTTTTAAAGGTCGGAAAGGCCGTAAAGGACAGAAATACCGCGAATGCCAGATGAATGGACCTGGCTTCCGTATCATTCAGAACAAAGAAATTGAACAGAAACGGTAGGGGCGAAGCATACCAGAGCTGGAACAGGGTCCAGGCCAGCGGCACATAAAACAGAATTTTCTTGGGGACCGCCCCGGTCGGATTACGGGCTCCTGATTCCGATTCGACAATCGCTTCGGGATTACTCAATGGGGTCTCATTATTCTCTTTGGCCATAACACTAAATCCTCGCGAATATGAATGCAGGGGAAGCTTTCCTGTTACTCCACTTCAGCCAACTCAATTCAGTTTCGCATAAATTTCATCAAAAACCGGAAAAAAAATGCACCGCGTAGAAGCGGTGCATTTTTTTTAGAACGAGCCGCTCATATTGAATTACAGCAGTCCGACTTCTTTGTAGTACTTGAGAGCGCCGGCATGCAGTGGCGCGGACAGGCCGTCCTTGACCATTTCTTCCCGCTTCAGGTTGGCGAAGGCCGGGTGAAGCTTTTTGAAATCCTCGAAGTTCTCGAAAACAGCCTTGACGACATTGTAGATGACGTCTTCGGGAACCTTCGCGGAAGAAACAAAGGTGGCACCGACACCGAAGGTCTTGGTGTCTTCATCACTGCCGCGATACATACCGCCGGGAATGGTTGCCGTCCGGTAGTAGGGTCGCTCAGAGATCAGCTTGTCAATTTCAGGGCCGGCGACATTGACGAGAACCGAATCACAGGAGGTGGTTGCTTCCTTGATGGAACCGTTGGGATGGCCGACAACATAAACCATGGCGTCGATCTTGTTATCGCACAGAGCGGCTGACTGCTCGGCAGCTTTGAGCTCGGAGGCGAGTTTGAAGTCGTCCATAGTCCAGCCGAAGGCATTCATGACAACTTCCATGGTCCCGCGCTGACCGGAACCCGGGTTGCCGACGTTGACGCGCTTGCCTTTGAGATCCTGGAAGTTTTTGACACCGGAATCAGTACGGGCAACGACGGTAAAGGGCTCGGGGTGAACGGAAAAAACCGCACGCAGGTCCTTGTTGGCCCCGGCGTCTTCAAATTTGCTGGTGCCGTTGTAGGCATGGTACTGCCAGTCGGACTGGGCAACACCCATGTCGAGCTCGCCGTTGGCGATGGCGTTCAGGTTGTAAACCGAGCCGCCGGTACTTTCAACGGAACAACGGATACCGTGCTCTTTTCTGGTTTTGTTGACCAGACGGCAGATAGCGCCACCGGTCGGATAGTAAACACCGGTGACCCCGCCGGTACCGATGGTGACAAACTTGTTCTCAGCAACAGCCTGGCTGATCGGAGTAAAACTGGCTGCAACAGCAAAAGCCAACAAATACATGAACATCTTTTTCATAAAGACTCCTCCTCTGGATGGATTAGGTTGAACCACCGGTTGTTGATACTTTGCAAACTCAATAAGTTTAGCGCAAATTTTACTATCAGCAAGTTTGATACCAGAAAGAATCGAAGACAAAAGGTCCTATAAAATTGGCAAGTTGCAAATCCCCGCCTGAGAAGTCCAGCCCTGAAGGCCTATAACTAAACTCCTGAGCTTCGAACAGACAGCTTATTTATACAATAAAATCAGTAGGTTACAGGGTTATAACGAAAAGAATAATTATAACTTATATTATAGGGGTTCAGTCGCGCTCCTGGCGGAGCCGTTTACTGAGAGCCGGCTGCGAAATCCCCAGCAGACGGGCGGCAATGGACTGATTGCCGCCGGAGCGCTGCATCGCCTCCTCGATCAGCAACTGGGCCGATTGCTGCAGGGTGGGAAGATCTTCAAGAGACGCAAACGGGTTGGCCTGCCCGGAGACGGTGCCGAGGTCTGGAGGCCCCTGGGACCCTTCGATACGTTCGAGAAAACTTTTCATGGACAGGGTTTTCGAACTGTGCAGGCTGACGGCGTCATACACCATGGCTTCCAGTTCCCGGACATTGCCGGGAAAATGGTAGGTCGACAGCAGCAGGGCGAGTTCCTTGGGAGGCGTCGGTTTCTTTTTCCCCAGTTTCTCAGCGGCGACAGTCAGAAAATGGTCGAGCAACAGGGGCAGATCGTCCTTGCGTTCCCGCAGCGGCGGCAGATGGACGTGATGGGCGATGAGCCGGTAATAGAGATCCCGCCGGAATTCCCCGGTGCCCAGTTTGGCCTCGAGGTCGGCATGGGTGGCGACAACAACCCTGGCCGTCATCTTTTTCATCTGGTCACTGCCCAGTGGGTAGTACTCGCCGTCTTGGAGAAGACGCAGCAGCTTCACCTGGGAGGCAGGACTCAGGTCGCCGATTTCATCCAGGAACAGGGTCCCCTCGGCCGCTTTTTCAATCATCCCGTGACGCGCAGAATCGGCCCCCGTAAAGGCCCCACGCACATGTCCGAACAGGGTGTCGGCAAAGACGTTGTCATCGAGCCCGGCGACGTTGACGGACACCAGCTCGCCACGGTTGCCGCTGAGCTCATGAACAGCCCTGGCGATAAGCTCTTTGCCGACCCCGCTCTCCCCGGTAATCAGAATCGGCTGACTGCTGGGGGCGACCGCTTCGAGATACCCGAAGCAGGCCCGCATGGCCGGGTTGTTGGTAACAATGGCCGAGAAGGCTTCAGGCGAATCGAGGGGACCGCCCAGCAGGCGACGACGCATGGCCAGGTTCTCATGCTCCAGTTCAACCATCCGGATCGCCCGACGGACGCCTTCGACAAGCCGCTCCTCATCGACGGTTTTGACAAAATAATCGAAAGCGCCCAGGCGCATGCAATTGACAGCGGTTTCCAGCTGATTCATGCCGCTGAGGATGATCACCCGAACCTGGGGATGATCCGTGACGATGCGGGTCAGCAGTTCTTCCCCGGAAATGTAAGGCATGGTCAGGTCGAGGACAACGAGGCCGATAGTATGCTGTTCGACAAGAGCCATCACCTCCCTGCTGTCATGGCACTGTATCAGGTTGCTGATGCCCCCCGGCCCTTCCAGGGTCATGCTCAGGCTGCGCAGCCACGGGAGTTCATCATCGACCAGCAGCACTTTGAAGGCCGGATAGAGTTTTTTATCCATGATCTTTCTGTTCCTTGTAGATCGGCAGCAGGATACGGACCCGCATCCCCTGCCCGGGCTGTGAGCTGAATTCCATCCGCCCCTGATGGTCCTTGATAATCCCGTCCGAAACGGACAACCCGAGGCCGGTTCCGCCGCTTTCCCGTTTGGTCGTAAAAAATGGATCGGTGATCCGCTCGAGGGTTTCACTGTCGAGCCCCTGCCCTTCATCCCGCACTTCCAGGGCGACCATGCCGGAATAGGGCAGCGGATAGGTGCGGAGATGGATCGCCTGGTCCTTGCTGGTCAGGGCCTGGCAGGCATTGAGAACCAGGTTGACGACGACCTGTTCGATACGGTGCCCGTTGCCCCGGAACGGGGGCAACCCGACGGCGTAGTCCACCTTGAAGTCATTGGTCGCTTTGCGCAGGGCGCTGTCCATCAGGCGCAGCGCGGCCCGCACCACCTCGTTCAGGTCGACCCGGTCGTCGAGGCCGGAGTCGTTTCGGCGGGCAAAATCCTTCAGATCTTCGACGATCCGCTTGATCCGGTTCGAGCTCTCGAGCATCTCCTGCAGCATGACCGGAATCTCTTCCTTCATGCGGGAGTAGGGAAACCAGCCCAGTTTGAAATCGCCATGCTCCCGCTGGTACCTGTCCAGGATCGGTTCCATGTCCTGGTAGGCTTTTTCGAGCTGCGGCAGGCTCAGCTGAATCAAGCCGTTGGGGTTGTTGATTTCATGAGCCACCCCGGCGACCAGAATCCCCAGGGAGGTCATCTTGTCGGCGTGCAGCAGCTGCTTCTGTCTCACCTGCAGCTCTTCGGCAGCCCGCTTGCGTTCGGCGATTTCCCGTTCCAGCTCCTCGGTCCGCAGCGCGACCTGCTTGCGCAGGGTCCGGGACCACAGGACCGAGAGCACCAGGGCCAGGAGTAAAGGGCCCAGGATCACCGTGCCGTAGCGAATGATCCGGCTCCAGGGAATCGGTTCCGGCTGGAGAACCCCCAGCCACTTTTCACGGATACGGCGATACTCTCCCGATTTTTTGAGCAGGGCCAGCCCTTCGTTGAAGCGGGCCAGTTTTTCCAGGTTGCCTTTCTTGGCCGCAAACCCGTAATCCTGAGCCACCAGGGGGCGGGCAATCGGATGGATATTGTCGTACTTCAGTTCGCTGATCAGGTATTCACCCGGCAGTTTCGCCACCAGGGCGCAGTCGTGCTGCCCCCGGGCCAGCAGCTTCAGGGCGTCGGCAAGGGTTTCAACCATGAACAGGTTGGCGGGGATTTCGTTCTCGATCATGAAGTCGTGCATGACGCTCCCCTTCATGACGATGACCTCTTTGCCGGCAAGATCGGCAACGTTGCGGATTGTGACATTCCCCTTCCGGACCCAGATCGACTGATGGACTTTGGCGTGGGGAATCGAGAAATCGACTTCGTCGAGCCGCTCGCGCGTGTGCGCCATGCCCATCAGGACATCAACATCGCCATTGTCCAGGGCCTGGCGCATCTCCGCCCAGGTCCCCAGCTGAATATTGATCTCCATCCCCATGACATGGGCGATAGCCTGGCTGAGTTCAACATTGTACCCGGTAGGCAGCCCGTCCTCGTCAAGGTACTCGTACGGGGGATAATTATAATCCCCTCCGACCCTGACCGGGCGTTCCTGCAGGCTGACATCCTCTTCGGCCCTGGCGACTGGCGCCCGGCCCAGGGCCAGGCAGATCAGCAGAACGACAGCGATGCGGAACCACTGGTTTCTAGAAATGCGCATGCCCCGGAGTCCGTGGGAAAGGAATGACGTCGCGGATGTTCTCCATGCCGGTCACATACATCAGGAAACGTTCGAAACCGAGCCCGAAACCGGCATGGGGGCAGCTTCCCCAGCGACGGATATCGAGGTACCAGGCAAGATCGTCAGGCCTGATGCCGATCTCGATCATACGCTGGCGGAGCAGGTCGTAGCGCTCCTCGCGCTGGCTCCCGCCGATGATTTCACCAACCCGGGGCACGAGCAGATCCATGGCGGCAACGGTGCGCTCATCATCATTGAGGCGCATGTAAAATGCCTTGATATCCTTCGGATAATCGGTCACGAAAACCGGTCCGTCAAAAACTTTCTCAGTCAGGTAACGTTCGTGTTCAGACTGCAGGTCGCACCCCCAGGCCACGGGGAACTCAAAGGTCTGATCGGCCTTTTCCAGCAGGGCAATGGCATCGGTATAGGTTATGGTGCGGAACTGCGCATTGGCGAGCGCCTCCAGTTTGTCGAGCAGCCCCTTTTCGATGCGGTCATTGAAAAAGGCCAGATCCTCCTGACAATTCTCCAGGGCGTACACCACCAGGTAGCGGAGGAACTCCTCCCCCAACCGGCAATCCTCGGCGAGATCGGCAAACGCGATTTCCGGTTCGATCATCCAGAACTCGGCGGCATGGCGGCTGGTGTTGGAATTCTCCGCCCGGAAGGTCGGACCGAAAGTGTAAATATCGGAGAACGCGGTCGCGAACAGCTCCCCCTGCAGCTGGCCGCTGACCGTCAGCCCGGCCCGTTCGCCAAAGAAATCCTGTTCCCAGTCGACCTGCCCGTCCACAAGTGGCGGCGCGAGGGGATCGAGGGTCGTCACCCGGAACATCTCCCCCGCTCCTTCGCAGTCATTGGCGGTAATGATCGGAGTCTGAACGTAGAGAAATCCCCGTTCCTGAAAAAACCGGTGGACCGCAAAGGCCAGCTGACTGCGCATCCGGAAAACCGCCCCGAAGGTGTTCGAGCGAGGCCGCAGGTGAGCGATACTGCGCAGAAACTCGAAGGAGTGGCGCTTCTTCTGCAGCGGGTAGCTGTCATCGGCAGGGCCGACAACCGTGACGGTTTTCGCATGCAGTTCCCACCGCTGCCCGGCCGCCGGAGAGGCGACCAGGTCGCCGCAGACGGAAAGGCAGGAACCGGTCCCGACCCTGGTCACGGCAGCATAGTCTGCCAGGTCCGGGGTCATGACCAGCTGCAGCGATGCGAAACAGCTGCCGTCATTCAGGGTAACAAAAGACACCTCCTTGCCGCGGCGGGTCGACCGCACCCAGCCATTGACGGTGACATCGGAAAGAGGTTGATCTGTGGCCAGCAATTGTTTGATAGATGTTCTGTTCTGTCTGTGCATTGCCATCCCTCGTCATCATTTTAATCATGTCAAAATCTGGCGGATTGGTTCCGGGACCAGGCTCAAATCGTGACCAATAATCCGGCAACCAGTATCTATATATAACCCGAAACAATGATCGGACGACGGAAAAAATAACCGCTTGAGGATCAAGATGATACCAAAAAGCGACTGATTCATTGCTGAAGCAGTCGCCTGTTTCGCCTCTATGGACCGGCTATTCCCCAGAGGTCCACCCTGCCGGGTTACTCGACAAAGCGCCCACCCCGGGCCTCCAGGTACGGTCCGTAGGCCTTGTCGATAACCAGGATATGATGCATGAGCCAGTCGCGCAAAAACTTGAGCAGCTCCCTGGCCAGAACGTCCGGATCCACCCGGGGGCGTTGTTTCATCTCTTTGACGGTCGCCAGCAACTCGGCATGTTTCTGGCGATGGGCATCCAGGTGCGGATAGTGGTAGGCGGCCATCAGCTTTTCTTCGTGCTCAAAGTGTTCCCGGGTGTACTTTTCAAGCGCCTCGAGGACTTCGGTCAGGACGGCATCCCCCTTTTTTTCCCGCACGGCAACATAAAGCAGGTTGATCTGGTCGATCAGCCCCTGGTGTTCTCGGTCGAGCACCTTGATTCCGGTCGCGTAGACATCCTTCCAGGTGATAATACTCATGTCCATCTCCTGTCCGTTGCCTGGACAACGGTCCCCTTAGCTGCGCGTCTGCGGCAGAACCAGGGCGAAGCAGGTCCCCCGGCCCGGTTCGGTCCTGACGCTGAGATTGCCCCGATGATTCTGGCTGACGATAAAATAGGCTATCGACAGCCCCAAACCGATGCCCCTGCCGACATCGCGGGTGGAATAGAACGGATCGAATATCTGCCGGGTGGTCTCGGGATCCATTCCCGGACCGTTATCTTCGATTTCCAGGCAGACTCTTTCAGGCTCGACGGGGAAAACCCTCAAAGTGATACAGGGATCTTCCGTGTGCGTATTGAGAGCCTGGGCGGCATTCTTCAGAATGGTCAGGATGACCTGCTGAATCTGGCTCGGCTCACAGAGAATTTTCTCGACCGGCTGGAAATCACGCTGGATACGGATCTTGTGAAATGCATACTGGTGCCGCATGTCGTAATCGCTGCTGGCCAGTTCGAGAGTCCTGTCAAGCAGCTCCGGCAGGGAACTCAACGCAAAGGCCGCATCGCCGCGGCGACTGAAACTCTGCATATTCTCGACGATCTTCGCAGCCCGTTGCCCGGCACTGGCGATGGACTGCAGCATTTTATTGCAGCCGCGCCGGTTACAATACTCGGCAATGACGTCGATGGTGGTTCCCAGTTCTTCGGCAACACTGCGGTTCTTGGCCAGAGACGGGGACAGGCGGTGGGAAAGCACCTGAACATTCTGCAGAACGGCCGCCAGGGGATTGTTGATTTCATGAGCCAGCCCCGAAGCCAGACTGCCGACAGACTGCATCTTTTCCGAGCGGACCATCATCTCTTCGAGGCGCACCCGTTCGCTGATGTCATCGATGTGAATGACCGCCCCTCTGTTCTCGGTCTCAGACAGCGGATAGATGACCATGTCGAAATAGCGGGCTTCTTCTTCGTCATTCTGAATCAGCTTCTCCAGCTTCATCAGCCGGGTCGGCTGGCGATTTTCAAGGGTCGTTTCCAACGCGTTAAGATAGTGCTCCGGGTCAATCAGGCGAAAGGCTTTCTGAATTGGCTGCCCGATGGCCGTACAGGACGGCAACCCTTCCTCCTGTTCGGCCCGGCGGTTCCACAGGGTGATGGTCATCTCCGGGCCGATGGCGATCAGCATCGAAGGCATGGAGTCGATGATATTCTGAAGATAAACCTGCAGTTTCAGCAGCGACTCCTGGGCGGCCTTGCGCATGGAGATATCCTGGAATGTTCCTTCGATGTAGAGGATCTCTCCCGCCGCGTTCCTGATCAGACGGTTGTTGATGGCGGCCCAGAACCGCTCACCGCTGCGGCGCACCAGCAGGCATTCGAAATGGCGATTGTGCCCCTGCTGGTAAAGACGGGTGACCATCTCCTTGCGATCGCGGGGATTATGGTAATGCTGAACGGCAAAGTCCCGGACCTCGGCGATGGCCTGATCCCGCGAATCGTAACCGAGAATTTTGACGGCCGCCGGGTTGATCTCCAGGATCCGGCCGGAAATGGACGTCCGGAAGATCCCCTCCGTGGCATTGATAAAAATTTCCCGGTAGCGCTGTTCCGACTCACGCAGTGCGGCGACACTCTCCTGAACATCCCCGAGCATCTGGTTGAAGACCTTTTCCACCTCGCCCCACTCATCGTCCCGGTTCAGGACCATCCGGGTCTGGTGGTCACCCTGCTGAAAGCTGGCCAGGCGTTCGCTGACCAGGGTCATGGGTGCCTGGATATGGTTGCCGAAAAAATTACGCAGGCTGAACCAGAAAATGCCGGCGAGCATCGACAGCAAAGCCAGAATCAGGGCCAGGGTGGAGGAGATGTTGTGGCTGATGACCAGGCGGGTCTCACCGGCCGACAGGGCGGCCTGGCGATCAGAATCCTCCATCGCCAGCAGGATCCCGGCAGCCATGCCGCTGAGGGCCCGGCCCTTCTCTCCGAGCTGGATCATCTCCAGCTGGTAGAGACGCATCAGATACTGGTAGTAGGCCAACCTGCTGAGCAGATGCCTGCCGAACTTGTCGATAGGAGGTTCGGAAGCGGTCAGAGTCTGCATGCGCAGCCTCAACTGTTCAAGCTGGTCGTGTAATGGCGGGGGATCATCGACCCTGCTGTTCAGCCAGGTGGCCTTCTTCTCCTCGGCATTCAGTCGCGCGATGTCGAGGAGGTTTTCCCGATACCCGGACAACAGCAGGACCAATTGCTCAAGGTAGGACACATCGCCTCCGGCCAGGGCGATCTCAATGGTCCGGTCGGCAACGATCTCCTGGAGAAGCAGAAGTTGTTCATTGATATCCTGGTCCTGCCCGGAACGCCAGTCGAGCAGGACGTTGATCCAGCGGCAATGCTCCAGGTAGACCAGAAACTCGCGTTTCAGCTCTCTGACCAGGTTGGCGATGACCTCATCATCGACCCGCTCCTCCAGACGCTTGAAATCATCCAGCAGAGCGCGGCTTTCCGCTTCGAGAAACTCCTGGTCCCCGTAGAAGGTTTTGGTAAAAACCTGCAGCCGCGTATGCAAAAGACCAAAGTCGCGACTATTGTGAGAATTGTGGACGACCTGCTGAAAGCGTTCTTCAACAATACGGTCAAGGTTTTCACGGACGCCCTGCAGGGTGTAGGACAGACCCACCACAATCAGGACGAAGGCCAGGACCAGCATCAAAGCGAGCCGTTTCAAACGGGCTTTCAATCCGCTGCGATGTTTCACAGGACCGCCCCCTCCCGCCGCCTGCGGCTCCAGATGCTCGTTCATGGTACGGTCACCAGCTTTGAGCCGCGCAGGGCCATCGGGGCCGGCTGGATCTCAAGCTCTTTTAAGGTACTGACATTGATCATCCGGGTCCCCCGGTAATTGCGGGTAATCGGCAGTTCCGCAACCGGAATGCCGCGCATGGCCTTCAGCAGCAGATCGGCGGCCCGTTCCCCCTCTTCGGCTCCGCTGACCGTCACGCCGCTCAGTACACCGGCGCGAATGGCATATTCAGAAGGGCTGGTGGTCGGTTTATGGAACACCGCGTCGAGCCTGGCGATCATGTCGAGATAACCGACCGATCGGCCGTGTCGATCAGGAATGCCGTCAAGAGCAATAAGAACCAGGAAATCCACCAGGGGGCTGAAACCGTCGGCCATCAGTACGGCCTCTTCAACTGTTTTCGGCTGCAGAAAGGTCAGCATATCTTCGGCCAGGCGGGGAAATTTCTCCACCATCTGCTGCAGAATGAGATCGGCCTGATAACCGTCCCGGGTCATGACGGCAAAGGGCTGCCCGCCCCCGACCAGCTGACGGGTGAAGGCAATCCCCTCTTCCAGAAACAGGTGGCGCCGGACACCGGTCACATTGCGCCCCGGATAACCGTAGAGTGCGGGAGACGCATAAATCCCGCAGAAGATAACCGGGGTAGCCACCTGGTCTTTAAGGTAGGGAACGACAAACAGGGATTGGGCCGCATCGTTGACGGCAATGACCCCGTCCGGCTGCAACTCCTCATAGAGGCCGAAAGCGGCATCTGCCCGATGCGCATTCTGTTTCGCCAGAGTCCCGGCGTCGAGATAATAAAAAGTCAGCTCACAACAGGATTCCAGGCTTGCCGCGATCTGCCTGCGGATATCCGCTTCCCATTGATACCCCTCAGCGTAGCTGAACACCACCAGGACCTTATAGCGCCCGGCAGCATGGCTGTCAGACCGGCCGGATATCACCAGCAGGCAACAGAGGAGAAGAAAGCAACAGCACCTTGACACAGCAGCCATTCGGAATTGCCCCAAGAAAACCAGGTTAAGAAAAAACTAATACTTCAAAGACTATCATATTCTCTTCCCGGGGAGAATAAAAAAGGACCCCGCTGGAGGTCCTTTTTACTGATCGACAGCGGAAACCAGCAGGGTCATTCACCCCTCCCTGTTTCCGCGCAGAAACTAGCTGGCTGCGATCCGGAAACTCCGGAGAGCAATGCGTCAGTTTTCAGATTGGAAACGAGCAATTTTTCGTTGTGGCAAGGACATCAAGGGCTTGCGCGAAGACGTAGTCCTTTACGTCGCACAAGCAAGCTTGCAGATTGACGCAGCCACGGCGGAAAAGGGCCGTTTTCGGATGAAAACTAGCTGTGTTCGCGGGACTTGAGGAAGCGAACCCCCTCCCACTGTTCCATCGTGTGTCCCAGACGCCATTCGCTCGCGGCCAGGTAGGTCAGGTGCCCTTCGGCATCGTGGGCCAGGTGCGCCTGGTTCTTTTTCTGAAAATCGTCAAACAGCTTACGATCCTCGCATTCGACCCAGCGGGCGGTCGTATGGTCGACCCCTTCATAAACCGCGGCGACATTGTATTCGGACTTCAGCCGCTCCATGGTCACATCAAACTGCAGCACCCCAACCGCACCAAGAATGAATTCGGCGCCGGACACCGGCTTGAAGACCTGGACGGCTCCTTCTTCCGCCAGCTGGATAAGCCCCTTGTGCAGCTGTTTTGACTTCAGCGGATCCTTGAGCCGGACCCGGCGGAAATGCTCCGGAGCAAAGTTGGGGATCCCGGTAAACTTCAAGACTTCTTTTTCACTGAAGGTATCACCGATTTTAATGGTGCCGTGATTGTGCAGCCCGATGATATCGCCGGCAAAAGCCTCCTCGACATGGGCCCGGTCCTGGGCCATGAAGATGGTGGCATTGGAAAGGGTAATGTCCTTGCCGATCCGATGATGACGGACTTTCATGCCACGGGTGAACTTGCCGGAGCAGATGCGCAAAAAAGCAATGCGGTCCCGGTGGGCCGGATCCATGTTCGCCTGGATTTTGAACACAAAACCGGAGAATTCCTCCTCTTCCGGGCTAACCATACGCTCCAGAGTCTGCCGCGGTCCAGGAGCCGGCGCCAGTTCGACGAAGGCATCGAGCATTTCCTGAACCCCGAAATTGTTGATGGCACTGCCGAAGAACACCGGCGTCTGGTTAGCCCGCAGATACTCATTCAGATCAAAGGGGTTGGCAGCCCCTTCCAGCAGTTCGATATCTGAGCGCAGTTCGTCAGCCTGGCCGCCCAGCAATTCATCCAGCTTCGGATCATCGAGAGACGCAATTTTGACGGTTTCCGTGGTGCGCGAATCACTCCCCGGCCGGAACAGGTTCAGTTCTTTCCGATAGAGGTTGTAAACGCCCTTGAACCGCTTGCCCATACCGATAGGCCAGGACAGCGGCGCGCACTCGATCTGCAGTTTTTCCTCGATATCCGCCAGGACATCGAGGGGATCGAGGCCTTCCCGGTCGAGCTTGTTGATGAAGGTCAGCACCGGGGTGTTGCGCATCCGGCAGACCTCCATCAGCTTTTCCGTCTGCGGTTCGACCCCTTTGGCGCTGTCAATGACCATCAGGGCACTGTCAACAGCGGTCAGAACCCGGTAGGTGTCTTCAGAAAAATCCTGGTGCCCGGGAGTATCGAGCAGGTTGACCTCGAAATCCCGATAATCGAATTTCATGACGGAGGAGGACACCGAAATACCCCTCTCCTTTTCAATACTCATCCAGTCACTGGTAGCGTGACGGTTCGATTTGCGGGCCTTGACGGTCCCGGCCATCTGGATCGCACCGCCGAACAGCAGCAGCTTTTCGGTCAGGGTGGTCTTACCGGCATCAGGGTGACTGATGATGCCGAAGGTGCGGCGTTTGGCTACTTCTCTCTGCAGCTCTTTACTCACGTTGTTTTCCTTTGGTCGCTTGTCTCGATTTTTTTACTTTTTTACGCTTTCCGTCCCGCCAGCGTCGGTGCATCCAGAACCACTGGGTCACATCGCGGCGAATGGCGGATTCAATAATATCGGTCAGCTTCTGGGTATTTGCTGCAACCTCTTCAGGCGAGTCCCCTTCCAGAATCAGCATCGGCTCGGTCCAGGCCCGGTACCTGTTGTCAGGCTGCCGCAGGCAGAACATGGGGACCACCGGCACCTGGTACCGGGTGGCCATACTGGTAATAACCGTCGTCGTCCGGGCCTTCATCCCGAAAAAAACGGTCTCAACGGAACCCGACTTGGGGGCATGCTGATCAAGCAGAACGGCGACGGTATGCCCCCGGCTGAGGGATTTCACGATCCGCCGCGCCCCTTTGCGGCTTTCCAGGATTTCACCGCCGAACGCGGTTCGAAGTTTTCCGAAAAACGCATCCGCAAGGGGGTTTTTCAGCTTTTTGGCCACCATATCGCAGGGATAACCGCTGGTCGGGATGACAAAGGCGCCCGCCTCCCAGAACCCGAGATGAGCGGTCAGCAGGATAACCCCGCGACCCAGCTCGTAAGCCTGTCGAAGATGCTCCAGACCCTCGATATCGAACAGGCGGTCGAGGTCGGCGGCGGTCAGGGTGTCGAGCCGCAGCATCTCGACGGTGGAACGGCCGAAGTGGGCGAAGTTCTCCTTCACATTTTTTTCGACTTCGGCGGCGCTGAGCTCCGGCAGAGCCCGGGTCATATTGGTCCTGGCCAGCTGGTAGCGGGCGGGGACGAAATAAACGGCAGCTCTGCCCAGCGCTGCCCCGAGAGTCAGGGCCAGCGACCGGGGGAGAATGCGAACAAGAAACGAAACTCCCCGCAGTCCCCAATATTCAAGCCTGTATTTCAGCATGTACGACATTTTATTTCCGAAACCTCAGCCGGGCATGGGCACTCCGCAAAACCGACAGCGACAACACCCGCAGCAAACAAGCCGGACAGTATACCCCAATATGAGCAGACGCGGAAGACGGTTTTTCATGACACCGGCCCTGATGCATTTTAAAGGCAACTATTGACGCAAGCGTCTTGACCGGGCAACGGCGATAATTCTATTCTTTGCCGTTAAGTTCTTATCTTTCTAAAAAACCTTCAGCAAGGAGTATCGTGATGGCTGTTTTTGAAGCGAACCACCCTCTGATCAAGCATAAACTGGGACTGATGCGGCAGCATGACATCAGCACCAAGGATTTCCGTGATCTTGCCTCGGAAGTTGCGAGGCTGCTCACCTATGAAGCGACCAAGGACCTGGAGATGGAACCCGAAACCATCACCGGATGGTGCGGCCCGGTTCAGGTGGAGCGGATCAAGGGGAAGAAGATCACGGTTGTCCCCATCCTGCGGGCCGGACTCGGGATGATGGACGGTGTCCTCGACCTGATTCCCAGCGCCAAGGTCAGCGTCGTCGGCCTCTACCGCAACGAGGAAACCCTCGAGCCGGTGACCTATTACAAGAAACTGGCCAGCAGCATGGAAGACAGAACCGCCCTGATCCTCGACCCGATGCTGGCGACCGGCGGCTCCCTGCTGGCCTGTATCGACATGCTCAAGGAAGCCGGTTGCAAAAGTATTCGCGGTCTCTTCCTGGTTGCGGTTCCCGAGGGGATCAAGCGCGTTCAGGAAGCCCATCCCGATATTGACATCTACGTCGCATCCATCGACGAGCGCCTGAATGAAAACGGCTATATCCTGCCCGGCCTCGGCGACGCTGGAGACAAGATTTTCGGCACCAAATAAAATTTCTGGCAGGAAACGGCCCTTTTCCGCCGCAACGGCGTCAATCTGCGGGCTTGTTTGTGCGGCGTGAAGAACTACGCCTCCGCACAACCCCTTGATGTCCCTGCGACAACGAAAATTTCTCGTTTCCAGCCCAGACATTCCGGCTAACTGTCAACGAAAAAACAACTGTCGGTAGAGACAGCGCTTAAAACTTTCCATTGGTTGGGTTCATGCGGCCCTGAAGATGGAAAGTTTTAAACGCGGTCTTACCTAACCTTCAATGCAATTAAAAACACTTAGTCACGGAGAAGATTTTTTATGAATCAATCCCCCGCCCCGACAGATTACCATTTCAGACTCAAGGACTGCCTGCTTGGCGCCCAGATGCTGTTCGTCGCCTTCGGCGCCCTGGTCCTGGTCCCCCTGCTGACCGGCCTGAATGCCAACGTGGCCCTCTTTACCGCCGGCGCAGGCACCCTGGTTTTCCAGGCGGTGACCCGTGGTCGGGTCCCGGTCTTTTTGGCCTCGAGCTTCGCCTTCATTGCCCCGATCATCTACGGTGTCAACACCTGGGGAGTGCCCGGTACGCTGTGCGGACTGGTCGCTGCCGGACTTCTTTATGCCGTATTGAGCATGGTCATCCGTATTTTCGGATCGGACATTCTCCACCGCCTGCTCCCCCCGGTCGTTACCGGGCCGGTCATCATGGTCATCGGTCTTTATCTTGCTCCCGTCGCCATCCACATGGCGTCCGGCCGCACCGGTGACGGCTCCGCCTGGCTGGTCCCCCAGACAACCGCCTATATCATTGCCGGGGTCGCTCTGGTGGTCACCATCCTCGTGTCTCTGCTGGGGCGGGGCTTCTTCAAACTGATCCCGATCCTGTCCGGCATCGCCGCCGGCTATATCACCTCACTGTTTCTGGATATCACAGGCTTCACCGCGTCTGCCCAGGCAGCGTTTGATCCCGGGACATTACCCAACTGGACGGCCCCGGCCCTGATTTCCTTTCAGAAGGTCGCCGAGGCCAAATGGTTCGCCATGCCCGATTTCGTCTTCCCCGTCTGGAACCCGGAAGCAATCTGGTTTATCGTCCCGGTCGCCCTGGCTCCGGCGATTGAGCATTTCGGCGACATCATCGCCATCGGCGGAATTTCCGGTAAAGATTATGTCGAGGATCCGGGCATTCAGAACACCATGCTCGGCGACGGCCTGGCAACCAGCCTCGCCGGACTTCTCGGCGGTCCGCCCAACACCACCTACTCCGAGGTCTCCGGGGCCGTCGCCCTGACCCGGTCCTTCAATCCGGCCATCATGACCTGGGCCGCCATCGCCGCTATTCTGCTGGCCTTCATCGGCAAGCTGGGCGGCTTCCTCAACACCATCCCGGTCCCGGTTATGGGCGGCATCATGGTCCTGCTGTTCGGCGCCATTTCGGTCATCGGCATCAACACCCTGGTCAGGGCCCAGACCGATCTGATGGAAGCACGCAACCTGGCTATCGTCGCCATCATCCTGGTCTTCGGTATCGGCGGCATGACCTTTGACCTGGCCGTGGTCAAACTGGGCGGTATCGGCCTGGCGGGGGTCGTCGGGGTGATCCTGAACCTGATCCTGCCGAAACAGGTTCACGGCTAAGGAAGATATTATAAAAAGAAAAGCGGCCCGCTCCCATTCGGATCACGGGCCGCTTTTTTATTCCCAAGAACAGCAGGCATGTCCAAAACGCAACAGGGGCCTATTGTTTCAATCCACGCCCCTGCGGGAGGGGCGACCCGGTCAACGTGGAATGGGTCGACGTGGGGGAGCGTTTCAATCCACGCCCCTGCGGGAGGGGCGACTGGAATGGCGGTATTTGCCGCCAGACCGGTCTGGTTTCAATCCACGCCCCTGCGGGAGGGGCGACAAGCCGAAGCAAAACTTCAGCAGTACCTGGACGCCGTTTCAATCCACGCCCCTGCGGGAGGGGCGACACACATCTTATTTTCGATGAGCATAGCATGGGTGTTTCAATCCACGCCCCTGCGGGAGGGGCGACGCGCGACAACCCCCATCGATGCGCCAAAGCTACCCGTTTCAATCCACGCCCCTGCGGGAGGGGCGACGTAGGTAACTTTGACAAGTATCAACCAAGAAGCGTTTCAATCCACGCCCCTGCGGGAGGGGCGACACTGGGATATCAGCCAGTTCGTCGCCAAGCCCCAGTTTCAATCCACGCCCCTGCGGGAGGGGCGACCCTCGCTGATTTCCATAACATCCATACGCCCGGAGTTTCAATCCACGCCCCTGCGGGAGGGGCGACTCTCTATCGCCGCCGAGATTGGCGAGGATGGACACGTTTCAATCCACGCCCCTGCGGGAGGGGCGACGTTCCCGGCCGGTAAGCGGGATCCGAAAATTTACGTTTCAATCCACGCCCCTGCGGGAGGGGCGACTTGCCGTAATTTTTTCAGAGTTTGCGGGTTTCGTCCTGTTTCAATCCACGCCCCTGCGGGAGGGGCGACGGCTCGACAACCGGGTTGACGTTGTATATAGGCAAGTTTCAATCCACGCCCCTGCGGGAGGGGCGACATGATGAAGTTAAGGCATTGCTACTTTTGAGGAGGGTTTCAATCCACGCCCCTGCGGGAGGGGCGACCAAGCTCCCTAGCTCTGGCGCTCTTTCCATTTCGTTTCAATCCACGCCCCTGCGGGAGGGGCGACGAATCAATTTTTTCCTATTGTCAGCCGGGTTTTGTTTCAATCCACGCCCCTGCGGGAGGGGCGACGACATACCCGCCGCCGTAGTTAGGAGAGTTGTAAATGTTTCAATCCACGCCCCTGCGGGAGGGGCGACCTCAAAATAACATTGCGTGTCTGCAACAGAGACGTTTCAATCCACGCCCCTGCGGGAGGGGCGACGTTCAGGGGTTCTCCGAGCCTTCCGTTACTTGTGTTTCAATCCACGCCCCTGCGGGAGGGGCGACTCTTTGGTCGTCATGCGAGGACCCTGCCCCCATGAGTTTCAATCCACGCCCCTGCGGGAGGGGCGACAATATCGGCGTGTTTTGGGGTTTGATGTTTATAAAGTTTCAATCCACGCCCCTGCGGGAGGGGCGACTTATCAACTTCTCAGGCCCTGGTGGTGAGGCAACAGTTTCAATCCACGCCCCTGCGGGAGGGGCGACCGTCGAGGGGGATTTTACCTCGGCAACCCAGATTATGTTTCAATCCACGCCCCTGCGGGAGGGGCGACCGCCGAGCCCGGTCACTCCGAGCACCCGGCCACGTTTCAATCCACGCCCCTGCGGGAGGGGCGACGACAGGTCCTGAAGAAATGCCGGGGGTAATGAGTGTTTCAATCCACGCCCCTGCGGGAGGGGCGACACAGCTGGGGGCATCAGATACGCAATCAGCTGTCGTTTCAATCCACGCCCCTGCGGGAGGGGCGACCAGAGACAGCGTTGCCCTTACTGCGTCTTCAGTTGTTTCAATCCACGCCCCTGCGGGAGGGGCGACGGTCACGAGGTCGAGTCGATTAGTGACGTATGGCTGTTTCAATCCACGCCCCTGCGGGAGGGGCGACCAGGCTCGTTCGAAAGGGTTGGGGGGCCCTCGTAGTTTCAATCCACGCCCCTGCGGGAGGGGCGACTCGCGTCTATTCTAAGGGGTGTTTTTGAGGTGGCTTGTTTCAATCCACGCCCCTGCGGGAGGGGCGACAGCATGCTTTTAACCACATGATTTTAAAATTTTATTTTCTCCATTTCTGCGAACCTGGTTCATTTGGCGTAAAAACCGACCGTACCTTTCCAATTGGCTTTACTAAAATATTCTTATTTCAAAGACCTGAGCAATTCGCGAACCTCCTGGGAAACCCGCCACCACTTGGGGTCCGCTAAATAATCAAAGGGCCCTCTTGATCCAAAACAGCTTTAGCCCCAACATGCTCGACCCGCTTGCGCCAGTTGGCCCCCAAAAAGTAAAAACGCAGGCTGTCCCGTTCATCATCGATGGCCTCAACCAACTGCTGGCGCAAGACGGTCCACTGGGCCGGATCAACCAGGCATTCGAACACCGAATACTGGACCCGTTGGCCATGATTCTGGCAGATCTTGGCGATCCGCCGCAGGCGTCTGGCACCGGCCCGGTCCAGGGTTGCAACGTCGTAGCTGACAAGAACCATCATGCATCACCTCCACAAAAAGGGCGGATAGGCATCCAGATCGCCCCGCAGGTGGCGGCTCAGCAACTGCGCCTGGGCGAAGAGCAGCATGCCTACCGGGATTTTCTCCTGCAAAAAGGGATGCTCGATCTCTTCCTGCTTGCGCTTCTGATAGGCGACCAGCACTGCCTTGCGGGTCTCGTCATCCATCCGCACCGCCCCCGACGCTGTCACGGTAAAGCCTTTCTTTTTAACCTGCCCCAAATTGATCAAGGACAACACCAGCCGGTCAGCCAGCATCGGCCGGAATTCTTCCATCAGGTCGAGGGCAAGGCCGTAACGCCCCGGCCGGTCACGGTGAAGATAGCCCACGGCGGGATCAAGGCCCACCGTTTCCAGTGCGCTGCGGGCATCGTGATAGAGCAGGACATAAACAAACGAAAGCAGGCAGTTGACCGGGTCAAGGGGCGGCCGCCGGTTACGCCCTGAAAAAACAAAATACTTCTTCTGAGCGACAATCAGCTGATTGAAATGGTCAAAATAATCACGCGCCAAACGCCCTTCTAGCCCGCGGACCGTATCGAGATCTTCTTCCTTTAGCAAGCGCTGTCCGTAACGGGAGATCTGCCTGCAGGCCAAAGCCAATGCCTCCTTATCCGCCTTATCCGCGTGGTCCCGCAATACACGGTTCAAACTGGTCCTGGCATTCCCCACCTTGCCGGCAACAAACATACGCGCCAAACGGGCTGAGGATTTGGGAGAATCGGCCCGCCGATACTGCTCTCTCCGTAACAGCACATTTCCTGTAACCGGTCCCTGAACCCGGGCGAGGAAGCGTCCGTATTGAGTCATAAAACTGACCGAGACATCATGCTCAGCGCAGTGCCCCAACAAAAACGGGCTGCACATTACATTGCCGAAACAGACAATGGAACTTAACGTGTGGACAGGAAGCTTCAGGCGGGTTTCTCTTTCGACCTGAACGGCAACAGTCTCCCCCTCTTTATGCAGGTAGGCCCCTTGCGTGGTTACGTAAAGCGTATTAAGCAGTTTTCTCATCGGCCCCTCCCAGCATGCGCTTCAGATAATGGTCAACCGAGGATCCTTCAGCACAACTTTTCGGCAGACAGATAGACATCAGTGAGCATTGCTCGCACCTGGGCGAATATGTTGCCGGTGGGGTCAGGCCACTGGTCACCAGGCTATGCACAGCGACACAGATCGTTTCCGTCAAGCTCCGCAACCCCTGATCAAAAACAACCTCCTGGCGGCGTTTTCTCTGGCCGTAAAACAAGGCTCCCCTGAGTATCTCAACCTGCAGCATCTCTTCCAGGCACAAAGCCTGGGCACACAGCTGGACCTCGTCACAATGGTCCTTCTTGGGACGCCCGCGCTTGTACTCTACCGGATAAACCATACCGTCGTCATGAAACTCGACCACATCGGCCTGACCGCTCAAACCCAGACGTTGCGAGGCCAGCGGCAAGCTCCGCACAATGCGGACAGGGCCCTGCCGCTCCGCCTTACTGCTGTCAGCCCGCTCATGCAGCACCTTTCCTTCTGCCGTATAGCGGTTTTCCGCCCATTGCTGTTCGACATGGATGAGGGCACATTGTCGGGGACAAAAGATATAATGCTGCAGGGCTGACAGCATGATGTAGTCATCCTCTTGATAACTCATCGATTTTTCCACTCTTGAAATTGTTCGCGGTAGTTTCGGCCCAGTTCCTCCAGCAGTTTGTCGGCATCCCTGCGGCGGTGAAAAGATTCTTTCGATCTTTCCGTCAGATGGCGCGCCCCCTTGATATCGGTTTCCTGAAGCGAAAAGGCCCAACCGCCAAGCTGTCTCGCAATACTGCGAGACAGCGATCTCAAATTTGAAATTTCAGATTTAAGATGATGGAAAAGTTTGAGCCTTTCGATCACATGACAGATGGACCGAACCTCGCCGGCTGAACCTTTCGCATAATAGAGAAACTGGATCAATTCCGGAGTCGTGCCGCGTTCAAACCCTTCGGCGATATTGTTCGGCACCGATAATGCCGCCCTCTGCAACTGGTTGGCGATGTCTCCACGTCCTCGAAACGACCGATCTTCCGTAATTTGAAAGACTCTGATCGTCAGGGTAATGCCATCCTTCCAGACCGGAACGTCTTCGAAATTTTCATATTTCATCATTTCCCCTCCGCATTTGCGCTTAGGCGCAAATGCTATTTCAGATTTGAAATTTCAGATCTCAGATCGCCAACGGTGCCACTGTGAAATATGAAATCTGAGATTTGAGATCGCCTGCACAGCTGGTGCTACAACAGTTCGAGCACCTCGACTCCCGCAGGGGCGTCACCAACCGCCACATCGTAATCCTTGAAAGAGCGGGCCGGACCTTCGGTGCGACCGTTGCGTTTGATGTCAATCAGGTCGAACAGTTTATGCGCAGGGGCATTGCCGAGTTTGTCTTGATGTTTGAAAACAAACAGCTTCTGGCTGCTCATCAAACCGCGAGCAGCAGAGCGATCGTGTTCGAACATGTTGATCAGCGCATTCCAGAGCAGTTCCAGATCTTCATCGGAAAAACCGGTTTTTTCCGCCAGCGCCGCAGAAATGAAGCCATGCGCGACATACAACCCATAAGGCACAATATGCTTTCGTCCCATAGTACGTTCTTTATCCAGGTCCTTTTCGTTGGTTACCGCCATGCGGGTAATACTGACTTCCTGAGAAAGAATCGGATCGACGCTTTTAGCAAACGCCATCTGCACAGGGCCGCGCACCTGCCCACAGTTGACCTCAGTCGTCATGACCGCTCCGAAGCTTCGGATATCGTAAAAATTGGCGCACATCCAGCCGGTCACCTTCTGGGCGTCTTCGATCTTTTTCGGCAATTTTTTAGCTTCCGGTTTCAAATCAAATTCTTTGTAAGCCATTTCGTTGGTACGGTTGAGCACCGCCTTTTCCTGAACGTAGATATTGAACCCCGGGGCCCCGTCCTTGGCTAAAGCCACATGGTTGCGGATTTTTCGCTTCAGACAGACATCGGTCACCAGTCCATGCCCGGTTTCCGGATCTACGCGGGGTGTGTTCCCGGCGTCGGGATCACCGTTGGGGTTACCGTTCTGAACGTCAAACAACAAGGCGAATTCGTAGCGGTTTGCAATAGCGGTCATGGTTATCCCTCCTGGATATTTTTTGTGAAAAAGTTCTTGCGCTGATGGTAATAGCCGATCATGAACAGTCCCTGCTGTTCCGGTGTTTGCGTTTTGGGGTAATGATCAAGCTCACCATGAATATCCTGGATCATACGATCCAGATAGATGGCGCGCCCGTGGCGTTCTGCATCCTTGCGAAGCTTTGCTATGTGATTGGTTGTGTTTTTAAGCAGCATCGGCAAGACCAGTTGCGGCGTTGCGGCCGCTGCGCCAAGATAACGGTCCTTGACGGTCGCATTTGTTCCGGGAATCGCTTCTTCTTGTGCTTTTTCAATAACGGCGAACAAGCGTCCCAGCAAATAGGGGGTATCTTTTCTCTCGGGGTCAAAAACCACAGGAACCTCCATTTTGATATTGCGCAGCAGAAAAGCCTTAAGCAGCGCTGCGCGGAAATAAGTCACATCTTGCTCAGCCCGAATCCGTTCCAGCACCGCGGGTAACAGGTTTTGCGGATAAGGACCGCCGGTCAACATGGCACGCGTCAATCCGCCGGCCAGAAGCGGAGAAATATTCTCCGCTTTCCCCAGGGTTGCAGTCTGCACCAGCAACCGCCACAACGGTGGAAATTCCGGCTCGCTGTCATATTGACGGACAATATTCAACTGTTGATAATGTTTGCCGACACGTTCCAGAAGGTCACCGAAGCAGGTCTCCTGCCAAAAGCGGATCGCCAGGCGCGCGGCGTTGGGAGCCAACCCGAGGATGTAAAAGTGCACATCGGTTTCCAGGTCGGGCATGAAATCGGTTGGTTTTCTGCCATCACGGATCGCTTTGAGCAGACCATGAATATCTTTAGCTGTTTTGCGATCATCCCGTTCTGCGGATCCGTCTTCGCCCTCAGACGGTTCGAACAGATCCGCCAGGAAAGGCTCCAACGGCGTCCGGCGCTTGGCCCAGAAGACATAAGTGGTATCGCCGATGATGATTTTCTGACGGCTTTCGTTTGCAAGCAGTGCGTTCAGAGCGGTGGTGTAGGCGAAAGCCGACGTTTCGGCAACCGAAGCTTTGTCCTGGTTGTAGGACACAAATGCCGTGGCATTGAACGACACAATATAGCCGCCCGAGGTCTGTCCTCCACGCACCCCTTTAATCGGAGTGTGCACCCCGGCCAGAGGAACCTGCTCTTCACCGCTGATCAGACATTGACCTAAAGGAGCAGTAGAATCTTTCTGCCCGTACTTCAGCCACTGCCGCTGTACCGGTTGCCGGTCATGGATAAAGCCGGGAACGCCATCCATCCGGAAGACCAGGTTGGCATTGCAAACGTCTTCCCAGGGCTGATAGCGGCCAATTATTTCTTCAGCTTTTGAACACTCCCAGCGCGACAGGAATTTTTTTACCGCTGAAAAACCTGAATCATCGATTGCATGACCAACTTCATGCAGAAAATCGTTAAAAGCGGAGAAACGAACATAATTTTTCTCCGTTGCACCATCGCCATCCGCGCCGAAAACATAAGCAGCCTTGTCCCATAAAAAATTGGCTTTCACCCCGGAAGTCCGCGTCACAGCAGCCGGCACCGGCATTTTGCGTGGTTTAAGCTTTTTTCCGTCGCCGACACGTAAATCCTCGATGGCTCTCAGAGAGCCATCTTCACCAAGAACCAGTGCAAAAGAAATATTTTCGACACTGGTCCCGAAGGATGGCATCCCGGCATCAGGATCATCAAGCATACGCTGATAGTAGCTGCACAAAGCATGCAGGATCATGCGAACACCTCCGCCGATAACGGCGACGGCGGCTCAATGACGCCATCATTCATGCTGGCCCGGAAAAACACCGGGGTCATGTCGTTGGCAAAATCGATATCAAGCAACATATAGCCAAGGTCCTTGCTCTGTCCGACATAGCAGGAATCGGGGATATCGTTCTCGACCAGCTCGAAAGAGGCCGGGAACTCACGGCAACCGAGACAGGGCTGATGGAAAAACTGCCCCTTGCGAGCGCGGCGATTGAAGATATCGAGATGCTTCCCTTCGTTGTCGTCGGCCCCTGCCTTATCAGTCAGAATGAAATGCGCCTCGATGACATATTCGACATCACGTAGCAGGGTGGACGCCCGCTGTTGCCGATTTTTACCGTCGTCCACCAGAAAGTAGAGTTGTTTTTTATCCCGCATGACGGTCGCGGGGTTCGGTTTGGACATTTTTGAACTGACTTCGTTGCGCCGCACGTTGTCAAAACGGATCGGACGGATGACATGAATTTTGTCGATCACCCAACGGATTGCAGGTTTCCAGTGAATCGCTTCCAGAATTCCCCGCGCGGCGGACGGGGTCATCACATCATAAGAGACGCGTTCCACCTTCATTTCAGGACGGGTGAAGCAGGCATAATCTCCCCACACCCTCAGCTTGACACCATACGCCATAGGCTTCCTCCTTGTGATTCATGTTGTGCAGGCCACCATAAAAATAACCCGCGATTTTAGCTGACCAAATCTTCAGGGTCCCAAGTCGCGCTCTGCTCAACACACAACCCGACATCAGCCCTGTAGGCTTTGATATTTCTGAGCACCGGAAACTGATCAGCCACCATCTCCAAGACGCCAGCAGCAGCCAGAGCCAGATAATCATGCCCGCGCACGGCAACGCTGTACGGTTGCAGCTTGCGCAAAATTGTACGGGGATATTCCGTGTGGTAGAGCTGCCGCACTAACGCTTCAGCTTGTGGGTCAACAGGAATGATCACGCCGACGGTCTCATCCTCAATGAACCGAAAATTCTCAGCGACCGTGCGGAATGGGAAATAAAAATCCCTGGAAAGCTGGATCTGTTTCTGGTCCGGAAATGCTGACAGAATGTGCTTCTTATCCAATTCCTGCACGTCATAAAGCAGCGCAAAGAAGCGGCGCATCATGTCCAGACCGGTCGGATCTGCATCCGGCAGGCTGCGCAGCGCTTCTTCGGCGCGGCCGGCGCAGCGTTTCACCCAGGGCATGCGTGAAGGCTGCTCAGGCTCGTAGACATAGACCTGCCCGAGCCCTGGCATTCTCCCTTCACGGTTGCAGCGCCCGGCCGCCTGGGCGATGGAGTCGAGTCCTGCCATGGCCCGATAGACCACGGGAAAATCAAGATCGACCCCTGCTTCGACCAGTGAGGTGGAGACCACCCGGCAGGGCAGCCGCTCTTTCAGGCGAGCTCGAATCTCATCCAGCACCTGACGACGATGCTCAGGGTACATGTTGGTGGACAGGTGGAATACCCCCTGGCTTTCCGAAAGCATTTCAAACAGTTGGCGGGCTTGTGGTTTCGTGGAGACAATACAGAGCGCCTGCTCTTCCGTGGCCAGCTGTCCGGCCAGATCTTCATCGGTCAGTTTGCCGACAAAACTGACTTCGGTCCGCCGCAGATCACCATACAGCTGTTGAGGATCATCGATAATCTCATGGATCTTGGGCAAACGATTGCGCAAGGCACTGTCATCCAGGGCCGGCTGGGTTGCCGTGCAAAGCACCAGTGAGCAATTGTAGCGCTCAACCAATTCGCGCAGAGCCGCCAGGCAGGGTTCGAGATATTCTGTTGGAATCGCCTGTGCTTCGTCCAGGACGATGACACTTCCGGCAATATTGTGCAATTTGCGGCAGCGTGACGGCTTGTTGCTGAACAGAGATTCAAAAAACTGCACATTGGTCGTCACCACGACAGGAGCGTCCCAGTTTTCCGTCGCCAACCCGCGCTGCCGATTGTAGGCCGCGTCTTCCGGATCATCTTTCTCTTTATAATTACAATGGTGCTCCAGAACCGACTCACGCCCGAGGATATCTTGAAAAACTCTGGCATTCTGTTCGATGATCGAGGTAAAGGGGATGGCATAAATCACTCGCCGCAGGCTGTTGGCAACGGCATGATCGAGAGCGAAAGCCAGGGATGACAGGGTCTTTCCGCCACCGGTCGGCACAGTCAGAGAGAAAACCTGCGGAGGACTTTCAGCCTTGGCCCGGCATTGTTGCAGAATGGCTTGACGTATACGGTTCACCGCAGTCGGTTCGGCCTGCTGCGTCAGTTGTTCTAGATAGCGGCTTAGCTTTTCCCGCAAATCGGTCAGTTGCGGCCCTTCGCCTGGACGTCTTTCTTGGGCCCTTTCCGGGGCGCAAAAACCTTCGGTATCCAGGAAATCCGCATCCACCAGGCAGGAAAAAACCATGCGCGTGAAAAATGCCAGACTAAAACCGAACCTTTCTTTGTCCGGTCTGGCCAGTGGCCAGCGCAGTTCATCCTGCATCCTGAGCGATGGCAGCAGCGCCACATCTTCAGGGACTTTGCCATACTTCAACCGGTAATGCAGCTCAGCCTGCTGCATGCCTCCGTCCGGAAGGCCGCCATGATGTCCGGCAATCGCATAAGCCAGCAGTAACCCCAGAGGACCAAGCCGTTCTTTTGCCAGGCGCGCCCCAAAAGTTGAATGGTCAACTTTCCTTGAACTGCCCTCAAGACGCTTTACAAAATCGGCGGTTGCCTTACCGGCATCATGAAGAGCGCCCCCATATTCTCCCCAATCACCGCCACCGAACACCGCGGCAAACTCTTTCGCCAGTGACGCCACCCCCAGGAGATGATCTTCCAGGGGCTGCCAATCGGACTTATCCGGACTGTCCGACGAATGCGCATAGAATTTCATCCGGCTCCCTCAAACAGGTTTCATAATGACATTCGCAAAGGCATGCCCGCAGCCAGCCAATAACGGCAACAGCCTGCGCAGAACATCCCCTCCCAAAACAAGCTGCGCTTCTGAAATGACAGAATAAGTCACTCTATTGATTCTCTTTTTCAATAGATAGCCATGTAGCATAACGCTTGCGTCATACAAAAATCTGACAGGGTCTGTCAGTGACCCACGGTTCTGACGCAGACAGGCCCGCTTTCCTCAGGGAAAGCGGGCCTGTTCGATTTTTTTCAAGTTTTTTTAAGAGAATCAACGGCCCCAGGATCACGGTCCCGGCATGATTTCCGGAATGGTCACGCACAGGAGCAACACGTTGCGGCCCGGGGCCCGTCAGTGCTGCCGCAGGTAGCGACGTTCGGGGCGGCCGACGACACCGTAAATCAGGTCGGCCTGGAGGAATCCTTCGGAGACCAGGAATTCGAGGTAGCGGCGCGCTGTCGAGCGGCTGATCCCGACCAGCTGGCCGACCTCTTCGGCATTGTGGTCGTTGGCTCCCGGGTTTTCGAACACCTTGCGCACCTTGGCCAGGGTCAGCGGGTCGATCCCCTTGGGAATCGCTCCGCTGTCGGTCGGTTCACTCGCCTGCTGGGCCCGCAATAAGCGATCGACATCCTTCTGTTCCAGGGTTCCCCCGGATTGCAGGTGCTGGAAATAGGTGGCGAAGTTCTGCAGGGCCTCCTGGAACCGGGGGAAATGCACGGGTTTGATGATGTAATCGAACACTCCGCCGCGCAGCGCTTCCTGCAGAGAGGCGATCTCCCCGGGCTGCGGTGATCAGGATGACGTCGCAGGGCTGCTCCCCGGCGCGCACCTGGCGCAGCAGATCGAGGCCGTTCCCTTCGGGAAAGAACAGGTCGAGCAGGATCAGGTCCGGCTGCAGGATTTCGATCATTTCCAGGGCGTCGCTGATGGTGTTGGCGATGCCGACCACCTCGAAACCGGCTATCTTCTGCACAAAACGCTGGTGAAGCTCGGAAATCCGCAGGTCGTCCTCGACAATGAGGATACGAATCACGCTCTCGGTCATGATGGTTCACCTGTCCTTTTGGGAATGATAACTGTAAACAAGGCGCCTCCCAGTTCACCCTCGGCAAAGGTGATCTGCCCGTCTAGATTGTCCACCGCCCGCTTGACCAGGGCCAGCCCGGTCCCCCGGCCGCTGCCGCTCTTGGTGGTCACCCCGCTGTCAAAAAGGGTGTCGGCAATGGCGGCGGGAACCCCGGGGCCTGAATCCTCAACCTCGATCACCAAATCGGGGCCGAGATCGGTCAGAAACAGCCGGACCAGGCCGGCAGGGCCTTTCTCCCGGACGGCGTCAAAAGCGTTGTCGAGCAGATTGCCGAGGATGGTCACCAACGGTTCCCGGTCCATCCCGGCGGGCACGTCGCTGAAGGAATTCTGGGGATCGAATTCGAGTTCGACCTTGAGCTCGCAGGCCCGGTTGTATTTGCCGAGAATGAGTCCGGCAATGACCGGGTCGGGAACCGATTCCGCCAGGTTGCGAACCAGCTCCTGGTAACCGCTGGCCTCGTTGATAACCAGGTCGAGGGCCTCCTGATGAGCCCCCAGCTGCAGCAGCCCGGCAATGGTGTGCATCTTGTTGGAGTACTCATGGGTCTGGGCCCGCAGCAGCTCGGAATATTCCTGCATGTGCGACAGCTCCCGAGTCAACCGGTCCAGCTCGTCTTTGGGACGGAAACTGGCGACGCTCCCTTCGGCGGGTTTTTCAAGGGGGAGCACGTTGACCAGCATGACTCTTTCGGCCATGATCATTTCCCGGTCGAGGACCTTTTCCCCCGCTCCTATCGCCTCAACCAGATCGGATCCCGGACAGATATCGGCCAACGCCTTGCCTCTCAGCTTACCGGTAAACCGGTCTCCGATATAACCGCGCGCAGCCTGGTTGACATAGGTCAGGCACCCCTGCCCGTCGACCGCGATAATCCCCTCCCGGATGGCCCCGATGATGGCGTTGCGCTCATGAAACAGGGCGGCAATCTCATGAATCTCCAGGCCCATGATGGCCGCCTTCAGGCCACTGGCGATGATGGTCGCGCCGATGACGCCGAAGACCAGGACGACGGCGACATAACCGAGAATTTCAAGCTGCTTCTCATGGATCAGCTCATTGATGCGGGTGAACAGGTAACCGACGGCAACAAAGCCGATAATGTCATTCTCCCAGTCATAGACCGGGACAATGCCCCGCAGCGATGGTCCCAGGGTGCCGATGGCTTCAGAACTGTAGGATTTCCCCTCGTGCAGGGCGGGGCCGAGATCGCCACCGACAAAATGCCGGCCGATCTTCTCAGGATCAGGGTGGGAGAAGCGGATCTCGTTGCGATCGCCGACGACGATATACTCGGCGGTCGTTTTGCTGCGCAGGTCCTCGGTGAAGCGCTGAATGGAATCGGAATCGCGGGTCATGATTCCGGCCCGGATCAGCGGATTTTCGGCGACCGTATGAGCGACTTCAAGGGCTTTCTGGGCGATCTGCTCACGCAGCAGCTCTTCGGAAAAATCGGAAAACAGGGCGCCGATCAGGCTGATATGAAAAATCAGCAGGGCCGTCACCAGCAGGCTCAGCTTGACCTGCAGCCGGCGAGGCAGAAAACGATCGATCAAGAGATAAAAAGCATTCATGTCCATAGCTCTATCCGTTCTGAACGTTTTCCGTCAGCTCCGCCGCAGGCGCGTGATCGGAGCCCTGTCGGCAAGGGCATGATAAGCCTGCGTCACGGCCGGGGCCGCAGGCAGACAAACCAGGTGGCTGACGCAGCGGCAGTCGCTGGAGCCGAACCCGGGGCACGGCCATGTCCCTTCGGCAAGGGACACCAGCTCTGTGCTCCAGGTATGCTCAAAGTTGTGTCCGGCACAGAACCAGAGCTGCCGCAGGCGGGCCTGGGTTTTAAAGTAGTCGATATGCCAATGTGGTCGCCGGGGCGCCGCAAGATGGTGCCGCAGGCGCGCCCTGAGACCGCCCGGACCGAAAGCGCTGCCGCAGTATCCATACCAGCCCCGCCGAAAACTCCGCGCACCCAGGCTCCCGACGGAGATGACCCGGCCTTTGGGCAGAAAATACCAGAGCAGGTAACTGCCCGCTGTGACCGGCAGCGCCGTTTCAGAGATCATCCCCGACCAGTTCCAGCACCGCCTGCCGGGTATCCACGGGGTTGCGGTGCCAGAGCCCCTGCCAACCGCAGCCCATGGCCCCGGCGACATTTTCCTGCTTGTCATCGATAAACAGGCTTCTGGCCGGGTTCAGGGAGAAGCGTTCTTCCGCAGTATGAAAAATGGCTGGCGCCGGTTTCATCTGCCCCACTTCGAAGGAGGCGAACAGGTCATGACAGATGTCCTCGAGGCGGTAGGCGGCCTTCAGGTAGTCCCAATGCATGGCGCTGGTATTGGACAGCAGGTAAACCCGGCAGACGTCTTTCAGCTGCCCGGCAAAATCAAGCATGGCCGCCACCGGGGTAAACAGGTTGTTCCATGCGGCGATCAGAACATCCTCGGGCAGCGGCTGATCGAGAAAGGCATTGAGCCTGGCCAGAAATTCGTCATTGCCGATATGACCATGCTCGTACTCGATCAGTCCGACCCGATCGGCGAATTCCTCTTCCGAAAAAAGCCCGGCCCCGTGCCCGTTGAGGAGCCGGAAAAACTCCTCGTAGCTGTAATCGATCAGCACCCTGCCGACATCGAATATCACTGCGTCAATTTTCGCCATTGCGTTCTCCCCGGGAGATCCCTTGTAAGCTGCTAGCGGATTTTGCGGCACTCGAGATAATAGCGCTTCTCATCCGCCTCCCCCATGGAGAAGGTTTTCCGCGGCAGGGCACCATCGTGCACGATGGTCCGGAACAGGTCGTTTTTGGAGATGGCCGGCAAATAAAACCCAGCGCCGTCGGCACGGCTGCCCAGTTCGGTCACCGGCCCGGTGCCGTGGATATAGTCGATTTTGGCCTCCGGGTTGCCCTTGAGGTAAGCATCGAGAAATTCCTGCAGGGTCGCCACGGCCAGAGTCATGCGGGGATCGGCAACCTGACAGACGACAAACCGGCCGCCGAAAACGGCTGCGAAAACATGCCCCGGCAAATCCGCGGCAAGGGCTTCCGCGCTGCCGAGATCTGCGCATGGATGCAGGCTGACGGGAGTCCCCTCGGCCGCCAGGAACTCACGCAGCTGGTTTTGCAGGTCCGCCGGATCGACATTGAACAGCACCCGATGAATGGCCTCGAACTCCAGACCGGGATCATGCAGGTTGACCAGCTCGACCAGGGCATAGCGGGCGGGGTGATCCATGACCTCCGCGGGGTTTCCCGCATCGGCCTTGAGTTGTTCCCAGATCGCCTTGGCCGTTGCAAAAGAATGGTTCCCGTCCCCCATGGCGTAGAGCATGACGGCATCGTCACAGTCATAACGCTGATGGTAGGCCTGCGGGTCGGCGAGAGCTTCCAGGGCCGCGACGACCTGCTCGATGTGCTCCTGGCGGGCGACCCGGTATCCGGTGAGATGACCGCCATCCGCCAGCAGGTCGAAATCGTAGACCGTCTCAAGATCCTCGTTGAACAGCGGTTCGATAACGGTCCGCCGGGGGTCGTCGATAAGAACCATGATGTGAGGCAGTTCGATGGGCGCATTGCGCCGCACCTTGATGCGTGGCGGCAGGCGGTCGAGAATGGTTCCTTCCGTGGCCCGGATCAGGCTCTGTGCTCCCTTGTTGTAGTCGTACTGCTCCAGATCCAGGGCGACCATCAAGCCCTTGCGGGAAGGGACTTCCGAGGTTTTCCGATCGACCAGGATAAAGCCCGGCGGTTGCTCGATCAGGCTGCCGTCAGCCAGGTAGCGTTCCATGGTCCGGTTGATCGCGGCGATGCGCTGTTCGGCATCGGCATCTTCCAGGTAGACTTCCGGGAAAATCATGTTCAGGGTGGAAGGCTGTCCGTCGAGCTGGTCCTCCAGGCGCTGCCAGTAGGCACGGTCCGAGGTGTACTGATCACAGGCGATCACCGCCCAGTTTCTGAAATCGATAGTGTCATTCGGCAAAAGAATTCTGGGTACCTGAAGGCCGACTTTCGAGTAGATCATCTTGAGAAATCCTTTATGTCTTTTCATCTTTGACATTGTCTGCGTTTGCGGGACAACATTCGTACCATGTTTTCCCGATCTTGAGAACCATCTCTCTTGCAAAAAGCTTAAAAATCACCCATTTCAATTGTCTTGACATCCGCCAGGGGATTGCCTATAAGCAGGGGCACAATTTGATACCGTTTCATCGGTGCCGTAAGGATCCTGCCGGCCTTTGCAAGAAGTGACTGCAAAACCGGGCAGATTCCCTGGCCTGCTCCTGCTGAGCAGATGGGAAGCGAGGTGAGAATCCTCCGCGGACCCGCCGCTGTAAACGAGCTATGACAGACGACATGCCACTGGAACCTGAACAACCGGGAAGGCCGCCTGTCAGTTCGGTACCCTCCGCTACCGTGAGCTCGCAAGCCAGAAGACCTGCCGTGAAACGCGCTAACTTTCATCTCCCCGGGTATGGGAGCTTGAGCGTGTGTGGCTTTACAAAACGGACAACCCGCACCAGTTCATTGGTGGCGGGTTTTTTTATTGCCCGTTGCAGCCTGGCTCTCGGGGGACTGACTTTTCAGGAGGATATCGTTCCATGCAAAAGCTCTTATTGGCCCTGTGCGCCCTGCTGGCCGCGGTCGGCACCCTGCAGGCCGAAACCATCGTGATGGATCCGGTCGTGGTTACGGCCACCCGGACATCAACCCCTCTCAGTGAACTGGGGAGTGCCGTCACAGTCGTGACTTCGGAAGACATTGAAGAAAAACAGCAAACCCGCGTCGTCGAGGTCCTGCGGAATATCCCCGGCGTCAACATTGTCCAGTCAGGCAACACCGGGGGGACCGTATCGATTTATCTGCGCGGCACCGACACTCGTCATACCCTGGTCCTCATTGACGGGGTCGAATACCGGGACGTTGCCGGGTTTGGCGGTGCGGATATCGCCAACCTGACCACGGAGAACATTGAAAGGATTGAAGTCGTTCGCGGCGCCCAGAGTGTCCTTTATGGTTCCGATGCCATCGGTGGGGTTATCAATATCATCACCAAAAAGGGAACCAGAGCACCGGAAGGTTATGCTTCGGTAGAAAAAGGATCTTACCAGACCAACATTTTCAAAGCCGGGATCGCTTCAGGAACCGACCTGGCAGATGTCAACTTTTCCGTTTCCAATATCGACACGCAGGGGTTCTCATCTGCCGATGAAGACAACGGCAACACCGAAACGGACGGTTACACCGACACCACGGCATCACTTAACATCGGCATCAGACCCAGCGACATTGTCGCATGGAGGGTTTCCTTACGTTCAACCGAAGCCAGCTATGACTACGACGGCTCCACGTATGACGCCACCGCAGGTCGTTATGTTCTCATCGACGCGGACAATACCCAAGACGTCAGCGAGCAGACAGGACGTATCGAAGGGACCTTCACCCTGTTGGACGGGCGCTGGATCATGACCGTTGGCAGCGCGATCACCAATTCGGAAAGAACCTACGACGAGGAAACGTCCGATTCGGAATACCATGGCCGACTGACCAAATTTGACCTGCAGAATACTGTCCTGATCAACGATCAGAATACCCTCACCCTGGGCGCAGAGACGGAAAAGGAAGAGTTCGATTACTACTATGATGATTTTGTCGTTGATTATTACGACGATTCCGCTGATGGCAAAGCCCGGACCAACGCTGTCTATGTCCAGGATCAGCTGACCTTTGGAAGCTTTTCCACCACCCTCGGCCTGCGTTACGATGATCATGACGAGTTCGGCGGAAAAACCACCTGGCGTGTCGCACCGACCTATAACTTCAAAGCCACAGGCACCCGCATCAAAGGCTCTGTCGGCACGGGCTTTAAAGCTCCCACCCTCTTCCAGTTGTATTCGTCCTACGGCAACAGAGATCTTGAAGCAGAAAAAAGCTTTGGCTGGGATGCCGGTATCGAGCAGGAGCTTCTGGACAGCAGTCTCATTCTGTCCGTGTCATATTTCTACAATGATGTCGACGATTATATCGATTATTACTTTAATCCTGTGACTTATGATTTTTCCTATCAGAACATCAAGAAACTGAAAACAAAAGGCATCGAATCTTCAGCAGTATGGTTTGCCTGTGATTATTTCAATCTCAAGCTCGCCTACACCTATACCGACTCCGAGGATGCTGACGGCGAACGCCTGGCTCGTCGTCCCCTTCACAAAGCAAGTGTGGATATGATCCTCTACCCCCTTGATAACGTTGATGTGACTCTGACCACCACCTATACCAGCGATCGCGAGGATGGCGCAGACACCCTGGACAACTACACGCTGGTCAACCTGGCTGCGTCCTGGCAGGTCATTGAAAACCTGACACTCTTTGGCCGGATTGACAATCTTTTCGATGAGGATTATCAAGAGGTCACAGACTATGGTACCGCCGGTCTGTCCGGCTACCTGGGCCTGAAGGCCAGCTTCTAACCAATTCAACTTGAATTTGCCCGGGCGTAACGCCCGGGCTCGGGATATCCTCCATGCCCAAGATCCTGATATCCATGCTCACCCTGCTGTTTATGGGCCTCTCGCCCTTACTTGCAGCAACCTATACCGACGCCGTCGGCCGGCAGGTCTCCGTTCCGGACCGCCCGCAACGCATTATCTCCCTGGTTCCCAGCGTCACCGAGATCCTCTTTGCCATCGATGCCGACCGGCAACTGGTCGCGGTCACCGATTACTGCACCTACCCCGATGAGGCCAGACTGCTGCCGAGTATCGGCAGTTACGCCGATCCCGGGCTGGAGAACATCCTCAGCCATCAGCCGGACCTGGTCATCGCGACCTCGGCCATGAACAGTCCGGCCCTGATCGCTCAGCTCGAGCAGCTTGATATTCCGGTCTATGTGATCGAGGCCCATTCGGTCCCGCAGACCCTGGAGACCATTCGTAATCTCGGCCAGCTGACCGGTCAGCGTGACCAGGCGGACGCTCTCGCCCGGAATATCGATTCAAGAATCCGGGCCATCCGGCGACAGGTTCCCCCTGACAGCAGGCCGTCCATCCTGGCAGCCATCGTGCTGCAGCCGCTCACCGTCGCCGGACCGGACACCTTCATCGACAACCTGATCGACATCGCCGGCGGTCGCAACGTGGTGCCGAAAGGCCCGTCCCGCTATCCGACCTGGAACTTCGAGGCCCTGCTCATGGCCAACCCGGACTTCATCCTGCTCTCACCTCATCCGGGTCAGCCGGACATCAACAACTTCTTCGCCCCCTGGACCCAGTTGACTGCGGTTGCCAACGGGCAGATTGTCCAGCTCAATGCAGACTGGCTTTATCGTCCCGGACCGCGTATGATCCTTGGCATCGAAGCCCTCGCAAAAACTCTTCATCCGGACCTGACGATTGAGACAACAGACCAAAATCAATAGCACCTGGCTGTGGCGGATTCTCCTGGTCCTCTTCCCATTGCTGGCCGTGATGTTCTCCCTGAGCGCCGGCAGCATGGATATCTCGGTGGCCGACATTTTCCGGGCATTGCAGCACGGTTCCGACAACCCCGTCACCGACACGGTCATCTGGAAGATCAGGATTCCCCGCATTTTCCTGGCCGCCCTGGTCGGAGCCGCTCTGAGCCTTTCGGGGGTCACCTTTCAGGCGGTCCTGCGCAATCCCCTCGCCGACCCCTACTTGCTGGGGGTTTCCGGAGGCGCCGCCCTGGGGGCCGTTGCCGCCCTGACCATCGGGGCCCAGTCCGCAGTCGTTGTCTCGGCGGCGGCATTCGTCGGGGCCTTGACGGCCCTGGCCCTGGTCTACCTGGTGGCCCGGGCTCACACCTGTTCGTCCCACACCCTGATTCTGTCCGGAGTCATGGTCGGCAGCCTGGCCGCGGCCCTGCTGCTGTTTCTGATCTGGCGCGCCCCCACCGAAGCCACCCGCCAGGCGATTTTCTGGCTGGCCGGCAACCTGTCCCTGGCCGATCCGCAATGGATTTCCTGGGGCTGGCTCTGGGTTGTGGTCTGCTTTTTCCTGCTCTGGCTGCAGGCGTTTCACCTGGATCTGCTCACCCAGGGGGAAGAGACCGCCCTTGATCTGGGACTGAACGTCGGCCGCACCCGCCTGATTCTGTTCGTTCTGGCCGGAGCCCTGACCGCCTGCGCCGTTGCCCTGGCCGGACTGGTCGGTTTCGTCGGCCTGGTCGTTCCCCACATCTGCCGCCTGCTGTGGGGACCCGCGCACCGTTTGCTGCTCCCCCTTGCGGCCCTGTTCGGCGGCAGCTTCCTGATCATTGCCGACGCTCTGGCCCGCAGTTTCTACGCTCCGGCCGAGATTCCGGTCGGGGTCGTGACCGCCTTGCTTGGCGCCCCCTTCTTCCTGTTTCTGCTCCGCCGCAAGGGGGGCGTATGATCGAGGTCCGCCAGCTTCAGTTCTGCTATGCGCAGAAGTGCCTGTTTGCCGATCTCAACTTTACCGTCAAGCAGGGCGAAATCGTTTCCATCCTGGGCCCCAACGGCTGCGGCAAATCGACCCTGTTGCGTCTGTTACGGGGCAATCTGCAGGCCGACGCCGGCGAAATTCTCTGGAATCGGCAGCCCGTCAACCGGATTTCCCCCAAGACCATGGCCGCCAAGGTGGCTGTAGTCCCCCAATCGACCCATATCGACTTCCCGTTCAAGGTCAGGGACATGGTCGCCATGGGTCGCTACCCGCACCGCAGGTCATTATTGGAGCTGTCCTCGAAAAAAGATCAGGAAGCCGTTCGCCATGCCCTGGTAGTCACCGATATTCTGGACCTGGCCGACCGCCCGGTCACGCAACTGAGCGGCGGGGAACTGCAGCGTGCGCTGTTCGCCCGGGCCCTGGCCCAGCAGGCGGAGGTCCTGTTTCTGGACGAAGCGACCAGCCATCTCGATATCGACCATCGCCTCGAACTCAGCGAGCTGCTGGTCAGGCTCAACCGCGAACAGGGGACGACCATCGTCCAGATCAGCCATGATCTGGATCTTGCCAGTGCCGTTTCCGACCGGATCCTGCTTTTGAGCGGCCATGGCCGCATCGCCGGATTCGCCACCCCGCAAGAGGTGATGACCCCAGAGAACCTGCAGCGCGTGTTCCGGGTCGAGGTGAATGTCGAGGAGAATCCGTTGACCGGAGCCCCCCAGATCACCCCCCTGATCAACACCTCCGGGCTCGATTTGTCAGGTCTGAAGGTTCACCTCTTCTGCGGCGGCGGCAGCGGCAAAAGCCTGCTGCGCAAGCTTCAGTTTTCCGGAGCCCGCGTCTCGACCGGGCCGCTCAACCGCGGCGATTCCGACCAGGAAGTGGCAACGGCCCTGAACACCACGGTCATCTGTGAAGACCCGTTCCAGCCCTTTTCCGAGCGCGCTCTGGCCGAAACCAGACAGGCCCTGACCACAGCGGAGGCGGTCATCGTTGCAACCGTCTGGTGGGGGCACGGCAATTACCAGTGCCTTGACCTCGCGGCCTCCGCCCTGACGGATGGAAAAACCCTTTTCCTGCTGAATCCGGCCGAAGAACAGGATTTTACCGATGGGAAAGCCTGGGCGCGTATCCAGAAGCTGCTCAACCATGGGGCCCACAAGGTCAGCAACGAAGACCAGCTTCTGAATAGACTGATGTCCCTGAAATGACAGATTCAGCGGCTAAAAAAATCTGATTTTGGTTCGTTTTTGACTCTCGCCTGCTCTTTCCGCTAACGTTAAAGGACAGATGGCTCTTTTTCTTTCGATCACGGCAGGGAACCGCTCAATGAGTACGGCTAAAAAACTGACTATCGTCGCTATCCTCCTGGCTGCGATCACCGCTCTCCATTATCAGACCACCATCAGCGCCGAAAATTATCATGATATCTACCGCCGGCTTTATTACATTCCCATTGTCCTCGGCGGTCTCTGGTTCCGGCTTAAGGGGGGCGTTATCACCGCCCTGCTGGCCAGCCTGATCTATCTACCCCACGTTCTGTTTCAATGGGGGCATCATCAAGAACTGCCCCTCGAACAGTACCTGGAAATTCTCCTCTACAACGTCATCGGCTTTCTCACCGGCAAACTGGCCCACAAGGAATGGCTGCAGAAAAGCCGCTACCAGGAAGTCGCCAGCAATCTCGAAGCGAGCTACCGGACCCTGCGCGAACAGACCGATATGATTATAGAATTCGAGCAGCAGATGGAAAAAACGGCCCGCCTGTCCACCTTGGGAGAGCTGTCCGCCGGTCTGGCGCACGAGATTCGCAATCCCCTGGCATCGATCCGGCTGGTGGCCGATCATCTGTCCGGCCAGGCGGAGTCGCCGGAAGCGGAAGAGTACCTGCAGATCCTGCAGACCGAGGTGGAGCGCCTTGATCAGGTCGTCGAACAATATCTGACCATGGCCCGGGCCGACCGGGCCGACCAGCAGCTGGTGAATATCAACGACGCCCTGACCGATATCGTCCAGCTGGTGCGCCAGCAGGCCGGCAAGCAACAGGTCCAGGTCCGGCTGGAAACCGACCAGGTCCCGCAGTTCAGCGGTGCCCAGGTGCAGTTGAAGCAGGCGTTCCTCAACCTGGCATTGAACGCCATCCAGGCGATGCCCGAGGGAGGCACACTCGCAATCAGCTGCGGTCAGTCTGACGAGCTGATTCAGATCGATTTCAGTGATACCGGCCACGGGCTGCCCCCAGGATCACTGGAAGACATCTTCACCCCCTTCTATTCCACCAGGGCCACAGGAACCGGCCTGGGTCTGGCCATCAGCCGCAGGATCGTCGAATCCCACGGCGGCCGGATCGAAGCGATCCGGCTCGATCGGGGCAGCTGCTTCCGGATAAAACTGCCCCTCTTCATGGAGTGACACGATGACCGACATACATTCTGTACTCATTATTGATGATGACGATTCGCTGCGGCGGGTCATGGAACTGACCCTGAAAGGAGCCGGCTACGAGGTCGCTACCGCAACCGGAGGGAAAAGCGGTCTGGACCAGTTCACCAAACGGCAACCCGACCTGGTCATCACCGATGTTCAGATGCCCGACCTGTCGGGCTATGAGGTTCTGAGGCGCATCAAACAGCAGGCCCCGCAGACCATCGTCATCGTCATCACCGCCTTCGGGACCATTGAAAAAGCGGTCCGGGCCATGCGTGAGGGGGCTTATGACTATATCACCAAACCTTTCGGCAAGAACGAGCTGGTCGCCATCGTCAGCCGGGCCATCCGCTATCGAAACACCCCCGCCACGACCGCCGCCCTGCCCGAAAAAGAGCCCGCGTCCGAACCCGGAAGCCGGAAAATCATCGGCAACAGTTCCTCCATCGCCCGCGTCCGCCAGTTGATTGATCGCGTTGCCGGCAGTGATGCCACGGTTTTGATTCATGGGGACAGCGGGGTCGGCAAGGAGGTCGTGGCCAGGGAAATTCACCGCCTGAGTCCCTGGTCGCATGAGCCGTTCGTGGTCGTCAACTGCGCTGCCATCCCCACGGAACTCCTGGAAAGCGAGCTGTTCGGCCATGTCAAGGGCGCCTTTACCGGGGCCATCGACAAACGGGTCGGCAAATTCGAAGAGGCCGACGGCGGAACCCTGTTTCTTGACGAGATCGGAGAGTTGCCGCTGGCGATGCAGGCGAAGCTGCTACGCGCCCTTCAGGAAAAAGAGATCGAACCGGTGGGCGGCAGCAGAAAGCGGATTGCGGTCCGGGTCATTGCGGCCACCAACCGCGACCTGGAGCAGGAGGTTCAGAACCAGCTGTTCCGTGAGGATCTCTATTACCGGCTGGCGGTTATCACCGTCGAACTGCCCCCGTTAAGAGAACGCCGCGAGGATGTCCCCCTGTTCATTGACCACATTCTCAACCAGAAGGGGTGCTCCCAGGTGCAGCTGACTCCCGAGGTCATGACCCTGCTCCGGAACTACGACTGGCCCGGCAATGTCCGGGAATTGGAAAACTGCCTGGAACGGATGCTGGTCCTGCGCAGTTCCGACCTGCTTGAGGTTGATGACCTGCCACCCAAAATTCTCAAACCCGGAGGTCCCCTGACGGCAGAATTGCGCCTTCCCGAGCACAATCTGTCTCTGCCGGAGCTCGAAAAGCAGGCCGTCATCCAGGCTCTGCAGCGCAGTGGCTGGAACAAATCACAGGCCGCCAAGGCCCTGAAAATTCCCCGGCACGTGCTGCTTTACCGCATGGAAAAATACGCCATCCCCGCAAAAAAACCGGAAGTCTGAAAACCGCGGTGTCCGCGGTTGATGTCCGATTCCCCATTCTCGGCAAGCTCACCTCTCCTTGCACCCCGAACGCTGCAGAATATTCTTCGCTGGCCTGAAGAATATTCTGCAGCGTTCGTCCATCCCGTTCAGTCATATAAGCCTAAGAACCTGAAAGATGGGCTATTTTCAAATTGGCACGTTCCATGATTGATGAGCCTGAGAATTTTCTGATGTCATGGAGAGCCACATGAATAAATCGCGTTTGTCATCGATGCTGGTCAGTCTGCTGCTGACCTTTTCCAGTATCTGTGCCTTTGCTCAAGCACCTCTCGAAACTCGCTTGACCGAGCTCGCCCTGGAGCGCAATCCGGATCTGTCCGCAGCCCGCTTCGACTGGCAACAGGCCGAGGAACAGATGACCGTCGCCGACAGCCTCGACGACCCGATCCTGAGCCTGTCGTTACAGAATTATCCTGTTGACAGCCTCGCCTACGATGAGTCGCCGATGACCGGCAATGAAATCCGCCTGGCCCAGAAGTTCCCCTTTCCCGGAAAATTGGCCGCCCGCGCAGCCATCGCCGAGCAGACCGCGTTGAGCAAGAAAGAGGCTCTTTTTGAAAAACGGCTGCTGCTGTCCCGATCGGTACGGGAGACCTACTATCGTTATCTGCTGCAGAATTCAATCCTTGCGATCTTGGATGAAACTCAGAACCTGCTGACTGACCTGATCCGTTCTTTCGAGGTGACCTATGCTACCGGGAAAACCTCTCAGCAGCAGATCCTTTCCGCCCAGCAACAGCAGACTCGGCTGTTGGAGCGACTGGTTGTAGAAAAGAGCAGGCGCGCCAGTCTGCTAGGGGCTCTGAACCGATTGATTCCGGGCGATCTGCCGAACCGCGAGTTAGAGCAGGGACGCCTTCCCCGCCAACTGCCCGAGCTGCCAGACCTGCAAAAAGGGGTGGACCGAGCCCTTGAGCAGCGCCCGGTCCTGCAGCTCTATGGCCACCTGGAACGCCAGTCTATACAGCAGGCCAAACTGGCCAAACTGGACAAAAATCCCGATTTCACTCTCTGGACCAGCTACCGTTTCCGTGACGGCGGGCCCATGGACTCCGTCCAGGGGGCCGATATGGTCAGCGTCGGCGTCAGCTTCAATCTGCCTTACTTCAACAGCAAACGCCAGGCGCAGGAGCGGGCCGCCAACCACATGAAAAACCGGGCCAGAGCCGAACGGGATAACAGCCGGGATCAGATCCGTTTCAATCTGGAGGAAGCTCATCGACAAATGACCAGACTGAGGGAACAGATCAACCTCTATGAACAGGGTCTGATTCCCCAGACCCAAACCGCCTGGCAGGCGGCTATCAGCAGTTATCAGCAAAGCCGCAGTGCCTATCAGCAACCGCTGGAAATTCTGTTGCAGCTTTTCAACCAGCAACTGACCCTGGAACAGCTGCGCGGCGATTATCTGGTCAATCTCAGCTGGTTCAAGGCCGAAACCGGTGAGCTACTGCCGTAACGACCGGTCACACATAAAGGATTTTTTTCATCATGAAAAAGAAATTTCTGACCCGCTTCATTGTCATTATCCTCATCGGCCTGGCCTTTTCTCTGGGCTGGCTCAAAGGGAGCCACAACCACGAGCAGGAAAGGATTGTCGTCAGCCAGACCGATAATCCGGAACACAGCCACGAACCGGCCCCCGGAGAAGAGAAGGTTCAGTACACCTGCGGCATGCATCCCTGGATCATCGTCGATGAACCTGGCATCTGCCCCATCTGCCAGATGGATCTGACCCCACTGAAAAAAGATACCGCGTCAGCCCAGCCCAGCGGGGAACGCAAGATCAAGTACTGGGTTGCGCCGATGGATCCGACCTATATCCGCGACGAACCGGGAAAATCCCCCATGGGCATGGATCTGGTTCCGGTTTATGAGGACGAAACCGTAACCGGAGCCCTGATCAGTATCGATCCGGTGACTCAACAGAACATGGGTATCCGCACCGCCCAGGTCGAGCGCCGCGATCTTTCAAGAATCATCCGTACCAGTGGTCTGATCGACTATGAGGAACCACGTCAGTACACTGTCAACACCAAGATCGACGGCTGGATCGAGAAACTCTACATCAATGAAACCGGCGTTCAGGTCAAGAAAGGACAGCCCCTGCTTGAGATCTACAGTCCTGAACTGGTGGCTGCCCAGGAAGAATACCTGCTCGCGCTGAGAAACCATCGTCAGCTGGGCGACAGCCCGTACCCGGAAATCAAGGAGGGCGCCGAACGCCTGCTATCAGCATCGGAAAAACGGCTCAAACTGTGGGATATTTCCTCGCAACAACTCAGTCGCTTGCAGCAAAGCGGCAAGGTCCGCCGGACCCTGACTCTGTATGCCCCTTATGCCGGCATCGTCACCAGCAAACAGGCCACCGAAGGCTCCTTCACCAAGAGCGGCAGCTCTCTGCTGACCATTGCCGACCTGAGCAAAATCTGGGTCTTTGCCGACATCTACGAATCGGAACTGCCGCTGGTGTCAGAAGGACAGAAAGCAGAGATCATACTTCCCTTTGTCGGCGATAAACGGATCAGCGGTACGGTGTCTACCATCTACCCCTATGTCGATCCGCGCACTCGCACCGTCAAGGCCCGCATCGATCTGGACAACAGGGATCTGGAGCTGCGCCCGGACATGTACGTCAACGTGCGCCTCCACAGCGAACCGTTGACGGATGTGCTGAGCGTTCCGGCTGAGGCGGTGATCAATTCCGGCGAAAAGCAGACCCTCTTTGTCCGCACCATGAACGGCCGCTTTGAACCGCGCCTGGTCAAAACCGGACTGCTCAGCGATGACGGCTACCTCGAAATCAAGCAGGGGGTCAGCGCCAGTGATGTGGTCGTCACTTCGGCCCAGTTCCTGCTCGATTCGGAAAGCCAGCTGCAGGAGGCAATTCAGAAGATGCTGGAGCCGGTCGCGGCCGCAGAGCCGTCCGCCTCCCCTGAAGAGAACCAAGAAAACCTCGACGATCTGTTTTAACTGGCGGCTGACAAGGAGCGCACCATGCTGGAAAAAATCATCGACTGGTCGATCCACAACCGCTTTTTGGTCATTGCCCTGACGGCGGTCAGTGTCATGCTCGGGGTGTACGCTCTGAAGAACACCCCGGTGGACGCGATTCCGGACCTCTCCGATGTCCAGGTGATCGTCTTCACCGAATACCCGGGACAGGCCCCCCAGGTGGTCGAGGACCAGGTCACCTATCCCCTGACCTCGCAGATGCTGGCGGTCCCGCAAGCCAAGGTGGTGCGTGGCTATTCCTTCTTCGGCATGTCTTTCGTTTACATCATTTTCGAAGACGGTACGGATCTCTACTGGGCCCGATCACGGGTGCTGGAATACCTCAACTATGCCAGCCGCAATCTGCCCAATGGTGTCTCTCCCAGTCTGGGACCGGACGCCACCGGTGTCGGCTGGATCTATGAGTACACCCTGCAGAGCGACCGCCATGACCTGCAGCAGTTGCGTTCGATTCAGGACTGGTACCTCAAATATGAACTGACGTCGGTACCAGGGGTGTCCGAGGTCGCCAGCATCGGCGGCTTTGTCAAGCAGTATCGAGTCGAGCTCGACCCCGACCGGTTGCTCGCCTATCACCTGACCATCCCCGCTATCAAAAAGGCGATCCAGCGCAGCAACGCTGATGTCGGCGGTCGCCTGGTCGAACTGGCGGAAACCGAATACATGATCCGCGGTCTCGGCTATATCGAATCCCTGGACGATCTGCGCCAGATCGTGGTCGGCAGCGATCAGAACGGCACCCCTATCCTGCTGCGGGACATCGCCGAGATCGGCATCGGGCCAGAACTGCGCCGCGGGCTGGTCGACATCGACGGCAAAGGGGAAACCGTCGGCGGCATCGTCGTCATGCGTTTCGGCGAGAACGCCATGGAGACCATCGACAGGGTCAAGACCAAGCTCAAGGAGCTGCAGGCGGGCCTGCCCGAAGGGGTCACCATCACCCCGGTCTATGACCGCAGCGGCCTTATCGAACGGGCGGTGGACACCCTCAAGCACAAACTGCTGGAGGAGAGTATCGTCGTCGCCATCGTCACCGCCCTGTTCCTGTTTCATCTGCCCAGCTCCCTGGTGGCGATCCTGACCCTGCCGGTCGCCATTCTTCTGGCCTTCGTGGTGATGTCGGCCCAGGGGATCAACGCCAACATCATGAGCCTCGGCGGCATCGCCATCGCCATCGGCGCCATGATCGATGCCGGGATTATCATGATTGAAAATGCCCACAAGCACATCGAGCGGGATCGCGGCCGCAAACCGCACTGGGAGATCATCCGCGATGCCGCCTGTGAAGTGGGCCCGACCCTGTTTTATTCGCTGCTGGTCATCACCATCTCCTTCGTGCCGGTCTTCACCCTGGAAGAGCAGTCGGGGCGCATGTTCAAGCCCCTGGCCTATACCAAGACCTGGTCCATGGCGGCAGCGGCGCTGCTGTCAGTGACCCTGGTTCCGGTGCTGATGGGCTGGTTCATCCGCGGCAAGATCAAACCGGAGCACAAAAATCCCATCAACCGGCTGCTCATCCGGATCTACCACCCGCTGGTCGACATTGTGCTGCGCTGGCGCAAGACGACCCTGGTCGTCGCCCTGCTGGTGACCCTGTCGGCCCTCTACCCCTTAAGCAAAATGGGTTCGGAGTTCATGCCCCCCCTCTATGAAGGGGACCTGCTCTACATGCCGACCACCCTGCCGGGAATCTCCATCACCAAGGCCAGGGAACTGCTGCAGCAGACCGACAAGATCATCGCCAGTTTCCCCGAGGTGGAACGGGTCTTCGGCAAGGTCGGACGCGCTGAAACCGCCACCGATCCGGCCCCCCTGTCGATGCTGGAAACCACCATCATGCTCAAGCCGGAAAACGAGTGGCGCCGGATCACTGATGAGCGTTTCTATTCCGGCTGGCCGGAGCAGCTCGAGCTGCTCAAAAAGCCGTTGCGCAAGGTCTTTCCGGAGCAGAGGCCGATCAGCGTCAAAGAGCTGACGACTGAACTGAACAACGCCATCCAGTTTCCGGGACTGACCAACGCCTGGACCATGCCGATCAAGACCCGCATCGACATGCTTTCCACCGGCATCAAAACCCCGGTCGGAATCAAGATCATGGGGGATGACCTTGAGACTTTAAGTCAGATCGGCACCAAGATCGAAGTCCTGATGCGTAAGCTGCCCGGAACCCTGAGTGCCTTTTCCGAGCGCGTCACCGGCGGCAACTTTCTCGACTTCAAGGTGCGCCGCAGTGATGCCGCCCGCTACGGCCTGACCGTCGGCGATGTCCAGGATGTCATCCAGACGGCCATCGGCGGCATGAACGTCAGCCAGACCGTCGAAGGGTTGGAACGCTACCCCATCAATATCCGCTACCAGCGCGATTACCGCAACAATATCGAGGCGTTGAAAAGGGTGCTGGTGCCTCTTCCAAACGGCAAGCATATACCGCTGGCGCAGGTCGCCGATATCAGTTTCAGCAAGGGGGCACCGAGTATCAAAAGTGAAAATGCCCGCCAGACCGCCTGGGTCTACATCGATCTCAAGGACAGCGATGTCGGCAGCTATGTCAAGCAGGCCAAACAGGCCATCGCCGACCAGATCGAAATTCCGGAAGGCTACAGCATCACCTGGAGCGGGCAGTACGAATACATGGAGAAGGCCAAGGCGAAGTTCATGCTGATCATCCCCCTGACCCTGGCGGTGATCCTGTTCATCATCTACCTGAACACCAAGTCCTTTATTAAAACGGGGATCGTCATGCTGGCCGTGCCTTTTTCCCTGGTCGGCGCCTTCTGGTTCATGTACCTGCTCGGCTACAACACCTCGGTGGCGGTCTGGGTCGGGGTCATCGCCCTGGCCGGCCTTGATGCCGAAACCGGCGTCGTCATGCTGCTTTACCTCGATCTGGCTCACCAGAAATGGCGCACCAAGGGGTGCATGCTGACCCGCGGCGACCTGGTCCAGGCGATCCATTACGGCGCCGTCAAGCGGATCCGCCCCAAGGTCATGACCATCGCCGTCATTATTGCCGGCCTGTTGCCGATCATGTGGAGCCACGGCGCCGGCGCCGACGTCATGAAGCGGATCGCCGCACCCATGGTCGGAGGGGTCGTGACGTCGGGGATCATGGAACTGCTGGTCTACCCGGTCATCTTTTACATCTGGCGCGGCAGGCGCCTCAACCAAACCCTTGTTCCGACCCAGGATCATCCGGTCGAGGAACATTGATCTCAGCCCCTTAACTAACCCAAGGAAAGGACATGAACGTATGAAAAAGCATCTGATGATCACCCTGGCTCTTGTTTGTGCACTGGCGGCTCCCACCTTTGCCATGAAGCACAGTGGCCATGACATGGCAGGCCACACCATGGAAGATAAAGGTCACAGCATGAATGACACCAGCATGAACCACGACGGCATGGACGCCAGCGGCGAGATGGTGATGCTCGGCACCAAGAACGTCGATGGCATGGAGGCGGCCGCCCACCTCAAGGATGTCCGTGCCGCCATGGCAAAAATGAACATGGCCGTCACCCATCATTTCATGATCATGGTCAAGGACCAACACCAGGGAACGACCGTGGACGAAGGAACCGTCGCACTCAAGATCAAAGGTCCCGACGGGACCACCGGCAATGCCATTAAACTGATGGGTATGGGCGGACATTTCGGCGCGGACATCGAACTGAAACAGGCCGGGATGTACACCTTTATTGTCGGCAGCAAACTTGCCGACGGCGCCAAGAGAACCTGGGAATTCAGCTATCATCTCAACTGAATGGAATAGCTGACCGATCCCCTTGCGCTCCCTCACGCAAGACCAGAGATGGAATCAGCACTCCCCGGGCGGGCCCCTTGAGACGGGACATCCCCGTGCAACGCGACCGCCCGGGGGCACTTAAACAGGACAGCTTTTGTCACCTTTCTCCCGCGGGCGTTATCACCGGGTAGGGGCTTTTTCTGCCTTGACATCGCGGCAAATTTGTTGCGTCATGAGCAGCGAAAATCGGACCTCTATCAATTGCCCTGAAAAGCACTGGCCATGAACGCTGTCTGGACATCTACAGTCGAACGTACCCGCAGGAGAAAACGCCGCAACCGTCGGCTGCTGTTTTCCTGCATACTGCTGTTGCTGGTTCTCGCCATCCGGGCGATGATCCCCGAACGCCCTGACGCGTCTGTCCCCCCCCCGGATATTGCTGAAACCCAGGCGCCGGAACCGGCGCGTGTCGAAGCGGCCCCGGAACCCGTCGCCCCGCCAGTCCCGGACAATGTCTTCAGCAGGGATATCGCTGAAGGGGACACCCTGAGCGCTATTTTCGACAGTTTCCATATCGATCAGCAGACCATGTACCAGATCCTGGCCGCCGACGAGCAGCTCCTGGCCCTGGATGTGCTGCGCCCCGGAAATCGCCTCACCTTTACCCTTGACGAAACGACCCGCCTGCTGCAGAGCATGGAACTTTACATCCATCCCGGAAAGCAGGTCGTTTATGAGCGCGTGGACGCTGACAACTTCGAGTTCCGGGAAATCGAACTGCCCGGGACCTGGGAACAGGTCTTCCTCACTGGCGAAATCCAGGGAAACTTCTTTCTGTCCGCCCTTTCCGCCGGGTTGACGGAACAGGAAGCGGCCACCATTGCCGACCTGTTCGATGCCAAACTGAATTTCAGCCGGGACATGCGCGCCGGTGACCGCTTCCAGGTCATTCGCAGTGAACAGTATGTCAACGGGGTTAAAACCGGGCAGAGCCAGCTTCTGGGAATCCGCATCGAGGGGCTTCGCTACAAGTACGACGCCTTCCTGTTCGAGGATGGCAACTACTATGATCACGGCGGGGAAAGCCTTGCCCGGGCCTTCCGGCGTTATCCATTTGCGGGTCATTACCGGGTCAGTTCCCCCTTCAACCCCCGGCGTCGCCATCCGATCACCAAGCGTATTTCCCCCCACAATGGCACCGATTTCGCCATGCCGTCGGGAACCCGGATTCTGGCCGCCGGCGACGGCACCGTGACCCGGGTCAAGAATCATCCTTTCGCGGGGAAATACGTCGAGATCCAGCATGGCAGCCATTACAAAACCCGCTATCTGCATCTCAGCAAAATTCTGGTCAAACGGGGACAGCGCGTTGAACGCGGTCAGAAGATTGCCCTGTCCGGCAATACCGGGCGATCAACCGGGCCCCACCTGCACTACGAACTGCACCTTAACAGCCGGGTGGTGAACCCTCTCAAGGCCAAGATCCCCATGGCGGCTTCGATACCGGAGGAGAAGCGTCAGCAGTTCCAGGCCACAGTCGCCGAACTCAGCGCCAGAATGGAGCAATCCGGCGAACAGATCGCTCAGAAAACCGCCTCACCGACTGAGTCCATATAGCATTTTCCGTTTCTTTCACAGAGATCATTCGCCTTCGCCCCCGTGCACGATCCGCTATCAAAACATTATCCGTCCCGGCATTCCGGGAATGAGATCATTCCTGAAAGCCACCGGAAAAATTAATTCTTGCCATTCAGGAGCCCTTCGGCTAAATTCACAGCTTTTTACCCGACCGCTCAGAATTTCGAGCAAAGTTCCATATTCAGGATTACCCTCGTACGTTTAATCTTTCAAATCACCAAGGAAAATCATGTTGTTCATCTCAAAGAAGCGGGATTGGCTCGGCAATCTCCGCGCCGACATTCTTGCCGGCTGCGTTGTCGCCCTGGCATTGATCCCCGAAGCTATCGCGTTTTCCATTATCGCCGGTGTCGATCCCAAAGTCGGACTGTATGCCTCGTTCTGCATCGCCGTCATTACCGCGGTCTGCGGCGGCCGGCCCGGAATGATCTCGGCGGCCACCGGGGCCATGGCCCTGCTCATGGGCTCACTGATCAGGGACCACGGTCTGAATTACCTGCTTGCCGCCACTATTCTCACCGGGATCCTGCAGATCATTGCCGGCTATCTGAAGCTCGGCGAACTAATGCGCTTTGTGTCGCGTGCCGTGGTGACCGGTTTTGTCAACGCCCTGGCGATCCTGATTTTCATGGCCCAATTGCCGGAACTGACCGGGGTCAGCTGGCATGTTTACGCCATGACCCTGGCCGGCCTGGTTATCATCTATACCTTCCCGCGGGTCAATAAAACCATTCCGTCGCCGCTGGTCTGCATTCTGCTGCTGACCGCGGTCAGCTACTGGTTGCAGCTTGATATCCGCACCGTCGGCGACATGGGGGAGTTACCCGACTCGCTCCCCGTGTTCCTGCTGCCCGACGTTCCGCTGAATCTTGAAACCCTGAAAATCATCTTCCCGTACTCCCTTGCCCTGGCGATCGTCGGCCTGCTCGAGTCACTTATGACGGCGACGATTGTCGACGATCTGACGGATACGGAAAGTGACCGTAACCGGGAATGCAAAGGCCAGGGTCTGGCCAATATCGGGGCGGGACTGCTTGGCGGAATGGCCGGCTGCGCCATGATCGGCCAGTCGGTGATCAACGTGAAGTCGGGGGGCCGCGGCCGCCTGTCGACCCTGGTGGCCGGCATCATGCTGCTGGTCCTGGTGGTGTTCCTGAGCGACCTGGTTTCCATCATTCCCATGGCGGCCCTGGTTGCGGTGATGATCATGGTGTCTATCGGAACCTTCAACTGGGCTTCGATCAGGGAGGCCCGCAAGCGTCCGCTGTCGACCAACATCGTCATCGCGACCACGGTCATCGTCGTTGTTCTGACCCACAACCTGGCCTATGGCGTCCTCGCCGGCGTGCTGCTGGCATCCCTGTTTTTTGCCAATAAAATTGGCCATTTCATGTATATCCACTCAAAAATTGATGAACCGGCCGAACATCGCTGCTACTATGTCGTCGGCCAGGTCTTCTTCGCTTCGGCCAGCAAGTTTGTTGACGGTTTCGATTTTCGCGAAGCCATCGAGGAAATCACCATCGATCTGAGCCGCGCTCATTTCTGGGATATCTCGGCGGTCGGAGCTCTGGACAAAACAGTCATCAAATTTCGCCGCAACGGCACCAGGGTCAATGTCATCGGCCTGAATGAAGCCAGCGAAACCATCATCGACCGTTTCGGCTGCTACGACAAACCTGAAGAACTTGAAAAGGTCCTGGGAGGGCACTGATGATAGTCAATCCTGATGCGATGATCGTCGCCTGCGTCGACGGATCTCCTTACACCAACGCCGTCTGTGAATATGCCGCCTGGGCCAGTCGCCGGGTCAAGGTCGGTCTCAAGCTCCTGCACACCATCGAAGAACGTCCGGCCACAACCACCGACCTGAGCGGCAGCATCGGGCTCGGGGCCAACGAGCACCTGCTGCAGGAACTGGTGTCCCTGGAAGAACAGCGGAGCCGTATTCTCCTGAACGAGGGCAAGAGTATGCTCGGTCTGCTCAGCCGGAAACTGGTCGCTGCCGGGCATCCGGAACCGGTTCTGAGACAACGCCGGGGGACGCTGCAGGAAGCACTCATCGACTGTGAAGATGAAATCCGGGTGCTGTTCATGGGGATCCGTGGCGAGGATCGCAAGGACCAGGAAAAACTCCTCGGCAATCATCTGGAGGGGATCGCGAGATCGCTATATAAACCGATTTTCGTCGTTAACCGCGAATTTTCCGAGCCGCGAAGAATCATGCTGGCATTTGACGGCAGTGACGGTTCCCACAAGGCCCTGCAAATGATCACCGACCGGCCCCTGCTGAAAGGACTGCACTGCCACCTGGTCAATGTCAATCCCTCAACTGCGGTCAAGAACAAAACCCGCCAGGCCGCAGCCAGCCTGGAACAGGCGGGCTATTCGGTAACCGTCGCGGAACTGGAAGGGGCACCGGAAGACGTCCTCTGCAACTATCAGCAGCAGGAACAGATCGACCTGACCGTCATGGGAGCCTTCAGCCATACCCGGATCCGCGATCTGCTGATCGGCAGCTTTACGGTCAAGATGCTGCTGAATACCCAACAGCCCCTATTGCTATTGCGCTGAGCTGTTGTCTCGTTTTTTTCCGTTGAATTGAAATTTCTCCTTGCTGCCGTACTCGATGGTGCTATCATAGAGGTGACTTGACAATCTCTTCCAGGACGCCAGGCGCCCTGGAAGAGATTCACCAAGAGGTTCAGTCCCAGGGCCGGCTACGGCAGCCGGCTATCAGAAACAGTCTCAACTACCATGACATATCTTGTCATGACGGGACCTGATGGTGGCCAACGACGTCCTCCGCGTAATCTCTTCTTTGTGCTATTGCCTGTTTCATCGAAGAAAGGAGAATGCCACATGAGCCCTGTCAAAAAACTCACCCCCGCAATCTGCAAGGAAATCGAAGAAAAAATTTCCACCGCCGTTGCCCCCATCGCCGCCGAATATGGAATCAGGTTCGATCTGTGCAACAGTCGTCTCTTTCCGGACGCGACGATTTTTACAAGCTACTGCCAGTTTGCCGTTCCCGAGCGTGAAAAAACCGTCGCCAGTGAAAAAGAGGAAGAAGATTATCTCTGCTACGCCGAAAGTTTCGGTATGCGGGCCGAATGGCTCGGCAAATCATTCAAACGCGGGAACTTTGATTACAAAGTCGTGGGACTTCGAGTTGACGCGCCAACGGAATGCGCCATCCTTGAACGTTCGGACGGTGCCCGCAGCTATGAAAACGGCAAACTCATATCGCGATTCATGAACTGACCACAGGCCAACGTCTCGCCGATCACCACGGCGAGGCGTTGGCCCAGAGCCAAACCAGCCAACTCCGCCAGATCTGTGTTGCTCCCGCAAATACTTAATCCACTTCTCCTGGCTATTTTCCCAATGTCCGAGCCATACTTTGGTCGGAGAGATCATGATGCGACCGGCCCTTATCCTTGGCGGATGCCTGATCGCTGTCAGTCGTGTTCCATAAAAAAGCTGACCGCTCCGGGGTGCAGCGGCAAGTAGATTTCCTGCTGGGCGGAGTAGCGGTCGAGTTGCCAGAGATCCGGGAATCGGTAGCGCATTTTGGCAATTCCTTCGTCACTGAAAAGAACTTCAAGTATGTTGCGTGCCAAAGTGGCATCGAGCTGATGGTTGGTAACCAGCAGGACCGATGTGCCGATGGTGAGAGTTTCGCTGGTTTGCCCGTGATAACTGCCGGCGGGAATAATCGACATGAAATAAAACGGAAAGTCCTCAAAAAAATCGCTGCTCCGCTCCTGGGCCAAGGCATCGTCCCAGAGGCTGACAAGACGCAGCGGAACGGCCTTGTTGGTATCCCAGACAGCGTTGTTGGGGAAATTCGACATCATCCAGACCGCTTCGATACTGCCATCGATCAATTCCTGAAGAGCATATTTATGGCCGATGTAAATCGGAACGATCTCGTCCCAGATGGCCAGGCCCTGAAAATAGCGCATGGCGGAAAGGGCTGAATCGGAACTGGGGTTGCCGATCGCGATGCGCTTGTATTTTAGAGCGAGGGGGCTTTCAAACGGGCTGCCCTTCAAGACAATCAGCTGGGCAAAAGAACTGAACAGGTGGGTCAGAGCGACAGCATTTTGCGTCGTTCCCCCATCCGGCAGGGTGCCTAGAGCGCCGCGATAGGAATCCTCGGCACTGACCAGGGCAAGGTCTATTTTCCCCTTTTCGACACGATGAAGGTTGTCGGAAGAGCCGGCTGAGGCTCTGACCCTGACCTTGATTCCCGGAATTTTCCTGCTCAGGATCCTGCTGAACTCGTTGGCAAAATCCTGTGACGTGCTGCCAACGGGACCACCCGCAAAATGGAGAACGACATCCCCCTGCCGGGAGGGGTTTTGAAAAAGGCACATGGCTACGGTAAGCACCAGGCCTATTGCAACAGCCATCTCGATGAGAGTTCTTCGTTGCAGCATGATTGACCCCTCGTCGCGCAAAAGAGGACCGGTCAGGGCTATCAGGGTTCAGCGGAAAGAGTTGTCGATCCCCCGCCAGGCCAACGGCCCTTCAATGAGCCAGAGGGCCTCTTCATGTCGTCCTCCCCCTTAAAGCAACTATATCCTGCCCGGCCTGTCCTGCAAGCCGGGACGCGACTTCGTGGTCATCAGGCATGCGCCGCCAACCCGGACTGTCAAGCGTGCGCCAGATTCACGGCCCGGCCGGGCCCTCCGCCACCTTTTTCTGATTTTGGCAACAATCTCCCCGGGTCTCTGCTATGCTGGTGGAAACCCGGTCACACGAGACGCTCTATGAACCAAACGTCCAAAAAGCGGATATTGATCGCCGACAGCGAGACCCTCGCGACCGCTACGCTGATCGGCACCCTGAAGGACGTCTATCACATCGTCACCGCCAGAAATGAACCGGAGGTCTTTCGTCAACTTGCCCGTCACTCGGTCGACATGGTCCTGCTCAATACCAGCTTTCCCGACACCAACGGTATCGACATCTGCCGGAGAATCAGGAAAAACGAAGCGACCGCTGACATTCCGGTCATTTTCATCACTTCGGACACCCGGGTTACGACAGAAGCCGAAGCATTCGGCGCCGACGCTTCCGATTTTATCGCCAAACCCTTCAACGCCCCGATCGTTCTGGCCAGGATAAAAAACCAGTTCAGACTCAGTGACGCCTTCAAAGAACTCAAGCGTCTCCATCAACTCGCTCTGGACGCCAACCCCAACACCAATCTGCCCGGCAACAACAGTATTCTGTCCGAAATTGAGCGGGCCCTTGAAGAGCGCGATCCGGTCTGTATCGTTTATGCAGACCTCGACAATTTCAAGGTGTTCAATGACTGCTACGGGTTTGCCAAAGGTGACAACGTCATCACCTTTGCCGCCAACGTCATCAGGGTTGCTCTGCAGCAGCATGGCTGCGCCGGATCTTTCGTCGGCCATATCGGCGGTGATGATTTTGTGTTTACGGTTCCTGCCGACAAATGCGAGTTGGTCTGCCATGAAATTATCCGTCGTATCGACGAAGGGATTCTGCAATTCTACAATGAGGAGGACCGTACCAACGGCTTTGTCATCGCCGTGTCGCGTGACGGCGTAAAAAAACGCCACCCGCTGGTGGCGCTGAGCATGGGCGGCGTCGATTTAAGCCGCCGTGCTTTCAGAAATGTTCTGGAGGTTGTCGATATCTGCACGGAAACCAAGTCGGCCGCCAAAAAACAGCCCGGCAGCAATCTGCTGCTGTGTCAGCGTCAGAAATAAGACCGCGAATCCATGTGGGGATCATTCTTCGTGAGGTTTGATGACCAGGGCATATCCGGTCAACAGGGCGTCCACCACTTTCTTTCTGCCGCTGGTCACCAGCCGCTGCACGGTCCCCCGGGAAATCCCCATCTGGTCACCGGCCTGGGCCTGAGTCAGGCCGTCCCGGTCACACAGCGTCATGGCTTCGAGCTCATCCGCTTCGAGCTCAAGCATCTGCAGATCGGGCATCGGCGTTCCCGCCGGCTTGAAGATATGATCGGTCGGCCGTCGGGACGGACAGCAGTTTCTTGGCTTTCTGGGGCGAGGGGCCATAAACAAAAGATCCTTGAATATCAGAAAATTAAAAAGTTGCTATGCTGACACGTTACGAATATGGCAGCTGCCGGCGATTTTTGCAATGCCTGCCAAAACAACCCGCGAAGGTTTTGCATTTTGGCCGCTGATTGATTACAATTTCGATCATATTTCTTTTGCGGGCCGGACGGCAACCGCTAAAAGCTTAAAGATACATTATTATCCCCCTTTTTTCGGCAATAAAAAGGGTTGCATTTTTTCCTGTTTTGAAAAAAGATACAGTTTGCTGAAAAAACGCAATCGTGTTGTTTTCAACGAGGAGAACAGCCTATTAAAGCATTGGTCGAGCAAAGACGCCGCCCAGCACCGGAGAGATAACCGGCAGGCGGTTTTTATTTCCCCCCTGCATCCTGATAAAACCGCATTCTAAATCCTACACAAGGAGGAACTATGAAACGTCTCTTGAGCACCATGTTAACCCTGCTAATGACTGTTCTACTTGCACTTCCCGCTTTTGCTGCAGACACCATCAAGATCGGTTTCAACTTGCCGCTGACCGGCGATATCCCGGAAGTCGGCGAAGGTTCCAAAAATGCCGCTGAAATGTACCTGGCCGACATCAACAGTGCCGGCGGTCTTGACGTCGGTGGCACAAAATACCCACTTGAATTCATCTATATGGACAATGAGTCGAAGGCCGAATCGGCCGTCAACGCCGCACTCAAGCTGATCGAGCAGGAAGAAGTTGTCGCGATTATCGGTCCCAACTCCTCCAAGCAGGCCGTTCCGGCCGGTGGCACCTGCAACGACAACCGGGTCCCCATGATCTCCCCCTGGTCGACAAACCCTGACACCACCAAGGATCGTCCGTGGGTTTTCCGTGCGGCCTTCCTCGACCCCTTCCAGGGCCCTGTCGTTGCTGATTTCGCCGCCAAGAAATTCGGGGCCAAAACAGCTGCGGTCCTGTTCGATATTTCCAACGACTATTCCAAGGGATTGGCTGAGATTTTCAAATCATCATGGGAAGCCAAGAATCTTGGCGCCGTTGTCGCATTTGAATCCCATGGCACCAAGGATCAGGATTTCTCAGCCCAGCTGACCACCATTATCGCCGCCAAACCCGACTTCATTTTCGTGCCTGACAACTACAACCAGGTGGCCCTTATTGTACAGCAGGCCCGTGACCTTGGTTACCAAGGTCCGTTCATGGGGTCTGACGCCTGGGGCACTCCGGACCTGATCAAACTTTGCGGCGATGAGTGCTACGGCCAGTTCTTCTCGACCCATTACGCAGCTGCCGGTGCCAAGGGCGCCACCAAGGTATTCATCGACCGCTACATGGAAAAATATGGCAGTGAGCCGGCTGACTACGCCGCTCTGACCTGGGATTCCATCGGCCTGCTCCTCGAAGGCATCAAGAACGCCGGCAAAGTGGAAAAGAGCCCGCGCAAAATGCGCGCCGCCATTCGTGAAGGGCTGGCTGCAATCAAGTCGTTTGACGGCATTACCGGCTCTTCCAAATTCGATGAGCAGGGCGATCCCATCAAATGTGCCGTGGTCGTCAAAATCTCTGACCAAGGCAAATTCGTTTTCGAAGAATCTGTTTGCCCTTAACCTTATGATGTAATAGCTTGAACCGGCGGGGGTCTTCTGACCCCCGCTTTGCTGTCGGCCCCGGTCAGCACTGACAAACCGGGCAATTTCATCGTGACTCGCAAGGAAGGACCTCCGTGGATTTCATTTTTCAGAACGTTTTGAACGCCCTGCAGTGGGGCAGCTTTTACGCCCTGATTGCCCTGGGGTATACCTTGGTCTATGGGGTGCTGCGTCTCATCAACTTCGCCCACGGCGACATCTTCATGGTCGGAGCCTATATCTCCTTTTTCGTCGCCAGCTTTCTGCTCAAACCGGTAGTGGGCCTGTCCCCGGCATTGACCTTCGTCATTACCGTCCCGCTCACCATGATGCTGACCGCCTGCGTCGGCGTGACGCTTGAGCGGATTGCCTATCGCCCCCTGAGACGGAAGGGCGCGCACCGGCTCTACGTGGTCATCACGGCCCTGATGTGCGGTCTGATCCTTGAATATTCCAACCTTGCGGTCCTCGGCGCGAGCCGCCTCAAGTTTCCCGAGCTCATCGAAAAATCGATCTGGAATATCGGCGGGATCACCCTGACCAACCTGAAAGTTCTGGTCATCGTGACGGCCGTCATCGTCTTCCTGTTCCTTCAGTGGGTGGTGACCAAAACCAGGATCGGCATGGCCATGCGGGGGATTTCCTATGACAAGTTCGCCATCCCGCTGATGGGGATTCCGATGGATAACATTATCGTCTTCACCTTCATCCTCGGTTCCGGCTTTGCCGGCCTGGCCGGCCTGCTGTTTGCCATGAGCTACCCGGTTCTGGAACCCTTCATGGGCATGCTGATCGGCTGGAAAGCGTTCATCGCCGCCGTCGTCGGCGGAATCGGCGATATCAAGGGCGCTTTCGTCGGCGGCTTTCTGCTCGGCTTTATCGAAGTCGGGGTCGTCACCGTATTCCCCTCGACCTACCGGGACCTTTTCGCTTTCACCATCCTGCTGCTGATTCTGTGGATGAAACCGACCGGACTGTTCGGCATGCCGCAGTCGACGAAGATATAGTTGGGAGGAATTGACGATGAAATATTCTCTCAACATTCTGATGGTCGTTTTTGCTGTGGTCCTGCTGGCTCTGGCGCACTTCAGCCTCATTGACAACTACATTCAGATCGTCGTGATGACCATCGGGATCAATATCATCATGTCGACCAGCCTGAACCTGGTCAACGGCAACATGGGCGAATTCACCTGCGGTCATGCCGCGTTCATGTGTGTTGGCGCCTATATCTCCTCGATCCTATCGGTGGTCTGTTTCGGAACCAAACTGGGCGGGCCGCTGTTGCCGGCCTCTTCGGTCCTGTTCGTGTTCCCAATCATCCTCATCATCGGCGGTATCTTTGCCGCCCTGTCCTCGCTGCTGGTCTCCATTCCGTCCTTCAAGACCCGCGACGACTACCTGGCGATCATATCCATCGCCGTGAACTACATGATTATATCGGCCCTGGAAAACATGGATTTCATCGGCGGTTCGCGTGGTTTCCAGGGGATGAAGGACACGGTCTGGGCGATGATCGACATCTTCGACGGCCCCTGGATGCTGTTCTGGGTCATTCTGTTCACAGCCCTGACGGTTTGGACCATTCGCCGATTTATTTCGTCAACCTACGGTAAAGGGGTCAATGCCATCTGCCAGGACGAGGTTGCCGCAGAGATCATGAGCGTCAACACCAACAAGATCAAAATCGTCAATTTCATGCTCGCCGCCGGACTCGCCGGATGCGCCGGAGGGCTCTATGCCCACATCATCGGCTATGTCAACCCGCAGTCGTTCAATATTCTCAAATCGACGGAAGCCATGGTCATGGTCTACCTCGGTGGCATGGGCTCCCTGTCCGGGGCGATCATTTCGGCAATTCTCTTTACCGGACTCCTCGAGGTCCTTCGCTCCCAGGCCATCATCGACACCCTGCTCTCTCCGGTCACCATGGTCTTTCCGGATTGGGAACCTTCGGCAGGCGTTATCAAGTGGGTAATGATCCCCCTGCTGCTGGTTATCGTCATGCAGTTCCGCCCCGAAGGGATCATGGGCAACCGTGAACTCGGAGATGTTTTCCCCTGGCTCAAAAAATTCTACAGGTTTAAATGATGGCACAGACACAGTTACAGACAAAAGGAACCCCGGTTCTCGAAGTTCGCAACATGACCCAGCAGTTCGGAGGTCTTCGCGCCGTGTCTGACTTCAATGTCACGCTCAATCCCGGCGAGATGACCGGATTGATTGGACCCAACGGAGCCGGGAAGACCACGGTTTTCAACCTGGTGAGCGGATTCTATCAGCCGACCGAAGGGCAGATCTTCGTCAACGGCACCCCGACTGCCGGGCTCAAACCGCACAAGGTCACCTCCCTGGGCGTGGCCCGGACCTTCCAGAACATACGGCTCTGGAACGATATGACGGTCCTCGACAACATCCGCGTCGCCCAGCATTACCGCCTCGGCTACGGCTTTTTTGAAAGCGTGATCCGCAACAGGCGTTACAAGCAGAGGGAAGCGGAAATAGCCCAGGAAGCGGAAGAACTGCTCGAGGTGTTTGACCTGAAGCGGTTTGCTTCCGAATATCCTAAAAATCTGCCCTACGGAACCCAGCGCAAGCTGGAGATCGCCCGGGCCCTGTCGAGCCACCCCAAGCTGCTGCTGCTTGATGAGCCGGCAGCCGGCCTGAACTCGGCAGACGTCAAGGACCTGATCAGGCTGGTACGCTGGATCCACGAGACCTTCGATGTCAGCATCTGGATGATCGAACACCATATGGACGTCGTCATGGAATTATGCAGCCAGATCAAGGTCATCGATTTTGGCGAGACCATCGCCGAAGGAACTCCTTACGAAATTCGCAACCATCCGGCGGTTATTTCCGCTTACCTGGGAGATGATAATATCTGATGCTTTTGCAAGTCGAAAATCTTGAAGTCAAGTATGGCAATATTCAGGCCCTGCACGGAATCAGCTTTCACGTCAATGAGGGTGAGATCGTCACCCTGATCGGGGCCAACGGAGCCGGGAAGACAACCAGTCTCTACACCATCGCCAGGCTGCCGCCTCCGGAAGCGCCCCGGGTCGTGGGAGGGGATATCAGATTCAAAGGGGAATCAATCCTGAAAACCAGGCCCAGCGATGTCGTCAAGAATCTGAACGTTGCTCTTTCACCGGAAGGCCGCCGCATCTTCGGCAACCTGTCGGTTATGGAAAACCTCAAACTGGCGACCTATTCCCGTGCCAAGGATGCCGATCTCGAATCGGAATATGAGCGGGTCTTCAACCTCTTTCCCCGGTTAAAAGAACGGCGCGATCAGCGCAGTGAGTCCCTTTCCGGGGGCGAGCAGCAGATGCTCGCCGTCGGCCGGGCACTGATGACCGGCTGCAAGGTTCTGCTGCTTGACGAACCGAGCATGGGGCTGGCCCCGGTTCTCAAATACGAACTGTTCCGCAAACTGAAGCAGCTCAATGAAGAAGGGATGACCATCCTTCTGGTCGAACAGAATGCCAACCTCGCCCTTCACCTGGCTCACCGCGGCTATGTGCTGGATACCGGCAATATTGTCGCCGAGGGAACCAGCAAGGAACTGCTTGGCAACCCGGAGGTCAAAAAAGCCTATCTCGGCGGCTAGCCCGTTTTTTCACTTCGTACTGAACGGAAGTCATGTCGGCAGGCTCGCGGCATGGCTTCTTTTTTTTAGGGGACGCTAATTTTTTCTTGCTCCCACAATTAAAAAAATCATATTATTATTCACCAACACTTCTTTTGCCCAATTTCATATTCTTCGGAGATTTTATGCGCTCATTTTCCCTGAGGACCAAGCTCATTGCCGGTGGAGTCTTATTTCCAGCCATCCTTCTTTTAGGCCTCTTCATCACCTTCTACAACCATGAAAAAAGCACAACCCTGGAATCGGTTGTCGATAAATCGAGGATTCTCGCCAGAACGGTTGAATCCACCCGAATGGAAATGGAAGACAAGTGGAAACAGGGGCTGTTCAGTATCGAGGAGCTTAAAGGGTGGGCCGATCAGGGTGACAAGGAGAAAGTACTCGCCGCAGTGCCCGTGGTCTCAGCGTGGAACGCAGCCATGCGCAAGGCGCAAGAGGGAAATTACATCTTCAAAGTTCCCAAGTTCCACCCCCGCAATCTGAAAAACACGCCGGACGAACTGGAAAGCCGGGTCCTTCAGACCATGAAGGACAAGCGCCTGGACGAATATTATGAGATCAATGAAAAAACCAATTCCGTCCACTACTTCCGCGCCGTCTACCTGACCGACACCTGCCTCTACTGCCATGGCGACCCGGCCAAATCTCAAGCGTTTTGGGGAAATGACAAAGGTCAGGATCCGACCGGCGTGCGCATGGAAAATTGGAAAACAGGCGAGATGCACGGTGCCTTTGAAATTATCCATTCGCTCAAGGAAGCCGATGCCGCCCTGGCCTCCACCATCACCTGGTCCGGCACCCTGTTCCTCGTGTTGTTGAGCTTGCTCGGCGGGCTTATTGCTCTGTTCATTACCAAAGCGGTCGTCAACCCGGTCCGCCAGTCGATGCAGATGATAGAGGGACTGGAGCATGGTCAACTGGACTACCGTATCAACACCAATCGCAGAGATGAACTCGGTCGCCTCGCCCGCGCTATGAACGGCTTCGCCGACAATCTGCGCGATGAGGTTCTCGAAGCGTTCAATCGCCTGGCCAAAGGCGATTTCAGCTTTGAGGCAAAAGGGCTGATTGCGGTCCCCCTCAAAAATGCCTGCATCGGTCTGACCGATGTCATGAAAACGGTCAGGGAAGCCAGTGAGCAGATTTCCTCCGGTGCCGTCCAGGTGGCCGAGACAAGTTCCTCACTGGCCAACGGAGCGACCCAGCAGGCAGCCGCCCTTGAGGAAATTTCAGCCTCCATGGTCGAAATGAATGAACAGACCACCAATAACGCCCAAAACGCCACTGCAGCCAATCAGCTCTCGGTCGAAGCGCGCAGCGCTGCCGAGAAAGGGAACACCCAGATGCAGTCCATGGTTGAAGCCATGGAGGAAATCAAGAACTCATCCCAGGATATCAGCAAGATCATCAAGGTTATTGACGAAATCGCCTTCCAGACCAATCTCCTCGCCCTGAATGCCGCCGTCGAGGCCGCCAGGGCCGGCCAGCATGGAAAAGGGTTCGCCGTCGTGGCCGAGGAAGTGCGGAACTTGGCAGCGCGCAGCGCCAAGGCCGCCCAGGAGACCACCGCCCTGATCCAGGGGTCGGTGGAAAAAACCAACAATGGCGCGGAGATCGCCCAGGCCACAGCGGTTTCCCTGGCCGAAATCGTTACGGATGTCACCAAGGTCTCCAACCTGGTGGCGGAAATAGCAGCAGCCAGCAATGAACAGTCCCAGGGGATTTCCCAGGTCAACGAAGGGCTTGTACAGTTGAATGATGTCAATCAGCGAGCCACTTCGACCTCCGAGGAAAGCGCCGCCATCGCCGAACAGCTGTCAGGACAGACCAGTGACCTGCAGCAGATGCTGAGCAGATTCACCCTGCGCAATCAGATGCCCGGCGCTCCGGCGGCCACCCGACAACAACCGGCCCAGACCCCACCAAGGCATATTGCTCCGCCACCGGTGTCCAGACCCCGACCAGCAGCCCCCCCGACGCCTCCACCTGTCAATGAGGAATGGGGAGGAGGGGCCAAAAGGCCGGTCATCAAACTCGATGATGATGATTTCGGAAAATATTGACCCGCTGCCTCATCAGGCAAAAGCCCTGCTGTGATAAAAACAGCAGGGCTTTTCTGTTTGAACTGTTGGATGTCGATGTTACGTTTAAGAACCTCGGTCACCTGGCGGCCGGATTGCCAGATTCCGGCTATTTCCAAAAGAGAGAGACAATCAGGCTTTGTTCGAATAGGCGGCCATCTTTAATTTGGCACCATCAGACATCCAGCGGAAAGGTCACCGCCAAAACGGATGACTTCAGAACCGAAACCGGTTACGGGAAACCTCTATGAAAGATCTTGTCATCAGCCCGGATATCATTATCCCGGCCAGCGAAATCGTGCTGACGGCGGTGCGTTCCCAGGGTCCTGGCGGACAGCACGTCAACAAGGTCGCCACTGCCGTCACGCTACGTTTTGACATTCCCCACTCCTCCCTGCCGGACGACGTCAAGGGACGGCTGCTGAAGTCCGGCGATCACAGAATCAGCGGCAGTGGATATCTGATCATCAGAATTCAGCGGTTCCGCAGCCAGACCCAGAACCGGGAAACGGCCCTGCTTGAGTTGCAGCATCTCATAAAAACGGCGCTCAAGGTGCCTTCCGTAAGAAAACGGACAAAGCCTCCCAAGAGCGCCGCGATAAAACGGATCAACGATAAAAAGCAGCGTAGTCAGACCAAGCTGTTACGCCGGAAACTCACCGACTGACCAGTTTTTCAGACATAGGAAACATATTCCGGCTGCCACTGGCAGGCCTGAATATGAGCCAACATATCGGCCGGTTTTTCAATACCGGCCAGACCTTCATTGAAAACCTCTTCGGCAACGGCAACCGCGATGTGGGCGGAAACTTCGCGGATCCGTGACAATGCCGGGTAAATCCGCCCCATCTCGAGATCGCTCTCGAGCACCTGTTCGGCCAGCGCCCTGGCGGCTTGGGAAAACATCCTGTCGGTCACATGTTTGGCCTGGCTGGCCACGACGCCGAGCCCGATCCCGGGGAAAACATAGGCGTTATTGCCCTGCCCTGGGACGAAGGTCTTGCCGTCTTTGACATGGGGCGGGAACGGACTGCCGCTGGCGAAGACCGCGCGTCCTTCCGACCAGTCGTAAGCTTCTGCGGCGGAGCATTCGGATTTGGATGTCGGATTCGACAATGCGAAGATAATCGGGCGTTCGTTGATGTCAGCCATGGTCTCAATGACCTCCTGGCTGAAGGATTTCGGGATGGTCGAAACCCCGATAATGGCCGTCGGCTTGAGGGCCTTGACGGCCTCGAGGAAATTTGACTGGTAGGGAAAATCGTGAGCATACCGAAGTTTATGCTCCACCAAATTGTCACGCCCTTTGACGATCAACCCTTTGGAATCGACGAACCAGCACTTCTGGCGTGCTTCTTCAAGGGTATCACCATCATCAACCATGGCGGAAACAATCAGGTCACCGATACCGATGCCGGCTTCTCCCGCACCAAGAAACAGAATTTTCTGATCGCGCAGGGACTTTTTGGTGACCCTCAGGGCCGAGAAAAGGCCGGCCAGGGTCACGGAAGCGGTTCCCTGCATATCGTCATTGAAGGTACAGATCTTGTCCCGCCATTCCTCGAGCAGACGGAAAGCGTTCTGATTGGCGAAATCTTCAAACTGGACGAGAACATTGGGCCACCGTTCCGTAGCGGCATTGAGGAATTCAGAGACGAAATCATCATATTCCTGGCCACGGATCCGATGCTGGCGAATCCCCAGGTACAAGGGGTCCCCCAGGTACCCCTCATTCTCGGTGCCGACATCCAGCATCACCGGCAGGCACTGGGCTGGAGAAATGCCGGCGCATGCGGTATACAGTGCCAGCTTGCCCACCGGGATTCCCATCCCGCCGGCGCCCTGATCGCCGAGTCCGAGGATCCGCTCACCATCGGTGACGACAATGACACGGACATCGTCACTGGGATGATTTTTCAGCATCTCGGCAACGTTTCCGCGGTCCTTAATGGTAATGTACATCCCCCGGGACCGCCGGAAGATGTGACCGAACTTCTGACACGCCTGACCAACCGTCGGTGTGTAGACAATCGGCATCATGGCGTCGAGGTTTTCCATCAGAACCCGATAAAACAAGGTCTCGTTCCGATCCTGGAGGGCGGCCAGGTGGATATAGCGTTCGAGGTCAGTCTGCTTGCTGCGATAGTTCTCAAGAACCCTGACGACCTGCTGGTCAATGGTAAAGACATTGGGCGGCAGCAGCCCCTTCAGGCCGAGTTTTTCACGTTCTTCTTCGCTGAAGGCGGTTCCCTTGTTCAACAGCGGATCGTGAAGCAGGGCAACCCCGGTAGGAATATCTCCGTGACATTTACACTCTCTCTCTGACATGACAATCTCCTTGCAAATAGGAAAAAATACAGATCCTGCTCAAAACGATGACAGGAGCACAAAAACCTCGACCGATTCTAGTACAAACCAGTCGATTTGCAAAGAATTCTCATATTTCGCAGGGAAGTTTTTTATTTAAAATAAAATAACCGAAGAGACAGGGAAGAAACCCGCGGAGAAATTTTCACCGGGAAAGGGACCGAACCCACTTTGAAACAAGACAGGGTGTGCGACCGGGATGCAAGTCATGGCCCCGGGAACGGAACCAGGGGACCGGGCCGATGAACGCGTCAAAAAGAATTACTCCGATGGTGATTTTTCGATGGCCTCGAAATCCTTCGCGGCATAGGAAATCATATTCTGCATAGCGGCGATGGCCTGCTCGCTGTCTCTTTCACTAATGGCCTTAACGACCTCGCCATGAACCTTGAGGGACTTTTTAGCCGCATCAAACTCCATATAACGCCGGAATATCGAACCCAGAGTACTCTCGATCACCGGACGCAGAGAACTGACCACCAGCTCATTGCCACAGGATTCAAGAATCGAAAGATGAAACCGCATATCGGCTTCGATCTGTTCATCCAGCGTTTGCGCGGATTCCATGTCATGAAAAGCGGCAACCAGCCGACCGATCTCCTCGTCGGATGCCCGTTCCGCAGCCAGACCGGCCGCCATGGGTTCGATCATGCTGCGCAACTCAACGAGATCCTTGATCAGGTCCACATCAAACTCAGCATCGATGCGCCATTTCAGCAGCACAGAGTCATTCAGTATCCATTTGGAGGGATCGCAGACCCGGGTGCCGATTCGCGGACGAACCTGAACCAGGCCCTTCGCATCAAGAAAACGGATGGCTTCTCTGATGACCGTTCGGCTGACATCAAATTGCTGACAGAGCTCATCTTCATTGGGAAGCAAAGATAACGGCTCGTACTCACGGTGAATGATTTTCAGGCTCAGGGTTCGCGCAACCTGCTCATGTAACCTCGTCCGCTGCACCGGACTTGCGATATTTTCCATCAGAAATCCTATAACATACCGCGCCCCGAACAACCCAGGCACTGACATTGAAAAGAAACAATCATCATTTCATATTATGTATTTTCTGGTAAAAAGCCAATATTTTCTTGTAAACTGAAAAACGACTGTACCTGAAGACGGCAAACCAGGACAAACAATGCATTTCTCCCCCCCCCACCTTCTCTTTGGGGTCATTTTTTACCAGACAGTTCGGCAAAAAGACGTTCAAAAAAATTTCCGGTTAAATATCACTGTTATATGTGAAATAACATTTTTATCTATACAATTTCCCTCTTCTTGAATATGATGCCCACAGAGAAAAAATCCCGATATTTTCGGACAGAACACCGAAAAGCTATTGATTAGCACTGCCGTGAGAATTTTATAGCTCCACCCTACGACACCCCGCGGCACCTTGAATCAGCAAAGAGAAAGAAAAGACGATGCCTGAATACACAGATGCATACCTGTCAGATTCAACCGAAGGCGACGAATTCAAAACGGCTGGCCAGAAAGCCTATGACATTATTTTCCGTAAAATCATCAATGGAGAGTTCGCTCCCGGATTCAAATTGTCCCGGCGCAAGATGGCGGAAGTGACCGGAGTCAGCGTCATTCCCGTGATTGAAGCCCTGAACAGGCTGGAAGAGGACGGCCTGGTCGAATCAAAGCCGCAGTGGGGATCCTTTGTCACCGTACCGACCCAGAAAAAGATCGAGGACATGTACGTCCTCAGAGAAGCCATCGAGTGCCAGGTCGCCCGTATCATGGCGACCAAAATGACGGAAGCCCAGGAGCAGCAACTGCGAGAAATTGCCAAAGCCCTCGATAACGCCAAGTTCAGCAAAGACACTCACACCAACATCAGTAAAATGCATTATCTGTTTCACTCGAAGATGACCGATTTTACCGAAGTCGATTCCCTGAAGACCGCCCTGCGCAGGACGAACCTGTTCTACCTCCTTTACAAAGCGGTTGCGGTGACCCGGGTGAACGAGATCGCCGGCCCCAAGTATTGGCATGAATTGCTGATCGATGAGATCCGCAGCGGGGATGCCGACCGCGCCGAAACGGCCATGCGCGTCCATATCTACGAATCCCTCAAAAATCTTAAAAAGGACAGCTAAGAGGCTGATTTTCAGACGATAAAATATTCCTTGTGTTTATTTTGACCTTAGTGTTATAACAGCGATACCAGAAATTCTTGTTATCTTATTTGTATTCAATGACATTTTCCAGGAGAGAGGTCGCACCAGTTTAATTTCGTTGTGGGAAGATGAGGTTGGCCGCTTATCCTCCGGCTTGAAAGAAATCTGGAACATGTAAATGTAAGGATAACTAAATTACCAACGGAGGTTAGTAATGAAACGCACAATGATGAAATTATCCGCAATCGCAGCATGCCTGGTCGTCGGCACCATGTTCACTTTCCTGGGCACCGCTTCTGCCGCTGATGATTATCCCAGCAAAGACGTCAAGGTGATCATCAACTCCAGCCCTGGCGGCGGTACTGACACCATCAACAGGAAACTGGCGTCCCTGATTGAAAAAGAGGTCGATGCAACTTTTTTTGCCGTCAACAAGCCGGGTTCCGGAGCCGCCCTGGGTCCCTATGAAGTCATGAGAGCACGCCCTGACGGCTATACCATCGGCAACCTGGTTCAAGACAGCGTTGTCAGTGCCGTCTACACCAAGCTGATTCCCAACTATAGCCTGGACAAACTGAACATCTTCTGCGTTGTCACCTCTGAGCCTGAAGCCTTGATGGTCAAAGGGGATTCTCCTTACAAGACCTTCGAAGATTTTATTGCTGCGGCAAAAGCGAATCCGGGTGAAGTTCGCCTCGGAATCACCTCAATCGGCGGCCGCCCGTCGATTCTGGCCCTCCAGCTTGAAGAACTCTATGGCGTCAAATTCAATACCGTTCAGTATGTCGAAGGTGCTCCGGCGCAGCGTGAAGCCCTCCTGAGTGGCGAAGCCGATGCCGTTCTCACCAGCCTGGGTGACTTCAATGCTGTTCTTCAAAACAAGCAGGTCCGTGGCCTGGTTGAGTTCTCCGTAACTCAAAACGAAACCTATCCGGATGTCCCGACCATCGCAAGTAAAGGTCACCCCGAGCTCCAGATTGGTAGTTTCATCGCCATGGCCGCTCCGGCAGGCACCCCGCAGCCGATTATCGACAAGCTTGAACAACTTTACTATAACGCCCAGCACTCAAAAGCGTTCCGTGACTGGACGGTGACTGTTGGCGTCAGCCCGACCTGGTACGGTCAGAAAGAAGCTGGCCCATTCCTCAAGGAAACCCAGGAAAAAGCCTTTAAAGCACTCGACATGATGAAAGCAAAAGGCATTCTCAAGTAAGCACCAAATGACCCATAGCAGCTGTTCCCAATTGTTCCCGGGGAACAGCTGCTTTTTTGCTCAGGAAACAGAAGTTATGAATGCTCACTCAAAAAAATATCTATCGGTCCCGTTTCTGGTCCCTACCATCATCTTCATCTGTCTTTTGATTTACCTTATTACTGGACTGCAAATGGGATCCCTGTTCCTCCAGGGAGGGGTTTCCAACGAAAACTTTTTCCCGGTAATTCTGGCCGTTCTGGGGCTTTTATTCAGCGGAAAACTTGTTTTGGATGCCTTTCGTTATGTCAATTCCGATGCGCCGCGAAAGCAGATCATCAAAACCAACAAACCGTTTATTCTGGCGATCGCCTCGGCCCTCTTCATCATCTGCTTCGTCTACCTCGGGTTCACGATTTCTGCGTTTCTATACGTTTTTGCTTTCCAATTGTTCTTTGACGATAAAATTCGTCGTGTGCCATTCAAGCTGCTCACCTCCGCACTGGTGACAGGAGCGATTTACGTTCTTTATGTGGTGGTTTTCAGAATTCATTTTGGCTAGCAGATTGAGTCGTTTACCACTTTTGTCTGGTACAGATTTATAGCCTTCCCGGCTTTTAGGAGTTTCACAGATGTCAATACTTCACCATATTCTCGGCGGTTTTGCGACACTCGCCGACCCGCTGCTGATCCTGACCCTGGCAATAGGTTTTTTCATCGGCTTGATTTTTTCCGTTATCCCGGGTCTGACCGCCACCCTGGCGATTGTTCTTCTGCTGCCGCTGACCTATTCCATGTCCATGAACGCTGCCCTGGCCGCGGTTATGGGGATTTATATGGCGGGGATGTACGGGGGCAGTATTACCGCCATCACCATCAATATTCCTGGCGCGCCTTCTGCCTGTATGACTGGAATCGACGGCCACGCGCTGATGAAAAAAGGCCTTGGCGCCAAAGCGATCGGTCACGCTTCCCTCGGATCATGTATTGGCGGGACCATCGGCGTTATCTTCCTGATGGCCATCTCCCCCCTTGCGGTCAAGCTCGCACTCTACGTAAGGACTCCCGGCAAAGCCGCCCTGATCCTGTTTGCATTTATCGTCATCAGCGCTATGGAAGGCAAGACCTGGGTTAAGGCTGCTGTCATGACCATCATCGGGATGGCTTTTTCGAGCGTCGGCATGGGCATTATGGCACCGGTTCAGCGCTTTACCTTCGGCAGCGTCACCCTGCTGGAAGGTTTTGATTTCGTCCCGATCATTATCGGCGCCTTCGCCATCAGCGAAATTTTCACCCAGTCTGAAGTCAGCAATGACGATTTCAAAAAACTGGCGGAACAGACAAAATCAATCAAAATCAGACGCCGTGACTTTCTGCCGACCAAGGAAGAAGTCAAAGAGATCGGTTTTTTCCGGTATCTGAAAAGCGCCGTCATCGGCTACTTTATCGGAATTCTTCCCGGTGCCGGTGGTGCAATGGGCTCCTTCGTGTCCTATGCGGAAGGTAAACGTTCCTCGAAACATCCCGAGCGCTACGGAAATGGATCCGTTGAAGGGATTGCCTGCGCTGAGGCGGCCAACAACGCAGTCTGCGGTGGTGCTATGGTTCCCATGCTCGCTTTTGGTATCCCCGGAGACGGTGTCACCGCTGTCGTTCTCGGGGTTTTGATGGTTTACGGCATCATTCCCGGACCTGAAATTCTGACCAAACAGATGAACCTGGTGGCACCGATGTACGCAGCCCTGTTTCTTGCTGCCCTGTTTCTTATTCCACTGTCTCTGTTTCTCATCGGTCCCTATTATATAAAAATCGTCAAAATCAACCGGCTGGTTCTTTACGGTGGTATTGCCCTCATTGCCCTGACCGGATCCTACGCTGCGTCAAACTCCTATTGGCAGATGTGGGTTTCCCTGATCATCGGCTGTATCATGTTCTTTTTGCGGAAACAATCTTATCCGCCGGTCCCCTTCATTCTGGGCGCTCTGCTTGGGCCCCTGCTTGAAGGCTATGTCAGACGGGTGCTGTCGCTGTCTCATAACAACCCCCTGATCTTCTTCACCGAACTCGACAGCCTGTTTTTCATCATCCTGACCGTCGTGTTTGTCATCTTCCTGAGGCGTTTCAGTGAAGAAAATATGCAAAAAGCATAAATTTTAATCAGCAGGATGTTGAAAAATTTTGAGCCTAAGTCGTTTTTCAACATCCTGCCCATATAATTTTTTGAGTATTAAATTAAATTCCTCGGGCGGGATTTTTTTTAGAGAGAAATGTTATAACAGTTATTTGGATGCTATCTAATTAAAGGATTAATACAATGGGATTCAAAATCTTTATTCCACAGGAGACAGCTCCGGCAGGGAAAGACTACCTGAAAGAGCTCGGTTACGAAATCAAGATGGGAACCGGCATCAGTGAAGAAGAACTGATCCGCGATGTCGCCGATTGTGATGCTGTCATGCTGAGAACCGCCAAGTTTACCGAGAAGGTTATCGCGGCCGGCAAAAAACTTAAACTGATCGCACGCCAAGGGGCCGGATACGACAACGTCGATCTGAAAGCAGCTGCCGACAGAGGAGTCTGGGTCACCAATGCGCCGTTGTCAACCGTCACCTCCGTGGCTGAACAGTCTTTCTGCCTGCTGCTGGCCACCGCCCGCAATCTGCTGCAGAACAACAGGCAGCTCATCGACGGTAACTGGGAAGTCAGAAACCAGCTGACCGGGATTGAGCTCGAAGGCAAGGTCCTCGGCATCATCGGTGCCGGTCGTATCGGGACCAAGGTTGCACAAATGGCAACCCACGGTTTTGGCATGAAAGTCATCGCCTATGACCCCATGGCCGATGCCGCAAAAATCGACCCCTGTATCGAACTGATCAATGACTGGGATGAAGTTTTTAAAACGGCCGACGTCATCAGTCTGCATGTTCCTTCCACGCCCCAGACCATCGGGTCGGTTGCAAAAAAAGAATTCCAGATGATGAAGAAAAGTGCTTTCCTCGTCAATTGTGCCCGCGGCAACGTCATCAATGAAGCGGACCTGATCGAAGCACTGAAGAACAAAGACATTCGCGGCGCCGGCCTCGATGTCTTCGAGCAGGAGCCACCACAAACCGATAATGAGCTATTCACCCTTGATAACGTGGTTCTCACTCCCCACAACTCATCCCATACCGAGGAATGCAAAGACCGCATGGTCCTTCATGCCGCGTATGAAATCGAACGGGTTCTGTCAGGGCAGGCCCCGTTCTGGCCGGTCAATAAGCCGGTTTTTGAATAACGCTGATTTTTAATGTTTTTATGTCTGTGATCCTGCCGGGAACTCCGTCCAGACCTGCAGGATTTTCCGGCCTCTCATCGTGAGAGGCCGGAGCTTTTTTTCTCACCCCTGCCCTCCTCCTCCAATTTTCTTCCCCTCAGACAACTTGTCATTTTTTTCCATAATCCTTCCACATTCCTGCACTATCTTCCGTATAAACAAAGATTAATAATTTTTCTTTTTGGAGGATAAACTATGATTCGTCGCTTAATGATCGGACTAACTATTTGCGGTTTCTTAACCACCTCATCCTATGCTTTTCCTGACGCCCCACCCTCTCAACAGCCACCTATGCCATGCGCATCTCAGCAGATGAGTCCTCCTCCAATGATACATGGTCCTGGGAGACCAGGAGGAATCGGCTTACATTTAAATGCTGAACAGCAAGATCTAATTAAAGCAATCGAAAGCACTGCTCAAAACGATTCAAAACCACTTTTAAATAAATTACAAAAAGCGCATGAAACCATCATGAAGATGGAGCAACAGGAAACGTTTAACGAAGATGAATTCAGAAAAGCAGCTCAGAAGGCAGCTGATATTGAAGTTGAGCTGATGGTTCTTAAAGCCAAAACGACCATTGAAGTTAGGAACTTGCTGACACAGGAGCAAAAAAACCAGTTAATTGACGCTGAGTTAAGACTCCTCTTAAAACCAGAGATGCCAAAACCACAAAAAATGGATGACCCGCACCAACCAGGCCCATGGGGTTCAGGGTTACCCCCGAAACAATAAGACAGGAAAATTAGCGGGGCACTGCTATCGCTTTGCCCCGCTTTTAAACGATAATCACGCGATAGGCGTAATGAGTTTGCCATTCAGGAAGTACGATTCTAAATTTTCCAAAACGAGAGTTTCCATGGCTGCTACGGTTTCGCGCGTTCCACTACCTATATGAGGCAACAACACTACATTTGACATACCAATAAGCTCCTGAGGTACAAAGGGCTCATTTTCATACACATCCCCATCTGGAGGCTGGTGTTGACAGAATCTTTGGAAAACAAAAATAAACGCTGCCGAACAAGAAACGTATAACTGCGCATTAATTTTTCGGGCCTGTAAAGTTTGTTGTGTAAATGGCCCGCCGGTCAGAGTAGTGGCATCCGCCCCTCAAACATAATCGAAAACTGATTCAGTGCCGATCGCCAGTTGTGGATCGGCATCGTCCATTTCTTGGCAATATTCTGCAGCGCCAGATACATTAACTTGATCATCGACTCGTCATTCGGGAACGAGCCCCGGTTTTTAGTCACTTTTCTCAGCGACATATTAACCGACTCAATGGCGTTGGTTGTGTAGATCGCCCTGCGAATCTCCGGCGGATACGAGAATAGCGGAGTTATTCGCTCCCAGTTGCTCCGCCAGGATTTACCGATGGTCGGATGGCTGGCATTCCATTTTTCCTCGAACTGCTCCAGATGGTACTCGGCCTCTTCGACAGTCGGTGCGGAATAAATCGCTTTCAAGTCAGCAGCAACCTCTTTGCGTTGCTTCCAGGACACGTAGTTCAGGCTGTGTCGGACCATGTGGACGATGCAGAGTTGAACCTGCGTATCCGGGAAAACCGTCTCGATCGCTTCAGGAAAGCCCTTCAAACCATCGACACAGGCGACGAAAATATCCTTGATGCCACGGTTCTTCAGTTCGGTGACCACTTGGAGCCAGAACTTCGCCCCCTCGGTCTCGGCAGTCCACATGCCAAGGACTTCCTTCAAACCATCCAGATTGACGCCCACAGCCAAGTAGACTGCTTTATTGATAACGCGATTGTCCTGCCGCACCTTGACACGGATGGCGTCGAGATAGACGATCGGCCAGACCTCATCGAGCGGACGATTCTGCCAAAGGACAATCTCTTCCTGAACCGCTTTGGTCACCTGAGAAACCAGCGTCGGTGAAACCTCGACACCGTACATCTCTTCCAGGTGGGCTTGGATGTCTCGAGTGGTCATGCCACGAGCATACAGGGCGATGATCTTATCATCAAATCCGGTGAAACGACTTTGCCCCTTGGGCAGGATCGCCGGTTCAAAACTGGCATCACGATCGCGGGGGACTGTGATATCGAGTTCGCCGAATTCCCCCTTGATCTTCTTCTGGTAACTGCCGTTGCGGGCATTCCCAGATTTACTATTCGATGGAGCATGCTTCTCGTAACCAAGATGTTCGGTCATCTCGGCTTGCATCGCTCGTTCAAGAAGTTGCTTGGTCAGTTGTTTCAGTAGTCCGGTTTCCCCGATGAGATCTTCAGGATTTTTGTACTCCTTCATCAGGGCATCGAGCAGGTCGTCCGGTATGGTCATCAGTAGTTCCTCCAGTTGTTACGGGTTGTAACCGACTGAGACCATTTACACAAAGATTTTTACACCCTCATTTTTTCTCAATAAATTCTCATTTCTCGGCGATGTCTTTCAAGATCCGGGTCATCTATAGCAACAACTGTTGCTATAGAATTGCAATACGCTTCCGGTATACCAGCTTCTTGCGCGCCATATAAAACATGTTTTTTGTACCAGTGATAAGGTCGCAGATTGTCCCGGACTTCCGTCGCGACATAAAAAAACACCTCCAGATCTGCACAGGCGGCAGACACCACGCCAGTTTTCACCTGGTAATGGACCCCAAGCCCTTCATAGCCATCGAGAACCTGTTTGTCTTCTGCAGTTATCCGATAGACGACCCCGTAGACAACATCATCCACGCAGCCGGTAAACAAGGCGTCACATTTTCCGGAAGCATCGGTACCCGGCTTTGAAAAGGTCAGGCGGTGCGCCATCAAACTCGCCACGGAAACAAACTCGGCTGCGGGGATTCGGGCCTGAATTCTCGGCACGGACATGTTTGAACCGTAAGCAAAATAAAAGAGATCTCCGTTCATTGATACTCCTCAACCAACCTGTTTTTAAGATCAGTCCTCCCGTGGTTCGGCCGGCGTATTCAGAATAAGCTGATAAAAGGCCAGGTCACGCCATTGACCAAATTTGTAACCGGCCTGTTTGATGGTTCCGCAGTGGACAAATCCAAGCTTTTCATGCAGCGCGATACTTCCCCTGTTTTCCTCGTCAATTCCGGCAATCATCACATGATAGTCCTGCGCGACGGCTTTTTGAATAAGTTGCTCCATCAGGACGAGCCCAATACCCCGCCCCCGATAATTTTTGTGAACATAAACGGAATTTTCCACCGTGTACTTGTACGCCGCCCAGGGTCGAAACGCCCCATAGGTGGCGAAACCGGTCAATACGCCTGATTCCTCGACAGCGCCGAGAACGGGAAAGGCCCCGGCCGACTTGTTCCGGAACCATTCTTCCATAAACTCCATGGTGCGCGGGTGGTAGGCGTACAAAGCCGTGGTATTGGCGATCGCTTCATTAAAAATATCGAGAATACTGGCGGCATGATCCCGATAGGTACAATCGACAAAATTCATAACAACCTCACTCATGACAAGAAAGCCGAAGGGAGCGGATCGTTCCTTGTTACAGAGAATTATAGCGCAACAACCTGAAAATTCAGAATTGTCAGAAAATGACCCGGGTCGGAAAGGTGCTTTAGGAAAAATTGTTTGTCAAATGAAATAAGCTTGTGTCAAATTGTTAAGCATTATACATTAAGATATCCTTTAAGCATTGACGACCCCGAAGAACCTGGGAGCAGCCGGCCAGATTAAATACCATGGCAAATACTCATTATCTCATCGTCGAGCAGTCCCCCCAGCCGCCAGCGGCCCTTCCTGAGCTGCTCAAACGCCTGGCGGCTGACTTTAGGCTGGATATGTATCAGTGCCGTCAGCGGTTGATCGGCAAGGGGTTGTCGCTGCTGGCCAAAGGCCCCCGGGAGACCCTTGAAAACATCGCGCATGTACTGGCTGAAACCGCCATTCCTCACTGGATAACCAGCCCGACTAAACCAACTTTCGCCCCCCCCAGAATAAAGGGGATCACCGGGTCAGACAGTGGTCTGACCTTCACCTGCCATGACAAATCGGTCACCCTGGTCAAAGGGGCCAGAGTCCTGGCGGTCTTTGCCGATCTTTCCGGAGAACTCGCCGAGAAGAGTGTCAAGCATCTGCTCACCAGCCATGCCTACCGGGGAAGGGACCATATTGAACACCTTGAGGACGAGAAAATTTTTCAGACGATCCTGCAGGGCCGCCCGGTCCTCGACCTCTATTGTCTCGATGAAACCGGCGCCATTACGGACGGAGTCCGCATTTTCCCGGGGAAGTTTGACCCCAGGGGCCTGGGAGAACGCGCCACCCTGAGCAGCAAACAGAACCTGAAGGCCATTCTGGAACTGGTTCGTGATGTCTATGCCGGAGAATTCATTCTGTGGACCGAATTCGGGCTCGCCAACCTTCCCGGCTGCCAATTGCACCGCGACAATCCGCCCACCCCCGAAACACTTCGCCGCAACCTGATCAGCCTGACCCGCTACGGCTGGCTGATGGCGGATATCGGCCAGGCTGACCGGCATGCAAAGGATAACCAGTCTCCGGCCGGACAGGCCCTTGCCGCGACACTGCTCCAGACACCGGTTCTGGCTGCAGGTGAAGTGGCTCCGGAGGTTCAGCCGATCATCGATGAGCTGAACCATGCCGTCGAGTCGGAGGAGCAAACCGTCTCGGGCCGGTCACCCCGGCCCGCCCACGGCCCCAAGCAGGGACTGCCGAGTCCGCCACCAGGAGTCACCAGGCAACGGTGGAACACGCCGGCATTCTGGTTCGGGACGGCGGGCAGTGTCGTGGTCGGCCTGCTGATCGCCCTCCTTGAGATTGACAACAGCCACACGCTCAGACATCTTTTATCTCAGGCTTTCGCCAGCGGTGCACTGCCGTTCCTGTTCGGCCTGCTGATGTTCTGGTATGGGTTCTACTTTTTGCGCCTTAAACGACAGATTGAGAACACCCCGACCAGCCGTATTCGCTCCATCGCCATGGGGATGGTCGAAGTCAAGGGCCGGGCCATCCGCAAATATGCCCTGGTCTCACCCATGACCCATGTCGCCTGTGCCTACTACCGCCTGACCCGCTACCGGCGTGGCAAAAACAATAAGTGGGAGGTCAGCAGCATCACCAGCAGCCACCATGTCCCTTTCCTGCTTGAAGACGATACCGGCCGCATCGAAATCGATCCGACCGGCTGCAGGGTCAACGCCGGCAACCGCCAGGAAGGCATGCCGGGGCAGGTAGGCCTGTTCCACGTTGATACGGACAGTCACGAAAAGTGGGTGGAGGAGACCATCCTCGAGGGAACCCTGCTCTATGTCCTTGGTTATGCCTCGGTCAGACGGGCCACCGGGCCGACCCTGAATGAGCGCAAGCACAAAGCCCTCCGGGAGCTTAAGCAGAACGGTCAGCTGCTGAAACGATATGACCAGGATGGCGACGGCCAGATCAGCGCCGAGGAATGGGACACTGCCCGCGCCGATGTGGAGGAACAGATCCTCAGGGAATCACTGACCGACCATCAGGAGCGCAAGAAACAGGAGGAACATGTCGTGATCGGAAAACAGAAAGGTCGCCCGCTGATTATTTCCGAAACTCATTCGGAAGAGCATCTGACGGCCCGCTACCTGACCTACAGTCTGCCCCTGTTTGTCATCGCAGCCCTGGCAACCGGATTTTCAATTTATCTTTTGGTTCAATATCTCAATTAACTGACACGAAAAGGAGTCACATTATGGCCGGCTGGATCGTTCTTGGCGTCTTGCTGCTCATCCTGGCAGGAATCGTTCTTTATGCCATTATCATTTACAATGGTTTCATTTCTCTGAAAAACAACATCAACCAGGACTGGAGCAATATCGATGTCCTGCTGAAACAGCGCTTTGATGAGCTTCCCAAACTGATCAAGGTCTGCGAAGGCTACATGCAGCACGAGCAGAAAACCCTTGAAGCGGTGATCAAAGCCCGTTCCATGGTGAATTCGGCGCGCAATGACAGTCAACGTCTGGAAGCGCAGAACATGCTGACCGACACCCTGAAATCACTGTTCATGGTGGTCGAGCGCTACCCCGACCTGAAAGCCGATGCCGGCTTTCGGCAGTTGAGCAACCGGATTACGGAAATCGAAGACCAGATCGCAGACCGCCGCGAACTCTACAATGCCTCGGTGACCATTTACAATACCCGGCTGGAGCAGTTTCCTGATGTTATCATCGCCAGGGTGTTCAATTTTCCGGAACGTTCCTTATGGAAAATCGATCCGGCTCACCGCCAGGACGTGGAGGTCAGCTTCCAGCATTCCTGAGGGATCCTGAAAAAGATTAAATAATTGGTCCGGTCCGGCCGAAGAGAAGATGATACTCACATTCCGAAGGAAGGACAAGCGCAGCTCCATGGACGGAGACAATCAAGGAGCCTGAAGTCATGGCGCTCAACTACTATCGATTACTGGGCATTCCGCCGGATGCGGACCAGCAGAGAATAAAAACCGTCTATCGCGGGCTGGCTAAACGCTTCCACCCGGATGCCAACCAGGGCTCCGAAGCGGCGGCCGAACTGTTTCGTCAGGTCAATCAAGCCTATCAGGTACTGTCGGATCCGGAAGCCCGGGCAAAGTACGACCAGAAACTGGCCCGGGAAGACGCGCGCCGGGAGCAGGAGAAGCCTGGCAGCACCCGGTCCGCCAAACTGGACCCGCAGCAGAAATTCAACAAATTTCTCAACTCCCTGCTCGACGCACTGATCGGCCCCGAGGACCCGCCGCCGGGGCCGGCCAGGCGCCAGAGCGCCCCGGTTATCAAGCCCCAGACGAACAAACCCGCGTTCAACGTTTTTTACCGCCAGGCCATGACCAAGGACTCCGCCCAGTATGAGCGCGGCAGGGATGGCGTCTATCGAAAAGCCAGACCGGGACATTCCCGCCAGCCCTGTCGTCCCAAAGTCAAAAAAACTCTCTGAAAACCGCAGCCGCTACCCGGCGTCGAACCAGCCGCCAAGCTGCCGCAGAATCCCGTCCAGAGCGTCGACAAAGGATGCCTCTTCCGTCCGCCAGTCTTCGTCCCCCGCTCCCGATCTTATTTTTTCTTCCAGTTGAGCGGCTCGGTCTTTTAACTCCACCGCGCCAATAATGCCGGCCGAGCCCTTCAGCGTATGAATCAGCATCAAGGCCTCATCCTTATGCCCCACAGCCAGAGCCTGCCGAATCTGATCGGCTGTCGCCAGGTTGCCGGCCAGGAACTTCTGAAGCATTTCCCGGTAGACCGCCTTCTTGCCGGCAACCCGGTCCAGCCCCTGGCCCATATCGATACCGGTAATGGCGGCGGGCAGGTCAGCGTTTTCCTCGCCTGGAGAGGGGAAGGAACTCTGCTCCTGCTGCTGAGAGACGTGATCGAACCACTTCAGAAGGACGTCCCATAACTGGTTCAACTCGATCGGCTTGCCGACGAAATCGTTCATGCCGGCCGCAAGGCACAAATCGCGGTCGGACTGCAGGACATTGGCGGTCATCGCAATGATCGGGATTTTATTGAAAGCCGGATCAGACCTGAGAACCCTGGTCGCGGCAACCCCATCCATGACCGGCATCTGCATATCCATGAGGATCAGATCATAATGATTGGCCCGGGCCATCTGGATCGCAACCTCGCCATTATCTGCCGTGTCTGCTGCAAACCCCGCTTCTTTGAGCATCGCCCTGGCGACCAGCTGGTTCATTTTGTTGTCTTCAACCACCAGTATCCGTTTATGACCAAATTTTTTGAGTTGTTCTCTCAGCATGACGCGTCTCTCTTCTTTCCCCAAAGGCGCAAGTGGAGCGTTGGATTCTCCAATCGTAAAGCAGACACTGAACCAGGCATCCGTTCCTTCATTATAACGACTTTCAATACCGATATCGCCACCCATCAGTTCGATCAGGCGACGGCAGATGGCCAGACCCAGGCCGGTCCCGCCATACTGCCTGGTAATGGACATATCGGCCTGCTGGAAACTTTCGAAAATTCGCTCCAGTTGTTCGGCCGTCATCCCGATGCCGGTATCGCTGACGGTAAACTTCAAGGTCACACGCCCCTCGCTGCGCGACAGCTGCTCCACTTTCAGGCGGACCGTGCCGCCAGAGGTAAACTTGACAGCGTTCGAACTGAAATTCAAGAGCACCTGCCCGATACGGAGCGGATCTCCCACGAGATGGTCAGGGATAACGGGATCAATTTCGCATTCAAAAGACAGAGGCTTGTCCGCGATCAGCTTGGCCAGGGTCGAAGCAAAGCGCTGAACCACTTCATCAAGACGAAAGTCCACGCTTTCGAGATCGATTTTTCCCGCCTCTATTTTTGAGAAATCGAGAATACTGTTGAGGACTCCCAGCAGATGCTCTCCTGAGGCTTCAATATCCTTGAGATATTTTTTCTGCGACTCAAAAGAATTTGTCTGTAAAGCCAGATGAGTCATGCCGATCACAGCATTCATCGGCGTCCGGATTTCATGGCTCATGTTGGCCAGGAACTGACTTTTGAGGCGGTTGGCCGACTCGGCACTGATCTTAGCGTCAATGAGATCCTCGGTCCGTCCCTTGAGAACTTTAACCATGTCGCAGAAATTCTGATTGAGGGTGTCTATTTCCACTATGCCGACCGGGTCAGTAGTCGGAACGACAAGCTCCCGACCGGAGCCTCGGGTCTGAGCGCTCAACTCGGCAAGCGGCTTTCCGATCAGAGCTGTGAGCTTTCCGGTCCGGTGAATCAGGTACATGAAAAACAGCGCGAAAAAGCAGAGCACCCCGGCAGAGGCGGTATAGCCCAGGACTTGGCTGACCCTGGTGACGGCCAGGACCGGCCGCAGGACCTGTTCATGTTCAATCAGGGTGAGTAACCGCCAGCCGGTCTCAGGAATGAATTCCTGGCTGACCAGGTACTCGACGCCATTGATTGCCACATTCCCGATCCGCTCTTGACGATTGAAAAGGTCGAAAAACTTTTTATCAGCAACCGGGTCAAGCAACGCCAGCAGGTTGAACTCGCTCGGTTTTTCAACTGTCGAGGTAATATACCGGGAATAGTCATGATCCTTCAGTTCGGTGACCCCCAGGATGGCTTCGACCACATGCTGCATGGCCAGGATGGTGCCGGACTCATCCACCATCATGACCCCTGCATCCCAGGGAATATCCAGGTTCAGGATGTGATTGACGAAACTGGTGATGGTGACATCCAGGCCACTGACCCCTTCGAGAAAATTTCCCCGGTAAATCGGTGCAACAACAGAGACCATCCAACCCCGCCCGGCCGGATCGAGATAGGCACCCGTCCACACGGGGCGCCGGTCCGGATTATGTTCCGCATCGGCAAGATAATAGAAATTATAATCTTCCATGTTGATCGCCGAACCATACTGTCCGGGCGCATCGGACATAAAAGGATAGAGACGGTTCATATCATCCCAGGTATTCAGATACGCCTGGACGATAACCGGACTTTCAAGGACGATGTCTCGCATCAGGGGATCGAGCATTTCACTGCAACGGGCTTTCCGCAGTTCTTCTTCATTGATCTCTGTGGTGCTCGAGTAATAGAGAGACGCCCCACCATTATTGATCATTTTGAAAAAGGCCTGATTGTCATGCACCCCGAATTCAGGCTCGCCATTCGGCAGAAAGCAAAAGCTGTCATCGCTGAAAAAAAGCGTATGATCCCGTTGCATAAGGGCTGCCCTCAAACTGATGGAACGCAGCTGCCCATTGATGATCTTTGCTTCCCGGGAGGCAATGTCCTGAATACTTTTGGTGGTCTCGCTGATTCTCAGGTCCTGATTTTGTTCGGAAATGTAAAAGTTGAAACCGAAATACACCAGCAGAAGAGCAACCTGCAGAATGAAGGCCGGAAGAATGACGCTTTTGAGATAATAGTGATGCAGCAGGGAGCTGATGCTTGTCTTTTTGATCATGAGTTACCGGTACCGACACAGTTTACGGAAAACAAGGCAGTGGAAAAACGGCAATCATTCAGAACATTGAAAGATCTTAACAATATTTAACAAAAAAGACACCTTTTTAATGGTATTTTGTCACAATCAATCAGGATATCATGCCCTTTTCCGGGGAGTTGCCCTGGCTTCCCTCTCCAGGATAAGATGGTTTCTGGTGATCTTACTTATTTCAGAGGAGGCTGTCGGGATGACCGAGGATATCAAGCAGCTGAAAATGTGCGAACTTAAAGCAAGAGGCCTGATGGAAGAAATCGACCGCCGTTCCGGTCGTCCCACGGTCGTCTGCGGAAAATGCCAGGCAAAAGCCGACCTTCCCGAATATCTTCATAATCCCCGCCCCCTGACCAAGAAAAAACTGGACAGCTACTGGTAGGAAAAAACAGGTTGCGCGGCCGGATCGTTTTTTTCCTTGCAAATATCCCTGCCGTGGAGATAAATGATCTCTTTCGCCGGGGTGCCTGAGCGCCGCGGCCAGGCGCCTATGGCGGAACCTGGGCTCTTCGCCCGCTTGACGGCGCCGGTAGAATTTTGTAGAAAACCGACACGTCTTTCTCGTTATCCAAGAAAAGGAATGGTTCATGATCAATGCCAGTGATCTCCGTCGTGGTGTTATTTTTCAGCAGGATTCGGCTCCCTGCCTGGTTCTCGATGTCAGCTTCCAGTCCCCCACCGCCCGGGGCGGCAACACCCTGGTCAAAACCAAGTATCGCAATCTCCTGACCGGCCAGGTCCTGAACAGTTCATTCAAATCGGGCGACCGGCTTGATGAAGCGGACTTTTCCCGCCGCAAGGGGCAGTTTCTCTACAGTGACGGGGAAAACGGCGTCTTCATGGATCAGGAAACCTACGAGCAGTACGAGATCGGCGGTGAACTTTATGATGAGGTCAAGGGCTACCTGCTTGAAGGTGGCGAAGTCTCCCTCGGGGTGTTCAACGACCAGGTCGTAACCCTGGAAGCCCCTCAGGTTGTTGAACTGACGGTCACCGAAACGGCACCGGCCATCAAAAATGCGACGGCAACGGCCCAGACCAAGGAAGCCATCCTCGAGACCGGCATTGCGGTCCAGGTTCCCGGTTACCTGGAAGCCGGAGAAAAAATCAAAGTCGATACCCGCGAGTGTCGCTTTGTCTCCAGGGCCTGATATTTCAAAGACGGTTAAGACAATGCTTGAGATTGAGGAGATCAAAACCCGTCTGAAAAAGCACAAGCCCAGAATCGTCAATATCGACGCCAAAAGGCAGGCTGCCGTTGCCCTGATTTTGCGGGACGGCGGAGACGAACCGGAAGTGCTGCTAATTCAGCGGGCCGAGCACGAAAAAGATCCCTGGTCAGGAGACCTCGGATTTCCGGGAGGGCGAATCGAAGCAGAGGATCCCTCCCCGCGTGCGGCGGCTGAACGGGAAACCTGGGAAGAGATCGGCCTGACCCTGAAGCCGGAAAACTACCTGGGCCAAAGCGATGACATGGCCGGAGCGATCCTGTCCGTGCGGATCTCCTGCTTCGTCTATAACATCGACCGGGACGTTCAATTCCGGCTCAATGGTGAAGTTGTGGATTATTTCTGGGTTCCCCTGTCGACCCTGCTCGATCCGAAACGCAACACACTGATGCACTTTTTTCACCGAGGCACAGACCGGCAACACCCGGTCATCCGCCTGGACGAGTGGAGCCCGAAACCGCTGTGGGGCATCACCTACCGGTTACTGGACACCTTCCTCAACCTGTTCGACCTCTCCTTCACTTATCCGGAGAACATCTGACCGGCGCCTGTCCGGTGGAACCACGAAAAGGAATCGGAATCAGCATGAAAATCTGGGTCGACGCGGATGCCTGTCCGGCCATCATCAAAGAGATCCTCTTCCGCGCAGCACAGCGAACCGGGCTGACATTGACCCTGGTCGCCAATCACAGTATGACCATTCCCCGGTTACCCAATGTCAATTTTATTCTGGTTCCGGCCGGTTTTGATGTCGCTGATAACGAAATCGTAAGAAACCTGCAGCCCGGCGTCCTGGTCATTACCGCCGATATTCCTCTGGCAGCCGAGGTCATTACCAAACAAGGGCTGGCCCTCAACCCCCGTGGAGAACTCTACAGTGAAGAAACCATCCGGGAACGCCTCAACATGAGAGACTTCATGGACACCTTGCGAGCGGTGGGGATAGAGACCGGCGGACCGGCGTCGTTCAGCAAAAAAGACCGGCAGACTTTTGCCGGACAGCTCGACAAACTGCTCGCCCGCCAGCCGCACGCCGGGAATCAGCGGTCCGACTGAAACGGCGAAGAGACGATTGCCCTAGGTAAGCAGTATTCTGCTGATTTCCCGGGACAGGCTGACCAGAGAATAGGGCTTCTGAATAAATCCCAGGGCGCCTTTTCCCAGGATATCGGCAACCCTGCTATCCTGCTTGAACCCTGAAGACAGCAGGACTTTAACCTCGGGATTGATAATCTTGAGCTGTTCATAAGTCTCCTTACCCGCCAATACCGGCATCACCAGGTCAAGAAGAACCAGATCAATTCCGCACGGATTGTCCCGGTAAACAGCGATCGCCTCCGCCCCGTTTTCAGCCAGCACCACATGGTAGCCGCACTCAAGCAATAAGGCTTCGGTACTCAGGCGAACCAGTTCTTCATCGTCCACCACCAGAATCGTCCCCCGCCCCCTGACAATCTTTTCTGCGCCGGACTCCGCCGGGGCCGCTTCCTGCTGATGGGAAACCGGCAGGTAGACCCTGACCACCGTCCCCTCCCCTGGTTCCGAATCGACCTCGATGAACCCATTGTGCTGCTTGACGATGTGATAAACCATCGCCATCCCCATCCCCGAGCCAACTCCCTTCCCCTTGGTCGTGAAGAAGGGTTCGAAAATCTTTTCCAGATCGGCCTTTGCTATCCCGACACCAGTGTCCCTGACGGAAATACACCAATAGGCATCTAAAATATGGAACGGGTGATTCAGCATGCACAGCTGCCTGGCGCTCAGTGCGAGGGTCCCGCCCCAGGGGCAATCCTTATCGCGCATGATCGTCATCGCATGAGCTGCGTTGATAAAGAGATTGAGAAAAACCTGCTCCAGGCTGTTGGCATCGGCAACGACCAAAATATCGGAATCGATATCAGAGCTGATCCGGATGGATTTATCAAAAGAATTGGTGGCAATCTGAGTGACCTGTTCAAGAACCGGTGCCAGGTTGACCGGTACGATTTCAAAATCGTATTTCCTGGACAGGGTCAGCAGCTGATTTACGATATCCTTTGCCCGCAGAGCCGAACTGGAAATCATCTCCAGGTGCTGAAAAATGTCATCTTCAGGGATCGAGGTGCCATTTTCACGCCTGATCTGCAGAAGGGAGATGACACCCAGGATCCCGGCGAGGGCATTGTTGAAATCGTGCGCGATGCCACCCGCCAGTGTACCGACCGACTCCATTTTCTGCGCCTGTTGCAGTTCGTATTCAGCACGGCGGATATCGGTCACATCGCGGGCTTCGGCAATAATAAAAAGAATATCGCCCAGGTTATCGGTTATCGGTTTCAGGGAAATATCAAGATAAACCTCGCGGACAGCATTGCTGTAGGCTTCGAAACGGGCAACCTGCCCCTGCCGGACCTTGGTCATGGCCTCCTTCAGTTGCGTCACCAGCGTTTCCGAATGGTTCCACCATGGCGTCTCCCAGAAAACCATTCCGGCCACATCCGCCAGCTGCAGGTTACGAAATTTCAGGGCCGTCTGATTGACCTTCATGACCCTGCCGTCGCCGTCAAGCAGAGCGATGAACTGAAACGAATTATTGAACAGGGAATCGAAGGTCTGCTCACTGTCCCGGAGGGCCTTCTCGCTCTGTTCCCGTTCTTTGATCTGGCTGGCCAGCTGACTGTGATAATCATTGAGCCGGACGATAAACTGGTTGAGATAATTGCCCAGCATACCGATCTCATCACCGGGCAAATCGTCCCTGATCAGCGCGACCTTGGCGACGTCGCGATGTTTAAAATGACTCACCAGCGCGTTCAGGGGCCTGGTAATGACCCTGCTGAGCCAGTAACCGGCCAGACTGTTGATGATGACGCAGACAATGAGAATGACAAGAAAGGACTTTTTGATACGTTTCAGGGGCTGATAGAGCTCATCCAGATAGGCGGAGGTTCCGACGTACCAGTCAAATTCATTGAGATAACTGAAAATGGCGATTTTGTCCCGCGGTTGGGATTCTCCCGGATTCTTCCATGAATAGTTGAGAGAGCCTTTCTTTTCCTGAAATATTTCTTCAATGACCTCAATAAATTCCTGTTCAAAACCTGCGGTATAGAAATTTCCATGACTCAGGGGATGATAGAGCAAATCGCCCTGGCCGTTGAAAATGAACGGATACCCGCTTTTCCCGAACCGGACTTTGTCAAGGGCCTTACGGATCTGTTCAAAATCGACCAGGTAGTAGAACTCGCTCTTGTAGGCGGAAACCGAGATAATCCAGTCCCAGGCTGGGAAATAGCCCATGTACAGGACCTTTTCCCGGGCATCGGAGTCACCGCTGTTGCGCCAGCGGTATTCAAGGTAGCCCGTTTTCAGGCGGAGCTGATCCTGGACGAAATCAAAGTCTGACACATCCCGGCCAAGCAGTTCGGCATCGTGGTGAACAGTGACTGTTCCGGCACTGTTAAGACAGTAGATATAGCCGGTACTTCCTATCTTCTGTTTAAGCAAAAAACTCGAGGCCAACTGCTTGGCCTCGAGTTCACTGTAGAATCCAGCCTGATACTGATCATAAAACCCCGCAACCATGTTCAGCTGGGTTTCGGTGATACCGTGCAGGTGGTTTTCAATGGACGCTCTGGCCAGGGAGTCCACCAGGTTGGTTATCAACCCGGTGCTGGTCTGCAGTTCCAGGCTGATCCTGTTCTGAAGGTTATCCTTGGCCAGGGAATAGATAATCGCAAAACTGGTGACGACTGCGACCAGGGCCAGCAGCGCAAAGGAAATAAAAAATTTATTGCGGATCGGGAAGAACAAACTCAGCCCCATAAAGACAATACTGACTGGGAAAAGCAAAATGTCACCAGCCAGCAGTCAGCGGTCCAAAATTAATAACCTCCAACATTATACTCCAAAGCCCCGGTCGGTGCAATATCCCCTTGAGCTGTCAGAAAGCCGCGTTCCCCAGCACTCCGTCCGCCATGGCAATATGCCCGATATCCTGCCAGCTGAATCCCAACAGCTCGGCCCCCATGGCATCGACGGCGACGGGATCGAATCCGGCAATGAATTTCCCCACCGGGGGATTGCAGGTCGCACCGCCGAGGTGATAATCGGCCAGTCCGACACGGGCATCAATCAGGCACATGTCCGGTGCCCGATACTGGTTCAATTCGAAGATCGACTCGTGCATATAGCGGTGAAAGGCGGATTTCTTCCAGTGCCCGCCGACCTGGTAATGGGAAGGCGGAGCACAGCCGATCATGTTTTTCATGGCCAGGGTGACATCCGAGATGGAATGGGCTTTCAGCATGGCCAGGGAGATGACAAAGCTGTCAAACAGAATCTCCGGCAGGTGCATCTCCGGAAAAATTTCACATTCGGCCTTGCGCAGGGTTTTCAGCGGCGCCGTGTTCAGGTCGATCAGAGAAACACCAAGCTCGGCGGCCATGGCGCCATAACCCAGCTTCTCGTAAGCGTCAGAGGTTTCCACGGACGGCGCTCCGGAGCCTTCCGCAACGACAATTTCGGCATCCGACCAGGAACGGATCAGGGTAATCAGCGCAGCAACCAGCTCAACCGGAACGGTCACGGGCGGCGGCGATGTATTGATCAGGTTCGGCTTGATCAGAATGCGCTTCTGCCGGCCCAGAACCTCGGGAGCGCCAATGGTCTCAAGGAGACTCTGCAGACTTTCCTCAGCGTTGTTTTTGACATCAATGGAACTTAAATCGAGCATACCAGTACAACCTTTCTGTTTTTAAAAGAGAAACATCCTAACTGAATTAGGCCGAAATGGAAACCTGCAGCATGCCGCGCGGCAGGAATAAAAAAAAGACGGGCCGCAGAGGACCCGTCCTATGACGTGGATGGCGAGGTGAAACCGCCGGACAGACTAGTCCTGCAACAGGGTCACATCAACCTGGTAAACGGACACCGTGCCGCTGACCTCGTTGGCAACCAGAACCAGAGGTTCACCGCTGGGGCTGTCCGCAGCGGAGACGAAGGTGATTCCTTCGGGTCCCAGGTCGCCCGCGCTTTCGATATTGTCATTGTCGACGCTGACATCACGGTTGTTGGTGTACATGACATATTCGGGAGCATAGGGGTTGGAGACATCGTACACGAACACCCCGCCCATTCGCTCCAGTCCGATAAAGGCATAAGTATGGCCGTTGATGACACCGACAGTGACTCCCTCCGGTTCAGGCCCCTTGTTGTCACTGCGATCGTCCCCGGTATTCTCGGCATTGTCGTTGTTGAAATCCTCACCATAGATCAGGGCCGTGATGACTTCAAAATCACTGCCCGAATCAAAAACCTGCAAACCGGTTTCGGCATCCCAGATCGAGAAGGAACGGGCTCCGTAGGCGTAGAGCTTCTCGAATGCGGTGCCACCGTTCATCGCAACGGTGGTGAAATAGGAGAACTTCAGACGACGCAGTTCATTGTCCCCGCCAAAACCGCCATTGCCTTCAAAATACGGTTTTCCCTCGCTGTCGACCAGGGTCACATTGTCATCATCATAGTAATCCTTGGCAGAAAATTCGTCGACGCAGAGCCCGTCGTCGGCTGCATAGAAGTAACCGGCCCCTTCACAGGACGCCTGGTCAATCCCATCAAGCCAGTCTTCGCGCGAGTCTCCCTCGTTGGCGGTGATCAGGTAGGTTTTGCCATTGGCCGTATAACTGGTCAGGGCATCGGGCATGTAAATCCCCATGAGCGGCAGGCTCTGAATATTGACCCCGTCCTTCTGACTGGCGTCCATTTCATTCCCCGGAATCGCGTGATTTTTGAAGCCCAGACCGAAAATCCGGTCGATGGTATTGTCGGTCAGATCAATGACGGCAATGGCATTATTCTCCTGCAGGACCACGTAAGCGGTAGTGCTGTCGGCACTGACGGCCACATATTCCGGTTCGAAACTCTCGGCGACCGTCGCATCATAGCCGTCGACGATCATCTTGTCGGTGAGTTCATCGTAACGCGTCCCCCCGGCATTGAACTCGGTAAACCCGATGTGGGTCACGGCGTAGTCTGCCACGCTGATGACACTGACCGACCCTTCGGGATCATTCTGGTACCCTTCATCCGGCTCCCCTTCATTGGCGACGATCATCTTGCTGCCGTCAGGGGTAAAGGTCACCATATCCGGCAGGGCGCCAGCCTCCACCGCATTGACATAGGTCAGGGTATCGGCAGCGACCACGACAATCCAGCCGCTATCGGTCTTGGGATCCGCTTCAACCGCTACGGCCACCAGATTGCCATGAATACTGACGCTGTTGACCGCACCGATGGCAGCGATGCTGGGAGCATCGCCGTTGGCCACCAACAGCTGCTGAATATCAAGGGTCTGCTCAAGGGTGGGGTTGGTCAGATCACCGGCGGCAAAAACATCAAGCTTGCCGTTGTCCGCGTTGACCACGAACATCCTCTGGTTTGCAGCATCGAAGGCGACAATCTCGGCCGCACTGACATCGAATCCCTGAGATTCCGTACTGGCGAGATACCGGAGCGAGACCACCTGGCTGGCGGTGTCGAGACCATCCTCGCCATCTTCGCCATGCTCACCATCGTCACCGCAGCCACCCAGAATCAACAGGGACCCGCCCAAAACCAGCAGGATCACAAACCATATCTTTGTCTTCATACCAACAACCTCCATTCGGCTAAGTTTTAAATTCGTCAATAAAACAAAGGGAATGTTGCGCCGGAATGAGACCTTCGTCAGGTTCGTGTTAGGGGTTGAGTCAGCGAGGACCCATGCTTCAAGTAAAAAGAAAGGCCACGAGGTTTTCCCGTGGCCTTTCTGTACCGTCTGTCTGCAGAAGCAGGATCTTAATTGTTCATCAGGTACTCATGCATGTTCTGGGCGGCCTTCTTGCCGTCCCCCATGGCCAGGATGACGGTCGCACCGCCACGCACGATGTCTCCACCGGCGAACACCCCCGGAATCGAGGTCATCTGGTTCTCATCCGCCTCGATATTCCCCCATTTGTTCAGCTTGAGATCCGGGCAGGTGCTGGTCAGCAGCGGATTGGCCATGGTCCCGATGGACATGATGACGATATCCGCTTCGATCTCGATCTCGCCCCCTTCCACCGGCACCGGACGGCGACGGCCAGATTCGTCCGGCTCGCCCAGTTCCATCTGCTGCATTTTCACGCTCTTGACCCAGCCGTCCTCGGTTCCGCCGATGGCCAGCGGGGAGACCAGGAACATGAACTCGATCCCCTCTTCTTCCGCATGGGCGATCTCCTCGACCCGGGCCGGCATCTCTTCCTTGGTGCGGCGGTAGGCCAGGATGACCCGTCCCTCGCCCATCCGTTTGGCGGTCCGGGCGGCGTCCATGGCGGTGTTACCCCCTCCGAAGACGACGGTGACCGGCCCCCTGGCCACCTTGGTGGTGCTGGTCCGCTTGTAGGCGTCCATCAGGTTGACCCGGGTCAGATACTCGTTGGAGGAATACACCCCTTTGAGGTTTTCTCCCGGCAGATTCAGGAAGATGGGCAGACCGGCTCCGTTGGCGATGAAGCAGGAATCGAACTCCTCCATGATCTGCGGAATGGTGATGGTCTGGCCGACGATGACGTTGTATTCGAACTTGACGCCGATGGCGCTCAGATTGGCGACTTCCTGGTCGACGATGGCCTTGGGCAGCCGGAATTCGGGGATTCCATAGCGCAGGACCCCGCCGCTGGTATGCAGGGCTTCAAAGACGGTGACGTCGTGCCCTTTGCGGGCCAGCTCTCCTGCCGCGGTCAGGCCGCCGGGGCCGCAGCCGATAACGGCGACCTTCTTGCCGGTCGGGGTGATATCGGGAACCTTCATTTCGAGGTTTTCGGCGGCCCAGTCGGCGACGAAGCGCTCGAGCCAGCCGATGGCAACGGGTTCGCCGTTCTTGCCACGCACGCAGACCCCTTCGCACTGGGTCTCCTGGGGGCAGACACGACCGGTGGTCGCCGGCAGGGCGTTGTCCTCGCGCAGAATCTCGGCAGCTTCGTCAAAACGACCTTCGGCAACCCGGGCCAGAAAGTCGGGGATACGAACGGCCACCGGGCACCCGGCGACGCAGGGGCGGGTCTTGCAGAGCAGGCAGCGCTTGGCTTCCTGGATGGCGGCTTCTTCGGACAGCCCGAGGTTGACTTCGCTGAAGTTTTTGGACCGGACTTCGGGATCCTGTTCGGGCATGCTGGTCCGAGGGATGGCCATGCGCTCTTTGGGGGTCAGCTGGTTTTCTTTGCCGGCCCCGTTCATGCGGCAGCTGTAGCGGTCGTGCTGATCGTTGACATAGTGCTGCTGGCGGGCGGAGAGCTCCTTGAAATCGACCTGGTGACCGTCGAATTCGGGACCGTCGACACAGGCGAACTTGACTTCGTTGTTAACGGTCACACGGCAGCCGCCGCACATTCCGGTACCGTCGACCATGATCGGGTTGAGACTGACGATGGTGTGAACGCCGTAAGGCCTGGTCTGCTCGCAGATGGCATTCATCATCGGCACCGGGCCGATGGCAAAAACAGCATCCGGCTTGCGGGCCTCGTCTTTGAGAATCTCTTCCAGGGGAGCGGTCACAAAGCCCTTGGTGCCCAGAGAACCGTCTTCGGTGGTCACCAGCAGCTCTTTACTGAAGGCGCCGAGTTCGTCCCGCAGAATGACCAGTGACGCGGTGCGGCCGCCGATAATGGTGGTCACTTCGTTACCGGCCGCAGCCAGGGCCTTGGCCAGGGGGAAGAGAACGGCCGTGCCGACGCCGCCACCGACGCAGACCACCTTGCCGAAGTTTTCGATTTCGGTCGCTTTGCCCAATGGGCCGGCCACGTCACGGATGAACTCCCCTTTTTGCCGGCTGACGATCTTCTTGGTGGCGTCACCAATGGCCTGAACAATGATGGTAATGGTTCCGGCATCCTTGTTCTCATCGGCGATGGTGAGCGGGATGCGTTCGTCACCCTCATCGCAGCGGATGATGACAAACTGGCCCGGTTTGCGTGCCGCGGCAATCCGGGGCGCTTCGATGATCATGCGGTGAACCTGCGGAGCCAATACTTCGTTCTCTAAAACCCGATACATAGTACCTTCCTCTTGCGTGCCAGTCCGGCAGTTTACAGTTAATGAATGGACATCCTTGTTCCGGTGACTGTGGTCACGAAACTGAAAACTTTAAACCCTATGAAAATCGATACAAGTAAATATGCAACAGGATAAGCGCAGGCAGGCCCGGGCGGAGAATGGACTTCGCAACTACGGGTCTCAAACATGAAAGCGGAAAAACCGCTCTCCTCTCGATATGACAAACAACCAATCCCTTGCCGACAGGCAGGTCCGGTTCAAAAAGGTCGCAGTAGAAAAGGTCATGGACTCTGCGACATCGTCCACTTTTGGCGCCGACTTGACCTGCCGGTGACCGGAGATCCCGGCCACCGGCAGATTGTCGTTTCATTAATCACCCAGAGTGAAGCTCTTGTCTGCAAAGGTGTATTTGAAGTTCATATGATCGGTGTAGGTCCCTTCAAGGATAGCCACGACATCCTCGATGAACACCAGCTCTTCGTTGGTCGGGATAACGAAAACCTTGATCGGGGAATCAGGGGTGCTGATCATGGTTTCAGCTTTACGGGTTCTGGTTTTGGCGTTGACGTCCTTGTCCAGAATAATTCCCAGATGCTCCAGACCTTCGAGGGCTTTTTCGCGAATCGAGCAGCCCATTTCACCGACACCGGCGGTGAAGACGACCGCATCCAGGCGACCAACGGCTGCAAAGTATGCCCCGATGTATTTTTTCAGGCGATAACATTCGACATCCAGGGCCAGCTGACAACGGGCATCACCATTTTTGGCGCCGTCTTCGACATCGCGGCGGTCCGCATACTTGCCGGTGATCCCCAGGATACCCGACTTCTTGTTGAGAACGCCGTCGATCTCTTTGGCGCTGAGGCCTTCAACCTGCTGGATAAAAGCAGGAATGGCCGGATCGATATCGCCGCAGCGGGTTCCCATAACGGCGCCTTCAAGGGGGGTGAGGCCCATGGAGGTATCAACGCAGACACCATTCTGGATGGCGGCGTGGGACGCACCGTTACCAATGTGCATGGTCACCAGGTTGCAGTCTTTGGGCTCCTTGCCCAGCAGCACGGCGGCACGCTTGGAAACGTAAAGGTGACTGGTGCCGTGGAAGCCGTAGCGGCGCACGCCATGCTTTTCATACCATTCGTAGGGCACCGGATAGGTGTAGGCTTTTTCCGGCATGGTCTGATGGAAGGCGGTATCGAAAATGGCCACGTGGGGGACATTCGGAAGAACCGACTTGGCTGCCTCGACCCCGGCGATGTTGGCCGGATTGTGCAGCGGAGCCAGGTGGGAAAATTCCTTGATGGTCTCGAGCACTTCGTCATCGATCTTGACACTGCGGGTGAATTTTTCACCGCCGTGAACCAGGCGGTGACCGACAGCGGAAATCTGGGACATATCCTTGACGACGCCCTGCTCGGCACCGGTCAGAGTCTTGATGATCAGCTGAACAGCGACAGTATGATCGGGGCACTCGTACTCTTCACGGTACTTGTCGCGGCCGGGAACTTCGTGGACGATGTAGGACTCGCCGATGGTGACGCGCTCGACCATCCCCTGGGCGATGACTTTCTTTTCATCCCAGTTGTACAGCTGGTACTTAACGGATGAACTTCCGCAGTTTAATGCCAAAATATCCATGTACTACTCTCCTCTTGTTATGAAATTAATAGACTCAATGAACCAAAAAGCCTGCGTGCCATCTTCGATTTCCTGAAACGGCACTTTCCTGATAATGAGATAAAGTATGTGACCGACTCACATACTTCAAACCTGCAACAACTTCAGGTTTCCCTGGCGAATACCAGCATGCCGCGGGCCTGCTCAACATTTCCGTTGATCGGACATCAGGATAAATGAGAGGCGTCCTCACTGATCCGTGAATCCTGACAAGCATCATTGCATGAATCGCCTATTAACTTCATATACGAGGTTAATTCGAGCACAGGATAACAGGTTTGATCAACAGAAACCTATGGCAGGGACTGGTCAATTCGAGTGACCGGTTCAAATTGACGAACAAGTGGTAATTATCCAAAGGTAACCTTTTCTTAAACATCAAAAAAACGCCTTGAATCATATCCAGAATATTCCCCGGATGGCAAATATTATTTTCACATTTTTGTCCCGATGCAATAAATAATCTCCAAATGTGAAGAAATTTCGCCGGTCCGGTTCCGGCCGTCATCACGTCAGCCGAGCCCGCCGATGAAATCAGTGACGCTTCGGAAATATTCACGGGCATTTTCCATCATGATATCGTTGTGATTGCCACGGGCAAAAATGCGGATATCCTTCCCACCGCCCGCCCAGTCGTACAGCCTCTCTGCGTGGCTGACATCAACCAGGCTGTCATGGCGGGTATGCAGAACCAGAACCGGTCCCGGGTAAGCCGCCATCTTGACCTGATGGTCCAGATTCTCGGCGACCGCGTTCCGCAGCTCGCTCATGGTCACCCCGAGCTCCGCGGGCGAGACCCTGATCAGTAAGCGTTCGAGGACATCGGCGATGCCGCTTTCGATAATCAGCCCGGCGATCTCCGGGTACCTGGCGACCGCTTCCAGCGCACAGATCGAACCGACACTGCGGCCGAAGACGATCAACTGCGAGGGAGGCTGACGCAGCGCTTCGATCACGATGGGGACATCAGCGAGGATCTTGCCCAATTCCGGGCGACCGCTAGACTGGCCGTAACCGCGGTACTCTGCCAGCAGCAGGTTGCAGCCGACGGTCCTGCAGAAGTCCGGGAGAATAGCCAGCCAGTCGTCGACAATCTCGCCATTGCCATGAAAATGGATCAGCGTGCGGGCCTGGGGAGCGACTTCGTGATAACTGCAGGCGAGGCGCGCGTCACCGCAATCGATCCAGAAAGGATCCGGGAACGTTCCGCGCAACGGAAAAAAATAGCGCTCCGAGATCAGGTGGTGATTCAAGAGTTCACTGCCCATAACCTCTCCGTTCAGTCCTCGGCGTGAAAGATCATCTCGGTCGATTCCTTACCGGGCGGAACCATCGGAAACGCATAGGTATCCGGATGAATATCAACCTCCACGACCGCCGGTCCCGGGCTGGAGACCGCCCATTCCAGGGCGACTCTGAATTCATTGAGGGTCCTGGCGCGTCGGGACGGCACTCCGAAACCGTTTGCAACGGTGCAGAAATCGACCCTGGCTTCGAGGTCGGTGGACGCATAGCGCGACCCGAGGAAGAGGGTCTGAAACTGGCGGACCATGCCGAGCTTGCCATTATTGAGGATAATGCACTTGACCGGAATGCCATACTGGGCACAGGTGGCCAGTTCCTGACAGTTCATCTGAAAGGCCCCGTCCCCGTTGATGGCGAAGACCGGCCGGTCAATGTTGCCGACGGCCGCCCCCACCGCTGCCGGGAGCGCGTAGCCCATGGTCCCGAGCCCGCCGCTGGTGATGTATTGGCGGGGCTGGTCAAAGGGATAATAGTTGGCCGTCCACATCTGGGACAGGCCGACATCTGACGCCACCACCGGGTTGTCCCCGGCCACGGCGTGCACCGCCTCCATCACCTCGTGAGGCATGAGATGATCACGCTGATCCCGGGGCAAGGGCCCTTTTTCCTTGAACCCGGCGACTTCGGCAAGCCAGGCGGAACGATCGCGCGGTTCCACCAGGTCCTGCAGATGCAGCAAGGCCTCGGCGGCGTCGCAGACGATCGGCAGCCCCTCCTGGACGACCTTGCGGATACTCGCCGGATCGATATCGAAGTGAATGATTTTCGCATGGGGGGCGAAGGCCTCGACCTTGCCCGTCACCCGGTCATCAAAACGGGCGCCGATGGCAATCAGGCAGTCGCACTGGTTGACCGCCATGTTCGCATACCAGGCTCCGTACATACCGAGCATCCCGACTGACAGCGGCGAGGCGGGATCCATGACGCCGATTCCCATCAGGGTGTGGGTGACCGGAATCTGCCCTTTTTCCGCAACGGTGCGCAGCAATGGCGAGGAGTTCGACTGGACAATACCGCCCCCGGCATAGATGAGGGGTTTTTGGGCCTTGTTGATCATCGCGGCCGCCCGTTTCAACTGCTTGAGGTTCAGCTGGGGCCGCTCCTGGTACCCTCTTCTGGTCACCTCCGTCGGGATCCTGTCGCCGGTCAGGGCGGCGATCACATCACTCGGCAGGTCAACGACGACCGGACCCGGCCGCCGGGTCCGGGCGATATAAAACGCCTCGCGGACGATCCGGGCCAGATCCCTGATGTCGGTAACGATATAATTGTGCTTGGTGATCGGACGGGTGATGCCGGCGATATCCGCCTCCTGAAACGCATCGTTGCCGATATCCCTGGTGGTTACCTGGCCGGTGAAGGCAACCATCGGCACCGAATCCATGTAGGCGGTCGCGATGCCGGTCACCAGGTTGGTGGCCCCGGGACCGGACGTCGTCAGGCAGACGCCGACTTTACCCGTGGTTCGCGCATAGCCGTCGGCGGCATGGGCCGCCGCCTGTTCATGACGCACCAGGATATGACGGATCTCGGGATCCCCCATCAGGGCGTCATGGAGAAGCAGGGTCCTGGCTCCCGGATAGCCGAAGATCGTATCAACCCCTTCCATCTTGAGGCATTCCAGCAGGATCTGTGCACCGTTTTTCATCCATTTCCTCCTTAAAAAAAAGACCACATGAGCCGGGCTGCCATGCGGTCTTCTCTAAAAAACAGAAAAGGGAGCACAGGACAGTTGAACCCGAGCTCCCTCGAATGATCGAAGATAGAGCCGAGCCGTCAGGTGACGACGACTACGACCAGTACGAGAATGAAAGTTGCTAACTTTGTCATCATGCGACAAATCTCCTTCATCCCGCTATTTATATGAAAATCTGAATTTTTGTCAATACCATTTAACTCTCCCGGCCACGGGCACCGCCGGAATCTGAAGTCGGATCGTATCGTTTTACCGTAATTGCCAGGTTTGAAATCAGCGCCCCATATCGGCAGTCGTTCCCCCGGCGTTGCGAGCTACCCCTGCTGGCGCCTTTCTTCAAGGGTCGCCAGGGCCTGTTTGTAGTTGTCCTCCATCACCAGGATGTGCCTTCTGAGAATCTCCAGGGCCTGGGTAAGCTCCCCCCTGCTGAAGGCTTTGGTCATCTGCATATGCTCCTCATAGGAAGGATTGTTCTGAATCTGCAGCGGCTCCGCCAGGTGGGTTCGCAGAGCCGCAATTTTGCCTGAGACAATCTCGTAGGCCTGCCTCAGGTAGTGATTTCCGCAATATTCGAAAAACACCTCATGAAACAGGGTATCCGCTTCGGCGTAAGTCAGAGGATCTTCCTGCCGTTTCGCCTGGGTCAACTGTTCCAGAACCTCATTCAGCCTGGCCGTCGCATTGGGCCGGTCAACATTTATGGCCAGGGTGAGGGCCTGCTGTTCCAGAATCAGACGATACTGGATCAGCTCGCCCAGGTCATCGGCGCCCATGGTGAAAACGAAACTTCCCCGCTGCGGCAGAATGGTGATCAGCCCCTGCAGCTGCAGCAGCGAAAAGGCCTCGCGTACCGGGGTCCGACTGATCTTCATGGATGCGGCAATCTGCTCCTCGGAAAGCATTTCACCGAGAGCGAATTCCCGCTTGAAAATCATCTCGCGGATTTTTTCGGCCACCTCGACCACCAGGGTTTTGGGGCGCTTTTTCGCGATATTTTTCATCTGTTCCGCAGAAAGAATCCTTGCCATGTTCTCTTCCCTCTGAGTCGAGTCGTGCATCGAAACCAGCTCGGTCACACCCGCCTCTCAAGTTAGTCAATACCGGTCAATTCCAGGCCTGTCTATGAATACAGGATGGAGCGTCTTAACACAAGACAAACTTGTACCTCAGTTTTAACTTGTACCTCAGTTTGAAATGTCATATAGTTTTGCGACCGAAAGCAAAACCATTGACTCGACTTAAGCCATTTCGGAAGAACTCTGATCCAGGTTGGAGGACCTTCTCGACACCATGAAGGAGAACACAAAGATGGAACAAAACCTCGCCGGACAAACGGCAATCGTAACAGGGGGGATTCGCGGAATCGGTCTGGGCATTGCCCGGGAACTGAATGCCCGTGGCTGCAAAGTCGCACTGTGGGATCTGAACAGCGACGCCTTTGATGAAGCGAAAGCCGGCTTCAAACCGGCACTGGTTCAAAAAGCGGATATTGCGGATCTGGCCAGTGTTGAAAATGCCTACCGCGAAACGGTGAAGGCGCTTGGCAAAGTGGATATTCTGGTCAATAACGCGGGCATCAACGGCCCGGTTGTCGAGAGTACGGAATACCCCCTGGACGCCTGGGACAAGGTCCTTGCCATCAACCTGACGGGGGTCTTTTATTGCACCCGGACGGTATTGCCAGACATGAAGGCCCGCAAATCGGGCCGCATTGTCAATATCGCGTCAATGGCCGGGAAAGAAGGCGTGCCGGGCATTTCCGCCTACGCTGCGGCGAAGGGGGGAGTCATCGCCTTTACCAAGAGTATCGCTCGGGAACTGGCCACCAGCGGCATCTTCGTCAACGCCATCGCTCCCGCACTTACCGAGACCGAACTGTTTGGCCAGATGACCGAAGAGCATATCAAGAACATGACCGCAAAAATTCCCATGGGCAGAGCGGTCCAGATCGAGGATGTCGCCCGCATGGCCGCCTTTATCGCCAGTCCCGATTGCAGTTTCACAACCGGGTTCGTTTTTGATGTCTCCGGCGGCCGGGCCGTCTACTGAAAACGCCTGCTACCTTGTCGAGATCCCCTGGTTTTTCGGGGGATCTTGACCTGAATTCTTTTTGGTGACGAATCTCCCCAGGTCCGGAAAATTCCAATACACCTTGGCTGCCACCTCCGGCAGATCCTTGAGCATGCAGAAATCGGCAAAATCGAAACCCGGCGCCACGGTGCAGCCAACCAGGGAATAATCGCCCAGCGACTCGGCCGCCTGCCAGCAATCCCCCGGAACTACCAGTTTATAGCGGCCCAGGGCCGGATCAAGGGTCTGGTCGGACAATTGTTCAAGATTGGCCGAAAGCTGCAGCAGCCTTAACGGACTCCCTTCGTAGAAGTGCCAGATTTCATCATGCCTGACCCGGTGCCAATGACTGACCTGCCCGGCGGTCAGCAGAAAATAGATATCGGTATAGGCGGGCCGGATGCCGTCAACCGGATCGGAATGAACCGGCAGAGCGGAGCGCGCAACTTCCCGGAAAAAACCACCTTCCGGATGAGGTTGCAGATCTAGCTGCCTGATCAATTGACTGGCTCTGGGATGCATGGAATAAAAACCTCCCTTTTCTCTCGCTGTTCACCTATGATGATGCCTGTTTCGGAGGATATCGTTTGAGCATAACAGATCAGCAGTTCGTCTGTACACGCCCCTGGGAGTGGTTTGAAATTCATCGTCGCGGCCTGGTGTTCCTGTGCTGTCCGACCTGGCTGAAACGGCCGGCCGGCAACCTGCTGGAGCAGTCGGTTGCCGACATCTGGAACGGACCGGTCGCCCGCGAGCTGCGTAAAAGCACCGCCAACGGCAGTTTCCATAACTGCAGCAGAAAACGCTGTCCGTTCCTGGTCGCCGGGCAATCCCCGGTGCAGTCCTGGCAGACGGTTGAAGATCCGGCCCTCAGATCCGCCCTGGGGAACGCTACCGGCCGGGTTCCATTCTCCCCGCGCCGGCTCAATCTCTGTTTTGACCACAGCTGCAGCCTCGCCTGCCCGAGTTGCCGTCCCCGGCATCTGACCCTGGACCGCGGGGAGCAGGCCGAGATCGTCAAAATCACCCATATCGTCAGGGAACACCTTCTGCCGACGGCGACGGAAGTGACGATGAGCGGCTTCGGCGATCCCTTTTCCAGCGTCGCGTATCTTGACCTTCTCACGGATCTCGATAACCAGGGGACAACCGGAGCGACATTGCGCCTGCACAGTAACGGCCAACTCTGGACCAGGGCTCTCTGGAACCGCTTTCCCAACCTGCATCGGCGGGTCGGGGCGGCGGAAATTTCCGTGGATGCCGCGACGCCTGAAACCTATCAGCACAATCGTCCCGGCGGATCCTTTTCAATCCTGCTGAGAAATCTCGATTATCTGGCGGATCAACCCTTTCCATTGACCCTGAGCATGGTCGTCCAAAACAACAATTTCGAGGAGATCCCCCGCTTTATCGAGCTGGCCCGGACCAGACAGGCCAGAGTCTACCTCAGTCAGCTGGTCAACTGGGGAACCTTCAGCAGGAAGGAGTTCCTGCAACGGGCGATCCACCTTCCCCACCACCCCCGCCATGCCAGCCTGGTGGCCGTTCTCAAGCTGGTCGCCCCCGATCCCGATATCGATATCGGCAATCTGGGCCACCTCCTGTCCTGAGCCTTGCCTCTCATCTTCGCTGTCGTGGTATGATGCCCTGAACTGCTTGCGCTATTGCGATCCGGTGAGCATTGCGCAGAAAGGAGTTCATCAAGATGAGTCGGAAACAGATCATTGCTTTTTTCAGTCTTGCCGCCGCCCTGGTTTGCGTCGGGCTGTTGACGGCCTTCAGCGCGCCGTCATCAGCACTCTCCACCGAACACTACCGCATCCGTCTGGTCACCTTGACCACCGGATTGGAAAATCCCTGGGGAATGGTGTTTCTTCCGGATGGCGGCATTCTGATCAGCGAGCGTCCCGGACGCCTGCGAATCTTCAAGAACAATCGCCTCTCCGCACCGATCCCGGGTCTGCCGCCCGTTGCCCGGCATGGGCAGGGAGGACTCCTCGATGTGGCTCTGCACCCCGACTTCGCAACCAACCGGCGGGTTTATTTTTCCTATGCGGCGAGGGATAGCAGCGGCGTCGGCACCGAGGTCGCCTATGCCGAACTCAGGGACAACCGGCTGGAGAACCTGACGGTCATCTTCCGCATGGCACCGAAATCCTCAACCGGCCGCCACTTCGGCTCCCGCCTGGTTTTCGACCGGCAGGACAACCTCTACATTACCCTCGGCGACCGGGGAGAAAAGGATCGCGCCCAGAAGCCGAATGACCATGCCGGGTCGGTGATCAGGCTCCATGATGACGGCCGGGTCCCACAGGACAACCCGTTCGTCGGCCAGGCCGGCTGGCAACCGGAAAAATTCGATCTTGGCCACCGCAACATGCAGGGCGCGGCACTGCACCCGGAAACCGGAGAACTGTGGACCCACGAACACGGTCCCCAGGGGGGGGACGAGATCAACATCATCAGGCCCGGCAGAAACTATGGCTGGCCGGTAATTACCTTCGGCGTCAATTACGGCATCGGCACGAAAATCGGTGAGGGGACCAGCAAACCCGGCATGGAGTCCCCCCTCTATTACTGGGTTCCCTCGATTGCCCCGTCGGGCATGACTTTCTACAGCGGCGACAAATTTCCGGCCTGGAAAGGCAACCTGCTGGTCGGGGCGCTCAAAGACCAGATGCTGGTCAGGCTCGAGCTTTCGGGAGAACGGGTGACTCACGAAGAGCGTTTTCTCAACGGGGAGGTCGGCCGCATCAGAGATGTCCGGCAGGGGCCGGACGGGTACCTGTACCTAATCACCGACGAACGGGATGGCGGGCTCTACCGCCTGGAGCCGGCCGACTGAGCGCCCTCAAAACGGTAAGATATCAAAAGGTTGCGGGCGTCATAAAATCCGGACATAATAGGGCGGCTGCCATCAGGCAGCGACTTTCCAAAGGAGAGCAAATGAAAAGTCAATCCCGTGTTCTGCTTGACCTGGCCCTATTGTGCCTGCTGCCGTTCGCTCTTTCAGGCTGTTTCCTGGCGGCCACCGGAAGCAACAGCAGGGTCGCCGTCGCGACCAGTCCGACACCGGCGCCGCCCCCTCAAAAAGCGCCCCCGCAGCATGCCAAGGCTTACGGGAAGCGCGCCCAGCACCATTATCGCTACTATCCTGACGCCAGTGTTTATTTTGATACCGGACGCGACCTGTATTTCTACCTCGACAGCAGGGGAAACTGGCAGATGTCCGTCTCTCTCCCGCATGCCATCAGTGTCAGGCTCGGGGATCATGTCAGCATTTCCATGGAGAGCGACCGCCCCTACAGCGGGTACGATGAACATCGCAAGCAGTATCCGCCGGGACAGGCCAAGAAGGGCCATAAAAAGAAAAAGTGGAAATAGCTCATCCAGGGCCCGGAGCTGGGGAATAAGTTATCCTTTAAGGTGCTGATAGGCGGCAAGGGCCGCTTCGCGCGATGCTTTCAATTCGACAATCGGCTGCGGATAGGTTTTTCCCAGGGTCACTCCGGCGTCCTTCAACACCGGTTCCGGAGCCTGCCAGGGGCTGTGCAGATAGTTATCGGGCAGTCTCTGCAGTTCTGGAACAAAACGCCGGACATAGTCCCCCCCGGGATCGAATTTCTCTCCCTGGGTGACGGGGTTGAAGATCCGGAAATAGGGTGCGGCGTCAGCTCCGCAGCCGGCCACCCACTGCCAGCCGAAACTGTTGCTGGCCAGGTCGGCATCAACCAGGCACTCCCAGAACCAGTCCTGCCCCAGCCGCCAGTCAATCAGCTGATTTTTAACCAGGAACGAAGCCACGATCATCCGCACCCGGTTGTGCATGGTCCCGGTCTCCCAGAGTTCGCGCATCCCTGCGTCGATGATCGGATAGCCGGTCTGCCCCCATTGCCACGCCCCGAAAGCCTGCTGATCACGCCCCCAGGGGAAGACGTTGAATTTGGGGTTGAAGCAATCCGCCGGTAACCCGGGAAAATGGTAGAGCAGATAGTAGGAAAATTCCCGCCACGCCAGTTCGCTCAGGAAATGATCGAGGTCGCTCTCGCATTCCTGCGCCAGGCCGGCCGCCAGAGTCGCATGCCAGACCTGGTTGGGGGATATCTCCCCGAAGTGCAGATGGGGGGACAGCCGCGACACCTGCTCGCGCGCCGGGTAATCCCGCCCCTCTTTGTAACCGTTCAGACCGACCTCCAGAAACCGGGCATGGGCGTCCATCGCCCCCGCCTCGCCGATGGTCCAATATTTTTCCAGCTTTTCATGCCAGGGGTGTTCCGGAAGCAAGTTCAATTCGGCAAGAGGCAAAGAGTCGACATCCCCGTCAAAAAGTTCCAGGGGCGGCTGGCCGACCAGTTTGCGCGGCTCCGGACGGCCCAGGCAGCCTCTGCGAAAATAGGGAGTGAACACCTTGTAGGGCGTGCCGTCCTGTTTTAACACCTCCCAGGGTTCCCACAGCAGAGACCCGTTGAAACTGCGAACCCGGCAGCCCTTTTCACCGAGGTGCTCCTTGATGGTGGTATCACGGGCGATACGCCAAGGTTCGTAACAGCGGTTCCAGCAGACTTCCCCAGCACCCGTCCCGGCAACAAGCTGCGGAATGATTTTTGAAGCGTCCCCTCTGAACAGCTTCAACCGCCCCCCCAGACTGGCGTTCAGGGACGCCAGGGAATGGTGCAGCCACCAGCGACTGGCAGCCCCCATGCGCCAGCGCCCGGCATTGACGTCATCGAGAATATAGACGGGGATGACTTTTCCTGCCCGTGCGGCAGCAAACAGGCCCGGATTATCCGCCAACCGCAGATCCTGCCGAAACCAGAAGATGACCGGTGCTCGAGCCATGCGACCCTCCCGAAAGCAATGACGTTCCCTTCAGCAACATCATCACTCTAGCATGAGCACGGCCGGAAAGTGCAACAGGGCGACCGAAAACAACAAAAATCTTCACCTCTTTTTCAACCGGACATGCTATAAAATCGGGCGATCCTGACCTTGGAAAGAAAAAGAGACTCTCGAATGGATAAAAAAACGCTCCATGCTGATCTTCTTCTGCTGCTGACGGCGGCTATCTGGGGATTTGCCTTCGTTGCCCAGCGCGTCGGTATGGATCATGTCGGGCCATTCACCTACAATGCCATCCGCTTCGCCATCGGCAGCATCTCGCTGCTGCCGCTCATTATTTTTACCGGACGCAAAGAAGCGGGGAATCTGCCAGGCGGTAACGGCAGAGCTGTTCTGGTTGGCGGGATCATGGCCGGAGTCGTCCTCTTTGCCGGGGCGTCATTACAGCAGGCCGGACTGGTTTACACCACGGCTGGAAACGCCGGCTTCATCACCGGCCTCTACGTGGTGATGGTCCCGATCATGGGGCTGTTCTGGAAGCAACGCCCGGAGATCGGTACCTGGATCGGGGCCATCCTTGCCGTTATCGGCCTCTACTTTTTAAGCATCAACGCCGAGTTCTCCATCTCCTTCGGAGATTTCCTGGTCCTGCTCAGCGCCTTTTTCTGGGCCGGGCATGTGCTGCTCATCGGCTGGCTGTCCCCCCGCATGAACTCGTTGAAGCTCGCTTCGGCCCAGTTTGCCGTCTGCTCAGGGCTCAGCGTCCTGGTCGCTTTCGGCATGGAAACCATCAGCGTTGCCGGCATCCTGCGCGCCACCATCCCCATTCTGTACGGGGGGCTGTTCTCAGTCGGAATCGCCTACACCCTGCAGGTGGTCGCCCAGCGCCACGCCCACCCTGCCCATTCGGCCATCCTGCTCAGCCTGGAGGGTGTTTTCGCCGCCCTCGGCGGCTGGCTGCTGCTCAACGAGATTCTCACCCTGCGCTCCCTGCTCGGCTGTTCTCTGATTCTGACCGGCATGCTGCTGTCGGAGCTTTCCAGATACTTCTTCAGAGCCAGGACGCTCCCCTCCTGAGCCTGCCCAGCGTGGGCCGGATTGTTCACTCCTGTTTGCTGCCTACAATGAATCGCATAACAAACCCGGACATATTAAAGAGGGCGTTTTTGGTGACTTTTGAGGCCCGCTTGGGTCAAAAAGTAACACGCAGGGCGGGGGCGCGCCCCCGCGACCTTGTCTTTGATTGTGTCTGTTAAAACATTAAAGTAACATCAAAGTCGGCGGGTCTCGGCCCGCCAGCCGACTCCCTTTTCTTTGGTCGCAAAGAAAAGGGAGGAAAAGAAACTCTTTAAGGTCAAGTACTCTGACGACAACTGAGTCCGTCTGCGCTTTATTGCTGTCGCCAGCACATGACAACCCGCCCGGATGCTGACGCATAAACGGGCAGAACCGAAAAGCCGCTGCGCGGCTTGAAGATCACAGATCATTTACCAAAATGCCTGCGGCATTTTTGCGGTTCTGGCCTTTAGCTGAGCCTGCTCAGCGTGGGCCGGGTCGTTGCTGGCCTGAATGCTCCCTACCGGGAATTGCTGATCGTCATCCGGACATGTAAAAGAGGGCGCTTTGTGCTTACTATTTGTCGCCCGCCTGGGACAAATAGTAAGGCGCCGGGCGGGGGCGCGACCCTGCGGTCTAGTCTTTGATTGTGTCTGTTAAAACTTTAAAGCAAGATCAAGGTCGGCGGGTCTCGGCCCGCCAGCCGACTCCCTTTTCTTTGATCGCAAAGAAAAGGGAGGAAAAGAAACTCTTTAAGGTCAAGTACTCTGACGACAACTGAATCCGTCTGCGATTTATTGCTGTCGCCAGCACATGACAACCCGCCCGGATGCTGACGCATAAACGGGCAGAACCGAAAAGCCGCTGCGCGGCTTGAAGATCACAGATCATTTACCAAAATGCCTGCGGCATTTTTGCGGTTCTGGCCTTTAGCTGAGCCTGCTCAGCGTGGGCCGGGTCGTTGCTGGCCTGAATGCTCCCTACCGGGAATTGCTGATCGTCATCCGGACATGTAAAAGAGGGCGCTTTGTGCTTACTATTTGTCGCCCGCCTGGGACAAATAGTAAGGCGCCGGGCGGGGGCGCGACCCTGCGGTCTAGTCTTTGATTGTGTCTGTTAAAACTTTAAAGCAAGATCAAGGTCGGCGGGTCTCGGCCCGCCAGCCGACTCCCTTTTCTTTGGTCGCAAAGAAAAGGGAGGAAAAGAAACTCTTTAAGGTCAAGTACTCTGACGACAACTGAGTCCGTCTGCGCTTTATTGCTGTCGCCAGCACATGACAACCCGCCCGGATGCTGTCGCATCAACGGGCAGAACCGCAAAGCCGCTGCGCGGCTTGGACATTGAATATGTTGCCTCTGTCAAAATGCCTATGGCATTTTTTCGGTTCTGGCCTTTAGCTGAGCCTGCTCAGCGTGGGCCGGGTCGTTGCTGTAATGAATGCTGCCGACAGGGAACAGCGGATTGTCCCCCAGACAGGTAAAAAGGGCGTTTTGTGCTTACTATTTGTCGCCCGCCTGGGACAAATAGTAAGGCGCCGGGCGGGGGCGCGACCCCGCGGTCTAGTCTTTGACTGTGTCTGTTTAAACCTTAAAGCAACATCAAAACCGCCGGGTCCCGGCCCGGCAGCCGGCTTCCTTTTGTCCTGGGCAACAAAAGGAAGCAAAAATGCCCTGAAGGTCAAACACACTGCCGACAACTGAGTCAGCCTGCGATTTATTGCTGTCGCCAGCACATGACAACCCGCCCGGATGCTGGCGCATCAACGGGCAGAACCGCAAAGCCGCTGCGCGGCTTGGAAGTGAGGGTCTTTTCAACGGTCAAAACACCTTTGGTGTTTTTGCGGTTCTGGCCTTTAGCTGAGCCTGCTCAGCGTGGGCCGGGTGATTCCTGTAATGAATGCTGCCGACAGGGAACAGCGGATTGCCCCCCGGACAGGTAAAAAAGGGCGCTTTGTGCTTACTATTTGTCGCCCGCCTGGGACAAACAGTAAGGCGCCGGGCGGGGGCGCGGCCCCGCGGTCTTTGGTTTTAGTTTTGATTTGTGATCGTCTTAAATCGTCAGTTTTCGCCCGCCCCTTGTCATTCCCGGATATCCGGATACTCCACGATATCACCGCTGCTGGTCGTAATCAGCATCTTCCCCGCTTCTCTGCGGACGTACTCCGGCACCAGGGGGACCTTTCCTTTACCACCGGGCAGATCGATAACATAATGCGGCGACGCCAGGCCGGAGACCGGACCACGCAATGACTTGACGATATCCAGACCGGTAGCCACCGGGGTCCTGAAATGGGCCGTCCCGCGGGTCAGATCCATATGATGCAGGTAGTAGGGCCGCACCCTCATTTTCAACAACCCGCGGAACAGGTCGGCAATAGTTCCAGAATGGTCGTTGACCCCGCGCAGCAATACCGTCTGGTTACCCAGCACGATCCCGGCATCAGCCAGTCGTCCACAGGCCCGCGCCGCCTGCTCAGTCAGTTCCCGGGGATGATTGAAATGGGTATTGAGATACAGGGGTTGATACTTTTTGAGCATCGCGCAGAGCTGATCGGTGATCCGCTCGGGCAAGGTCACCGGCACCCGGGAGCCAATGCGAATAATCTCGACATGCGGAATAGCGTGAACCCGGGCCAGCAGGTCCTCCAGCACCGAATCGGGCAGAACCAGGGGGTCGCCGCCCGAAAAAATGACGTCATGGATTTCCGGCGTTGCCGCGATGTAGTCAATCCCGTCACGCAGTTCGCGAAAGCTGATTGACATCCCGGCGCAACCGACTTTGCGCTTGCGGGTACAGAACCGGCAGTAGCCGGCGCAACTCCCCGACACCAGGAAGATGGCCCGGTCGGGATAGCGATGGACAACAGTGGATACCGGCGCCAGAGACTCTTCCGCCAAAGGATCTTCCAGCCCCTCATCTGCCAACTCCCGGATATCCGGCACGCACTGCTTCCAGATGGGATCCCCCTGCTCCCGGATCAGGCTGAAATAATAGGGGGTGATCCGGAAAGGGTAGCGTTCGGCGACAGCCTGCAGAGCACTGATATCAACGTCAAAACGCCGGGCCAGGTCCGCGACATTGCAGATACTTTCCTTCAGGCTCTCCTGCCAGGGGTCGCGAGCCATCAGTCGGACTCCTGCGGACGCTGCAGGCAACGGGTGAACCAGGTCAGCAGCATCAGCACCAGCAGAACCAGGTCGCGCAGCAGGGCCATCATCGGGGTCGTCGGGTTGTCCCCGCCAGGCTTGAAACAGCCGCAGTCGATGTCAAAGCCTCGAACCACCGCCGAGATCAGAGCCGCGATGAACACCAGGTTCAAAACAAAGACAATCAGCAACGCCGGGCGCACCCGACAGTTGATGAGCAGCAGGATGCCGCACAAAAGCTCCAGGTAGGGCAAGGTGGCGGCGACCAGGTAATTCCAGGCATAGGGAAGGATCTGATAATTGGCGATCTGACCGGCGAACGCCACCACGTCATGAGCCTTGACAACGCCAGCGTAGATAAAAACCGCTGCCAGTACCAAACGACAGCCGTGATAAATCAGTTTGCCAAACAAGGTCATCGCGTCCCACCTTCCAGCGGGCGGCCCGCATCCTTCCACTCCGGAATGCCCCCTTCATAAACCAGGACATCCTGGTAACCTGCTTTTAGCAGCCGGACTCCCAGATCGAAGGAATCCGGGCACCCGAAGCCACTGCAGTAGACAATCAGGGTAGTCACGGGGGGAACCTTACCTTTAAAGACCGGCAACAGCTCGTCGAAGTCGCCCAGAGGCAGGGATAGCGCCCCCTGCAGATGAGCGTCCGCGTAGGCGGTGCGACTGCGGGCATCGACCAGGACGGCGCCGTCGGCCAGCAGAGCGTCCAGCTCCTCGAGCATCACCGGCAACGGCAGGGCATCAGCCTGCCCGGGACTGATGGCCGCCTCCCTCGAGGTGCCGAGGTCGACGACGGAAGAGGTCATGGTTTTTCCGGAGAACGCCTTGAAAACCATGGAAAAGTTAAGGCTCAGCCCGACGGCGAAAGCCAGGAAGCAGAGGATCAGGGCCTCGAGCGTGACGCGCCGCATATCCGTCTTGGGACACCAGTTACTCATCCGGGGATTCCTCAAGGTTTTCGGCAAGGCTTTCCAGCATTTTCGTCAATCGCTGATTTTCTTTGACAAGCTGGTCGATGCGCTTATGACACTCGATCACGACATCATTGAGTTCTTCCACCTGCAGCGCCTGGTGCGAAAACTTAATTTCAAGTTCGGTCAATCGTTCTTGTAGTTCATCGTTCATAGAGTCCTCCCCCAGAATGTGAAGCCCCTTCAGGCCCCGGTTGAGATATTCGGCCTCCCGTCCCGGCTCCGAACCTCCCCGTTCAGCTGCGGACACCAAAGCCCGGCACCCGAGGACGAAACTTTCATGTATCAGCATTTATTCTGCGCCCGCTCAGCCCCTTTGACCTCCGGCCCGGCAGGACGATTTGCGGACAGCAACTATATAGCTTGTCACCCTGCCTGCTGCCAACCGCTTTTTTTTGCGGTATGATTTACAAATATTTTGAGATTCGGTATTCTTTACCAGCACTTTCCGACCGCTTTAGTTCAATTTCTCGACAACCATTTATTGACTACGCCGTGAGGGATTCTTTGCTGATCAGAAAACTGCTCATAATTCTAGTCCTTCTGTTCTTTTCTGCAACCCCTCTCCTGGCGGCCGACGGCAGGGTTGAGCTGGTGGAGCGACTCGGCCAGAAAATCCCCCTCGATATCGATTTTGTCGATTCGACCGGAGCACCCGTCTCCCTCGCCCAGCTGGTCGACCGTCCGACCCTGATCGTCCCGGTCTTCTACAACTGCCGCAATGTCTGCAACATGATGCTCGGCGGGCTGGCCGCGGTTCTGCCGGATATCAAACTGACCCCCGGAGAATCATACCAGGTGATCACCGTGAGTTTCGATCCCGAGGAAACTCCGGAGATGGCGGCCCACAGCAAAAAGACCTTTCTCACTGCCATGCAGGCCCCTTATCCCCCGGACGCCTGGAAGTTTCTTACCGGCCAGCAGGAGAACATTCTCAAACTGACGGATGCCGCCGGTTACTACTTCAAAAAAGAGAAGGATGATTTCCTGCACCCCATCGCGGCGTTTGTGGTGACCAAGGACGGCACCCTGGTCCGGTACCTGATCGGCCAGCGGTTTTCTGCCATCGATCTGTCCATGGCCCTCCTCGAGGCCAGTGAGGGTCGGATCGGCAAGCCGATCAGCAAAGCCCTGCAGTTCTGCTTCAGTTACGATCCGGAAGGGCGTCGCTATGTCTTCAACCTGATGCGTGTCAGCGCCACAGTTATTCTGCTCACCCTGGGAAGCTTTTTACTTTTTCTTATCCTCGGCGGAAGAAAGAAGAAAAAATGACCGATACAACTCTGACCAATACCGGATTTTACAGTGAAAGCCCGAGATCGGGAATTCTTGGCTGGTTGTTGTCAACCGATCATAAACGCATCGGCATCATGTACCTGTGCTGCATCGTCACCATGTTTATCATCGGCGCCTGCCTGGGGATCGCCATCCGCCTGGAGCTGATCGCTCCCGGGGTCACCATCATGGGGGCGCAGACCTATAATGCCACCTTTACGGTTCACGGCATTATCATGATCTTCCTGTTCATTATCCCGAGCGTACCGGCGGCCTTCGGCAACCTGGTCCTGCCCATCCAGATCGGGGCCCGGGACGTTTCCTTCCCGAAGATCAACCTGCTGTCGTGGTACTGTTACGTGGCCGGTGCCATCCTCGCGGTCGTCGCCATCTTCTCAGGAGGAGGAGCTCCCGATACCGGCTGGACCTTCTACGTCCCCTTCAGCACCCAGACCAGCACCAACGTCAGTCTGGCCGCTTTCGCCGCATTCATGCTCGGGATGTCATCCATCCTGACCGGGATCAACTTCGTTACCACGATCCATCGGCTACGGGCCGAAGGGATGACCTGGGGCCGCCTGCCCCTCTTCGTCTGGACCCTCTACGCGACAGCCTGGATTCAGGTTCTGGCCACCCCGATGCTGGGGATCACCCTGGTCCTGGTTATTCTCGAGCGGATCTTCGGCGCCGGCCTGTTCGATGTCGCCCGCGGCGGCGACCCAATCATGTTCCAGCACCTGTTCTGGATCTACTCCCACCCTGCGGTCTACATCATGATCCTGCCGGGAATGGGCGTTATTTCGGAGATCATTCCGACTTTTTCACGCAAACCTCTGTTCGGTTACTGGGCCATGGCCTTTTCCAGCCTGGCCATCGCCTTTGCCGGGTCCCTGGTCTGGGCTCACCACATGTATACCAGCGGGATGAGCGATTTCGCCATCCTGGTCTTCTCGTTCCTGACCTTTATCGTCGCCATCCCCAGTGCCATCAAGGTTTTCAACTGGGTCTCCACCCTCTACAAGGGGTCCATCGAGATGGCGCCACCGATGCTTTACGCCCTGGCTTTCATTTTCAATTTCTCCATCGGCGGGCTGGGCGGACTGGCTCTGGGAGCGGCTGCCAGCGACATTCACCTGCACGATACGACCTTTGTCGTCGGGCACTTTCACTACACCATGTTCGGCGGCCTCGGCTTCGCCTTTTTCGGAGCCCTGCACTACTGGCTGCCCAAATTTACCGGGCGCATGTACAACCATAAAATCTCCGTAATCGCCTTTGCCCTGCTGTTCGTCGGCTTCAACGTCACCTACATGGCGATGCAGGCTGTCGGGATTCAGGGGATGCCACGGCGCTATTACGATTACCTGCCGCAATTCCATACACTTAACCTGGTCGCCACCATCGGCTCATGGGTTCTGGCGGTGGGCCTGATTATGATGTTCGTCAACCTCTGGAACGGAATCCGCAAGGGGAAAATCGTCGGTAACAACCCGTGGGGCGCGGCGACCCTGGAATGGCAGATTCCGTCACCGCCGCCGATGGACAATTTCGGACCGGTCGATCCGGTTGTCACCAAAGGTCCCTATGAATTCAAAGGAGTCGTAGCCGATGAGTATTGAACACCGCGACGACGTCGGCGCCCGCTTCGGTATGTGGCTGTTCCTTTATACCGAGGTGATCCTGTTCAGCGGCCTCTTCATTCTCTATGCCATTTCCCTGGCGAAATTTCCCGAAGAGTACGCCGAGGCCAGCCACAAGCTGAATATCTACTTCGGCACCGTCAACACCCTGGTTCTGCTCACCAGCAGTCTGACCATCGCCCTGGCCATTACCGCCATCCAGCGCAATGAGATCAAACGCTGCGTCAACCTGTGCTGGATCACCATCGCCCTGGCCGTTGTCTTTCTGGTCAACAAGTACTTCGAATGGTCCATTGAGATCAGCCACGGCATCTATCCCGGCTCCGAGCAGCTGGCCGAAATGGGTGCGGGGGTCTCGTCCTTCTTCAACCTGTACTATTTTACGGCGGGTCTGCATGGTCTGCATGTTGTGCTGGGAGGTTCCCTGATCGCCATCGTCGCCAGGATGGTTGCTAAAGGCAAAGTGACCAGTGATCGCTACACTCTGCTGGAGAACAGCGCTCTGTACTGGCACCTGGTCGACCTGGTCTGGATCTTCCTGTTCCCCCTTTACTACCTGATTCTGTGAGGTGAACCATGTCTGCACACGAACATGAGCATAAACACGAACCGGTCCCCTACCGGACCTTTGTCGTGGTCTGGGTTGCGCTGCTGGTCCTGACCATCATTACCGTTGTCGTCTCCCGCATTCCCATGGGCGCGTTCCACGTGTGGGCGGCTCTGATAATCGCCTCGATCAAATCGGCGCTGGTCATCTTTATCTTCATGCATTTGAAGCAGGAATCACGCCTTTTCAAAATCGGCCTGCTGGTATTACTCGTGATTCTGGCTATTTTTGTCGGTCTGACGTTTACCGATATCCTTTATCGTTAGGAGTGATCTGTGAACCAGCTGAATAATCCCACTGCCCAGGCGGTCGATAGTGTTCTGATCTATATTTTCGGCTTTTCCCTGTTGCTGCTTCTGGGAATCACCGTCGTCACCATCTACTTCGTCATCAAGTACCGACGCTCCAAATACCCGGAACCAACCTCCGATGTCCATGGCAACTGGTTGCTGGAAACGGTCTGGACCGTGCTGCCGCTGATCATCGTCATGACCATGTTCTGGTATGGCTGGGTGCACTATGTCGGCCTGACAGAGGTCCCCAAGGATGCCATGGAAGTCAATGCCGTCGGGCGCATGTGGTCCTGGCAGTTCATCTACCCGGACGGCCGTAAAGAGACCAAACTCTATGTCCCGGTCAACAAACCCGTCAAGGTCAAGCTGACGGCGACCGACGTCCTGCACAGTTTCTTTGTTCCTGCGTTCCGCATCAAAAAGGATATGGTTCCCGGTATGGAGACCTACGTCTGGTTCAAGGCGACCGAGCCGGGGAGCTACGATGTTCAGTGTACCGAATACTGCGGGGTCGGCCATGCCGACATGTTGACGACCATTGAAGTTCTGCCCGAGGCTGAATACGCGGAATGGGCCAAGCCCAAAGAACCAAGTGGCGAACCGCGCGGCCTCGTGGTTCTCAACGAGCAGGGCTGTATCGGCTGTCACAGCCTTGACGGCAGTGACGGGATCGCCCCCAGCCTGTTCGAACTCGCCGGGCAGCCACGGCAGCTTGACAAGGATGGCCAGACCATCGAAATCACCATTGATGAAGACTACCTGAAGCGGGCGATCCGGGATCCCAACAGTGAAGTCGTCCAGGGCTACGAGGCAATGATGCCGGAATACGACGAAGCCGCCATCAGCCAGGAGGACCTGCAGGCCGTGGTTGACTACCTGCTCGGCAAGGCGGTTGCCGATGCCGGTCCCGATGCGGCCCAACTGCTGGAAGAGAACGGCTGCATCGGCTGCCATTCGACCGATGGCAGTGAGAGCATCGCCCCGACTTTCAAGGGGCTGGGAAGCAAAGAGGTCACCGTCGAACGCAACGGTGAGGACGTGACGCTCAAGGTCGATGCCGAATATCTGCGCAAGGCCCTGCTCGAACCGAACAGTGAACTGGTGAAGGGCTATGCTCCCATGATGCCGTCAGCGGACTACCTGAGCCCAGAAGAGATTGATGCCATCATCAAACACCTGCTCGAACAGTAGGTGGGAAAGTACAGGAATGAACGTGCCCAAACCGGGAATTCCAAAAGCAATCGCGGCCCAGAAACCTCAGCTGGCGACCAGAGTAAAATCGCTCCGGGCGTTGTTTCGCCTTGAGCTGTCGATGATGGTCGCCCTGTCGGCACTGGCGGGGTACCTTTTTGGCGGCGGCCTGTGGAATGCCCGCATGCTGCTGATCACCTTCAGCGTCGGGCTGCTGTCCGCCGGCTGTTCCGCCCTGAACCAGTGGCAGGAGCAGGACCTTGACGGGACCATGGTGCGCACCAGGACCCGGCCGCTGCCCACCGGCCTGTTGGCCCCGGAGTGGGCGCTGCTGCTCGCGGCCCTGGCCCTCGCCGGCGGTACCCTGCTGCTGAGTCTGCTGCCTGACAGGCTGCCCCTGCTCCTCGGCATTCTGGCCGTGGTCTGGTACAACGCCATCTACACGCCGCTGAAACGAGTCACCCCTTTCGCCGCTATCCCGGGGGCGCTCTGCGGCGCCTTGCCGCCCCTCATCGGCTGGACCGCTGCGGGGGGCATGCTGCTGACCCAAAAGTCCCTCATCCTGGCCGGGACCCTGTTCGTCTGGCAAATTCCGCACACCTGGCTGCTGTTGTGCCGTTACCGTGACGACCTCTGGCGGAGCGGTCTGCCCAACCTGTTTGAATCGATCACCACCAGACGTCTGCTGCAGATCAATTCCTGCTGGCTGGCGGCCCTGTTGCTCTGCTACCTGCTATTTCCCCTCTTCGGTTTCATCAGCCACCCAACCCTGGTTCTACTGTTTCTGGCCGGACTGTTGGCCCTTGCCCTGCTGATGGGTAAAGAGCACCTGCAGATGAAAAAAAACGGGGAGTCCCAGCGTGCCTTCCATCTGACCAACATCTCCATGGCACTGCTTTTGTCCGTCCTGATTCTCGACAGTATTGTCGGCTTTTAGCAGCCCGCTGGAACTGCTCCGAGAGAATAATTGCGCCCGGCCCCCTTCGGACCCTTGCAAAGATGGTCCGGTTCAGGCAAGCTCTTGCCTGCAGACTTGTTTTAACAGACAACACCTTGACCAGCGCAAAGCGCAGGAGGAGTTCATGCCCTACTTTGCCCTTACCATTATCGGCCGGGACCGTCCCGGCATTGTCTCCCAGGTAACGGAAATCCTGTATCGCCTCGGTTTCAATATCGCCGACTCGAGCTGTTCCATCCTCGGTGGCCAGTTTTCCATGATCCTGATTATCTCCAGTCCGGAAATGCAGTCCGGCGACGACTTCAAGGGTGCCTTCGCCCCCCTCGAGGAACACAACCTCTCGGTCTTCATCCGCACCCTCAAACCCGGTGGCGAGATTCGGCCCGACCTGGAAGGAGAGCACTGTATGATCTCGGTTTACGGTTCGGACAAACCGGGGATCGTTTACCAGGTCGCCAGAGAACTGGGAGAGCACAAGATCAATATTACCGATCTGAACACCAAACTGATCGGCGATGAGAAGAACCCGGTTTATGTCATGATGTTGGAAGCCACTTTGCCAGACGGAATAGAACTGCAGGATGTCGAAAGCTGGATGAAAGCCCTCAAACAACAGCTCAAGGTCGATATTTCAGTCCGTTCGCTGGAGACCATGGAGCTTTAGATGGCTGTCAGGGAAGTCCTTGTTTATCCGGATCCGCGTTTAAAAGAAGTCTGCAAACCGATTGAAGAGTTTGATGATTCCGTCTCCCGATTGCTGCAGGACCTGGTCGACACCATGGTTGCCGCTGGTCATTCGGTGGGGGTTGCGGCCTCGCAGATCGGCGATTTGAGGCGGGCTGTCGTGGTTGACGTATCGCACAGCAAACTCGGGAAGAAACAGGAGAATCACGGGCTGATGCAGATGGTCAACCCGAAAATCATTCAGCGCGAAGGGGACCAGGTCGTCAGGGAAGGCTGCATGTCGGTTCCCGACTATACCGGGAATGTCAGGCGGGCAGAGGAAATCGTTGTCCAGTATACCGATGAAAACCAGCAACGCCAGGTGATCCACTGCGAGGGGTTTGAAGCCATCGCCGTTCAGCATGAGCTCGACCACCTCGACGGCTACCTGTTTCTTGATCGGGTGTCCAGCCTTAAAACCGACCTGTTCCGCCGCAAGCAGAAAAAATAGGCCGGCGACACGTTTTAACCATCTTCTGCGCTCTCCTGGCTGCAGGAGGGCGCAGAGGATGACACCTTCCTGGTAATCAGCCAGTAAGTCAGACCGAGGGCGGCCACGACAGCCGCCGTACCGAACAGGTAGCCCGGGGTCAGTTCTTCAAAATCAAAGATAATGACCTTTCGCGCAATCGCCATCAGAGCGGTCGCCACCACCAGGCGAACCGGTATCACGTGACTGTTGAGATACATGGTGATGTTGATGAAAATCTCGATGGCGATCAGAACCGCGAGAAAGGCGCCGAACGTGGCAAGGATGTCATTGATCTGCAGGAACATCATCGGCGGCGCGGCCAGCCGCTGGTAGAGAACATAGATCACATCGCCGATACCCCAGATGATAACCGCAACCATGAGGATGGCCAGGATCTTGACTGCGAACCGTATGATCCGATGCAGCATGCAGATGGTTTTATCTTCGTGTTCCAGGTGCAGGTCGTGACCAGGTTCGTGTTCATTGGTTGTCTTCAGCTCTTCACTCATGGCGATGCCTTTCGCCCGCGATCACTGATGGTTCTATTCATATTTTACCCGCTGTCCTGCAGTGCCGCAAACCCCCGGCGCCCGGCAGCTGGCCGCCCGAAGAGAAAAACGCTCAGGCCTCCCCTTTTTGACCACGCCCCCTTGTCCCTCCCATCAGGATAAAAGTATGATAGGCTTTTCATTGAACTTGGCAGCGTATGCTTTTTTCATCCTTGCAAGGAAGGGCGTCAGTCATCATGAGGGAATTGGAAACCAGCCATTTTGATGTCATTGTCATCGGCAGCGGTCCGGGAGGGGAAGGAGCCGCGATCAAACTTGCGAAATCGGGCAAATCCGTGGCCGTCGTGGAACGCTATCCCATGGTCGGCGGCGGCTGTACCCACCTGGGGACCATCCCCAGCAAAGCACTGATCCGGGTCATTCAGGATTACACCGGAAAAAAGCACAGTCCCCTGTTCAAACGGCTTTACCAGGCCACCAAACTCACCTGTGACGACATCATGTCCGCCGTTGCCGATGTCATCAACCAGCAGGTCAGCGACCGTCAGGGGTTTTACGAACGGAATGACGTCGCGGTCATTGAAGGGCATGCCGTATTCAGCGACACCCACACCGTGATGGTCACCAACGAGCAGGGAAGCTGCCAGAAACTGACCGCGGATTATTTCATCATCGCAACGGGCTCCCACCCCTATCATCCTGACGATATCGACTTTGACAATCCCCGCGTGGTCGACAGCGACACCATTCTGCAGATGACCGAACTGCCCAACACCATCACCGTCTACGGAGCCGGCGTCATCGGTTCAGAATACGCTTCGGCCTTCAAGGAACTCGGCATCAAGGTGAATCTGATCAATACCCGCGCCCGTCTGCTCGAGTATCTGGACGAGGAATTCAGCAACGCCCTGAGCTATCATATGCGCGACATCCAGGGGATCGTCATTCGTCAGAACGAAGAATACGAGCGGGTCGAAGTGACGGACAAAGAGGTCATTCTGCACCTGAAAACCGGGAAGATCATCAAGTCGGACATGCTGCTCTGGGCGAACGGCAGAACCGGAAACTCCTTCGGGATCGGCCTTGAAGAGCTGGGCATAGACGTCAATCACCGTGGCAACGTCAAGGTCAACGAAGCCTTCCAGACCTCGCAGCCCCACATCTACGCCGTCGGCGACCTGGTCGGGTTCCCCAACCTGGCCAGTGCCGCCTATGACCAGGGACGTTTTGCCGCCACCCATATTGCCGAAGGGCGCTGTGACGCGCGCCTGGTCAGCGACATCCCCACCGGCATCTACACCACGCCCGAGATCAGCTGCATCGGAGGAACGGAACAGGAGCTGACAGAACAGCACATCCCTTACGAAGTCGGCCACGCCTTTTTCCGGCACCTGGCAAGAGGGCAGATCAGCGGTCACAAAGCGGGGATGCTAAAAATACTGTTCCACCGTGAAACACTGGAGATTCTTGGTATTCATGTTTTCGGGCATAATGCTGCGGAAATCCTCCACATTGGTCAGGCAATCATGAGTCAGCCGGCACCGTATAACAATATCAAGTACTTTATTAACACGACTTTTAATTATCCAACCATGGCCGAAGCCTACCGGGTGGCGGCCTTGAATGGCTTCAACCGACTTTGATTTATGCCTCCTCCACAGATTCTGCGGAGGAGGATCAAAAATAGGTCGTTGTGAAATCAAATAAGCAATATTAGGGATGTCTTTTCCTGACATCATGCGTCTGATCAGTTTTTTTACGGAATTGAATAAATCGACAAATCCAACCAACCTTTGCTTTTTGGGTTATGACTGAAATTCAGTCAATCCAACCAAAGGGAAGGTTTCTCCAAAGGAAGAGGCTAAGATTAAAACATGTCGTTGTTAACCCTCGTCTGCAAATACCTCTTTTTATATTAACTGTGAATCAGGTTTTGTCAGCGAATTGATGAATTATTTTCTGCACTATCTGTTGTGGTGGGATGTCAATGCTGATGCGCATGCCCTCTGTGGGTTGTTCCAGTGTAGCAATCTGACTTTCCAGTAGACTGTCGTTCATATAGCGATGTTTGCGTAACCCCAGTCGTTGTTTAATAATGTCATGGGTGCCGTGCAGGTAGACCGTAAAAATACGGTTCTGATCGACCCCTAGCAGATTCCGGTAAGACTGCTTTAATGCGGAACATGCCAGAATACAGGTTTCGTTTCGGGCCAGTTTTTCGGTCAGACAATCGTGCAAAGCTAATAACCACGGTTCGCGATCCTCATCCGTCAACGGTATGCCCGCTGCCATTTTCGCAACATTTGCCTCGGGGTGGTAATCATCACCTTCAATGAACCCCCAGCCGGTTTCCTTTGACAGCTTTCTACCGACAGTAGTTTTTCCGCACCCCATCGGTCCCATCAGAACTATTGCAATAGCCATAATCTCTCCCTCATTTCAAATCATTGACGTTCAAGCATAAAGCATATTGAAAACCAGGCAAAATTTTTGTTGATAAGGATAGCCGTTGTCTCTGCCAGGTAGTTACTGAGGTTTGTAAATTTACCTTTTTTGGGTTATCCACTTCGCTTCAGTTGACCTGCTTCATAAGGTCTAGGTTTCGGAAAATAGATGTTGACATGATTCTATTTTGACTTAATATTCAGATTCATTAGATAGCTAACTAGTTTTTCTCTATTTTTTCAATATGGGGAGGCTCAACGTGCCCACATCAAAAGATTATCCCGGCTTTGCCTTTTATGCTAATCGTATGGTCCGTATGTGGCGTTCTGAAATTGATCGGCGGCTGGCTATTTATGGGTTGACGGAATCCCGCTGGTTAACACTTTTCTACCTCAAAAAGCTCGGAGGAGAGGCAATTCAGGCAGAGCTGGCCGATGCGGTTGGGGTAAAAGGCCCGACAATGGTCAAAACCCTCGACTGGCTTGAAGCTGAGAGATTTATTGAGAGATGCTCTATTCCGGCCGATCGGCGAACAAAAATTATCAAATTCAGCGATAAGGCCACCGATAAATTCAACGAAATTCTTCAGGTCGTAACATCACTGCGACATGAACTTCTTGCAGATTTTGAAGACACCGAAATTGAGACCAGTCTTAAAGTAATTCACGCGATTTCCCAAAAACTGAACTCCCTGCACAGCCCAGATTGGCAAGAAAAATGATTTTGGCCAATACATACAAATACAAGCCCCAATAATGAACGATTTGCTGAACATTCAGTACGGTCTGCTGAGCTGCGGAGTATTCTATTTACAGATGCTGCTCACTCAACAGGTTAAAGGTTCAAGTCTCTACGATGTCTGAAATTGTCGATAATCCCTTCGCTCCGCTGTTTACCCGTTACGGCAGCAGATATCCATGGTTCGCATCCTGTACGGTCTTGCTTGGAACAATATCGACAGTATTAACTGCGACCATTGTCAATGTGGCCCTCCCGGAAATCATGCATACCTTTGATTTGGGACAGGGATCCGTTCAGATTTTGTCAACCGGCTTTCTTGCAGCAATGACCTCCACAATGTTGCTCAATGCCTGGCTTACCGAGCGATTAGGGCTGCGAACGACCTATCTCTTATCCATGGGGATCTTCTTTTTTGCCTCACTGCTTGGAGGACTGGCGTCGGTTCCGGAGGTTTTGGTCTTTTCCAGGCTGATGCAAGGGGCGGCCGCCGGGGTTTTACAGCCCTTTTCCATGCAGGTCTTGTTTCAGGTTTTCCCCCCTGAAAAGCGCGGGTCCGCAATGGGCATTATGGGAATCGGTATTGTCCTGGCACCGGCTTTCGGCCCCCCTCTCGGCGGAATCATGGTTGACAGTTTCAGTTGGCACTATGTCTTTTTTTTGGGACTGCCATTGTCTGCGGCCGCTTTTGTTCTGGCTGTCTATTTTCTTCCCCAACAGGTAAAGGCCAAGGAATCTCGGCCCTTTGACTGGTTCGGGTTCGCTTTTATCGTGATTTTTCTGGCGAACCTGTTCTATGGCATGTCCAACGGTCAGCAAGACGGCTGGATGTCCGCAAAAATCCTGGTCCACCTGGGGATCGCCATTATTTTTTGCGGCTTTTTTGTTCTCTGGGAAATTAAACAAACGGCCCCTCTGTTGAATCCAAAACTCTTCTCGAAGCCAGGATTTTACGGCGCCTGCCTGGTTGCAACGATCTTTGGAGCTGGAAATTTTGGCAGCATGTATCTTGTCCCTCTTTTTGTACAGACAATACAAGGCTATAGCCCGACACAGTCCGGCTTCCTACTCATGCCGGCAGGGCTGATTCTAGCTATTGTCTTTCCGATTTCAGGTCGCCTGGCAGACCGTCTACAGCCATACATCCCCATCATGATCGGACTTGGACTTTTTGCCCTCTCGTCTTTCCTAATGACCAATGCCCGAGTAGAAACCCCCTTCTGGCTGTTCATGGCATGGCTCATGATCGGTCGTATAGGGCTTGGTACAATTATTCCCAGCCTCAGTGCCGGAGCTCTCAGAGCTTTGCCTTTAGCCAATGTTTCTGAAGGGTCAGGAGCTTTAAATTTTATCAGGCAACTCGGAGGAGCTGTCGGTGTAAACCTGTTCTCGGTTCTTCTGGACAGAAGAACCGATGTCCATACTTATAAGCTGAGCAAACTGTCCGGAATCGAACCGAATATACATTTTCAGGCCAATATTATGGGCTACCAGGACAGTTTTCTGGTGGTTGGGGCCATTTTTCTTCTTGCCTTCCTGCCGGCTTTCCTCATGAAGCGCCAGGTTATCGATCATTCAAAATAAGGCACATCCTCGGCAGCGGTAGCAATGAAAATCGGGAGGTTAGACGATCATTTCTCACCGCCCGAAACGCAATCACAATACTTAGCGTTTTGGAATGGACGTTTCATTTCAAAATTTACCAGAAGAATCGATGCGTTTGGCGCAAGCCCTAAACGACATTTATCAGTTTGTTCTTAACAAGCTACAGCACGACTCAAAATTAACGAAAGGTGATTCAGATGAATAATTCGAAGGTCTTTTTACTGGGAGGGTTTCTCATCTTGTTGATGACATCCACAGTCTGGGCAGGCCAATACGTTGCGTCCTTCGGTGCGATAACCGCTCCGGATTATGAAGGCTCTGATAATGACACCTTTATTCCGGCACTTTCTCTGAGAGGCAATTTCGAAAATGGGCGCTATTTTTCTCTGGGAACCAATTTCAGATTCAACTTCATTCCCAGCAAAAAGATAAACTTTGGTCCGCTACTCAATTATCGTCAGGCTCGTGGCAAGGTCGACAACGATCAGGTCGATGCCTTAAAAAATATCGATGCCGCATTTGAGGCCGGTGCCTTCGGCGCCTTCAATCTCAAAAATGTCACCCTGGGACTGGAAGTTTTGACCGACGTGTCCGATCAACATGAGGGCACCCTCATCAAGGCAACAGCAGGATATCATTGGCGGGCGATGGACAACCTGAGGATCTCACCGACAGTTCATATCACCTATGCTGACAATGATTACATGGATACATATTTCAGCATTCATTCCGGCAATCGCGGCAGCAGCACTTTACCAAATTTCAAAGCCGACGGCGGTTTCAAAGATGTCGGAATAAACATCGTTGCCCACTGTAACACCCTTTGGCCGCAATGGGGAATCGTGGGGATCTTCGGCTACAATGCGCTACTCAATGATGCAAAAGCCAGTCCCATCGTTCGTGATGCAGGGGACAATAATCAGATGGTTTTCGGGCTGATGGCGACCTATCGCTGGAAGATGTAGCCGAGCAAAATCAGGACCACGGGGGTGCAATTCTCGACGAGCAGGATCAGGCAAGAATCCAGGAGTTCTAGGTATTCATTTTTACATTTTATCCCGCTACGCTAAAGAAGGTAAAAGTTGAATTTACATGGATATTTCATCCTCTTCTTTACGCCTCATTATGCAACGGCATACAGGGAGTTATTATGTTGAAAACAGGAATACTGGTTCTGCTGACCATTTGTTCTTTAGGTTTTGCTTCAGAAAGCTCTGCCGATGCCGTATACGCGAGTCGCACCATTGAAGACGGGACAGACGTTCTATTGATCATCAACAATACCGTTATTCCAGCTATTTTAAACGACAGTAAAACATCAAAGGCCCTCATAGCCAAACTGCCTTATTCTGCGAATCTACAGAGATACTCTCATGGCTATTGTGGCGCTATCAGAGACTCATTACCCGTCGATAATAGAAGCCTGCACAGTGGCTGGCTCAATGGTGACATTGTTTATGCACAGGATAGCAACGAACTCGCTATCCTGTATAAAGACGAAGACATTTCTCATAAACTATATGATGGCCTGGTGACTTTGGGCACTATCAGTGCACCCTTGGCAACAATGGAAACTTTAGACAGAAGTATTTCCATCCGCATTGAACGCCCTTGATAACCTTCAGTGCACTCGCAAAGAGGAATACTGGCCTCGTTCCCTCCACCTGTCTCGCCGGGTCGGTCCAGTTGTCTTCCCGATAGCAACTGAATACGTATATCCCCGAAACCATCAGCCTTGTCCAGGAGCATCAGGGTGAATAACCAGATAACTCGCCGTTCATTTCTTAAAAGAAGCAGTATCGCCCTCGGGGCTGTCGCCCTTACCAACACACATGGATTCAATACTGCCTTTGCAAGCCAGGCGCCCCCTTCCCCTGTTTTCTTTAGCAAAGATATCAGCCCTGCCGGGCTTCTCGATATTTACAAGCAGGTCAGCAGGGAACATAAACTTACCGGCAAAGTGGCGATAAAACTCCATTCTGGCGAACCGGGCGGCCATCATTTCCCGGCCCCGGTTCTGGTCAAAGATCTGGTTCAATCCCTCAGCGGAACGATCGTCGAGTGCAATACGGCCTATCAAGGCAAACGGTTCACAACCGAAGGCCATAAAAAGGTCATGGCTGATCATGGTTTTTCGGCTATTGCCCCGATTGATATTATGGACGAGGATGGTTCCATCAGCCTCCCTTTTTCGGCGGGTAAAAATATCAAGGAGAATTTCGTCGGTGCCAATTTTACCAACTACGATTCCTTCCTGATCCTTTCCCACTTTAAAGGTCACGCTATGGGCGGCTTTGGTGGTGCCCTGAAAAACATGTCCATCGGTATCGCCTCCGGAGAAGGCAAGATGTGGATTCACACTGCCGGCGCAACCAGATCTCTTGATAATTTTTCAGCAGCGTTCGATACCGATCAGGAATCGTTTCTGGAATCGATGGCAGAAGCGGCAGGTTCCGTCGTCAACCATCTGGGAAAAAACAATCTGGTCTACATCAATCTGATGAACAATCTTTCCGTCGATTGTGACTGTGACAGCAGTCCCGCACCTCCGGAGATGAAAGATGTCGGTATTCTGGCATCACTTGATCCGGTTGCCCTCGACAGAGCCTGTATCGATATGGTTTATGCCACCAACAAAACGGAGAGCGGTGCCCTGCGTGAGCGCATTGAATCGCGCAAAGGAACTCACACGATTGACCATGCGGAAAAACTTGGTTTGGGCACCCAGACATATGAACTGATCAGACGATAGACGCTTTTTCCAAGTTTGATCGATAATAAAAAAGCCGAAGGCCACCCGCCTTCGGTTATTTTTTTGAAGGAAATTATTTTTGCAAAGTCCAATTCAATCAACAGCCTGCAACCAGGGGCCTATTCAAAATTTAAATCCCAGTTGGTATATTCTGTCAGTATTAAGTCTGCTGATGGGGTTCGCCTCTATCTCGACCGACCTTTATCTGCCGGCAATGCCGATCATGGCACGCGCGCTGGGTGCCGCTGATGGAATGATTGAACTATCCATCTCAGGCTATCTCGTCGGCTTCAGCCTGGGGCAGCTTTTCTGGGGTCCGATCAGTGACCGCTTCGGCCGCCGGCCGGCCATTGCCGTCGGTCTCGTCATGTTTATCGCCGGTTCCTCCGGCTGCGCTCTGGCTGAACACTTTTCAACGTTGATTTTCTGGAGGATTGTTCAGGCTCTCGGTGCCTGCGCCAGCGTCGCTCTTTCACGAGCTATGGTGCGTGATCTCTACGAAGGCGCAAAGGGGGCGCAGATGTTGTCGATACTGATCACGGTCATGGCCATCATGCCGCTCATCGGCCCCCTGGTTGGCGGCCAGATCGTGGTCTATTCCGGCTGGCGAACCATTTTCTGGCTGCTGGTTGTCATCGGCCTGCTGACCCTGATAACGCTTGCCACTATTCCGGAAACACTTCCGTCTGAAAAACGCCATTTTCAGCCCCTTAGCAGGGTCCTGCATGGGTACATCGACGTGTTGAGAAACCGCAGCATTATAGGATACCTCGGAACAGGCGGATTTCTTTATGCCGGCATGTTCGCTTATGTCGCGGGAAGTCCGTTCGCTTATATCAGTTATTATCATGTGCCGCCCCGCTTATATGGCTTTCTCTTCGGACTCAGTGTGCTTGGAATCATGGCGACCAACCTGCTCAACGCCCGCATCGTCGTCAGGTTAGGTTATGACAGAGTATTGGTTTACGGTACGCTGACGGCACTGCTGTCGGGCCTTGCCGCCTGCATTATGGCTGTTACTGGCAGTGGAGGATTATGGGGGCTGGTCATCCCTGTCTTTGTTTTTGTTTCGACCACCGGTTTGATTGTGACCAATTCAATTACCGGAGCCCTGGCCGGGTTTCCTCGCCAGGCCGGAGCGGTATCAGCGCTAACCGGTTCAGTACAATACGGCAGCGGAGTGATCGGCTCGGCAGCTATCGGATTACTTGCTGACGGGACCCCACGGCCGTTAGGTCTGGTCATTGCCATCGCCGGGGGCGGCTGCCTACTGTCAATGTTGCTGGTCGTCTTAAAGAAGTCCCGCAACTGACCAAACACTGAGAAAACGGCCGGCCAGTGACAAGTGCTTATGATTCTTTCTCCTCTTTTTCAACCCGGCACATCAGGGCTGAATGAGGCCAACTGCCAATTTCAGGGCTGCAGAATTCATGGTCATCCGGGCACAGAATGTTGGCATTCGATTCGAAAACACCGTACAGCTCGGGAAGCTTTTCTTCCCGTTCAGGGAACCACCAGGAATGTTGCACATCAACCATTGTGGGGTCCATGGCCTCAGAAAGTCGGACCCGCTGCCGAATAGAACCCTGCGGCGTCGAGATCACGGCCCAATCCCCTTCGGTAAGACCCAAATTCGCTGCGGTCTCGGGATGAATCGAAACCAGAGGATCGGGCATTCTCTCCCGTGCCTTTGTGATCTGCCGCTGTTCTGATTGATACATGGGCATAAAACGGCTGCCGGTAATCAGGATAAGAGGGTATTCCCTGGCGATCTCGGGATCCCCTTGGGGAGTCCATTTCGGCTCTTTGTAGCGCGGCAGGGGATCGGCCCCGAGTTCTTCAAAAATGGAGGATTTCAACTCCACTTTTCCTGAAGGAGTTCCGAAACCATACTTTTCATAACGGCGGTATTCCATTTCCCCGAATATTCCGTACTGGTCTGATAGCTCCTTAAAAGTCTTGCCAACCGGTTCCAGGCAATGGTCATAGACCTCTTCAATGGTTTCCCATGGCCAGAATTCTTCCTGTCCTAAACGGATAGCCAGGCCGCGATAAAAGTCATAACTGTTACGCCGTTCATAAAGGGGGTCAACCCCGCGGGGACAAGCCATGCAGAAACGATTCGTCAGCCACAGTTCCGGGGTTTCTACAGTCGAGGCCGCCGGAAAAACATAGTCGGCAAGCGCCGCTGAAGGGGTCATGTAGTAATCATTCACGACATAAAGTTCAAGTGCCTGAAGAGCGGAGAAAACTTTTTTAGAGTTGGGCAAGGCAAGCAAAGGATTATTTGCCAGGGTGATTGCCGCTGTTACCGGATACGGCTCTCCGGTAATTATTGCGTTCAAAACCTCCCTGGCATGGGCCAGGCTGGAATGCCACGCCTCAGGCGGGGCCAAATAACCTTCAGGCAATTTGCCGTTTGCGTCAGTGTTTCTTTCCCAGCCGGGAAAACCAAAGAACGGGTATAAGTCTGAGCCCAGTTGCTTGAGCCGCTGACTTTCAGGCAGGGCATCGTTCTGCTCCAGGTAGACAGCATCCCTGATCTTGCCAATGTCTCCCGCCAGAGAAAACACTTCTCCGCCCGGGACCTCCAGGTTACCGGTAATGGCCCTGATAATCCCTCGGGCTCGCGCACACTGCGTGGCATTGACCCCCTGCTTGTCAAGACCATACCCCCAGGGCAGCACGGCCGGTTTGGATGTTGCGTACATCCTCACTGCTTCAACAATAAGCTCAGCAGGAATTGAGGTTATTCCGGATACATACTCCGGATCATAAGATGCCACGCTGGCCTGAAGCTCGGAGAAACCGACAGTCCATTTGGAAACAAATTCATGGTCATACAGATCGTCATTGATGATGATGTGAATCCAGCCAAGCATCAGAGCCAGATCGGTTCCAGGACGAATCTGCAGCCACAAATCAGCCATGTCCGCTTCTTTTGTACGCCGCGGATCAATAACGATCATTTTAGCGCCGTTTTTTCTGGCCCGGACGACCATTGGATAGGTAAGGTTGGGATCTGATTGAGAATAGTTACTGCCCCAGATAACCAAACACTTCGCTCCCGGCAGCTCGCTGCCCATGACCATGCCGCCATAGGTGGCAAATTCGGTCGCATAACTGGGACACATGCAGATGGTGTTGACGCCACAGGTATTGGGTGAGCCGAACAGGTTAAAAAAGCGGCGGCAATCCCAGTGATAGGTCCGTTTGGTGCCATGGGTAAAAGCCAGGGTCTCAGCTCCGTACTTTTCCTTTAATTCTGCCAGCTTTTCGGCGACCTCGTCCAGCGCCTGCCCCCAACTGATGCGCTCCCAGCGGCCCTCCCCTTTTTTACCGATTCTCTTCAGAGGATAATTCAAACGTTGCGGATGATACAGATGGTCAATCATCAAGCGTCCGCGTTCGCAGATTGCACCGCGATTTATGGGATGATCAGGATCTCCGGTGACCTTGACGACCCTGTCTCCTTCATAGTGCAGCAAGGTGCCGCAACGCGGATGGCAAAGACCACAATAACTTCTGCGAACTGTTGTCATATCTGTCTCCTGTCGGCCTTACTTACACTTCGTTGCACAGACGAGCATTAACAAAAGGCTCACAGCTTGCGTCTATCCAGCCAGTCCCCGCAAATTCGTTATGACGCGCGAAAGCAATGCCCCTAAAATCAACATTTCATCCTCGGTCATACCGGTTTGGGCCTCTTTCAGAACTGCTCTGGCGATTGTTTCGCATTGTTCAGCTATATCTCGAGCCGTTTGGGTCGGCGAAACGATCTTCTGCCTGCTGTCATTTTGGTCATTCGTTCGTACAATCCAACCACGCTTTTCAAGGCGGTCCATCAAACGGCTGACACTTGATTTCTCTAGGTGCAGCCGTTCTCCAAGCTCCCCCTGAGTCATGGCCTCGCCATTCAGGAGGACAAGAATCGCCCCCCACTGTTCGGCAGTCATGTCGATGCCCGCTTTTTGAAAGCGCATAGCGAGGATATTGCTGAGCATCCGATTGGCCAGCCCAGTCAAGTATCCCAACGATTGATTATGATCATACGAGAACGTCATTTCTTAGTTGTATATGCAACCAATCTCCGATGTCAAGGTATTTACCATTTGGCTTCTGTGATTTTCCTCTTTGAAAGCTCACATCCCTGTTTTCTTCCGTTTTACTCTTAATGCCTGACATTAAAGGATTGTGCAAAAATCAAAGAGTTCTATGTATTTCACAAAAGAACCTAACTAGCTAATATAGCGTCAATAAAAGGCAACAAAGCAAAATCATCCCCAGGAGAGAACAATGCAAAACTTTACTTTTTTCAACCCGACAAGAATTGAATTCGGCAAAGGAAAAGAAGCCAACATCGGTCAATATGTCAAAGAATTCGACGTTGGCAGCGTCCTGGTCCTGTACGGATCGGACCGGATCAAGCAGGATGGGCTTTTCAAGCGCGTCACGGCATCCCTTGACAGTCAAGGCATTGGTTTTGAGGCCGTGGGCGGAGTCATCAGCAACCCTGTGATCAGCCTGGTTCGCGATGCTGTCAAGGTCGTCAAGGACAATAACCTGCAAGGGATCGTGGCGGTCGGTGGTGGTTCGGTAGCGGACTCCGCAAAGGCCATTGCCGCAGGCGCCAAGTATGACGGCGATGTCTGGGATTTTTTCATCGGCAAGGCCACTGTTGGAGACGCCATCCCAGTCTTCACAATCATGACATTGGCGGCAACCGGCAGTGAAATGAATCCCTACGGCGTTGTGACCAACGAAGAGACCCGGCAGAAATACAACCTCGGAGGACCCTCCCTGTTTCCAAAGGTGTCTGTCATCAATCCTGAGCTAATGGCCACCGTGACACCGGAGTACCTTGCCTATTCCGCCGTCGACATTTTTTCACACTCCCTCGATCTTTATTTCACGGCCAAAGTGTTCCCGGAGTATACAGCAGCCCTGGTCGAAAATATTCTCGCAACGGTCATGCGCACCACCAGCCTGCTGATGAAGAATCCCAACAATTATGAGGCACGTGGAGAATTTGCCTGGGCTTCCACCATGGCATTGAATGGCAACACCTTTGTCGGTGTTGCCGGCAACACTTACGACACCCACATGATCGAGCATGCGATGGGCGGTCTCTACAACGTTCCTCACGGGGCCGGGCTTGCTGTCGTTCTTCCCGCATGGCTGACAGCGATCAAGGATCAGAATAAGAAACGCTTTGAACGCTTCGCGCGGACGTTGTTCGGCACGGATGATGGCGATGCGGGTATTAAAAAACTGACCGAATGGTTCAGCTCCATCGGAGCTCCGGTCACATTCGCGGAAGCAGGACTCTCTGCGGATGCGATTGATCCAATCGCCGAGAATGCGTTTGGAATTGCAAAGCTCTGGGGCATGGATCAGAGGTACTCAAAAGAGCGGATTGCAGAAATTCTCAAACTGGCCGTGAAGTAGTTTCTTAAGGGAGTTCGACGTGAACAGAAAAAATATTAGCGCACATTATTTTATTATCCTTATGGCGATAGCACTGGCCGTGGCCTTATCTATAACCAGCCTTGCTTTCGCGTCTGATAGCCAAGTTTGGGACAAGACCTTTCCCAAAAGCGACAAGGTTATTCACGAAAAAGTTTTTTACCCCAATCGCTACGGAATAACCGTTGCCGCCGACCTGTACCTTCCCAAAGGTATTGATATGAGCAAAAAATATGCAGCACTCCTGGTCGGCACGCCCTACGGCGGAGTCAAAGAGCAGGGCGCGGGTATCTATGCGCAGACCATGGCCGAAAGAGGGTTTGTTGCCATGGCATTTGACGAATCCTTTAACGGCGAAAGCGGTGGCCAGCCCAGACATGTATCATCCCCCGATATTTTTGTTGAGGATTTCAGTGCCGGCGTCGATTTTCTGGGGACCCGTCCCTACGTAGACAGGCATAAAATCGGGGTTATCGGGATTTGCGGAAGTGGCGCTTTTTCCCTCACGGCCGCCCAGGTTGATCATCGGATCAAAGCCGTAGTCACCGCCAGCATGTACGATATGAGCCGTTTCTTCCGTTCTGGATGGAAAGATTCCATGACCGACGAACAGCGGAATCAGATCCTCGATCAGATCAGTGAACAGCGCTGGAAAGATTTCGCCAGCGGCGCCCCGCTTCTGCCGCAGGGTTTTCCCAATGAACCTACAACGGCAATTCCGGACGGACTCGATGCCATTTCAAGTGAATTCTGGGAATACTATGCCATGAAACGCGGCCATCACCCGAGATCTCACGGCCCCTTTACCATGACCAGCAACTTGGCCTTCATGAATTTTCCGCTCAACAACTACATCAAAAGCATTTCGCCTCGCCCCATTCTGTTCATCATGGGCGAAAATGCCCACTCACGTTATTTCACGGAAGATGCTTATGAAATGGCTGCCGAGCCCAAAGAACTCTACATCGTTCCGGGAGCAAGGCATATTGATCTTTACGACCGAACCGACATGATCCCGTTTGATAAAATTACCTCATTCTTTACCGAGGCACTGAAATAGGCCTGGCCATTTTCAGGTCCATAAAAGGAGATATAAACATGGCAGAAGATCTAAAAAACAGTGTCATATTTGACCGTGGCGAAATCAATCCATACGGCAAGTATTTCACCGGGACGAGTTACCTCAATATGATCTCCCTCAAAGGAGTTGTCATGGGAAACGTCACTTTCGAGCCGGGTTGTATCAACAACTGGCACATCCACAATGCTGACCAGGGGGGTGGGCAAATCCTTCTGGTAACCGGCGGGCGCGGCTGGTACCAGGAAACGGGCAAAGAACCGCAGGAACTGCAGGCCGGTGATGTTGTCCATATTCCCGCCGGAGTCAAACATTGGCATGGAGCAGCCAAAGACAGCTGGTTTGTTCATATTTCCGTTGAAGTCCCCGGAGAGAACAAGTCGAACGAGTGGCTTGAGCCGGTTGATGTCAATGACTACAACAAACTGAAATAACGTGGGGGCTTATGGACAGAGCAGAACGCAGCGAAATAAAAATCGAAGAGCTTTTTGGCGACCTTGACGATTCCCTTGCAGCAACCGATCCGGATTTTTTCGAGATTCAGAAACGTTTTATCTTTGGAGATGTCGCCTACCAGGGGGATTTGTCAGATAAAATGAGAGAGCTGATCACTCTGGCCGTTCTGACCACCAGTCAAACGCTGGATCCGCTGACTATCCACGTCAGAGCCGCACTTAAAATCGGCGTATCTGCCATTGAAATCAAGGAAGCCGTCTATCAATGCATTCCCTATATCGGATTTCCGAAAACGGCAAAATCCCTGGAACAGATCAATAACGTATTTGAAGAGCAAGGGGTCCAGTTGCCGGTCCAAAGCCAAAAGCGGGTGACCGAAGAGACCCGCTTTGCCAAAGGACTGCATGTTCAGAAATCGATTTTCGGGGATATTATCGACCAGATGCATCAACATGCCCCGGCCAGCCTGAAGCACATTCAGAATGACCTGTCAGCGTTTTGTTTCGGCGATATTTACACCAGAGGCGGCCTGGATTTACGGACCCGAGAAATCTTGACCCTGTGTGTCCTGATCACCCTTGGCGGCTGCGAAAACCAGGTCAAGGCCCATATCAACGGCAATTTAAGTGTCGGGAACAGTAAAGACACCCTGATTAACGTGATCAGCCAGTGCGTCCCTTACATCGGGTTCCCACGGACATTGAATGCACTGACCTGTTTGAATGAAATTTGCCCTGATTGAAACCACCGGCGAAAAACACGATGAAAAAAATAGTATTCATGCTCTTCCTGCTTATTTCCGCCATGACGACAGAGAAAGCTCAGACAATGGAAAATACCCGTCAAAAAGGAACAAAAGTCAACCTCGTCGTTGGCTCGACCGCCTTAACAGCGACCCTTAACGACAGCGTCTCCGCCCGCGACCTGATCTCCAGGCTCCCCTATACGGTCAAGGTCAACAGAGCCGCTGTCGATTACTGCGGAAGACTGCCCGAACCCCTTGAAAGCGAAAGCTCCGAAGCTCAGCACGGTTGGAAAAACGGTGACATTTCCTACATTCCGGGAGCTGACTGGATCGCCTTCTTCCTTGGCGGAGAGGCAGAATCAGGCTCAGATAGCAACTCTCACCACATTATCGGCCAGGTCGACGATCTGGCCGCCCTGCGGGGTTGGCCTCACGGTTCTATCGAGATCCGAATTGAGCCGGTCAAATAACAACATCCATGGAGATATATGATGATCATACAAGAGACTTACGCATTAACCAACGGCATCGAGATACCAAAGCTGGGTCTTGGAACCTGGTTTATCAGCGAGGAAAAGGCTGCCCAGGCGATAAGAGACGCTGTCAAAATAGGCTACAGACACATTGATACCGCCCAGGCTTACGGCAATGAAAGAGGTGTCGGAGAGGGCGTTCGAACCTGCGGCCTCAAGCGAGAGGAGATCTTTGTGACCACCAAGCTGGCGGCAGAAGTGAAATCATACCAAAAAGCCGTGAGTTCAATAGACAATTCACTTCAAACCTTAGGTCTGGATTATATTGATTTGATGATCATTCACAGCCCGAAGCCCTGGATGGAATTTCACGAGGAAGATCCTGAATCGACCCGGTTTTTCCGGAGACAGTTTTCGTTTGAGTCAAGCCGCCTCGCTTGACTTCTCTAGCCGATAATACTCATTTTCTTTTTCTGCTGGTGGAATATTTCCGATCGGTTCCAGCAATCGACGATTATTAAACCAATCCACCCATTCCAATGTTGCGTATTCAACCGACTCACGGCCTTTCCATGGACCGCGATGGTTGATGCCTTCCGTTTTATAAAGGCCGATGATGGTCTCGGCCAAAGCGTTGTCGTATGAATCTCCAGTTGTGCCGACCGAAGCATTAATCCCAACCTCTGAGAGTCGCTCAGTGTAGCAAATTGAGAGATACTGACTGCCCCGGTCGCTATGATGAATCAACTCCCGGCGGTTCTTGCGAGCCCACAAAGCCTCCTCCAGAGCATCCAGAACGAGTTCTGTCTTCATTGATGTCGAAACGCGCCAGCCAACAATACAGCGTGCGTACACGTCAATGACGAAAGCCACATAAACAAAGCCGGACCAAGTGGCGACGTAGGTAAAATCAGCCACCCAGAGCTGATTCGGGCGACTCGCCTTGAAAGTCCGTTTCACCAGATCGGGGGCACGCTGCTGCGTTGGATCGCTGATCGTTGTGATCTTTTTCTTGCCGCGCACAACCCCTCGCAGCCCCATCTCACGCATCAATCTTTCAACGGTGCAACGGGCGACCGGTATCCCTTCTCGGTTTAGCTGCCGCCAGACTTTGCGAACACCATAAACCTGTAAATTCTCGTCCCAAACCCTCTGAATCTCAGGCTTCAACAATTGATCCCGCCAGTGTCGTTGCGGAACCTTGCTAGGATCGTCTTGGCGCGCTTTGTGGTGGTAGTACGTTGATGGGGCGATCGGTAACTGGCGACAGATCGGCTCGACCCCGTATTGGCTTCGGTGTTCATCAATAAAAAAACCATTACTTCGGTTTGCGGTCGAGCTCCGCCTGGGCGAAAAAAGCTGCAGCTTTACGCAAAATCTCATTGGCGCGTTTCAGCTCCCGGTTTTCCCGCTCCAGTTGCTTCAATTGTTCTTGAGCCGATAGTTCCTTAGAACGACTCTCTTGGGATCCCCCGGCTTCTTTGCACCATCTTCGTAACGTCTCTGGTGTGCATCCTATTTTTCCCGCAATGGAACAAATCGCTGCCCAGCGGGAGGTATATTCTCCCTGCTGTTCCGCAACCAATCGGACTGCCCGCTCTCTGACCTCAGGACTGTATCTCTTGTTCGTATTCATGACCCCATACTCTCAAAGTTTGGAGTCTCCGACAATCCCGGGGCGATTCACACAACCGATAGTTTCGGTATCTGAGTGCGGCAAACATGGAACGAAGAGACAGTGTAGACAGGTAGCTACCTCCGTTACCTTCGTCGATCTATCAAAGCACTTTGCCTGCGAGTGAGAAACGAACCTGATGACTCGCTGAAAAAAATAAAAATTGGTTTAGTCCCCTCCCAGGATTCAGGAGAGGCTAAACCAATTTTGGGATTGGTGAATTTAAATTTGCAGCCTGACCGATATCAACCTAACTGCTGGGCCCGTACTGCCAAATCTTCCCGGTTAACAATGCGGTTTGGATCGACATCCTCACCCTCGACAACCTGGATGATCCCCATGACTGCCGCTACGGAAACGCGCACATCGGCTTCCGCAGTGCTCGTACCGACATGCGGCGACACGACAACATTGTCAAGGCTCCAGAAAGGATGGTCTGCCGGTGGCGGTTCAACGGCAAAGACATCAAGCCCTGCGGCTGTCACTTTGCCTGACCTCAGGGCCTTTTCCAAAGCAACCTCATCAACGACGCCACCTCTGGCAGTATTGATAATGAAGACACCATCTTTCATCAGTCCAATACTGGCTTCATTAATCATTTTAGCGGTCTCTTCAGTGAGTGGGCAGTGCATGGTGACAATATCAGCTTTTTTAACCAGATCTTCGAATGTTTGCTCACGCACAACTCCATACTCTTCAAAAACAGAGTCATCCAGATAGGGATCGTAGGCATGGACTTCCAGCTCCAGACCTTTTGCCATTTTCGAAACGCACCGACCGATCTGCCCTAAACCGACGATACAGAGAACTTTGCCTGACACTTCAGTGCTCAAATGCTGCGGTTTAATCCACTGCCCCCCGCGTAACGTTGCATCAAGCATCAAGGTTTTTTTGATCGTCGCCATCATCAGGGTGATGGCATGCTCGGCAACCGATTTGGCATTGGCGCCAAGAGCATTCAATACGGGAAGCCCTCTTTTCGTAGCCGCAGCAAGATCGATATTGTCAACACCTGCACCGAACTTTGACAATACTTTTAACGATTTCCCGGCATTGATAACCGCTTCATTGATCTGGCCCAGCCTGACCAGAATACCGACGGGGTCGGTCTCCTTCACCAACGTCACCAAATCTTCCGGCGCCGTATATGGCGGGGTAAAAACGGCCTCGTAACCACGCTTTTCAAGCACTTCAATCGCTTTCTGATTGAGCTTGTGGCTCGTAATCAGAATCTTGTTGCTGCTCATATTTCATCTCCTTCATTCAAAACACCATATTTAACAAGTGTCGGAATCAACCATGGAGCAGAGATCCCATCCAGTGGCGCTTCCTTAATTGCCTGCATCCGAATATCTTCAGCATCAACCTTTGCCTGCGCACCCTGAATGGCGATCTTAACGTCTGCGGCCGGAACGACAATCACACCATCGGCATCACCAATGACCATATCGCCAGGATTTACAGCAACCCCTCCGCAAGACGTTGGCATATTGACCTGTCCTGGCCCTTCTTTTCCGCCGCCCATTGGATTGATGCCACGAGCATAGATGGGCAGCCCGGATTCAATCAGCTCCAGACTGTCCCTGACCGCGCCATCAATAATAATGCCCCCCAATTTTTTTCTCACTGCGGTATTGCACAGAAGATCTCCGAAGACACCGTGACTCAGGCATCCATGAGCGTTGATAACGAGAACATCACCTTCCTGGGCGACCCTCATCGCGGCATGAATCATCAGGTTATCTGCCGGATGGGTTTCTACGGTAATGGCGGACCCGAACATTTTCAGTTTAGGATTCAAAGGTTTGATAGCTGCATCCATGATAGCCCGCCGTCCATAGCCATCACCGATAAGAGCAACGGGATACTCTGCCAGGACCCTCAAATCCTCCAGATTCCCTCTTTCAATATCTTTAACCAGGCAGAATCCTGGTTTTCCGTAAATTTTTGCTCCCATTTGAAGACTCCCTGTTTACTTGAATTTTTTCATCACTCTTGAATAGTTCGAGAGCAACAAACTGACTCTGATCTCGTCAAATAGTGACTCTAGCGGATGCATACGCTCGCCAGGATGAAATTTTTTAAAATTGCAAAAAAATCATACAAACAATTATCCTTATTTAAAAGCGATATAAATTAATACTATATTTAGATTATCTTACTTTAAGTCCTGTTTTATTCCGTCGGGTAAAAGATCGCCTAAGATTTATCGAGTGATCGAATATTGACCTAAGCCAGGAGAAATGGCACGGAAGCACGTCCGGCAATATCCCGTATCAGTGCAACCAGTGATTCAGGCAGCGGGACCCCAGTCAGCAGACGCTGCTCATAAGTATCAAACTCTGGATCCCCGGCCACCAACACCGGCTGTCGGGAATCAAGAGGCTCTGCTCCATGGAGATAACTGATCAGGCTCGCCACCTGATCTTCAAATTGACCGTCCATACGAAAGCAATCCGGATCTATTGCCAAAAAGAAATGACCGATATTATCCGGCTCCTCTTTTGTCAGAGAGCGGTCCTGTAACGGTGAGAAACCTCCACCGCTGAGCGTTGAACTTAAAATCTGTACCATCATCGCCAAACCGTACCCTTTATGCCCGCCACGTTCGCGATCACCCCCCAGAGGTGCAAGACCTGCCCTTTTTTCGTCACTCAGCAGCATTAACCTTGCCTCATTGGCATCAGTGACAAACCGACCAGCATCATCACATACCCAGCCGGCAGGGAGAGACTTGTGACAAAGATCAAAAACCTTAATCTTGTTCGAAGCGACAACACTGGTCGACATATCCAGCAGGAAGGGCCGAGCCTCCCCGGCAGGAGCAGCAAATGCAAGGGGATTCGTCCCTAACACAGGCTTTCGGGCGAAAGTCGGGGTCACAAAAACACCGCGAGCAGAGCTGGTGACCAACCCGATGTAACCGGCATCTGATGCCATTTTGGCGTAGATACCAGCAGCCCCGAAATGATGAGAGTTAAAGACTGATACGGCGGCAACTCCAGCCTCTCGACACTTTTCAACAGCCAGAGACATACCCTTTTGCGCAGCAAGATGACCAAGTCCGGCATCACCATCAAGCAGAGCGGTCACAGCGGATTCTTTCACAATTCTTGGCGTTGCTGCAGGGTTGATAGAACCACTCACGATCATTTTTTCGTAGAGCATCAGCATCGAGACACCATGGGAGTCAATCCCATAAGTATCGGTCTCGATCATGACCTCGGAAGACGCCTTAACCTGCTCTGGAGACATTCCCCAGGCAGTCAGGATCGATATCACCTGCTGCTTCAGAATAGTCCGGTCACAATAGATCATCTCCGCACCATCAGAGGCGTCCATATCTCTTTATTTCCCAAAAGAGCCTGAAAACATGGTCTTCCCCGGCATACCAAGCTTATATTTCAGAACAGAACCGGTGTCTGACTCGGTGATATACAAGGTTTCATTATTTTTGCCGCCAAAAGCACAGTTGGTCGTACCAAGTCCTTCGGGAGCGGCAATGCCATAGATAGGTCGTCCGAGAACATCGAAGACCCAGACCGTACCAAGACCGGCATGGCAGACAAACAAACGTCCGGATGCATCTATCGCGAGACCGTCAGGACCAGACCGCCCACCTGAAAGCTGAATGAACAGGCCAACCTTGCTGGTACCAGACTGACGCAATGGCAGCCGCCAGATAGCATTGCCCCTGGTTACGGCGAGAAGCAGGTTTTTCTCTTCAACATCAAGGACCAGACCATTTGGGCTTGGAGCACAATCAATCAGGCAATCAAGCTGGTCGGTCTTTTCATTCCAGCGGAACACCCGCCCCGAAGAATCAGACAAGCCAGTTTGTCCTTGATCAGTAAAATAGAGAGTACCATCGGCAGCGAAGTGCAGATCGTTACACCCCTTGAAACTTTCGGAATTGTAGCCTTTCAAAACAGGCACGACATTGCCGCTCCCAGGGTCGACTAGCATAATTCCATTTTTGTAATCAGCGACAAAAATGCGCCCATCCTCATGGATCTTCAGGCCGTTTGGCCAGCCGTCATATTCACAAACCAGGCTGAACTGTCCGGCAGTGTCGATTTTAAAAATCCGGCCGAACGGAATATCGACCACGTACAAATTTCCTTCCTTGTCAAAAGAAGGTCCTTCCAGGAAACAGTCAACGCCAGCCCGGTTATATTTTGACCATTCATTAGCAACGCCGGGACGTCGGTATTCATCGGGCAAACGGCAGAAGACTTCTGCCTCAACCATTTCAGGTGGGGGATACAGCGACATAAACACACCTCACTTCGTCATTAAGCCAGGGAACCAGAGCGCAAGATCCGGGAAAAATATCAGCAGAAAAACAAACCCGACAATAATCAGGTAAAACGGCAGGACACCAAGAACAACCTCTTCGATGGAGATGTCTTCCCAGGTACTTGCGACAACAAAGAGAATGACTCCCAATGGCGGGGTCAGCTGCCCCAGCTCAACCAGGATAACCACATACACACCGAACCAGATGGGATCGATCCCGTAAGCCATCAGGGTCGGATACAAGATCGGAACCGTGATGGCGATCATCCCCAGGCCTTCCATAAAACAGCCGAGGACGCCGTAAAACACCAGGGCGCCAAACAAGAACTGATACTGCGACAGTCCAAGGGCCTGAAACCAGTCGACCAGGTCTTCACCAACGCCTGATCTCGCCGTCGCATAGGCGAAAATCATCGAGACAAAGACGATGAACAGGACGTTGCCGCTCAGCACAAGGGTCCTGCGCAAGGCCGTCCTCATGATCTCCATAGAAAAACTTTTATACATCCGGGCTATGACGATCGCCCCGAATGTTCCTATGGCTCCAGCCTCGGTAGGGGTAGCAATACCACCGTAAATGCTGCCGAGAACAACGACGATAAGGATCAGTAACGGGAGAACATCAAACAAACATTGAGCGTAATTTACGTTATCATCCTTCGTTGCAACCTGGGCCGGAACAAGTTGCGGCTGGAGCGAAGTGCGTATCCCGATGTAGACCATGTAAAACAGCATCAGGACGATACCCGGGACGACCCCCGCCATAAACAACTGGGCGATAGAAGTATCGGTAAACATGGAGTACACGATGAAGGTTATGCTGGGAGGAATCAGAATCCCTAAAGTACCGCCGGCCGCCAGGGACCCTGCCGCAAGCTTGCGGTTATAGCCTTGTCCTCCCAACTCGGGCAGTGCAACGGTGCCCATGGCGGCCGCAGTGGGAGCACTCCCCCCGGAAACAGCTGCAAACAAACCACAGCCAATGATATTCGTGTGCAGAAGCCCCCCCGGTAGTTTTCTGATCAGGGGTGAAATCCCGTTGTAAAGCCGGGTACTCAAGCCGCTGCCCAGTAATATCTCGGCCATAAAGACAAACAGGGGGATAGCCGACAGGGTGTAACTTTCAGCGGAGCCCCAGCTGACAATACCAAGCGCTTTCAAGCCGCCAAATCCCTGGATCAGGCAAATGTAGCAGACCGCCGAAATCCCCACGGCCATCTGAATCCAGAGGCCGCTAAAGATCAGGGCAATCAGGAGTCCCATTATAATTGCGATTTCCATGATTCTCCTACTCCTCGATCTTGGTGGTTTTATTCGATTTTGGCGTGACGATACGCGACCAGGCAAAATCAATTATAAAGATAGCCAGGATGATCAGCCCAGCGGGGATGATCAGCTGGGGGATATACAGCGGGGTCTCCAGCTTGGTCGGTGACACTGTGCCGCGTTTAAAGGAGCTGGAAATCAGAAAAAAGGCATAGTAGATCAGGGGCAGGCATAAAAGCAGAGACAGGGCGGAATGGACAATATCAAGCGCCCTCCTGCTTTTCCGGGAAAGCTTGGCATAAAACATTTCTACCTTAAAGAGCGCTTTATTTCTGAAGGTGATACAAACCCCAAAAAAGGTGATCAGGACAACAAGGTATGAAACCAGTTCATCAACAAACCCGAAAGAAAATCCGATGGCTGTACGCAGCAGAACTTCCAGAACAACCAGAAAGACCATGATCACGATCGCGGCCGACGCGATGGTTTCGACAATTTTGCTTAGCTTGGAGATGACCCCTCTCTCCGGGTGCGAGGGGGCGGTATTAACGGACATATCTTCATTCCTCTCAACTTGGCTCCGCCGGTAAACAGTCCTTTTCAAATCTGAAAACCTGGCTCTCTGCCATCCGATCTCCCGGATGGCAGAGAGCTTGTTATTATTTCCCGATTGCGGCGCGCACGGCGGCCAAGGCTTCAACGGCTTTGGGACCTTTCGATTCAGCCCACTGCGACCAGACCTTCTCCATGGCTTTTTCGGCCGATGCGACATCAGCGGGATCAGCGTCGATGATTTTCATCCCCTTGTCACTCTGGATTTTTTGCTGAGCCTGTTCATCGATAACAAAGTTTTCGGTAATCTTGGGGCCGGCAACGGCACAGGCCTTGACCAGAGCTTGCTGATGCTCCTTGGACAGGCGCTCAAAAGCGTCCCGGTTGGCTATAAGCACAGAGCTGCCGAAGTTCATAGCCAGGCGATAGTTCGTTTTGAGGAATTCATGCCATTTTTTGGCACCACCGGCACTGGCGGTAAGGACGCCGTCAACAACCCCGCGCTGCAGAGCCTGCGGGACTTCCGCACCACCCAGGGTCACGGCTGATCCTCCGAAATGCTCGATCAGAGAAGCTTGCTCGGGAGAAGTGACCCGCATTTTTTTTCCGAACAGGTCTTTTGCAGTATTCAGGTCAAAAGAGGTAAAAATCGTCTGTTCCGGATAGCGATAAAGGCCAAGGTAAACCAGCCCCTGAGCTTCAAAAGCCTCTTTCAGATAAGGCTCCATCACCTTGATGGCCTTTTGCCATTCATCCTCGGTTCTGATCAGCATGGGAAGGGACAGAACGCCGCCGATCGGAACATTGCCCAGGTAGAAATAATCGGAAGCCATATCAACAATGCCGTCAGCCACAGCCTGGGTAATGTTGGCAGCCTTGATGTGCAGGGTTCCGCCGAGATTCAGGCTGATTTTAAAGTTTCCATCCGTTTCACTTTCAATCGCCGAAATCATCTCATTGAGACCTTTTCCCGCAGATGAATTGGCAACTGACACATAGGTGTAGGCAGTCCAACGGTCTTTGGCCCATACCGGGGCAGATGCAAGCGCGACAGAGATCGCAATTGACAGCAGCACAGCAATTTTTCCTAAACGTCTCATAATGCCTCCCAAACAAAGATTTAGAACAACTTTTTATTGTTGCATTAACAGTAAACCACACTTATGCTTAACAGCAAGCAAATGTTTCTGACTATAGCGTAAGATTTCCTAAATTTACATAAAGGGAAAATCGCTCCCAGTTAAAACATACCCAAAGGATTGACCATGAATTTAAGACAGCTTAAAACCCTTATCGCCATCGCTGAGAACGGAAACCTGGCGAAAGCAGCCGAAGCGATTGCTCTGACCCCTTCAGCAGTCAGTCAGCAAATGACCACATTGGAAGATGAAGTAGGAATTTCACTTTTTGATCGAACGACGAGACCACCGACACTGAACTTTCAGGGGCTACAACTCCTTGAAGCCGCGAAAGTAATTATCCAAACAGCAGACAATGTCCTTGATGCCATCAAGGGGAAAAACATGTCCGGAGCATTTAATGTCGGGGCGGTTCGTTCCAGCATTTTCGGGTTCCTTCCCTTGGCCATCTCTTCCTTAAAGAAAGAGTATCCGCTACTGAAGATAAAGGTCAGAATGGGCCGAACAGATGATTTGATATTTGATGTGGCGGCCGGAAGGCTGGATGTTGCCATCGTTGCGCAACCGCAGGCGATTTTACCGAAATTGGAATTTTCCCCGTTTTTGAATGAACCCCTTTTAGCTGTAGGCCCCCCGGAGAATTCCTGCGAGGAGGTCTATGATCTCTTGACGAATGATGACTATATCCATTTTCCCAATAACGTTCCCCTGGCTCACATGATTGATTCAGAGCTGAGACGCATGAAGATAAACATCAAACCGACAATGGAAATCGACAATATTTACGGAATTGTGCAATGTGTTATGAATGGGATAGGCGTCTCTGTCGTACCCTACACGGCAACAATAAATCCTTTTCCCATTAAATTGCATTCTCTTCCTTTCGGTGATCCGGTCGTTTACAGGCAAGTTGGCACCGTACACGAAATCAAATCCCCGAAAGCATTTTTAGTGGACGCATTACATGAATACCTGGCAACGTTAAGTGCTCCGTACGGGGTCCACCGAACACCAAAGAACAAAGAATAAGCGGCCGAAAGGAAACTGCGCACAATTAGAACTGCGTTATCACGACTTATTTAACGGAACATTCAGAAAAACCATGCCATCAGCCCCCCGGTGATGCAGGAGAGTTATTCAGGCTGATTCAGGCTCACATTGGTGCATACTGGCTTGGCTGTTCAACAATCTGAGCAATGCCTGCAGCGGGTGACGTAGCTTTTTACCGTCAATCCGTTTGACCTGACTGCGGCATGAGTAGCCGGAAACAAGGCAACGATCTGCGGGAAGCTTGGCAAGAGCCGGCTGCCAGCTCATGGCATAAATTTCTTTCGATGCGGCAAGGTTCTTTGCGGCATGCCCGTAGGTCCCGGCCATACCGCAACAACCCACGGAAACAGGCTTGAGGGTCCCGCCAAAGTGGCTGAAGATGTTCGTCCAATCGTCGTGGGTCAAAGGCTTGGCCGTCTTCTCCGTACAATGGCCGAAAAGGAAAAACTCTTCGTCGCAAAGTTCCCGTTGTGGCACCTGATCCAATATCGACAATAGCCATTCCTGAAACAGGAATACGTGAAAATCCCCCCGGGTATCTTTTAGAGCTTGGGAATATTCATCGCGGTAACAGAGAACCATCGCGGGATCCGGGCCAACAATAGGGATGCCGAGTTTGGATACGCGGTTAAGAAACCTTGCGCTACGGGCGGCAGTCTGTTCAAAACTGCGGAGGAAACCTTTGATATGCTGTGCTTTGCCGTTGGGCGTAAAGGGCAGCAATAGTGGCCGATAGCCCAGTTTATCAATCACCCTGACCAGATCCTCAACCACGCCGGCATCATAATAGGAGGTAAAGGGATCCTGCAGCACAAGAACCACCTTACTGCGCTCTGCTTCAGTCAGTTTTTCCAGCGCAGCATAATCAAAGTCAAATGCACTGTGCCCGGCAAGACGCTTGTTCAGGTTGGGGTGACTGAGTAACGGAACGTCGACCATACCGACAGTCCGTTCCGTGATTTTCTGGGTCCAGCTTTGACTGAGGAAAAAATTAAACAGCCCCGGAGTCTTGGCCATCAATGGAGCATAGCTCTCCACCAGGGCGACGAGATAGTCCTGCGGTGGACGCAGGTAACGCTGGTAGTAGAACTGCATGAACCGGGCACGGAAATCCGGCACATCAACCTTAACCGGACACTGACTGGAGCAGGCCTTGCAGGCAAGACAACCCTGCATGGCCTCCATGACCTCATGGGAAAAATCATCGGCGCCCCGCTTTTTTTGCAGGGTGTTGGCTATCTGCGCAACCAGGTCCTTTAGTCGCATCCCCTCTTTGGACAGAACTGCCTCTTCGGCAAGAATATTGACGTCTGCATTTTCCAACTGGCGTAACCATTCACGAACCAAACCGGCACGGCCCTTGGGAGAATGACGTCGGTCTCCGGACTGTTTAAAGGACGGGCACATGGGCGAACTGGTATCGTAAGAGAAACACAGTCCGTTACCGTTGCAATCCAGAGCATCTTTGAAACTGTCACGGACCGGTTCCGAAATCTGCCGATCAAAGGTTCCACGTTTAACGGCATCGACCGAGACAAGTTCCGCTGACGAATCAGCAGGAGTGCATATTTTTCCGGGATTCAAGCGATTAAGAGGATCAAAAGCCCCCTTGATTTTTCTCAACTCGGTAAAGAGCGTCGGCCCGAAGAATTCCGGACCGTATTCAGAGCGGAACCCCCGGCCGTGCTCTCCCCACATCAGGCCGCCATACTTGCTGGTTAAGGCGACGACCTGATCGGAAATACTGCGCATGAGGGCTTCCTGCTCAGGATCACACAGGTCAAGAGCCGGCCGAACGTGGAGAACACCGCAGTCGACATGACCGAACATCCCGTAAGACAGGTTGTTGGCATCCAGCAGGTCGCGGAATTCCATTATGTAGTCGGCAAGATGCTCTGGAGGAACAGCGGAATCCTCGGTAAAAGCAACCGGCTTTTTCCTGCCCGAGGTATTGCCAAGCAGGCCCACGGCTTTTTTCCTCATGGCGTAAATGGCTTTCACGCTTTCCGGATCTTCACTGGTCTGGTAGCCGACAATGCCACTCTTCCCTTCAGCCATAAGGTCATCCAGCATCCGGCAGAGGGCAGCAACTTTTTGCCGACCACGGGCAGGATCTTCATCTGCATATTCAACGATATTCAGACCGAGAAGCTCCTTGCCCGGAACATCGGAAATCAGATCGCGGACCGAATGCCAGACGATGTCATTGCGGGCCAAATCCAGGACAATGGAGTCAACCGTTTCAACCGACAGGGCCTCAGCTTTGAGCATGAATGGCGCCGAACGCAGCGCGGCTTCAAAACTGTCGTACTTGATGTTGACCAGAATCCGGCTGGCCGGGATCGGATCCAGGCTGAGCTTGACCTCGGTCACAAAAGCGAGGGTGCCTTCAGAACCGCACAGCAACCGGGACAGATCAAGGGTCTCAAGTTCGGGATCATAAGCATGTTTGAGGTCGTAGCCGGTTAAAAAGCGGTTCAGCTTGGGGAATTTCTCTTCAATCTCGGAACGCAGCTCGTGGGATGTTGACCACAGCTGACGGTAAATATGCCCCTCGCGATCTTGCTGATTCAGTTTGACCTGAAGCTCATCACCGGCCAGGGGCCTACACTTCAGGTGACTGCCATCTTCGAGAACCGCGGTAATCTCCATGACGTGATCGGATGTTTTCCCGTAAACCAGCGACCCCTGCCCGGAGGCATCGGTATTAACCATACCGCCGATGGTCGCGCGGTTACTGGTCGATAATTCCGGGGAAAAAAACAATCCGTACGGTTTTAGAGCATCGTTGAGCTTATCTTTGACCAGCCCGGTTTCGACCCGGACCCAGGCCTCTTCAGAATTTATTTCCAATATTCTGGTCATATGCCGGGACAGATCGACAATGATGCCGTCATTGAGCGACTGACCATTGGTCCCGGTTCCCCCGCCACGTGCGGAAAAGGAAACTTCAAGAAATTGAGGATCCGTGGACAGCCCTGCCATCAGCATAATATCAGCTGTACTTTGAGGAAAGACAACAGCCTGGGGAAGCCATTGATAGACACTGTTGTCTGTTGCCATAGCCAGTCGGCTGGAATAAGAACTTTCAATATCACCAGCAAAACCTGCATCTTTGAGTTTTTCAATAAATGCCGAATATGCTGGTTTGATGGTATTCCGCAAGCTGAGTTTAGGGATCATAGCAATATCTCAATATCCTTTGTCACTGATAAATTTGATGCCATGCAGCCAGTAATCGTGCCATCGGCGTTGTCTTCTCCCCCGCGAGGTTGGCAGACATGAACCGGCTGTGACATAAAATCGGCTAAGCCGTCATGACATTTTCTGGGATGGGCCGGGGTTTTATGACTTTCTGAGTTAAATATCTTTTTGTAGCTGATCAGAGACAAACCCACTCGGGTTCTTTGAAGATTATCAAATTTATGCAGATTTAATAGAATCTGGTTATCCCCGTTGCTGCAATGAATGTCTTCACTGCAGCAATGTGGGATAACCAGAGAACCAAACAATGACTGCTCAGGCTTTTAGGCCGGCTTACTTTTCTCCATTAATTCATCAGCGTGGGTGATGGCCTCCGCTGCAAATTGCTCCATGCGCTGAGTCAATTTCCACCCTGCATATAACGAGAAGAAGGTCAGTACAATGAGAACCAATGATAAAGGCCGAGTGAAAAATGTCGTATAGTCCCCGTCGCTGATGAGCATCGCCCGGCGAAAACCGGATTCAGAAATGGGACCGAGAATGACACCTAAAAGCACAGAGGCCATGGGATAACCGTAACGGGTGAGAAACCAGGCGACTACGCCGATCAGGATCATAAGACCAAGGTCAAAGAACTGTTGGCGAACGGCAAAAGCTCCGGTAAAACAGATGACCAACATGCTTGGAGCCAGGATGACAGTCGGAATATTGGCAATTTTTCCAAAAACATTACTGCCGTACCATCCCATCAGCAACATAACGATATTGCAGAAAAAACCGGCAGCAAGAAAGGTGTAAGTCGGCTCGGCATACTTGGTAAACAGTTCGGGACCGGGAACCATGCCGTGAATCATCAGAGCGCCAAGAATAACTGCAGCGGTCGGACTGCCGGGAATTGAAAGGGTCAAAAGAGGGACCAGAGACCCTGAGCAGACACCGTTATTGGCGGCTTCAGATGCCGCTACGCCTTCGGGAATACCGGTACCCAGCCTGGTCGGATCCTTGGCCGCCCGTTTTTCTGCCGCATAGCTCACAAACCCCGCGATAGCAGCACCGGCGCCTGGAATGATCCCAATAAGGGTCCCAAGAAACGCAGACCGGGAAAGCGTTCTTTTCATCCTCCACACTTCAGAAAGAGTCAAGGTGGAGGTATCGCTACTGTCACTGCTGATATTGATCTGACTGAGCCCTTTGGTAACCAGATCCTCTGTGAACTTTAAACACTGAGGGAATGCAAACAAGCCGAGTAACAGCGGAATCAACGGCAGGCCATCGAACAGCTCGACATAACCGAAACCAAAGCGCATCTCACCCATAATCGGGTCAAGGCCAACGGTTCCCAGCATTAAACCCAGGGCCCCGGCAATAAGTCCTTTTAAAATCGAACCAGGAGATACCGCGGCAATGACAGTCAAACCGAAGATAGCAATAAGAAAATACTCATGAGGTCCGAAAGCAAGGGACAGCCGTGCCAATGGCGGTGCCAGCAACAGAAGGACGATAGCTGCAAACATTCCGCCGATAGCAGAAGATGTGACCGATGTGCGCAAAGCCTTTCTCGCTTCACCCTTTTGAGCCATCGGGTGGCCGTCAAAAACGGTCGCGGCATCAGCAGAGGTTCCCGGCACCCCCAGCAAAATAGCGGTAATGCCGCCGCCATAAATGGCCCCGGCATAAACCCCTGCCAGCATGGGCAGAGCAACCACGGGACTCATAGTAAAGGTAAAGGGAATCAGCAGTGCAATACCGATGGTGGCGCCGAGCCCCGGCAACGCGCCACAGATTATTCCCCAGGCAACCCCCGCCGACATGGACAGAAAAACAGCCGGGGTAAACAGATTCATTATTCCAGTTAACACATCCATGGAGACACTCCCTTATGACAGAAATGGAAACAAAGGAAGTCTCAAATCCAGTAACGTACGGAAGACGACTCCTAGTAAAACAGGAAGCACAACAGCTACCCACCAGAAACGTTTAGCGGCAGCCCCCCCGAGCATAATGATGCCGCCGAGAATGTACAAAAAACCGGTTATTTCGAATCCGATGATGGGAAGCAACCAGACAAACAGGACATTAAAGACAATGAAACCACCTAAAATTGTCATCGTCTTCACATTGAGGCTGCTGCCCGGATTGTCATTTTTAGCTGCTGTGCCTGAACCTTCTTTTTTTTCTTTCATAATAGTGCTGGCCATAAGGCAGATGACCAAAACCAGCAAACTGCCCGCCATCGCTCGCGGGAACGCCCTTGCACTGTCAGACAACTCGGTAGAATTCAGATAAACCAGAAGGCTGATCCCGACAAGTCCGACCTGGACAATATATTTCTTGATATAAAACATCACGATAATATCTTTCTACCTCAGGAAAGGAGGGGGCAATGCCCTGCACCTGTTTCAGGTCATTGCCCCCTTGGCCTTACGCAAAAACTAATATGTTCAGAAAACACAGTCGATCAAATCAATACCTGGTATGTCTTGATCTTTATTTTTTCTCCTGGCCGGCCAAAGACTCTTCCATCGTTGCCTGCAGGTCATTGAGGTAATCAGTAAACTCTTTAGCTCCAAGATGAGCGATGGTAGGCAAGATGCCCATCCGCTCTGCTTCAGCAAGGAACTCAGGATCCTCAGCCACCTTACTGAACAGTTCGTCGAAATATGTAACAATTTCAGGCGAACAACCTGCCGGCAAGGCCAGGCCACGGTTGGAACCCAGTGCAATCTTATAGCCAAGGTCCTTGTAGAGGGGGATTTCGGGAAGGTCCTTCCACTGGCGGTCACCAGCCGATGCAAGGATCCGTACCTCTCCAGATTTGACCAGGGGAGCAAACTCGCCAAGCCCGCTGGCAGCGACATCGACATGACCTCCCAGCAGGGAAGCAATGGCTTTGGCACCGCCATCAAATGGGATGTACTTCATATCCGCGCCAGTCTGCTTTTTCAGCAGGATATGGTGAATATGGTGAGTACTGTACATGAAAGTACCGGCAAAGCTGATTTTTCCAGGTTTCTCCTTGGCGGCGGCAAGAACATCGTCCAAAGTTTTGAACGGGCTGTCCGCTTTAACCGCGAGGACGGAAGGATCAAGGGTCACCCGAGCTACCGGCTGGAAATTCTCCTTAAAGGTATAGGGAACATTTTTCCTGGTGAGTTCGTGAGTGACGATACTCATGGTGGAAATGGTACCCAAGGTATACCCATCGGCTCGAGAGGAGATGAGCTTTGTATAACCGATCTGGCCACCCGCCCCGGAAAAATTCTCAACCACAAAATCCTTACCGGTCAGGCGTCCGGCATGCTTGAAAACAAGCCTTGCCATAGTATCGACACCACCACCAGGTGACGTGTGGACAATGACATGAACCGGCTTTTCGGGGAATGCAGCGTAAGCGGAACCACTGATGAAGGACAAAAGACACATCAAAACGAACGGAACTGCAAATACCTTCTTGATCTTCTTGTTCAATCTTCTTTTTGGCGACAACGAAACGTTCATCTACCTCTCCTTTTTCAGTAAGTTGACGGTTGCTACAAACCACTGTTTTAAAGAGACTATACAGACAGCTATACTATATTAAAAGCGATTATTATTTACTTTAACTTCAGTTTTCTTTACTTTAATCAGGTTGTTTCCAGGAGCTAAAAAACAAAATCAGCATGGAGGATCCCGCTTCTTGACGGGCGGTCGGCATTGAATCTTTTCAGATATGTTTTAAGGACGGATAACGCTCCCCCTGACGAACGGACCATTGGCTGATATTTTTTTTCAGGTTCCGCCCCCCCATGCCGTGCGGCATTCAACCAGGACGAGAAAAGTTAAAACCTTAATTGACTCCCACAACCTCGGGTTCCAGAGGAACCCACCAATGACTGAAGTCATAGCGCTGGTCATTCAACTTTACCGGGTCCCCGATAACAGGTGTCAGGACATTGGTGGAGTCCCCATTATTGGCGGCTGTAATCCGTATAAAGGGTTCATCCCACGGATGCCGGGAAATGGAAAACCTGCCGATATGTGCCGGTAAAAAAGCACTTGCATTGAGCTCCTTCGCGGCAGTTAGAGACTCTTCAGGCGTCATGTGAATATTTCCCCAGCGTTCGTCATACTGACCGCAGTCGAGCGCCACGAAATCGAAACCGCCAAATCTTCGGCCGATGTCGGCAAAATGGGGGCCATAGCCACTATCGCCGCTGAAAAAGAGCCGCCGGCTGGAGGATTCCAGAGCGAAGCCAGACCACAGTGTTTGATTGTGTTTGAGAAAACGGCCGGAGTAATGTCTTGCCGGCAACACATGGATCTTAACCTCGCCTTCAAGATCGACATGTTCGTACCAGTCCACTTCTCTTATCTTTTCAGCTGGAAATCCCCACCTCTCGAAATACGATCCCACACCGAGCGGCATCACGATTTGGCCGACATTGCCTTTCATAGCGATAACTGAAGGGTAATCCAGATGGTCCCAATGGTCATGGGAGATGAGCAGGCAATCGATCTCCGGCATGTCCTCGGGTGTGTAGATAGTGGTGCCCGGAAAGGCCTTGTTGAAGAAGGACAGTGGTGCGGCTGAATCGCTGAAAACCGGATCAAGCAGCATCCGCCTGCCGCCAAGTTGAATGTAAAAAGAAGAATGCCCGAGCCAGATCACCAGATCGGTCATCCGATCGAGAGTTTTCAGATCAGTTTTTATGGTCGGGATCGAACTCTGCGGAACAAGTCTTTTCCGGGGGTCCGTCAGGCTTTTCAAGATAATGGAAAAGGTGCTGACATCTTTGGTAAATTTTGCCGTGGCGATGAGATTTTTAAACTCACCGGCCATATAATTTGGGGACTTTTTTATAGCAATGAGTCGCTCCCCTTCCGGGGATCGGCCAAACTTCGGCTGCTGCAAAAAAATACAGACTCCCAAAACAAAACATAAAACAATAATGAGCACGCTGATGAGCATATATTTCAGTATCCTCTTCACGGTGCTTAAACTCCTCCAGAAAACCCTGTCCTGAGAAGCGTCCAACCCATCAGACGTTCTTACCACAGCAATATGCCTGGGTCATTGCCCGGGCCTTCCTGACTTCACCGGCATTCCAAACCCCGGTGACGGAGATCACTCCTTTTTCTTTAACGTTGTTCAGGCAATCGGTAAAAACTCTTATACTCTGGGCTGCGCGTTCAATAAGCATGTCTCCACCGGCCGCAGCGACGACAAAGTAGACATCTTTGTCTTTGAGCAGGGTGTAAATTGGACAAACCCTGTCGATAAAGGTCTTCAACTGCCCGTTCATCGAATGAAAGTAGACCGGTGTCGCCAGAACCATGGCATCGCATGCGAGCAACTTGTCCAGGATCGCATTCATATCATCCTGTTGTATGCAGGAGCCTTGTTTACCGATACAGGTACAGCAGCCGGTGCAATAGTTGATGTTTTTTTCCGACAAACGGATTTTTTCTACCCGGTGCCCGGCCTCTCTTGCACCACGCAGGAATTCATCACACAGCAGGTCCGAATTTCCGCCCGTCCTGGGGCTTGCCGATATAATAAGGATGTCTTTACTCATTTGGTTTCCGTAGGCCTCGTCACTGGAACGGTCAAGGTAGGCGAAATCCCGCTCTTCTCCAGAGCTGATTTGTTCGGGGAGGGCTCTGCAGCCGCCCCATGAGCCATCCTTTATTTCTCCTGCTCAATCCGCAGCGTGCCGGACATCATCTTGATATATTGTTCTCCCGAAGTGGCGTGGCCCAATTCGTAAAGCCCTGCCGCAGAACCGAAGTTTTTATAAAACATGACGACATCACCCCAGGGTGCATAGTAGGCAAGGGTTCCGGATTTCGCGTTGGCTGCCAGGGGAGTATCGGCCGTACTTAACTTTCGTGGCGGGTAGAAGATTTTTTCATTCCCCCCAAAGTCCTCGACTTCGATATTCAGGGGCAACTGATCATACAGCGCTTTAGCCGCCGGGCTGCCATTCAGCTCATAAACAGTCGATTGACCATTTGCTTCAACACGTATTTTCATGACGTTCTGATTCTCCGTTGCGTGGGAGGAAGCAATCGAGAAACAACCGGTGAATCCGAAAATAAAAAACAGCAAAAGACAGGCCTTGGTCCACACTTTGCTAAATTCTGTTTCCATTTTTTCGCTTCCCTCTCCTGATTGAATACCGTAAACGCTGCCGAGATTTTCGCACTATTTGCTATTCAGCAGACGCCTTTTGAATCAACGCTCGCCCAGACATTGCAGCGATGTTTTCGATCCCGGAGACAACAACGCCCAAACGGTGCATTTCGTCGCCTGCGTAGAAATCCTTGTAAAGCATAAAGACATCACCCCAGGGGGCATAGTAGCTCAGCTCCCCCTTCTTGCCGTCATGATATGCCTCACGGGGGCTCACATTCAGCCTTTTCGGCGGGTAGAACATCCATTGCGCATCCCGGAAATTCGTCAATTCCAGATCCAGCGGCAACTGGTCATAAAACTCTTTTGCGGCAACGGTGTCGTAAAGTTGAAAAGTCGCCGCCTGCCCCCGGGAGACTATTTTGACCGTCATCTGCGACAAGGGGAGCCCCTGCCCCTCCTTTTCGAAGGCCAATCCAGTGGTGATTCCCAGGCTCAAACACATCGCGAGGCAGCAAGCGACCAAGCGAGCAACAAAAACAGGCAACCCACGCATAACAGGACCCCTTTCCTAGTTGGCTTTTTTCATATCGTCGAAGGTAAAGACAAAGTCATTCCGCTCCTCCGATTTATGACACCGAAAGCAACGGAGAAGATCTTCCTGCTCGTTTACCGATTTATCGGCGTTAAACGCCTGGTACTCCCATTCTCCGTTGCGTATTTCTTCCGGATATGCCGTCCCCCAACCGGCGCGTTTTTCCATAACGACATAACGAAAGAGTTCGCCATCGCGGAAATCAACAAGAGTCATCACGGTTCCACTGGGGACGGGCCGGCCTTTTTTCACAGCCTCGATGGCTTTGCGGCTAGCATAGATATCTTCCCTGATGTTGCCTCGGTACACCGTCGTGTAAAGAACATCCTCAAGATAATTTTGCGGAAACTGAACCAATTCGCCTCCGGCCCACACCGAGACAGGCAAGGCTAAAATCCCCGCAAAAAGAAGGATACCAAGGCGGGTAAAAACGTTCTTCCTTGTCATTATGTCCATTTATATCGAGCTCCCCATGAAGCATCCTTTAAGAGGACTGCCGCTTTTCCAGGACATTTTGCAGTATTTTATTGGCGCTTGCCGCTTTGTCCCTGTCGACCTTCTTTGCAAGGACATTGATAAAGTCTTGCATCTGCTGGCTGGTCAAACCGGTATTCATGGCGGCCCCCAGATGGAAAGGCAGCGGGCCCTCTACGGGGATACTTGCCAGGATCGCAACTGTCGCCAGTTCACGATCCGAGAACGACAGGATATCTCGCGCAAAGAGATCTGCAAACAGGTGCTCCTTCAGGAACTTGTCGATAATGGGGGAAAATTGCTGCCATGACGCCGGGGGTGGCACCTCGTCAAGGCCGGCCAACTGTGCGCGAACCTTGGCACCGTAGGCGTCCCTGTCAAGGTCTTCCGGAAGCGGACTGGCTTCCTTGCCGACTTCGTCTTTGATTCCCTTGGCCTGGCGTTTTTCCATGACCGCCATAAACGCCATCATCCCTGTAAAACTACGGGGAAATCCTGCGTATGCGTAAACGTGCACAATGACTTCCTCGACCTCATTGACGGTTAAACCGGAGTCAAGCGCTTCATTTAAGGACAGCTTCAGTTTGTCGATACTGCCAATTGCAGTCAGAGCTGAGATCTCAACAATGCTTTGCTGCCTGCTGTTTAGGCCAGCACCCTCCCGAATCGAGTCTGAGGCAAATGCCGAACCTGCAACCAGCACCTGAACGAGAAGCACGGATAATGTCAAAAAGTTGAGTAACTGTTTCATTTAGATCTCCTCTAAGCTTATTAATTGATTATTTTCCTGCTCCAACCTTTACGCGCTATAAAGGAAAAGCCATTAACGCTTGATGGGCCAATGATCAGACAGCCATTTTTGAGCCGCTTTTACGTCTGCCCCATACACCGACAGCCCTTCCAAAACCGTTGAGTTTGGGCAAAGCCCAGCGATATCTGAGGAGCTTCGACCCAAACCACCTCCACCATGAGTGACAAAGGGTATTATCGTTTTTCCCGACAAGTCGACGTCCGACAAAAAGGACATGACTGGAGGGGCAATCGTATACCACCAATTGGGAGACCCTACAAAAACCGTGTCATAAGCCCCAATAGCATCAACTCTTGCCTTTAGCTTGGGCCTGTAACCTGAGTGCAGTTCCCGCTTGGCTTGTTCGACAAGTACATTGTACTGACTGGGATAGCTCTCTAACGGCTGAATTTCAAACCTATCTCCGCCTGCCATTTTGTGGATTTCTTGTGCAATCTCGCGAGTATTCCCGGAATAGGAATAATAGACAATCAGTACCTTTCCCATGTTGCTGGCAGCGTCTTTTTCATCTGTCGCCATTATCGTTAACATCCTTATCTGGCTGGCAATGACAGGGCCTCTTCTCTTGATATTGGCCATCGTTACCGAGCTTCCACGCATCAGCAGCTGACTCCTCTAAATTTCGGACCGGACAACTCAATTGCTGGAGCGTTTTTGTTAACCAGATTCTACGTTCACTGGCACGACAGTGATAGGCAGATCCTTTTGAATTGTTGCCTATTCCTATAAACAGTAGATAAATCGTTGCTCAGGGAAATCTTGTCTGATACCGTCTAGGCAGTGAAAAACACGAAGGAAGCTATGAGAACAGGGGAGATTATTGACATGAAAGACATAATCGACTGGGATGACGCGAACAGATCTCTTAGCGCAAGCATTGCTCGATGGACCGCTAATCGTTGTGAATACCAAACGGAAATCCCGGGTTTGACATTATTGCGTCATGAGACGCCGACGGAACCCCGAGTCGGGCTCACAGAACCGAGTATCTGCATGATTGCCCAAGGATCCAAACGAATTCACCTTGAAGACGAGTCCTTTGACTACGATGCACACAACTACCTCCTCTCATCGGTACATCTTCCGTCAACGTATCAGGTCATAAAAGCCAGTCCAGAAGAACCCTATCTCGGGCTGGTCCTGGCATTCGACATGCGGGAGCTGTCGCAACTGATGATCGACACCAATTTACCTTCACCCCGTATCAAAAGCGTTGATCGATGCATGACAACCGGTGAGGTCACCCTCCCCCTGCTCAGTACGTTTCTAAGACTTGTCGCCTTACTTGATGAGCCGGAGGATATCCCTATCTTGGCCCCTATGCTTCATCGAGAAATCCTTTATCGACTTCTCATGAGTGATCAGGGTGTCAAGCTACGCCAGATTGCCGCTGCGGGAAGTCGAAGCAATCAGGTCGCGCGCGCCATCGAATGGTTGAAGACAAACTTTACGCAACAGCTCAAAATCGAGGAACTCGCCGAAATGGCCAATATGAGTTCATCAAGCTTTCATAACCACTTTCGCGCCATGACGTCATTAAGTCCCATTCAATACCAAAAACACCTGCGCCTTCAAGAAGCTCGGCGACTGATGTTGGCCGAAGACCTGGATGCGACAAGGGCGGCATTCCAGGTTGGTTATGAAAGTTCGTCTCAGTTCAGTCGCGAATACAGCCGCCTATTTGGAGCCCCACCATTGCGAGATATTACCAAGTTGCGACAAACTGAAATGGGCCAGACTGGTTAGTAGCGAACATAACCGTTCAAAAATCCAAAAATCACATATGAAATGAAGTTCAAGTCCACAGATGCAACAATTTTGTTGTCATTTCAATAGACAGGTTCGTTGGGAAAAACCAGAGGGAGATGCAAAAACAATCTATCTGACAAAACACCTTGATTGCCGGGACCGGCAGGCAAGCCACGGGGCCCGGCCAGCATGTCCCGAGATTTAAAAACAGTGCAGTTCAGCAAACAAGAAGCGCGAGGCCGCCGAATAAGAGTCTCGCGCTTCTTGTTGTTCTATCAGGTTGTGTTTCAGCTCGACCGCTGTGCGGACAGCACGTTGGCCGACCGCTCCTGCAACTGGTGGCGCAGCAGAAAATATCCGCTCAAAGCTGAGACCAGAGAGCCCAGCAGGATGCCGAGACGGGCCGAATCCATAAGAGCCGGAGCCGCATTGTCCAGGGCCAGGGTCGCGATAAACAGGCTCATGGTAAAACCGATGCCGCAGAGAATCGCCATGCCGTGAAACTCGCGCCAGCCGACCCCCTGGGGAAGCCTGGCAAGGCCCAGTTTGACCGCGATCCAGGCAAAGCCGACGATCCCGACCTGCTTGCCGATAAACAGTCCGGCGGCAATCCCGAGGGGCAGCGGACTGAACAGATCCATCAGCGACAGCCCGGCCAGGGAGACACCGGCGTTGGCGAAGGCGAATATGGGCAGAATCCCGAACGCGACCCAGGGATGCAGGCTGTGCTCAAGATGACGCAGGGGCGAATGTCCGTGGGCATCCGTTGCCCTCAGGGGGATGGCGAACGCCAGAACGACACCGGCCAGAGTCGCATGAACGCCCGATTTGAGGACGCACACCCAGAGGAAGACCCCGAGCACCATATAGGCCGCAATCCGGGTCACCCCGAAACGGTTGAGCATGACCAGTCCCAGGGTCGCCAGGCCGGCCAGGGCCAGAGACAAGCCCGACAGGTCGGAAGAATAGAACAGGGCGATGATGACGATGGCCCCCAGGTCATCGAGGATCGCCAGGGTCAGCAGAAACAGCTTCAGGGTACTCGGGACCCGACTTCCCAAAAGTGCCAGAATGCCCAGGGCAAAGGCGATATCAGTGGCCGCGGGGATCGCCCAACCTCCCAGGTTCTGAGGGTTCGACCAGTTCAGGGCGACGAAAACCAATGCCGGAATCGCCATCCCGCCGACGGCGGCGATGCCCGGCAGGGCGACCTGGGGAAGACTGGACAGCTCACCTTCCAGAATTTCCCGTTTCACCTCCAGCCCGACCAGCAGAAAAAAGATCGCCATCAGGCCGTCATTGATCCACAACAGCAAGGGCTTGGCCAGCTCCAGAGGACCGACGTGAATTTCCACGTGGGCCTGCAACAGGCCGCCATACATCCAGGCCAGGGGGGAGTTGGCAAAGACCAGGGCCAGCAGCATGGCGCTGATCAGCAATATGCCGCTGGACGACTCAAGTTTTAAAAACTCACGAATTGCCTGCATGATTCATCTTCCCCTTCCTCAAACAGACTAAAAGGTTGACACTTCCATTAACGGCCAGGCGGCCCAAAGTTCTCATCGCTTGACAACCAGCCTTGCGCCACCTGACCGGGACTCACGACTGTTATTTTGCCCGGGACCCCGTCAGGCCATGGCCTCGAGCCGGGCAATCCGCTCTTCCATCGGCGGATGGGTTGAAAACCATTTCATCAGGGCCGAACCGGTCAACGGATTGACGATAAACAGGTGGCTGGTGGCTGGCGTCGCCTCCTGCATCGGAGTGGCCTGGGCACCGGACTGAAGTTTACGCAAGGCCCTGGCCAGAGCCCGCGGATTACCGCTGATGCGGGCGCCGCTGGCATCGGCCAGGTATTCCCGTGACCTTGACACGGCCATCTGGATGAGCATGGCCGCCAGGGGTGCGACAATCGCCAGGGCCAGGGAGCCGAGCAGGCCGCCGCCCTCTTCCTCGTCATTGCTGGAACCGAATATGGCTGCCCATTGCAGCATATTGCCAAGCATCGCAATCGCTCCCGCAAAAGTCGCTGCAATCGTAGAAATCAGGGTATCGCGATTCTGGACATGAGCCAGTTCGTGGGCCATGACGCCGGCCAGTTCCTCCTCGTCCAACAGACGAATAATCCCTTCGGTGGCCGCGACCGCCGCATTCTGAGGATTGCGCCCCGTGGCAAAGGCATTGGGGGCATCGGAGGGAATGATGTAAACCCGCGGCATGGGCATCTGGGCCTGGTGGGCCAGACGCCGCACCATACCGTAAAAAGCGGGGTCGTCCTGTTCAGAGACTTCCCGGGCGCGGTACATCTTGAGAACGATCTTGTCTGAATACCAGTATGAAAAGAAGTTCATGCCCCCGGCGATAACGAAGGCAATCAGCATACCGCCCTGTCCGCCGATGGCATTGCCCATGGCGACCAGAAGCAAGGTCAGACAGGTTAAGAGAAAGGTTGTTTTGATACGGTTCATTCTTTTACCTCCAAATCATGTGACAGCCAGTAGTTTTCAACGCGGCTGTTTGATGTTGCAGGTAAAAGAAAAGACCTCTACCTGCAACATATGGTTTCTATGCTCAGATAAAGGTCTTGCATATTTCGACTTGAAGGTCGGAACCCCGTGCCCGAGTGCTTAAGCACTGTAATGACGAACAACGGGCCGGCGATTTCTCCCGCCGGTAGCTACTCCCCTTTAATTGCTTATTAAGATAATCATTCCTCTAAAGAATGTCAACAAAAATCGAACACCATTCTACACCCATGCACTGGCGTTTCCATTCTCCTGCCGCTTAAACACCGACAGAATACAACCTTGTTCCGAAACAGTGAGACTCAATGTCATGTTTCCGGTCACGTCAACCGCCAGCTGAAAAGAGCCTGAAATCCTTTCTATTGACATGCTTAATCGTTTAAGCATAGGATTCTTGAAACACCTATTAGGCCACCCTGCGGACCATGCCGATGCCTCAAAAAAAGTCTTCATCATGCATCACCCTCAGCCGGATTGCCAAAGAGGTCGGTCTGTCCAGCGCCGCCGTATCAATGGCCCTGCGTGGGCACAAGCGGGTCTCGGCAGAAACCCGGCAGCGGGTCGCCGAAGCCGCCGCCAGGCTCGGTTATGTATACAATCGCGGAGCAGCCAGGCTGAGAACCGGGCAGTCGCATACCGTCGGTATCGTCATTGGCGATATTTCCAACGCTTTTTTTGGTGAACTGGTTGCCGGTGTTGATGAGATTATCGATGCGGCAGGAAAAACCTCTTTTCTTTTCAATACCCGCGAAAATCAGCAGCGCCAGCAACACCTCCTGACACGCCTGCGCGAACAGGGGGTCGACGGCATGATTATCTGCCCGGCTCCCGGCACCGATGAAAGCCTGTTTGACGAGATCAGTCGCTGGGGGATCCCCTGCGTACAGATGCTGAGACATGTCTCAGGTCACCATGGAGATTATGTCGGTGCTGATTACCGCACGGGGATGGACGCCCTGTGCGAACATCTGATTCAGCTCGGCCACCGACGAATCGCCTTTATTGGCGGAAACCTTGAGCATTCAGCAACCAGCCAACGGATTGAAGGGTTTCATGCCGCCCTGGCCCGTCACAACCTGAAGCCCTTTTCAATCAACCGCTGCGAGTTGACCCGGCGGGCCGGCAAGGATGTGATCAAGACCCTCATGAAAAAATCACCCCCACCATCCGCAGCAGTCTGTTATAGCGATATAATTGCCTTTGGGGTTATTGCCGGGCTGCGAGAGCTCGGCCTCAACGTAGGACAGGACTTTTCCGTCACCGGCTTTGACAACGTCGACGAAGCGCAGGAGTCATGGCCGCCGCTGACAACGGCAGCAAGCCATGCCCGGGATATCGGCATGGCAGCAGGCCGGCTGCTGCTTCGGCGCATCGCCGAACCAGACGCTCCGCCTGAGAGGAATGTCTTACCGACAGACATCATTATCCGCAAAACCTGTGGTCCACCACCCGGGCCCAACTCTCAATATTGAAGGAGATACCATGTCAGTTCTTTTACGCGCCTCATTAAAACCAGATGCCATCACGGAAGAGATTGAAACTCGCTTTAATCCCATTCGTGAAGACGGACCGCTGCCCGCGGAGACTGCCGAAAGCATCTCCGTTGTTATCACCAAGGGGGATCTCGGCCTGGGAAGCGAACAGATGAAGGCCCTGCCGAACCTTAAAATGATTGCGGTCTATGGCGTGGGGACCGACGCTATCGACCTGGCCCAGGCCAAACAACGCGGCATTCAGATTGCGACCACACCCGGGGTGCTCACCAATGCCGTTGCCGAAATGGCCCTGGCCCTGACCCTCGCCGGGGCGCGGCGTATCGCCGAAGGGGATCGTCATGTCCGGGCCGGGAAATGGCCCCAGGGCAACCTCGGCCTGGGCTGGTCGGTGGTCGGGGAAACCGCCGGCATATTCGGCTACGGGCGGATCGGCAAACGGATTGCTGAACTGTGCCGGGCCGTCGGGATGCAGGTTCTCTATACCGACCTGCAGGCCTTTCCGGGCGAGGAAGAGGCCTTCCGCTCCTCCGCAGAAGAGCTGGCCAGAGACTCCCGGGTCCTGATCATCGCCGCCGAAGGCGGTGAAAAGACCCGTGGTCTGATTAACCGTAAAGTCCTCAAAGCACTCGGTCCCGACGGGCTTCTGGTCAATATCGCCCGCGGCACGGTGATCAACGAAAAGGAACTGATCGAAGCCCTCGACGCCGATGAAATTGCCTGCGCCGCCCTTGATGTTTTTGAAAACGAGCCTCACGTACCCGAAGCCCTGCGCAACAACGGCAAGCTGGTCCTCACTCCCCATGTGGCCTCAGGGACCATCGATGCCCGGATCGCCATGGGGCGTCTGGTGATCGACAATACGGCTGCGTTTCTGTCGGGCGAGCCCCTGCTGACCCCCCTTTCCTTCTAGGCAACCGCAAGAGCGCAACGCGCGACGGGAGACGACATATGGAAACAACACAGACAATCGGTCTGGTCGGACTGGGTGTCATGGGGCAGAACCTGGCCCTGAACATGGCTGACCACGGATTTTCCGTTGTCACCTTTGACCCCTGGGAAAGCGCCTGCTCTGATTTCGCCGGGAGCATCGGGAAGACCGCCCATACCCGCAGCATAACCATCAGCCGGTCGCTGGCCGACCTGGTTGCGTCCCTGCCGGCTCCCCGCAGCATCCTGCTCATGGTCAAGGCCGGTGAGGTGGTTGATCAGGTGATAGACCAGCTCATCCCCCTGCTCGACGGTGGCGACACGATCATCGACGGGGGAAACTCTCATTATCACGATACGCAACGCCGGGAGATGTCCCTCAAGGAGCAGGGTTTTTATTTCATCGGTCTCGGTATTTCCGGCGGCGAGGAAGGCGCCCGGCGGGGACCGGCCATGATGGCCGGCGGGGATAAGGATTCCTACGCCCGGGTCCGGCCGATATTTGAGGCGATTGCGGCCCGGTTCCGCCATGATCCCTGCTGCGCCCTGATGGGACCTGACGGCGCTGGCCATTTCGTCAAAATGATCCACAACGGTATCGAATACGGGATCATGCAACTGATTGCCGAGGCGTATGTGCTGCTGCGCGACCTGGCCCGGCTCTCTCACCCGGAAATGGCGGCGACCTTTACCGCCTGGAACCAGTCGGAACTGGCATCCTACCTCATTGAAATCACGGCCGAGATCCTTCGCAAACCGGACGAATATTCAGAACAGCCCCTGGTGGAAATGATCCTCGATAGCGCCGGGCAGAAAGGGACCGGCCGCTGGAGTAGCGAGGCGGCCCTGGAGGTCGGCATCCCGACCCCGACCATGACCGCGGCAGTGTTTGCCCGGGCCCTATCTGCCCTCAAAAGCGAGCGGGTCAAGGCGGCGGAGGTTCTGACCGGCCCGGCCGGCCCGGCGGACATTGACACGCAGGAATTCCGCGAGTCGGTGCGCCAGGCACTGCTGGGAGCGGTCATCGCCACCTACGCCCAGGGACTGGCCGTGATCGATGCCGCCTCCCGGGAACATCACTGGCAGATCGATATCGCAAACGTGGCCAGGGTCTGGAGAGCCGGATGCATCATCCGTGCGGACCTCCTCGATACCATTACCTTAGCCTATCAGCAGCCGTCCCGACCCGTGAACCTGATGTGCGCTTCGGGGCTGGTCGAACTGATCGGCCAGGCCCAGCCGGGCTGGCGCAGAACCCTCGTCATGGCCATAGAAAACGGCGTTCCCGTTCCCGCGCTGTCTTCGGCTCTGGCGTATTTTGACAGCTATCGTTCCCCCCGCCTGTGGGCCAACATGATTCAGGCCCAGCGTGACTATTTTGGCGCCCACACCTATCAGCGGATCGACCGTCCCGGGACATTCCATACCAGCTGGTAGCCTTTCGGAGAACCGGTTCACGCCTCCTTCCGCTTGGTAAACCAGGCGGAAGGAGGTACAATGACGGGCTTCAGCCTGCAATCGCTTCCGACAACCCTTCGCCATCAGATCATAACTCATGGAAAAACTGCTCCTTTCTCTAGGACTGATTGTCATCGGCATGAGCCTTGGCTACGTCCTGCAAATCCTGCATAACCGGGGGACGATCACCCTGCCGGTGACAATTCCGGTCCTGCGCAAGAATCTTCAGAAGATCGTTGTCCTGTTCTTTATGCCCGTCGCCTTTGCGGCGGCCATCTGGATTGCCCCGTTTGACAACATTCGCATCATTCTCCTGCCGCTTATCGCCATCAGCGTCTTTTTCATCGGCGCCGTTTCCGGCTACCTCATGGCCCGCCTCCTCAATAAAGGGCCGGAGCAGACGGGGGTCCTGATCTCAAGCGGGTTCTTTGCCAATCTCGGGTCGATCGGCGGACTGATCTGCTACATCTTTCTCGGCGAACCCGGATTCGCCCTGGTCGTCCTTTACCGGCTGTTCGAAGCTCCCCTCTACTACGCCGTCGGCTATCCCATCGCCAAGTTCTACAGCTCCTCCGCAGAGGGACCTCAGCCCCTCGCCCAGCGCCTGGCCACCATCCTCAAAGACCCCCTTGTCCTGACCATTATGACCGCCCTGATCACCGGTCTGAGCCTGAACTTCTCCGGCGTTGAGCGGCCCCATTTTTTCGCGACCGTCACTGCCACGTTCGTTCCCTGCGGAACCCTGCTGATGCTGATCTCGGTGGGCCTGGGCATGAATTTCGGAAGGGTTTTCGATCACCTGAAGGAGGGACTGCTGATCGCGGCGATCAAACATCTTGTCCTGCCGGTTATCGCCTGTTCCATCGCCGTCGCCACCGGCCTCGGCGACATCGAGAATGGCCTCCCCCTGAAGGTCGTCCTTGTTCTCAGCGCGATGCCGGTCGCTTTCAATACCCTGATCGCCGCATCGCTCTACGACCTGGACCTTGATCTCGCCAACAGTTGCTGGCTGATATCGATGCTATGCCTGGTAATTGTGATCCCGGTCCTGTACCTGTTGATTTCTTCCGGCCTTATGGCCTGAATGCTGATTCTGCTGGAGAACTGACCATGAAAATTCTCTTCCTGCATGGCCTTGAATCGGGTCCCCACGGCGACAAGTATCAGGCCCTGAAAGCCGTCTTCAATGACATTCTCTCCCCTGATTGCAGCGGCATGACGGATGAAAATGAGCGGCTGGCCAGAATCCTGGTCGAAGTCGATAAAACCCCCGAGCCCCTGCTCGTTGTCGGTTCAAGCATGGGAGGTCTGATGGCCATGCTGCTGCATCAGCAGCGCCCGGAACGGATCGCCGGAATGGTCCTCTGCGCCCCGGCCCTCCACCGCCCGGCAGGAGAGAGCCTCAGCTATGCCGAGCTGCCGCCGTTGACGGTTATCCATGGTGCCCAGGATGACGTCGTCCCCCTGGGGGTCAGCCGGCGGTTCGGCGATGACCTGGTCATGGTCCAGGACGGACATCGCCTGGCCGACAGCATACCGGTTATTCTTCAAGCGGTGTTCGACATGCAGATGCGACTGGCCGGGCTGGCATGAAGGGATTGGTTCAACCATAAGAGAACTGAGAGACTCTGACCGGTTCTGTCCAGGCAGGAAACTTTCTGGCCCGCATCCCGGAACGTATGCTCCCCGATGCAGAAAAGTTCGACCTTGTCGCTATCCCCCACGAAGGGACCTTCCGGGAATCGTCCGCCGGAATTGCGCCGCGGACAACACTTTATCCGAAACAGATGGTCCAGAGTTTCAAGTCGGTCTTGAGGGATCCGCTGATTGACGGTGAATAAGTCCCGTTCGTCCCCCTGAAAAAAACCCGGGCGGACACGTCCACCCGGGCAATCAGTCAGCTCACCTCGAGTGACTGGCAACTCTGCGGCGGGGCGTCAGGCCCGGCCGTCTCTTCTGTTCCTGGATCGTTCCGGTCGGGGTTTACTCCAGCACGATCTCCGCATCGGTCGCCTGCTGGATATCCTCCAGGCTGGATCCCGGCATGATCTCCTTGAGCACCAGGCCCCGCTCCGTGACCTCGAACACCGCTTTTTCGGTGATGATCATGTCCACGCAGTTCACCCCGGTCAAAGGCAGGCTGCATTGCTTCATAATCTTCGGGTTCCCTTTGGCGGTATGCTGCATGGCCACGATCACCTTCTTCGCTCCGGCCACCAGGTCCATGGCCCCGCCCATTCCCGGCACCATCTTGCCGGGAACGACGTGACTGGCGATATTCCCCTGCTGGTCGACCTGCAAGGCCCCGAGAATGGTGATATCCACATGCCCGCCGCGGATGATGGCGAAGGACGTGGCGCTGTCGAAGAAACTGGCTCCCGACAGGGTATGGACATGCTGACCGCCGGCGTTGATGATATCGCTGTCCTCTTCCCCGGAGGCACAGATCGGACCCATCCCGAGAATGCCGTTCTCGGCGTGCAGGGTGATGTGCACCCCGGCGGGCACATAGTTGGACACCAGGGTCGGCAGCCCGATCCCCAGGTTGACGACGTCGCCGTCTTTCAGTTCCTGGGCGGCACGCTGCGCAATGATCTCCTTATCGCTGAGCTCAGCCATGAAGCACCTCCTGCAGTTTCTCTTCTTCGGTCCGGTATTGCGCGTCAGACAACACCACGGCATCTACGAAGACCCCGGGGGTCATGATCTGCTCGGGACCCAGTTCGCCGACCTCGACGATCTTGTCGGCTTCGACGATAACGTAATCGGCCGCCATGGCCATGACGATGCTGAAGTTCTTGGCGGTCCCGCGGTAAAAGACGTTGCCAGCCCGGTCGCAGACGGTCCCCTTGATGATCGCCACATCCGCATGCAGGGGCAGCTCAAGAAGATAGTCTTTGCCGTTGACGGTCAGCTTCTGCTTCCCCCGTTCGACCTCGGTGCCGATCCCGGTCGGGGTCAGAACCCCGCCCAGCCCGGCGCCCCCGCAGCGGATTCGCTCGGCAAGGGTTCCCTGCGGAACCAGTTCGACCTCCATGTCACCGGCGTTCATCTGGGCCCCGGATTCTGGATTGGTGCCGATATGGGACGCATACAGTTTCTTGACCCGACGGTTGCAGATCAGCTTGCCGGAGGCGACTCCGGGAAACGCCGTATCGGTGGTAATCAGGGTCAGATTGTCGATCCCCTGCTCGACCATGGCGTCGATGATGGTTTCGGGGCTTTTGACCCCCAGGAAACCATTCGTCATGATGGTCATGCCGCTTTTGATATGCGCCATGGCCTCATTGATGGTCACTTCTTTGTTCATAGTTCAGTCCTGTCTTCAGTGGGTAAACATTCTTTTTCAACGCAGAGACGGAGAGGCGCTGAGCTTTGTTGGCCACGAAGTCACAAAGACACGAAGGAAACCCTGAAATCTTTTTTGGGGTTAAAACCAAAACCAGGTCTTTCTCTGTGTTCTCTGTGGTTCAAATAGCCTTCTTGGTGTCTTCGTGCCTTCGTGGCTAAATCACCCTCTCCTTCTCAGCGTCTCTGCGTTGAACAGTTTTTCTTACCTTTCAATACACATGGCGATCCCCATACCACCGCCGATACACAGGGTCGCCAGCCCCTTTTTCGCATCGCGCCTGATCATCTCGTACAGCAGGGTCGTCAGGATGCGGGCTCCGGAGGCGCCGATGGGGTGCCCCAGGGCGATGGCGCCGCCGTTGACGTTGGTGATGGCCGGATCCAGATCGAGCTCTTTCATCACCGACAGCGACTGGGCGGCAAAGGCTTCGTTGGCTTCGATCAGGTCCAGGTCGGAAACTGTCCAGCCCGCCTTGTTCAGGGCGACGCGGGTCGCTTCGACGGGACCGATCCCCATGATCGCCGGATCACAGCCGTGCCACCCGTAGGAGACGATCCGCGCCAGCGGGGTCAGGTTCTTCTCCCTGACCGCCTCGGCCCCGGCAACCACCAGGGCGGCGGCGCCGTCATTGACACCGGAGGCGTTGCCGGCGGTGACGGTCCCGTCTTTCTTAAAGGCGGGGCGCAGCTTGCCGAGGGCTTCGGCGGTGGTGCCGAAGCGGGGAAACTCGTCGGTATCGAAGATTTTGGGATCCCCTTTGCGCTGGGGAATCACGACCTTGGCAATCTCGTCCCTGAACCTGCCGGCGGTGATGGCCGCCTCGGCACGCTGCTGGCTGGTGGCGGCAAAAGCGTCCTGATCTTCACGGGTCAGGTTGTACTTTTCCGCCAGGTTCTCGGCGGTGATCCCCATGTGATACTGGTTGAAGATGTCGGTCAGGCCGTCATGGACCATGGAATCGACCACCTCGCCGTGCCCCATGCGGTAACCGGTTCTTGCCTTGGGCAGCAGATAGGTTGACTGGCTCATGTTCTCGGTGCCGCCGGCGACGACAATCCGGGAATCTCCCGCCGCGATCGCCTGCGCCGCCGCCGCGACGGTGCGCAGTCCCGACCCGCAGACCATATTCAGGGTCTGGGCACAGCGCTCCTGGGGTATCCCTGACGCGATCAAGACCTGGCGGGCGACATTCTGGCCCAGACCGGCCTGCAGGACGCAGCCGAGAATCACCTCGTCGACAGCGTCTGCGGCAACCCCCGCCCTGGCCAGAGCCTCAACAACGGCGGTCTTTCCCAGAGCGACGGGACTTGACCCGGCCAGGCTGCCTCCGAAACTTCCAATCGCCGTTCGCGCAGCGCCTACAATATACGTTTCCTTCATAACAAACCCCTACAGATCAATTGGTTGAAGAGGCGGCAGGATCGCCGCCCCGTTCTACAAGCTACATGACTATCAGGATCAACGAGGTCACGATCCCGCCCCAGATCAGGGCAACGGTACAGTATCCCATGATATCGCGAATTCCCAGACCGGCAATACCGAGCAACGGCAAGGCCCAGAAAGGCTGGACCATATTGGTCCAGGCATCACCCCAGGCGATCGCCATGGCCGCTTTCCCCAGAGGGACCCCCAAAGCCTGTGCGGCAGGCATGACGATCGGCCCCTGGACTGCCCACTGGCCACCACCGGAAGGAACGAAAAAGTTGACGATACCGGCAGACAGGTAGGTAAAGAAGGGGAAGGTCGTCACGGTCGAAACCTGTACGAACCATTCGGAAATGGATGCGGCCAGACCGGAACCGACCATCATGCCCATGATGCCGGCATAGAGGGGAAATTGCAGCACGATTCCGCCGGTGTTTTTGATCGCCTCGTTCATGACGCGCAGGTAGTTCGCCGGGGTTTTGTGGAGAAGAATGCCGACAAACAGGAAAATCAGGTTGACGCTGTTAAGACCCAGGGATCCCCCGGTCGCAAAATAATAGACGATATAGGCCATGCCCAGCAGCCCCAGCAGCAGGGACACGATCATGGAATTCTCGATCTTTTCTGCCGGGGTCATTTCGGCGCGGGGCTTCAGCTCTACGGTTTTTTCATCGTCAGCGAACAAGGCCGGATCCGCCTCAATCACGTCCTCTGCTTTGGGCGACATCATGACGTTGATGATCGGCAGGGAAATCAGCAGGATAATGCAGATCAGCAGGCTGTATCCGGAAAAGATGGTATCAGCGACCGGGATCTGCACTCCACCGGTGATGTCGGCCATGAACCCTTTCCCGTCAGCCACCTTCAGCGGAATCGATCCGGACAGGCCGGCATGCCAGATGATAAAACCGGTATAGGCAGACGCAACCAGCAGACCGTAGTGAATCCCTTTGACCTTTTTCACCATTTCTCTGGCGAGGAGAGCGCCGACGATCAGACCGAATCCCCAGTTGATCCAGCATGCCACCAGCGCCACAAAGGTGGTGACCATAATCGCCTGGGTCGGGCTCTTGGCGATTCCGGCGATCCCCTTCAAGACCCCTTCGACGGCCTTGGTTTTGGCCAGGGTATGTCCGGTCACCAGAACCAGCACCATCTGCATGGCAAACGCGAGGAGCTTCCAGAAACCTTCACCCCAATATTTGACCATGGCGACCGGAGATTGCGATTCGAAAATCACCCCGAACACAAAGACGATGAAAGTCAAAATCGCGGCAAAAAGAAAGGCGTCCGGAAGCCACCGGCGGACAATCTTACTGAAAAATGCAGCAAGTCCTCGAATCATACATTTCCTCCCTGGGTCGTATGTCTGCCCTCATAGCAGACAAAAGTTTATGGTGTGGCAGTACCGGGGGAAGAAATGAGCACCATCTGTGCCAACCTGAACAGCGTTAAAAAGCCAGTCTCCGTAGACCCTTCCGGACTCCCCGCAGGGCGCGCCTCACGCCGCCTGACGGAAAGGCCGGAGACGGGGGTCAAGATCTTGTATTTGCAGGCATCTCCACGGCCGTCACCTGAAACCGGAGCAGGTCTGGGTGGCTCTGGAGCTTGGGGGAAAAACCGTTTCCGGACAGAGACGGGCGGACCCTTTTTCAGAAAGGCAGAGACCGCACAAGTGTGAAATTTTTGGGGGATAGCTGTGTAATATTTACACAGCTATCCCCGGGGGGAAAGATTGTATTTCTCTATTTTATAGATCAGGGCTTTTCGACTCATCTTGAGTCTTTCCGCCGTCTTGACTCTGTTCCAGTCCATTTGCTCCAGGTAATTTTTCAGGATGTCTTTTTCGGTATTTTCAAGCATCTCCTTCAGGGAGTCCCCGGCAGGTTCGAAGACACTGAGATCATCCGGCCGAGACCGATTGATCAACGAAGCCGGCAGGTTTTCTTTCATAAGAACGCCGCCCTGCCCCATGACAAAGGCACATTCAACCGCATTTTCCAGCTCGCGGACATTCCCGGGCCACTGATATTGCTGAAGAATCTCCATGGCTTCGGCGTCGATGCGCTGGACCTTTTTGTCATTCTGCCGATTCAGACGGGTCATGAAATGTTCCACCAGCAGGGGAATATCTTCACGCCGCTCGCGCAACGGCGGGATACGGATGCGGACCACATTCAACCGGTAGAACAGATCTTCCCGGAAACGCCCGTCCAGAATCGCCTCGGCGAGATCAACGTTTGAAGCAGCAATCACCCGGACATCCGCCTTGATCGGTGAGGTTCCCCCGATCCGATGAAATTCCCGATCCTGAAGCACACGCAGAAGTTTGGCCTGCAGGTTGGGACTCATTTCACTGATTTCATCCAGAAAGATCGTCCCTCCCGACGCCAGTTCAAACTTCCCTTTCTGAATATTGACGGCCCCTGTGAAAGCTCCCTTTTCATGACCGAACAGTTCATTTTCGAGCAGGTTCTCCGGAATGGCGGCACAGTTGATATTGATGAGCGGGCCCTTGCTGCGATGGCTGTTGAAGTGAATCGACCTGGCAATCAGCTCTTTGCCGGTGCCGCTTTCCCCTTCGATCAGCACCGTACTGTTGCTCGGTGCGACCCGGCCGATATTTTTGAAGACCTCCTGCATCTGTACGGATTTGCCGATGATGTTGTTGATGGAGAAGCGGTCGCTGACAACTTCCCGCAGGGTCTCGACCTCCTGGGTCAGGGTTTGAATTTCGAACGCCCTTCTGACATTGACCAGGATTTCAGAGTTGTTGAATGGCTTGGATATGTAGTTGAAAGCACCCAGCTTCATCGCCTCAACGGCCGTATCCACCCCGGCAAAGGCGGTCATCATGATCACGTCTGTCTGCGGCCATTTTTCACGGATCACCTTGAAGGCCTCCATGCCGGTCATCACCGGCATGATGATATCCATGAGGACCAGGTGAGGCTGCTCCTTTTCCATCACCGCCAGGGCTTCTTGGCCGTTGTTGGCCAGATGAGTGACAAATCCCTGCTTTTTCAGCAGTTCGCTGAGAAGAATCCGGATATGCTCTTCATCATCGGCAATCAGAATATGTTTTTCCTGTGTTTTTGTCATCATTCAGTCTCTTCTGCTGGAGGCAGGGAAATAATGAAACGAGCACCGCCGCTGCTGACGTTCTCCGCGCGGATTTCACCGTGGTGCAAAGCAACGATTTTCTGAACCACTGCAAGACCCAGTCCAGTCCCATCACTGCGCGAAGTAAAAAACGGATCGAAAATCCGATTCAGATGCTCCGGAATGATCCCCTTGCCATCGTCCTCAACCACCACCTGAACCCCATCATCCTCTTTTCGAGCGGACACGGCGATATGCCCCCTCCCCTCTAACGCCTGCACAGCGTTCATCAGAATATTCAGAAAGACCTGTTTCAGCTGTTCCGGATCCCCCTTGATACCGGGGAGGGTCTCGGACAGCGCGGTTGTGATGGTGATGTCACGCGGGGCAGCATTGATGCTGACCAGCTGCAGACTGTCGATGAGGATTCTGTTGATATCAACATCCGTCCTGAGGGTATCGCTGGGCCGGGCGTAATAAAGGAGCTCGTGAACGATTTTGTTCAGCCGATCCGTTTCCGAAATCACGATGCCGGTGTATTTGCGCTGGGGATCATCCTCCTCCATTTCCGACTCGATCAACTGCACGAACCCCTTGATGGACGTCAGCGGATTACGAATTTCATGGGCGACCCCGGCGGCAATCTCGCCCAGGGCGACCAGGCGGTCAGTCCGCTGCATCTGTTCCTCAAGCTTGCGCCTGAGAATAAGACGCTCGGCAAATTCGTTGATTGAGCGGGCGATTTCCCCCAGATCGCCAGCCATCGGCGGGATCCGGAAGGAGGGATCGTCCTCGATGATCTTGATGGCGGAATTGATTTCCCTGATTCGCGAACCGACAACCTGGGCGATAAATGCCGTCCCCAAAAAAGAGAAAAGAATCCCGACCAGGATAATCACGTAGGCCGTTGACGACAGTTTGCTGATCTGATGGTTGATATCGTCGACCAGCTCATTCGCCCAGACGTAGCCGATCACCTCCCCATCACGGATCAGCGGCTGCATGCAGTTCATGATCGATCCGCGCACCAGCCGACCGGTTTGAACCATGGGCTTCCCGGTCGCCATGACCCGCAATCCCTGATGATCCTCCTTGATGGACATTTTCACCATGTGCCCTAAAAGTTCGCTCGGCCCGTAAGTGATAATCGCATTGAGCTCCTTTGAATAATAGCCGACCCCGATCCCCTCCTGAGCTCCGGCCACCCGATCAGTAAACGCGGCCAGGTGCCGGTTGAGGGTTTCGATTTTTTGGTCCCGCGAGGCGTTCAAAAGGCCTTGTTGCTCCAAGATGTCGTTATAAGTCCCCTTCAACCCGTTATCGAGCAGCCGGGTGAATGCAAATAATTTGTTTTGTTTTTCAGCAACAAGGGTCGTCCTGGCATGTTGAATCAGGAAAAAACCGACACTGATGGACGCAATCGTGATGATTGCAGACATGCAGAAAAAAATAAAAGTGCGAACCGGGATGCGCCTCATGCGAACTCCATAAGAGAAGGATATTATGAGGAGAGAATCACCATTGCATGGGTTGCAAGTATTACCAATGTAATGAATCTTGTCAAAATGGAATCAGGCCAAAAAGCGGTCAAAAAAACCCGGGCGGACACGTCCACCCGGGCAATCAGTCAGCTCACCTCGAGTGACTGGCAACTCTGCGGCGGGGCGTCAGGCCCGGCCGTCTCTTCTGTTCCTGGATCGTTCCGGTCGGGGTTTACTCCAGCACGATCTCCGCATCGGTCGCCTGCTGGATATCCTCCAGGCTGGATCCCGGCATGATCTCCTTGAGCACCAGGCCCCGCTCCGTGACCTCGAACACCGCTTTTTCGGTGATGATCATGTCCACGCAGTTCACCCCGGTCAAAGGCAGGCTGCATTGCTTCATAATCTTCGGGTTCCCTTTGGCGGTATGCTGCATGGCCACGATCACCTTCTTCGCTCCGGCCACCAGGTCCATGGCCCCGCCCATTCCCGGCACCATCTTGCCGGGAACGACGTGACTGGCGATATTCCCCTGCTGGTCGACCTGCAAGGCCCCGAGAATGGTGATATCCACATGCCCGCCGCGGATGATGGCGAAGGACGTGGCGCTGTCGAAGAAACTGGCTCCCGACAGGGTATGGACATGCTGACCGCCGGCGTTGATGATATCGCTGTCCTCTTCCCCGGAGGCACAGATCGGACCCATCCCGAGAATGCCGTTCTCGGCGTGCAGGGTGATGTGCACCCCGGCGGGCACATAGTTGGACACCAGGGTCGGCAGCCCGATCCCCAGGTTGACGACGTCGCCGTCTTTCAGTTCCTGGGCGGCACGCTGCGCAATGATCTCCTTATCGCTGAGCTCAGCCATGAAGCACCTCCTGCAGTTTCTCTTCTTCGGTCCGGTATTGCGCGTCAGACAACACCACGGCATCTACGAAGACCCCGGGGGTCATGATCTGCTCGGGACCCAGTTCGCCGACCTCGACGATCTTGTCGGCTTCGACGATAACGTAATCGGCCGCCATGGCCATGACGATGCTGAAGTTCTTGGCGGTCCCGCGGTAAAAGACGTTGCCAGCCCGGTCGCAGACGGTCCCCTTGATGATCGCCACATCCGCATGCAGGGGCAGCTCAAGAAGATAGTCTTTGCCGTTGACGGTCAGCTTCTGCTTCCCCCGTTCGACCTCGGTGCCGATCCCGGTCGGGGTCAGAACCCCGCCCAGCCCGGCGCCCCCGCAGCGGATTCGCTCGGCAAGGGTTCCCTGCGGAACCAGTTCGACCTCCATGTCACCGGCGTTCATCTGGGCCCCGGATTCTGGATTGGTGCCGATATGGGACGCATACAGTTTCTTGACCCGACGGTTGCAGATCAGCTTGCCGGAGGCGACTCCGGGAAACGCCGTATCGGTGGTAATCAGGGTCAGATTGTCGATCCCCTGCTCGACCATGGCGTCGATGATGGTTTCGGGGCTTTTGACCCCCAGGAAACCATTCGTCATGATGGTCATGCCGCTTTTGATATGCGCCATGCCCTCATTGATGGTCACTTCTTTGTTCATAGTTCAGTCCTGTCTTCAGTGGGTAAACATTCTTTTTCAACGCAGAGACGGAGAGGCGCTGAGCTTTGTTGGCCACGAAGTCACAAAGACACGAAGGAAACCCTGAAATCTTTTTTGGGGTTAAAACCAAAACCAGGTCTTTCTCTGTGTTCTCTGTGGTTCAAATAGCCTTCTTGGTGTCTTCGTGCCTTCGTGGCTAAATCACCCTCTCCTTCTCAGCGTCTCTGCGTTGAACAGTTTTTCTTACCTTTCAATACACATGGCGATCCCCATACCACCGCCGATACACAAGGTCGCCAGCCCCTTTTTCGCATCGCGCCTGATCATCTCGTACAGCAGGGTCGTCAGGATGCGGGCTCCGGAGGCGCCGATGGGGTGCCCCAGGGCGATGGCGCCGCCGTTGACGTTGGTGATGGCCGGATCCAGATCGAGCTCTTTCATCACCGACAGCGACTGGGCGGCAAAGGCTTCGTTGGCTTCGATCAGGTCCAGGTCGGAAACTGTCCAGCCCGCCTTGTTCAGGGCGGCGCGGGTCGCTTCGACGGGACCGATCCCCATGATCGCCGGATCACAGCCGTGCCACCCGTAGGAGACGATCCGCGCCAGCGGGGTCAGGTTCTTCTCCCTGACCGCCTCGGCCCCGGCAACCACCAGGGCGGCGGCGCCGTCATTGACACCGGAGGCGTTGCCGGCGGTGACGGTCCCGTCTTTCTTAAAGGCGGGGCGCAGCTTGCCGAGGGCTTCGGCGGTGGTGCCGAAGCGGGGAAACTCGTCGGTATCGAAGATTTTGGGATCCCCTTTGCGCTGGGGAATCACGACCTTGGCAATCTCGTCCCTGAACCTGCCGGCGGTGATGGCCGCCTCGGCACGCTGCTGGCTGGTGGCGGCAAAAGCGTCCTGATCTTCACGGGTCAGGTTGTACTTTTCCGCCAGGTTCTCGGCGGTGATCCCCATGTGATACTGGTTGAAGATATCGGTCAGGCCGTCATGGACCATGGAATCGACCACCTCGCCGTGCCCCATGCGGTAACCAGTTCTTGCCTTGGGCAGCAGATAGGTTGACTGGCTCATGTTCTCGGTGCCGCCGGCGACGACAATCCGGGAATCTCCCGCCGCGATCGCCTGCGCCGCCGCCGCGACGGTGCGCAGTCCCGACCCGCAGACCATATTCAGGGTCTGGGCACAGCGCTCCTGGGGAATCCCTGACGCGATCAGGACCTGGCGGGCGACATTCTGGCCCAGACCGGCCTGCAGGACGCAGCCGAGAATCACCTCGTCGACAGCGTCTGCGGCAACCCCCGCCCTGGCCAGAGCCTCAACAACGGCGGTCTTTCCCAGAGCGACGGGACTTGACCCGGCCAGGCTGCCTCCGAAACTTCCAATCGCCGTTCGCGCAGCGCCTACAATATACGTTTCCTTCATAACAACACCTATACTCATAAAAAGACACCCGTTAGGGCAGGTCGATTTCTATTGTCAGCAGTGCAGAACTCAAAGATTTTCCGTGAGTATCGAGCGCCAGTGAGGAGGTGACCCCACCGCATAAAGCTTTGCGCAGTACAAAATTAAAACTACTGATGTTCGGCAATTCATAGCGAACCACCTCACCGAGAGCAACCTTGTTAAAATGCTTCTTCACGACATCAGCAGTCACCTGCTCTTTGAGAATCTCATAGTCTTTTTCATCATAAGGGATCAGTGAAATATTAGACGTATCTCCTTTATCACCGGTCCTGGCATGTGCTAGTTCCCAGAGCTTCACCTTAGCCATTTTATGCGACCTCCTTAACGGCCAATTGCCGCGTCACTGCCTCTCGCGGGATAAATGCCGACATGACAGCAATAATCTCACGAACACCTTTCGTTGCGCCCCCGCCACCGGCAGGCCCGTTGGTGTAGAGTGTTTCCACTTCTCTACCGATTAAAGCAGCCTCCTCTGCCGTGTCAGTTTTTGCCGCGACCCTTAACAAAACTTCGTAAGGTTCATAACTGCCGGTATCTGACGCTTCCCGATGCAGAGCATTGACTCCAACGAGGTCAAAACGGATTTCGGAATATCTTGCACCGATAATCTCAAGTCTTTTTCGCACTGTTTCGGCAGCCAACTCAGCACGGGCAACGGCCCCAGGTCCTGCATAGCCGATGGCACCTTCGCCGATATAACCTCCGTGATAACCGATGCTGACTTTCAATTCCTCTGGCTTAGGACCACCGTCTCCTCCTGAAACACGAACGCGATCCTCGCCAACCTCTTCAAAGGAGACTTTTGAAAAATCGGCCGTGACATCAGGAGTCAGGTATCTGCTCGGATCATGAATCTCATAAATCAGTTGCTCTTTACAGGTTGAAGGCACGACTTTGCCACCCTGAGTGGGCAACTTTGTGACAACGGCATCTCCATTTTCCTGAACTTCCATGTATGGAAAACCGAGATTGGCAAAATCGGGAACATCCTTCTTGCCCGGTTCGGCGTAATAACCGCCAGTAATCTGTCCAGCACACTCGAGAAGATGACCGATGACGGTCCCCTTGCCCAGAAGTGACCAATCCTCCAGGCTCCAGCCAAACTCATAAACCAAAGGAGCCAAAAAGAGGGCAGGATCGGAAACCCGCCCCGTTATGATCACATCGGCCCCCTGCCTCAAAGCAGGCAGAATACTCTCAATTCCGAGATAAGTGTTGGCCGAGACGATTTCATCGATCGACTCACTCAGAGGTCTTTCAGTTTCCAGGACAACCGGATCAATCTGCTTAACAACATCGGCCACATCATCCCCATAGACAGCGGCTATTTTAAGCCCTTTAAGGTTATGCTTTCTGGCGATTTCGAGTGTTTTATCGAGCGCAGCCAACGGATTGGCTGCCCCCATATTTGTAATCAGTTTTACTTTATTTTCGTGACAAAGAGGCAGCATCCGCTCCATTCTCTCGATAAGCAACGGATCATAGCCATCGAGAGGATCTTTCGTTTTTTTGAGTTGGGCCAGGGCAATCGTTCTCTCGGCCAGACATTCAAAACAGATGTAATCGAGCTTGCCACTTCGAACCAATTCCTCAGCCGGTTCAATCCGGTCGCCCGAATATCCCGCTCCGGCACCAATGACAACAGTATTCGTATTTTTCAAAGTCATGCAATTTCTCCTGCAAAATCGCTATCAAAGCCTTATGGCGCCGGTGATCACAGCAACAAAAACCATCACCAAAGTAACCAGAAATGCCAAAGGAATTGTCTTCTTTTGATGATCCCCAAGATCAACTCCAGCCAGGCCGATGAGCAAGAAGGTGGAAGCAGTCAGCGGACTAACCGGAAACCCTGTTGTCATCTGACCAAGAATTGCGGCTCGTGCAACCTCGACTCCCGCAACACCAAAGGCTTCGGCTGCAGAGGCAAGAACCGGAAGAACACCAAAATAATATGAATCAGGGTCGAACAGCAGACTCGCCGGCATTGAGGTGATACCCGTCAGGACGGGTATATGCCCGCCAATTCCTTGGGGAACAAAAGACACGATGGCCTCGGCAAGCTCCTTGATCATGCCCGAACCTTTCATGATCCCAGTAAAGATACCTGCCGCAAAAATAATTGAAATCATCAGGATCGCTGCCTGCCCATGTGCAGTGATACGTTCCTGCTGAATCTTCACATCAGGGTAATTAACAAGCAGCGCTATCGCGAGGCCGACAACAAATACGGCAGGAAGAGGTAGAATTCCTTTAACCAGGCAAACGATTGCCAGAATAGTCAAAATGATATTGAACCAGAACAACTTGGGTCGCTTAAGTTCAGAATTGTCATCAAACATGTGTTCATCCAACTGTACTTGCATATCAGCAGGCAAGTTGCCCAAACGCATCTTCTCCCCTTTACCCAGCCAGTAACAGATTCCAAGTACGGTAAACAGTCCTGCAATAAACGCAGGAAGAACAGGATTGAAAAGATCTGTCATTTCCAGGTGTAACGATGTTGCCGCGCGTAAAGTCGGTCCACCCCATGGAACGACATTCATTGTTCCTGCGCCTAAAGCGGCAACACAAGCAAGGATTCTTCTGTCAATTTGGAGTTTGTCGTAGATTGGCAACATGGCTGGTATGCACACCAGAAATGTTGACGCCCCGGAACCATCAAGGTGTGCCACCATGGCAATCAGTGCGGTTCCCATAACGATTTTGACTGGATCTTTCCCGCCAAAACGGATAATGCCCTTTATAATGGGATCGAACATCCCCGCATCATTCATGACACTGAAATAAAGAATCGCAAAGGTCAGCATAATCCCTGTTGCAGCGACGCCTTTCAGACCCCCAAGCATAAGCTTTCCAAGTTCCGGACCTAACCCCGCTATCAATCCAAAAATTATTGGTACCCCTACCAAAGCCACTAGAACTGACGTACGCTTGGTCATGACCAAAACCAGAAGCACAGCGATAATGCAGAAACCCCAGAAAGCCAACATACAAACCTCCTTGTTTAGTTGATGGTGAAAAACAGTTTTTAAACTCTGCATAAGCGCCTTGAGCAAACTTGATGCCATTTGTGATTTTGCACTATATTTTAGCTACTTAAAAAACAGAAAGGCATTATAAATAAAATCCGCTTCTCATATTTGAGAAGCGGATTTGTAGTTTTATGAAAAGAAAACCGTAGAAATGGGCGCTGAGACATGTTTCTCAAAAGTGAGAAGGGACATTCAGTTTCTCATACTTGAGAAATCACCCCTCCAACTTCCTGTAAAGGGTCGCCAAAGAAATCCCCAAAGCTTGGCAAATCCGTTTTTTACTCTCCAGAGACTGCCCCTCACTGGCTAGCAGTTCATGCAGCAACTGTTTCTCAAATTTTTTAACCTGCGACGCTAAAGGTTGCAATTTTCCCGCTGCAGACGAGGGCAGACAAGAGAAGGCCTGCAACCGCTCAGGAAGGTGCTGGCGACAAACAGATTCATCACGATCGACCATATTGCATACAAACTCGATGACATTTTTCAGTTCACGAATATTGCCTGGCCAATCGTATCTCAGCAGAGTCTGCGTTACTTCATCCGAAAGTAAAAACTTTTCTCCTTCCAGATATTCCCTGGCGAAATAAAGGCTGAGATCAATGATATCCTCTTTCCGTTCCCGCAGTGGAGGAACCCTTAACTGAAAGACATTGAGGCGATACAACAGATCTTCCCGAAAACGCCCTTTTTTAACCATCAACTCAAGGTCCTGATTGGTTGCCGCAATAATGCGAACGTCGTATTCCTGCTCTTGCAGTTCACCAACCCGACGAACCTTGTGTTCCTGCAGAAGGCGTAAAAGTTTGGCCTGCATATCGAAATGCATATCACCTATTTCATCAAGGAACAACGTCCCTTTATCGGCCATTTGAAACAGCCCGAGCTTGCCACCGCGCTTTGCTCCAGTAAAAGCACCTTCAGCATAGCCAAACAGCTCACTTTCAAGTAAAACGTGGGGGATAGCAGCACAATTGACCGGAATAAATGGACCATTTTTGCGCCGGCTTGCAGCATGAATTCCTTGAGCTATCAGTTCCTTTCCCGTACCACTTTCTCCCAGAATTAAAATATTCGCATCCCCTAACGCCGCTCGCTCGGCCAGGGAAAGCATCTGATTGAATTTATCCGAAACTCTTTTGAGCTGATGTAATTGAAATTTGGACCGAAATAAATGAGCGACTGTGCCCTGGAGATTTTTTAATGATTTTTCGGCATTGGCCAAGGCCTCGGAAAGCTTTTTAACTTCGGTGATATTTTTTACAATTGACACCCCACCAACGGTACTTCCATTTACAATAATAGGTGCCATATCAACGACATAACGGGCATCACCAACCTCTCGATAAACCCCGGACATGGCTTTTCCCGTTCTTATCACAGACGGCAGAATAGCTCCGGGACGAACGTCTGCCAGATTTTTGTGCAACAACTTATCAGCAGGAACGCCTATAATTCGAGAGTATTCCGGATTGGTAAAAAGAATGACACCTTCAGTATCCGCAACCAGAACTCCATCATTGATTGAATTGAGGATAGAAACTGCGAGTGGTTCGATAAGCGCCCCAGAATCAGCCTTAATCCTTGTGTCCCTTGGCATGGTATCCTACTTTTAAAGTTGGTTAGACCTCAGACGAAACAACATGATTTTACCTAACACCCAGATATTGCCAGAAGACGCTGAGACTGGCCATATCTCGGGAAGTTGTCCTTACTGCTATTGACTAAGCCTGCCCAGACCCCAAGTGTACTCCAAAAACAGGAAGCGGGCTGATCCCGAGCGGGAAAAACCATTTTTTGCATCAAATGAACGGCTTTCCTCACTTGTGGTCAATTTTAAATCATCATTCCAGCAAAAAGCACCTTGCACCACAGCATAGCAACATTTCATAGATCTCGCGGGATCAATCGTCACCAAAATAGTTGAATTCAAGTTATCATCTATGACAAAACAACGATATGAAAGGCATTAAAAAAAATGGATATCTAAAGAGAACCATCTCCAACCTTTAATACAAGGACAAAATACAATGCTTTTCCCAAAAACAGTCAATGTCGTCGTGATCATTGCCAGCCTGTTTGTACCCTCAATCGTCTGGTCCCAGGAACTCACCCCCTTCGCGACCTCCAACCAGAGTCCCCTGGTGGCTATTTACGGGTTGCCGGCCACCATGCCGGCCACCGTGCTGCCTGACCAGGCGACGGAGCTGACGTTTCGTACCGATATCGCCAGCCTCAGCAGCCGCTCCAGCAACGGTGACGAAAGGATCGAGCTGGATGGCGAAACCTATCGCCTGACCCTGGCGGCACGCCGCGGAATCGGCAATGATTTCGAGGTGGGCATGGAAATCCCCTACGTCATGCACCGCGAGGGCTTTCTCGATAACTTCATCAAGAACTGGCATGACTTTTTCGGCCTTCCCCAGGGGGAACGGGACGACCAGCCGGAAGACCGCCTGCTCTATGACTATCGAAACAACGGCACGGCCCTGTCCCTGGACCAGGAGGAGGGCGGGTTCGGCGATCTGCGCCTGACGGGGGGCTGGCAGTTCTGGAATTCGCATGACAGCCATCTCGCCCTGAGAACCAGCCTGAAACTGCCCACCGGGGACACGGACAAGCTCCTCGGCAGCGGCAGTACCGACCTGGCCATCTGGCTCAGTGCGGAGAATCTCCAGCGGCAGGGGTCCGTGGGCCTGTTCGGCTCCATCGGGTTACTGCTGATGACCGACGGCGATGTTCTCGACCACCAGCACCGCAATGTTGCGGGTTTCGGCAGCCTGGGAAGCGCCTGGCAAGCGTTTGACAGGGTGGCCTTCAAAATCCAGATCGACGGCCATACGGCCATGTACGAAGACAGTCGACTCGACGAGCTGGGAGCGTCCGCCCAGCTCGTCATGGGGGGCACCCTCGAACTGGGCGACGCGACCAGCCTGGATCTGGGAGTCAGCGAGGATATAATTGTCGATTCGGCGCCGGACGTCGTTTTTCACCTTGCCCTGCGCACCCGGTTCTGACCGGAGAATCAGTGGTCCTTGAGCCACTGCTCAAAGCGCTCTCGCGGGCCCCGCGAGAGGATTCTGTCAAGACGCTCCCTGTCATGAAGATAAAGGCAGTGACGGATCGTGGTATAAGGTCCGAATGAGTGATCGGGATTTCTGCTGAGAAATTCTTCGCGGTACTCCTTGACCTTTTTGATATTCTCAACCAGCCCCTGGTGGAGATCGGCACGGCTGAACCCTTTATCCAGGCGCAGGATTTCCTGGACAAAGTTATCGACCTTGTAGTCTTTGAAATCGAAATCCTTGAAGAAATGGCTGGCGACCCGCAGGAAGTTGAAGGCGTTGATCTGTTTGCCGCTCCCGGAGACGGACCTGACCGCGTCCGCCTCTTCAGTGGCCGCGACGTCTTCATGCACCGGCAGATCGGTTTCCAGCTGCATCAGGGCGCTGGTGGCATTGCGCAACTCGATAAACTCGCGGTCGGCAAGCTCGAACAGCGCCGCCAGAATATTGATACGGCGCTTCAGGTCGGTCGGAATCGATTTTTTGTACTTGATCTTGTGATCCAGCACGCTCCAGGCATCCTGAATCAGGGACCGGATCTGGACCTCGACGGTCAGACCCAGCAGCGGTTCGTGCTTGGCGGGCGTATGCATCCGTTCATTGTATTCCAGGTCCATGTGCAGCCCCTTGTAACCGAACAGGTCCTGGGTTTTCTCCAGCACGGAAATGCGGTCCGTCACCTCCAGAACCTTGAAGTGCTGTTGCAGAACCTCTGAAATACGCGGGATCTGGTCCTCGTACAGGCAGACAATGCGGATGCCCAGCAGATCCGACAGGTAATCCTTTATCTCGTAAGGCTGTTCCTCGGCTTCAAGACGATACTGATACTTGCGCTGGAATTTTTTGATGCACTCTTCCCGCTTCTTGACCCGACCTTCAATCTTGGTGATTTCGCCGACGTCATATTGCTTGAGAAGCATCACCGCAGCACTGATGCAGGCATTCTTGGCTTCTTCCAGGAGAACCCGGTTGTCGTCGTAGAAACTTCTGAAACGCTGCTTTTCCTGTTCAAAATCTAAAGATGGCACAGTCGATACTCCTTTCCGGCCAGCTTCACTACCGGCAGCAAAGGGGAGCGGGCACCCGTCAGCAGACCATCCCTTCCCCCCTCTCAACCAGCATAAACCAGTTCATTCATTTTTTTCATGACCAGCACCTGGTCGCGGCCGTCACCTCCTCAAAAACGGTCAGATCCGTCCGCAACCGGGCCCCGGGACCTCTGTTTTCAGGAATAAGACCCGGTGGTCACAGCGTCGCCAAGACCATCCGTCTCAGCGACTCTGCCCTTTACCTAGAGAACATACCCCATATAATTCCGAATGCCTACCGGCAAAAAGCCCGGCCGCTGGCAGCCGGGCTTTTCAGGAAGACGACCGGGACCGCGGACCGGCACCGACGCTGTTCACGGGTCAGCCGGACAGCGGCGTTGACTGAGGGATGGACCCTATTCTCCGAGCATGATCCGCAGGATCTCACGATCCGTCTCCCGCATTCCGTCACGCCCCAGGCGACCGATATTGGCAATGGTATTTTCGACTCCCATGGTGACGATACCATCGCCGCCATAGAATTGCTGCCCCCGTTCATACATGTAAAAACCGAGGAGCCCGGCCTCAACTGCGGTTGCGATCTTGGCCGCACAGGACGGTTTGGCCCCGTCACAGACAATTCCGGAGATCGTCGCCAGGCCATTGACAATGGTATGGGCGATTTTATCGAAACGCCCGCCGTGCAGCCAGGCGATTCCCGCCCCGGCGCCACATGCGGCGCTGACCGCTCCGCAATAGGCGGACAATCGGCCGATGCCGGTCTTCTGATGAATGGTGACCAGGTTGGACACGATCAGGGCCCGGAACAGGGTGTCGCGATCAGAGCCAAGCTCACGGGCGTAAACAATGACCGGAACCGACGCCGTGATACCCTGGTTTCCGCTGCCGGCGACAATCATCACCGGCAAACTGCAGCCGCTCATGCGCGCATCGGAACCGGCGGCCGCCAAAGCCTTGGCCCGCACCTTGACATCGTCCCCCCAGGTTTCCAGGAGTACGGAGCCGATGTTCGCTCCCCAGTCACCCTTCAAACCTTCTTCGGCGATGGTCATATTGTCATCGATCTGCTGTTGCAGCAGATCTTCAAAATCCTCCACATCGACGTTTTCGGCAAACGTCAGGATATCGCGCACATTCAGTAGCGTCCGATCAGTCAGGGCAACACTTTCCACCTCGTCGCAATCCTGATTGGCGTACAGGACCTGAGCGTTTCTCTCGATCCGCACGATATTGGTATGATAATGGGAAATCTGTACGGAGGCCCTGTCGGCCCCGGAAAAGACCCTGACAACCAGGTCGAAGACCAGTCCGCTCTGCGCCGGGGTGACGCTGATGTCGTGACCGGCCAGGAAGTTCTCGATCCTGGCCAGCTTTTCGGCATCGACATCGGCGAGCACCTCAAGCACCCGGTCGCTCTGACCGGCAACAATTCCGGCTGCCGCGGATGCTGCGATACCGCGCAGTCCCCCGGTGTTGGGAACCGTCACGCTTTTGACATTCTTGATGATATTGCCGCTCGCCTCGATCTCCACCCGCTCCGGCAGTCTCCCCAGCACGTCACGTGCCCTGGCAGCGGCATAGGCAATGGAAATCGGCTCCGTGCAGCCCATGGCGGGAAGCAGTTCTTCCTTGAGAATGTCGCCGTAAGCCCTGAAAAGATTGTCGGTTGGCTGCATACGCTCTCTCCAAACAAAAGTTTGCTCATATTAACCACACTTTCGGCAAAAAACAAAGAGCGTAATATTCAAATGTCATGATATTCAGAGGTCGTCGCTATCGGTAACCATGAGGGTGACCAGGCACGACCGCATCTGCGGCGGGAGATTTTTCCGGCCGCCATGATCTGATCGGGCGGTTGGCCGTTCAGCTGGGGGACAGGTTTCCCCCCGGCGCCTTGCGCCGGGAGGATCTGTTACGAGAATCAGGGTTTGAAGAGCATCTCCGCTGCTTCATAGATGGTCTCCGACAGGGTCGGATGAGGATGGATCGCCTTGCGCAGATCTTCCGAGACCGCCGCCATCTCCATGGCCACGACCCCCTCGGCGATCAGTTCGCCGGCTCCGGGTCCGGCGACAGCCACGCCGAGGACCCGATCGGTTTCGGCATCGACGATCAGCTTGGTCATCCCGTCATCCCGCCCCAGGGTCAGGGTCCGGCCATTGCCACGCCATGGCATTTTCGCCGTCTTGACCTTGATCTTCTGATCCCGGGCCGCGGTTTCGGTCAGACCGCACCAGGCGATTTCCGGATCGGTAAAAACCACCGCCGGTATCGCCCGGGGATCGAATACGGCCTTGTGTCCGGCGGCCGCTTCGGCGGCGACATTGGCTTCACCATAGGCCTTGTGAGCGAGCATCGGCTCTCCGGCGATATCACCGATGGCAAAAATATGGGGTTCGGCGGTGCGCTGCTGGCCATCGACCTCGATAAACTTTTTCTCAGTCAGGCGGACAGCGGTATTCTCCAGGCCCAGGTTTTCGGTATTGGGCCGTCGGCCGATGGAGATCAATACCTTGTCAAAACGTCTGCTGATGGTCTCCCCTTTTTTATCCTCCAGGGTCACGGCGACGCCGTTTTTCTGCTCTTTCAGTTCGACGACCTTGGTCTTGAGCATGATCTCTTCAAACTTGCTGTCGAGGCGTCGCTTGAGCACCGAGACCAGGTCGCGGTCACAACCGGGGAGCAGCCCGTCGGTCATTTCCACGACCGACACCTTGCTCCCCATGGCGGCGTAAGCGGAACCCAGCTCAAGGCCGATGTAGCCACCTCCGACCACCAGCAGCGATTTGGGAACATCGACCAGCTCCAGGGCTCCGGTCGAATCGATAATCCGCTTGCTGCCGGGCTCGACCCCCGGGAGCATGATGGGCCGTGAACCGGTGGCCAGGATCGCCTGTTTGAAGGTCAGCTCACTGGTTTCGCCATCGACCGCGGTCACCTCCAGGGTATTGGCGTTCTTGAACCTGGCCGTACCGCGGATATAGGTGATTTTTTTCTGTTTTACTTTACCGCCGAGGCCGCCGGTCAGTTTGCCGATGACCTCATTCTTCCAGTCGCGGACCCGATCGATATCGATCTTCGGCTTGGCGAAGGTCACCCCGATCTCCTGCGACTCCTCGGCTTCGGACACCAGCTTGGCGACGTGCAGCAGCGCCTTGGACGGAATACAGCCACGGTGCAGGCAAACCCCGCCCGGGTTTTCCTCGGGGTCGATCAGGGTTACGCTCAACCCCATTTCAACAGCCTTGAAGGCGGCGGCATATCCGCCGGGACCGGCCCCGATAACCACCATCTCGGCATCTGCGTCCGCGCCCAAAGGAGCCGACGGCTGCGTCGGCGCGGGGGCCTCAGACGACGCTGCCGCGGACTCCTCAGACGACGCCGCAGGCTGCGGTTTCTCAGGTGGTGCACTCTCTTTCGCCCCGGCGGCATCCAGGGTCGCAATAACCGCTCCAACCTCCGCGGTATCGCCTTCAGCAACCAGAATCTCCTTGACCACGCCGGCTTTGGGAGACGGGATGGCGACCACCGCCTTGTCGGTCTCAAATTCGATCAGGGACTGATCTTCCTCAACCGTGTCGCCGACCGCGACCAGAACCGAGATGACGGTTCCCGACTTCACGCCGTCGGAGACTTCCGGGACAATAACTTCTAACGACATAACATTCCCCATTCTTCGGTAAATGATTGATGTTTTTATCCGCAACGCAGAGGCGGGGAGCTGGAGAGGGCGCAGAGAGAAACGATCAGGCCCCAGGACAGTCAAACAATATCAGGCGAAAGCAATGTCTGTTGGTTTGTTTCAGAAATAGAGCACGCCCTTCCTGATGTCTTCGTGTCTTTGCGGCTGATAAAAAACCTCCGCGTCCCTCCCTCGTCCCTGCGTTAAAATCCAGGCTTCAAGATTATTTCATCAGCAGCTTGATCGGTTGTTCCAGCCCTTCACAGATGAAACGCAGGAAACGCGCGCCATCGGCCCCGTCGATCACCCGGTGATCATAAGTCAGGGACAGGGGCATCATCAGCTTCGGCTCGAACTCCCGGCCGTTCCAGACCGGTTCGACGGCGGAGGTCGAAACCCCCAGAATGGCGACCTGGGGCGCATAGACAATCGGCGTAAAGGAGGTGCCGCCGATCCCGCCCAGGTTGCTGATGGTAAAGGTGCCGCCTTCCATCTCGGCCGGGCTGACCTTGCGCTCGCGGGTTTTTTCGGCCAGTTCGTTGAGGTTGGTGGCAATGGTTTCAATGCCTTTGCCTGAAGCATCCTGAATGACCGGAACCAACAGGCCGTTCGGCGTATCGACGGCGACTCCGATATTGACGTAATCCTTGAGAACCAGTTCTTTGGCGGCCAGATCGAGACTGCTGTTGAACTGCGGAAACGCCTTGAGAGCGGCCGCGCACACCTTGACCAGAATGGCCGTCATGGTCAGCTTGACCGCCGCGGCCTTGCTCCCGTTGTAGTCTTTGCGGAATGCCTCCAGGGCATCGATACAGGCCTTGTCGTACTGGGTCACCATGGGGATCGTCGACCAGGCGTAACCCATGGCGTCGGCGGTCACTTCCCGGACCTTCGACAGCGGTTCCCGGGTCACCTTTCCCCACTTGCCGAAATCGGGCAGCGGCCGCTGGGCGTGCAGCCCGCGGAACTCGGCAGCCGCGGCAACGCTGACCTTGCCACCCTGCAGTTCCTGCATCGATTTGCGCACGAACAGACGGACATCCTCCTCGCTGATGCGTCCCCCCGGACCACTCCCCTGCACCTGGTAGATATCGACTCCCAGGTCACGGGCAATCCGGCGGACCGACGGCGCGGCCGGGGCCACCAGATCGTCACGCCGGACGCCCGTCAGATCCACGGCAGGGGCGCTGGTCGGCAAGGGTTCTACCGGCGGCGGCGCGGGCTTTTCCTCCGGCGCGGGTGGGGCGGCCTGTTCAGGTTCGGGGGCCGGCGCCGGGGCCGTTTCAGCGGGTTCAGATCCCGGGGCCGATGCCGCCGCATCCAGAACGGCGATCACTGCTCCGACCTCCGCGCTGTCCCCTTCTTCGACCAGAATCTCTTTGACGACACCGGCCTGGGGAGACGGGATGGCCACCACGGCCTTGTCCGTTTCAAACTCGATCAGGGACTGATCTTCTTCAACCGTATCACCGACTGACACGAGAACCGAGATAACAGTTCCGGATTTCACGCCGTCGGAGACTTCAGGGACAACAACTTCTAATGACATAACAATCCTCTAGTCCTGATGCGGGTTCAATTTTTCGGGATTCACATCGAGCTCCCTGATCACTTTGCTCACCTGATCCAGGGAACCATGACCGGCCTTCGCCAGGCGGTACAGAGCTGCGATGACAACATAGCGGGCGTCGACCTCGAAAAAGTCCCGCAACTCTTCACGCGCGTCGCTGCGCCCGAAACCGTCGGTTCCCAGGCAGTGGATCGGCCCGGGCAGCCACTGGGAGATGGTCGCCGGCAGAACCTTCATATAATCGGAGGCGGCGATGAATATGCCCTCTTCATTTTCTAGCAGTTCCTGGAGATAGGGCTTGCGCGGTTCCTCCTCCGGGTGCAGCAGGTTCCAGCGTTCCGCTTCAACCGCATCCTGGTACAGTTCCTTGTAGCTGGTTACGCTCCAGACATCGGCGGAAACATTGTATTTTTCCGTCAGCATGGCCTGCGCCTTGATCACTTCGTTCAGGATGGCCCCACTGCCGAGCAGGTGAACCTTCTGCTGCCCCTTCTTTTTCGGAGCCTGGCTGAAGCGATACATTCCTTTGAGAATCCCGGACCTGACATCCTGCCCCTCCGGCATCGCCGGCATCTGGTAGGTTTCGTTGCAGACGGTCAGGTAGTAGATCAGATCCTCCTGGTGACAGTACATGCGGTTGAGGCCTTCCTGAACAATCAGAGCCAGTTCGTAGGCGAAGGCAGGATCGTAAGCCTTGACCTTGGTCGGCGCCAGGGCCAGCACGTGACTGTGACCGTCCTGATGCTGCAGCCCTTCACCGGCGAGGGTGGTCCGCCCGGCCGTGGCCCCGATCAGGAAGCCCCGGGCCCGGCTGTCGCAGGCCTGCCAGATCTGGTCGCCGACCCGCTGGAAACCGAACATGGAGTAAAAGGCGTAGAAGGGAATGGTCTGCACCTGGTTGTTGGAATACGCCGTTCCGGCCGCGATGAAGCTGGCCATGGATCCGGCTTCGCTCAGCCCTTCCTCGAGAATGGCGCCGGTCTTCTTTTCATTGTAGAAGAGCAGACTCCCCTTATCGACCGGTTCGTAGAGCTGCCCGGCGTGACTGTAGATGCCCGCCTGGCGGAACAGGGACTCCATGCCGAAGGTCCGGGCCTCATCGGGGACGATGGGCACGATCAGCTTGCCGACTTCATCGTCCTTGATCAGTTTGGCCAACAGGTGGACGAACGCCATGGTGGTGGCCAGTTCACGGTCGCCGGACCCGCCCAGGTACTCGCGCACCAGCCAGTCGGTCTGACAGGCCATGGGGCGACTGCCGTCGAACCGCCGGGGCAGGCTGCCGCCCAGCGCGGCCCGCCGCTCCTTCAGATACGTCATCTCCGGACTGTCTTCGTCCGGCCGGTAGAAAGGAGCCTTGGCGATATCGTCATCACTGATGGGAATATTGAAACGGGTCCGGAACTCCTTGAGTTCCGCTTCATTCAGTTTTTTCTGGGAGTGGGTGATATTCTTCCCTTCTCCCGCTTCGCCAAGACCATAGCCTTTGATGGTCTGGGCCAGGATAACGGTCGGCGATCCCTGATGTTCCACGGCGGCCTTGAATGCGGCATAGACTTTTTCCGGATCGTGACCGCCGCGTTTGAAGGCTCCGAGCTGTTCGTCACTGTACCCCTTGACCAGTTCCAGGAGTTCGGGATACTTGCCGAAGAAATCCTTGCGGATATGGGCGCCGTTGTTCGGGGTGTAACGCTGCATTTCACCGTCCAGAATCTCGTCCATCCGCTGCACCAGCTTGCCGCTCTTGTCGGCAGCCAGCAACGGATCCCAGTCGCTGCTCCAGAGGACCTTGATGACATTCCAGCCGGCCCCGCGGAAGGCCGCTTCCAGCTCCTGAACGACTTTCCCGTTGCCGCGCACCGGGCCATCAAGACGCTGCAGGTTGCAGTTGATGACAAAAATCAGGTTGTCCAGTTTTTCCCGCGACGCCAGGGTGATGGCGCCCAGGGATTCCGGCTCGTCCATCTCCCCGTCGCCGAGCATCGCCCAGACCTTGCGACCGCTGCGCTTGCGCAGACCACGGTCGACCAGGTAGTGATTGAAGCGCGCCTGGTAAATGGCACTGATGGCGGTCAGCCCCATGGAGACCGTCGGGAATTCCCAGAACTCGGGCATCAGGAACGGATGGGGATAGGAGGACAGCCCCTTCCCCCCGCCCAGCTCGCGGCGGAAATTTTCAAGGTCGGCCTCGCTCAGGCGGCCTTCGAGATAGGCCCGCGCGTAAACGCCGGGAGCGGCGTGCCCCTGAAAATAAACCATGTCGCCGAGAAAATCGTCGGTCCGGCCGCGCCAGAAGTGATTGAAACCGATTTCCCAGAGGGTCGCAACCGAAGCAAAGGTTGAGATATGCCCGCCGATACCGGAGGACTCACGGTTCGCCCGGACCACCATGGCCATGGCGTTCCAGCGAATGATCGATTTGATCCGTCGTTCCAGTTCACGGTTGCCCGGGAAAACCGGCTGCTGATCGGCGGGGATGGAGTTGATATAGGGAGTGTTGGCGGTAAAAGGGATACTGACGCCCTGCTCCTGAGCCCTGATCTGCAGTTGTCGAAGAATCTGCCTGACCCGTTCCGGTCCCTGCTCCTTGAGGACATAATCAAGAGACTCCCGCCATTCCTGATTTTCAATTTCGTTTAACACATCGTGGTTCTGTTGATTATTTTCAACCATCTATTCGAACTCCTTGTAATCGTACGGCACGAAAACCATATGTGATGAAGACAGCTACTACATCATACACAAATTCCCCAGTGAAATCATAGAGTACGGCCGAAAAAAATCCTATTCTGCAAACAACCCGGAAGCGTTCGCCGATCCCGGGCGCGTGTTCCCATCTTCCGCTGACAGCCGATGAGAACGCCTGGTTTTCTGACCGGAGCGCACGGGGGCAGCACGGATAACGCACCCGCTTGCGGTCAGCGCAGAGCCTTTTAATGACTTGGACCGAAACCTCGACTATAATGCCCACCCTTAGCGGGCTTCGTCTGCCTCTGCTGAGGATCCGTCACGTACCAGAAATGTGAAGGAAGGCCGGAACGATTCAGGCCGACCATAAAAAGAGACCAAGGCTTACTTAATGAACCCCCCTAAACTGTCCCTGCGTTTTGCCCTGATCGGGGTCTTCGTCATTCTCAACGTTTCAGCAGTCGGGGTGATCGGACTGCTCTCCTTTGCCAATACGCAGCAGTCCAACACCTTCATCATCGGTCGTCTGCAGCAGGACATTTTCAATCGGGTCACCCATTACATCGAGGACCTGTTCAGACAGGCCGAAAATATCAACCTCAGCAACGCCCACCTGATTCGTAAAGGGCTCATCGCCCCGGACGACTCGGCGGCATTGGGAGACCTGTTCCTGCAGAAGGTCGACATCTCCGGCACTGTCTCAAGTATTTTTTTCGGCACCCCTGAGGGAGGCTTCACCGCCGCCGGGCAGAAAGCGATCGGAAACGCTTTCTTCCTGGTAGAAACCGACAGCGAGGCCGCGGGAGTGTTCAGAATTTATGATACAGACTCATCCGGAACCAAAACGGGCGTTACCTTGACAGAAACCGAGTTCGATGCCCGCACCCGCCCCTGGTACACCAGGGCCCTTGACGCCCCGGGAAATGTCTGGAGTCCGCCGTTCACGGTAACTGCCGGGCAAGAGAAAGCCATCGCCGTCAATCTGGCGGTCAGGGATCCTGAAAACAAACTGATGGGAGTTCTTTCCACCAACATTTTCATCGCCCACCTCAACCGCTACCTGCAGTCCCTGGCGGACCGGGAAAATGGCCGGGTCTATATTGTGGACCGTTCCGGGGAATTGATCGCATCATCCTTAACCGAGGAGTCTTTTTCCGACTGTTCCTGGAACAGCTATGAAACTGAGACACACCTGAAAAACCGCATCCTGACGCAGATCGGGACCACCCGGAATCCCGCCGCGCACAGCTTTACGACCCACATCAACGGTAACGCCCACCATGTCTATGTCGCACCGATCCTGGCCAGTGAAAGGTTGGGGTGGTTTGCCGTCATTGAATTTCCGGAATGTTCCTTTCTGCCCTATCTGAAAAGTCACAACAGCATCACCCTGTTCACGATTTTCGTGACCCTGGGGATGACCATCGTCACCGGGCTGGTGGCCACCCGGTGGATCACCAGGCCGATCTCTCTCCTTGAGGACGCCGCTCAGAAAATCGCCCGGGGTATCTGGCACACCACCAAGCTGCCCCCCAGCCAGATCAGGGAGATCGATGGTCTTTCCACGTCATTTCAGAACATGTCCGAGACTCTGGAACAGGTGGTCCTTGAGTTTCAGGAAGAGATCAACGTCCGCAGGGAAACCGAAGAGCATCTCAAGGCCAGTGAAGCAAGCCTGCGGGTGCGCAGCGAGATGTACCAGAAACTCACCGATGCCGCCAAGGATGCCATCATTCAGATGAGTCCGGCCGGGGAGATTGTTTTCTGGAACCATGCCGCTGAGAACATTTTCGGGTACTGCGCAAGCGAAGTCCTCGGCAAAAGCGCCCATGCCCTGTTGGCCCAGGATGCTGATCTGCAGCGCTTCGTCCGTGCCTTCCCGGAGTTCATCGCCACCGGGACCGGCAAGGCGATCGGTCGCACCCTGGAACTGGACGGGATCCACAAAGATGGCCACAAGGTCCCCATTGAACTGTCCCTGTCGACCTTCCTCGACGACGGCAGGCGTCAGGCATTGGCCATCATCAGGGATATTTCGGAGCGAAAAAAGGGCGAAGCGAAGCGCCTCGAACTGGAAGAACAGCTGCGCCAGAAATATAAAATTGAAGCGGTCGGCCTGCTGGCCGGAGGGATCGCCCACAACTTCAACAACAACCTGGCGATCATTCTCGGTAATGTCGAAATGGCCAAGCACAAGGATGTCGGTCCTGAAGATGCAGAAATCCTGCTTGATCACGCCTACACAGCGGCCCGCCGCGCCAGCGACCTGGTCAAGCAGATCATGACCTACAGCAGAGCGGACAACATGAACGCCGAACCCGTTCGGCTGCGGCTCATCCTGGAAGAAACCCTGGGCCTGCTCACCTCCACCATGCCGTCATCGGTCACCCTCCATGTCCATTTTCACCCGCAGGCTCACAATATTTTTGTCGATGCGAATGCAACCAGCATCCAGGAGATTCTCATCAACCTCTGCAACAATGCCGTTCACGCCATGGATGAATCCGGGGACCTGACGGTGTCTCTCGATCTCACCGACCTCGAAGCGCAGGATATCCCCGCCCAGTTTTCCTGCCCGCCGGGCCGCTACGCCCGGCTGGCGGTCGCTGATACGGGCAGCGGCATGAGCGACGATATGATGGCGAAAATTTTCGATCCGTTCTTTACTACCAAGGATGTCGATGAGGGGACCGGCATGGGCCTGGCGACAGTCATGGGCACCGTTAAAAACTACGGCGGGCTGGTCAAGGTGGACAGCCGGATCGGGCAGGGCACCCGTTTTGACGTCTTGTTCCCGGTGCTCGGCGGTGCGCAAAGCGAGCACCGGAACGATGACATTGCCGTCTACAAGGGATCGGGCAAGATTCTGCTGGTTGACGACGACCCCATGCTCGCGGAAATCAGCAGAAAAATGCTCGACAAACTGGGCTATCGGGTCACGGTCGAAACCAGCAGCATCCAGGCCCTGAACCGCCTCGCCAAGGATCCGTTCAAATTCGACCTGGTTATCAGCGACCAGACCATGCCCCGCATGACCGGCGTTGAATTCGCGGAGCAGGTCAGGCAAATCAACCGGGAGCTGCCTATCATCCTGTGTACCGGTTTCAGCACCAGAGTATCCGAGCGCGACTATCAGAATTACAATGTCAAAGCCTTCTGTATGAAGCCTCTGACCCTGTCCGAACTGTCCGCTGCGGTCAGAAAGGCCCTGACGCAATAATTCCACCCCACAGTCTGAGACAAAGCCGGGTTATCGCAAGCTTTTCAAAAAAAGCAGGGGATCTTTCAGGGACTGGTAATGCCGGAAACATTTGACGGCAAAGCGTTCGGGATCAAGGAGATAATAGGTTGCGGACATCTCGTCAAAGGAACGATAAGGCTCGACATCGGGGTAACGGTCAAGGATTCTTTTCAGGGTTTCCTTTTCGAGAACCGAGAACTGGACCAGGTAGGCCAAGTACTCCTCGGCGACACGGCTCTTGCGCAGGGTGCGGAAATAGCCATCGCTGACAACATGGGTCAGCTCGTGGGCCGCGAAACTGCACCACAGATCTTCCGTCAGGACGACTCCGAACGGGCCTTTTCCAGCCTGCGCCCTGAGCAGGCTGCGGCGGTAGGTCAGAACCTTGACCTCCCTGCTGACCGGGTCGAAGGAGCCGAACAGGGCATGCTCGTCTTCCGGATCGACCTGGTCGACCAGGTCGATCCGGATGGCACCTTTCGCGGTGAAACCCAGGCGATCCAGCAGAGTCAGGGCGGCCTCCACCTTGCGGCAAAGGCAAGTCAGTCCCGTCGCATCCTCAAACCGGAAAGACACCGCGGTCCCACGGCAGTTCAATTCAGTGACCGCCGCCCACCCAGAACCCGGGCCCGACAGAAGCAGGGCGACCACCACCGTCATGATCTGACACACCCGTTTTGACAATCGGAACCCGCCCATCTCCCCTCGCAACCGTTTGTCTGTGCAAGTATATCAGCTGGCAGCCGAAGCGATCGAACAGTGCCGATCTTTTTTATTCAGGAAGGAAATGCAAAAGACCCGTCATCGTCAATTGAGAATACGGTACGGCGCCGTCTGGTAACTGCGCAACTGAACAGGCCCGTCGTGATTAATGACCGCTTTGAAACGATCCCGGTTAACCGGGTGACAGATCCGCTGGTAGGCTTCGTCGACACTGCACCAGGCGACGTCCGGGGTCTCTTCGCTCGGGGTCAGGCTGCCGGAGGCGTAGCGGGCCTGAAAGCAGAAAATCAGTGCGGCCGGGTTTGACACCTTGGACCAGATGACCGACAGCCGGGCATGGCTGATGGTCACCCCGGTCTCCTCGAGAATCTCGCGGCTCAAGGCAAAAATCAGGTTTTCTCCCTCTTCGACCCGCCCCTGGGGCATTTCCCAGCCGCGAATATGATGCTTGACCAGCAGCAACCGGTTTTCTTCATTGCGAATCAGGCAACAGACCACGGCGACATGTTTCGGTTGCTCACTCAATTGATCTCCCCCCGACCTTTTCCGGTATTATCCGCGCTGGATTGCCATGGCCCATCGGTTTCTTCCTTGGGCAGCAGAACCCAGAGTTTTCCGTCCTGCTTCATTTTCCCGGCCACCTCGCCGGCCTCGTGCCCCATACCCCAGAAGAAGTCGGCCCGAACCCGTCCCTTGATGGCCCCCCCGGTATCCTGGGCAACCATCAGCTGCTCAAGGGGATAATCGGTCCCGGGAAAGGTGGTCGCGATAAACACCGGCGCCCCCAATGGAATGGTGCGCGGATCGACGGCCAGGCTGCGCAACGGCGTCAGGGGAACGCCGAGAGCTCCCGGAGGAAAGGTGTACTCACTGGACAATTCCCGAAAAAAGACATAGCTCGGGTTTTCAGCCAACAGCTTTTTCCCCGCCTCCGGGTTGTCCCTGACCCAGCGCCTGATATTCTGCATCGACATCTGGTCGCGCGTCATGGCCTTGCGCTCCAGCAGCAGTCTGCCGATGGAACGGTAAGGGTGACCGTTCTGGTTGGCGTAGTTCACCATGATCCGCTCACCGTCCGGCAGCCTGATCCGTCCCGACCCCTGGATATGCAGGAAGAACAGTTCGACGGGATCCTTGACCCAGAACAGTTCCTGGCCGAAGAGGGGACTGTCGCCGACATCGATTTCACTGCGGTCAAAATAGGGCACCACCCGGTTTCCTTCGACCCGGCCGCGCAGGCGATACGTCCCCAGCTCCGGATAAAGCTCGCTCAGATCGATGATCAGCAGATCATCCGGCTGACGATAGAGAGGATACCGGTATTCCGCCGTCGGAACCCGGCTTCCCTCGAGTTCGGGTCCGTAATACCCGGTAATCAGTCCGCGACTGCTGCCGTCATCGTTCACCACCAGGTACGGCTGAAAATTCTGCTCGAAAAAATCCCGCGCAGTTGCATCGGAGACCGGCTCGAGCTGGCGGGCCTTTTCACAGACCTGCTGCCACTGGGCCCGCCTGCCGACCGCTTTGCAACTCTTGACAAAGGCGCTCAAAGCCTCTGCCGGACGGTCGAGTTGCCAGCCGAGAACCTCATCCCAGGCCACCGGCAGCAATGGCTCAACGGGCTGAACCTCAGGCGGCGGCTCCGGCGCTTTGGCCAGGCAGCCGGCCAGCATCAACACGAGAGAGATTGAAATAACGATTCTTTTCACAGATGCCATCCTGTTGTGTTGATTGGTTGAAACAGTCCCATCCGGACGATTCGGAAACTCACTGTCCATTACGGATTTGCCAACCGGCAACATTCCGCGACGAGAAAACCCTGGGACGGAGGACGTTGCGCCGCACCAGCGAGCCCGCAGATTCACCCCGCCACCACGGGAAAGGGCCGGTTCCGGATTCAAACCGATTACAACATATCAACCGGATCAACATCAATCGCCAATGTCACCTGTCTGGGCAATCTTTTCTGAAATGCCTCCAGAGCGGACAGCAGCCGATGTAAAACACTTCTCTGCCCGGCCTTCAGCAGAACCTGGTACCTGCTCTTGCCCCGCAGACGCGGCAGGGGGCAGGGGCTGGGACCGAGGATGTCGACGTCGCTGGCCCTGGACAGGAGAAAGTCACCGAGTTCTGCTGATGCTGTTTTGACCTGCGGGGCAAAGTTTCCGGAGACGATCAGGTTGACCAGATGGCCACAGGGCGGGTAACCCAGTTCCTCGCGAAAGGGCAGTTCCTGCTGGTAAAAGTCCAGGAAATCCTGGCGCGCCGCGCAGGTCAGGGCGTAATGCTCGGGGCTGTAGGACTGGATGTAGACCTTGCCTCCCCCTTTTTCACGGCCGGCCCGGCCGGCCACCTGGGTCAGCAGAGAGAAGCTGCGCTCCGCAGCGCGGAAATCGGGAAAGTTGAGGATGCTGTCGGTACCCAGCACCCCGACCACGGAAACGCCGGGGAAATCATGCCCCTTGGCGATCATCTGGGTGCCCACCAGGATGTCGATCTGCCCCGCCATCATCTCGCGAATGATGCGCTGATGGGCCCCTTTGCGGCTGGTGGTATCGCGATCCATGCGCCCGATCCTGGCGCCCGGGAAGAGCTCGGCCAGTTCCTGCTCCAAACGCTCGGTTCCGGCTCCCTGGGGCTGCAGGTTGCCCCCCTGGCACTTGGGACAGAGAGTCGGAACCTGGTCGACATAATCGCAGTAATGACAACGCAACTGACGGTCGCGTTGATGGAAGGTCAAGGTGATATCGCAATTGGGACAATGAAAGCTGCTGCCGCAATCGGGACACAGCAAAAACGGTGAGAACCCGCGCCGGTTCAGAAGCAGAAGCGCCTGTTCCCGGACCTCCAGAGCACTCTGAATCGCTTCGATCAGGGTCGGTGCCAGGGTCCCTTCGCCAGGATTTTCCTCTTTGAGATCGATGAGAGTGACCTGGGGCATCCGGCCGGCATGGACTCTTCCCGGCAGCGTGAGCAGCGTCAATGCGTCCTGCTGACTGCGGTAAAAGCTGGCCAGGGACGGCGTAGCACTGCCGAGCAGGACCGGGCAGTCCTGCTGCTGCCCCCGCACCAGGGCGAGATCCCGGGCGTTATAGCGAAACCCTTCCCCCTGCTTGTAACTGCTGTCGTGTTCCTCATCGACGATGAGCAGTCCTAAATCCTGCAGCGGCGCAAAAATCGCCGATCGGGCGCCGATCACGATCTGGACCTGGTTGCGGGAAATCCGCCGCCAGGCATCATAGCGTTCACCGTCCGACATCCCGCTGTGCAGTGCGACAATGACAACGCCGTCGCTTTCAAAACGCGCCCTGAAGCGGGCGACCAGCTGGGGGGTCAGGGAAATTTCGGGAACCAGGATCAGGGCCTGTTTCTTCACAGCCAGGCAATGGCTGACCGCGTGCAGATAAACCTCGGTCTTGCCGCTGCCGGTCACCCCGTGCAGAAGAAAGCCCTGAAACCGGCAGCGCTCAAGGCTGGCGACCACCTGCTCTACGGCGGCCTGCTGTGCCGGGTTGAGGGCGGGGGGAGCATCCGCGCTGATCGGGTCGCTTAAAAAGGGGTCCCTGATCCGCTCCCGTTCGTGGCTCTCGAGACAGCCCAGCTCGACCAGCCGCTTGAGCGTTGCATGGGGCTCCGCAAACTGTTCGCGAAGCACGCCCAGGGACACCGGACCGTGGGTGGCGATAAACGCGAACAGGTCCTTTTGCTTTTTGCCGCGCAAAACCGGTTCGGGGTCGACAACCTGGTAAACCGGTTCGGTCAGGATGGCCGGGGCGTTCTTGTCACTGGCCAGTCCGGCCGGCAGGGCACTGCGGATCACCTGCCCGACCGGATGGAGGTAATAGTCCGCGGCCCAACGCAACAGCTTGAGCAATGATTCAGGAAGCAGCAATTCGGGATCGAGCAGCTCCCGAACGTCTTTCAGATCGCTGCCATCGCCGTCATGAACCCGGATGATGACCCCGATCGCCGTCCGCCGACCGAAGGGGACACGAACCCGCATGCCCGGCCTGGCGAGGGCGGCCTGGTCGCTATTGAGACGATAGGAGAACAGTTGTCGCAGTGGGGCGTTTACGGCGATGTCGGCAATCTGGTCAGTCACACTTATCAGTCCTTCATTTCAGGCAGGCAGAGCTCTTTTTTGTATCATATTCCAAGGGGGAATGGCACAGGACAATTTTTTCTGGCCCCTCCTCCGAAAAGGCCCGGGCTACAGTTGCGAGGGATTGCATGATTGACTCCAAGAGACTCTCTGCTACTATAAAATCTCAGGTTTTTCATCATTGCTATTCGAACAATCTGCTTTTGTGACCTGCCAATGTCTCAAGCGCTAAAAAGAACACCATGAACCCATGACATTTCCGGCAATGCTGTTGCCGCAACCCAAAAACAAGGAGGATCTGTCCATGTCTACCAAAGAGAATCTTGCCGATGCCTTCGCCGGCGAAAGCCAGGCTAACCGGAAGTACCTTGCCTTTGCCAAACAGGCCGACGCCGACGGCTACCCGCAGGTGGCCAAACTTTTCCGTGCCGCGGCCCACGCTGAAACCATTCACGCCCACGCTCATCTGCGCGCCATGGGCGGTATCAAAAAGACTCTGGACAATCTCAAGGAAGCCATTGATGGCGAGGGGTTCGAGTTTCAGAAGATGTATCCTCCCTATCTCGAGGAAGCGAAGCAGGAAGGCAACCGCGCTGCCGAAATATCTTTCCACAACGCCCTTGAAGTTGAAGAGGTTCACTACAATCTCTACAGCAAGGCGCTGGAAGCTGTCGAAAGCGGCAGCGACCTTGCTGATCGCCCGGTCTACGTCTGTGAAATCTGCGGCAATACCGTCTATGACGACGCTCCCGACAAATGCCCGGTCTGCAATGTTCCCAAGGATCGCTTCACTCTGATCAGTTAAGATCATGTCATGACATGCCGCTGTCGCGCTACGAAGCTGACAGCGGTTTTTTTATAAGAGGGGTTTTTATGGCCAAAAGAAGCTGGTTGTGTATTGTCTGCGGTTATGTGCACGAAGGGGATGAGCCCCCCGATTTCTGCCCCATCTGCGGTGCCACGGCAGAACACTTTGACGCCCTGGAGGAGGCTCCGCCGCAGCCGGAGAAAGCAGCTCCCCAGCAATGGCGCTGCATCAACTGCGATTATCTAGAGGACGGCAGAGAACCGCCCGCCGTCTGCCCGGTGTGCGGTGTCGGACCGGACCGCTTCGAAGCCGTCGAGGCTGAAGCGCCGGCGGACGTCTCGACGGCGGACGCCACCACCATCGTCATCATCGGGGGGGGAATTGCCGGCCTGTCCGCCGCCGAATCGGCCCGGAACACCGCTCCCGGGGCCACCGTTATCCTGCTGACCCGGGAAGCGGAACGGCCCTATTACCGTCTCAATCTGACCCGCTACCTGGCCGGAGAACTCTCGGTCGAATCCCTGCCGGTCCATCCGGAAAGCTGGTACGTGGAGCGCAATATCGATATTCGCTGCGATGCAGAAGTCACGGCCATTCATCCCGAAGACAAGACCGTGACCGTCAAAGGGCAGGAGCCGCTCCCCTATGACCGGCTGATTCTGGCCATGGGCGCGCACTCTTTCGTGCCGCCCATTCCCGGTGTCAATCGTCAGAATGTCGTGACCCTGCGCACCAGGCAGGATGCCGACCGGATTCTCAGGCTATGCACCCCGGACAGTTCCTGCGTCGTGGTCGGCGGCGGCGTCCTGGGACTGGAAACCGCGGCGGCCCTGGCACGGCGCAAGGCCCGGGTCAGCCTGCTTGAAGGGTTTTCCTGGCTGCTGCCCCGCCAGCTCACCCCCGCAGCGAGCGCCTATCTGGAAAAAGCGGCGGAAGCACAGGGCATCAAGCTGGTGCCCGGGGCGCGCATCAAACAGTTTGACGGCGATGAAATCGTCCGCAGCGTCGTCCTCGAATCGGGGCAAACCCTGCCTGCGGACCTGGTCATCATCGCCGCCGGAGTACGCACCAACAGCTATCTGGCGCGACTCGCCGGTCTTGAAGTGCGCGAAGGGGTGGTCGTTGACCATCACCTGCGCACCACCCACCCTGAGATTTTCGCCGCAGGGGATCTGGCGGAACACCAGTCCGTCGCCTACGGCACCTGGTCCCCGGCGCAGTTCCAAGGGACCATCGCCGGGATCAACGCGGCCGGCGGCGATATGCTTTTCGGCGGCATCCCGCGCAGCAATATCCTCAAGGTGCTCGATGTCGACATGATCAGCATGGGGCTGGTTCACCCCGATGACGCCAGTTACCAGACCTTCGAAATGACGGAAGCCGCCCGATACGGTCTGCTGGTATTCCGCGACAGCCGGCTGCGTGGAGCGATCCTGGTCGGCGACACGACCCTGGCGCCGAGGCTGAAGAAACTGATGGACTCAAAAGAGAACTGCAGTGAACTGCTGAAAAATGCCGGTTCCGCCGCAGCTCTTTTTCAATCGCTGGCGGCAAAAGACCGGTAATCAGTATCAAACAGAAATCCCCGAACATGATGGCTGATCGGGGATGGCAAGCTGGAAACCAGCCTTATTCCGGCAAGGACGGAGCGGTGGCCCCCCTGTCCTTGCCGGATGATATTTCTCGACAGCCATTATTGACGGCGCTTGAGGTACTGTTCGATCCGCTCCAGGGCGGTGATAATCTCGCTGAGCGGACGGGTATAGGAGAAACGCAGGAACCCTTCCGCCCCCTCGCCGAAATCGATACCCGGAGTAACAGCGACACCGGTTTTCTCCAGGATGTCTTTTGCCAGCCGCAGGGAATCCCCGTCAATGTGGCGGGCGTCAGCCAGCACATAAAAAGCCCCTTTCGGTTCGAAGTGCACACCGAAACCGAGCTGCCGCAGGCGGGCGACCATTTCCAGCCTGCGTTCATTATAGACGGCGCGCATCTGCGCGACATCGTCCTGGCATTCGCGCAGGGCGGTGATCCCGGCCCGCTGGACAAAGTGATTGGCGCAGATCATGAAATTCTGATGCAGGGACTGCAGGGTGCGCATGCAGGACATCGGCGCGATCAGATATCCCAGCCGCCAACCGGTCATGGCATACGCCTTGGAAAAGCCTCCCAGCACGAAAGCGTCCCGGGTAAATTCCAGAATGCAGCGTTCATCCCCTTCGTAGGTGAGGCCATGATAGATTTCATCGGAAATGATCGGAATCGGCAGGTCCGCCAGGGCCGCCATTTCGTCACTGGAAAGAACCGATCCCGCCGGATTGGAGGGGGAATTAATCAACAGAGCCCGGGAGCGGTCGGTCATCAGGGTGCGCACCTGCTCGGGGCGCGGTTGAAAACCGTTATCCGCGTCGGTTTTCAGCAGGACCGGCCGGCCACCGGCGAACCGCACGAACCCGGTATAGCAGGCATAGCCCGGATCGGTCAGGATCAGCTCATCCCCTTCCTCGAGCAGGGCCGAAAACAGCAGCAGCATCAGCGGGCTGGTTCCGGATGAGACCACCACCTGCTCCGGAACGATCTCGACGCCGTAATGATCCAGGTAATAGCGGCAAATTTCCTGGCGCAGCTCCAGCAGACCCAGCGAATGGGTATAGGACGTCGCCCCGTCGGCCAGGGCCTGTCCGGTCGCGGCGAGAATGGCCGGCGGGGTGGTAAAGTCCGGCTCCCCGATGCACAGGTAGATGATATCGCGCCCTTCCGCCTCCAGTTCCTTGGCCCTCTCCATAACTTCCATGGCCAGAAAGGGTTTGACCTGCTGTGCTTTTTTCGAAATAGGTATATCCATGAAAACGGTTCCTCCTGATGTTTGCGCCAGCTTAATCTCCGGTTTTTCCGATTGCAACCTTTTTACTCCGCTTTTTTGACCGGATTCGATTGCAATGAATTGAATCTGCAGTTAAAGTTGCACAAAAATTCATCTGACAGATTCATTGGCCCATGAACATCAACGCGACAATCACATTTTTCCTCCTGCTTGCAGTGCTTCTTTCCGTTCCGTCCCCGGGCCGGGCCACCGACGCCGGTTCCGAAACGGCCGCGCTTGAACTGATCCACGCGCTGGGCTGCAAAGGATGTCATATGATCAAACAGAACGGGAGCGCCCTGGCTGCCGACCTGACCATGATCGGCAGTCGCATGACCGTCGAGCAGATCTACCAGACCCTGACTGCGCCCGAAGCCAGTCGTAAAGAGTTTATGCCTTCATACAATTCCGTGCCGGAACAGGACCTCCGGACCATCAGCAACTATCTGTATCAACTCCGCTAGAAGACAAAACCATGACCCAACGAATGACCCTTATCACCTCGCCGTTCTTTATCCCGGAAGCCCGTCTCAGGCAGGCCGGAAGCTTCCCGGCCCTGTTCGGCAATGATCGTCCCCTGGCCCTGGAAATCGGCTGCGGCATCGGCGATTTTATCGTCCAGGTAGCAGATCGCCATCCGGAATGGAACTTCATCGCTATCGACATCTTCAACCAGGGCTGCAAACAGACGTGCGCCCGCATCGAGGCATCCGGCCTGACCAACATCCTGATGCTGAGAATGGAAGCCCGTTACCTGATGTATCACTATCTTGAGGCCGGCAGCCTGACCGCCATTTATATCAACTGCCCCGACCCCTGGCCCAAGAAGAAACAGCGCAAACGGCGCCTGCTGAACGCCGAATTTCTGGATCTGGCCCTGTACTGCCTGGCCGATGGAGGTGAGTTCAATTTCTCCACCGATTTTGCCGATTACGGCGAATCCGCCGCCGAACTTCTGGTCCGCGATGAGCGCCTGATCAATTGCGCGGAAACAGCCTATACCCATGATCTTGGCGACTATCCGGTCTCCAAGTACATGAAACGATTCCTCGACCTCGGACAACCCATCTATCTCTGCCGCTACCGTAAAAAAGCCGGTCTCACCCTGTCCAAACCGGAAATCAATAAAGGCTACCGGCTGCGCTGGTCGGGCAGGGATGCGGAATGAATCTGCTGACCGAAACATTGCCGGGAACCGGCGGTTACTATAAAACCACCCCGGACGATTTCCAGGTCGATGAGATCCCCCTTTATTCTCCCTGCGGCAGTGGAGAGCATCTTTACCTGTGGATAGAAAAATCCGGGATCTCGACCCGCGGCGTCATCAGCCAACTGCAGAAAGAGCTCAAGATCAGGGAGAGCGATATCGGTTATGCCGGGCTCAAAGACGCCAATGCTCTGACCAGGCAGACGCTTTCCATCCCCCTCAAATATGCTGAGAAGATCGCCGGCCTCGAGCTTTACAAGGCCCGGATCCTGGATGCCCGGCCGCACACCAACAAGCTCAGGATCGGGCACCTGGCAGGAAATCGGTTTCAAATCATCCTGCGCGACTGCCTGCCCGATGCCGAGACACGCGCCCGGAACATCCTGCAACACCTGGAAAGGTTTGGCGTCCCCAACCTTTTCGGCGAACAGCGTTACGGCGTACTCGGCAACTCGGGGCAGCTGGGAATGCTGCTGCTGCGTAAAAAGTACGAGGAATTCTGTTCGGAACTGATGGGTGATCCCGATCAGATCAGGAATGCTGATTGGCAGCAGGCGGCCCGGGCGTACCGGGAGGGAAATCTGCACCACGCCCTCGAGTGCCTGCCACGCCGCATGCGTGACGAACAGAAGCTGCTGAAGGCCCTGAGTTCCGGAAAATCCCATGAGCGGGCCGCCCTGGCTCTGCCGAAATCCCTGTTACGCCTGTTTCTGTCTGCGGCGCAGTCCAGCCTGTTCGACCGCCTCGTGCTGGACCGGTTAGCCGCCCTGGGACATCTGCGCGCCGGGGACATCGCGTTCAAACATGTCAATGGCGCCTGCTTCCGAGTCACGGACGCCAGCACTGAACAGCCCCGCTGCGACTGTTTTGAAATCAGCCCGACCGCCCCGCTCTTCGGGACCAAAGTGATGCTGGCTGAAGGCGTAACCGGCCACGCGGAGCGGGAATGCCTGAAAGCATGCGGCATCGACCTGGAGGACTGGCAACTCGAGCGCGCTATTATCATGCCGGGCGAACGCCGGCCGATGCGGGTTCCCATCAGCGGCATCGCGGCCGCTTCGCTGCCGGAAAACGCCCTGATGCTGCAATTCACGTTACCAAAAGGGAGTTATGCCACAAGCGTGTTACGTGAAGTGATCAAGTTCTCAGACGAATAAATAATCAAATTTGCGCAAATGTTTTATAGACAAAAATAAAACGGCATTCTATAATCTCAAAAAAAATGAATTTTCTTGTCTGAAATCATGCCTATAGAGCTTGACACCTGCGCCCGGCGCAGCTATTATCATCGGTCAATATTATGAGTTAAAAATAATCCAGAAGGGTATCGAAAAGAGATGGTTAAAAAAGATAAATCAGAATACATCATACAAGCAGTGTCCCACGCGCTAGACCTGCTGGAACAATTTCACGGGGACATTGACGAACTGGGGGTCACCGAACTCAGCAAACGTCTGAAGCTGCACAAGAATAATGTGTTCAGGCTGCTGGCAACCCTCGAGTCACGCGGCTACATCGAGCAGAACAAGGCGACCGAGAACTATCGCCTCGGCCTCAAAGCCCTGGAGCTCGGACAGACCTTCATCAAGCAGATGGGGCTGTTGCGCCAGGCCAAGCCGATTCTCGAAAAAATGGTCGAGGAGTGCAATGAAACCTCCTATGTCGCCATCTACAAGGACAACTACATCGTCTATCTCGATGTCGTTGAAACCAATCTGACGGTCAGGGTGGTGTCCCGCGTCGGTTCCCGTCTGCCAGCCTACTGTACGGCAGCCGGCAAGGTCCACATGGCCTTCATGACCGATGAAGAACTGGAAGAACTCCTCGGCAAGATCAAATTCGAGCAGATCACGCCGACCACCGTCAGCAGCCCCGAAGCCATGCGTGAAGAGCTCGCCAAGGTTCGTGAGCAAGGCTATGCCATGGACGATGAAGAACTTGATCTCGGGGTCCGCTGTATTTCGGCTCCGATTCGCGACTACACCCGGCGTATCGTCGGCGCCATCAGTATCTCCGGGCCGACCATGCGGGTCGGCGACGACCGGATTAAAAACGAACTGGTGCCGCTGGTTCTGAAATCGGCCACCGAACTGTCGACCCGGCTGGGATTCCCGACCTGATACTGCCTTATTCGCAACCCCAAGGCCCCTGAGTCAATCAGGGGCCTTTTTTATTCACTCTCAAAAACCCGCGTTCAGGGACAGTACGCCATGAATACCCGCTGGTTTGAATATGAAATTGAGCAGGCAGGCAGGGACCGGGTCGCGCACCCGGACAACATGCCCTTCCTGCTTCAGCCGGAGCAGAGCAATGGGTGCGCCGTCATCCTCATCCACGGCTTCAGCTCAAGTCCTCGCGAGATGCGGGATCTTGGAGAGGTTCTCTGCAGCAATCATTTTACCGTCTATGGCGTGCGCCTGCCCGGCCACGGCACATCCCCCGACGACCTTGCCGGAAAAGCGGTGGAAGACTGGCAGATCATTATTCGCAGAGGGTATCAGGCCCTGGAAGAGGCCGGCTACCGGATCTGTGCGGCAGGCCTGAGCACCGGGGCCCTGCTGACTCTAGACCTGGCCAGGCACACCCGGCTTGAAAAGATCATCCTCCTCGCGCCGTTTTTGAAACTGCGCCACTGGCTCGCCGACCATGTCGGAATCCTGAGTTATTTTATCCGCTACCAGGCCAAAAACATCCCCGCTGCCGAGCGTCCCTTTTATTACGCACTGCGCCCTCTCAAAGGGATTGTCCAGATCAACCGTCTGCGCTGGAAGCTGAGAAGAGAGGTCCACAAGATCGACACCCCGGTGCTGATCCTGGCCTCGACGGGAGACAGGACCATTGCACCCGGCACCGCCGAAGACATCTACCATCGCATCGGCAGCCCCGACAAACAGATCCATATTTATGGGGATGATGTCCCCCACGGCCTGTCCACGGAAAACAATCCCCGCCAGCAGGACGTCTTGCGACGCTGCCTGGAATTTCTGCAAAGAGACTGAAGTTCCGTCAGGACGCCCCGACCAGGTCCTGCCAGATCCGGTCAAGCTGCAGACGAAGCTCTTCCTCAGAACCGGAATTATCGATGACATAATCGGCCTTCCTGATTTTTTCTGCCAGTCCCGACTGGGCCGCGATACGCCTCTGCGCCGCGGTGCGATCATAGCCGTTGCGCGCCATGAGCCGCTGCAACTGCTCACGGGGATCACAGGTCACCAGCAGGACCTTGTCAACCTGCCGATCGGCTCCAACCTCATACAGCAGGGGAGCATCATAAACCACCAGCGGGATATCCTGCCGCTGCGCCGCCTGCCGCAGCCTTTTACTGGCCAGTTCCCCAATGGCCGGATGCATGATGTCATTCAGATCGCCCAGGGCTGCCCGGTCTCTGAAGACAATATTCCCCAGAGCTTCCCGGTCCAGTTCGCCAGAAGCGGACAGCACCACGGCTCCGAACCTGTCAACCACCCTGGCCAACACCGGACTTCCGGGCCGCACCACCTCGCGCGCCAGCTGATCGGCATCGATAACAATTGCGCCGCGGCGGGCAAGGTCTCTGGCGACAGTACTCTTCCCAGTGGCGATATGCCCTGTCAGACCGACAATCACGATCACAACCTCCTGTTGAAACTCATTGCAAAATAATAACCGAAACGCTAGCTTGCCCAATATGACTTGGGAACGGATAAAGCGATGACGGCCAATCTTTCCAGACCGTGCAAATTGTGCTCTTGCCCGGCAGCAGAAGCCACCTACCGCCTGGCATCAGCGACCGTCTATTGCTGCCCGGCGTGTGACCTTCACTTTATTGCCTATCAGGACCCTCCTGACCACAGCTCTGCCCCGGGCAGGCAGCTGCAGGATTCCGACCGGCAGTACATCGCCCTGCGGCAGGACGAAGGACAGGTCCTTCACCCCCTGCGCCTTGACCTGTTACGGCGGCATACCCGGCTCGACCGCATCCGCCTCCTCGATATCGGCGCCGGAATCGGGCTGTTCCAGAAACTCGCTGGCGAAACATTCAACCTTGACGCCTGTGGAATCGAGCCCTCCGCCCTCCGCCGCCAGTACGCCGCTGAGCAGCTTGGGATCTCCCTCATCGACAAGTACGTGGACGACCCCTGGTGGCAGAACTCCCATGCCGATTTTTTTGACGTCATTACCCTCTGGGATGTTATCGAACATGTCAACGATCCCGTCTCGACCCTGAAACAGGCCCTGAACCTGCTCAGACCAGGCGGGGTCCTGGCGATCGACACTCCGGACCGACAGGTCTTATCCTATCGTCTCAGTGAGCATGCCTACCGCCTGACCGGTGGGCGTCTGAGCCTGTTCCTCGATTCTTTCTATGCGGCCATCCCTTACGGGCACAAGCAGATATTCACCCGCCCGCAATTGGTCACATTGTTACAGGATATCGGCCTGCAGATCACCGTCTGTCAAAATTCTTACCAGAAAAACCGTCGCCGGGGTGACAAAATAATTCTGCTCGCGGAAAAACCTTCCGCAGAGGAGTTTTGTTGACAGGCAGGCGACGAAGGGTCCCTTTTCAGAATGGAGGGATCAAGGCTGCGCGTCACCACCACCTTCCGAGAGAGATCTGGTCATGTCGACAACGGTTATGTTACACATGGAAACAATATCCCGTCCGGTCGATTTCGTTGACCGGCATATGATACCCTTCATACAGACCCAAACTATTTCACCACGCTTCATGAAGAGAGGACCTAGAACCTATGAAAATCGACTGGAACAAATTACCTGACGCTCTCGGCCTCAGGGCCGGCTGCTCGCGCAAAGCGATCTGCGGCGAAAAGATGTCGGCTGTCCGGGTGGTCACCGCACCAGGTTCGGAGATCATGCACCAGACCCACTGGCATGAAAACGAGCAGTTCATCATCGTTATCAAGGGATCTCTTACCGTGACCACGGAAGGGCAGGAACGCGAATGTCAGCCCGGGGATATGGTCTTTTTCCCACCAGGCTCGCTGCACGGAGTCATCGGCGTCGGTGAGGAAGGTGCTGAATATTACGAGATCTTCGCTCCGGCCCGCAAGGACCACCTGCCCGGCTGGATCGGCGAAACCAACATCCGTTTTGAGGATTGAGACCGTATCGAAACCGGGCCCCCAAGAGCCGTTGCCCGTCACCAGGCTCAATCCGATCGTCCTGCTGACAGTTTTTAGAAAACCAACCTTAGCACCTCATAAAGAAATCCCTTTCCGACAGACAGAAAGGGATTTCTTTATGGATCATCCCCGCTGGAAGGCTTTATAAAAAAGATTGTTGATCATTATTTTTTTACGTTCATTTTTTAAAGTTTAAACAATGTATGAACTCCGTTCCAAAATCACGGCGCCGCAAAGGCCCCCAAACACGACCAGACGCAAAACAGATTCCCTATCAAATTGGCGTGATCCAACGGATCAAAGATCTCCTTTGAGGAAGCGATAGTAACTGTCGTACTGATAAATCGCGGCCAGTGGATTGTGAGCGAGCAGCCGGTCTTTACTGGCCAGCACGGTATTGAAAGCCTCGGCGTAGCGAAGAAAGAGAGCATCGTGCCCGACGCACAGGCCGAAAACCACGTTCATATCCGTCTGATGGGCATTGAGAGTCAATGCCTGCAGGATCGGGTTGCACATGGCTTCGAAATCACTGACATTGATCTGCTGTTCGCGTAGAATGGCAAGCTCTTCTTTGGATATGCCGCCCGCCTTGCACATCACGGAAACGGTTTCAAAACCATTATCGCTGAAGATCTTGTGAATAATCTCGGCTTCCTTCCGCAGCCCCAGGCAGAAAGCCAGGCCGATCTTCTTAAACGTCATCTTTCGGGCGAACTCGATGGTTTCCTGAATACGAGGCTTGATCGGTTTGACCTGGGCGTATCCCCGGTCTCGGTCGCCGTACCCTTCTCCTTCCTGAATGGACGCCTGGTAGGCAAATTCACGGATCTGCGGATCCTCGAGAATCTCCAGGGACCGGGCAATCAGATCGGCGGAACGGGTCGAGGGACAGTTAGACGGAGCCTTTCCCTTCCCCTGACGGCAGAACCGCTCGGGAACGGCAACAGAACAAACGGCACAGGTTGGCAGCGGGGTATCAGTTTTTTCTTTTGGCATGGCAGTAGACCCTCTCAGTGATGAAAGCACGCAGAAAATAAGCAATCAAAAACGAGACCTGCAGATCGCGGGAAGAAGAATCGACAGAAAAACCCGCCGGGACAGGACTCCCCGACTATCATGCCTGATCTGCCTGACGAATCAAGTCGAATAAGCGCCCGGCATGCAGGGTCCCTGACATGGTGATAACGGCCATGCAGCCGGTGGCTGAAACGTTTCAGGAACTTGTTCCCCAGCACCCCGGTGCTGCTGTCGATCACAACGGTTTTGGCCCCTTCGCGCTGCATGGTGTCCGCCATGGCATCAAGCTCTTTATAGACGTCATTGCCGGCGACCAGCGGCACATTGGCTTCGCCATCGGAGATGACCACGATAAGGGGCTCGATTCCCGGCTGTTTCTGGCTGGCGCAGCGGACAACCCGGCGGGCCTGCCGCAAGCCGTCCGCCAGAGGGGTGGAACCACCGATCCTGAGCTGCCGCAGACACTGCCGCGCCAGCAGCACGCTGGTGGTCGGATTGAGCAGGACATCGGCCTGGCTGCCGCGGAAGGGCAATCAGGGCGACCTGGTCACGCATCTGGTAGGCGGCCGTCAGCAGTCCGAGGAGTGCGCCCTTGGCCGCCTTGATGCGCTCGACGGTCCCTTCTCCCATGGAGTCGGACGCATCAACAACGAACACAATGAGCCCCTTGCGTTGCTGGCGACAGACTTTGAAACGCAGATCCTCGGGATTGAGGCTGACAGGCAGAGTTCGGGCTTCAGGACGGATTGCCGCAGCTTGCCAGCTGGCAGCGATATCGAAGGGGTACTTGTGATAGCCAGCCGCAGCAGGGATACTTCGAAAATAGCGTCCTGTCCGACCATACTCGCGACGCCGACGCTGCTGCCCCGATGGTTGCCGAATACCGCTATGGCGGGTCAGGTCAAGAGGCGCGATACAGACAGAGTCATCGATATTGATCAGGCGCTCTGAAGTTTTTTTTTAAACATTTCAAAGAGGGAACTGCCGGCAGCGGCAGGGCCCGGGTAATCGAAGGTATCAAGATATTCGTCGTAGTCATCAAGGGGATCGGTCGCCAGGGGAACGACCTTTTTCTCCGTTTCGGCGATTTTTCCGAACGCGTCCTTAAGCAGGTTGACCGCTTCCTGCTGCCCGAGCAGGGCGGATCCCGGCAGGCGGTGCGGGAGAACGAAGTCGGCGACTTCGCGCAATTCCGCCATGGAGACGTCATCCTTGCCGAGAAGCGCGGCCAGAGCTTTGGCCGCCTTGAGCAGGCCGATATCGGCACGATGACCGTGAATACCCAGTTCGATGACCAGATCGACGGTCAGGGTCATAATTTTCTCCGGAAACCCTGATGGCGGACAGGCGTTTGCGGGCCGCGACAATCTGGTCGGCCAGAAAGCGCTCCTGATCCTCCCACCGGCCCTGGAAAGCCTCGGGATCCCGGTCGAACTCAAATCGCCGGCGCAGCAGTTCCTTGCGGGCGGAACTGTCGGCGAGCCCTTCCACGGTCACGGTCAGACCGAAGCGATCAAGAAACTGGGGGCCGCAGTTCCCCCTCTTCCGGATTCATGGTGCCTACCAGCATGAACCTGGCCGGGTGAATCACGCGCATCCCTTCCCGTTCGACCCGGTTGATGCCGGAAGCAGCCGCGTCCAGCAGCAGGTCGATCAGATGGTCTTCAAGGAGATTGACTTCGTCAACATAAAGAATCCCGCGATTGGCCGCAGCCAGAAGGCCCGGTTGATAGTGACGCTGTCCGGTACGCAGCGTTTCCTGAAGCTCGATGGTTCCGGCCACCCGGTCTTCGGTGGCCCCGAGGGGCAGGTCCACCAGGGGCATGGGGGAAAAATGCCCGTCGAGGGGCTCGCCCTGTTCGAACTGCCGGTGGCAGGCATCGCACATGGCGTCCGGTTTTTCCGGATCACAGTGATAGGGGCACCCCCGGACAACGGCCAGATGGGGGAGCAACGCGGCAAGGGACCTGACTGCCGTTGACTTTGCCGTCCCTTTCTGACCGCGGATCAGCACCCCGCCGATGGCAGGGTCGACCGCATTGAGCAGCAGGGCGGTTTTCATCGCTTCCTGCCCGACAATAGCACTGAACGGATAACTTACTGTTTTCATAAAGCCTCGTATCGGATGAATCCTAGCCCTTTTGTACCTCAGCAGCCGGATGCCGGGCAAGACCAGGGGACGAATATTATTTTTCGGTTGACACAAAACAGAGTTTTAAATACTGCTCATACATATAAGCGGTACCAATAAAGTCCCCACCGTCACGTGCGTCGAGCGCAGCGCCTGCACCGACGCGAACATCCCGTTGGAATGGCGGCGCAACATCGGCCGCGGAGACAGTTTCCGCTATCACCTTGTTATTCGTTGAGAGATTCACGACATGCTGAACAGCTTGAGCAGTTTCAAATTTTTTGACAGTCATTTCCATATTATCGATCCGGCCTTCCCGCTCGTCGAAAACCAGGGGTTCCTGCCGGATTTCTATACCGTCGCAGATTACCGTCAGCGCCTCTCCGCCTACCAGCTCGCCGGGGGTGCCATTGTTTCGGGGTCGTTCCAGGGACTTGATCAAAGCTACCTGATTGCAACGCTCAAACAGATGGGCCCCCAATACGTCGGCGTCACCCAGTTGTCGCATGAGACGACGGACCAGGAAATCCTTCGGCTCCATGACGCCGGGATCCGCGGGACCCGTGTCAACCTCAAGCGTGGCGTCGCCAAAGACCTGGATGATCTGGACAGCTTCGGCAGGCGGATACATGAGCTGGCCGGATGGCATATCGAACTGTACATCGATTCCCGGGAGCTTGTCGATCTCAAGGATCGCCTGCTGCTACTTCCCAGTGTCTCCATCGCTCACCTGGGGTTGTCAGGTGACGGCTTTGCAACCCTGCTGCAACTGGCTGAAAAAGGGGTCCGGGTCAAGGCGACAGGCTACGGACGGGTCGATTTTCCCGTGGCCCCGGCACTTAAAGACCTGACCCTGGCAAATCCGGACAGCCTCATGTTCGGCAGCGACCTCCCCTGCACCAGGGCCCCTCGGCCCTACGCCGACGAAGATTTTCAGCTGGTCATCGACACCCTCGGGGAAGACCAGGCCCGTAAGGTCTTCTATGACAACGCTGTCAGCTTCTATCGTCCCGCGGCTCACTGACTGCTGTCGATCCTGCCCTGCCGCAGACTCTTTTCACCGCCCAGGGAAAGGATCTATCCCGCGACCACAGCAGAAGGCAAACCTGTACCCCTTTGCCCCGATTAATGATATATACTGGCTGAACGATGCCACTAATCAAAATCGGGTGCCGCCTTGTCTGCCAGAACCAAAACCATAGAGATCGACGGAGTCCAGGCCGAAATCACCTGGAAACAGATCAAGAACTGTTATATCCGTCTCCGACCTCCCGATGGCCGGGTACAGATCAGCGCTCCACAGCGGATGAGCAACCAGGCCGTAACGGCCCTGTTTCGGGAGAGGCTGGACTGGATCAGAAAAAAACAGCGGGCGATGCAATCCCGACCGGCCCCCCCCACCCTGCGCTATCTTGACGGGGAAGAGCACTTCTACCTCGGCAGGCCCTATCGCCTTCAGCTCCAGCATTGCTATCGGAAACGCCAGCCGACCGTCGCCGGCGACGCGCTCTTTCTTTATCTGAAAACCCAGGGGACAGCCGAAACCCGGGAACGCCTGCTGCACGACTGGTATCGTCGGCAGTTGGAAAAACTGATCCCGCCGCTGCTGTCAAAATGGGAGCCGCTTATCGACGTCAAGGTCAAAGAATGGCGCGTCCGCAAAATGAAAACCCGGTGGGGAACCTGCAACACCGTCGCCCACCGGATCTGGCTCAACCTTGACTTGATCAAAAAGCCGGTCGAATGTATCGAATATGTCCTGGTCCATGAACTGGTCCACCTCCTGGAACCCGTCCCACAACCAGCGGTTCTACGCCCTGATGGATCACTTTCTGCCGGGCTGGCAACAGCAGCGCCGGATGCTGCGCTGAAAACTCCTGTTTTCAGACCAAGAATCAATATCTGAAAAACAAGGATCTGACATATAAAGACAAGCTTTCCTGGAACCTTTCTCTTTCATAAATCATCAGACTCTGATTTCGCCCGATCGGCCTGATTCAAACAAATCCACCCATAAAGCAACGACCGGACTGTTAATTTTATCGAAAAGGAGGGTCGTCCCCTATGTCGAAAAAACTAACAGTTCGGTTTTATTAGAAGAAAAATCTCGCTATTTAAGACCGTTACCCAACAGGCATTAATGTTGCATTTCGATAAATATCTGTCATTTAAATACATGTAAATGAGGTTGTCAGCTTACTCAAACCTACAGTCGCGATGGAGGGTTCCAGCATGAAAAAAATGTTATCTTTAGGTGCCGCACTTTTGATCTTTGTCACAATACCGGTCTTTGCCCAGGCGTTCATGATCAACGATTCCCCAACCGATGGAATAGGCAGTTCCAGTGGCTTTGAAACGTATGGAATCAATGTGAACAACTATACCCCCGGAGTACACTCTGGAACGATTTCTATCGAATTGTTCACTGATTATCCTGAGTCGGGAATAACTGTAGGTACTTGGGCCACCCGGGCAGCGGACGTGTTTATTACTGAAAATTACTTCGGAACAGAATATCTTTGGGCAATCCCATTGGTTGATCATGATTCATTCACTGCCGGTGTCATGTATGCGGTAGACACCTTCTATACCTCTGATGACTATGCTCCTGAGAGCGGGTATATTTACACGCCTGGAGCGCCGGTTTCAATCGCAACAGTAGGAAATAATTATGGATGGAGTGATTTTAGCGCCTATCCCGGCTCAGTGACCTGGAGCTCGATCGGAACGTCTCCGGACTACCTGGTGGAAATCGTGTTTAGCAGTGCCCTCTACCAGGATGATCCCAATGCAACATGGGATATTTATTGGGGGACAGCAACCTGTGGCAATGATCCCATTCAGGGAGTGGTTGGAGAAACGGCTCCAGTTCCGGAACCGTCAACCTTCCTCCTGCTCGGAGGCGGCCTCATTGGATTGGGTTTCTACAGAAAGAATCGTAAGAAAAAATAATTCCGATAACCATCATATTTTTCAGCACATCAAAAACGGAGCCAGAATAGGCTCCGTTTTTGCCTTTTGGAACTTAAACAGCGTGAGGTGTCAAAAACCGCCTTTCAACAACGAATAGATCTCACGTGAATTGCAAAACGTTGTGATTGTTTTGGATTTCATGAGCTTAATTTTCATTTTCTGACGAAATCCGGATTTTCATTCCAAGAGATTGAACCTTCGGCCTCCCCCGAAAAGCTTCTCCTCGACCTCTTTCAGCAACCAGAACCGTTTTCCAACAGCTCTGGTTGGGAAAATCAGCTCAAGACTATTTCAGCTTCTTTGCTATCTTCGCCACATGTTCCCCCTGGAAACGGGCGATAACCAGCTCATTTTCGGACGGCAGCCGGGAACCGTCTCCCGCCGCCAGGGTCGTGGCGCCATAGGGAGTTCCCCCGGTAATCTCCTCCATATTGGTCAGGGCCTGCTCACTGTAAGGGACTCCGACAACCACCATGCCGTGATGCAGAAGGGTCGTGTGGAAACTGGTGATGGTTGTTTCCTGGCCGCCATGCTGGGTCGCGGTCGAAGCGAATACGCTGCCGACCTTGCCGATCAATGCCCCCTTGGCCCACAAGCCGCCGGTCTGATCGAGAAAGTTCCTCATCTGGGCAGCCATGTTGCCAAACCGGGTGGGGGTGCCGAAAATAATCGCATCAGCATCTGGCAACTGCGCGACGCTGGCGACCGGGATATGAGCAAAGGCCTTGCGGGCCTCCAACGCTCCCGAAGCTTTCAGGGCGTCTTCCGGCATCAGTTCCGGCACCTGGTAAAGGCTGACACTGGCCCCTTCGACCTTTTGTGCGCCCTCGGCTATCGCTTCCGCCAGCTGATAAACATGGCCATAGGTACTGTAGAAAACAATCTGTATATTGACGCTCATTATTAGACTCCTGTCGTTGCTTCGATGGTTCACGATGGGTTGCAGGCTTATTTATTACTATAGTAGTAAACTTTACAGAAAAAGAAAACCCTCCCAAGTTATCCGGCTTTACCCCTGAAACTCATGGACGTCTCAGATCATGAACAGCCGTCATGCCGAAGACTGGTGCTGCTCTGAGGAAGACAGTGACAACCAGTAGTTGGCGACATCGAGCATCCGGTTGGCGTAACTCCACTCGTTATCGAACCAGATCATCATCTTGATGAGGTTGCCGTTGCTGACCCGCGTCTGAGTGCCGTCGACCACCGCCGAGCGGGAATCGGTATTGAAATCGACTGAGGCATGAGGCTGCTCACTGTAACCGACGAGACCGGCAAGGGGACCTTCCGCAATCCTTGAAAACAGTGCATTGACAGTTTTCGCATCAATCCTCTGTTCCACATGAATGGCAAGATCCATCAGGGACACATTGATAGTCGGCACCCTCAGGTGCAGGCATTCCATCTTTCCCGCCAGATGGGGCAGGAACTTGGCGACCCCCCGGGCCAGTCCCGTTTTCACCGGAATCATTGAATGCATGGCACTGCGGGTCAGACGCAGATCGCTCTGATGATAGCGGTCGATGACCGGCTGGTCGTTCATGGCGGAATGAATGGTGGTACTGACGCCACTGACAATGCCGAATTCCCGATCGAGATGGTCCAGAACAGGCACCACGCAATTGGTGGTACAGGAGGCGCTTGAAACGATCCGGGCCTGCGCCGTCAGCTGCTGATGGTTGAAGCCATAGACAATGGTCGCATCGATATCATCTGCCGCCGGCTGGGAAAAGAGCAGCTTGCCGGCTCCCGCGGCAAGATGCCGCTGCGCGGTCAGGCGATCCGTATAGCTGCCGCTGCATTCGAGAACCAGGTCGATACCCAGGTCGCCCCAGGGCAATCCTTGCGGATCCTTGCAGTGAAAAGTCTGAATCGCATCACCGTTGACCAGCAGTTGGCGTCCATCATTGTCAACAGCAACGGGAAAACGCCCATGGGTGGTATCGTACTGGGTCAGATACGTCAGGGTATCCAGATCCGCCAGCTCATTGATGGCAACCACTTTCAGGTCAGGATACTCACAGGTACTGTAAAGAGCCCGTAAAACACTCTGCCCGATCCGGCCATAGCCGTTAATAGCGAGACGATACCCCATGATTTATCCACTCCTGTTGAACACCCTTGTCATTAATAGGCCGCAAAAAGCCTGTCTTGCCCCGAGGTCTGAAATCTAACCAGAGGCAGCCCCAAGATTCAACCCCTTATTCACCGTGAGAGCACGCCTGCGAAAAAACAATAGGCGGACATCCTGCGGTCGCCGGAAGGAGAAACTCGCCAGGAGCCGGCCCGAAAAATAATAAAAGACCCTGCCGAGAACAGGATCTCATTGGCAGGGTCTTGTTTATAAACGGGCGCTGACGCGGTATCGAGGGCGCTTACGTGTTATCCTGAACCGCCGCTTTCGCCTGAACCAGATCAGCATTCCGACCGGCCTTGAGGACGTAGCTTCCGCCGCTGCGATCCATCATCTTCTGAACCATGCGTCCGGTACCCATCGCCTTGACCAGATCGACCCCGGTATCGACCTGCATTTCATGCAGCATGTGAATGAGGTCTTCCGTCGCCACATTGCCTGCCGCCCCGGGAATAAAATTACAACCGCCAAAACCGGCAAAAGCGCCGTCGAAGGTGGTAATGCCGATTTGCAGGGCGGCAACCACGCAGGCCAGGGCCATGCCCCTGGTATTGTGCAGGTGAAGCACCCAGTTCACCTCCGGAAAGGTCTTGACCAGGTAGCCGCCCATTTCATAGATCTGGCGGGGATCGGCCATTCCGGTGGCATCGGAAAGGGACAGTTCGGTGATCCCCAGTTCCAGGAACCTGCGGGTAAGCTTTTCGATTTGCGCGACCGGCAGTTTTCCTTCCCAGGCGCAGCCCCAGGCTGACGACATGGCCCCGGAGATTTCAATGTCATGTTTCGCAGCGAACTCTACGCAGGGCTTGAACCCCTCCATCATCTCCAGCGGGCTCTGGTTGAAGTTGGCCTTGCAGTGCGTCTCGCTGGCGCTGACGGTCAGCTTCGCCTTGGTCAATCCGGAATCATGAGCACGTTCCAGGCCCTTCAGATTGGGCACCAGCACCCGGTACTCGACACCGTCCACCCGCGTCATCCGTTTGGCCAGCTCCCCGGTATTGGCCATCTGCGGCACGGCCTTGGGATGAACGAAAGAACCGATTTCTATAATCCTGATACCCGAGTCGACAATCGCATCGAGAATGTCGAGCTTCTGCTCGACATCGAGAATTGTTTTTTCATTCTGCAGGCCATCACGCATGCCCACTTCACAAATTGTCGCCTGTTCCGGCCAAACCATATTACCGTTCATGTCTTCGTCCCTTTACGAGTTCTGTTCAGAAAAAGATTAATGTAACCCGGTCTATTGTCAAGTTATTGAAGATGAACTGACCTTATCCTACTTGAAAGAATTAAAGTTCTATCTAGTATGATACTTTTTGAACAAAATTTCAACAGACTCCGCTTTAAAGAAGAAGAAAATTTCCGGCACCGGACGTCCCTGTCGCCTGACACAAGGGTATCCAGAAAAAAAAACAACCTCTCGGGGTTGCTTCAGCAGCGGGCGGAACTCCAGAATGGCCGTGGCATAGCCGTTTTGAAAAAGGGTGGTTGCTCGCAGCCATCGGCCGGCAAAGGAGCTCCCGAGGAAAGTTGCCGGCCGTTACACGATGATCAGGGGATTGTCATTGCCCGCCAGCATATCCTGGAGATTTTTGATGGTTTTCTCCGCCATACTGCGAACCACCTCGCTGGTATAAAAAGCGGTATGGGGGGACAGGATGACATTGGGAAAAGCTTTCAGCTGGGCCATCTGACGGTTGGCTATGCAATCGCCCATGCGGTTGTGATAATAGAGCCCGTTTTCATCCTCCAGCACATCCAGGGCGGCACCGCCGACCTTGCCCCTTTCCAGGGCGGCAATCAGGGCGTCCGTGTCGATAAGCGGACCCCGGGCGGTATTCACCAGCACCACGCCGGGCCTCATCCGGTCGAAGGCCTGCGCGTCAAGAAGGTGATAGTTGGTGTCATCGGAGGGGATATGCAGGGTCAGGACGTCACACTCCCGGTACAGGGTCTCAAGATCTGCATATTCGCACAATCCGGACAGGTCCGGATTGCGGTAACAGTCGTAAGCCAGCACCCGGCAGCCGAAAGACTGCAAATGCCGCACGACGGTCGCTCCGATTTTTCCCGTGCCGATCACGCCAATGGTGCAGGAGCTGATATCCCTGCCGACCTTGCCCTTCAGGGTGAAATTCTGCAGGGCCGCCTGTTCCAGGATCTGACGCATATTGCGCAGACACATCATCATGAGCATAATGGCATAGTTGGCGACGGTGTGCGGTTCATAACTGACCTGCGCAACCCTCATCCCCAAGGCCCGTGCCGCACCAAGATCGACATGATCAACACCGATGCTCCGGTTCAGGACATAGCGCACCCCCAGGGCATGAAACCGTTTCAGCAGTTCTTTATCCAGCCGGGAGGGCGTGGTACTGATGGCATCGAAACCTTCGGCCAGGGCGGCATTTTTCAGATCGGGATATGCGGAGGTTGTCGCATAGGTAAAATCGTAGTCTTTTTGCAGCGCATCAAAATGAACTTTTTCATCAAAATCGCGAAAACAGTAAATAAACAGCTTCATCCGGCAACTCTCCATTCGCACCCAAGGATATCGTAAGTTTTCGTTTTTCAAGGACCGTTTCGGCAACCTCGACAACGGCTCAAAGGTCGGATTTGCATAACCGGTATCGGCCAAACTGACCGGCCCCCGGGATGCCCGGCACATCCAGAAAAACGCACTCGAAAAATCATGTCAAACCATAGCCACGCCTGAGAAAATCGGGGAAGACTATTGCTTGCCAGAAAATAATTAATGCTCTATAATTTTCAACAACGGGTGTCCGTTCCCGCCCTCTCCTCTTCAGGTTCCAAGAAACCGGAACGGATATGGGATACGGGTTTCTCACCGCATCACCCGGCAAGCGGGCACGACGGCCCACTCCAGGCATTTATGTTACGGATCCTTTCAGCCGCCAGAGCGGGCGATCCGAAGGCCAAAAAGATCGAAAACAACCATAGAGGGCCGAGGATATTTTCACCTGACCCCGAAACTGCCATCGATACGTACCTGGAGAGATAACCGTGGGGATATATGAGCATCTTTAAAAAGATATTTGCAACATTTTTTGTCTGCAGCCTTTTTTTGCTCGGCACCTCATCCCTGTTTTTGTACCAAACCACGGAAACCTCGATTGAAAATGAAATCTACGAACATTTCCGATCGATAGCATCCCTGCAAAGCAACCGTATCGACGCCATCTTCAAAAAAAATGCCGAACGCATGAAACTGGTCACCAGCCGTACCCAGCTGAGAATCAGCCTCCGCAGTTTTCTGTCCACTAAAGACCCCCGGCAACTTGAGAGAATACACCGCATATTGGATGATGCCCTCTCGTCTATCGACAGCTTTTCAAAGATATCGATCCTGAGCACCCACGGTGAACTGGTTTTTTCAACGGATGGAGCCCTGCGCACCGTCCCCGGTTATTATCCCAGTGCCTTTCTGGAAAAAATCTCTTCCGCCAGCCCGGAAACCCTGGTCCTTAACGCCGACGGCCAGTTGCTCCTGCTGCTGGGCGGACCTCTCATCCTCGACGAAAGCGTCATCGGGGTATTGATCATAGAAAGCCAGCCGGTCGACCTGATTTCAAGCGTAAGTAATTTTGACGGGCTGAAAGAGACCGGGGAGATTCTGCTGGTCAGAAAACTTGCGGACGGCGAGCGACAGTTTCTGCTGCCGTCCCGCTTTGATCCTCAGGCTGCCCTCAAGCGCGTCGTGCCCGCGTTTCAGGAAGAATCAGGGGGCAGGACCGGTTTTGATTCGTCCAAGCTTCATCTGTCCAGGGATTATCGCGGCCGGGAGGTTCTGGGGCTGCACAAGAACACCTCAATTCCAGGCTGGGAGGTGGTCGTCAAAATCGACAGGGAGGAAGCGTTTTCCGAACTCCGTGAGATCCGCTCGGCCCTGTGGCGCATATCATCAGGCTTCATTCTCCTTATTTTTGTCATCTCACTGGTTTTGGCCCGGTATCTGACCAGGCCCCTTGCCTCTCTGACGACCCTGACCAGTAAAATTTCCGACGGCTATTATCACCTGCGCGCCGACGAAAGTTCCCGGGACGAATTGGGAACCCTGGGAAAATCATTCAACCTCATGGCGGATAAGCTGCTCTCGAAGCAGGCTGAGTTGCAGGACAAAGTGCGGCAGTTGGAAAAGGAAGTCAGCGAAAGAATCAAGGCCGAGCAAGAGGTGGAGACCCTGAAAGGGATATTGCCGCTCTGCAGCATATGCAAAAAGATAAGGGACGAAAACAATGTCTGGCACAATGTTGATATCTATATCGATCAACATTCCCAGGCGGACATCAGCCACTCCCTCTGCCCGACCTGCATGCAGGAGCGTTATCCCGACACCTACAGAAAAATAATGGAGAAAAAACACAAACCGTCCTGAAAAGCATCCTCTTTCCGGCAAGAACAGAGTATTCTTGGAAAAACGGAAGGAAACGTTTTATCCGGCCGGCGCCGCTTATTTCAGGGGCGCTGCCAGGTTTGAGCTGCAGACTTGTTCCGCCAGCACCTCTTGCTGGCTCCGGAATGTCCGGCGGGATCCCCTCCATCCGCTTCCCCCGCGTGCTTCCCCTTTCAGCGGATATTCGCCCAAATCAACATGCAGATCATTCCCGCAGGCGACAGGATTCCGATAACCCCGGATCAGAGCAAACCCGACAAAGGCACGATGGATGAGTATGGATCACGAGCCCGACATGAAACGACTATTTAAAACACCCCCACCACAAACCGGTCTTGTCCCTGGCATAAAGGGGCCAGCATGGCGCGCACAATGAATTCCAGACTCTGCTTAACGGTTTTCGCCGGTGTCGGCTATTTCCTGATTGCCAGGCTCAGTTACGCCTTTCTCATCGAACCGGAAGGCATCGCACCTTTCTGGCTTGGCAGCGGCTTTTCCCTCGCCATGCTGCTGCTCCATGACAAAACGCGCTGGCTTGCTGTGTTAGTCGGAATCTTCATCGCCTGCATGATCGGCAACCTCATGTCCGACTATGCCCTGCTGACGTCTTTCGGGTTATCCGCCGCCAACCTTGTTGAACCGGTGATCGGAGCACTGCTGATCCAACGGTTTTTTCCCCTCGCCACAACACTGGCGGACCCCAGAGAGGTTCTCGGTTTCTTTCTGGCGGCCCTGATCTGTTGTACCGCTGGTGCCGTTGTTGGCGGGACAACGGTATCCCTGGCCTATCCCGGGGCCGAATTTACCCAGATAGGGAGCCTGTGGCTGGCCGACGATATTCTCGGGATCCTGATTGTTACACCTCTGATTCTGGCATTCTTTCAGAAAGAGCCAGGAGCACCACGACCAGCGACCGACGGTAAGTTGAAAAGCTGGGAGTTTCTGCTGTTTTTCGTCCTGTTCCTGGCGAGCTGTGTCTTCATTTTCGGCCGCACCACCCAGAACCTTCTGTCTCTTCACAGCAGCCCGTACTGGACGTTGCCGTTCCTGATTTACAGCGCCCTGCGCTTCCGCACCAGGGGCGCCGCCATCGCCAGCCTGGTCCTGGCAATAAGCTCGGTTGGCCTGACCATCCTCGGAACCGGGCCCTACGCATTTGCCGATTCCTCCGTTGGCGAGAGAGTCCTGGCCCTGCAGTTTTTCCTGGGCGTCAATATCGCATCGATCCTGCTGCTGGTCAGCGCCATCAATCAAAGTCATCGCAAGCAGGAGCTGCTGACCGAAAGCGAGAAGCGCCTCAATGACCTGGTTGACCAGTCCCCTGTCGGCCTGGCCCTCTGCAGGATGGACGGTTCCCTGGTCACGGTCAATTCCGCCTATGCAAAAATCATCGGCTACTCCCCCGGTGAAGCCGCTGCTCTCAGCTATTGGGATATTACGCCGGAGGCCTATACCGCGGAAGAACAAAAACAATTGGAGAGGCTGGAAACGACAGGGCGCTACGGCCCCTATGAAAAGGAGTATCGCCACAAGAATGGCCACCTGGTTCCGGTCCGACTGAACGGCATGATTGTGGTCCGGGATGGAGAGCGCTTTATCTGGTCAAGCGTTGAGGACATTTCGGCCCTGAAAGAAGCCCAGGCAAAACAGGAGATGCTGGCGGAGCAACTCCGACAGACACAAAAAATGGAGGCCATCGGAACCCTGGCCGGTGGCGTGGCGCACGACTTCAACAATATTCTGGCTGCCATTATCGGCTATACGGAAATGGCCATGCGTGCCGCTGACTGCGGAGAAAAGACCAGGCAGCGGCTGCACGCCGTCATGTCTGCCACCGTCCGGGCCAAAGACCTCGTTGCCCAGATTCTCACCTTCAGCCGCAAGGGGGAAGGGAAGCTGGTGCCGAGCGAGATCCATGAAACAGTTCTCGATGCCTGCAATCTGCTGCGCAAGACACTCCCCAGCACGATCGTTTTAAAGGTCGATATCGATCCTGCAACCGGGGTCGTCCTTGCAGACACCAACCAGATTCATCAGGTCGTGATGAACCTGTGCGTCAACGCCTCTCATGCCCTTCCCGAACAGGGAGGAGAAATCAGGGTCACTTTGAAATCCTTCAGGATGACGACGGAGCAGCGGGCGCGGTACCCGGAACTGTCTCCTGGCGATTACGCCCGGCTCATCATCAGGGATAATGGCAGCGGCATCCCGGACGAGCTGGTAGCACGTATTTTTGAGCCTTTTTTCACTACCAAAGAGGTCGGGAAAGGGACCGGTATCGGCCTGTCCGTTGTCTATGGAATCATCCAGAACCACCATGGAACGATCAAGCTCGATACCCGCCTCGGGGAAGGAACCTCCTTTGAAATTCTGCTCCCCCTGTCCACGGAAGAAGCAGACGCCCGGGACCAGGGTTGCCAGCCGGAGATCGATCTGCGGGGCAGCGAGCATATTCTGTTCATCGATGACGAGGTGGCCCTGGTGGAGCTGGGAAAAGCCATGCTGGACTCTTACGGGTACCGGGTCACCGGTCTGACGTCGGCCCGGGAGGCCGCCAGGCTGTTTTACCAGAATCCGGACGCTTTTGATCTGCTGATTACCGATCAGACGATGCCGGAGTTGACAGGTATCACGTTGGCGAAAAATATCCGCCACATCCGGCCGGATATGCCCGTCATGATCTGCTCGGGCTACAAGGAAAGCTTTACCAGGAAAGAGGCGGATGAGCTGAACATAAAAACGCTTCAGAAACCCCTGAAAAGCAGTGAATTGCTGTTTGAGATCAGATCGGTTCTGGATGCCGCGCAGGCTGCCGGCCGATCTTAACTGCCGCCTTGTCCCCCGTGGCCCGGGAAAAACCAGCCTACCCTGCCGCCAGCGCTTTGCGGATGGCAACAGAAATCTCCGCTATGTCGAAGGGCTTATGGCACATGTAGCAGATGCCATACTGCCCCATCGTCTCCTCGGTCACATCGAGACTGTAGCCGGTCACGAGAACGATCGGAATATCCGGGCGAATTTTTTTGACCTGCTGAGCCAGTTCGATGCCGGTCAGCGCCGGCATCACCTGGTCGGTGAGAATCACGTCAAAAGACTCCGGGGCCTGCTGAAATGTTTCCAACGCAGCGCGGCTGTCCGTCTCGAGAACCACCTGGTAACCGATACTCTGGAGGATGTCAGCGCCCAACTCCGCCATCATCAGGTCATCATCAACCAAGAGAATGCGCTCCGTTCCGGACACGACGGCCTGATCGGAACAAGACAGCTCCTCACCCTCCGCAGGGCAAAGGGGCAGGTAGATTTTAAAGGTCGTCCCCTGCCCCGGCACACTGTCAACCGTGATGGCCCCGCCGTACTCGTCAACCGTATTCTTGACGGTTGCCAGGCCCAGCCCGGTCCCCCGCCCCGCCTCTTTGGTGGTGAAAAACGGCTCGAAAATTTTGCTTTTCGTTTCATCGTCGAAGCCGCAGCCGGTATCACTGACGGACAGGCAGGCGTAATCCCCGTAGGCGATCTCATCGGGAGGCGGCATCGCCGGATCGGTAAAGGTGGCCTTCTCCAGAGCCAGGGTGAGGGTTCCCCGGTCATTCATGGCATGGACGGCATTGGTACAGAGATTCAGCAGAAGATCCTGAATCCTCGAGGGCGATCCCATGACTGTCAGACCCGAACAATCGGCAGGCAATTGAAGGGTCTTGTTGATGGACGAAGGAAGGGTCGATTTCAGCAGCCGCCCGGTTTCAACCAGAAGCTCACACAGAGCGAAGCAAGTATTCACCCGCTCGTCCGAGCGATTGAACCTCATGAGTTGGCGCACCAGGTCGGTCGCTCTTTTGGCCGCAAGCTGCGCATTCTCAAGCAGTTCATCCCGGTCGGCCTGACCCAGTTCCTGGCGCTTGGCAAGATCGATGTTGCCGAGAATGATCGCCAGGTGATTGTTGAAATTATGGGCGATGCCGCTCGCCAGCATCCCCACCACATTGAGCTTTTCGCGCTGCCTGAGCTGCTGCAGGATGTCGCGCTGCCGGTTCTCTTCTGTTTTCCTCTGGGAAATATCCGTTATATAGCCATACCAGACAATGCGGCCGTCATCCTGTTGCCTGGGAATACTGTTCCCCTCCAGCCAGATGATGTTCCCGTCATTCATGATCGCCCGAAATTCATGGCGCCAGGGACTGAGCTGATCGCCGGACAGTTCAATAGACTGCAGCGTTGCCGGAAGGTCGTCCGGGTGAATTTTCCGGATCAGGGACTCCGCGCTCTGTTGAACATCTTCAGGAGACAGCTCAAACAGGGACAGAATCGTTCCACTGGTAAAGGGGATTGAATACTCTCCTCCAGCAGACCGCTCAAACTGGTAAACCATGCCGGGTATCTGACTCGATATGTATTGGAGTTTTTCCAGCAGCTCCTGTTTTTCCTGGTGATGACTGACCCGCTCACTGATATCCCGGGCAACCGACAGCAGATACTCGGTACCGTCCAGTTCCAGCCGGGTACTGCTCACCTCCACGGGGAAAGTTTCTCCGGACTTTCTCCGGTGGGTCATGACGACATTGATTTTGCGGGTTTCGGCGACATCGTCACTGATGCCGTTCCATAAATCATGGGCGTTCTGCCGGTTTTCAGTGATATCCTCGGGGGTCAGGGTCAGAAACGTCTCACGGGTATAGCCGTATCGCTCCAGGGCGATGTCATTGACCATTTCAAAAGGGGTGAATGTTCCGCCGGAGGTTCGGTACAGGAACACCGCATCGTACTGACTGTTCAGCACCGCCCGAAGCATCTTCTCATTCTTGATTAACTGGCGTTCCGACTCCTTCTGCTCGGACAGATCCCGGAAGATTCCCAGCATCATCTTCCGGTTGTCGATCCAGACCGGCTGGGCCTTGATTTCGACGGGGATTTTCTCCCCGGCGCTGGTCAGCAGGGTTGTCTCTAAAAGACTGCCCGGTTCCTCGTCCCGATGAATGACGAATTCGTCGGTCACCGCACCCGGCTTCGTGACTCTGGAATGAAGAATCGCCTGCGGCTGGCCGACAACCTCCTCCCGGGTGCGTTCCGCCAGGGACAGCAAGGCCCGGTTGCAATCGACAATGTGACCAGTCTCGGCATCGGCCAGGGCCAGACCCACCGTCGATTCGTCAAAGACGACCCGGTATTTTTCCTCCGATCGTTCAACCACCTGCGAAATACGCTTTTCACTGCCAAGAAACTTCTGGACGGCGACGTAACAGAGAAGCAACAGCAGCAGGCCAACGCCCAGCAGCAGCATTTTGTTGGTTGATTCCTGGGACATGTTTTCACTTTGGGCACTGAAATAGCCCGCCAGGGGAACCGACACGCTGATCCCCCCCCGGATGTCGCCGATCCTGTACCCCTGGTGGCCATGACACTTCAGACACATCTCCTCGGTGACCATGGGGAGCATGAGGCGCAAATAGGGTTCGCCGTTTATGGTCGTCTGGATGGATGTTTCCCTGACGCCCTGCCGAAACTGCTCCAGGGATTCCCGTTCCCAGGGATCCGGGGCGTTTTCGGGGCGGAGCGGATTCAGACTGGTGATATGCCCCTTGGCCCCGTATTGGGTCTGCGCCAGGTCATGAACCTGGCGGGTCATGTAGGCCGGGTTGATCAGGGTCAGCTGCTGGCCGTCGGTGGTTGTGAGGTCACGGTCGGGAATATGCGAGAGGTAGGGGTTGGGGGGCGAAAAGGGGGAAGGCTTGACGTAAACACCCCCCTGCTTGGCGACCCAGCGGCGATAGACCAGGTCCTTGTTGAAACTGCCCCGCGCCTCGGCCAGCGCCAGCTGGACGACCAGTCCCCGTTCCGAGGCACGTTCCTGCTGGCAGACATAGGCAATCAGACCGATCCAGCCCAGGGCGATCAGGAAGAAGATGAGGGTTATCCTGTTGATTCGAAACAAGGCAGCCTTCCAGATTTAAGGCAAAACAATTCAACTAAATTGCAATCCCCTCCCCTGTTCAAAGACCCCGTTAATGCGGGCAACGTCTTCTCTTTTTAATAAGCTACCATAAAATCGGCGCGAATCATCTTAATAATTGCAGGATATCCCGAACATAGGCGCATTCGCATTGCGCGGGGCAGGGCCTGAACTCGTTGGCGTGAAGACAGTAGCCGGGGCAGTCCCGTGATCCTGTCTTGGGTTCCTCATAGATCGGTCCCGGGTAAAGGTCCGCCAGTTCATGAACCTTCAGGCTCAAGGTGGCGCCGCAGGTATGGTTGAATAGAAACAGCCCTTTTTCGACGGCAACAAAGTTCGCCTGGTAGCCGGTCAGGGTGATTTTGGCGTCGGTCAGGAAATCGTTCCTGGTCGCCCAGGCGTCCTGGCAGACCCCACAGGTTTTGAACGGTTTCTCGTCAGCTGCCGCGTCCGGCGCATCAACCCCATCAAAAAGCGTTAGATTCATGTCATGTCTCCTCACCTCTTGGTCATCACGACGTGCGCAGAGCCGTTCTGATGGTCGCAAACAACTGGTTTGTTTCCAGCGGTTTAAGGCACACCGCCGAGATATTCAGAGCCTGGACGGTCTCCTCATCGATTTTCCTGCTGTATCCCGTGCACAGAATCACCGGTACCTCCGGCTGAAAAGCCCTGAGCTGTTCGATAAATTCCAGCCCGGTCAAACCCGGCATCATCTGGTCGGTAATAATCAGGTCGAAGGCTTCGGGCTGATCCGTCAGCAGAGCCAGAGCGCGCTCACCAGACACGACGGTGGTCACCTGGTAGCCCTGATCCGTCAGCAGCTGTGCGGTCATGTCCACAAGCATCTCTTCGTCATCGATCAGGAGAAGATGTTCATCCCCCCGGGCCGGTGACGGTTGTTCCGACGGAACGGTCAGGTCATCCCCCCTGGTGGCCACCTTGCCGGCCAGGGGGAACAGCAGCTCAAAGCGACTGCCCCGGCCGACCGTGCTGCTGACCCTGATCATGCCCCCGCTTTTCTTGACGAAGCCGTGCAGGGTCGCCAGCCCCATTCCGGTGCCACGATTGACGCTTTTGGTGGTAAAAAAGGGATCAAAGATCTTTTCAATCAGTTCCTGGTCCATACCGCTGCCGGTATCGGAGACACTGATGCAGACATAGGATCCTTCCGCGCAGGAATACTGGGGCAGAATATCGGCCTGTCTCAGATAGAGGGATGTCAGTTCGATGGTTATGCTGCCCTTTTCATTCATGGCATCGACGGCATTGGTGCACAGATTGATCAGGGCCTCTTCCAGCTGGGTGGAATCGACGTGGATGGTCGTCAACCGATCCTCGACATAGGACTGAAAAGACATTTCGATACTGGCGGGCAAGGTCGCCTGCAGCAGCTTGAGGGTTTCCTCGATAATCAGGTTCGGTTGAACCAGGGCCTTGTTGTGCGACTGCTGGCGACTGTAGGTCATCATCTGCTGGATCAGGTCCCGTGACCTGCGCACCGCAATCCGGGCGTTTTCAATGTATTTGTTAACCTGCTCCCGGCTTTCGCTCTTGAGCTGGGCCAGTTCGAGGTTGCCGAGAATGATGGCCAGGTTATTGTTGAAGTTATGGGCGATCCCCCCGGCCATGACGCCGATGGCCTCCATCTTGTATTTCTGGCGTATGTGCTTTTCGAGTTCTTCTTTTTCCTGAAGAACCTTCTTCCTGTTGGTGATATCCCGCTCGATGGCAAAAATCAGTTCTTCTCCGCCCAGCTCCAGCAGCGTCAAGGCCACCTCAACGGGAAACAGGCTGCCGTCCCTGTGCTTGTGAGTGGTCTCAAAAATAACCGGCTCGTGCTTTTTCAATTTTTCCAGGCGGGCTGCGTCCTTTTGAACGTCCACCTTGCCGGCGTCGAGGATATCGATGGACTGGCCAAGGAGCTCGTCGCGGGTATAGCCGTGAGCCCGGCATGCGGAGTCACTCAAATCGACAATGACCAGCCCGTTCCCCTGCCGTTTCAGCACCAATGCGTAGTCGACGACATGTTCGAACAGGGTATGAAACTTTCGCTTTTCCTCAGCAAGAATCTTCGTTGTCCGTTTATGCAGACTGACCTCATGTTCCAGTTCTGAGGTTTTTTCCCGGACCTTCGCCTTCAGACTCTTGTTCCACAGAACGATAAACACAAACACTATTCCGCATGGCGCAATGACCAGCAGGGCATAGGCCATGATTTTTTCCGGAGACAGCGCCTGCTCCTCATAGCCTCCGAACCATTTATTGTAGATATCACGATACTCTGCGGAATTTTTGATCGCCTGCAGGGCTTCCGAAAAATCGGTCAGCAGGGCCTGATTCTCGGGAAGAGCGGCATAGCAGTACTCCGGCGAAAGCACCGACTGATGACCGATATTCAGGTTGTCCCAGCCATGTTTCTCTGCCCAGTAAAGAGCCGGGATTCTGGCGACCAGGGCACAATCATAGTTCCCTGCGGCCAGCAGTCTCAGCGCTTCCTCCTGAGAGGAGACCGGAATCAGCTGGTTCTCCAGCCCCTGTTTTACCGCGAGGTCATGAAGAATGTCCCCCCGCATGACCAGGATGGTTTTATCCTGCAGCTGTTCCAGGTTTTCCGGGTGGGGGGAGTTTTTGCGATTGACAATGACATGACCGACGAGGGAATGAGCCGGAGAAAAATTGACCGCCCGGTCCCTCTCCACGGAATAGAACATTCCCTGGACCAGGTCGATCCGCCCGCTCTCCACCCCCTGGCGCACCTTGCTCCACTCATCGAGCTCTATCTTGATATCGAGATTGAGCTGCCGGGCAATCGCCCGGGTCAGATCGACGTTGAAGCCGGCGGGCTGGCCGTTTTCGTCAAGGTATTCGTAGGGGGGATACTGACTGTCGCCACCGACCACGATCCGGCTCTTTTTCTGTTCCAGGGGCGAGAACCATGCATGCTGCAACCTCTGGAACGTTCCATCCTGGGAAACAATGGACAACCCCTCGTTGAGGATGGCGAGCAGCTCAGAGTGCCCTTTCGGCACGGCAAAGCAGAAGGATTGCTCGAATTCGGTGAGGGGCCTGCCAACGGGCCGCAGATTGTTGAGCCCGTTTTTCCGGATCAACTGCATGGCCAGCAGTTTCTGAATGACAACCGCGTCATAATACCCCTGGGACAGCGCGACAAGGGCCGTCTCAAAGGAACCGGTCGTTATGATATGGGATGTCACCTGCTCACGGCGCAAAAACTCCTCGGCATTGTCCCCCTTAAGAACCGCAACCTCCTTCCCTTTGAGATCCGCGATACCTTTTATGGTTGTATTGCTGTCACGGACAATGATGGTTCCGTGCATTTTTATGTAGGGAAAAGTGAAGTCAAAATAGGCCTCTCGCTCGGGAGTGCGCCCGACCAGGGGCAGAACATGGATGCTGTGATCAATGAGGGCCTGCTTGACCTCCGACCAGGGACCCACCGCAAAGGAGACCTCATGCCCGACAGTGGCCAGGGCGGCACGCAGCAGTTCAACCGAAAAGCCGGTCGCCTGCCCTTCCTCGTCGACCAGGCTGAAGGGGGGATAATCATATTCGGCGGCCGAGCGGATCAGTTGATGCGGCTTGACGGGATCATGGGCATACAGGGGCACAGACCCGCCCCAGATATAAACCAGAACCGTCGCTGTCACCAGCTTCCATAAAATTCCGTGTGTCATTATGACGCAATGTCTTGAGTTCGCCCCCCCCCTGCTGTAACGGACTCAAATCTCCTCTTTGAATGATTTTGTCAGCTGCGAAGGCTGCTTATCGGCCGGATCGTCCCGACCCGGGGTCACAGGACAGATGCGGCATCCGGAAGCAGTTCACTGGGCATAAGCCAATCTTGTTGATCACGCCCCCCCCCAAAAAAAATAACAGCAGAGACAGGCAGGGATTCTCCCGTCGGGAGAATCCCTGCCATCGGTAGGTTAAAACTTGCCGAACTCCTCGTCATCCAAAGCGATCTGCTTCTTCATGGCGATCTGCGGCTTCGGCTTGATGCTTTCCCAGCCCCCCGATGAGGAGGGTGCGGCCTGCGGCGCGCTGTAGGCCACCTGGGCAACCTGATCTCCTTTGTGCAGGACAAAGCGCTTCAGCATCTCCTGCATCTGCAGGGCCTGCCCCGACAGCTCTTCGGCCGCGGCGGCGCTCTCCTCGGCACTCGCCGTATTCTGCTGGGTCACCTGATCGATCTGCGCCAGCCCGGTGGTCACCTGGCTGATCCCCTGGGCCTGCTCATTGGACGCGGCCGCAATCTCTTCCAGCAGATCGGCGACCTTGTTGGTCCCGTTCATGATCTCTTTCAGGGCGCTGGCGGTCTGCTGCGCCATCTGGTTCCCCTTGTCGGTCAGGGCCACGGACCCTTCGATCAGCTCCGCGGTCTCTTCGGCCGCCTTGGCGCTGCGGGCGGCAAGATTCCGAACCTCTTCGGCGACCACCGCAAACCCCTTGCCGTGCTGACCGGCCCGCGCCGCCTCGACCGCGGCGTTCAGGGCCAGCAGGTTGGTCTGGAAGGCGATCTCGTCGATAACCTTGATGATCTTGCTGATGTTCTGACCGGCCTGGTTGATTTCATCCATGGCGGTGACCATCTCGGCCATCTGGGCGTCCCCTTTTTCGGCCGCCTGTTTCGACTCGTTCGACAGCTGGTTGGCGGCGCTGGCGTTCTCGGCGTTGGTCCGCACCTGGTTGGCCATTTCGTTCATGGACGCCGTCACTTCCTCCAGGGAACTGGCGGACTCGGTGGCCCCTTGGGACAGGGCCTGGCTGGCATCCGACACCTGGCCGGAACCGGAAGCGATCTGCTCGCCGGCCACCTGGATATTGCCCACCATTTCACGCAGCCCTTCGAGCATGGTTTTCAGGGCGTTGCCGAGCTGGTCGTTGGGAGACGCCACGGTGACGTCATGGGTCAGGTCGCCCTGGGCGATGGCCTCGGCCAGCTCGCTGCGCCCCTGCAGGCTCTTGGCCATCCCGACCAGGACCGAACCGAGCTCGGTGATCTCGTCTTTGGCTTTGAAGGCCTTGCATTGACGGCAGTCATTGTAGGTGCCGTTGGTCAGCTTCACGCAAACGGGGTTCGGACCGAAGGTCCCGGTCTCGACCCAGCAGTTGCTTTCCAGCCCGTAGCTGGGGCAGTCCTTCTGTCCGCAGTTGTTCAAAGAAGAGCAGTTGACCTTGTCGCCCATGGGCAGGTTCTGATCGGAGGTGTCCCCCTTGCCGTACTGGCCGACCACGGCAAAGGCCCGGTGCAGCGGTTTGGTGATACTCCGGGTGATGAACCAGGCGGCGGCCAGGCCGATGAGGGTGGCGATGATCAGCCCGGCGATCATGGTATGGCTGGCGTTGCTCAAGGAGGACACGGCCTGGGCGGCGATGCGCATGGTGCCGTCCATGCCGGCGACGGCCACGGCCCGCGCTTCGCTGACGACGGCATCGCCGATAGCATTTCTCTGTTTGCCGAGTTCCTGATTTTTAAGCCAGTTGTTCAGGTACTCATTCATGGCCGCCTTGTATTCGTTGGCGGCCTGTTCGGTATTGTCGATTCGCTTGAGGTCATCCTCCTGATAGGTGATTTTCCGCAGCGCGGCGAATTTGGACGCCATGACATCAAAGTTCTGGTTGGCATCCTTGATGATCTGGGGATCTCTCCTGGCCTGGGACTTGAACGCGGCAATGCGGGTGGCATTGCCAAGATCAATAATCTCGCTGACCAGCTTGATCTTTTCCAACCGCTCGGCCAGCAGTTTGGGCGCCGAGAATTCATCGATTTCCTTGTCCATCTTGGCGTTCTGACCGGCCAGGAAATCGCTGCAGTTCCCCATATACTGGGCAGCGGCGGCGTCCAGCCTGGATTGATCTTCATCCATCTTTTTATTAACGGCCACCGTCTCGTCGACAAGTTTCCGATAACTGGCAAACTGGGCTTCGACCTTTTCCACGGCAGGACGCAAGGCTTTGAGGTGTTCCGCCTCGTCACCGAGTTTTTTGGCGGCGTCAAGGCGTTCCTGAAGCGCCGTCATGTTCTCCCTGGCCTCGGCGAGGAGCTTTTCATCTCCGGTGAAGCCGTAACCGCGCATGGCGTACATGGTCCAGAAAGAACTGCGCTCGATCTTATTGGCGATATCGACTTCCGGAACATATTCCTGTTCCAGCATCACCGACTGAGTCTCAACCTTGTCCATGCTGACCACGGCCAGAGTGCCGAGAGAAATCGCTAAAATGAGCAGAATTCCGAACCCTCCACCGATCTTTACTCCAAGTTTCAATTTCTTGAACATAAGACGTTCCCTTTCCTTGTGGACATGAAAAATATTGAAAAAAATCAGGCGACGGCTGCGTCTTCAAACTCCTCGGAGCAATAGTCGTCGCCAAGTAAATCGTTGATATCGAGCAGGATGTTGACCTTCTGGTCCATCTTGCCGAGCCCTTTTATATAGTTGTTGTTCCTGTTTCTGCTCAGAGGCGGCGGCTCGATGTTCTGTTGAGGGATATCGACAACTTCATTGACCTTGTCGACCACCAGGCCGACGGACATGTCCGCGACGTCGACCACGACAATACAGGTCCGGTCATCATACTCCCTGGCTTCAAGATGGAACCTGAGGCGCACATCGATAATCGGGATGACTTTGCCGCGCAGGTTGAGAACCCCGATGACATGGTGGGGCATATCCGGAACACAGGTCACCGGTTGAATGCCGATAATTTCAATGACATGCCTGATTTCCAGGCCGTAACCTTCTCCGGCAAGCTCGAAGGTCAGATACATACCGGACATACTGTCCTGATGATCCGTTTGATCTTCATAATCTCCCTGGATTGCGTTCGCCATCCCATCTCTCCTTTGAAAAATCACCTGAATGACCTGCCGGTCGGGGGATATTCACAGCGCCCCCCGTGGCTTGTAATGCTCCCAGTGACCATCACTGTTCAACACCTGGACTCAGAGCTGTCATTCCCAAAACGGAACAGCAGCTCGCCAATTGTCGACTTTGCATTAGCCCACATTAATTACAAAGCATAAATGATGCCAACTAATCTGATTTTTCCAAGCGGCTGTATTTGCAGTGTTTTTTTGAATTACCCAGAAAGAAGGGAATAAACTTTCGTTAACCGGGTTTTGCAGGGCGGAAGATAAGTGCTGATTTTATTGGAGCTTTATAAGGCACAATAGAAGTTGTAACTGCAAGATTTATTGCATATCTTCAGTGACGGAACGTTGCCCCGGATCACCAGGAGAAAAGCCCGGGGAGGCAGATCGAGGAACGATGAGATCTGCCAGGGCCGGGCAGACGCTTTGGCGCTGTGCAGCGACCATGAAACCGAGGGTGACAATCCCGGCAATCCTCGGCTCAGGGCGTTTCAGGCCACAGAATTCAGGTCATCCCTAGGAGGCATGATGATGGTGGGAGTGGTGCTGTTCCTCGCCAGTGTCCGGATCGGCCGGACCTTCGCCACCCTCAAAAAATATGCCCCGCAGCAGGTTGGGGCGATCCTCCAAGTCCCAGCCGCCGACGCCGTAGCCCGTCTGCCCCAGGGGCAGAGCCGGCAGGGGACCGAACTCGGCCAGCTCAGCGACAATGGTCGCTCCCGTCGGGGTCACCAGTTCTTTGCCGATGCCGCTGTCGCACACCGGCTTGCCCTGCAGGATCTCCAGGGTCGCCGGCGCCGGCAGGGGCAGCGCGCCATGCGCGCACCGCGACATGCCCCGTGACAGGGGCAGCGGCGCGCAGCGCAGGCTGCCGACCTCCAACAGCTGGAGCCCCACGGCCGCCCCGACCAGGTCGACGATAGCGTCCACGGCGCCGACCTCATGAAAATGAACCGCGTCGATGGCGATCCCGTGGACCCGGGCTTCCGCTTCCCCGAGACGCCGGAAAAAGCGCCGCGCCAGTTGCCCGGCGGCCGGTTCCAGACGGCTTTCCGCCAGCATGGTGTCGATGTCGCTCCAGGTCCGGTGATGGTGCGTTTCCTCGCAGTCGACCCGGCAGCGGGTCCCTTCGATGCCGTGCCGCTTCTCCTTCCGGATCGCCAGCCGGTAGCCGCTGACGGGCAGCTTGGCCAGTTCCGCCTCGAGGCGGTCGGCCTCCACCCCAAGGTCGAGGAGCAGGCCGAGAAACATGTCGCCGGAAATCCCGGAAAAGGTGTCCAGATAAAGAGTTTTCTTCATGGTGCTGGTTCCATTGAGGTCAGGTCCCGGTCGCTCAGGACATTTTGTTGATGCGGTTGGCGGCGAAGGCCGCTCCGAAGCCGTTGTCGATATTCACCACGGTCAGCCCGCTGGCGCAGGAGTTGAGCATCCCCAGCAGGGCGGCGACCCCGCCAAAGGCGGCTCCGTAGCCCACCGAGGTCGGCACCGCGATCACCGGCTTGTCGACCAGGCCGCCGATCACCGAGGGGAGGGCTCCCTCCATGCCCGCCACCACGATCAGGATGTCCGCCCGGCGCAGCAGATCATGCCGGGCAAACAGACGGTGGATGCCGGCCACCCCGACATCGACCAGTTCGCTCACCTCGTTGCCGAGCATGCGGGCGGTCACCAGGGCCTCGCGGGCCACCGGCAGGTCGGAGGTCCCGGCGCAGACGATGAGGATCCGCCCCCTGCCGGTGATCTCGACCGGTTTTTTGACCAGGCAGAAGGTCCGGGCCAGGGGATCGTAGTCGCCGTCGGGAAAATGGTTGCAGAGCTCCGCCGCCTTGTCCGCGCTGACCCGGGTGATCAGGATGTTGCGCTCCTTTTTGGCCATGGCATGGAGGATGATGTTCAGCTGCTCGGGGGTCTTGTTCTCGCCGAAGATCACTTCCGGGGCGCCCTGGCGCAGTTCCCGATGATGATCGATCTGGGCGATGCCGAGATCTTCGAAGGGCAATGACTTGAGGCGTTCAACGCTTTCGGCAACGCTGATCCGGCCATCGACCAGGGACTGGAGCAGCTGGGTCACTTCGTGCTGGTTCATAACTGACTGATGTCCTGTTTAAAGCTTACGCCCGGGATGAACTGCGGTTCGCAATAGAAAAACTCCTCCTGGGGGCCAGATGGCGATCCAAAGGAGGAGTTGAAGGCTATTAAAACATCAAACGCCTGGCAAGGCACTCTTTTTTTCATCGCGGGCTGATTATTCCGCCGTCAGGGACAGACCTGACCATATCCCGCAAAGTGTCCTTCCGGGTTAATGCCAATCTCCGACATCGGAAAAATTTCCCGCCGCGTCAAAGACCATATCGCAGGGGTCACTGAGAATGTCCACTGCGGGGTTCAGGCGGGCCTCTTCCGCCAACGCCTCGGAGATATAAATCTCCCCGAGGTGGCTGGTACTCGAAATGCGAACCATTCTCAAGCCGGACAGATCGGGCACGGCGCTGACCTGAATAGCGGCCTTGATAGCCATCAGGTCACTGTCCATGACCAGGGGAATCTTCGATGAAACGGGGGTCCTGGAGGTCAGGGTGTTGGCGTAGGAATGTTCATAATTTATTTTTTCGAACAGCCGCCTGGTCGTGACATCCGCATTCCCCATGCCATTGCAGTTGCCATGGCTGAACTCGCTGACATCAAGAACCGCCAGGCTTTTCACCTTCGGCTTCAACCCGGTCAGGTAGGGGGTCGCCGCCCTCCCGGTCACATAGGGATCCATGCCGCTGCCCGAATGGTTTTTGCCGAGTTCATCGACGATCAGCACATCAAGGGGGTTGAAGAGAATACTGGGGCGCGCCTCTTTCGCCTTCACCAGCAGGGCCTGTTCCGCTTCGAACATGTCCTCGGCGGCAATGGCCTTGATATCCGCCACCCGGTCATCGGCATTCTCGTAGGTGGCGACACCGAACAGAACCGGAGAATTCTGAATTTTGACCTTGGCCATGGCGACCACCATGTGGGCCATTTCCCCCCACCCCCGGGCGTGGCAGGCATCGGCCCCTTTCTGCTTGCCCAGGCCGATGGTCAGCATTTTCATCAGGCCGCTTTCGTTGGGCCCGACAAACCCGGTGTGGGCCTTGACCCGGTTGATGACGACGATACCGTCGGCATTCTGAGCATTCCGATCCATCAGGACCGCCATGCCGTTGTCCAGACGGCCGACCTCGACGACCTCCATGGACGACTTGATCGGACAGCCGGCGTACTCTTCAGTGACCCCCAGCTGGTGCAGAATCTCCACCTGCCCTTCCGCTGTGGCCCCGCCGTGACTCCCCATGGCGGGAACAATGAAGGGCTGCGCCCCGCGCGCCTTGAGCTCGGCGATGACCGTTCTGGTCACCAGGGCGATGTCGGCAACCCCGCGGCTTCCGACCCCGACGGCGATACTCATACCAGGGCGGATTCTGGCAGCGATTTTGTCCTGCCCCATCTCCTCCTGAATACGTTTTTCAATATCCTCAACCTCCTGCTTGGGGAAGGTCTGCCTGACTTTTATCATCTTCGGGAGGATAATTCCCTGCAGGATTTCTTCGATTTTATTCATATTCGGAAAACTTTCGTTCCAGCGGTTCACTGTCAGGGCTAAAAGATATCCGGCTCTCCGGGATTGGGGCCAAAACTGGTTTCGAGAAAATCGAAATCACACCCGGTATGAGCCTGGTTGACATGCTGACTGTACATATAACCGTAGCCGCGACCGAAACGGCATGGCGGGGCAACCCAGGCCTCCCTGCGTCTTTCCAGTTCCTCGTCAGGGACATTCAGGGTCAGGGTCCGGGCATCGACATCGATACTGATCATGTCGCCATTTTCGACCAGGGCCAGCGGCCCCCCGACAAAGGCTTCCGGCGAGACGTGGAGAACACAGGCCCCGTAACTGGTGCCGCTCATCCGGGCGTCGGAGATGCGCAACATATCCTTGACCCCCTGCTTGACCAGCTTGGTGGGAATCGGCAGCATCCCCCACTCCGGCATTCCGGGCCCTCCCTGAGGACCGGCGTTTCTCAGGATAAGCACGTGATCTTCGGTCACCTCGAAATCGTCGCGCTCGAACACGGCCTTGAAGGCCGGATAGTCATCAAAGACGATGGCCGGGCCGGTATGTTTGAGAAACTTTGCATCGCAGGCCGAGACCTTGATGACACACCCGTCGGGAGCCAGGTTCCCCTTGAGGACCGCAAGGCCGCCCTCACTGTAGATGGCATTGTCCAGGGACCGGATGACGTCCTCATTGTAGACCTCGGCCCCTTCAAGATTCTCGCCGAGAGTTTTCCCGGACACCGTCAGCTGATCGAGGATGAGAAACTTCTTGAGACGCCCCAGCAAGGCCCTGGTGCCGCCGGCGTAATAGAAATCCTCCATCAGGTACTGGGACGTGCCATTGGGGCGGATATTGGCAATAACCGGAATTTCGCGGCTGGCCTTTTCGAAATGATCAAGAGTGATATCATGGCCGGCCCGCCGGGCCTGGGCGATGATGTGAATGATGACGTTGGTGGAGCATCCTGTCGACATGGCGACGGTGATGCCGTTCAGAAACGCTTCTTTGGTCAGAATCTTGTCGGGGGTGACATCGTTCCAGACCATATCGACAATCCGCCTTCCGGATTCGGAACACATGCGCTGATGATTGGCGTCCACCCCCGGAATGGAGGAGGCCCCGGGCACCGTCATGCCGATCGCCTCTGTCACCAGGGCCATGGAACTGGCCGTGCCCATGGTCATGCAGGTCCCGTAACTGCGGGCGATGCCATTACAGATGCCATCCAGTTCGTCGCGACCGATTTCGCCGGCCCGATATTCATCCCAGGTTTTGAAGGCATCGGAACCGGAGCCCAGGGTCTGTCCCTTGTAGTTGCCGCGCAACATCGGTCCGGCGGGAACAAAGATGGACGGCAGACCGGAGCTGACCGCCCCCATGATCAGTCCCGGAACGGTTTTGTCACACCCCCCCATGAGAACCAGGCCGTCGATGGGCTGACAGCGAGCAATCTCCTCAACCTCGATGGCCAACAGGTTCCGATACAGCAGTCCCGATGGTTTCACCATGGTATCGAACAGGGTTAGGGCCGGAATCTCGACGGGAATCCCCCCGGCCATGAGAACGCCCCGCTTGATATCCTCGACCCGCGCCTTGAAATGCCCATGACAGGCATTCAGGTCGGACCAGGTATTCACGATGGCGATGATCGGTTTGCCTTGCCATTCTTCAATCGCGTAGCCATTCTGCATCATCCGCGAACGATGATTAAAACTGCGGAAATCTCCAGCTTCGAACCACCGTGCACTGCGCAGGTCTTTTGCTTCAATTTTAGTCGACATCTTTGCTCTCCCAGGATATGTAAATCAGTCAGTCGTTGAGCGTTCTAATCCAACCGGGCCCCGTCCTCATTCATCAGGGACCGGATTTCGGCACCGTCAATCTCACGCAAAGGCGTTTGGGACTTCAACGCCAGGTCGGCGGCAAGTGCGGCGGCCTGGCCGTACTGAAAACATTGCGCCGTCACCCGGGCCGACGCCATGGCCTCGTGTTCGGCGGCCAGGCAGCGGCCGGCGACAATGATGTTCTCACCCGTTTCCGGCACCAGGGCGCCGTAGGGTACCTCGTAGTAGTCATCCAGCAGCCACTCGACCTTCGGTTTCTCTCCATAGTGAAGTTCGATGGGCCACGGGGACCGGGCGATACCATCGGACCGTTTCCGCCGACCCAGGACGTCCTCATTGGTCAGCCGTTCCACGCCAGCGATACTCCGGGTCTGACGGACCCCGACTTCGACACCGGTGTCGTTGACATAGCTGTTTTCACAGCCGGGAATATATTCCTTGAGGAAACGAGCGTATTCGCGAACCTGCATGCGCCCGCAGATCTCGGCCTCCGAGTGATCCTCGGGATTCGTCACATTGAGATCACGTCCATCGAGACCGACGATCCGGGTGGCATTGACCAACAGCTGATCGGGACGCGGCGTGTCGAAGATCCAGATTTTTTTGCGCGGCAGTGCCAGACCGTCAGCCTCGGCCTTGTGCAGCAGGTCTATGGTATTCTGCTGGGAAATGGTGTCGCTTCCCCAGAAGGCCAGAAACCGCTCAACATCGACGCCGTTGATTCTGAAAATCATGGTCGGGTTCTGGATCCGACCCTTATCCCCCATGGTGTATTCCAGTCCGGAGCGGTAGATCAGATCGGCATCCCCCGTAGCATCGATCAGCATCCCGGCATGGATTGCCGCCAAGCCGGACTTGGTGTTGACAACCACCCCTTTAAAGGTCTCGCCATCCTTGATGACGCCAATGATATCGGTGTGGTAGAGGATTTTCGCCCCACCTTCCAGAACCAGGTTTTCACCCGTCTCCCGCCAATTCTGGGGATCATGAGTCACGGTCCAGGTTTTTCCGTAGATCTGGGGAGAGGTGATCCCGTTGCGGCTTTGCATGGCCCGGTAAAATTTATCGGCAAAACCGTACACCACCTGCTCGGGCTGCCGCTGACTGTCGCTGGCCAGGAACAGGCCGCAGATGGTTCCAGACAACCCGGCGACGGCAGCCCCGCCGAGAAATCCGTATTTTTCAATCAACAGCACCTTGTTGCCTTTGCGTGCCGCGGTTTCAGCAGCGGCGATACCGGCCGAACCTCCGCCACAGACCAGGACATCGACGGTGGCGAAAACCGGAAGATCATGCTGAGAGGGCAAGACATATTTTTTCAGCCATTCCATGAGCTATTTCCTTCCATCAAGAATTCTTCTGCAGGCAGCCAGGAGGACATATTGTTGAGTATCAGGCGTTCATTCAGCTTGTGAAGCTGGTGAAGGGCTTGCTGCGCCAGCGGCTCTTTTCCGTCCGCGATGGCATTCATCAGCGTGATGTGGATGTGATCGATTTCGGCCGTCAGCTGTCCTTCGGTCTGACAGGTATAGAAATAAAGCCGGCGGCAAAGGGCGTAGAAAGGCAGAATCGCTCGCCACGCAAATTTGTTTTTACTGCACTGCCCCAAAAGGTGATTGAACTCGTCATCGATTTTGAGAGCCGCTTTTTTATCGTTCCGCGCCGTCGCTTCCCGATACCGGGACGCCAGGTCCCGCAGTTGCTCCCGCTCTTCCCTGCCGGCATACCTGCAGGCCCGAGAGATCAGGAGCCGTTCCAGAACCAGCCGGGCTTCCAACTGCAGAAAGGCATCTTCAATCTTGATCTCATTGATCAAAATGCCTTTCCGGGGAATGCTTGAAACCAGGCTCACCGCCTCGAGCCGCTTGAACGCCAGGCGGACGGGCATTCTTCCGATACCCAGCAGCTGACTGATCTGGTTTTCAGAGACAATCGATCCGGGTTTGAGTTCAAGGGAAATGATCTTCTCCTCAATCTCATAGTAGGCCTTGTCAGCCAACGTCATATTGTCTTTGCGAACCAAGGTTGTTCTCCAATAAAATCACTGCGGGCAAGAGGAGCCGATGTGTCCCCGGCTCCTCCGGTCAAGGCGGAGCCGGGTCAAGCCATTAAGCCCTGAAAGAAAAAGAACGGGGGAGCCTGAACGGATAGCCGCTCAGGCGACACCGCACGTTACTGTCTTTTCAAGGGGGGGGAACGTTAGCCGAGAAGCAGCAGGTCCCAGGGAACAAATTCGACCGTGCCGACCCCGAGTTTTTCACTCTTGGTCTTTTCCCCCGAGGCGATCCGCAGGAGATGATCGAAGACTTCCTGTCCCATCTCCTCCAGGGTCTTGTCCCCGTCGACAACCTGCCCGCAATTGACGTCCATGTCGGTTTCCATGAAGTTATACATGGGAGTATTGCTGGCCAGTTTCAGACAGGGAGACGGTACCGATCCGAAGCAGGAGCCGCGACCGGTGGTAAAGGCCACCAGATTCGCGCCACCGGCGATCTGGCCGGTGATGGAGGCCGGGTCAAAACCGGGGGAATCCATGAAGACGAGGCCTTTCTGGGTCACCGGTTCGGCGTACTTGTAGACTTCCATCAGCGGGGTGCTGCCCCCCTTCTTGACCCCCCCGAGGGATTTTTCGAAAACATTCGCCAGGCCGCCGGCGTCATTCCCGGGGCTGACTTTTCCCATGATCTGGGTGTTTCTGCCGGCGCATTGCTCAAGCCACCAGTTCATGCGATCAACCAGCTTCTGGCCCACTTCCGGAGTGACCGCACGCCGGGTCAGGGTATGCTCCAGTCCGTAAATTTCCGTGGTCTCGGACAGGATGGCCGTGCCCCCGTTGCGGACCAGGATATCCATGGCCATCCCCAGGGCGGGATTGGCGGTCACCCCTGAAAAACCATCCGATCCGCCACATTGCAGGCCGACCATCAAATGACTGGCCGAAACCGTTTCCCTTTTGACCTTGTTGGCTTCGGGAAGCATCCGGTCGATGATTTCGATCCCGGCGGCAACGGTTTTGGTGGTTCCGCCGATTTCCTGCATGATCAGGGTCTCGAGTTTCGATCCCCGTTCCAGTTTCTCGTCGGCCATAAATCCGGCCAGGTCATTCCGCTCACACCCCAGACCGACGACAATCATTCCGGCGATATTGGGGTTGCGGCAATAGCCGCTCAGTGTCCTGCGCAGCTGCGCGACAAACTCCGGGGTGGAGTCGCCGCCGCACCCTTTGCTGTGGATGAACGGAACGACCCCGTCGACATTAGGGTAAGCCGCCATAACGTCCGGGGTATAGTGTCTGGCAATCTGCTGGGCGACAGTGGCCGCACAGTTGGAGAGGATGATGATCCCGATATAATTGCGGGTTCCGACTTTGCCGTCTTCCCTGACGATCCCCTGGAAGGTTGCCCGCTGCTCTTCCGGAATATACTCAACCGGCTCATACTCCTGAGAAAACGCATAGTCCCGGTCATAGGCCTGGAACTCGATATTATGCTTGTGAAGTCTGGTTCCGGGGACCATATCCTCGGCAGCAAACCCGATAATCGTGTTGTATTTGAGGATCGGATCGCCTTTTTTTATGTTCGTGGTCGCGATCTTGTGACCCGACGGGACCGGTTCGAGAATGGTGATATTTTCCTCCGGAACGGCAACGCCGGCGGGGATATCGGCACGCGCCACAACGACATTATCCCTGGCGTCAAGCCTGATCACCGGATTGATGAGGGGTCTCTCTGATTTATTTTCCATGACTTGTTTCTCCGTTCACAAAAGCAATGAGCTCTACTCTTTAACACCGGCAAGATACTCGCCGACAGCGCTGACCAGGTAACCATTGATGGCGGTGATGATGTAGGTGGCGCCCCAACTGATCGCTTCCCGGGTCGATTCAATATCGGTGGTGACGGTCCCGGCTATTTTCCCGGCGGCCCGTATCTTACGAATACACTCTTCGGTTTTTTTCCAGACTTCGGGGTGCCCCGGCGGATAGCCCATGGATCCCGACAGATCGCTCGGTCCGACGAAATACATGTCGATTCCATCGACTTCCAGCATCTCGTCCAGGCAGGCCACGGCCTCGAGGGTCTCAATATGGATGCCGAGAAATTTGCATTCATTGGCCCGCTCAAGGTACTCCGGCTTGCTGATGGTGCGAGTACCAAATCTGGCGGAGCGGGAGGCGTGGGCGACACCGCGCTGTCCGACCGGCGGGAAATTGGCGAACTGAACCGCCTGAATGGCCTCTTCGACGGAGTTGACCATGGGAACCTGAACACCGTTGGCCCCGGTATCGAGAGCGGTCTGGATATTGTCATAGTTATTGCGCCGAACCCTGACCACGCAGGGGGTGTCAACACACTGCGATGCGCGCACCATATCCTCAAGAGTGCCATTTGAAATACTGGTATGCTCGTTGTCGATCAGGGTGAAATCGAACCCCAGGCAGGCGGTAAATTCAGACAGACCCGGGGAAGGAAAGGTCACAAAGCAGCCAAAGGTCGGCTTTTCGAACACATGTTTCCATGGTTTTAAATTCATCATTTTCTCCTAGATTGAATACAAATGAGGCCTGAAGATCACTTCCAAACCATGGAGTAAATCTCTTTAAGCTCGTCCTTGGTTGCCCCACGAGGATTGTTGTTCGGGCTGCCGCTGGCTATGGCCTGGCTCGCCATTGTTTCGATTTTGGCAAAATAATCGTCTTTTTCGACGCCGAACTCGGCCAGGGTCGGAACCTTAAGTTCGGTCGTCAGTCGCTCGAGACCGGCGACCAGTTTTTCATTGGCCACCTCCTCATTATCGGTGAGCTCGGCAAACCCCAGAGCCTTGCTCGCCTCGGCGTAGCGGCCCGGATCGGCGCTGATCGAGAATTTGGTCACCTCCGTCAGCAGGATGGCGTTGGACATGCCGTGAGGAACCTTGAAAAAACCGCCGAACGGCCGGCTCAGGCCATGAACCAGTGCAACGGAGGCATTGGAAAAAGCGATCCCCGCCTGCATGGCTCCCAGCATCATCGCGCTGCGAGCCGCATCGGTTCGCTCAGTACAGGCTGTCATGATATTTTCACCGATCAGCTTCAGAGCACTCAGTGCCATGGCGTCGGAATGAGGATTTCTCTTTTTGCTGACATAGGCCTCAAGGGCATGAGTCAGGGCATCAAGACCGGTATCGGCCGCCAGGCGACCCGGCAGATCTTTGGTCATATCAGGATCGATGACGGCTGCCGCCGCCAGGCAGGAGCGCCCCATGAACAACATCTTTTCATGGGTCACCGGATCGGTAATGACAATCCCCCGGGTGACCTCGGAACCGGTTCCGGCCGTGGTCGGGATACAGACGAGGGGCAGAACCGGGAAAGACGGGGCATTGGGCACCTTCCAGGCGCTGATATCACCGTCGCTGTTGACCACCAGGTTGATGGCTTTGGCCGCATCCATGGCACTGCCGCCGCCAAACCCGATCAGACTGTCATAGCCACCGGCCTTGAACGCGGCAGCCCCCTTCTCAACAGCGGGCAGGTCCGGGTCCGGATCAACGTCGGAATAGATTCCGAAAGGGATTTCCGCGCTTTCCAGTTCAGCTTTAAGGGCTGCAAAGACCGACGTATCCAGCATCAGGCGACTGGTCACAATCAGCGGCTTCTGGGCTCCGACCTTTTTCAGTACGTCGCCGATATTCTTCAGAGCTCCCTGGCCGAAAGCAATCAAGGAAGGACATTGAATTTCAAATGTTGTCATGTTGAGACCTCATACCTTTTTATTTATTCAGGTTTGTATATTTAAGACGCTTTATCGCGTATTGATGTCAAATTCAAGGATCGATCTAAACTGTCTGTCTGGTTTAAGTGGCGGCAGCTTTCAGCAAGCTGCCGCCTGGGTATGGACTGAAAATCAGCTGGTTAAACTACTTTGAAAGCTCTTCGTAGGTCTTCTGTAAATCTGCAAAAATCTTGGCGGTTTCTTCCGGACCGGTGAAGCCGGGGACAAAACCGATCTTGATGACATCCTTCTGGTATTCTGGATCGTTGACCACCTCTTCCGCATATTTCGCATAGGTATCAACGACATTCTTGGGAGTACCTTTCGGGAAGAAGATCGTGAAGTGATAGCTCGGCACGACAAAATCAACACCCTGCTCCTTGAAGGTGGGGATAGTCGGTGCATTTTTCTGTCTTTCTTCCTGGGGAATGCCAATAGCCACGAAATCACCGGAATCGATGTAAGGCTTGGAGCTGTTGTAAAGGGAAGGAATCAGGTCAATATGGCCACCCAGCAGACTCGGAACGCGCTGGCTGCCACCCCCGATATCGATGATATCAAGATCGATGTCGAAATCCCGCTCCAATTTTTTCCAGAAGTATTCGGTGGTTCCCCCGAAACTGCAGGCGGCTTTCAGCTTGCCGGGGTGTTTTTTGGCGTAATCGATCAATTCCTTGGCGGTTTTGATACCGGTTCCCGGGCGGGTGACAACGGCGGTCGATGCGTCATCACAGAGTTGGATGCCCGCTTCAAAGCCATCGTAGCTGTAGGGAGCAGTGCCCGTGGTATAGTTGGTTACGACGGAAGCATGCATATAGAGAATTTTGTAACCGTCGGGCTTGGCATCATAAACCTGCTTGGATCCGGTGTAGCCGCCGGCACCATTGATGTTGGTGACGATAACCGGCTTTTTGAAGCGTTTCTGGAGGTGTTTTGCGAAGGTCCGGGCACTCAGGTCGGTGCCACCCCCGGCACCGTAAGGGACAACCAGGGTCACGGCTTTTTTCGGTTTCCAGTCTTCGGCGGAAACCACCTGACAGAACATCACCATGACGATCAAACTTAGCAACAAACCAATCCTTCTTTTCATGCTTCCTTCTCCTGTTTCACTTAAGGTTAAGGGTTATAGCTCTCCCAATGAGCTATCTACGAGGTCTTCGGAATTGAGCTGTCGGACATACCGGGCCCGGCGGGCTTATTGAACAAGGACCGCCAGGCAGCTTTTAAAATGGGTAAAAACAGGGCAAGAACTGCCGCGACCAGAAATACCGCCGCGATGGGATAAGTGAAAAACTCCCAGAAGCTTCCCCCGGTGAACATCAGTCCACGGCGCAGGTTCGTTTCAACCAGCGGACCGATAATGAACGAAAGAACAGCAGGCGCCATGGGGATTTTGGCCTTGCTCATGGCATAGCCGATGAGGCCGAACAGCAGTATGGTCTGCACGTCGAACATGATGTTGTTGACGGCAAAGGCCCCGACAAAGCAGAGAACGACGATGACCGGCAACAGGTAATAGTTGGGGATCTTGAGCAAGCGCATGAAGATGCGGATACCGAAGAATTCCAGAATCAGCATAATGAGGTTGGCCACCAGGCAGGCCGCGAAAATGCCATAGACAAAATCGGCATTGGTTCTGAACAGCAGCGGTCCGGGAGTCAGACCGTGAATCATGAAGCCACCAAGCAGCATGGCGGTGACCCCGTCTCCCGGAATCCCCAGGGCCAGCAAAGGAACCAGGGCCCCTCCGATGGAGGCATTGTTGGCCGACTCCGTGGCGGCGATTCCGTCAATGATCCCGGTACCGAACTTCTCGGGGTGCTTGGAGCGGTTTTTGGCCGTAATATAGGCCAGGATTCCGGAAGCCGAGCCCCCGATACCCGGCAGAATGCCGACCAGGACACCGATGATGGAAGACCGGAGTCCATTCCACTTCTGGGAGAAGAATTCCGCCCAGGAAAAACCGAAACCCTTGATTTTCTTCAACGGGATGGGCTCAACCTTGTGGTCCGAACCGAAGGTTTCCGCCCCGAGCAGGACTTCGGTAATGGCGAACAGACCGATAAGCACCGCCAGCACCCCGAAACCGCTACTCAGGTCATCGATGCCCAGAGTCATGCGCCGGGCACCATCAATGGGCGACAGGCCGACGGTACAGAACATCAGGCCGATCACCCCGCTCATCAACCCCTTGATCATCGATTCCGAAGACAGGGACGAAATCATCGCCAGAGCGAAGGTGGTCACGGCAAAATATTCAACCGGCGAAAACTTGAGGGTCAGTTTAGCCAGGGGCGGTGACAGAAAGATCAGCACCATGAAGGAGAACAGTCCGCCGATAAACGAAAAGACGATCCCCACCCCGAGGGCTTTGCCCGCATCGCCCCTTTTGGCCATCGGGTTGCCGTCAAAGCAGGTCGCGATGGACGAAGGGGTCCCGGGGATGTTCAACAAGATGGCGGCAATCAGACCACCGGAGACACCGCCGATGTACAGAGACACCAGCAGGGTCATCCCCAGGCTTGATTCCATGGAAAAAGTGACCGGCAGGAACAGGGCCACCGCCATGGCCGCGGACAATCCGGGCAGAGAGCCGAAAACGATGCCGACGCCAACCCCCAGAACCATCAGAAGGATGGAGTAAGGGGACAGAACTCCCATAAGTGAATTTAAAAAGATTTCCATATCAGCACCTAACCTTCCAGAATTCCCTGCGGGAGCAGAACATCAAAACCATGAACGAAAAGATAATTAATCGCGATCGCGACAACGATCGCGGCGACGACATGATAGACTTGATGGCGCAGGGTTTTATGACTTTTGGGTACCGCGACATTAAATTGCACGAAAAGGTATAAAGCGGCCGTCGGAATAAACCCCAGGGGCTCCATGAGCAGAACAAAAGCCAGGATCAGCACCCCGGTCAGGGCGACCGTTTTCAGATTGATCGCCTTTGTTTTTTTATCGGATCCTGTTGCGTCCGTTACGATGGTTTTCAGACTCTTCACAATCAGGGCGATGCTCAGCAGCGCCATCAGCACGGTGACGACTCCTGGCAAGAAACCAGGGCCGACGACGGAAGTTCCTGCCTCGACGATCTTCAGAGATTCAAGATAATAGCCACCTGACAGCAGGAGAAAAAACACTCCGATCATCAGGTCCTTATTTTGAAAAATTTTGCGTCCATCCATTCGCTCCAAATATTTCAACCAATCTGCTGTTTCAAGAATCCCCTCCCGGCAGACCTTATTTACGGAAGGTCCGTTTCCCCAAGACTGCGCCTTCAGCCAGCGGCTGCACCAGTTGCCGGTATTGATCCAGGTAGCACCCGGGCTGCAGATCCTTGTGCTCAAGGGGCTGCCATTCGGCCAGGCGGGCGTCGATTTCTTCCTGGCTGATTTCCAGGGTAATGCTGCGGGCATCGAAATCCATGGAGATGGTTTCCCCGTCCCGGACGATGGCAAGAGGTCCTCCGGCGGCAGCTTCCGGCATCATCTGACCGACCACGATCCCCCGGTTCAGTCCCGACAGCTCGCCGTCAGTGACAACCGCGACATACGGCGCCAGGCCGGCACCGTTCATGGCGGCGACAAAACTGCAGGCGAACACGGTTCCCGGACCGCCCAACGGACCCATGTTACGCAGCACAACGACATCCCCCTTATGAATCCCGTTCTGACCGATGGCGGCAATAGCCTCGTCCTCGCCGTCAAAAATCCGGGCCGGACCGGAGAAGGTATCGACCCCTTCCGGCAGGGCGGAGAGCTTGACAATGCAGCCGTCGGGAGCCAGGTTGCCACGCAGAATACCGACCCCGGGACGCCTGCTCTGGGGATTTTCAATGGTCTTGATAACGTCGTCATTCTTGACTTCGGCAGCCTTGTCCTGAACGATTTCACCCACCGTTTTCCCGGTGACGGTCATGGCATCGAGATGCAGGACCGATTCAAGCCGCTTCATGACCGCGCGGGTACCGCCGGCCGGTTCCATGTCTTCCGTCCGATAGGGGCCGTTGGGGCGAACCGCCGTCAGGAGAGGAGCCCGCTCGGCCAGTTTTTCGTACAGGGCGACGACATCGACATCGATCTCAGCCTCGGTGGCAATCGCGGAAATGTGACGCACGGTATTGACGGAACCACCCACGGCCAGCACCACCATGATGGCGTTTTCGATGGCCTTTTCGGTCACGATATCGCGGGGGCGGACATCGTCGTTGACCAGTTCCACAATCCGCCGTCCCGCCGCCTGGGCGTATTCATGAAGCTTGCGGCTATCGGCCTTGATCGGGGAATTGCCCGCCAGAGCCATCCCGATAGCTTCAGCAACGACGTGCATGGAATTGGCGGTTCCCAGACCAGCGCAGACACCAGGCGTCTGAATCGCGTGTTCGGTCATGTCGGTCAGCTCATCCAGGGTGATGGACCCGGCCTGCAGAGCCCCGATGGACTCGTAAACGTCATCGATGTCGACAAACTGTCCGCTCGAGCAGAAGCCGCCCACCTGGTAACCGCAGGTCAGGACCATGGTCGGAACATTCAGGCGAACGCCGGCCATGATGTGGCCCGGGGTTGTCTTGTCACAGGAGGACAGACAGATAATGCCGTCCATCAGAGCCCCTTCGACCATGCATTCGATTTCGTTGACGATCAGATCCCGGGTCGGCATCAGGTAGCGGGCCTTGAGACCGGCACTGGTGACAAAATCGCTCGATGCGACCGTCCGCACCTCAAACGGCAGGCCGCCAGCATCACGCACCGCCTGCATAACGGTCTTGCAGACATCATCGACATGCATAAAACAGCTGGACAGACCGTTGGAGGTGTTCACCACGGCAATCTTCGGTTTCATCATGTCTTCATCGGTAATTCCCATTGCCCGCCATTGAGTCCGCCTGACCGCCCAGGCCGTCGTCCCTTCTTCCAGAATACTTCTAAGCTTTGCCATGACTTTTGATTCCTCCAATAACTCTGATCGTTTACAAAACATTAGCCTGATAACGACATGCTGGGATCCCGAAAAAAACCATCTGAGATCTCAGGGTGACGCAAATAAATCCATCTGCACGGGTCCCCCGGAAAACCATCGTAAAAATCATATTAATATATCAAGCAAACTGCCAAGCCCCGAAAGAACACAAAGGAAAGGCCCATAAAAACGAGACCTTAAAGGCTGAATAGCATGAAAACCCGATATTGATTACAGTCGGAATGAAGAACCTGCCAAACGACAGAACCACTAATATATCAGTTGCTTTTTTAAAGCAAGGATTTTTTTTCGGAATGGTGATTTCCTTCACCACACCCTGGAAGGACGTGAAAAATAAAAAAATTATTTCATCGGCATTAAAAATGCATTATTATGGATTCGCAAAACACCTTTAAAGCCCGGAATATCTAGGAAAAAAGTTTGTTATTTCAGAATATTATGTTTTGAATACCGGTCCCACGCACCTCAGAAAGAAAACCCGGAGGTGCCTGAAACAGACCCGGAAGAGCACAAAACAGATCATTTTGAAGCAATATATCAGAATGGAATATGGAACTCATGAAAGCCAGCCTCAAATCACCAAGCGGAGCAGCAAAAAACAGCTCGAAGACCATAGCCGCAAGCGTCTATGAAATTATTCGGGATGAAATCGTCACCCTGAAAAGACCACCCGGAAGCCCGATTTCAGATAAGAAGATCTCGGCGGATCTGGGTATCAGCCGGACCCCTATGAGAGAGGCGTTTCTGAGGCTGATGGAAGAGGGGTTTATCGTTGCGATCCCCTATTCGGGGACCTTCGTCACCAAAATCCAGGTCAATGCTCTGAAGGATGCCCAATTCATCCGCAAATCCCTCGAATGCTCTGCGATCGAAGAAGCGGCCAAAGCCGCGAACGACAACGACATCCTGGAACTTGAAAGAATCCTTGAAGAGCAGAAGATCGCCGCAGGAGTCAACAGGACGGAATTCATCAAGATCGACAATGAGTTTCACAAAAAGATATTTGACATCTCCGGCCACCTGAAAGTCTGGGATATTGTCCTGACCGCGAAATGTCAAATCAACCGGGCCAGGTATCTCATCATTACCGAAGAGACACGACTGTCCAAAATCATCGATGAGCACCAGAAAATCATTGACGCTCTGAAGGTCAACGATGTTGCCAAGGCCACCCAGGACCTGGCCAACCATATCGACATTTCCTATTCGTTCATCGAAAAGACGCTGAACTCCTTTCAGATGTATATCGACGACTGAACGCCTGCGGAAGCGGCGAGGGACCTCTCTATCCGCCCAGGTGCCTTAAGCCGTCACCATCACGACAGCACCGGAAGAAAAACTCCGCCCCAAAAAAAAGCGCATAGTGATCAATTGATCATATGCGCTCAGATTTCAGAAAATCCATCAATTCAAAAACGAAGGTGAAGAGAGGATCCAACCCAACCGCCCTCTTCACCTTCGGGCAATTCACACACCACGATGCCCCTCTCAGGCCCGCAGGCCCGCAGGCCCCGTCACTCTTCCGGCGGGACATCCCTGAAGCGGTTGGACAACAATCCCGGAACCCGACTTCTTACTGCGAACAGGCTTCCCGCATGGGGAAAAGACTGCAGCACCTCGGGTGTCATCTGATTGCGGTGCCCGGTGATGAAAACGTCCTTCAGATCCTTGCCGCCGAAACAGGGCATGGTCGGTTTGGGGCAGCCGGGCACCGGTACAGACTCGAGCAACTGCCCGGCGCTGTTCCAGATATTCAGTCTCGAGGCGGACACCCCGGCACTCCAGTACCTGCCCTCGGCATCCATGGCGGCACCGTCCGGACGACCAACCTCTTCAGTCGGTGTGGCGATACGACGACGGTTGGTCGCCTGCCCGGAGTCGGGGTCAAAATCCCACAGATCAAGCCATGGGGCACAACTGTCGGAATGGTACATCAGACGACCGTCGGGACTCCAGGCCAGACCGTTCGACACCTTGAGATCGGAGACGACTTTCGCCACCTCGCCGTTCGGGTCAATCCGGTACAGGGAACCTATGGGCTGCATCAGCTCGATTTCGGTTTCATGCATGGTGCCGACCCAGAACGCCCCGTCAGGGCCGATCTTGCCATCATTCAAACGCTCTTCCGGCAACAGCCAGGACAGGTCGATAAAAGGCTCGACCACATCGTCATCAGGATCGAACCACACCACCTTGTGCCTCAATGCGACGACCAGGCGACCACTTTCACACAAACCGAGACTGCCAACGTCATTCCCCATGTCGCGGCTGCCTGTCTCGCCGCTTTCAGGCTTCAGCCAGTGAACTCTTTGCCCCTTGGTATCGACCCACCAGAGCATGCCTCTGCGCTCGTCCCAGGTTGGCCCTTCGCCAAGAAAATTGCAGCAGTCAACGACCAACCGGGGCGGACTCTCAACAAAGCTCATAATCTCTAACCTCCCGCCAGAAAGGCCCTGACCATTTCAGGAAGCCAGAGAGTGAACTTGGGCCAGAAGGTAATCAGTGCCAGCATACCGAACAGCGGCACGTAGAAGGGAAACACTTCACGCAGCAGCGGCACCAGTCTGACCTTGGCGATGTCCATCATGATAAACAGGATAATTCCGAAAGGCGGGGTCACCGTTCCGATCATCAGGTTGAACACGATCATGACCCCGAACTGAACCGGATCGAGACCGATCTGCAGCACGATCGGCATCAGCGCCGGCACGGCGACGATAAGAATAGCCGTGGTTTCTATAAAAAGTCCGGCAATCAGCAGACCGATGTTCAGGACGATCAGAATCACCACTGCTTCGCTCGACAGCCCCATAAGGCCGCCGGCGAGATGCTGAGGCAGATTCAGAACCGCAATAAGCCAGGCGAAAGGCGCAGCGGCCGCGATAATGAAAAGCAGAACGCCGGTGGTCACAACCGTATCAGCAAAACACCCGCGCAGCGCCGCGAAGGACAATTCCCTGTAAGCCAGGCCCAATCCGACGGCATAAATGACCACGATGGCCCCAAGCTCCGTCGGCGTCGCGAAGCCGCCCAGCAGGCCGCCAATAAGAATCGAGGGGGCGGCAAGACCCGGCAGGGCCCGCCAGAAGGACCGCAGAACCGCTGAAAAGGGGGGACGCTCCGAGCGCGGCATGGAATCACCCCGACGCGAAGCTACGGCGTAGACAGTGAGGCTCAGGGCCGCGGTGAGAATAAGACCTGGCATGACCCCGGCCAGAAACAGATCGGCAACCGGCACCCCGGCCAGCACTGCGTAGATGACCATGATAACACTGGGCGGAATGATCGGCCCGATAATCGCCGAGACGGCCGTTACCGCAGCAGAAAATTCCCCGCTGAAACCGGCCTGCTTCATGGCCTTTATTTCGACAGTCCCCAACCCTGCGGCGTCAGCCTGGGCAACCCCTGACATTCCGGAAAAAATCAGCGAGGCAACGATATTGACGTGAGCCAGGCCGCCGCGAATATGACCAACCAGGTTCCCGGCAAAATCGAAAATCCGTTCGGCGATACCGGCCCGGTTCAACAGGTTTCCGGCGAGCACAAACAAGGGCACGGCCAAAAGGGGAAAACTGTCCAGCGAAGGAGCCATCCTTTGCGCAACGATGGACAGAGGCAGGTTGCCGTCCATCAGCATCCAGCCGATGGCACCGGCGATCATGGCCATGGCAATGGGAACCTGCAGGACCGCAAACAGAAACACCAACCCAAAAAGTATCCAGATCGACATATCAGATCGCCCCTTCACTATGGTCAGAAAATACAATCGCTCCCCGCAGATTGTTCAACGCCTCGCGTCCGGCCTCACTGGAGCCGAGGATCGCTCCGGAAAAAAATCCGACAATCATGGATATACAACTGTAAATCAACGGAATTGAGTAGTAATAAGCCTTGGGCAGATCGACCGGCAGCGCGATGGAGGTCGTACGCCACTCTACCGGAATCAGACCGTAAGCCAACCAGAGCACTCCGATCAGAGCGAGTGTCGAAATGACGGCTCCCAGATAGAGAAGAAACACGCGAAATTTCTCTCCGCCAATCCCTTCGAGGGCCGTCACCTGAATATGCTGGCCGATTTTCGCAGCCAACCCGGCTCCCAGAAAAATAATCCAGAGAAAAGCCAGCATGGCCGCTTCTTCGGCCCAGACCAGGGGCGCTCCGAACAGAGATCTGGCGATAATCTGATAGCCGATCAGGGCCACGACACCAAACAGCAGGACGCTGGCCAGAACCAGCTCCAGACGGGCCCAGGCGCGCAGCATTAGAAACAAAATACGAGGCATGACAAACTCCATAAAAACCGGGGAGGCATGGCGATGCCTCCCCCGAACTCTTTATTATTGAATCTTTTGAATCTCAGCGATTAAGCCCTTGGTCCACAAGCCTTCCTCCTCGATGACAGGAACAGCGGCGAGGGCTGCCTTCTGGAAGCTTTCGACATCGGGATAATGAACCTCACCACCCTCCTTGCGGATCAGCTCCAGCGTCTCATTCATCGCCTTGTCGGAAAGCTCAGCTGCAAACCCGACGGCCGCAACCGCAGCCTCATGGACGGCTTTCTGCTGTGCGCTGTCAAGAGACTGCCAGAAACCTTCATTCACGGCGATGACATTGCCGGTCATGACATGGTTCGTCATGGAAATATGGGGCCCGCTCTCATGCATGCGATTCGCCACACCGTTGGTCGGCTGACCTTCCGCGGCATCGACAACCCCGGTTTTCAGGGCCAGATAAACCTCACCCCAGGCAACCTGGGTAGGCTCGGTGCCAAAAGCTTTCCACAAAGCGACGTAGCTTTTGATTCCGGGAACCCGCATCTTGATCCCCTTGACGTCCTCGACCTTCATAATCGGCTTCTTGGCAAACATGACCCGGGCCTGAGTCGGAGCGACAGCGAGAATTCTGATATTGGCCTTGTTGATAATATTTTGCTGCATCGCGCCAAAAAGCGGGCTTGCCAGGAAAGCGCGCATATGATCTTTATCCCGGAACGTAAAGCCCCACGACAACGCCTGCAGGTCGGGCTCCAGCGCGGAGAACCAGTCAAGCACGGTGCCGAACCCCTGAACCGAACCCTGGCTCAACTGATCAAGCACCTGGTTTCCGCTGCCCAGGGCACCCGCCTTGACATAATTGACCTGCACGGAACCACCGGTGCGTGCCTTGACCTCTGCGACGAATTTCTCGTTCATATCGTCGTTGAGCGATCCTGCCGGGTCGACCCCCGTCAGCAGCAGCGATTGGGCACTGGCAACACCGCCAATCCCGACCATCATCAATACAGCGACAGCAATAACTCCTCTAACCAGACCTGAATACATGTTTTCCTCCGTAAAATTGGCGGCACAATTGCCACGATGTCCAACCTTGGATCCTTATTCCCCACACCAAATTTTCTTTGCCGAGGGCAAGACAGAAAAACTTTCACTGTTATTCATTTTTTGGTAGAGCCAATCGTCACCGCCAATCCCTTTATGTCACCCAGCCGGACACAGAGAGCCTGAAAGCGATGATCAGCACACATACTGATATATTAGCTAGATATTTTTTTCAAGAGAATTATCATGAGAAATAAAGTCGGACCGAGAGAGAAAAAGCCACACAAATCGAAGAAAAATTACAAGAAATTGCCATATTTTCAGATATTTTCAACCTTTTGTTGACTGTCAAAAGCTAGACGGAAACAATTTTAAAAATTACCGCATCCACCAAGGCCAGGAATCAGCGGACATGTCTGGCCACGGAAAAAGAGTCCCAATATATCAGTATTCTCATTTCTGGATAATAACGGAGCCGGTCAATCGAACCGGCAGTTCACGCCAGGTGCAGAAACACGAAACGTTCGAAAATAACTCACGGGGAGGAGACGGAAAGAAGCGGAGTCGCTGGTAAGGTCTGGGGAAAACATGCCGGAGAGAGCGAAACAGTGCCGTTGCGTCCATCCTGACCCGATCAGGCACCTGGTGATCGTGATGCAGAGATCTCTTTCGGCATACGGACCGTCTCACAGAAGCTGTGATCAACGCCTCGGTTGGCACAACCGGAGATTCCTACACTAACGCGCTGGCAGAGACAATCATCGGTCTTTGAAAACAGAAGTCGTTCTCCATCGCGGTCATTGAACGGGTCGTGAAGCAGTTGATACAACCTTGGATTGGTTCCATAACAACCAGCTGCTGAAACCGATCGGAAATATTACACCGGCAGAGCGGGAGAAGAAATATTATCGGCGGGAGGAGTCAAGTGAAGCAGCCTGACTCAAACGAAAACTGCCTCCGGAAAACCCGGCGCGATTCAGTACTATTGTTTCAGAGCTTTAATAAAATCATTGGAGGTTTGGATTGAGCGGTTCATCTCGGCAATGAGCACATCTATATCCTGCTTGATCTTATTGAATTCCCCTTTTAAGGAGCCAATAGCGCGTGCGTTCAGATTATGTTTAAGATAGAGGACATTATCATTAAACAAAGTCAATACCGGTGCCATTTTTTTCTCAGCAGTTCTCATGGTTTTAATGAGTCCTGCATATTTCAAGCGGGTTTCTTTCAGTTTTCGTGAGCTATCAGCACGAAAACTGCTGTTGCTGTACTGGTCTAATTCTCCTTCCCATTCCTTAAACAGTGCGTGTGCAACATTTTCGACCTTGTCAATTCGTTCGGATACTTCGGTTGCTGCTTCCTGGCTCGCTTCATATTCACCGCTGAGTCGGTTGTACATTTTCTGTAAATCACCACCGTCAAAGTTGACGATAGAGGAAAACTCTTCCAACGCATCCTTAAACTGTTCTTGAGCATCGTTCTGAGCGTCACGAGCATTTTCGACACGATCGATCAAAATGTCCCGTTTATGAACACCAACTTTTTCCCATGCTCCGTAGTAAACACTTTGACATGAGGTTAACAATAACAAGAGAGTTAATATTAAAAACAAAAAATGGCGCATCAGATATTCTCCCTTCTTACAATTCCAACCCCTATGTTAAAGAGTTTTACTGGGTCTAAAAAAGCCAAGGACCTTTAAATGGCTTAAAAGCTATAACGAATAACTGATCAAGCTTTTCATTATTAAAATTAATTCTCCCCTCCCCCTAAAAGAGGAGATCCGTGGGCTGCCCCACGGATCTCCTGAATAATCTTCCAGTTTTACTTACCTGCACCGCAGGCAACGTCAACCCGTCTGTTTATTTGTCGCCCTTCTTGGGTCGCATTGTCCGCAATGGGCTGATCTTCACCGAATCCTTGAGCTTTGAGTCGTGAGGGAGAGATTCCGAAATTCTCAACCAATGCTTTGACAACAGCAGCAGCCCGCCGTTCGGATAGTGCCTGATTATATGCAGAGCTGCCACGACTGTCTGTGTGACCGTTGATAAAGACCACATTGCCGGGATAATTATTTACACACTTCGCTGCTTTGGCAATTTCACCCATGTACTGGGAACCAACGGTATCGCTGTTGTTACCAAAATTAATCTTCAAAGTAAGAACGGTTGGACACCCTTTGGCATCGACAGACACACCTTTGGGAGTATTCGGACATTGATCGCGATAGTCAAAAACACCATCACCATCACTATCACGGGGGCAGCCGACCTTGTCTACAGGTGCTCCCTTCGGGGTGGCGGGACATTTGTCGAGGTAGTCGAAAACGCCATCACCATCACTGTCGAGGGGGCAACCAGCCTTGTCTACAGGTGCTCCCTTAGGAGTATTGGGGCATTTATCAAGGGAATCGAGGACACCATCACCATCACTGTCGAGGGGGCAGCCAACCTTGTCGACACGCGCTCCCCGAGGAGTGTTGGGGCATTTATCCTTCTCATCAACGACACCATCTCCGTCGCTGTCCAAAACGGGCTTTTCCTTGCCGACAAAAACCTTGTCGACGAAGGATGTCATGGCCGCGCCATCGGCCAATTCTATATCCCTGGTAGCAAAGCCACATTTGCCGATGTCCGCAAGTTGCTTCATCATATCAATACCGGTACCATTTCTCTCTTGGCCCACGGCAATTGTATAGATGCAGAGATTCTCCCCCAACATAGCTTTCACTTGTTTGGCAGCAGCCGGAGCATCTGCCATGTCTAGCCCATCACTGACAATGATAAGAGCTGATTTTCCTGAAAGACCCTTCAGGTCCTGCCCCGCGGACTTGATAGCTTCTGCCATGGGAGTGGCCCCGCCGACATAATGAATCTTGCCTAGAGCCTCATGGAACTTGGCTTTCTGGTAAGTGGTCATTCCATACAGCAAATCAGTTGGATTGGGCGACTGGTGACTTTCATGGCCGAGGCTTCGCAATCCCCCGGCATAATTCAGATCACCAGGAATACGTTGATTCATACGGCGCACAATATCCCTGGCCGCCAGAAAATCATTCTTACCGTCTTCGTTCATGCTGAACGAAGAATCAATGATCACTTGAAAATTCTCGACTTTAGGCAGGTACTTTCCTCCTTTGGTCCGCATCGCATCGGAAGCAAGGGGTTCTAATGGCGGCTGCATGACAGGTGCACAACCCACCACACCCCAAACCAGCAAAAAACCGAAAATAACGAGAAAATGTTTTTTCATTTAAGCCTCCAAAGGAAATTGGGATTTTGATTATTGTGGGGAGATTGCTTCGGTCATAGATACTGCCCTCAGAGTAAAGGTTACCTTTCTTTTAACATTTAGCAAGACCTTCAAGACATTTGATTGCCCCACTGCTGTCTCATAGTTTCAAAGCAGAGCTAACTGTTTGATTTCATGTTTATTTGTGCGGTCTGGCGGCCGAAATAGGCCCATCAAATCGCGCCGTTCAAATAAATTGAGTTGCAATATCCGCAGCATACACTGCAACGAAGCTCCGATTTTCGACTGGAACTTCAGAAACGAGAGCACCAGGTAGGCGCATAGCGCGATCCAGAGCTGGGTCTTGACCGCGTTCATCGAGGTGCCGAGAAAGCTCTTCACGCGCAGGTTCTGCTTGATCCACTTGAAGAAGAGCTCGATCTGCCAGCGCTCTTTGTAAAGATCGGCCACCGTTTGGGCTGGGATATCGAGGGAATTGGTCACGAACTGGTAGGTGACGCCGGTCTCCTGATCCAGGTAAGTGACCAGCCGAAAGGTTTCGGGCAGTTTGCCCAAGCGAATCTCCCGGTCCTCGATTACGCCTGGACTTTTGCGGCCACGGCGCTTACGGCCCGGTGTCACGATGGCATTGCTTTTCAGGCGACTGACGAAGAAGACTCCGTCTTCCGTGAGTTCCTGATACCAGCTGTAGTCGATATAGCCACGGTCGAAAACGACGTAGGAACCTTTCGTCAGTTCGAGCTCTCTGGCCCGATTGATCTCATGCTCGTTGCCCCGGGTGAGATCGACAAAGGCTGGCAGGTAGCCATCGGCATCGAGGCCGATATGCAACTTGGCTGCGCCCTTGGTCTTCTGGTACCTGGCCCAGGGGAAGAGCGAAAGAGAGAGCTCAACCAGCGAGGCATCCAGCAGGCAGACCTTGCCATCGAGCTTGAATTTCTTGTTGCGTGGCGCCATGCCCTGGCAACGCCCAAGGAGACGCTTGAAAAGCTCTTCATAGAGCGTGTGCGGCTGTTTTTCATTGCAGCGCGCCAGTGTCGCCCGGCTAAACGCCTTGATGCCGAGGTGGTAGAGCTTGCCACCCTGAACGCCGAGATTATCGACCACGTCACGCAGGCTGCTCCGCGCGGACAGCTGCGCGGTCAACATGGCGACAAACTGAGACCAACGGGAAAACGAGCGGAATTTCTGTCCCTCGTGATGCTTGTTGGCGAGGTGCTGAAATTCATGTCTCGGGAAAATTCGTACTATTTGAGAAAGAACAGTGCTACAATGTGCCATGGCTTGGAACTCCTTGTAGTTACTTGTGTTTTGGCGAACTGAGTATACCACAAGTGAGTTTCCAAGCCTTCTATTTATTGATCAAACTGTGAGACAGCAGTGTGATTGCCCGAAAGAAGATGGGGCCTACAAATTGAGAGGCGCATTTCAAACCTTGAAAATTATGAGGTTTCGGCAAAGGAATCAGGTATGGGGCTATGACAATAATAAGGGTATTTATCCTTGTAAGTTATGAGAACCGACAATCCATCTACTGCCTGCCACACTTGTGCAGATTCTCAATAGCCATGCACATGTGACGAGGATCTGCACCATGCTCCTGAGAACACTCGGCTGGGCTTTGCAAGATCAACTTCATTCCCTAACAGAGTCTTTTATTTCAACCAAATATAGATAATAAATCTGACGCCTGACATTAAAATCTTCTTCAACATAAAATCCCCAATCATTTGAAATGACTGGGGATTTTATGTTTATTTCCGCGATTACTGAATTATCAGAATTTAGAAAGGAATTTCGTCATCCGGATTGAACACCGGATCATCAAAATCATTGGAATCAGGGGCACCATAACTGCCGGCCGAGCTTTTTCCACCGCCCTGACCTCCGGCTGAGGCGCCTTGAGAATATCCCGAACCGCCTCCCTGATAATTCTGGCCGCCACCATATCCGCCCCCCTGGCTGTCGTCGCGGTTACCGAGCATCTGCATCTGGTCGGCAACGATCTCGGTGATATAGCGCTTGTTGCCGTCACGATCATCGTAGGAACGTGTCTGAATCCGACCCTCGATATAAACCTGGCGTCCCTTGTGAAGATATTTTCCACAAATTTCGGCAAGCTGCCGCCAGGCGACGATGTTGTGCCACTCTGTTTTCTCCTGGCGATTGCCGTCGCGATCCTTATACCGTTCGGTCGTTGCCAGAGAAAAAGTGGCGACCGCCGCCCCGGATGGGGTATATCGCAATTCAGGGTCCTTCCCGAGATTTCCGACCAGAATGACTTTGTTTACCGACATGACACCTCCGTGAAAAATTTCTTGTTATTGCAAATCAAATCCGAACCTGCATATTACAGATTTCCCGGGTTCTTCTCAATGAAGAAAATATCTGACGGCAGGGTTCGGCAACTGCGCGCCTTCAGTCGCTCACATCGCCCTGGCCAGGTGTGTCCGCATGATATGCTCCACGCCCCATCGGACAAAAAAAAGCCTCCCCAACAGACGGTCGGAGAGGCTTTTTCCTTGCGGCGTTCCCGGGATCACCTCACAAAGGCGTCCTAGCGCACCATACACGGTTTCTTGCTGTCGAACGTCCAGCCCGGGATCAGGTACTGCATGGCGATGGAATCGTCACGCCCCTTGAACTTGAGGCTGTTGTAAAGCTCGTTGGCCTTCATCACCTTGTCCATATCGATTTCGATACCAAGACCCGGTGCGTCAGGGATGGCGATCTGACCGTCCTTGATCACCAGCGGCTCCTTGCTCAGGTGCTGTCCTTCCTGCCAGATCCAGTGGGTATCCATCGCCGTGATCTCACCCGGTGCCGCGGCGGCGACATGGGTGAAGATGGCAAGGGAAATGTCAAAGTGGTTATTGGAGTGGGAGCCCCAGGTCATGCCCCAGTCGTGACACAGCTGGGCAACCCGGACCGACCCTTCCATGGTCCAGAAGTGGGGATCGGCCAGCGGGATATCGACCGCCTTGAGCTTGACGGCGTGATTGAACTGCCGCCAGTTGGTGGCGATCATGTTGGTCGCCAACTGGAATCCGGTGGCGTCCTTGAATTCCGCCATGATCTCACGGCCAGAGAACCCGGCCTCAGGTCCACAGGGGTCTTCGACATAGGTCAGGACATGGTGCTGGTCTTTACACAGCTCGATGGCTTCTTCCAGGTACCAGGCCCCGTTGGGATCGATATTGATCCGCGCATCGGGAAAATGTTTTTTCAGCTCCTGGCAGGCCAGGATCTCCTTCTCCCCTTCCAGAACCCCGGCCTTCAGCTTGAAATCCTTGAAGCCGTAATGCTCTTTCGACGCCTGGGCGAGCTCGACGATCGCCGCGGCATCCATGGCCACTTCACGGCGACGCTTGAACCACGGGTTGCTGCTGTCGCTTTCGGAGATGTACGGTTGATCGGCTTTGCTTTTGTCGGCGATGTAGAACAGGTAACCGAGGATGGTCACGGCCTTGCGCTGGAGGCCGTTGCCGAGCAGGGCGGCAACCGGCTGGTTGGTGAATTTCCCCAGCAGGTCAAGCAGCGCCGATTCGACCGCGGTCTCGGACTGGACAACAAACTGCAGGTTCTTCAGGGACAGTTTCTGCAGGCCGTCGGCCTCTTCATCGGACAGTTTTCCGGTCCGGGCATTCTGAATCTTCTGAATGGTCTGGCGATAGGCTCCGATCTGGCTGCCGACCACGAACGGAATGCTGGCCTCCAGCGATTTGCGGATCTCTTCGCCGCCGTGAACTTCGCCGACTCCGGTGTTGCCACTGTTATCGGTAAGAATGACCAGGTTCCGGGTAAAGATGGCCGAGTGCGCGCCACTTAAGGTCAGGGTCATGCTGTCATATCCGGCGACGGGAATAACCTTCATATCCGTAACGACCGGCGTTCCATACATTTGTGTCATGTCTTTCGTCCTTTTATCGATAGTTCTCTCACGAAACGTGATAGCAAATGGGGGACAGACCACCTTGGTGACTCTCCCCGGCATGAGTGTTCAGTCAGGCAGGCGCGAAGAGGGCGTTACTGACTTGCATGCAATATCTTGACAACAGGTTAAGCTTCAAACAGACGGCCGCCTCGGCCGTATCCTTCATCCAGATCAAGCCCGATTGCTGAATACCATCTGCGCCAGACACAGACACTCTGTGCCTGGCGATCTATGATGAAGCCCCGGGCGGCGTGGAGAAATCCCCCAGGCGACCCGTGGCGAATTTTCCGTTGCTGCGAGTCACAGCAGCAAAGCCGCAACAACTTCTGAGATCGTGAACAAAACCGGCCGACCTAGAAAATCCCCGAAACGAGTTCGCCGTTGTCATCAAAAACCATCTCCTGCGGGTCAGATTCGACGATCAGGTCGGGATAGCGATCCACCTCCTCGAGATAAGCTTCCGACAGCAGGATATGTTCGATCTCAAGGGTATTGATGATCCGCACGACTTTCAATTTTGAGTGGTCAACACCGGTACAGGTCCTCAGACAGATCTGGATGGCCTCCTTGTCGGTGTCCATGATTGCCGGAATCTTCGAATTCCCCAGGACGGTGCTGGTGATGCCATTGGCATACATGGAATTGAGATCCATTTTGTCAAACAGCTTCCTGGTAATCGAGGTCGCCGGCCCAATGCCAATGGCGTTACCACAGGACTCGTCGGTCAGATCGAGCAGGGCAATTCGCTGCCACTTCAGCCCGCCGCTGGCGTAAGGAGTAATAAAGGTCCCGGTTATATTGGGATCCATGCCGGCACCGCTGATATTCTTGCCGATTTCATCGACGATCAGGACATCACACTCGCCAACGATAATCTTGCCCATCGCCGCATAGGCTTCCTTGAGCAACCGCGGTTCGGTCTCGGCGATGTCGGGCGCATCGACCATGGCGATCTTCATGGTCTTATCAAAGGCATTTTCAATCATTGCCGTGGCGAACAGGATATTGGCATGCTTGATAATCGCCTTGCCGAAACGGGGAACGTTCTCCCCCATATTTTTAAAACCTTCATTATGACAGCACTCAGCCCCGTACTGCTTGCCCAGACCGATGGCCATCATTTTCATGATGCCGCTTTCATAAGGTCCGCGAAACCCGGTATGAGGTTTCACCCGGCAGGAAACGATAATGCCGTCGGCCTCGGCAGCATTGCGGTCAATATGGACATCACGGCCATCGTCGGTCTGACCGATACAGACGGTTTCCATGGACGAAAGAATCGGGCATCCGATATAGTCTTCGGTGACGCCATACCCATGAAGAATCGCTCTTTGCCCTTCCGCTGAAGCGCCTCCGTGACTGCCCATGGCCGGGACGACGAAAGGCTCGCCCCCCCGGGATTTGACATAGTCGGCCAGAGACTTCGTGATCAGGGCAACGTTGTCGACTCCGCGACTGCCCGCGGTAATCGCGATTCTCATACCCGGCTTGATTTTCCCGGAAAATTCGACCGCATCGAGCTCCTTGAAGATGACGTCGGGAATATCGGCGACCGGAATCTGTTCTTTGTTGAGCTGCTGCTTGACACGAAACATCTTGGGAATGGGAACATCCCGGAGAAGCTCAGAAACGATGCCACTCATAATAACCTCTATCCTTTTACAAAACTCCCCCAGGGAGATATCCACCGCCCTCCCGTGGTCAGGAGGGCGGCGTCAGGTTAATTACTGCATCAGGGACTTGAAGCTCATAAAATCATTATAGACTTTATCCAGAACCACGGCAGCGTCCTCGGGACCGTAGAAGGTCACCGGTTGCTTGTAGGTATTTTCGAGTTCTTTTGCGTATTCAGGCATTTCGGTCACTTTTTTCATGGCCAGGCCGACCTGCTTCACAAATTCGCTGTCAGTCCCTTTCGGAAAGGCGGCGATGAATTGTCTCTCCATAGCAAAGTTGAACCCGCCTTCAGTAAAGGTCGGAATGTCGACCTTGATGAGTTCATTGCGCACGCCGCCGGTCTGGGCCAGGGCGACCATGGCGCCGGTTTTGATGTAGTCGGCAACGGCGCCGTAGGACAGAACCGCGGCATCAACCCGGCCGCCAAGGATATTGGTGACTTTTTCAGCAGAAGACCCGATATCAACGATATCGAACTTGATGCCGGTTTCTTTTTCAATAACCAGGGCCTGGATGTTTGAGTAGCCGCCCAGTTCAGAAGCGAAGATGACACGTTCTTTCTGGGAGTAGTCCAGGAGCTCCTTCAGCGTGTTTACGCCCAGGGATTTGCGCACAACCAGAACTGAACTTTTTTCAACAGCAGGGATACAGCACAGTTCGAAATCGGCCAGAGTGTAATCGGCGAGACCGGAAACCTGGGTCACGATCATCTGACCGGTGTGGCCGAAGAACATGACGCTGCCATCGGGTTTGGAATCTTTGACGTGGGAGACGCCGATGGTACCGCCGCCACCGGTCATGTTGGTGATAATCATCGACACGCCGGTCAATTTGTTGAAGTATTTTGCCATAACCCGGGCATTGAAGTCGGTATCCCCACCGGCGCTGGCAGGAACGATCAGTTCGATATTGCGAACCGGCCATTTATACTGGTCGGCACCGAACACCAAGGTTCCGTAACAAAGCAAACATACCATCAACAACGTGATTCTTTTGAACATTCCTTTTTCTCCTTTGGTAGATGAAACTCCGATTATTGATTCCCAGCGAGATCGTCAGAAATCAGCCATTGTTTGCAGCTTCACGATATTTTTCCTGTTTCTTATGTTCGGCACTGGCTTTCACCGTCGAAAAGGCGACCCAGGCGACAGAGATGACCGTAATCAGAAGAAAAACGCCGGAAATCGGCTGGGTAATAAACTCCATGGCATTGCCACGGGACAGCATCAGCCCCCGCCGGAAATTGGTTTCTGCCATCGGGCCGAGAATATAACCCATGACAAACGGCGCGTTGGGGATTTTGAAACGGTAGAAGACATACCCGACCAGGCCGAAAACCAGAATGGTCCAGACGTCGAATACCCGGCTGTTGATGCCGAAGGCACCGACGACGCACAGGATAAAAATAATCGGAATCAGGATATGCTTGGGAACATTGAGCAGCCGGGTAAAAATCCTCAGTCCGTAGAATTCAAGGAACAGCATCATGAAGGCGGAGATCAGCATACTGATAAAGATGGTATGCACCAGTTGCGGATTGCCGATAAACAGCAGAGGGCCGGGCTGAATTCCATGGATCATGAAACCGCCGAGAAGAATCGCGGTCACCGCATCACCAGGAATACCCAGGGTCATAAGCGGAATGAGCGCACCACCGATGCCGGCATTGTTGGAGGTTTCGGACGCGACGATGCCGTCGATAATCCCGGTCCCGTAGAGATCCTTCTTCTTACTGAACTTTTTAGACATGGAATAGGCCACCAGGTTTGAAGTGCCGGCACCGATTCCGGGCAAAATCCCGATCGCCAAACCGATCAGGGCACAGAAAATACCGTTTGGTCCCTGCTCTTTGAGCTCCCGCCAGGAGAAACCGAACCCCTTGATCTTTTTCATGCTGACCTGAGCGATCTCCAGATGACCGGAGCGTCTGTTTTCCTGGGCCGTCTTGAGGACCTCGGAGATAGCAAACAAGCCGATCAGAACGGTCAGAGTATTGAACCCGCTCTTCAATTCGTTGGTCCCGAAGGTATAACGCACGACAGCATCGACGGGGGCGATGCCAACCGTCGCAAAGACAAGACCGAAGACACCGGAGAACAAGCCCTTCACCATCGAGCCGGCCGACAGCGATGCGATAAGGGTCAAGGAGAAGAGGACAATGGAAAAATACTCATGGGGTCCGAACTTAATAGCAACGGACGCGAGCAATGGAGCGATAAAGGTCAGGGCGCCGATACTGAAAACCGTGCCCAGGAAGCTAAAAACGATCCCGACGCCCAAGGCTTTTGCCCCCAACCCCTTGGCCACGAGGGGGTGGCCATCGAAACAGGTCGCGACCGAACTTGGAGTTCCCGGAATTTTCAGAAGAATTGCGGAAATGAGAGCCCCCGAGGTGCCTCCGATGTAAAGCGCCATCAGAATCGACAGGCCGAGGGCCGGATCCATGCCATATGTAATCGGCAATACCAGAGCAACCGCCATAACGGTTGTCAGGCCAGGAACAGCTCCGAAAACAATCCCTATACCTACGGCAAAGAACATTAACAGTAGTGATTGAAAGTCAAATACGCCCGATTGAAAAATATCAAACATAATATTCTTACCTCAAAAAATAGCTAAGGATGCCTTCAGGAAGCATAAGATCAAGGCCATACCTGAAAAGAAAATAGATTAACGATGAAGATACCAACGCGATAAAAGCGTAAATATAGTATTTATTTTTTTTGTTTTTATAATCTTCAGATTCTGGCTCTAAAATAATAAATGAGAAAAAAAGACATAAAAAACTTGACACAAGGAAGCCGACACTTTTCAGAATTGAAACATATATTATGATAAGGAGAGATATCTTTATGACAGAAATATAGTCATCAGAAGATTTTGACTTTTCACACTCACTTATTTTTTTTGATTTTAAAATTCCATAATACATTTGAAATGAGGAAAGAATCATCATGACAAAAGAGAGTATGTAGGGAAGAAATTTAGCATCAACAAATGTTGACCGAGAAGCCATTCTCTGGGGGAGATCCTTGGTGAGAATAAAATAGAATAATGCAAAAATAAAAATAGACAGACCCAACAGAAACTCTGAATACCTAGAGAAAAAACTCAACTTTCCTGACTCGCTCATGAGATCACCCACTTCAATAAGTTAACGAAAAAATACCAGTTACCAGCAGCCGAAAAGTGCCTGGCTCTTCCTTGATACATTTTCAGCCTGCCACCGGTAACCGTGTTCTCAATGCGGCGGATGGTACCGGTACCATCAATCCATGTCAATCATTTTTTATTGCTGCCTCCTGCTTGCCTTTAAGCATTTATAGTCTCTATCTGTCTGATTTTTAAAGGTTTATAAAACATGATTGTGGTTTCACATTATTTTCAATTAAAGTCAAACCCAAAATAAAAAAAGTCTTTGTGGCACGGGTACCATAGAGATGAAATTTATTTTACATTTGCTCGTCAATTGATTAACCTTAGACCAAAGAGAGGATCTTCCTGCGACAGCCAGGCTGGACAGAAAACCATTCGCCTCTGTGTCCTGGAAGTCCCCTGACACTTGAGTTCTCATGCAGCTCTCTCGCTGACAAATCAAGAGACCTGGCATCGTGGTATTTGGACAATCTGGTTTTCCGCTGAAAAGAAATGGGCAATCGTGAATAAGAAGAAGGGGCATGCCGACAAGGAAGCGGCATCCAAAGAAAAAAGCGTCACAGTGAGAGACATTGCGCGACTGGCCGGTGTCGCTCCGACAACCGTGTCACGTGCCATCAACCATCCCGACAAGGTCGCGCCCGAAACCCTTGAAAGGATCAATCACGCCATCTCGATAACGGGATTCGTCCCAAATCTGCTGGCTGTTGCATTATCCCGCAAAGGGACCAGACTCATTGCCGCCTTGATTCCGACGATTGCCAACCTTGACTACGCCGAGACCATCAGGGCGTTCAGCAAAACGTTGAGGAGATCCAATTATCAGGTCATTCTCGGGGAACATGACAATGACCTCGACCAGGAAGAAGAACTTCTTGAAACCGTCCTGAGCCGAAAACCGGACGGAGTTCTGCTGTTCGGAACCAACCATTCCAATCGCTGCAAGCAGCTCTTGATGGCCACCAAAACACCCGTGGTCGAAACCTGGGGCATGACGCCCAACCCCATCGACTCCGTGGTCGGGTTTTCCTATGAACAGGTCGGACAGACCATTGCCCATTATCTGTATGGCAAGGGATATCGAAACTTTGCCACGATTTTCGCTTCTGACGAGCGGGCGCAAATCCGCCATCAGTCCTTATTACGGACCCTTGCCGGCATGGCAGGAACCTGCTGTGATGCAAACCTGACAGTCGCCCCTCCCACGACTCCGCAGCTTGGCCGTGAGAGTTTTTCCGCCCTGCTCGATAGCGGGTTCAGACAGGGGGTTGTCGTCTGCAGTTCCGACGCCTTAGCCCAGGGAGTCCTGATTGAATCCCAATTTCGAGGCATCAGGATTCCTGAGCAAATTGCCGTCATGGGGTTCGGTGATCAGCCTTACGCAGCAGCCTCCCACCCCGCGCTGACCACCGTGAGTTTCGACCGGCACCTTATTGGCGAGAAAGCGGCGGAGCTGGTACTGGCCAGGATCCAGGGGATTCCCGTCGCGGAGAAGATTATCGATGTGGGTTTCAATATCGTGGAGAGACAGACTGTCTGATCATCGAGATCAATCGTCTTAGCAGCCAGGAAGGGTTCCTGAGCCATTCCGGCAGCCCTGCCCGCCATGCTAAGAAGATATCGGCTTCCAGGCCGAAAACCGCCTATCATTAAACTCTGGTTTTCGAACATACCTCTTGAATCAACAAAAAAAGCCTCCCCGACAGACGGTCGGAGAGGCTTTTTCCTTGCGGCGTTCCCGGGATCACCTCACAAAGGCGTCCTAGCGCACCATACACGGTTTCTTGCTGTCGAACGTCCAGCCCGGGATCAGGTACTGCATGGCGATGGAATCGTCACGCCCCTTGAACTTGAGGCTGTTGTAAAGCTCGTTGGCCTTCATCACCTTGTCCATATCGATTTCGATACCAAGACCCGGTGCGTCAGGGATGGCGATCTGACCGTCCTTGATCACCAGCGGCTCCTTGCTCAGGTGCTGTCCTTCCTGCCAGATCCAGTGGGTATCCATCGCCGTGATCTCACCCGGTGCCGCGGCGGCGACATGGGTGAAGATGGCAAGGGAAATGTCAAAGTGGTTATTGGAGTGGGAGCCCCAGGTCATGCCCCAGTCGTGACACAGCTGGGCAACCCGGACCGACCCTTCCATGGTCCAGAAGTGGGGATCGGCCAGCGGGATATCGACCGCCTTGAGCTTGACGGCGTGATTGAACTGCCGCCAGTTGGTGGCGATCATGTTGGTCGCCAACTGGAATCCGGTGGCGTCCTTGAATTCCGCCATGATCTCACGGCCAGAGAACCCGGCCTCAGGTCCACAGGGGTCTTCGACATAGGTCAGGACATGGTGCTGGTCTTTACACAGCTCGATGGCTTCTTCCAGGTACCAGGCCCCGTTGGGATCGATATTGATCCGCGCATCGGGAAAATGTTTTTTCAGCTCCTGGCAGGCCAGGATCTCCTTCTCCCCTTCCAGAACCCCGGCCTTCAGCTTGAAATCCTTGAAGCCGTAATGCTCTTTCGACGCCTGGGCGAGCTCGACGATCGCCGCGGCATCCATGGCCACTTCACGGCGACGCTTGAACCACGGGTTGCTGCTGTCGCTTTCGGAGATGTACGGTTGATCGGCTTTGCTTTTGTCGGCGATGTAGAACAGGTAACCGAGGATGGTCACGGCCTTGCGCTGGAGGCCGTTGCCGAGCAGGGCGGCAACCGGCTGGTTGGTGAATTTCCCCAGCAGGTCAAGCAGCGCCGATTCGACCGCGGTCTCGGACTGGACAACAAACTGCAGGTTCTTCAGGGACAGTTTCTGCAGGCCGTCGGCCTCTTCATCGGACAGTTTTCCGGTCCGGGCATTCTGAATCTTCTGAATGGTCTGGCGATAGGCTCCGATCTGGCTGCCGACCACGAACGGAATGCTGGCCTCCAGTGATTTGCGGATCTCTTCGCCGCCGTGAACTTCGCCGACTCCGGTGTTGCCACTGTTATCGGTAAGAATGACCAGGTTCCGGGTAAAGATGGCCGAGTGCGCGCCACTTAAGGTCAGGGTCATGCTGTCATATCCGGCGACGGGAATAACCTTCATATCCGTAACGACCGGCGTTCCATACATTTGTGTCATGTCTTTCGTCCTCCGTTGTCACTCTCGAGAGAAAAGGTGTACCCGTCCTATACACCGTCTTTCGATGCGACACTCTTTAATATATACCTTTGGTGTTTGCCGGGCTCAGCAGCACGCCTCAAGCTGGCGCAATGCAGGCCTGTCAGAAAAATATCGGAACGTATCAGTCGGTTCTCATCTGATCGTTGAGAAATCTCCGCATCTATCAGCACTCAACAGCTCCCGGCCGATAAAGCGAAGACGCTTTAAGGTATGATCTGTTCGGTACTGGCTGGTCCGGCCTCCCCGCCTTCGGTAAAAGACAAGGAAGCCGGAAATAGATTATTTTTTTCGCGTTACTTCAACCTTGGCCAATTTTTCGTAGTAACGGATCAGCGCGCCATGATCAAGGTGATCCATCCCCTCAACCTTCATCGCCTGCATGATTTCAAGTGCCGAAGCGGTGAGAGGCAGTGGAGCACCAACCTCATGAGAGGTTTTCAGGACGTTCTTGAGATCCTTCATATGATGAAAAATCCGCAAGCCCGGCTCGAAATTCCGCTCCATAACCAAGGGGGCCTTGGCATCGAGAACCGCACTTCCCGCCAACCCGCCACGAATAGCCTGGTAGACAAGTTCGGGCTCAACGCCCGCTTTGGTCGCCAGGGTTAAAGCCTCGGACATGGCGGTGATATTGAGAGCGACGATAATCTGGTTGGCCAGTTTCGCAATATTCCCGGACCCAAGCTCACCGATATGGACAACCGTACCGCCCATCGTGTTCAAAATAGGGGTACATTTGTCGAACACGTCCTTCTTGCCACCGACCATGATGGACAAGGTCCCGTCGACAGCTTTCAGCTCTCCGCCGCTGACCGGCGCGTCAAGCATTTCAACATCTTTTTTGGCCAGTTCGACAGCCACCTTTTTGGTGGAAGCAGGGGCGATGGAGCTCATATCGATAACGATGCTGCCGGGTCTGACGCCATCAATGATGCCGTCTGTCCCCAGAGCGACCTCTTCAACGTCCGGTGAGTTACGCAACACGATGATAATGATGTCTGCGGCTTCCGCAACGGCCTTGGGGCTCATGACAACTTTCGCCCCCATTCCGACCAGTTCATCGGTCTTGTCGACATCAAGATCCATGACAACCAGGCTGTAGCCGGCCTTGATCAGGTTTTTACACATGGGTTTCCCCATGATTCCCAATCCGATAAATCCAATTTTCATTACTTTCTCTCCTGTATTAAAATATCACCTTTGAGATTTGCGCCTAGTTTACACTATTTCGCAAAAGATACCTAGAGTCGACCGACAAACCTCTCCGGAAACTACAGGAACAGCTGTTGAGCCAACTCCACGATCAGACCAACCAGTGCCTGCCGGGAGTTGAAAACGGGCAGGCATCAGCCTGCCCGAAATTTTCATATCAGAAGCCGTCTGCCAAAGCAAACATGAGCACGAACAGGGCGACCGCCAGCAGCAACCCGGCGATGTACGACCAGGGGCGGTAGGCCTCCAACTCTTCTTGACTGTCTTTTCCAATCATAACGTTTCACTCCTGTAAAACTAGCCGTTCAGAACTTCCGGCAACCACAAGGCGACCTGCGGGAAGAACAGCACCAGGGTCAGCCCGATCACCTGCAGCACGATGAACGGCAGCACCGACATGAAGATCTCCTGCAGACTGACGTCGTCCGGAGCCACCGACTTCAGCCAGAAACAGGCCGGGCCGAAGGGCGGCGACAGGAAGTAGATCTGGATATTCATGACGAACAGAACCCCGAACCAGATCTTGGCCTGGTCGACCGTCAGCCCCAGCTCCGGAGCCAGGGACATGACGACCGGGGCGAACACCGGCACGGTGATCAGAACGATGGCGATCCACTCCATGAAGGTTCCCAGAATCACCAGAATCCCCATCATCGCCAGGACGACCCCGATCGGCGGCAACCCGAGATTCAGGAACAGGGAGCGCATGAACTCTCCGCCACCCACCAGGTTGAAGATGCCCACGAAGGACACGGCGCCGATCACCAGCCAGATGATGGTGCCGACGGTGGTCATGGTTCCGGTCAGGGCCTCCTGCAGCAGGGCCCACTTGAACTCGTGGCGCACGGCGGCGACGAACATGGCCCCGAGGACACCGACGGCGGCGGCTTCGGTCACCGAGGCGATCCCGGCATAGATGGACCCCATGACGCAGAAAATCAGGATGATACAGAGCAGCACGGCATGCATGCGCGCTTTGGACAGGCGGTTGTCGGTCCCTTTCTTTGCCGCAACCTCGGCGGCCGTCGGCGCCATGGAATGATTCAGGTTGACCCGGGCCAGGACATACAGGGCGTAGAAGAGCGCCAGCATGACCCCGGGAACCGCCCCCGCCATGAACAGGTCGCTGATGCTGACCTCGGCGGACAGCCCGTAGACGATCATGATGATCGACGGCGGGATCAGGGTCGCCAGGGCCCCGGAGGCGCAGATCAGACCGATACTCAGTTTCCGGTCATAGCCCAGGCGGAACAGCTGCGGCAGGGCCACCAGGCCGAGCATGACGATCTCCCCGCCCATAACCCCGGACATGGCGGCCAGAATCACGGAGACGATTACGGTCTGGATGGCGACCCCGCCACGGATATTCCCGGAGAAGATGGACATGGCGTCGAACAGGTCTTCCGCGATCCCGGCCCGTTCGAGAATGGAGGCCATGAGCACGAACAGGGGGATGGCGACCAGGGTGTAATGCTCGAGCAGGCCGGCGGTGTTGGTGGAGACCAGGAACAGGCCGCGCGGCCCGAAGAAGCAGATGGCCATGACCACCGAGGTGAACAGGGTGACGATCCCCAGGGGCATCCCGGTCATCATCAGTCCGACCAGCATGATCACCATGATCAGGGAAATGGTGCCCAGACCGTAAGAGCGCAGATCGAGGGCGCCACTGGGATCGAGGGTTTCGCCGATGGCGCTGAAGAACCCGCTGACCGTGCCGAACACGCTGCCGGTGCCGAAGACATGGGCCAGCAGCGCCATGACAAAATAGAAGACCATGTACAGGGCGACGATCTTGACGGCCCATTTGCACACCGGCGACTTGAAGTGGCGATACAGGTTCAGGGTCAGCTGGGCCAGGTACAGGAACCCGCCGACCATCAGCAGGCTTTTCAGAATAAGCGGCATGGGGGAGTTGAAGGCACTCCCGGTCCGTTCCACGGACGCGATGGCGTCGTAGGCGCGGATCGCGGCGTCGGTGAGCAGCAGGTAGAGGGCGACGATACCGACCACCATGGCAAACAGGTCGAGTTTCCACTTATTCTGGCTGGAGGCCAGGTTGTGAATGACGGTGATCCCGATATGGCGTTTTTTCAGGGTGACGTAGCCGCTGGAGATGGTCCAGGCGGTGGCGCACATGACCATGACCATCTCGAAGGCCCAGGCGGTCGGCGCGTGAAAGAAGTAGCGCATCACCACTTCGTAGAGGGTGACCGCGGCCACCACCAGGTAGAGCTGGGCGACCGCCAGCCCGGTGAAATGGCTCACATGGTCGAGCAGGGTATATTGCGACCGATCGATACGCGCTTCGGCCTCGTATTCATGCAGTGGATCCTGGGCCGCGATTTCGATATCGGTGGCTTCGATATCTATTCTTGAATTTGACATGAGGGTGTATCCTTTTCTAATCACCAAATTCCAGCTACTGGAACAGCTCCTGGAAACGTCACGAACAACGACACCCGTTCACGTTTCCGTTAAAAAAAGGCCGCTGCCAAGGTCACGTCCTGGCAGCGGCCCAATTTTCCGTCCTTACTTCAGCAGACCAGTTTCTTTCATGAACTTGATATGTGCATCGTAGGCCTCTTTGGCCAGAGGCGATGCCTTGGCGTAGTCTTCCCAGGCCCCGACAGCGATTTTACGGAAGGCGTCGCGGTCAGCCTGCGGCCAGTCGATGATGGTCAGCTCGCCTTTGGCACGGTCACGGGCGACGATCTCTTTATCCTTGATATCGGTCATCCGGCGCAGGTCGGTCCGGCAGGCCAGGAACCAGGTTTCGATTGCGGCTTTTTCGGCGTCGGTCAGCTTGTCCCAGACCCGCTGGCCAATGGTGAACTGCATGGCAGGCATGGAGTGAATACCCGGATAGAGGGGGTATTTGGCAACTTTGTGCATACCGCGCGCATCGTTATTGATGTAGGCGGAAGAATCGGCGGCATCAACAACGCCTTTTTCCAGGGCCGTGTAGATTTCCGACCCGGGGATGGCAACCGGTGCGGCGCCGGCCCGCTTGAAGACCTCGGAAGCGAGACCTTCGGGAGCGCGGATCTTGATTCCCTTCAGATCGGCAAGCCCCTTGATCGGCACCTTGGCGACCAGAGCCTCACGTGAATAGGCGCCACAACCGACCACGTGGATGCCCGGCAGAGTCTTGTCCCACATTTTCTGCAGAACTTCTTTACCGCCGCCATTCATACAGAAAGTCTGCAGCTGATCCGGAGTGTCATAACCGGCGGTCAGATCACCGATCAGGGCAAAGGAGCGGTCACGGCCGGCAAAATAACTGATGGCGGTGAAGTCACCATCCAGAACGCCCATGGCAACGGCTTCAGGGGTTTCCTTGTGAGGAACAACGGCACGAATCGGCAGCAATTCGATAGCCAGATCACCATTGGTCATCACCTTCAGTTTTTCAGCCCAATCCTGCATGTGCTTAAGGGCAAAATCCCCGGCGCCATAACTGGTCTGAACCTTCAAAGTCTTCGCACTCGCCGTGAATGCTGTCGCACTGACAATCAGTACTGCCACTAACAGGATCGATAGCTTCCGTCCAAACATACCTCAACTCCTTTGCGTGTTAGAGAAAATACCTCCAGCCCAGCCCAAAAGACGGACCCCCATAAAAGCCGATAACAGTGTTATTCTCAGAATTTTCGAAATGGTAACGCTTTCATTTTGCAAGGTCAACACTTTTCTTGGCCACCACAGAACTTTTGGAAAGAAACCTGGTAATAAATTTTTATTCCATTAAATCAAGATGTTAAGAACACATAAAGAAAATTTTCATATATATGAAACTATAAATAAAAAAGATCCATCAAAAAGAAAGCCTTACCATTTATTGCTGGATTTTTCTTTTTTAAATGACGTATATAGACATAAGCCCAATAACATCTTTTCACTTTTTTTTGAGCCTACGGAACGAACCGTCTGCCGTGAATTGGGCCAGGATCGACGTGCGGGAAGGACAAGGACCACACCCAAAAAGAAACAGAACGTTCGCCAAACTCGCGAAGCCCTGATCCACCACAATGAAAAACACTTTATTTTAGGGCGAATTCAGTGATATGACAGGTTGCGAAACCGACGACCCCGGCAAACAAGAGGAGGATCATGGCCAGAAAAAAAAGCACCCCAGCAGGCACCCTGCCGGCAGCCTCATTTCCGGACGCGGCGTCCGGACAGCAAGGCACCGTGACCCTGAGCGATGTCGCCAGACTGGCCGGGGTGGCACCGACGACGGTTTCGCGAGTTCTCAACCATCCCGAACAGGTTGCCCCCAAGACCCGCGACAAGGTCAACCAGGCCATTGCCAGGACCGGCTACGTCCCCAACCTGCTGGCCGGCGCCCTTGCCACCCGGCGCAGCCACATGATCGGAGCCATCATCCCTTCAATCTCCAACCTTGTTTATGCGGAAACCATCAAATACTTTACGGCCGGGCTGCGAGATTCGGGCTACCAGGTTCTACTTGGAGAGACTGACTACAATGACGGACTGGAAGAAACCCTGGTCAGGACATTCCTGAGCCGCAAACCGGATGGAATTTTTCTGATCGGCACGCAGCACACGGCGGCCTGCCGCCGCCTGCTGATGTCCGCCAACATCCCGGTGGTGGAGACCTGGGACCTGACGCCCACCCCTCTGGACCTGCTGGTTGGTTTTTCCCATATTCAAATCGGAAGGGCTGTCGCTGAATATCTCATATCCAAAGGACATAAGAAATTTGGCGGTCTCTGGAGTCTGGACGAAAGGGGCCAGCTTCGTAAAAAGGCCTATCTCGAGACCCTGAGGCACCATGGCTTCTCGAATATACCGAGCCATGATGTCATGGCGCCAAGCGGACTCAAAAAAGGACGGGACGGCTTTGCAGCGCTGCTGGAAAACGGGTTCAGCAAGGGGGCCATTGCCTGCTCATCGGACATTATGGCCCAGGGAGTCATCATTGAAGCCAAAGCGCGGGGACTGAGAGTCCCGGAGGACGTGGCGGTGATCGGCTTTGCCGACCAGGAGGCGTCCGCCTTCACCAAGCCGGCACTCAGTACCGTCAATTTCGACAGAAAAGCCATCGGTCGGAAAGCCGCCGACATTCTGCTGGCGAAAATCAACGGCGAATCGATCCCCGAAAAAATCATTGACGTTGGCTTTAAAATCATCGAGCGGGAATCGACCTAGGTCGTTTCCCGTTCCACAATCGAAAATCCGACATCGACAACATCCTGGCCGACCGGCTCTTCGTTGATGCGGGCCAGGAGCGCCTCAGCCGCGCGCAGCCCGATCATCTTCCGATCGAACTTGACGGTCGACAGGGCCGGATACATATATTCCGCATAGGGCTGATCGCCAAAGCCCATCAGGGCGATATCCTTCGGAACGCGCAATCCCCGGGACTGGACCTCCGCCATCGCGCCCTGAGCCAGGGTGTCGGAACTGCAGAAAACGACACCATCGCGAAAACCCCGATCAAGCAGGTCCGCCATCCCCTCCCGCCCCAATCGGAAATTCGTCGGCGGCGTCACCAGGGCGACGTCCGCCCGGACGCCAGCCTGCTCCAGTCGTGAGAGGAACGCCTCCTTGCGCAACGTGGCGCGGTGGTCGTCACCTGAAACAATAGCGATGCGCCGATAGTTTTTTTCCAACAGATATTCCGCCACAGCAGCCCCGATTTTCTGATGGGAAAAGCCGATGACGATATCAAGGGGGGTCGGGGTCAGATCCCAGGTCTCCACCACCGGGACGTTGGCTGAAAGCAACAGGCGACGGCAGGTCAAAGAATGGTTGATGCCGGTCAGATAAATACCGTCGGGACGGCGACTGAGGACGGCGGAGACCAGGGACTCCTCCCGGGAATCATGATGGCCCGATTCCCCGAGCAGAACCTGGTAGCCGGACTCTCTGAGGGTTTCACTGAAAATCCTGACCGTTTCCGCATAGACGGAGTTGGCCATGGATGGGACAATGGCGGCAATCAGACGACTTTTTTTAGAGGCAAGCCCGCCTGCCAGCAAGTTGGGAACATAGCCGGTTCTGGCGATGGCCTGATTGATCTTTTCCAGAGTCTTTGGGGCAACCTTGTCGGGATAGTTCAAAGCCCGGGAAACCGTAATGGGGGATACCCCAACCAACTTGGCGACATCGTCGAGGGTGACACTTCCGGTTGCCCGACTGGAACCACTTTTACGTTGCGACATAATTGATAAACCCCCGAAACTCTGTTATTCTTCCTTAGAATAACGACATTGAAAGCTGTTGGCAGGACGCTTGCATGATAGCGATACCAAAGCCACCTGTCAAGAACCCAGGCACATTCAGCCAGCTCATCTCCGGCATCACCCCAGCAAGACACAACGTCCTGTTTCACTGAAATTTATTAGCCACGATATATCTATTACAAAGAATTTTCCCGCGCCCACTGAAAGAGGCTCCAAAAAAATGTTGACACAGGAAAATGATAGCGCTAGCATCTGCTTTCATATGATGAATAAGAATCAATACATAAGCTCAATAACCAACCCGACCCAAATTTAACACACACAGGAGGCATCCTTGAGTAACGCAATCAAAAAATCAGGCGCACCAATCGTTACCGAACTTCAGGTCATTCCGGTGGCCGGGCACGACAGCATGCTGCTCAACCTGAGCGGCGCCCACGGTCCCTACTTTACCCGAAACCTGGTCATCCTCAAGGACGACGCCGGCCACACCGGGGTCGGCGAGGTTCCCGGTGGTGAAGGAATCCGCAAAACCCTCGAGGACGCCCGCGAGCTGGTCGTCGGCCAGTCGGTCGGCACCTACAACAACATCCTCAACAGCGTCCGCAAGCAGTTCGCCGACCGGGATTCCGCCGGTCGCGGCCTGCAGACCTTCGACCTGCGAATCGCTATTCATGCCGTGACTGCTCTTGAGGCCGCCCTGCTCGACCTCCTCGGCCAGTTCCTCGAAGTCCCTGTGGCCGCCCTGCTCGGCGAGGGCCAGCAGCGTGACAGCGTCGAAATGCTCGGCTACCTCTTTTACATCGGCGACCGCAACAAAACCGATCTGCCCTATCTCTCAGACCCTGATGCCGAGGATGACTGGTTCCGCGTCCGCCATGAAGAGGCTCTGACCCCGGAAGCCGTCGTCCGCCTGGCTGAAGCCGCCCACAAGCGTTACGGCTTCAACGACTTCAAACTGAAAGGCGGCGTTCTGTCCGGTGCCGAGGAAATCGAGGCCATCAAAGCTCTGGCCGCCCGCTTTCCCGAAGCACGCATCACTCTCGACCCCAACGGTGGCTGGCTGCTCAAGGACGCTATCGAACTGTGCAAAGACATGCACGGCATCCTGGCCTACGCAGAAGACCCCTGTGGTGCCGAAGGCGGTTATTCCGGACGTGAAGTCATGGCCGAATTCCGCCGTGCTACCGGCCTGCCGACCGCAACCAACATGATCGCCACCGACTGGCGCCAGATGGGCCACACCATTCAACTGCAGTCCGTCGACATTCCGCTGGCCGACCCGCATTTCTGGACCATGCAGGGTTCCGTCCGCGTCGCCCAGATGTGCCATGAATGGGGTCTGACCTGGGGATCCCACTCCAACAACCACTTCGATATTTCCCTGGCCATGTTCACCCACTGTGCCGCAGCGGCTCCGGGCAACATCACCGCCATCGACACCCACTGGATCTGGCAGGACGGCCAGTACCTGACCAAGAATCCTCTGCAGATCGTCAATGGCCATGTGGCCGTACCGCAAAAAGGCGGACTCGGTATCGAACTGGACATGGACGCCGTCATGAAGGCGAACGAGCTGTACCTGACCAAGGGACTCGGGGCCCGCGACGACTCCATCGCCATGCAGTACCTGATTCCCAATTGGACATTCGACAACAAGAAACCTTGCCTGGTTCGGTGATCGTTGGATATATATAACGAAGGTATCCACCAAACAGATTCTGGAATCACAAAAGGAGAGTAGTAATGAAAATTGGATTTATCGGACTTGGCATCATGGGCAAGCCCATGAGCAAGAACTTGATCAAAGCAGGTTACGACCTGGTTGTTTGCGATCTGAATACCGCCGCTGTCGAAGAAGTCGTTGCCGCCGGCGCCACCAGCGCCGCGGGTCCCAAGGCGGTTGCCGAGCAGAGCGACGTGATCATCACCATGCTGCCCAACTCCCCCCAGGTCAAAGCTGTCGTCCTGGGCGAAGGCGGCGTTCTCGAAGGCGCCAAGCCGGGCAGCGTCCTCATCGACATGAGCTCCATCGCCCCCCTGGCCAGCCGTGAAGTGGCTGCCGAACTGGCCAAGAAAGAGATCGCCATGCTCGACGCCCCGGTTTCCGGCGGCGAGCCGAAAGCCATCGACGGGACCCTGTCCGTCATGGTCGGCGGAGAGAAGGAAGTGTTCGACAAGTACTACGACATCATGAAAGCCATGGCCGGTTCCGTCGTCTACACCGGCAAGATCGGCGCCGGCAACGTCACCAAGCTGGCCAACCAGATGATCGTCGCCATCAACATCGCGGCCATGAGCGAAGCCCTGGTCCTGGCGACCAAGGCCGGTGTTGAGCCCGACCTGGTCTACCAGGCCATTCGCGGCGGTCTGGCCGGCAGCACCGTTCTCGATGCCAAGGCTCCCCTGGTCATGGACCGCAAGTTTGATCCCGGCTTCCGGATCAGCCTGCACATCAAAGACCTGGCCAACGCCCTGGACACCGCCCACGAAGTCGGCGTTCCGGTTCAGATGACCGCTTCGGTCATGGAAATGATGCAGGCCATGAAGGTCGACGGCATGGACGGCCTCGATCACGGCGGTCTGATCCGTCACTACGAAAAACTCGCCAAGGTCGAAGTCAAGCGATAAGCGACCGCAGCGATTTACATAGAGACACAGGGGAGCAGCCGGTGCGCTGCTCCCCTTGTCTTAGCGGGCGACCGCAAGCAGAAGTACCGGGATGCCCGGCCCCAAGACAACCAGCCACCGCTCCGCCGCAGACAAGATGGACAGAAGAATATGAAAATCGTCATCGCCCCCGATTCCTTTAAAGAAAGTTTGAGTTCCATGGAGGTCGCCAGCGAGATAGAAGCCGGCTTCCGTGTCATCTATCCCGACGCCGAGTACGTCAAGCTGCCCATCGCCGACGGCGGGGAAGGGACCGTTGCGGCCCTGGTCGAAGCGACCGGCGGCGAACTGGTCCGGCTGAGCGTGACCGGTCCCCTTGGGGACGCCGTCTCGTCCTTTTACGGACGCAGCGGCGATGGCGGCACCGCGGTCATCGAGATGGCCGCAGCCAGCGGCCTGGACCTGGTACCTCCTGCCTGGCGCAATCCCCTAGAAACCACCAGTTACGGGACCGGCGAACTGATTCGCCATGCTCTTGACAGCGGCGTACGCAACTTCATCATCGGGATCGGCGGCAGCGCCACCAACGATGGCGGCGCGGGCATGCTGCAGGCCCTGGGCGCCCGGTTGCTCGATGCCGACGGCAACCAGATCGGCTACGGGGGCGGCCCCCTCGAGAGCCTGGCCCGCATCGATATCAGCGGTCTCGATCCGCGCCTGCAGGACAGCCGCATCCAGGTGGCCTGCGACGTCGACAACCCGCTGACCGGAGAGCGCGGAGCGTCCGCGGTCTTCGGCCCCCAGAAAGGGGCGACCCCGGAGATGGTCAGGCAGCTCGACGCCAACCTCGGTCATTTTGCCGCCCTGATCAGACGCGATCTGGGCAAAGACATCGAACAGAGCTCCGGCGCCGGTGCGGCCGGCGGCATGGGTGCGGCCCTGCTGGCCTTTCTGGCCGCCGACCTGCGGCCCGGGGTCGAGATCGTGGTTGAAGCGATCCGGCTGGCCGAGGCGGTGGCGGGCGCCAGCCTGGTGATCACCGGGGAAGGGCGCATGGACGGTCAGACCGTGTACGGCAAGGCTCCCATCGGGGTGGCCAAGGTTGCTGCGGCTCATCAGGTCGCGGTGATCGGCCTGGCCGGCAGCCTGGGAGACGGGGTCGAAGCCGTCTATGAGCACGGCATCAGCGCGGTGTTCAGCGTGGTGACCGGTCCCTGCACCCTGGAGCAGGCCCTGAAGGATGCCGCCCGCAATCTCAGGATCACCGCCCGCAATGTGGCGGCCACCCTGAATATTCTCCCTTAAAAGGGTCCACTGTCTTCGGTGCCGGCTGAATATCCACCTCTGTTCAGCCGGCCCTTAAAGCGCCTTCATGGAAAAGAAGGGTCTTCCTCCCCTGCCTCCCCATCCCTGATCCTCCGCCCGGGCGGTTAAAAATACCTTCAATAGGCATGAGTCTCCTTGTCTCTTCAATGGTTACGTTAACATTAATTCCATATATTTTTCGATGTCCTGCCTGAAAAATTTTTTATCTTTATCCCTGTAACCACATAGAAAATTGCGAACATCATAATATTACTAGACTGTTGAGCAAAGAAACGGATTGATTTTTTACCTGTTTTTTTAAACCTTTCATAAAAAAATGTTTGACTATTCTTTATGATAGCGCTAGCATTTTGCCTGTTCATTTTCGCCAGCAACAACCCCTTTTTACTCAACGGAGGAGTAGATCATGAAAAAATTCTTGATGAGCTTGGCAATTGTTTCACTGGTGCTGTCCCCGGTCCTTGGCGTGGCCGCAAGCAGCCCTATCAAAGGGAACCTGAGGATCGTTATCGGTTCCAAATCGACTGGTGGCGACACCTACCAAAACGCAAGTATCGTCGCTGCGGAACTCGAAAAAAAACTGGGTGTCCACATCAAGGTTGACGCCGTCGGGTTCAGCGCTGCCGTTAAAACCCTCGATCGCGTCGGTTCCCGCGGCAACACCGTCATGTTCTTTCACGACATGGCCTACCTGGGCAACCTTTACGGTGTGAACGGATACGACGACATCTTTTCAAAATACATCATCGGACCGATTGTCTCGACCAACCCCGGCAATGCCTACCTGGTGACCAAAAGCTCTCCTTACAAAACCGTCCAGGAGGTTATTGACGCCTGCGCCAAGGGAGAAAAAATCCGCGTTGCAATTCAGCCGGGCGGGGTTTCCGAAATCGGCTTCAGTGCCATTAAAAACGCCATCAAGATGAAGGCTCCGGGTCAGGAGGCCAACCTTGTCGCCGTCAACACCGGTTCCCAGGCAGACAAAAACCAGGTTCTTTTCGATGGTCAGGCCGAAATGATTTACGGGACCGTTCAAGGCAATGAGCAGTACACCCGCCTGCCCGCCGACGATCAGAAAGCCATGCGCTTTGTCTGGCTGACGACCCGTGAAAATACTCTCGCCCAGGCCAACCCTGAAGGAATGGGCGCCACCTCCCGTGAGGATCTGCTCAAGTATGCCGAACCGAACATGGTCGTGCCGATGGATGAAAACTCCAACTTCACTTTCGACAAAGAATACTTCTTCATGTATCACAAAGATCTCGATCCCAAGATTATCGCTGCCATCGACAGCGCTCTGACCGAGATTTATGCTGAAGGAAAAATTCAGGAAACCTTCAAGAAATCCTTCTTCATTCCCGAGCTGCTGACGTCTGAAGATGCGGCCTCTTATCTGAAGGGAAAGATGGAGCGTAACAAGAAAATCATCGATGCAATCAAGTAACACCTGGATGAAACCACGCCGCTCCTGCTCCCGCAGGAGTGGCTTTTTTTGATCAATTTTCGACACTCCCCCCTCTTTCCTGCAATAACGTCGAACGAAACAATCTTGTAAAATGAGGTAAATGATGGACAGCAATGGTTTTTTTTCGCTGTTCAAGGTCTCAGTTGACTTTGACAGCTCACACATGTTTTTTCCGACGATTGTCATCTGGTTTCTGGCTTTTCTTCTGGTTCTGATCACTCTTATCTACGGCATCCCCTATATCAATGCGGTGCGCAAGGGCGAAAAACAGATCTCCCTGTCGACCGCCCACATTGACAAACTGAGACTGCTTGGCACCCTCGTTCTGACGGTTGTTTATTTCATGGCGATGGATTTTGTCGGCGGGTTCTTCCCCAACACCGGCCTCGGCTTCCTGTTGATGTCCATGCCCTTCATGGGTCTGCTTTCATTGCTCTACGGACACGACATGACACGGAGAAAACTGACCACCATTCTGTTGAATGCCGTGATTTCTCCGACGGTTGCCTGGTACGTCCTGGCTCAAATGTTCAATATCACTTTGCCATAACTGTAGTTTGAGGTGAAAAAACCATGGAAGTTTTTACAGATCTTACGTCGACATTCTTTCTGTTAATCCCCCTCGGAGTGATCATCGGCATCATTTTTGGCGCCATTCCGGGGATGACAGCGACAATGGCTGTTGCCGTCTGCCTGCCCCTGACCTATTCCCTCAGCCTGACCGAGGGACTCGCTCTTCTGCTCGGCCTTTATGTCGGCGGAATTAGCGGTGGTCTGGTCCCCGCTGTCCTGCTGAATCTGCCCGGCACCCCAGCGTCCATTACGACCACCTTTGACGGCTACCCCATGACCCAGAAGGGTGAGGGGGAACGCGCCCTCAAACTGGGGATCGTATCCTCCCTGGTTGGCGGCATCTTCAGCATGATCGTCCTCTACTACTTTGCTCCGGCCCTGGCTGATCTCGCCATCAAATTTTCCTACGTCGAGAAGTTCCTTATCATTTTTCTGGCCATGACGGTTATCGCCTCCCTGTCGTCAAACGTCCTGGTCGGCATTTTCAGCGGGGGCCTCGGCGTTCTGATCAGCCTGATCGGCGTATACGACATCTCCGTCGGAGGCAATGGCGAACCACGCCTGATGTTCGACTTTATGCAGAACCATCTTGAAGAAGGTTTTTCCCTGCTTCCGGTTCTGATCGGCATGTTCGGTCTGGCGACTATTTTCGAAGAAGCCGAAAAAGGGGTAAAAGAAGAACCTCTCTGCGCCAAGGTCAGTCTGTCCGCCTCCAGGAAGTTCAAGTGGAGCGACTTCAAAGGGAGCAGCTTGAACCTGCTTCGGTCATCGGCTATCGGCACCTTCGTCGGCATGCTTCCGGGGGTCGGCGGCAGCGCGGCCTCGGTGCTGTCCTACACCCAGACCAAGAACTTTTCAAAACATCCGGAAGAGATGGGAACCGGCGCCCCGGCGGGCATCATCGCCTCCGAGTCCGCCAACAACGGTCTGACCGGCGGCGCGCTGATCCCGCTGCTGTCCCTCGGGATCCCCGGTGACAGCACCACCGCGGTGCTGATCGGCGCCTTTACTCTGCAGGGAATCCAGGTCGGCCCCCTGTTCATCGGTGACAATCTCGAGACCTGGAACCAGATGATGATCGCCCTGCTGATCGCCAACATTGCCATGTTCCTGGTCATGTTTTTCGCGATAAAATACATTGCCAAGGTCATCACCGTCCCGAAATACATCCTCTACCCGATTATCATCATGATGTGCGTCGTTGGAGCTTATGCCATCAATTACGGCATCATGTTTGATGTCTGGACCCTGCTGATGTTCGGCATCTTCGGCTACATCGCGTCTAAAATAGGAATAGAGGTCGCACCGCTGATCATCGGGTTCATTCTTGGCAAATCGGCCGAAGTCTATTTCGTCAAGAGTCTCGAATCCTTTGAAACCCTGACTATTTTCTTTACCAAGAGCCCCATCGCCATGTTCCTCTGGGTGCTGATCTTTCTTTCGATCGGCTGGTCCATCCACACCACGATCAAATCGATCAGGGCCAAGCAGGCTCACTGAGATTTTCCAGAACCTTGACCGGACGGGGAGCAAGCCACTTGCTCCCCGTCGTTTCTATGTGCATGCCAGATTTTGAGGAGACGCCCCTATGAAACCGCGCTATGTCAGCCTTGTTGAAAACATTTCGATTCCTCACGTCGCACTTGTCAAACAGACCTTTACAGCAACCGAAATAACCGAACCCGAAGCGACCCTTAGCGAGCTTCTGGCCGACGATGACTGCGTCAACAGCACAATCCGGCCGGGCATGTCCATCGCTTTGACCGTCGGCAGCCGGGGACTGGCCAGTCTGCAGCCCCTGGTGAAAACCCTGGTTGCGGAAATCCGCAGGCGCGGAGCTCATCCGTTCATTGTCCCGGCCATGGGCAGCCACGGCGGCGCAACGGCGGAAGGGCAACTCAACCTGCTGGCGCACCTGGGGATCACTGAAACCAGCGTCAACTGCGAAATCCGGTCAAGCATGGAGACCGTTGAGCTTGGCAAACTTGCCAACGGTATGTCGGTCCGGATCGACAAAAACGCCTACGAAGCAGATGGCATCATCCTCTTCAACCGGATTAAACCGCACAGTGCCTTCCGCTATATCAACGAAAGCGGCTTGGCCAAAATGCTGTCCATCGGGCTTGGCAAACAGTCGGGAGCTGAAAACTGCCATGCCTGGGGCTTTCAGCACCTGGGTCGTTTTGTCGTCGAAATGGCGCGCATCAAGTTGGAGACGTGCCGCGTGCTGTTCGGTGTCGGCACTATTGAAAACGCTTACGACAAGTTGGCCAAGCTGGTTGTCCTGCAGCCGGACGGCCTGATTGAACGGGAACGTGAATATCTCCAGGAAGCCATGCGCAATATGCCCCGTCTGCCCCTCGGCCCCCTCGAGGAACCCCTGGCGACCGGCCCCCTTGACGTGCTGATCGTCGATGAAACGGGAAAAGAATTTTCCGGCAGCGGCATGGACCCGAATATCACCGGCCGGCCATCGTCCACGGCGATCAGCGGCGGACCCGATGTGACCCGCCTGGTGCTGCTTGATGTCTCCGAAAAAAGTCAGGGAAATGCCATCGGAGCCAACATCGCCCATGTGTCAACTGAACGCCTGGCTCGAAAGTTCGACCGGGAGGCGGTCTATGCCAATGCCCTGACGTCGGGAGTTCTCAATGCCGCAGGAGTTCCCATGGTCATGCCGGACGACAAGACGGCGATTCAGGCGGCGCTTAAAACCTGCGAAGCGCAGAATCGCGACGCCATTCGCATGCTGAGGATTCCCAACACCCTGCATCTGGAATACCTTTACGCGTCGGAAGCCATGCTGCCCGAACTCAAAAACCGCCCCGGCATCGATATCCTTGGCGAACCGGCGGCGATGCGCTTCGACTCGGCCGGCCTGCTCATCGATCCATGGCCCGGGAAACCCCGATAAACCCTGCTCCTTCCTCCGAGATTAGAACCGCAAAAGGCGCCGCCGGCTTGATCCCCGGATGGCGCCTTTTGCGTGCTGGGAATGTCATGCCTGTTATATCAATTATAACAAAGTGCAATATTTAAAATCTGCGTTAAAATAAAAAAAATTACCTGGGAAATTTTCCCGAAGGCGCATATTTTCCACGCCACTATGACAGCGCTATCATAAGTAAAAAAAGGTGTCTTTTCATGATGATATGAATTTAGAATGGCCAAAATGGAAACGGTTTCATTTTTACTGGGATTTAAATTTCTCTTTTAACTACAGTATTTTATGAACAATCATGAGATGAATTTGCGAAGTCATACTATTATTTTTCATAAAACTGTGATAGAAAACGCCTGCCACAATAAAATGACAGCGCCACCTCACTCTTTACATAGATGGTGACATAAAATTCGAGCACCATGAAGCCCGTTAACTCTAAACAGAAGAGGAGTAGTTCATGAAAAGAATTTTGTCCGTGTTGTTAGTATTGGCATTCATGCTTCTTCCGGCCATGGCCATGGCCGCCAAAGGCCCCATCAGAGGAAACATGCGGATCGTTATCGGCTCCAAGTCAACCGGCGGCGATACCTATCAGAATTCCAGCATTATTGCCGAGGCCCTGGCCAAGAAACTCGACATCAATGTCAAGGTCGATGCCATCGGCGGCAGCGCCGGCTTCAAAACCATTCAGCGTACCGGCCAGAATGGCAACACCATCATGATCTATCATGACCAGGCTTATCTGGGCTATCTCTACGGCATCAAAGGTTATGAGGACATGTTCAGCGCCTACAAGGTGGGTCCCCTGGTCGCCATCAACCCCGGCAACGCCTACCTGGTCCCGAAAAGCTCCCCGTATCAGACGGTTGACGACATCATCGACGCCTGCGGCAACGGTACCCAGGTCCGTGTTGCCATCCAGCCGGGCGGGGTGTCGGAGATCGGCTACACCGGTCTGAAAAATGCCATTGCCGTCAAATACCCGGGCAAGCAGGATAACCTCGTCGCCGTCAACACCGGTTCCCAGGCTGACAAGAACCAGCTCCTCTTCGACGGTCAGGCCGACCTTATCAACGGTTCGGTTCAGGCCAACGAACAGTACACCCGCCTGCCGGCTGACGACCAGAAAGCCATGCGTTTTGTCTGGCTGACCGCCCGTCACAAGACTCTGCAGCAGGCCAACCCGGAAGGCATGGGGAAAACCTCCCGTGACGAGCTGATGAAGTTCGTCGAGCCGGAAGCCTGGGTTCCTTACGACAAGGACACCAATTTCACCTTTGATAAAGAATTCATCATTCTCTACAACAAGGATATCAAACCTGAAGTCGTAGAGTACCTCGACAAAGCCCTGGCCGAAATCTTCGCCGAAGGCAAAATCCAGGAAGTTCAGAAGAAATCGTTCTTCATTCCGAACTTTATGCCTTCCACCGAGTCCCGTCCTTACTTCGAAGCGAAGATGAAGCGCATCAAAGCCATGATTGATGGCATGAAGTAACCGCAACAGGTTCCATATTCACGGGCATCTCCACATTTGGAACGGGAGATGCCCGTTTTTTATAAACTCAAAAACCTAGAACTTCATCGTATCAACAATGATGAAAAGTATTAACAAACTGTTTATTTAGGGTGGACACCATGGATTCAGGGCAATCATCAATTTTTCAGGTCACGATAGACTTCGCAACATCGCATATGTTTTTCCCGATGCTCGTGATCTACTTTCTGCTGTTTCTGCTGGCACTTATTTTTCTGATTTACGGGATTCCCAAAATCAAGAAGATTATGAGCGGCGAACAAAAAATCGAGTTCGACACCAAGAAAATGGACAAGCTGAGATTTTTCGGGACCATTGTTCTGACGGTTGTTTATTTCATGATGATGAACTACGTCGGCCAGTTTTTTCCGAATACCGGGCTTGGTTTTCTGTTCGTGTCCATACCGTTTATTTTTCTGCTGTCATTGCTGTATTCCCACGAGATGACCAAGCATAAATTCATACTGATGGTACTGAATGCCGTTCTGGCTCCCGGTATCGCCTGGTATGTCCTGGCACAATTGTTCAACATCAGTCTTCCATAAGGCAGCACGCGGTTAGAGAGATAAGGAATCTTAGTATGCTTGAAACTGTTTTAGCGGATATTACATCCACATACCTTCTGTTGATCCCCCTCGGGGTCTTTATAGGCATCTTCTTCGGGGCTATTCCGGGCATGACCGCAACGATGGCGGTTGCCGTCTGTCTGCCACTGACCTATTCCCTGTCCCTCAACGAGGGGCTCGCCCTGCTGCTGGGCCTTTATGTCGGCGGTATTTCGGGAGGCCTGGTTCCGGCGATCCTGCTGAACATTCCCGGAACGCCCTCATCGATCACCACCACCTTCGACGGCTATCCCATGACCCAGAAAGGGGAAGGCGAAAAGGCCCTGAAGATCGGCATCTCCGCCTCGCTGGTCGGCGGCATCTTCAGCATGATCGTGCTGTTCCTGTTCGCCCCGGTGCTGGCTGACGTCGCCATCAAATTCTCCTATGTCGAGAAGTTCCTGATCATTTTCCTGGCCCTCTCCGTCATCGCCTCCCTGTCCAGCAATATGCTGGTCGGCATCTTCAGCGGCGCCCTGGGGGTCCTGTTGAGCCTGATCGGAACCTACGATATCTCCGTTGGCGGCAACGGTGAGACCCGCCTGATGTTCGACTTCATGGTCCCCTTCCTGGAGGAAGGCTTCTCCCTGCTCCCGGTCCTGATCGGCCTGTTCGGCCTGGCGACCATCCTCGATGAGGCCGAAAAAGGGATTGTCGAAGAGGATCTCTGTGCCGACCTGAGCCTGTCGAACCAGGTCAAGTTCTCCTGGAGCGTTTACAAAGGGCAGTTTATGAACCTGCTCCGCTCTTCCGCCCTCGGGACCTTTATCGGCATGCTTCCGGGCGTCGGCGGTAGCGCCGCCTCGGTCATGGCCTACACCCAGACCAAGAACTTTTCCAAGCACCCGGAAAGAATGGGAACCGGTGAACCGGCCGGGGTTATCGCCTCGGAATCGGCCAACAACGGCCTCACCGGCGGCGCCCTGATCCCGCTGCTGTCCCTGGGAATTCCAGGTGACAGTACCACCGCGGTTCTGATTGGTGCGTTCACCCTGCAGGGGATTCAGGTTGGCCCGCTGTTCATCGGCGAGAACATGGATACCTGGTATGTCATGATGATCGCTCTGCTGATTGCGAACATCGCCATGTTCCTGATCATGTTCTTCGCTATCAAGTACATCGCCAAGGTCATCACCGTCCCGAAATACATCCTCTATCCGATCATCATCATGATGTGCGTGGTTGGCGCCTATGCCATCAACTACGGCATCATGTTCGATGTCTGGACCCTGCTGATCTTCGGTATCTTCGGCTACCTCTGCAGCAAAATCGGGATTGAGGTGGCACCGCTGATCATCGGCTTCATCCTTGGCAAATCGGCGGAAGTCTATTTTGTCAAAACCCTCGAGTCCTTCGGGACCCTGACCATTTTCTTCACCAAAAGCCCCATCGCCATGTTCCTCTGGGTGCTCATTTTCATCTCCCTGGGCTACTCGATCTTCCAGATGATCAAAGCTCACAAAGCCAAGGTGGCCGGCAGCAACGGCGACCAGTAATTTATAGCAGCACACCCGTTTTTCCTGGCGGCAGCCTCCTTCTGCCGCCAGAAAAAACGGGCGAGAATGATACCGATACGAGACAATGCATGGCAGGGTAACTGGACGGACCCTGCCATCAAACAGATCAGGATGTTCTTATGGAAGCGATAACGATTAAACTGAATGAACGCGACAACGTTGCCGTCGTTGCCAACGAAGAAGGGTTGCCTCCCGGCACCGTGATCGAGGACGGAACCGAACTGCTGGACCATGTGCCCCACGGCCACAAGGTCGCCCTGGTTGACATAGCCAAAGGCGGTCAGGTCGTACGCTACGGTGAAATCATCGGCTATGCCCTCGATGACATCAAGCGCGGCAACTGGATCAACGAACACATGGTCCAACTGCCGACGGCACCGCCCCTCGAAACCCTGCCCCTGGCCACCCGTCCGGCCCCTGATTTCGAACCTCTGGAGGGCTACACCTTCGAAGGCTATCGGAATCCCGACGGCAGCGTCGGCACCAAGAATGTGCTGGGGATCACAACCAGCGTCCAGTGCGTCGCCGGCGTTACCAATTACCTGGTGAAACGGATCAAAGCCGAACTGCTCCCCAAGTATCCCAACGTCGATGATGTGGTGGCCCTGAATCACATCTACGGTTGCGGGGTATCCATCAACGCACCGGCAGCAATCGTTCCCATCAGGACGCTGCAGAACCTGACCCGCAATCCCAACTTCGGAGGGGAAGTCATGGTGGTCGGCCTGGGCTGTGAGAAACTGGAACCGGAACAACTGATTCCGCCGGAATGCGCCGCAGGCAAGGCGACCTGCTCGCCGATCCTGACCATGCAGGATGAGCGCTTCAACGGTTTCGACGAAATGATTTCGGCCATGATGGAAACCGCCGAGGGGCACCTGCAACGCCTCAATCAGCGCCGCCGTGAAACCTGCCCGGTTTCCGACCTGGTAATTGGTGTCCAGTGCGGCGGCAGTGATGCCTTTTCAGGAATGACCGCCAACCCGACCATCGGGTTTGCGGCGGATCTGATCGTGCGCGCCGGTGGCAGCGTCCTGTTCTCCGAAGTGACCGAGGTGCGCGACGCAATCCACCTGCTGACCCCCCGCGCCAAGGACGAGGAGGTCGGCAAGGCTTTGCTGCGCGAAATGAAGTGGTACGACGACTATCTGGCCTCGGGCGAAGCCGATCGGAGCGCCAACCCCAGCCCCGGCAACAAAAAAGGCGGCCTGTCCAACGTCGTCGAAAAATCCCTCGGATCCATCGCCAAATCAGGACAATCCCAGATTATCGATGTCCTGAGTCCCGGTGAGCGCGTCCGTCACAGGGGGTTGACCTTTGCGGCGACGCCGGCCAGTGACTTTATCTGCGGAACCCAGCAACTGGCCTCCGGCATCCAGTTGCAGATCTTCTCCACGGGCCGCGGCACTCCCTATGGCCTGGCCGTCGCTCCGGTGATCAAGGTGGCCACCAACTCGGCCCTCGCCAAACGCTGGTTCGACCTCATCGATCTCGATGCCGGCCAGATCGCCACTGGCCAGAAGACCCTCGAGGAAACCGGCTGGGAACTGTTCAGGCTGATTCTTGATGTGGCCAGCGGCAGACAACAGACCTGCTCAGACAAACTCGGCCTCCACAACGATCTGGCTGTTTTCAACCCGGCCCCGGTGACCTGATTCCGGGAAAGACCGTTTTGTTACGACAACCCAGACGCCTCCCTGTTGCACTATTCATGCAGGGAGGCTTTTTTTATCCTCCGGTGCGCCGGCGATTGACCCTAAAATTTTATAAAAACCGGGTTCGTTCTCTGACAATCGTCACAATTATTTGACGAAAGCCGCCTCTGCTTTTATTATGATTTGTTTATATTTACCGGAGGGTATATTTTGCTGCGTGCATTCTTCTATTATCTGGTCTTTTTCCCCTGGACCTTTGTGGCTATCCTGATTTCTCTGTGCTGCGCCCTGATCGGCGGGCAGAGGGCGGCCCACAATTTCGGAATTTTCTGGGGAAAGAGCTGTCTGTGGCTCGCGGGGCTCACGCTGCGGATCCGCGGAACCGAAAACCTCCCCGGGGAAGGACCGGCCATCTATGCCTCCAACCACCAGAGCAATTTCGACATCCCCATTCTATATGCCGGGCTGCCCATCCAGTTTCGCTGGCTTGCCAAGCATGAACTGTTTAAAATCCCTTTGTTCGGTGCGGCCATGAAACACAGCGGCTACATTCCCATTGACCGCTCCGATCGCCGCAAGGCGATGGAAAGTCTTGACATGGCCGCCCGCAAAATCAAGGACGGGACCTCGGTTATTATTTTCCCGGAAGGAACCCGGACTCCCGACGGCATGGTTCAGCCCTTCAAGAAAGGGGCCCTGCTCCTGGCGGCCAAGGCAAAGGTCCCGGTGGTCCCCATCACCATCAAGGGCAGTTTTGAGGTGCAGTCCAAGAACAGCCTGAAAATCAAACCGGGCCCCCTCGAGCTGATCATTTCGCCACCGATTGCGACCGAAGATATGAAGAGCCGCGACATTGAGGCTTTGACCCGGCGGATTCATGACATCATCGCGGCCAACCTGAAGGAGCCTCCTCGCCATGGGTGATCTCCAGTCAGAACAGATCCGCCTGCTCCCTTTCGGCGGACTGGGCGAAATCGGCATGAACATGATGGGAATCGAATATGGCGGCAAGATCCTCCTCATCGATTGCGGGTTGATGTTCCCCGAAGCCTACATGTTCGGCATCGACCTGGTCCTGCCGGATGTCTCCGCCCTGATCGAGAGACAGGGGGATATCGTCGGGCTGGTGCTGACCCACGGCCATGAGGATCATATCGGCGCCATCCCCTTTCTGTGGCGACAGCTTGGCAGCCCCGTCATTTACGGAACAGCCCTGACGTTGGGACTGGTTCGCAGCAAACTCAAGGAGTTTGAGCTCGACCGGGAAGTGGTTCTGGAAACCGTCTCACCGCGTCAGCAGATCGACCTGCCCCCCTTTGTTATCGAACCCTATCGGGCCGCGCACTCCATTGTTGACGGCATCGGCCTGATTATCAGAACACCAGCCGGAACCATCGTCCATACCGGCGATTTCAAGATCGACCCAACTCCAGTCGACGGTCAGAATACCGACCTTGCCCGACTGGCGGAAATCGGCAACGAGGGGGTTCTGCTGCTGCTGGCCGATTCCACCAACGTTGAAAATGAAGGATACACCCTCTCGGAACGTACCGTCGGCAAGGTCCTGGATGAGATCATCCCCGCCTGCGCCAAAAGGGTGATCGTCGCGACCTTCTCTTCAAACATCCATCGTATTCAGCAGATAGCCGACAGCGCCCGCCTGGCAGGGCGCAAGCTGCTGGTCAACGGGCGCAGCATGGTCAGCAATATTGCCATTGCCCGCCAGCTCGGGTATCTGCGCATCCCGGATGAGCTGTTCATCGACCTGCGCGACCTGCGCGACCTGCCTCCGGAACAGGTCCTGATCATCACCACCGGCAGTCAGGGGGAACCATTGAGCGCCCTGATGCGCATCGCCACCGGTGATCACAAGCAGATCGAGCTGGAGCATGGTGATACTGTCATCCTCTCCTCCAAGTTTATCCCGGGCAATGAAAAAGCGATCAGCGATCTGATCAACAATCTCTATCGCCGTGGCGCCGAAGTCTTCTATGAGAAGACCAGCGAAATTCATGTTTCCGGGCATGCCAGCCAGGAAGAGCTGAAGCTTCTTCACAGCCTGGTCAAACCACGCTATTTTGTACCGATCCACGGGGAATACCGACATCTGGTCAAACACTGTCAGCTGGCGGTCGGCATGGGCCTGCCCAGGGAAAACACCCTGGTTCTCGAAAACGGCCGCAGCCTGGCCGTTGCCCCGGGCCGATTCGAACCTGAAGAACCTTTCGAAAATGGCCGGGTTTTCGTCGACGGCAAGGGGGTCGGCGACGTCGGCACCATGGAATTGCGTGATCGCCGCCATCTGGCCAATCATGGCATGGTGATCGTCATGCTCGCCATCAACCAGTCGACGGGCAGCATTGTTCAGGGTCCGGAAATTTTTACCAAGGGCTTTATTCCCGAAGAATCGGAGGACAGTGAGGTCCTTCTTGAGGATGCCCGTCGGGCGGTCTGCGAGATTCTCGAAGAATTCAGTCTCGAGATTCTGAGCGACTGGGAGGAACTCCGCGTCGAAGTCCGCAAAGCCCTGCGGCGGCTGTTCAACAAACGGATTGCCCGACGCCCGCTTATTCTGCCGGTTATCCTGGAACTTTAAACGCTATGTCCATTTAATGGAGACTCCCCCTTTCCTGCTTGAGCCAAGGATATTTTGACTGTTATGGATTTTTTTCACGCCACTCTGCTCGGTCTGATTCAGGGCCTGACTGAATTTCTGCCGGTTTCTTCTTCGGGACACCTGGCGATCGCCCAGCATTTCCTGCCCGGGTTCGAACAGCCGGGCCTGTTCTTTGATGTCCTGCTGCATGCCGCAACCACCCTGGCGGTGATCATTTATTTCCGAAAGGACATCTGGCGGCTGCTGAGCTGTTATCTGCGCCATGACCCGGAGAGTAAAAACGATCGCCATGTTCTGCATATGCTGATTCTCGGTTCCGTACCGACAGCCATCATCGGGTTTTCCTTCAGGGATTTCTTTGAAGGTCTGTTCGAAAACCTTCCGGTGATCGGTTCCATGCTGCTGGTGACCGCTGTCCTGTTGATCCTGGCTGAAAGAATCCGTAAAGATGGCAGACGGCTTGACCAATTGAACCCCGCCGATGCCGTCCTGGTCGGCATCACCCAGGGGATGGCCATCGTTCCCGGTATTTCCCGGTCCGGTTCGACCATCGCCTGCCTGCTGCTGCGCGGTATCGACGGGGAGGCGGCCGCCCGCTTTTCCTTCCTGCTGGCGCTGCCGGCCGTCGGCGGAGCGATGCTGCTGTCACTGAAGGACCTACAGGATGTTCCCGCTGACGCCCTGACCGCCTACGGAGCCGGAGCCGTCGTAGCTTTTGTCAGCGGACTGTTTGCCATCCGCTGCCTGATGAACGTGGTCAGGAAAAAACGCCTGATCGGATTTGCGATATATTGTTTACTGGTCGGCAGCAGCATTATCGGTTATTCTTTGCTGGGCTGAGAACGCTATAATTCATCGCCATCAACAAATGAAAATCACCCTATGAGTAAAGAGATTCCAGAAGTTCCCACCGAAAGTCGTATGCGTAAGGAGATCCTCGGCCTGCTCTGGCTGGCCCTGGGGATTTTTCTGCTGGTCTGCCTGTTGAGTTACAGCAGCGACGACCCGTCCTTCAATAACAACCTGAATCCCAAGCACATCAACAATCTGGTCGGGGTTTTCGGTTCGCACCTCGCCGACCTGCTCTACCAGTGCTTCGGGCTGACCGCCCTGCTCTGGCCCCTGGGCTGCCTGCACCTGGCCTGGCGCTGGCTTAAATTCAGGGAAGTCAGGTTCCGGGTGGCACGCCTGATCGCCTTCTTCCTGCTGCAGGTCTCCCTGGGCGGCCTGCTCGCCCTCGAGTTCACCAAAGTCAGTATCTTCGGCAGCGAGATCAACGAAGCCGGCGGCGCCATTGGCCGGATCATCGTGCAACTTCTGTCCCGCTACCTGAACCTGGGTGGCGCCGCCATTGTCCTGATTGTCTTCTTCCTGGTCGCCCTGATCCTCTCAACCAGGTTCTCCCTGGTTCTGTTTATCGACGGCATCCTGGAACGGTTCGGCCGCCGCCTGGAGCTGCGCCGGGAATCGAAACAGGCCCGGGCCGAACTGCGTCAGAAAGAAAAGAAGCTGATCGAAATCAAGGCGCCGACCATTGTCGAGAAGGAGCCGAAACGCATGGCCGAACCGAAACCGGTCAAGGCGAAAAAGAAGGCCAAGCAGAAAGAGGAAGAGAATCAGGAAGTTTTCTCCTTCCTGGAACCGAGCGGAACTTACCACATGCCCGGCATTGCCCTGCTCGACCATGATGGTGGCGAGCAGAAACCGATCGACCGCGAAAGCCTGACCATGGCGGCCCGTATGCTCGAGAAAAAGCTCCTCGATTTCGGCGTTGAGGGGGATGTGGTCGAAGTCAAACCCGGCCCGGTGGTCACCATGTACGAGTTTGCCCCGGCTCCCGGCGTCAAGGTCAACAAGATCTCCAACCTCCAGGATGACCTGGCCATGGCCCTGCAGGCAGTCTCCATCCGCATTGTCGCGCCCATTCCCGGACGCGGAGTGGTCGGCATCGAGATACCCAACAAGGACCGGGAAACCGTCTATCTGAAAGAGATCATCGATTCGGACAACTTTCAGCGCAATGGCGGCAAGCTCCCCATGGCCCTGGGAAAAGATATTTTCGGCCAGGTGGTTGTCTCCGACCTGGCCAAGATGCCTCACCTGCTGGTGGCCGGATCCACCGGCAGCGGTAAATCCGTCTCCATCAACACCATGATTCTGTCCCTGCTCTACCGGGCCACCCCCGATGATGTGCGGCTGATCATGATCGACCCGAAAATGCTGGAACTGTCCATTTACGAGGGGATCCCCCACCTGTTGCTGCCGGTCGTTACCAATCCCAAGAAGGCCTCCCTGGCCCTGGCCTGGGCGGTCAGAGAAATGGAGCGCCGTTACAAGCTGATGGCGGATAAAGGGGTACGCAACATCGATGGATACAATCGTAAACTGGTCAAGGAACGCAAAGAAGCGGAAGATCTGCCGCCGATGCCCGAGGCGGACGACATGCTCGAGGACGGCTTGGAGAATCTGCCTGTCCCGGAACCGGAAGAGGTTCTGGAACACGGCCATCTGCCCTATATCGTCGTTATCGTCGATGAGCTGGCCGACCTGATGATGGTCGCAGGGCGGGAAATCGAGGAGTCGATCGCGCGCCTGGCCCAGATGGCCCGGGCGGCCGGAATTCACCTGATCCTGGCGACACAGCGCCCCAGCGTCGATGTCATCACCGGCCTGATCAAGGCCAACTTCCCGACCCGGATCTCTTTCAAGGTGTTTTCCCGGACCGATTCCCGGACCATTCTTGATTCCATGGGAGCCGAGGCTCTGCTCGGTATGGGCGATATGCTGTTTTTACCCCCCGGGGTCGGTTACCTGCAGCGGGTTCACGGCGCCTTTGTTTCCGAGCTGGAGGTTCAGCGCGTTGTCGACTTCCTCTCCAAGCAGGGGCAGCCGGAATATGACAAGTCCATCCTTCAGGCTCCGCCGTCTGCCGGAGGAGACAACCCCGAAGAAGACGAATATGATGAACGCTGGGATGAAGCGTTGAAGATTGTCACCGATACCAGGCAGGCCTCCATCTCAATGCTGCAGCGCCGGCTGCGCGTCGGCTACAACCGGGCTGCCAGAATGATCGAAAGAATGGAGATGGAAGGCATCGTCGGACCGTCCGACGGCAGCGGCAAACCGCGCGAGGTCCTGGCCCGCAAGATGGAATAAACACCTCTTCAAGGGCAACAGCATACCGAGACCGGCTTTCGGCGTTAAGAACGGGAGCCGGTCTCGGAGTTTGTCGGCAGAACCTGCCGATGAGACCTCGGCTGAACTTTTCCAGCCACATGGCAACCATTCTGAATTATTGAATTTTCACCCCCCCACCTCCGGTTTCCAACCAATAACCGACAAAAAAACTCAGCTTTTTCAATAAGTTAAATTTTGTGCCGGCTCATGGTTTTCTATTGCATGCAGACCATACTTCGTATAGTCTCGCATATTATGTGATTTTATTTTCCATATATAAAGTTATGACTATCTCTGAAGATCTGCCACCTTATTCATGTCTTCCCGTTGAGAACTCATGACTTGTCGTTTGTCCACCGGGCGCACGTCTGGAAAGGCCCGGTCATTTGTCACTATGAACTGCATGGGAGATTCAAGTATGAGAAAGATGTCTGGAAAGCTATGTCTTGCTCTTCTCGTCCTGTTCTGGGCGGGTACAGCTCTCGCGACGGACCATTCTTTTATCGAAGGACCGATCAACAGTGGTCCCGAAGCCACCAAAACCTGTCTCGAATGCCATGAAGACGCCGCGGCTGATATCATGAAGACCAGTCACTGGACCTGGTCCTCGGAGCAGGATATCAACGGCAAAAAAGTCAACCGTGGCAAGGTCAACGCCATCAACAACTTCTGCGTCTCCATCAAATCGAATGAGCCGCGCTGCACCAGCTGCCATATCGGCTATGGCTGGAAAGATGACAGCTTTGACCTGACCGATTCCTCCAAGGTGGACTGCCTCGTCTGTCATGACACGACCGGAACCTACAAGAAGGTCCCCACCGGCGCCGGGATGCCCGACGAAGTCGTCGATCTGCTTTATGTCGCCCGCAATGTCGGCAAGACCTCCCGCCAGACCTGCGGAACCTGCCACTTCTTCGGTGGCGGCGGGGATGCCGTCAAGCACGGCGACCTCGACTCCAGCATGGACTATCCGGACAAGAAAATCGATGTGCACATGAACGCCGACGGCAATGATTTCGCCTGCTCCAGCTGCCATGAAACCACCGATCACAACATCACCGGCAACGCCATGGTGGTTTCTCCCAAGGGCGAGAATCACATTGGCTGTACCGGCTGCCACGGCGCCGACGTTCACGGTGAGTCGATCCTCAACCAGCACACCGACACCGTCGCCTGCCAGACCTGCCATATCCCGACCTTCGCGAAGCAGATTCCGACCAAAACTTCGTGGGACTGGTCGACGGCGGGACAGGACATCAAGGCCCAGAAGGACAAGTACGGCAAGCCGAATTACATGAAGAAAAAAGGGAACTTCACCTGGGGCAAAAACATCACCCCGACTTATGCCTGGTACAATGGTACGGCCGGAGCTTACCAGCTTGGCGACAAGATTGATCCGACCAAGGTGACGCCCCTGAGTTATCCCATCGGGGCCCGGGACGACAAGGAATCGAAGATCTATCCCTTCAAGATCCACACGGGCAAACAGATCTACGACACCAAGAACATGTACTTCCTGACCCCCAAGGTCTTCGGCAAGGGCGGCTACTGGAAGACTTTCGATTGGAAATCGGCGGCTGAAAAAGGTGCCAAGGCAAGTCACATTGACTTCAGCGGCGAGTACGATTTCGCCCCCACCGTCATGTACTGGCGCATCAACCACATGGTCTCTCCCAAGGAAGAGGCCCTCGGCTGCCTCGACTGTCACGGCGACAACAGCCGTCTCAATTGGACCAGCCTGGGCTACCAGGGTGATCCGCTGAAAAACCCGGAGTACGCTCGCACCAAGTAGAGGCGTCCCTCCGACCGAACATCAAAAGCCCCTGCCCTGACGGCAGGGGCTTTTGTCATTTCCCGTCCGATAACTTCCTGCGCTGATCATGACCTGGCTCAGCCAGACCCACAGGACCTGAAACGACTTTGGTCTTGTCTGAACACGCCACCCTGACTATGATGTTCCCTTAAACACAGACCTGTATTCTTAAAGGAAAGACCGAAGTCCATGACCAGCAGCCCAGATACTCCCCAGGCCCGAATCCCCCGGAAAAGTTACGATCTCAGGATCTTTCAGGCTCTGCGGCGCATCATCAGGGCCATCGATATTCATTCTCATAAACTGGCGACCCAGTACAAGATTACGGGACCGCAACTGTCATGCCTGTTGGCCCTCGCCGAAGAAGGTACCCTGACCAGTGCCAACCTCGCCAAAAAAGTTCACCTGAGTCCAAGTACCGTTGTCGGTATTGTCGACCGGCTCGAAGAGAAAAAACTGGCGACCCGCAAGCGGGCCAGCCAGGACCGCCGCCAGGTTCACATCACCATCACCGAGGCCGGTCAGCAGCTGCTCGATTCATCTCCTTCGCTGCTGGAGGAGTCCCTGTCCAGCGCCCTCGCTGAATTACCGGAAAGCGAACAGGTCGCCATGACCCTGGCCGTAGAGAAGCTTGTCGATCTGCTTGAAGCGCGGGACATCGGTGCCGCACCGGTCCTCGAAACCGGCTCGTTGACCTCAGACCAGTCATAACCCCTCCCCACTCGAGAGATTTTTCTAGCCCTCTTGACTTCATTGATGATTTCTGTAAAAATCATTCGCGTTCAAATCATTTGATTCAAAACATATATTACTCAATTTATTTGAAGCCGAATTTTTTTTCGCCATGACCCGCTCTATCTCGCACTCATCCATATTTTCCCGACGCCCCTGACTCTTTGAGTTCCGCACCCCGCGCTCATAACGTCACCTTTTTAATCATTATTTTTTTCAACACCATCATCGAACCAACAAAGGATCATCAAGAATGAATCATTTTTCCAATGCTCAGCATAAGATCGCTGAACGACTAAGCCATGAAGACAGCTTCAATGTTTCAAAATGGACGGACTGGCAGTGGCAGCTCAAAAACTCCATTACCTCGGTTGATACGGTTGAAAAGCTGATCAATATCAGGCTGGAGCCGATGGAACGGAAAAAAATCGATCTGACCCTGAAAAAGTTCCCCCTGCGCATCACCCCTTACTATCTGTCACTGATCAACCGGGACGATTTTCGCAACGACCCGGTTTTCCGCCAGGCATTCCCGGACCCCCAGGAGCTCGAGATCGATAAATGCGACATGGCGGACCCCCTGGCGGAAGATGAAGACAGCCCGATCCCCGGGATCACCCACCGCTATCCGGACCGGGTCCTGTTCCATATCAGCAATGTCTGCGCCATGTACTGTCGTCACTGCACCCGGAAGCGGAAAGTCGGGGATGTCGACTCGATTCCGGACCGCGAACAGTTGCAGCAAGGACTCGAATATATCAGGAACACGCCGGAAATCCGCGATGTGCTGCTCTCCGGGGGCGATCCGCTGATGTTGAGTGACGCCTATCTCGACTGGATCCTCACCGAACTTGATGCCATCGAGCACGTCCAGGTGGTGCGTATCGGTTCCCGGATGCCGGTTGTCCTGCCCTACCGGATAACCGACGATCTTGTCGCCATGCTGAAAAAACACCACCCGGTCTGGCTCAACACCCACTTCAACCATCCCCGGGAGATGACCAAGTCATCCCGCCTGGCCCTGCGCAAACTCGCCGATGCCGGAATTCCCCTCGGCAACCAGTCGGTCCTGCTGGCCGGGGTCAATGACTGCCAGCGCATTATCAAGACCCTGGTTCACAAACTGGTGGCCAACCGGGTTCGCCCCTACTACCTCTACCAGTGCGATCTGTCCGAGGGCCTGTCCCACTTCAGGACCCCCGTCGGGAAAGGCATAGAAATCATGGAAAGCCTCATCGGCCACACCAGCGGCTTCTCCGTTCCGACCTACGTCATCGACGCACCCGGTGGCGGCGGTAAAATCCCCCTGACCCCCAACTACCTGATCTCCCTCTCGACCAACAAGGTGGTCCTGAGAAATTATGAAGGGGTCATCACCACCTACCAGGAACCGGCCAGTTACGAGACCAAGTTCTGCGACCGCAAGTGCGACAGTTGCGATCTGCAGCTGATGCTGGAAGACAGTTATGAGTGCGACGCGACGGGCATCGAGATGCTGCTGTCCGACTACGACAACTCCATCAGTCTGACCCCCCTGGAAAACCAGCGTCTGGAGCGTCGTGATGAGTAACGACAAACTCGAGACCATCGGCAAATCCCTTGTCCAGCACGGCCCTTCCAGTGATCGGGTCTACCTGATGAAGCTGAGCCGGGAAGATTTTCCCGAAATCCTCAGCCGTTTGTGCCGTCTGTCAGAAGAACATGGCTACACCAAGATCTTCGCCAAGGTTCCGCGTTACGCCAAGGACCGTTTCAGGCAGGACGGCTACCGGGTCGAGGCGGTCATCCCGAGATTTTACCAGGGACAGGGTGATGCCTTCTTCATGGCCCGATATTTTCATTCCAACCGCCTGAATGATCCGGACGAAACCCGCATCAAGGACGTGCTGCATGAGGCCCAGAGCAAAAAGGACACGGCCCCGGCCGGACCTCCCCCAGGCGATCTGAGTTGCCGCCTGGCGGGCCCGGACGATTGCGAACAGATGTCCCTGCTGTATCGTCAGGTGTTCGCAAGCTACCCGTTTCCGATTCATGATCCCGGCTACCTCCGCGACACCATGGCGGACCATGTGGTTTACGCCGGCATCTGGAAACAGGATCGCCTTCTGGCCCTGGCCTCGGCGGAAACAGATCCGCATGGAAGCAACGCCGAGTTGACCGACTTCGCAACCGATCCCGACTGGCGGGGCAAGGGCCTGGCGAACCATCTCATGCAGCAGCTTGAAGAGGAGATGGCGCGCCGTGACATTGCCACCTGCTACACCATCGCCCGGGCGACCTCTTTCGGCATGAACATCTGCTTTGCCAGAAACGGCTACCAATACAGCGGGACCCTGGTCAAGAACACCCAGATATCGGGAGGACTGGAAAGCATGAATGTCTGGTTCAAGCACCTCTTGCCAATAGCCAGAAAAGCGGTCAACGGCTAGACAGCAGGCCGTATGGTCCGCAGCCGATCCAACACTAACCCATTACCAAAGAAAGCTAGCAAGCAGACATGACTTGGCAAGAACAGCTCAAACAGTTCGTCAACACCGTTGCACAACTGGAAGAATACGTTCATCTGACCACTCCGGAACGGAACGCTCTTGAGGGTCTCGACACCACTTGGGGAACGACCCCCCACTTTGCGTCATTAATGAAAAAGGATGACCCGAACTGCCCGATCAGGAAACAGGTTATTCCTTCCCTGCGCGAACGACACAATACCTTCGGTATGGACAATTATCTGCTCTGGAAGGAAAATCGCGCGACCGATGAACAACGCCCCGACAGCATTGCCCGTCAGTACCGGGATCGGGTTGCGTTTACGGTCACCCAGTCGTGTGGCATCTATTGCCGTCATTGTTTCCGAAAGGAACTGGTGGTCGACGGGGATTTAAGTCTCGATTTCAATGTTGATGAAGGGCTGCGCTGGCTTGCGGAACACTCGGAGGTCCGCGATGTTCTGGTCACCGGCGGGGACCCCTTCCTGCTTCCGGATGAACAGATCGAATACCTGGTGCGTAAACTCCGGGAATTACCGCACGTGGAAATGATCCGCTTCGGAACGCGCACCCCCATCGTTCTTCCGCAACGGGTGGACGGCGGCCTGAAAAAAGTCCTCGGCGGCTATCACAAGGTGCCGATCTGGATAAATACCCAGTGCAATCATCCGCAGGAACTGAGTAAAGAAACCGCCAGAGCCGTCTATGAGCTGATGGGATGCGGAATCAACGTCGGCAACCAGGCGGTCCTGCTCAAAGGAATCAATGATGATGCGGAAACCTTCCGGGCCCTGCATCAGCAGCTTTTGCAGACCAGGATCAAGCCTTATTACCTGTTCTACTGTGAGGCGGCTCCGGGGATCGACCATTTTCGGACCCCGGTTGAAAAAGGAGCCGAGCTCATCAGAGACGCGTTGCGCGGACATACCACCGGCCTGGCCCAACCCCTCCATGTCGTGGCAACCAATATCGGCAAAATCCCTCTGATGCCTGACTATTATATCCAGGACAAGAATGCCGATGAATATACCCTTCAAAATCATCAAGGGGATGTGACCACAATTCCCAACATTCCAGAGTAACCGGGAGGTCTGACAGTGGAAATCACAGTCTATGACGGCAATGTCGATAAAGCCGTCAAGGTTCTGAAACGTAAGCTCCAGCAGGATGGACTCTTTCGTGAACTGCGCAACCGCAAGTGCTACGAAAAACCCAGTATGAAAAAGCGTCGCAAGGAAAAAGAAGCGCAACGGCGGCTGCGCAAAAAAATGAAACGCCTTGGTCGGCGTTAACTGCAGCGGGTTCCCGTCGGGGTCTCAAATCACCGTCAGTCAGGAGGTCTGCAGCACCCGGGCAACCATCCTCCCCAGCTGATCGAAAGTGTAAGGCTTTTTAAGATAATCAACGGCCCCGAGCCGGCGGGCCTGTTCCTGCTGCTCGCTGACAAAGTACCCGCTGACGATGATGGTTTTCGGCAGTCCCCCCTGCCGCGCGATACGTGTGAGCGTTTCGCAGCCGTCGATGCCGGGGGCCATCATCATGTCGAGAAGCAGGAGATCAACCTGGTGTTCTTTGAGATGAGCAACGGCCTGCTCACCTCCGGCAACCGTGACCACCCGGTAGCCGAGACCCTCGAGCATCTGCCGGGCGATATCCCGCTGCTGCTCTTCGTCATCGACAACCAGAACGACCTGCCCCGCTCCTCTGACGAATGTCGCGGGGGGGTCTGGTGCCAGGGCCAACCCGTCTGCCGTCTTGCGAGCCGGAAAGAACAGGTAAAAGGCGGTCCCGGTCGCGGCGCTCCTGACCGCCACGGTGCCATGATGTTCCTGCATGCAGTTCCAGACCACGGTAAGCCCGATGCCGGTGCCGCTCTTTCCCATCTTTTTCTTGGTGTAGAAGGGTTCGAAGATATGCTCCAGGTCCTCCTCGGAGATCCCGGGGCCATCGTCGTGAACGGAAAGGACCGCATAGTCCCCCTCGTCAAGAAGCAGCTCTGAGAAGTCCCGGTCGGGAAGGGTTTTAAGAAAGGTGCGGACCCGGACATTGCCGGTGCCGGGGAGCGCCTCGAGAGCATTCATCACCAGGTTCATGACGCACTTGCTGACATGGGTCGGCGAACAGGCAACGATTTTCAATTCCGGATCAAGGTCGGTGGTTATCCTGATATCAGGGTAAAGATCCTTCAGTTTCAGGCCTTCCGGGGAGCGCAGGTATTCCAGGACCAGATGATTGAGACTGGTGGTCGTGCGCACCTTGGCGACATCCCGGGCAACGGTCAGCAGGTCGGCGACGACTGCCGCCGCACGCAGGCCCGATTGCTTAATCGCTTCCAGGGACCTGCGCAAAGGGCTGTCCTCGGGGATGCGCATCAGCAACAGTTCAGGATAGCCGACCATCCCGGACAGGATATTGTTCAGGTCGTGGGCGACCCCGCTGGCCATCAATCCGATGGCCTCCATCTTTTCGGCCCGTTGCAGACGCTTCTGGGCGACCTTCCTCTCTTCCGTTTCCTGCAGCAGATCGCGGGTCCGCTCTTCGACCCGCAGCTCAAGTTCCCGGTTGGACTGTTCGAGGGATTTGTTCAGGACAAAAATCTTTTCGAGAAGATAACCGAAGCTGAAATAAAGCACCAGTCCGGCGATCAGCATCAACAGAAAACTCAGCAGCAGGGCCGACAGCATGGCATGGCGCAGCTGATTCAGAGCCTCCGTCACGTTGACTGCAACGAACAGATGACCGAAGACGTTCCCTTCAAAATCGAGCAGGGGCATGATTCTGCGGAGCTCATAGCTGTTGCCGCTCATCTTCAGCCGCTGTTCCCGGGCATCCCAGTCGGCTCCCTCAACCATGACTCTGAAGAAGTCATCGTTGGTCGAAAAGATCGTGTGGGTTCTCCCGGCGAAACCAGCCCGGTTACCGCCCTGGATCATGGGAATACGGTCATTGGGAATGGCGAAGGCGGCCGGCAGGTAAAGCTTTTGCTGCAAAGAATCGATGATAAGCCGGCTGTCGACCCCCATCTGTACGGCACCGATATATTTCTGTTCAAAATAAACCGGCTGAACCACCCGGTACTGAGGTCCTCTCATCCCCGCGGTGAATCCCGATTTCTGAATATGCTCGCGGTTTACCGCGGCAATGTCCGGACGTTCCCGAACCACGTTTCCCCGGCGGCGGTCCGGCTCATGAACCCGCAAAAAAACCTGGTTGTCAGGCAGAACGAAGCCCAGGGAACTGAAGTACGCGTTCTCTTGTTGCAGCGTCTTGAAAAAAGGTCGGGACAACTGCAGCAATTTGTCCCCATCCCGTCGGGCAAACGCTTCAACGATCTGTTTCCTGGACGCCGAGATCTCGTCATTGATGAAACTTTGAACCCGCCGCTGATATTGCCTGCTGAATTGGGACACCAGGGATCCGGCCATCAAGGTCGCCGCGGAGGCTTTTCCCTCGACGGTAAGCCTGAGCGTTTCCTGATCCCTTGAGTAAAGCATCCGTAAAAAAATAGAACAGATGAGGACCAGCAAAATCATCATGACCGTGATGACCTTCCACCTGATATTCATGACTCTCCTTCGTTGGAACCGTCATACAGCTTGTCTGCTTTTTCCTTCCGGCGCCTTCAGGGCAAGGCGCTGAATCCCGCTCTTGAGGACTGTTCCGTCAACGTCTTAAAAAAACTCCGCTTGACAGGCAGAAAAACCTGTTGTTCAATTCACAAGAAATCTGTCTTTTTTTGAACAATATTTAATTACTGAACAGAAAGAATGAGATTTACAAGCATATGCCCCGAAAATCTCTTATCGATGACGAACATATCATTCGGAATGCGGTCAAAACATTCAACAGCATCCCCGGTGCCCGGATTGAGTTTATGGTCCAGAAAGTCGGCGGACCTTTTGCCGGAGCCTTTCGCCTGTCCGGGCCATGGGGGGACTATTATTACTATCTGAAAGTGGTTCCCAAGCTCAGTCCGACCGTGACCGACCTGGTCATTCACCAGATCAGGACGTCACCGACACCCGAGAATGCGCATCCGCTGCTGGTCAGCCACTACATTTCTCCCGGATTGGCAGAAAAACTGAAGGAAGCCGATATCGAATACCTTGATTGTGCCGGCAATATGCTGATCAGACAACTGCCCCTCTACCTGCATGTCGGCGGCCAGAAGCACGCTCCCAAGCCGCCTGGAACGGACCGCCTGTTTCGTACTGCCGGACTCAAACTAGTCTATCTTCTTTTGCGCAATCGTCAATCAGTGTCCGCCACCTATCGCATGCTCGCCGACGATGCCGGCATCGCCCTGGGAGCTGTCGGCAGCCTGTTCAAGGAGCTTGAAAAGCGGGGAAATCTCGCTCCGGACGATCAGGGGAATCGTCAACTGAGCCATATCGAAGAACTTCTGCAACGCTGGCAACTCGGTTATGTCGAGACCTTGCGGCCCCGCCTCTATCTGCAGCGCTGTCGCCAGACGGCCGGATTCCGAATCGATCAGCTCCCTGACCAGCTCAGGCAGCTGAACTACGGCCGGCAGGTCCTGATCGGCGGAGAACTGGGAGCGGCGCTGCTGACCAGCGGGTTCTCCCCGGCCTCGGCCATCCTCTACATGGCACCCGATATCCAGCTGAAAACCATGCTGCAGCTCCACCTGACTCCGGACGACAATGGCAACGTCACCCTGCTGCAGCCCTTCGGCCGGCAATGCCACTGGAGCGGCTGGCAGCCGGAAGGGCTGACCCTCGCGGACCCGCTGCTGACCTTTGCCGAGCTCAAGGGAGGCGCCACCGACAAGGTTGCCGAGAAACTCTACCGTCAGTATCTTCTGCCACGGATAGACAGCTGATATGGATCGCCTGCGTTCCCTTCTCGAAACTCTCGACGGCCGGGGCTACAAAAGCTATAAACAGCTCGCGGGCAGCTACGACTTCAGGACGTTCCGCCTGACCATCGATCACGTCCAGGGGGACCCCTTCGCCCTCCCTTCGCGCATCAGCATCGAGGTCCGTCCTTCCGAGCACGGCCTGCCCCCCCACCTGTTCAGCAGCAGAGAGCGGAAAACCGCCCTCGAAGATTTTTTGGGGCGTCAGATCCAGACCGCCATCGGCACCATCGTCAAGGGAGGGCGGGGCACCGGTCTCAGCGGCGAGATGTCGATCAGCTGTAACGGTCAGAAGGTGCTCAGGCGCAACGCGGTCATTGTGTCCGAGGAGCTTGTCGAAGCCCGCCTGCTTTTCGCCCTCCCCGCCGCGGGGCGGGCTATCCTGGCCAGGGAAGCCATCGCCATGTTCTTCAGTGAGCTGCCGGACGTCGTCGCCCGGGGTCTGCTCTGGAGACACCGCGATCACCGGGTGATTGAACGTCACGTTAACCTGGCCGAAGACCAGCAGTTCCTCCGTCAGCAGCTTGCCGCTGCCCATGCCGTGACCTTTATCGCCGATGGCGCGATTCTGCCGCGTGCCAGCGGGGTCGATGACCTGCCCCTCCAGGGAGCCGTCCCCTTCAGGTCGCCCCCGGAACTGGCGACCGTCATCAACCTGCCGCACGCCGGTCCGACGCCGGGAATGCTTCTGCCAGCCGGGGTCAGCGTGGTCGTGGGTGGAGGGTTTCACGGCAAATCCACTTTCCTTCAGGCCCTTGAGCATGGCGTCTACAACCACCGGCCCGATGACGGTCGGGAACTGGTCATCACTGACCGCTCCGCCGTCAAGATCCGCGCGGAAGATCACCGTTCCATTCAGCGCACCGATATCAGCCCGTTTATCGGAACCTTGCCGGGGGCTGTCCCGACGACGGCATTTTCCACCGAAAATGCCAGTGGCAGCACCTCCCAGGCTGCCAACATTATCGAAGCCCTTGAATGTGGCTGTACCACTCTGCTGATCGATGAGGATACCGCGGCCACCAACTTCATGCTCCGCGATGAACTGATGCAGAAGCTGGTCCCGGCCAGCCAGGAGCCCATCACCCCGCTGCTGTTCCGGATTCGCGAACTTTACGAAGGCCATGGCGTCTCGAGCGTCATCGTCACCGGGGGCTGCGGTGATTACCTGGGCGTCGCCGATCGGGTCCTGATGATGGATCGCTATCAGCTCAGCGATGTCTCGGACAAGGCCCGCTCCCTGGTGGGGCACAAGCCCTCTGTGGCGGCTGCAGGACCTCCTTTCGGGTCCTCTGATGTGCGCCGCATCGACCTCGCAACGACCCCGATGCAACGGCAGAACCGGATCAAAATCCAGGTTCGCGAAACGCGGCTTCTCGAGTATGGCCGGCGCCGCATCGATTTGACCCTGGTTGAACAGCTCGTCGACCGTGGGCAGACCGAAGCCATCGGCTATCTCCTGTCCTGGTGTCAGCGTCATGCCCCTGAGCAGCCCAACGGAATCATTGCGACCCTGAACCGGGCCCTGCAACGGACCGAAGCGGAGGGCCTGGACCTGGTTCTTCCCTGGAAAGCCGGCCACCTGGCCCTGCCCCGCCTCTACGAGCTGGCGGCCGCCGCGAACCGCCTGCGCGGCCCGTCATGACCTCTCCGCCGGAGTCCACTTGACCCGCCAAAGACCGGACCAGGGAACATCAGAACCGGCCCTCTGCCGGGGCAAATTTCCGGGACAATCCATATATGGTTGATTTTTTACAAAAAATACAGAACAGCCCTTGTTCATAGCCGGTGAAACTGATAAACAAGTAGACCACATTTATTATCTGTCACATTCCTCGCCACGTATCAGCAGCACGATTTGGATATCAATCATGCCCTTCGTTCCAGGAATCACCAAACTTCTCGAGAGAACCGGTTTTCGCCAGCTGATTCTCGCTGCTCTGGTCGGGATCGTCGCCGGCTGCGGCGCCCTGATCTTTTACTTTGCCACCAACAGCGTCGAACATCTGATGCTGGGTAAAATCGGCAGTTTCCATCCTCCCCTGGAAGGCACGTCCGAATCCTCCTTCGATCACTATATCGACACCCTGAAAACTCCGTATCGGTGGTTTCTGTTTCTCATTCCCGCCCTCGGCGGCCTGATTTCCGGCTGGCTCGTCTATACCTATGCGCCGGAAGCCGAAGGACACGGAACGGACGGCGCCCTGGAAGCGTTTCATCGCAAGGGCGGCCTGATCCGCAGCCGGGTTCCGATTATCAAAACCGTGGCCTCCATCGTCACCATCGGGACCGGCGGGTCGGCAGGACGGGAGGGCCCGATTGCCCAGATCGGTGCGGGTTTCGGTTCCTTCGTTGCCACCAAGCTCGGCCTGTCCGCCAGGGACCGGCGCATCCTGCTCCTCGCCGGCATGGCCGGCGGTATCGGCGCCACCTTCCGGTCCCCTCTTGGTGGTGCCCTGTTCGCCGTTGAAGTCCTTTACCGTGATCCCGAATTCGAGCATGAAGGACTGATCCCCTGCATCATTTCATCCATCATCGCCTATTCACTGTTTGGTGCCGTCACCGGCTGGGAGCACTTGCTAGCCACTCCCGAATTCAGCTTTGAAAAACCGTCCGAACTTCTGCTCTATCTCGGCCTGGGAGTCGTCTGCGCCCTGTTCGGTGTCCTCTATGTAAAAACCTTTTACGGCATCCGAACCCTGTTTCAGAAAGTGCCCGTGGCCAACTGCTACAAACCGGCCATCGGCGGGCTTTTGCTCGGACTTCTCGCGATGTTCATTCCTCAGGTCCTCGGGTCCGGCTACGGGTGGGTGCAAGCCGCACTTTACGGAAAAATGGCCCTCTGGGTGATGCTGGTCATCGCCATCGCCAAAATCATCGCCACCAGCCTGACCATTTCATCCGGCGGATCCGGCGGGGTCTTCGCTCCCAGTCTGGTTATCGGGGCGATGCTCGGCGGAGCCTTCGGCGCAACCGCCGAAATTCTCTTTCCGGCCCTGACCCAGGACCCGCGGGCCTATGTCCTGGTCGGCATGGCCGGTTTTTTCGCCGGCGTCGCCAATGCCCCCATCGCCACCCTGATCATGGTCAGCGAGCTGACCGGAAATTACAGCCTGCTGGCTCCGCTGATGCTGGTCTGTGTCGTCGCCATGCTGGTCATGAGAAAGAACACCATCTACGAAAAGCAGGTTGCCAATCGCTTCCAGTCGCCCGCCCACATGGGGGATTTCGTCATCGACATTCTGGAAGGAATCAAGGTCGGCGATCTTGCCAGGAAGGGGCGCAAAGCCACCATGATTCCCAAAGGCATGACCCTTCCGGATATCCTCAACCGGATCGCCTCGGCAAAAACCGCCTATTACCCGGTCGTCGATGCCGCGGGCCTGATGACCGGGATCTTCTCTATCAATGATATCCGCCGCATCCTTAACGAGGACATTCCGCCGACCCTGGTGATCGCCAACGACATTGCGACCCGCCACGTGATTACCGCTTCCCCCGAGGAACATCTGACCAGCGTCATGAAAAAACTGACCGAGCGCAACCTCGAGGAAATTCCCGTCGTTGACGACCAGGAACCGGGGAAGGTTCTCTACATGCTGTCGCGGCGGACCCTGCTGTCCCATTACGCCGAACAGATGGAAAAAACCAAAGAGGTCTACCAGGAATAAATGACGCGGACACAACTGCTACTCGCCGTCGATATCGGGCTGCACACCGGGCTGGCCCTGTTTTCTTCCGAGCAGAAGCTGCTCTGGTATCGCTCCCACCATCTGCCGAGCCCTCTCAAATTAAAAAAAATGGTCTCCACCCTGTTGCGCCAGACACCCTGTCCGACGCATATTTATCTTGAGGGAGGCGGTCCGCTGGCTGCGATCTGGATCAGGGAAGCTGAAGACCTCGCCCTGACCATCAGGCAGATTCAGGCCGAACAATGGCGACGCCGGCTTTTTTACCGCCGTCAGCATGCCAATCGCAGCCAGGCCAAAAAGGAAGCCGACGGGCTGGCCCGCCAGGTCATTGCGCATTTCGGCTCCAGGCAGCCGACCAGTCTCAGACACGACACGGCGGAAGCTGTTCTCATCGGTCTATACGGAATGTTGGAACTCGGCTGGTTACCTGACTGGCCCATCAGAAAAGGCGAAAACCCATGAATAATTATGATTTTATCGTCATCGGTGGCGGCATTCTCGGGCTTGCGACCGCCCGCCAGCTGCAGAACAACTATCCCGGCACCCGGGTCGCCATCCTCGAAAAAGAGTCCCTGCTGGCCACCCATCAGACCGGCCACAACAGCGGGGTGATCCATGCCGGGGTCTATTACGCTCCCGGCAGCTTAAAAGCCCGCTTCTGCCGCCAGGGCAACCAGGACACCAAAGCGTTCTGCGACGAGCACTCGATTCCCTACAAGAATATCGGGAAATTGCTGGTAGCAACTGACGAACTCGAGCTGGGCCGCATGCAGAAACTGCTTGAACGTTGTCGTCTCAATGAGATTGAGACCGAAGTCCTGGATGAGCAGCAGTTGCGCGAGCTCGAACCGAACGTTGTCGGCGTTGGCGGTACCTGGGTTCCGTCCACCGGCATCGTCGATTTTCGCAGCGTCGCCCTCAAACTTGCTGAACAGGTGGTCGCCGCTGGAGGTGACATTCATACCAATTGCCGCGTCACGGCAATCAGCGAAACCAAGGAGGTCATAGTCACCACCAGCCTCGGCAAATTTTCCGGGCGCTTCCTGGTTGGCTGTGCCGGTCTGTTTTCCGATCGTCTGGTCAGAATGCTCGGCCAGGAACCGAGCTTCAAGATCATCCCCTTCCGGGGTGAATATTTTCAGCTGCCCGTCGCCAAGCGGCATATTGTGACCCGACCGATCTATCCGATCCCCAATCCGGAGCTGCCATTCCTCGGGATCCACCTGACCCCGATGATCGACGGCTCCCTCACCGTCGGCCCCAATGCGACCCTCGCTTTTGCCCGCGAAGGCTATACCCGCTGGAAGGTCAGCCTGAAGGACCTGGCCGAAATGCTCGCCTATCCCGGCCTGTACAAGTTGATCATGAAATACCCGATGCCGACCCTCATGGAGGTAAAGAACTCCCTGTACAAGCCAGGTTATCTCAAGATGGTGGCCCGCTACTGTCCTGATATCAGGCTCGAAGATCTCTGCCCCTATCCAGCCGGGGTCAGGGCCCAGGCGGTCAAAGCGGACGGCAGCACCCTGGACGACTTCCTGTTTGTCGAGGGGAAAACCAGCCTGATTGTTGCCAACGCACCGTCCCCTGCCGCGACCTCGGCACTCCCTATTTCACGACATATTTGCGAACAGGTCGACCAGTTACTGGACAATGATTAAAGGCAGCAAATTAATATTGACATTTTTTTGACATTTTGTGATACTGCCGTTATGACCCGCTAATAGGAGGTTATTATGGCCCTGACAGTAGAAAGCAATATTTCAGCCCTGCAGGCTCTGGAAACCCGGCAAAGCGTCACCGCAAACAATATTGCCAACAATGCCACCAAGGAATTCAAGAAATCCACCGCCAACCTGGAAGCGGGACCGAATGGCTCGGTCACTTCGAGGGTGCAGCCAGTCTCCACCCCGGGAGTCATGATTACCGGCGAAGACGGCACCATGCAGGAACTGTCCAATGTCGATCTGGGTGAAGAAATGACGACCATGGCTTCGACCCGGAATGCCTACCAGGCCAACATCAGCGCCATACAAACGGCTGATGACATGGCGCAGACCTCCGTTGACCTGGTCGGTTAGCAGGCCCTGCCCGAATAAGATTTCAAAAAAGCTTCTGCCACACGGCAGAAGCTTTTTTTTGAATTAAAGTCTCATGCCTGTTTAGCCGGGTGACGATCAGTGAGCATGTCCATCAGATCATTCTGAAGACCAAACCCCTGCAATAAAATTTGCACATGCAATAATACTTAATTGCTGATTCAACATTATTTTCAATATCTTCTTGTCCTCCCCCAGAAACGGTTCAAGATTTCTTGCACCCCTTCCGGTTTCAACAAAAATAAATTTTATTTAATTTCTTCTTATATTACGCCAGTTCCGCCCAAAAATATTAATTGGCACCAATAATGCTTACCCTAAAGGGTTGAACGACCATCGGCGGGGTTCTGCGATCCTTCAGACTGATTCTGAACGCTGCCTGGCCAGCCATATGAACTCTGCCCCGAGAGGGCCGGGAATATTACATTACAAGGAAGGTTGAGAGACATGAAGAATCTGAGAATCGGGATAAAAATCTGGCTTCTGGTGCTGACGATCTCACTGTTTGCCCTGATCAGTATCTTTGCCGGACGTCAGGCCGTCAGTATTGTCAAGGATGAAGCCCTGGTCCAGGTTGACCAGGTGATGAACCTGGGCTACCAGGAACAGCTGAAATCCCTGGTGGACAGCACTGCGCTGGCCATGGGCGCGGCGGTCAGTGGAGAATCGGACCCTGCAATCATCCTTGAAAAGATCAGACAGCTCAACAACCCCATTCGCTTTCTGGCGAACAAATCGGGATACTTTTTTGTCTACGACAGCAAGGGAATCTGCATGTCTTTGCCTACCAAGCGTGAGCTGGAAGGAAAAAGCCTGCTCGACATGAAGGACCAGAACGGTCTTTACCTGGTCAAAGAACTCCTGAAACAAGCCCAGGATGGCGGGGGCTTTGTCACCTACGTCTGGCCCAAGCCGCCAACTAACGACGTTGTTGAAAAACTGAGCTATGCCCGCATGATCCCCGGAACAGATTACATGATCGGCACGGGTATCTATATTGATGATATCGGGGCCAAGAAAACCGCCCTGGCAGCGACCATGAATGCCAAGGTCAAGCCGGTTCTGATCTGGAGCGGCGTCATCCTTGTCGGCCTGTTCCTGATCCTGGTCGTTCCCATGGTGATCATCCTGACCCGCCAGCTGGTCAAGCCGCTGCAAGAGCTCAGAATTATCGCCGAAGAGCTGGCTCAAGGCAAGCTGGCAAGACGTTTCAGCTGGGACAGCAAAGACGAAATCGGCACCCTGGCCGGATCCCTGAACACCATGGCTGAACATCTCAATAAATATGCGGATCAGACCAGCCTGATCGCTGAAGGCGACCTGACCGTGAAAATAGAACCGGCGTCCCCGGATGATGTGCTCGGTAACGCCCTGCTCAAGATGACGAGCGGTCTTAAAGAACTGGTCGAGCAGATTCAGGGGGCCAGCGACCAGATTTCCTCGGGGAGCCAGCAGGTCGCGGATTCGAGCCAGACCCTCTCTCAGGGGGCAACCCAGTCTGCGGCAGCCCTTGAAGAGATCAGCAGTTCGATGAACGAAATCGGGTCCCAGACCCAGCAGAGTGCCGACAATGCCAACCAGGCAAACCAGCTCTCCGAGGTTGCCAAGGCTTCCGCCGAGGTCGGCAGCAATAAGATGACGGCCATGATAGGAGCCATGAACGACATCAATGATGCGGCCCAGAACATCAGCAAAATCATCAAGGTTATTGACGAGATCGCTTTCCAGACCAACCTGCTGGCGCTGAACGCCGCCGTCGAGGCCGCGCGTGCCGGTCAGCATGGCAAAGGCTTCGCAGTGGTCGCCGAGGAGGTTCGCAATCTTGCCGCCCGGAGTGCCAAGGCCGCCGAAGAAACCACCCAGATGATCCAGGGCTCCGTCGAGAAGTCTCAGAACGGTACCCAGATCGCCAAGGAAACGTCCGAAGCGCTGGCAGAAATCGTCACTAACATTTCGAAAGTCAGTGACCTGGTCAGTGAGATCGCCGCCGCGACCGGAGAGCAGGCTCAGGGGATCGGCCAGATCAACCAGGGCCTGCTCCAGATCGACCAAACCATTCAGCAGAATACCGCCTCAGCGGAAGAGAGCGCCGCAACCAGCGAAGAGCTGTCCGGTCAGGCGAGTTATCTGCGCGAGATGCTTTACCGCTTCAAAATCGATACCAGCCAGCCGGGCTCGACCGGTTACCTGGCCAGATAGACAGCCATTTTTTCCGCACAAAAAAGGCCGTGGACTTTTAAGTCCACGGCCTTTTTCACTTTGAATCCCAGGGCTGCAAGCAGTTATTCAGCGGCAGCGCGGGCGGCGGCCAGCCAGCCGTCCCATTTTTCCTGGTTCTTGGCGATCCACTCCTGGGCATGACGTTCGATGTCCTTCTGGGATTTTTCACCGTTTTCCATCTTGGTGTTCTGCTCATTGATGTCAACCAGAGGCAGGGTGAACACTTCGAAGAACTTCTTGGCGGCAGGGTTTTTCTCGAGGAATTTCTTGTTGGCGACAACCTGAATATCACTGACCACGAAACCGGCCTTGAGAGGATCGGTGACAGCGCCGGCAATACCGCTGACCGTCATGCGCTCCTCACCGGCTTTCTGGGAATCTCTCGGCATGATCTTGGGCACGTTGATCCACATGACATCCTCACCCGGCTTCAGCTTGAAAATGGTCCAGTTGGGAGCCCAGGTGTAGAAGAAAACCGGCTTACCGGCCTGGTAGCGGGCCATGACATCGGCCATGCTGGCGGAGTAACCGGCCTTGATGGGATTAATGTAGTCATCCAGGTCATAGACATCGAAGTGATGGCTGATGACTTTCTCGCACCCCCAGCCAGGAGGACAGGCGGTCAAATCGGCTTTGCCGTCACCATTGGCGTCAAACGCCTTCATGACTTCCGGACGCTTGAAATCGTCCAGGGATTTGATGTTGTACTTTTCGACTTCCTTCTTGGAAACCAGGTAGCCCTGCAGGCCTCCGGCCTTGACCACATAGCCGACCTTTTCGATGCGATCGGCACCCATTTTGGGAATCTGGCTGTCGTGGTTGGGGAACCAGCCGTTGGTCCAGTAGTCGACGTCGCCCAACGCTACCGACTGATAAAACAGGGGGTTCTGCAACTCTTTGGGTTGCTTGACATCGTAGCCGAGCTCCTTAAGGCCGGCACGCACCAGGGCCTCCTGAAAATAACCCGTGTTCCAGGTTGCCCGGGCCGGCTGAACCTTGACCCCTTTTCCCGGCTTGTCGGTGGCGGCAAAGGCAGGAACTGCCAGACTCAACAGCAGCAATAACATTAGCAAGCGTTTCATTCTCTGTTCTCCTTGTCGTTGATATATTCTCGAGTTACTTCTTACCGAACCCCTGGGTAATGCGATCAAGCACCATGGCCAGCAGGACGATAGACAGGCCGCCGATGGTTGCAAGACCGATTTCCAGGGTGTTCAGACCTTGCGTGACAGGGTTGCCAAGACCGCCGGCGCCGATAAGGGAGGCGATGACGACCATGGATAAAGCCATCATCAGGGTCTGGTTGAGACCGGCCATGATGGATGGCAAAGCAAGCGGAAACTGAACCTTGCGCAGGACCTGGCTGGGAGTGGCTCCGAACGCGAGGGCCGCCTCCACAAGTTCCGGGTGAACCTGGCGAATGCCGAGACTCGTCAAGCGAATGATCGGCGGCAATGAGAAAATAATCGTCGCCAGAATTCCCGAAACCGTGCCGATACTGAACAGCATGACCACTGGCACCAGGTACACAAAGGCGGGAGTGGTCTGCATCGCATCGAGGCAGGGGCGCAGGTAGATTTCAAAGCGATCGCTGCGACCGGCCAGGATCCCCAGAGGGATACCGACCAGGGCGCAGAAGAAAACCGAGCTGACCACCATGGCCAGGGTGACCATGGTCTCTTCCCAGAGGCCCAGAGCTCCGACCAGCACAAAGGTCACCACGGTAAAGGCGGCCACTGACTTGCTGGCGAACTTCCAGGCGGCTACGGCGAACAACAGGATGACGACGATCGGCGGTAATGCGGTAAAGAACCACTCCAGGCTGTCAAGGCACACCTCAATAGGAACCTTGAGTAGCTGGAAAAAATCCCGGTAATTGAAAACCAGCCAGTCGACCGCCTGTTGAATCCAGGCATCGAGGGGAATCAGTTGTTCATCAAAACTCAATAGACTCATCATTCAGTCCTTTTATCTTTATCAGTTCATGGCAGAAGGTTCGGCAACCGCGTCGATTTCGACCGCTTCGCTGCGTTGCAGGGTCCTCAAAAAGAGGTTCTTGGAGACCGCGCCGAGGTACTGTCCGTCATCGCTTAGAATCGGCAACGGCCAGGGATGGCTGGCGACTTCGGCAAGGATGTCCTGCATCGAATCGCTGGCGTGCGCCGGGGTCACCTCGTCGAGATAGGCGGAGGCCAACTTCTGCGGCCGCTCCGGATGATCGATCAAATCCCGCAGGGTATCGGTTGACACCACCCCCAGGAACCGCCGGTTACTGTCGATAACATAGCCGAAATCACGGTCATTTCTGATCAGCCGCTGAAGCGCCGCCCGCGGGCTGTTCCCTTCGGTGACGACAATCGTGACGTGGGTGTCGGTGGCGATATCGCCTGCGGTCAGGATATTGGTGGGGTCAACGCCCCGGAAAAAGGCCCGGACATAATCGTCGGCGGGATTCTGCAGAATTTCTTCCGGGGTACCGACCTGAACGACCCGCCCCCCTTCCATGATGGCGATGCGATCACCGATCCGCATCGCCTCGTCAAGATCGTGGGAGATAAACACAATGGTCCGCTTGGCCTTGGCCTGCAACTTGAGCAGTTCATCCTGCATTTCGGTCCGGATCAGGGGGTCGAGGGCTGAAAAGGCCTCGTCCATGAGCAGGATATCCGGATCGACGGCAAGGCCACGGGCCAGGCCGACCCGCTGCTGCATGCCTCCCGACAGTTCGCCCGGCATACTCTCGGCCCAGGCTTCGAGACCCACCTGTTCGAGGGCCTTGAGGGCACGCTCTTCGCGGGTCGCCTTGTCAACCCCGTCCATTTCCAGACCAAAGGCGGCATTCTGCAGCACCGTCATATGCGGCATCAGGGCAAACGACTGAAAAACCATACTCATTTTTTTACGTCTGACCTTGACCAGCTGTTCACTCGTCATCGCCGTCAGGTTCTCGCCATCGATGAAAACATCGCCGGAGGTGGGCTCAATCAGGCGATTGAGCATCCGCACCATGGTCGATTTGCCTGAGCCGGACAATCCCATGATGACGAAAATTTCCCCTTCGTAGATTTCAAAACTGGCGGCCTGAACACCGATGGTGGTTTCGGTCTTTTCAAAAATCTCGGCTTTATCCAGCCCCTGTCCCAGCAGCTTCATCGCCTGCTTGGGATGGGGACCGAATATCTTGAATAAATTTTCAACCTTCACTTTCACTTTTTTACCCATAAAAACTCCTTATTTTTTCAGCACATGAAAAAACTAAATCAATAACAACATGACAGCGATGTGCTGAAAACAGTGGGGCACAGCTAAAGACAGAAGCAGAAGGCAAAAAAGAGCGACGGCTTATCCAGCCGTGACCCGAAAACAACACATATTCGTTTGTAAGAAGGACAGAGCAACCCGCAACCTGATGGCACAGGAACTGCAGCATCAGGCGCTGCTCTGATGGAAAGAAGATCCTCGAAGATCACACGGGGCAACCTTCTCAACGATCTGTCTTGCGGGAAGAGACGGGGCACCCTGGCGAGGTGGCGTCTCATTTATGGAACCGGCTTATACTAACACAATCAACGAAAAGATCAAACCTCTTGCCCCCTTACTCATTGCCGGCGTCGTCCAGGGCCTGCTTGATCCGGCGAAAAATATCCCGGTAAGCGCGGCGGTCATCGTGTTCGTGAACCGATCTGGCCAGCCTGACGATGACCTTCATATTGATGCGGGGCAGAAGTTCCCCAAGCTCCCTGCGGGCGTCTTCGAAGGTCCTTTCATCACAAAGACGGTCGCGCAGGTCCTCGACCTGGTGAAACTGCTTGCGATCCTGCCGGGCCACCTGGTCCAGGCCGTTCAGTTGTCCCTGAAGGGCCGCGAAGGCGTCCTCATGTTTACGCAGAACGCCCGCCAGGTGCTTGACCTGACGCCGCTGGGAACTTCTTCCTTCCGTCGCCCTGGCAAGCTGCAGCTCTCGGGCTATCGCATCGGGCAGATGGAGCTGGGCAACCTGGTTGTCCGCCATGGCGACGAGCTGTTCGGCGACCGCTTCAACCTCCTTGGCCTGCTTCTTCCTGCGGGTTTTGCTGACAAATTGTTCTTCCTGGTCGCTGAACTCTTCCATACCTTGATCACTCCGTTGGCAACAACATCGTCAGCAACCTAACCTGTTTTCAAGACCGGGTCAACGCTTCGGAAGAAACCTGGCGGACAATTCGGAAATCCGACCCGTCACGGTCCTGCTAGCACTTTGGTAATCCTTGAGAATCTGCTATGATGATGCGCTCAAGACATCTGAAGGAGACCTCATGGACTATGGCATCGACAGGGAACGTGCTCTTAAGCTGCTTGACGACCACCTGAAAAATGACAACCTCAAAAAGCACTGCCTGGCCAGCGAAGCCGTCATGCGCGCCCTGGCCCGCCATTTTGGAGAGGACGAGAACCTCTGGGGACTGACCGGCCTGCTTCATGATCTCGACGTCGAATTGACCCAGGACGACCTCGCCCGGCATACTCACGAAACCGTTCGCATCCTGGCGCAGGAAGGGGTTTGCTCGGAAATTCTGGACGCCATCCGCATGCATAACGAGCACGCCCACAATGACAGGCGCAGCTCACGCTTTCATCATGCCCTGGCGGCCGGCGAAACGATCACCGGACTGATCACGGCCACCGCCCTGGTTTACCCCGACCGGAAACTTGCCAGCGTCAAACCGAAATCAGTCAGAAAACGTTTCAAAGAAAAGCTGTTCGCCGCCGGTGCCAATCGCGAGATCATTGCCGAGTGCGAACTGATCGGCCTGCCGGTTCCTGAGTTCTGTGACCTGTGCCTGGCCGCCATGCAGAACATCGCCGAGGATCTCGGCCTTTAAACAGGACATCAGTCAGTTATGAACCAGCACGAAGTGACCCAGCTGCTCCAGTCCCTGGTCGATGGCCGGATCAGCATTGCCGAAAGCGTTGAACGCCTCAAGTCATTGCCCTTCGAAGATCTCGGCATCGCCCAGATCGATCATCATCGGGAACTGCGCCAGGGCGCCCCGGAAGTGATCTTCGGCGAGAACAAGACCCCCGAGCAGCTGAACATCATCCTCCATGCCATGGCCAAAAAGGAGCGCAACATCCTGATCACCCGGGTCAGCGCCGACAAGGCGGCGGAGCTCTGCAACCATTTTCCCGACGGCGACTACGATCCCCTGGCCCGGACCTTCTGCCTGGTCAAAAAACCGGTCGAGATCACCGGCAGGGGGCGGATCCTCATCGTCTGCGCCGGGACCTCCGACCTGCCGGTGGCCCGCGAGGCCCTGGTGACCGCCCGCATGCTCGGCAACGAGGTGAGCGAACTGGTCGATGTCGGGGTGGCCGGCATCCACCGTCTGTTTGCCCGGCATGATCTGCTGCGCCGGGCGGACATCCTGATCGTGGTGGCGGGCATGGAGGGAGCCCTCCCCTCGGTGATCGGCGGCCTGGTCGACAAGCCGGTGATCGCGGTGCCGACCTCGGTGGGCTACGGAGCCGCCTTTGGCGGGGTCGCCGCCCTGCTGGGGATGCTCAACTCCTGCGCCAGCGGGCTGACCGTGGTGAATATCGACAACGGCTTCGGAGCGGCCTTCGCCGCCAACCGCATCAACAAAATGTCCTGAGCGACCGGGACCTGACCTCAATGGAACCAGCACCATGAAGAAAACTCTTTATCTGGACACCTTTTCCGGGATTTCCGGCGACATGTTTCTCGGCCTGCTCCTCGACCTTGGGGTGGAGGCCGACCGCCTCGAGGCGGAACTGGCCAAGCTGCCCGTCAGCGGCTACCGGCTGGCGATCCGGAAGGAGAAGCGGCACGGCATCGAAGGGACCCGCTGCCGGGTCGACTGCGAGGAAACGCACCATCACCGGACCTGGAGCGACATCGACACCATGCTGGCGGAAAGCCGTCTGGAACCGGCCGCCGGGGAACTGGCGCGGCGCTTTTTCCGGCGTCTCGGGGAAGCGGAAGCCCGGGTCCACGGGATCGCCATCGACGCAGTTCATTTTCATGAGGTCGGCGCCGTGGACGCTATCGTCGACCTGGTCGGGGCGGCCGTGGGGCTCCAGCTGTTGGAGGTCGGCAGCCTGCGCTGCGCGCCGCTGCCCCTGTCACGGGGCATGTCGCGGTGCGCGCATGGCGCGCTGCCCCTGCCGGCGCCGGCGACCCTGGAGATCCTGCAGGGCAAGCCGGTGTACGACAGCGGCAGCGGCAAAGAACTGGTGACCCCGACGGGAGCGACCATTGTCGCCGAGCTGGCCGAGTTCGGTCCCCTGCCGGCTCTGCCCCTGGGGCAGACGGGCTACGGCGTCGGCGGCTGGGACCTGGAGGATCGCCCCAACCTGCTGCGGGGCATTCTGTTTGACCATATGGGCATGTATCCTGAACCGAACCAGGTCCAGGTCCTCGAATCCCATATCGATGACTGCACCCCGGAGATTCTCGGCAACCTGCTGGAGCAACTGCTGCTTGCGGGAGCCCTCGATGCGGGGTATTCTCCATTGCAGATGAAAAAAAATCGTCCCGGCCATCTGCTGACCGTTGTCTGTGAACCGCACCAGGCAGCCCCCCTGGCCCAGCTCATCATGACCGAAAGCAGTGCCATCGGGGTCCGCAGCAGCCTTCATCAGCGGTATCGACTCGGCCGTAAAAGCGCGACCGTTACCACCGAATTCGGCCCGGCCCGGGTCAAACTGATTTATTCCGGACAACGCTTCCTGAGACTGACGGCGGAATACGATGACTGCCGCGAACTTGCCCGGCAAAGCGGAAAACCCCTGCAGCAGATCTACCGCATCGTCGAAGATGCGGCCTGCTCTCAACTTCACCTGCACGGAGGGTCAGCTCATGCCTGAACACCCGCAAGAAGAGATCCCGTTCCGAAGACCGATCCTGTTTCTGGCCAGTAATGCCGGACTTGGTTACGCCCCCTTCGCTCCCGGAACCTTCGGCACCCTGGCCGGGATTCCGCTGTTTTACTACCTGTCACAAGGCAGCTTTCTGGTTCAGTTTACCCTGCTGACGGCCATTCTGTTTCTGAGCTTCTGGATCTGTGACCAGGCCGGGCGCATTTACGGCGAGGCGGATGACAGCCGCATTGTTTTTGATGAGCTCCTCGGGTATCTGGTCACCACCGCCTTTCTTCCCTTTAGCTGGGGGACCGCCATCATCGCGTTTCTCTGGTTCAGAGTTTTCGACATCATCAAGCCCCCTCCGGTCAGCTGGTTCGACCGGGAGCTGAAAAACGGTCTGGGCGTCACTCTTGACGATGCCATGGCCGGTATCTACGCTGCGCTACTCTTACGAATCTGCCTGGCCCTGTTCAGCTGATTCACCAGGAAGTCGACTTATGTCCAATTATGATATTGCCGTTCTGGTGACCGGGGATGAACTGCTTAACGGCGAACTGACCGACACCAATACCGGCACCATCGCCGAGATTCTCTCCCGCTACGGCTACCGACTGCGCTGTTCGTTGGCGGTTCCGGATCAGGAGAAAGAGATTATCGCGGCCCTCAAATACCTGGCGGCCCATGTTCCTTTTGTCATCGTCACCGGCGGCCTCGGCTCGACCCGCGACGATCTGACGGCCCGAGCTGCGGCCCGGGCCTTTAACCAGCCCCAGGTCATCAACGAAGAAGCCATGGAGATGGTCCGCAGCTGGTTTACCCGGCGCAACCGGACCATGGAACCCAGCAATGAAAGGCAGGCCCTGCTGCCGCAATGGGCAGTTCCCCTGCCGAACAGTATCGGCACGGCCCCCGGTTTCCGCCTGCGGCACCTGAACTGTCAGCTGTTCTTTCTGCCCGGGGTGCCGACGGAGATGAAAGCGATGTTCGAACAATCCGTGCTGCCCCTGCTGCAGCAGGAAATTCCGGACATCCGCCCCCTGCAACTCCGGACCTACAAGATCTTCGGCCTTCCCGAGCCGCGGATCAATCGGACCATCCCCTATTCCGAACTGCCGGAAGGCGTTCACGTCGCCTTCGGACTCGATTATCCTCTGGTTCACCTCAAACTCAAGGCCGACGGGGACAATGCCATCAAGAATCTCGATATCGCCGAAATGCTGATTCTCAAAGAACTCGGCCCTCACGTCATGGCCAGGGACGACGAATCGCCGGCCGGCAATGTCGGAGCCATGCTGATCCGCGAGGAACTGACCCTGGCCCTGGCCGAATCCTGCACCGGCGGCCTTCTGGCCAGCATGTTCACTAGCGAGCCGGGCGCGTCGGCATTCCTTGAGCGCGGTGGGGTCACCTACGCCAACTCCGCAAAGGTTGGCTGGCTGGGAGTCCCCCAGCAGGTCCTCGACCAGCATGGCGCCGTCAGCGAACAGTGCGCCCGGGCCATGGCCGGGGGACTGCGGGCGACCAGCAAAACCGACCTTGCCGTGGCCATCACCGGGGTCGCCGGACCTGACGGCGGCAGCCCGGACAAACCCGTCGGGACAGTATTCATTGCCCTGGCCGGTCAAGAGGCGATCCACGTCAAACGCTATCAATTCAGCGGATCCCGTAATCAGATTCAGAAAATGAGCGCCTACATGGCCCTGGAATGGATCAGGCGCTTTATCTTGCAGCGCTACGAATGATAATTTTCAAAAAATTAAAAAGACTGAATAAACCCTCGACACAAAATTGGAAAACCTTTATGATTTTCAGCGGAGGGCCGACCTGCCAATGACATGAATGACAGTTCCTGCGACTTATTATGTCGCAGGAATGCAAAACACTGCACCTAACGTGATTAGCCATCATTTTCAATACATTTGCTCAAGTCAGATATCCGGAGGAAAACATGTCAGATGAAAACCGCAAGCGTGCCCTTGACCTCGCCATGGGGCAGATCGAAAAACAATTCGGCAAGGGGAGCATCATGCGCCTCGGTTCCGATTATCAGGTCCCGGCCGTCGAAACTATTTCGACCGGCGCCCTGAGTCTCGACCTGGCCTTGGGGGTTGGCGGTATTCCGAAAGGGCGCATCATCGAAATTTTTGGTCCTGAATCGTCAGGCAAGACCACCCTGGCCCTGCATATCGTCGCCGAAGTACAGAAAAAAGGGGGGGTCGCCGCATTTGTCGACGCCGAACACGCCCTCGACATTCAATACGCCCAGCATCTCGGCGTCAAAGCCGACGATCTGCTGGTCAGCCAGCCCGACACCGGCGAACAGGCCCTGGAGATTACCGAAATGCTGGTCCGCAGCGGAGCCATCGACATCCTGGTCGTCGATTCGGTCGCGGCCCTGACGCCACGGGCTGAAATCGAAGGAGAAATGGGCGACTCCCACATGGGACTGCAGGCCCGCCTCATGTCCCAGGCCCTGCGCAAGCTGACCGGTATCGTCAGCAAGTCGAACTGCAGCATTATTTTCATCAACCAGATCCGCATGAAGATCGGGGTCATGTTCGGCAATCCGGAAACCACCACGGGCGGCAACGCCCTCAAGTTCTATTCCTCCGTTCGCCTGGATATCCGCAGGATCGCCTCCCTCAAGCAGGGGCAGGACGTTATCGGCGGCAGAACCCGGGTCAAGGTCGTCAAAAACAAGGTTGCTCCCCCCTTCAAACAGGCTGAATTCGACATCATGTACGGCTCGGGCATTTCCCGGGAAGGGGATATTCTCGACCTGGGCGTCGATAATGATATCATTGAAAAGAGCGGATCCTGGTTCTCCTACAAGGGGGAGCGCGTCGGGCAGGGGCGCGAAAACGCCAAACAGTACCTGCGGGAAAATCCGGAGATGACCGATGAGATCGAAGCCTCGCTTCGTGACCTTTACGGCATCGGTCAGGGCAAGGTCGTCTCTTCCGATGCGGAAGACTGAGCTCTGATGACTATTTAAACTGAAAAGTTTCTACAGGGTGGGATCATGAATCTAAACGATATTCTGGGAATGGCACTGAAATCTAACACCTCGGATATTCATATCAAGGCTGGCCTGCCGCCCGTGTTCCGCATCGACGGCACCTTGCGGCCGGTTCCCAAGGCGCCCCGCCTGACCGCGGAAGCGGTTCGCAACATGTGCGAAGGGATCATGAGCGACCGGCAGCGCGCCAAGTTCGAGGACATCGGGGAAATCGACCTCGCCTACGGGGTTCCCGGCCTGGGCCGCTTCCGGGTCAACGTCTTCATGCAGCGCAATACCGTCTCCGCCGTCTTCCGGGTCATTCCTTTCAAGGTCGCGACCCTCGACGACCTGCTGATGCCGCAGATTCTGAAGAAAATCGCCCAGGAACAACGCGGTCTGGTGCTCGTCACCGGGGCCACCGGGTCAGGAAAATCGACCACCCTGGCGGCCATGATCGACCACATCAACAGCAACCGCACCGCTCACATCGTCACGGTTGAAGACCCTATCGAATACCTGCACCGCGATCGCAAGTGCATCATCAACCAGCGTGAGGTGGGATTTGATACGGTCGGCTTCGCCCCCGCCCTCAAGAGCGCCCTGCGCCAGGATCCGGATGTTATCCTGGTCGGCGAGATGCGTGACCTTGAAACCGCCGAAACGGCCCTTGCGGCAGCCGAGACAGGACACCTGGTGCTGTCCACGCTCCACACCATCGATGCGCCGGAAACCATCACCCGGATCATTTCCATGTTCCCGCCGCATCAGCAGCGCCATATCCGCCTGCAGCTCGCCAACGTTCTGAAAGGGGTCATTTCCCAGCGTCTCATCCCCCGCCGGGAAGGGCAGGGGCGAGTGGCCGCCGTCGAAGTCATGATCTCCACAGCCCGGGTCCGTGAGCTGATCGACGACCGCGAAAAGACCGTGCACCTCAAGGACGCCATTGCCCAGGGGTATACGACCTACGGCATGCAGTCCTTCGACCAGGCCCTGATGGACCTGGTCAAGCGCGATGTTATCACCTACGAGGAGGCGGTCCGGCAGAGCTCGAACCCCGACGATTTCAAGCTCAAGTTCTCCGGCATCGATTCCACCTCCGACACCTCGTGGAGCGATTTCGAAAGGGGCAAGGAAGAGGAAGAAAAGCTGTCAGCGGCCTCTGCTTCGGACGGGCTGGACGCGAATGGACAAGTCGAAATCGAACGCTTCTGATCCTTTCGCCGCCGCGCTCCGACTGCTGTCCGGGCGGGATATGAGTGAAGCCGAACTGCGCCGCAAACTGGCCCGGTTCGGCTTTTCAGCAGCGGCCATCGATGGCGCAGTCAGTCGGTGCCTGGACTACAATTATCTTGACGACCGCCGCTATGCGCTGCTGCGGGCCCGCAGCCTGGCCCGGAGCGGTAGAGGCGTGGGGCGCAAAATCCTTCTCGACCTGAAGCAGCGTGGCATCGACGCCACCACGGCCGAACAGACTCTTGACATTATCAGCCAGGAAACCCCTCCGGCCGAGATTCTGCAAGACCTGTTGCAACGCAGATTTGTCGGCTTCAATTTTCACCAGGCTTCGGATCGCGAACGCCGCCGGGTCGTCACTTATCTGCAGCGCCGGGGATTTCCCCTCGAACTGATTTTCAGTACTCTGCGTGACGGCGGCGAAGACTGAACGCCATTCGTCATCATTCGATCAGCGAATCCGGACAGGACACCTCGCCGGTCAGCACAAAGATGCCCGGCATGGGTCCCAAGTCGCCACTGATATTATTCCGCAGGACCGGCCTGCCGAAGATGAGATCGCCACTTTGGCCGCTGCTGACGAAGACGATCGCCCCGGGACGCCATGAGCCAAGCCATCTTCACAGGAATCTCCCCGAGGATATTCGATAGCGCCGATCTTGGCGGGAATGGACAAAACCCTTTTCAATCCAAGCCAATTCGATTATCATCCCTTGTTCAGCTCAGTCTAATTCATACATGAATCAATATATAATTCTGCAACAAGAAAGGTCTGCGGCCATGCTTACTGGTAATGAAATCCGTGCCCGGTTTCTTAAATTTTTCGAGGACCGGGGCCATACAATCGTGCCATCGTCATCACTGGTTCCTCACAACGACCCGACCCTGCTCTTTACCAACGCCGGGATGAACCAGTTCAAAGACTGCTTCCTGGGCGCCGAGAAACGTCCCTATGTCCGGGCCACCACCTCCCAGAAATGCGTTCGGGCAGGCGGCAAGCACAACGACCTTGAAAATGTCGGTCGGACCGCTCGCCATCATACCTTTTTTGAAATGCTCGGCAATTTCTCCTTCGGTGATTATTTCAAAAAAGACGCCATCGCCTTCGCCTGGGAATTTCTGACCGAAGATCTCAAGCTCGACAAGAACCGCCTTTACGTCTCGGTCTATACGGACGATGACGAAGCCGCCGACATCTGGCACCATCAGCAGGGCGTACCCCGCGAACGGATTTTCCGTTTTGAAGAAGACAATTTCTGGCAGATGGGGGACACCGGACCCTGCGGACCCTGCTCGGAAATCTTCTATGACAACGGCCCCGAAGTCGGCTGCGATTCGCCTGACTGCACCGTCGGCTGCGACTGCGACCGCTACATGGAAATCTGGAACAACGTCTTCATGCAGTATGACCGGCAGCCGGACGGAGAACTGATTCCCCTGCCCAAGCCAGCGGTCGATACCGGCATGGGACTGGAGCGGATCACCACGGTGATCCAGGGGGTTCAGTCCAACTATGATACCGACCTGCTGCGCAACATCATCAGCTACATCGAAAAGCTCTCCGGGAAAACCTACGGGGCCAATGCAGAGGATGATGTCTCAATGCGGGTCATGGCCGACCACAGCCGCGCCACGGCCTACCTGATCGCCGACGGCGTCCTGCCCAGTAACGAAGGACGCGGCTACGTCCTGCGCCGGATCATGCGCCGGGCCATGCGTCACGCCAAGATGCTCGGCTTCGAGGATCCGGTGCTGTTCAAAACCAGTGTTTTCGTCCTCGACGCCATGGCAGTCGCCTATCCGGAAGAAGCCGGCCGCAAGGACTTTGTCGCCAAAGTCGTTCAGAACGAGGAAGAACGCTTCATCCAGACCCTCGGCAACGGCCTGAGAATTCTCCAGGATGAAATTGCCGGTCTGGCTGAAAAAGGTCAGACGACCATCCCCGGGGATATCGTTTTCAAACTTTACGACACCTACGGGTTCCCCCTCGACCTGACCGCCGATATCGTCGAAAAGGATGGTTTCACCCTGGATGAGGATGGGTTCGAGGCGTGCATGGAGGAACAGCGCGCCAAGGCCCGCGAACACTGGAAAGGTTCGGGGGAAGAGGCCATTTCAGGCATCTACAAGCAGCTGGTCGATGAGGGGATCAGAAGCGCATTCAGCGGGTACCTGAAACTCGAGGACCAGGGGACCGTTCTGGCCATTATCCGCCAGGGTCAGCTGGTCGACGATGCGGCCTGCGGCGAAAAAATCGAGGTCATTACCTCGGCAACCCCCTGTTACGGGGAATCCGGTGGCCAGGTCGGCGATACCGGCAGCATGGAGACTGCCCAGGCCAGACTGGTGATCACCGACACCAAAAAGCCCCTGCCCGACCTTTATGTCCATCTCTGCGAGGTGGTCACCGGGGAGATCAGCAAAGGGGACACGGTCACCATCGCCGTCGACAGCGAGCGGCGCCAGCGGATCGTCATCAACCATACCGCCACCCACCTGCTTCAGGCCGCCCTGCAGAAACACCTGGGCGATCACATCAAGCAGGCCGGTTCACTGGTCACTCCCGAACGGCTGCGCTTCGACTTTACCCACTTTTCGCCGGTCACGCCCGCGGAACTGCTGGCCATCGAAGACGAGGTCAACAGCCAGATCCGCAAAAACCAGCAGGTTGCCAGCCAGCTGATGTCTGCCGACGAGGCCAAGAAATCAGGCGCCATGGCCCTGTTCGGCGAAAAATACGGAGACGAGGTCCGGGTTATTTCCGTCGGCGACTACAGCATGGAACTCTGCGGCGGAACCCATGCTGAGGCAGCCGGCGACATCGGCCTGTTCCGCATCGTCAGTGAAGGGGGGATCGCGGCCGGGGTCCGGAGAATCGAAGCCGTCACCGGAGAGGCGGCTCTCAACCTGGTTCACCAGCAGCAGCAGACCCTGCAGCGGCTTGCCGACCTGGTCAAGAGCGATCCCCAGCAACTGGAAACCCGTATCCAGAAGCTGGTCGAACACCAGAAAGAACTCGAAAAGGAACTGGAACAGCTGCACAGCAAGCTGAACGCCGAACGCAGCAGCGAACTTCTCAACCAGGTCCGGCAGATCGCTGACATCAAGCTGCTGGCCGTCAAGGTCCCCGGGGTCGACGGCAAGGGGCTGCGCGAGTTTTCCGATCAGCTGCGGGACAAGCTCGGCTCGGGCGTACTGGTTCTGGCTGCCGAGAGTGACGGCAAAGTCGCCCTGCTGGTGGCGGTCACCAAGGATCTGACCGCGCGGGTCAAGGCCGGCGATCTGATCAAGCCTCTCGCCGCCATCGTCGGCGGACGCGGTGGCGGCCGCCCCGAACTGGCCCAGGCCGGAGGGCCGGAAACCGGCAAGATAGAGGCCCTGCTCCAGGCGGCCCCCGAGCAACTCAAGCAGCTGCTCAGCTAAAAAAAAGATTCCCCGACACCGATCCCGGTCCGCACGCCTGCGCTGCTGACCGGGATTTTTTAATAAACCTGTATCCCGGCAACAAAAGTGTCATTCAGTTGCTATAATTGGTTGCAGATTCATCCATTTTGCCGTAACGACGTGATTCTTCATCTCCTGCAAGGCAGCCGCTATGATCGACTCCCTGTTCAACAAAACCGGAAGCAAGACCATTCTTATTGTCGACGACGAACCGATCATTCGCGAACTGTGTGCCAGCGCGCTGTACACCCACCATATCCTGCTGGCCGCCAACGGCGAGGAGGCGCTCCGCATTCTTGACAGCGAAGATATCGATCTGATCCTCAGCGATGTTGTCATGCCCTCCATCAGCGGTCTCGAACTTCTCAACAAAGTCAAAACCATACGTCCTGATCTGGCGTTCATTCTGATGACCGGTTATTCCGACAAGGAACTGATCCTCGAAGCTCTCAAAGAGGGCGCTGATGATTTCATCAACAAACCGATCAACATTCTGCAGCTCAGTACGACGGTCAACAAGGTGCTGGAGAAACAGAAGATTCGCGAAGAACTGGCCGCCTTGAAACGGACCGACAAACTCAAGAACGACTTTCTCGGCCTTATCTCCCACAAGCTGAAAACCCCCGCGACGGCCATTTCCCTATTTATCGAAAATATCGCCGACGGGGTGGAAAGCCCGGATGATGAAAATTTCAGGCAAATGGTGGCCATGGTCCAGGCCGAAACCCTCCACCTGGAACAGCTGATCCAGGACCTGCTCTATTTCAGCGAAGCGACCCTTCAGGACGAAGACCTGCCCCTCGACCCCATCGATCTGCACAAGGTCGCGGACCAGGTCGCCCTGGCCCTGAAACCCCTCGCTCTGAGCAACCGGATCGAGTATCACATTGAACTGGGCGAGCTTCCGGATACGCCCCTGCTTCTCAACGCCCAGCGCATCAACTTTGCTATCCGCGCCCTGCTCGACAACGCCATCAAGTTCACCCCGCCGGGTGGGACCGTTTCGGTGAGCGGGGACGTCAGCGGCGACCGGGTCAGACTCCTGATCAGGGACACCGGCATCGGCATCCCGCAGCAGGAACTGGCCAAGATCTTCAACAAGTTCTACCAGGTCGATCCCGAGCATACCGGCCAGGTCCGCGGCTTCGGCCTCGGCCTGTTCTACACCCGCGATTTTATCCGCAGCATGAACGGTCAACTCTCTATCAGCAGCGAACCCGACAAAGGGACGACCGCAACCATCGAATTTCCCCTGCCGGCCTGATTTCCAGGCCCCAAAAATCCTTAAGATCACGCTATAAGCTCTTTTTTATCGATACTTTTTTATGTTATGTTTCGTCTTTCCACCTATCAGACGACAGGAGCGAAGCTTTGTTTAAAGGAACCACCATCTGCTGTGTCAGACACCAGGGGAAAGTCGCCCTGGCCGGGGACGGTCAGGTCAGTCTCGGCAACACCGTCATGAAACATGGGGCACGGAAAATCCGCAGGCTGTACCAGGACAAGGTGATCGCCGGTTTTGCCGGGAGCACCGCTGACGCCTTCACCCTGTTTGAAAAATTCGAAGCCAAACTGCAGGAATTCCGGGGCAACCTGCCGCGTGCCGCCGTCGCCCTTGCCAAAGACTGGCGTACCGATCGCGTGCTGCGCAGGCTGGAGGCCCTGCTGATTGTTGCCGACCGGGACGTCACCCTGGTCATCTCCGGAGCCGGGGATGTGATTGAACCGGACGACGAAGTCGCAGCCATCGGTTCGGGGGGAAGTTTTGCCCTTGCCGCAGCCCGGGCCCTGGTCGCCCATTCGGATCTGACGGCGGACCAGATTGCCGAAAAAGCCCTGCAGATTGCAGCAGACATCTGTATCTACACCAACGACCGGATTGCTATCGAGGTGATCGCGTGACAAATTTTACCCCCCGAGAAATCGTTTCCGAACTGGATCGCTACATCATCGGCCAGAATGACGCCAAGCGGGCCGTCGCCGTTGCCCTGCGCAATCGTTGGCGGCGTCAGCAGGTACCGGCGGAACTGCGTGACGAAATCGCGCCGAAAAACATCATCATGATCGGCCCGACCGGGGTCGGCAAGACTGAGATCGCCCGGCGCCTGGCCAAGCTTGCGGAAGCTCCCTTCATCAAGGTCGAAGCCAGCAAGTTCACTGAAGTCGGCTACGTCGGCCGGGATGTTGAAAGCATGGTCCGGGATTTGCTGGAACTGGCCATCAACATGGTCAAGGAAGAAGAGTCCCGGAAAATGCGCATCAAGGCCGAAGCCAATGCCGAGGAGAAGCTCCTTGACCTGCTGCTGCCGGGAGAGGCCGACCGGTCTCCCGACAAGCAGGAGCAGCGCCAGCACACCCGCGACCGGCTGCGCAAACTGCTGCGCATGGGCGAGCTGGACGAGCGCTTCGTGGAAATTGAAACCCAGGTCAGCAACATGCCGTCCATGGGGGTATTCACCCCCCAGGGGAACGAAGAGCTGGGCATGAATATCAAGGAGATGTTCGGCAACCTGTTCCCCAAAACGACCAAGCACAAGCGGATCAAGGTCAACGAAGCGCGCCAGATTCTCATTGATGAAGAAGCGGAAAAGCTGGTCGACATGGAAAACGTCATCACCCTGGCCCGGGAACGCACTGAACAGAGCGGCATTATCTTTATCGATGAAATCGACAAGATCGCCAGCCGCGAAGGCGTCAACGGTCCGGAAGTCTCCCGCGAGGGCGTGCAGCGCGACATCCTTCCCATCGTCGAAGGGAGCACGGTCAACACCAAACACGGGGCGGTCAAGACGGATCACATTCTGTTTGTCGCGGCCGGGGCCTTCCACATGGCCAAACCGTCCGACCTGATCCCCGAGCTGCAGGGCCGCTTCCCCATCCGGGTCGAACTGGACAGCCTGAGCGAGGAGGATTTCTACCGCATTCTGACGGAGCCGACCAACGCCCTGATCCGCCAGTACAAGGAATTGCTGAAAACCGAGGCGATCACCCTGGAATTCGACGACGAGGCGATCCGGGAAATCGCCGCCATCGCCAAATCGGTCAACGACCGAACCGAAAACATCGGTGCCAGACGGCTCCATACCATCATGGAAAAGCTGCTGGAGGAACTCTCCTTCATCGCCCCGGAACTGGCCCAGAAAGAGATCCTTATCACCAGTGACGAGGTCCGACGACGATTGTCGGATATCAGCCAGAACGAAGACCTGTCACGCTACATACTTTAATTTTGTTCTGCCGGCGAGCTCCAGGCCGGCAGCTTCACGAGGATCTGACGACCTATGGAAGAACTTATCGGAAAAGCCAATGTGCTGATGGAAGCCCTCCCCTGGATCAAACGCTTCTACGGCAAAACCATTGTCATTAAATACGGCGGCAACGCCATGGTGGATGAAAAGCTCAAAGAGGGCTTTGCCCGCGACATCATCCTGATGAAATATATCGGTCTCAATCCCGTGGTCGTCCACGGAGGCGGCCCCCAGATCGGCAAAGTCCTTGAAGCGATGAAGATTGAAAGCCAATTCATCCAGGGGATGCGGGTCACTGACAGCGCGACCATGGATGTTGTCGAAATGGTCCTGGGGGGCAAGGTCAACAAGGAGATCGTCGCCAATATCAATCGCTACGGCGGCAAGGCGGTCGGAATCACCGGCAAGGACGGCGGACTGATCCGGGCCCGCAAGCTTGAAATGACGGCGGTCAACCCGAACACCCTGACCCCGGAAATCATCGATATCGGCATGGTTGGGGAGGTCGAGTCCGTCGATCCGACCATCATCGGCGCCCTGGAAGAAAACAAGTTCATTCCGGTTATCGCCCCCATCGGCAGCGGCCTGGATGGCGAAACCTTCAATATCAACGCCGACCTGGTGGCCGGCAAAGTGGCCGGAGCCCTCAAAGCCGAAAAGCTGATCCTGCTGACCGATATCGAAGGGGTCAAAGACAAGGACGGCCGGCTGATCTCAACTATCGACATTCAGCGGGTCCCCGACCTCATCAACAACGGCACCATCTCGGGCGGCATGATTCCCAAGATCAACTGCTGCGTCGATGCCATCGAGGACGGCGTCAAGAAAACCCACATCATCGACGGACGGATGGAACATGCCTGCCTCCTCGAGATTTTCACCGATAAAGGCATCGGGACGGCGGTAGCGAGGTACAACTGATGAGCACTTCACAAAGCTGGATAGACCGGGGACTGGAGCATGTCGCCAAAACCTACGGCCGCTACCCGCTGGTCGCGGCCAGCGGCGAAGGCTGCTGGCTGACCGATGTCGACGGCAACCGTTACCTCGACTTCCTGGCCGGAGTCGCCGTCAACAATCTCGGTCATTGCCATCCGAAAGTGGTGACCGCCCTGCAGGACCAGGCAGCCAAACTGATTCATTGTTCGAACTATTATCATATTCCCAGCCAGATCGAACTGGCGGAACTGCTTTGCGAACACTCCTTCGGCGACCAGGTTTTTTTCTGCAATTCCGGCGCCGAGGCCAACGAGGCCGCCATCAAGCTGGCCAGAAAATACAGCCTGGAGACCTACGGCGAGGAGCGCTACGAAATCATCACCGCCAAGGTCTCGTTTCATGGCCGGACCCTGTGCACCCTGAGCGCGACCGGCCAGGAAAAAATCCAGACCGGATTCGCCCCCCTGATTCCGGGCTTCAGGTATGTCCCCTATGGGGATATCGATGCTCTGAAGCAGGCGATCAGTCCCAAGACCTGCGCCATCATGCTGGAACCGATTCAGGGGGAAGGCGGCGTCAACATCCCGCCGGCCGGGTACCTGAAGGCCGTCCGCGAGCTGTGTGACGCTCAGAACCTGCTGCTTATCTTTGACGAGATCCAGGTCGGCCTGGGACGGACCGGAACCCTGTTCGCCTATCAGCAGGAGCAGATCGAACCCGATATCATGACCCTGGCCAAAGCCCTGGCCGGGGGACCGCCCATCGGGGCCATGGTGTCCCGCCACCCGATCATCGACGTCCTCGGACCGGGAACCCATGGTTCGACGTTCGGCGGCAATCCCCTGGTGACCGCGGCGGCGGTTGCCACCATGAAAGTGCTGCTCGAAGACGAGGTGCTCGAGAACTGCCGGGCCATGGGAGCCTACCTGCAGCAGGAACTGGCAAGACTGCAGGGCAAATACCCCTGTATTGTCACCATTCGGGGCCGCGGACTGATGATCGGCATGGAGCTGAACATCGATGGCGGCGCCATTGTCACCAATGCCCTCTCCCGGGGCCTGCTGATCAATTGCACCATGGGCAACGTCCTGCGCTTTGTGCCACCGCTTATTGTGACTACTGACGAAATTGACCAGATGATCGGGATTCTTGACGGAATCCTGGCCGAGATTTAAAGCAGCCTGATTATTCGAGAACGAAGCACGCTGCGAATAGACAAGGAGAAACCGATGAACAAAGACTTTCTGTCGATTGCGGATTGCAAGCGGGAAGACCTGGAAGACATTTTCACTCTGGCGGCGGAACTGAAGCGCAAGCAGAAAGAAGGAACCCCGCACAAGATCCTCGAAGGCCAGACCCTGGGGATGATCTTCGAGAAAAGTTCGACCCGGACCCGGATTTCATTCGAAGTCGGCATGTATCAGCTTGGCGGTCACGCCCTCTTCCTCCATTCCGGAAGCACTCAGATGGGGCGCGGCGAACCGATCAAGGACACGGCCAGGGTCATGGCCCGCTACTGCGACGGGATTATGATCAGAACCTTCTCGCACCAGGTGGTCGAGGAGTTTGCCGAACACAGCTATGTGCCGATCGTCAACGGCCTGACCGATCTCTGCCACCCCTGCCAGGTCATGGCCGATCTGTTCACCGTCATCGAGCATAAAAAGGATTACACCAACCTGAAATACTGCTGGATCGGGGACGGCAACAACATGGCCAACAGCTGGATCAATGCGGCGGCCAAGTTCGGTTTCGAACTCCGGGTGGCCACCCCCAAGGGGTACGAACCCGACGCGGACCTGATCGCTGCGGCGCAGGCGTCCGGCGCCCGGGTGATATTGACCAACGACCCGCGTGAAGCTGCGGCGGGTGCCGACGTTCTGAACACCGATGTCTGGGCCAGCATGGGGCAGGAAGAGGAGCAGAAGGAACGTGAAAAAGCCTTCAAAGGGTTTCAGATCAACAGCGACCTGCTCTCCCTGGCCGACCCCGAATCCGTGGTCATGCATTGCCTGCCGGCTCACCGTGATGAAGAGATCACCGATGAGGTCATGGAAGGCCCGCACTCGATCATTATCGACGAAGCAGAGAATCGTCTCCACGTTCAGAAAGCGATCCTGGCAACCCTGATGGCCCGTTAAACATGGAGATAACCTGCCCCTATTGCGGGTTCAGCAAAACCGTCGACAGCGATCGGCTGCCGGACCGGGTACAGAAAGCCACCTGTCCCAAGTGCAGGCAGGACTTCCCCTTTTCCAAGGCCGCCATCCTGGCGCGCGAGCAGCAGCCCGCGGCGCCGCAGCCGCCCGCACCGACGCCCGCAGCCCTTGCCGAAAGGGCTCCGAAAGCCGGTTTCTGGTTGCGCATGGTGGCCGCCGGTATTGACGGAATTATTGTGTTTGCCCTGCAGTTCGTGCTGGGGACCGCCCTCGGCTTCGCCGGCGCCGGCATCCTCGACTTCAACAATACGGGGGCTGTCAACCTGGTGGTGCTGATCGAGCTGTTCACCTACGCCGTCAGCTTCGCCTATTATATTGTGTTTACCGGGCACGGCGGTCAGACGCCCGGCAAGATGGCCCTGCGGATCAAGGTGATCCGCCGCAATGGTGACCAGATCGGCTACGGCCGCGCAGCGTTCAGGGAGGTCCCGGCAAAATTCATTTCCGGCATCATTCTCGGCATCGGCTACCTGATGATCGCCTTCGACAGCCAGAAACAGGGCCTGCATGACCGCATGGCGGATACCTATGTCATAAAACTCTGACCAGCAGGGTTAAATTTTTTTCTATTTCGTGGAGCGGACCACTTTTATCAGCTAAAATGCTTTGCAGATCAACCTGCCCCTAATTCAGCAACAGGCCGATCGCTACAGTTAAGTCCGCTCTCAACATCAAGGAGATTACCATGAGCAAACAAGGACAAGTTAAAAAAGCAGTGCTCGCTTATTCCGGCGGGCTGGACACTTCGATCATTCTGAAATGGCTGATCGAGGAATATGGTTGCGAAGTCGTTGCTTTTTCCGCCGATCTCGGTCAAGGGGAAGAGCTCGACCACATTCCGGAGAAGGCCAAGAACACCGGCGCCAGCTCTTGCCATATCCTTGACCTGAAAGAGGAATTCGCCCGGGACTTCGTGTTTCCCATGTTCCGTGCCAATGCCATCTACGAAGGCCGCTACTTCCTCGGCACCTCCATCGCCCGGCCCCTGATTTCCAAAGCGCAGATGGAAATTGCCGCCAAGGAAGGTGCCGATGCCGTCTCCCATGGCGCCACCGGCAAAGGGAACGACCAGGTGCGTTTTGAAATCGCCTACTACCACTTTGACCCGTCGGTCAAGGTCATTGCCCCCTGGCGGGAATGGGACCTGAACAGCCGGACCGCCCTGGAGGCCTACGCCAAAAAACATGGCATCCCGGTGCCGACCAGTAAAAAATTCCCGTGGAGCTCAGACCGCAACCTGCTGCACATCTCCTTTGAAGGAGATGTCCTGGAAAACCCGTGGGCAGAAGCTCCGGAAGAGATGTACGTCCTTTCCGTCGCCCCAGAGGATGCTCCCGACCAGCCGGAATATGTCGAAATCGAATTTGAAAAAGGTGACGCTGTTGCCGTGAACGGCGAGCGCCTGTCCCCGGCCCAGCTGATGCTTAAACTCAACGAACTGGGCGGCAAGCATGGCATCGGCCGCGTCGACCTGATGGAAAACCGCTACGTCGGCATGAAGAGCCGCGGCGTCTATGAAACACCCGGCGGCACGATCCTCGAGGAGGCTCACCGCGCCGTCGAGTCGATCACCATGGACCGCGAAGTCATGCATCTGCGCGACTCCCTGGTGCCGCGCTATGCCGAAATGGTCTACAACGGTTACTGGTTCGCACCTGAGCGTATCGCCCTGCAGGCGCTGATTGACGACACCCAGAAAACCGTCAACGGCAAGGCCCGCATCAAGCTGTACAAGGGCCATTGCCGCGTGGTCGGCCGCGATTCCGCGACCGACAGCCTGTTCAATGTCGATTTTGCCACCTTCGAGGCTGATGAGGTTTACAATCAGGCCGACGCCGAGGGCTTCATCAAGCTCAACGCCCTGCGTCTGCGGATTGCCGCCATGCAGCGTGCCGCTAAAAAGTAACTTTTCTTCAACGCAGAGACGGAGAGTCGAGAAGTTTGCCGAGCAAGGCCTGTTTGACCGCCAAGGCGCAACGGCAAAAAGAGAGGTCTGTTGTTTTGTTTCAAAAGGAAAGACGACAGCCTCTCTCAGCGGACTCTCCGTCTCTGTCACTCTGCGTTGAAGCTTTTGTCTTCCTGTGTGCCTTCGTGGCCTAATTTGACTTCATTCATCATGTCACAACATGGAGCAACAATGAGTAAACTATGGGGTGGTCGCTTCACCCAGCCGACCGATAAATTTGTTGAGGAATTCACGGCGTCCATCGATTTTGATCAGCGCATGTACCGCTACGATATCCAGGGATCTAAAGCCCATGCCGAAATGCTCGGCCGCCAGGCCATCATCAGCCGCGAAGAAGCAGAGCAGATCATCGCCGGCCTCGATGCCATTCTGGCAGATATCGAAGCGGGAAAAATCGAATTTTCCGTGGCCCTGGAAGATATTCACATGAATGTCGAGGCGCGCCTCATCGAGAGGATCGGCGCAGTGGGGGGCAAACTGCACACCGGTCGCAGTCGCAACGACCAGGTCGCCGTCGATATCCGGCTTTATCTCAGAGATGAGATCGACGCCATTCTCGCCTACCTGACCAAACTGGAAGCGGCACTGATCGCCCAGGCCGAACAGAACCTGGACGTCATCATGCCCGGCTACACCCACCTGCAGACGGCTCAGCCGGTTCTTTACAGTCACCATATGCTCGCCTATCGCGAAATGATCGCCCGCGATATCGGACGCCTCCAGGATCTGCGGGCACGCTTCAACGTCCTGCCCCTGGGCGCCGGAGCCCTGGCCGGAACCACCTTCCCCATTGACCGGGAATGGGTCGCCGAAAAGCTCGGCTTTGACGGCGTGACCCGCAACAGCCTGGACAGCGTTTCGGATCGCGATTTCGCCATCGAATTCTGCAGTTTCTCGAGCATTCTGATGATGCACCTGTCGCGGCTGTCGGAAGAACTCATCCTCTGGTCGAGCGCCGATTTCAGCTTTATTGAACTGTCCGACGGATTCTGCACCGGCAGTTCGATCATGCCCCAGAAAAAGAATCCCGACGTCCCCGAACTGGTCCGCGGCAAGACCGGCCGCGTCTACGGCAACCTGATGGCCATGCTGACCCTGATGAAGTCGCTGCCGCTGGCCTACAACAAGGACATGCAGGAGGACAAGGAACCCCTGTTCGACACCATCGACACGGTCAAGGGCAGCCTCAAGATTTTTGCCGACATGATCGCCGAAATGAAGGTCAGGGCCGACAACATGAGGATTGCCGCGGCCCGGGGCTTTTCCACCGCTACGGATGTCGCCGACTATTGCGTGCGCAAAGGGCTGCCCTTCCGCCAGGCACACGAGGTGGTCGGCAAAACCGTCCGCTACTGTGTCGAATCGGGCAAGGACATCCCTGAGCTGTCCCTGGAGGAATTCCGCCAGTTCTCCGATCTGATCGACGAGGATATTTACGACTATGTCACCCTGGAAGCCTCGGTCAACGCCCGTAAGGCGACCGGTGGCACAGCGCGGGAAGCCGTCGAGCGTGAGCTCGCCCGGCTCAAAGGAGCGTGACCATGACCGGAATCAGGCTCTGCGCCGTCCTGGTGCTGATCGGCCTGACCCTGTCGGCATGTGGCAAAAAAGGGCCGGTTCGCCCCCTGTCCGGTCCTCTTCCGGTCAACAGCGTAACCGGCGAGCAACAGCCGCCGGCGCCCTGCTGCCAGTAGGCTCACCCCTGCTTTTGCGCCTGTGGAGGGGGGACAGCCCTTTACTTTACCCAGGCGGTATGATAGCAATAATCCCTTATAAGTTGCCCCCGGGAAAAAGTCGGGAGAGCAACTCATAAGGTTTCAGTCTGAACACGGGTCATTTTTGCTTGGGTCAGGAAAATCATTGGCAGGCGAGACAGTGTCGAAGGTTACACCGGACCGACAAAGCCGGTGGTCGATGCCGCCCTGATGAATAGGACCCGGTTCCGAATGAAAGCGTACTAACTCTGCCTCAAAGGGAGGAAAGAATGTTCCAAGGATCCATGGTTGCCCTGATCACCCCCTTCACCGCCGAAGGTAAATTCGATGAGGAGACCTATCGCCAACTGATCGAGTTCCAGATTGAAAATGGAACCGATGTCATTGTCCCCTGCGGTACCACCGGGGAATCGGCAACCCTTGATTATGAAGAGCACGACAGGGTGATCCAGGCCTGTATCGATCAGGTCAACAAGCGCGTCCCGGTCATGGCCGGTACCGGCTCCAACTCCACCGCGGAGGCCATCGCCATAAGCAACCACGCCAAGGAGATGGGGGCCGACGGCGTCCTGCTGGTCACTCCTTATTACAACAAACCTTCCCAGGAAGGTCTTTACCAGCATTTCAAGGCGATCTCCGAGGCCGTCGCCCTGCCCCAGGTCCTTTATAATGTCCCGGGGCGAACCGGCGTCAACATGACCGCCGCCACCACCGTCCGTCTCGCCCAGATCGATAACGTGGTCGCGATCAAGGAAGCCTCCGGGGACCTGACCCAGGCCAGTGAAATCATCGCCGCCGCCGGGGACAAGATCGATGTCCTTTCCGGGGATGATTTCCTGACCCTGCCGATGATGGCGTGCGGGGGGAAAGGTGTCATCTCGGTGACCGCCAACATCATGCCGGCCGAAGTCAAGGCGATGGTCAAGGCGGTTCAGGAAAACCGCTGGGAAGAAGCCCGCAAACTGCACCTGAACCTGCTCGACGTTCATCAGGCCATGTTTATCGAGACCAACCCGGTCCCGGTGAAAACCGCCGCATCGCTGATGGGAAAATGCCGTCCTGAAGTGCGCCTGCCTCTGGCAGCTCTCCAGCAGGCGTCCCTCGACAGGCTGAAGCAGGTGCTCAGCAAGCACAGCCTGATCTGATCGTTACTGAAACGGATTCAAAGGAAAGAAAAGATTTATGAATGTTGCCGTCATTGGCGCCGCCGGACGCATGGGTGGACGCCTGATACATGCCGTTTGTGAAGCGGACAGCCTGACCCTGACCGGAGCCATTGAGCGTTCCGGCCACCCTCAGGTGGGGATGGACGCGGGGCTGATCGCCGGAGTGGGAGAACTGGGCGTCAGCATCAGCGACGATCTCGCCGGGACCATGGAACAGGCCGACGTCCTGATCGACTTCACCTTCCCGGAGGTCACCCTCAACAATCTCGAAGTCTGTGCCCGCCTCGGCAAGAAGGTGGTCAGCGGATCGACCGGGTTCACTCCGGAGCAGAAAGCCCGGGCGACCGAGTACGCTCGTCAGATACCGGTAGTCCTGGCCCCCAACATGAGCGTCGGGGTCAATGCCTGCTTCAAGCTGTTGAAGGAAACCGCAAAGATCCTGGGCCCGGATTTTGACGTCGAAATCGTCGAGCTTCATCACAACAAGAAGAAGGACTCCCCGTCCGGCACCGCCGTTCGCATGGGGGAAGTTGTCGCCAACGCCCTGGGGCGCGATTACAACAGCGTCGCCAATTATCACCGCGAAGGCATGTGCGGCGAACGCACCAAGGAAGAGATCGGTATGCAGACCGTCCGTGGGGGCGACATTGTCGGCGAGCATACGGTCTATTTTATCGGCATGGGAGAGCGTATCGAAATCAGCCACCGGGCCATGAGCCGTGACATGTTTGCCCGGGGAGCCGCCAGGGCCTGTCAATGGCTTCAGGACAAACAGCCCGGTCTTTATGATATGCAGGACGTACTCGGGCTGACCTGACATTCCACGCAGGCAGTTCTTTGAGCCGAGCGTTTCACGATTGACAACTTATGAACTTGAGGCGGTTTGCATGCAGACCGCCTTTCATCTATTGGAAAACCTATCACAGGAGAATCACAATATGGCCAAAATCAATGAAAACTATCTCAAACTGAAAGCAGGTTACCTGTTTCCTGAAATTTCCCGCCGGGTCGGGGAATTCACCAAGGCCAACCCGGATGCCAAGGTGATCCGCCTGGGCATCGGGGATGTCACCCAACCTTTGGCTCCAGCCGTACTGAAAGCCTTTCATGACGCCATTGACGATCTGGGGACCACGGAAAACTTCGCCGGCTACGGACCCGAGCAGGGGTACTCCTGGCTGTCCGAGGTGATCATCGAGAAATGCTACAAGCCCCTGGGTGTCGACCTGAAGGTCAACGAGATCTTTATCTCTGACGGTTCCAAATGCGACTGCGCCAATATGCTCGACATCTTTGCCCTCGATAATGTCGTCGCCATTGGTGACCCGGTCTACCCGGTCTACAACGACACCAACGTCATGGTCGGCCGCACCGGCGAGGCCGATGAAAAAGGCCATTACAAAGGGATCGTCTACCTCCCTTTCACCGAGGAGAACAACTTCGTTCCGGAACTGCCCAAGGAAAAGGTCGACCTGATCTACCTGTGCTTCCCGAACAACCCGACCGGAACCGTTGCAACCAAGGAGGAACTCAAGAAGTGGGTTGACTACGCTCTCGAGAATGACGCCATCATCTTCTTCGATGCCGCCTATGAAGCCTTCATTACCACGCCCGGCATCCCCCACTCCATCTACGAGATTGAAGGCGCGCGCAAATGTGCCATCGAATATCGCTCCTTCTCGAAAACCGCCGGCTTCACGGGGGTCCGCTGCGGCCTGGTCGTGATTCCCGAAGAGGTCACCGGCAGCAAGGAAAACGGCGAGCGTTACCCCCTCAACAAGCTCTGGCTGCGCCGGATGACCACCAAGTTCAACGGAACCTCCTACCCGGTTCAGAAAGCCGCCGCCGCCGTCTACTCCGAGGAAGGCTGGAAACAGACCAAGGACATCATTGATTATTACATGGAGAACGCCCGCATCATCCGTGAGGGCCTCAAAGCGGCCGGTATCACCTGCTACGGCGGGGTCGATTCTCCCTACATCTGGCTGAAGACCCCCGACGGACTGAGCAGCTGGGATTTCTTTGATAAACTGCTCAGTGAGTGTCACGTTGTCGGTACGCCGGGCAGCGGGTTCGGCCCCTGCGGGGAAGGCTATTTCCGCCTGTCCGCTTTCGGTGACCGGGACAATGTCGCCACCGCGGTCGAACGCATCAAGAAGAAATGGGGTAAGTAAGACCTTCCATTACATTCACCAAAGGAGACATCTGTTATGCACGAAAAAAGTATCGATCTGTTGAACAAGGCGGTTGCCGATGAAATTACCGCGCTGCACCAGTACATGTACTTCCATTTTCACTGCGACGACCAGGGTTTCGATCTGCTTGCCGATCTGTTCAAAAAAACGGCTATCGAAGAAATGATCCATGTCGAAAAACTGGCCGAACGGATTATCTTCCTGAACGGTGACGTGGAAATGAAGGCCTCCGCTGACGTCCAGAAAGTCACCGATGTGGACGCCATGCTGGAGATGGCCAAAAGCATGGAAGAACAGAGCGCCCTCGACTACAACCGCTGGGCCAATGAATGCAGTGCCAACGCCGACTCGGTTTCCAAGACTCTGTTCGAAAGCCTGGTGGTTGACGAAGAACGCCATTACGACCAGTATGACGACGAGATCGAGAACCTCAATCGCTTCGGCAAAGAGTACCTCGCTCTGCAGTCCATTGAACGCAGCAAGAGCCGCCGCGCCATGGGTGGCCCGGGTGCCGAATAACATGAGTTAACCTGTTATCAAAAGAGAAAGGGCAACCTCAAGTTGCCCTTTTTTCATTTAATTCATTTTTGAACACTGCATTCTCATGAACAAAGGACACGGAGATTCTCAACATGATGAACCTTAAACCTGAAGTCGTCGCCCAGCTTGAGCGGGTTTTAAGCTCTGTAGAAATGCTGTTGCCCAAAGCGGCCAGACCGATCGACTGGGCCAACTGCTATGCCGCCAACTGGCGCCGTCACTCATTTTCCGGGTACCTTGAACCGGTCAAGGTGACCGACAATACCCGTCTCGAAGAACTGCTCGGAGTTGACAAGCAGAAAGAGATCATGGTCAGCAATACCCGCCAGTTTCTCCAGGGGCTGCCGGCCAACAACGCCCTGCTCTGGGGGTCGCGGGGGACCGGAAAGTCGTCCCTGGTCAAGGCGCTGCTCAACGAATATGCGGAGCAGGGGCTGCGAATCATCCAGGTTGAAAAAGAGGACCTCATCTATATCGCCGAGATCTTCGCGGCCGTCGAAGACCAGCCCTACCGGTTCATCATGCTCTGTGACGACCTGACCTTCGAAACCGGGGAGCTTTCCTACAAAATGCTCAAGAGCGCCCTCGACGGCTCCGTCTACTCGGCCCCGGAGAATGTCCTGATCTACGTCACGTCGAACCGCCGCTACCTGCTGCCCGAATATGACAGCGACCACCTGGGCGGAAAATACGTCAAGGGGGAACTGCAGCAGAGCGAAATTCAGGAGGAGAAGAGTTCACTGTCCGATCGTTTCGGACTCTGGGTGGCGTTCCATGTCTTCTCCCAGGATCGCTATCTCGAGGCCGTCAAGCTGTGCATCGAACGCTGGAGCAGACAGCTTGGCCGGGAGATTCCCTGGACCAGTGAACTGGAACAGGCCGCCATCAAGTGGACCCATGAAAAGACCAAGCGCTGCGGCCGCACCGCCTACCAGTTTTCCAAAAACTGGGTGGGCAAATACCTGCTCAAATAAAACGCGAAGGCCCCGTTCTCCGGATAGAGAACGGGGCCTTCGCGTTTTATGAATCACTCATGGCTGCTTGTTGGTTATGAGAACTTTTTCCCATAACCTCAGAAGGCAATCAGGGATAGAGCTGTCCTCCTCCCAAAACCTGAGGGGCGCCTCCGGACAGGGTCCGGTCACCAGATCAGGCACTGAAGATCGGAAGAAACACCATCAGGCGGAGCCACGGGATGATCGTCCCGATCCCATGCCCTCCTTGAGGACCCAGGTATTGAGCAGGCCGGTACTCTGACTTTGCCTCCCCGCCGGGTGACGGAGCAGCGATTCAGAAAGATTGGGCCAGATCGGAGCTCAATTCGTGATTCAGAGATTCGATCCGATCAGCGCTGTCGGTATCAGCCTGGTGAATCTTGAGCCAGGAGAAGATGGAAAAACCGACGACACCGGTAAACACGAAAAAAGCGAAAAAGATATGAAAAAGAATGTCCAGCATGATGGTCCTCCTCTCGTTCAGAGAGCATGAATTTTTTTTCTGGGATCAGATTATTCCCCCAGCCGCCTAAGGAAAAGGCTCAAACGGATAAGCGGCAGGATTCACCCGGTCAACGGCATCCAGGTGCCGATAAGAGGATTTTGCTGGGAATGAAAAACATCGAAAAGGAAAGGGGTTAGACGGGCATGAAGACAAGGGGCCGGGGAACGCAAGACATCACGGTCACCCGGCGATGAAACAAAAGAGACCATTCTCCCGGACCTCCATTTGACAGCGGACCGAAGAGTATTACGATTTGTGGAAAGAAGAGAAAGCCCCATACCCTTTTCAGCCGTTGCCTGTAGGACCAGAAATGAAAGGAGTCACCATGCTGGGGATGACCGTGTTCGGATTGTTGCAGACCCTGTTTTTCGCCTTTCTTTTAAAAAGTTACCTGGATCTGACCTGGACAGGCGTACTGGTCACCTTACTGACCATAACTGTTCTGCTGTTTTCCCGGGTCTGGTATCTGGCCGCCTATCAACAAAAATCGCCCGACCGGCGAAAGACTTAATCCCCACCTCAGATCCCAAGACAGGTCATAAAAATTATTCTTGAAGTTCGCCCCCATGACCGGCGCCCTTTACAGCTTCAATAGCTCGGTCTGAAGGATCAGACGGCTCTTCGGGAAGACAACCGGGAATCCTTGCAGACCGATACCGGAGCAGCCCTCTCCTGCTTGACTATCTATTTATATAGATATATAAATACAGGAAATTTTCAAGGAGACCCTATGCTGAACAGACTGATCCTCCCCTGCCTGCTGTTTGTCCTGAGCCTGACGGCCTGCTCGCAGGAGGCCACATCGGCTGACAATTCCGGCGGCACCGGAAGCGCCAAGCCGGTCCTGGTGTTTTTTCTCGATCCCAATGGCGGTCCCTGCCGGATGCAGGCCGATATTCTGCAGAAACTTCCTGAGTCCCTCCAGAACCGGGTCGATCTGCGTCTGGTTCAGACCACGGTCCCGGACGATCGGCAACTGTTTTACCAGTATGGTATTCGGGGTCTGCCGAGCCTGGTGCTGACCGACCCCCAGGGGCAGGAAATCAAACGCCTGCCGCCGGGGGTCCAGAACGCCAGGGCGATTGAAGTTCTGCTGACGGGAGACCGGTGATGTCCGCTGTCGATCTGAGTGTGGCCAGTATTTTCATGACCATTGTCGCTGGGGTTGCCAGCGTTGCTTCCCCCTGCGTTCTGCCGGTGGTCCCGATCATCGTCACCGGATCTGCCGAGGACCATCGCCTGAGACCGGTGCTGATCGTCGCCGGTCTGACCATCAGCTTCATGGCTATGGGCGTGTTGTCATCCCTGTTCGGCGGAGCCCTCTCCGGCATCATGCCCTGGCTGGAAAAATTCGCCGGGGTCTTGATCCTGGGGTTCGGTGTCCTGCTGCTGTTTGACGTCAACCCCTTTAAAAAGATCACTCTGTTCGCCCGTATCGGCGGCGGCCAGAGTCGGGGCGTCTGGTCGGGACTGCTTATGGGTCTGACCCTGGGACTGGTCTGGATCCCCTGTGTCGGTCCCATCCTGGCCGGGGTACTGACCCTGGTGGCCACCGACGGACGCCTCTCCACCGGGCTTATTCTGCTGGCCTTCTATTCCCTGGGCTTTGCCATCCCCATGCTGCTGCTCGGCTATGCTTCGCAAAAAGTCCGCAACCGCATCAGACAGGTCAACGCCCACCCGCTGGCGGTACGCTTTTTCAGCGGCGGCATCCTGATGATTTTCGGAGCCCTGATCCTGTCCCAGGGAATGATGGGGATTCTCAGCGCCCTGTAGCATCTACTCTGTCAGGCGAACACGAAACCGTCCATCAGGCGCCTGGCACTGCGACTCATGGACACCTTGTCGATGACCCAGTCCGCGCCCTGCCTGGATACGCTCGCGGCAACCGCCATCAGGCCGGAAGAATGGCCGATACGCAGGCTCCCGCCGGCGAGCCCGGCGGAACCGCTGAAGCGCTGCACCAGAGTCCCCTCGATGGCGGCGGCGGCGGCCATGGCGACGCCGCCGGTTCCGGTCATGGCATGATGCAGTTTGCCCATGGACAGAATCCGGGCCGTCACGTCGATATCATTCCCGGCAACCTGTTTCCCCGATGAGCAGAGATAAGCCTGAGGCGGCGCCAGCAGGACCAGCTTGGGAGTCGCCGGTCGCTTCCTGGTCGCCTCTTCGACCGTCTCCGCCAGGCCCATCATAACCGCGCCCCGGGCGCGGATCTGTTCGCACCGGGCCAGCAGCTCATGATCAAGATTAAAGCGGTCGGGCAATTCGGTCCCCGTCAAACCGAGGCTCTGCGCCTCGATAAAGACATGGGGATTGCCGACGTTGAACAGGGTTGCAGCGAACGCCCCTAGCCCGGGAACGACCAGGGTATCGATCATACGACCGGTAGGGAAGACACTGACACCGCTGTCGTCACGTTCAGCCGGATCGAGAAAATCGATAACGATTTCAGCCGCAGGGAAGGTCACGCCATCAAGCTGAAAATCCCCCAGTTCAACGACCTCGCCCCCCTGCATGGGAATTTTGGCGACAATTTTTTTGTTGATGTTGGCCTGCCAGATGCGGACCTCGGCCATCCCGTCGGCCGGGGCGGCGACCAGCTGCTGCTGGATGGCGAAGGGCCCGACCGCCGCAGTCAGATTGCCGCAGTTTCCTGAATAATCGATCACCGGTTCCCCGATGGCCACCGCCCCGAACAGGTAATCGACGTCACAGTCCGGCCGGCTCGACGGCCCGACCACCACGACCTTGCTGGTACTTGAGGTCCCCCCTCCCATTCCGTCGACCTGCTTGCCGTAGGGATCGGGGCTGCCGAGAATACGCAGAAACAGCCGGTCCCGCTCTGCCTTGTCGGCGGGGAGCACATCGGCGCGAAAAAATACCCCCTTGCTGGTTCCGCCGCGCATGTAAGTTGCCGCAATTTTCTGCTGCTTCATGGTCTTTCTCCGTTTCTGATGCTGCTGTTCCATACAGATGTCTCAAGTCCCTTTCCAGCCGGACATGAACCCTGCCCGGAATCGAAAAAGGGGCACGACCCTGACCTGCAACCGGTATGGTCTGGCCATGCCAGAGACGATTCAAGATTGTTGGAAAATCATGAATTCCCGACCAAGATCCGATAGGTCCTTGGCAACAGTCCCCCTTGCCTGAAGGTCTCCCGCTCATTGTCATTGTACAGCCGCAAATCAAGCATCACTGTCTCCCGGCCGCCCCCGTCACGGATGATGGTCAGTTCGGCGCTGTCAAGGGCTTGCGAAAACCGCAGGTCGAACACTTCGGAGCCGTCCAGGGCCAGCGTCTTCCTGGTTACTCCGGACGGAAACTGCAGGGGCGCAATACCCATATTGACCAGGTTGGAGCGATGGATCCGTTCAAAACTCTCGGCAATCACCGCTTTGATTCCAGCCAGCCAGGGAGCTTTGGCGGCCGTGTCCCGGGAGGACCCGCACCCGTAGTTTTTACCGGCAATCACCAGCAGCGGCTGCTGCCGTTGCCGGTAGGTCTCGATGGCTTCGAAAATTCTCGAGACGTCCCCCTCCGGCATGATCCGGGTCCAGGACCCCTCCCTGCCGGGCACCATTTCGTTCTGCAGGCGGATATTGGAAAAGGTCGAGCGCACCACGATATCGGAGGAACCGCGCCTGGTCCCGTAGGCATTGTAATCCGCGGGAGCGACATGGTGCCGGTCCAGGAAGTCGGCGGCCGCGCTGCCGGGAGGAATGGTCCCGGCCGGAGAGATATGGTCGGTGGTGATGGAATCACCCAGGATCACCAGCGGTCGCAGTCCCTGCCAGAGTTGAGGCGGACGGGGCTCGCGGGGGATATCGCGCAGATAACCCGGCCAGGTGACATAGGTCGATGACGGCCACTGGTAATCGTCACGGCCTGTTTCAAGGGCATTCCAATGCGGGTTGACCTCGCCGATCGTTTCGTAGACGGCCCTGAAGTCTTCGCCGCTCAGATGCTCTTCGAGAAGCGCGGCCACCTCCTGCGGGGAAGGCCACAGGTCGGCCAGCAGCACCGGCGCACCGTCCCGGTCGTAGCCAAGAGGCTCGCTGGTGAGATCTTTGAAGACCGTCCCTGCCAGAGCATACGCGATAACCAGGGGTGGCGACGCCAGGACGTTGCGGCCGGCCAGGGGATGAATCCGGCCGGGGAAATTCCGGTTCCCGGAAAGCACCGCGACACAGTTGAGATCATAAGTCCTGATCAGTTCCGCATATTCGGCAGCCAACGGTCCGGATAAACCACCACAGGTGGAACAGGAGAAGGACGCCAGCTGAAAACCAAGCTGGTCAAGATAGGGCTGCAACCCGGTCCGCTTCAGGTAGCGGGCCACCACCCGCGAGCCGGGGGCCAGGGACGTTTTGACCCAGGGCTTGCTGGTCAACCCTTTTGCCACCGCGTTTTTAGCCACCAGGCCGGCCACCAGCATATTGGCGGGATTGGCGGTGTTGGTGCAGCTGGTGATGGCGGCGATGATGACATCGCCATCACCAAGGGAGTCCTCCGTTCCCGGAACCGGAACCCGGTTCTGCCGGGAAAATTCCCGGGGAGTCGCCAAAGCAATGGGAGCGGCCGCCAGGTCGATGCGCTGTTCGGGACGGCTGGGTCCGGCGACGGATCGCCCGATGCCCCCCAGATCCAGGCTCACGACACGATCGTATTCGATACTGGCATGGCCCTCCTGGTACCAGAGCTGCTGGGCCTTCACGTAGGTTTCGACCAGGACGGCCTGTTCCTCGGTGCGACCGCTGCTTCGCAGAAACCTGAGGGTATTGTCATCAACGGGACAATAGACGCAGGTCGCGCCATACTCCGGAGCCATGTTGGCTATGGTGGCGCGGTCTTCCACCCCAAGCCGGGTATAGCCGGAGCCGAACAGTTCGACGTAGCAGTCGACCACGCCCAGGGCGCGCAGACGTTCGGTCATGGCCAGGGCGATATCGGTGGCGGTCACCCCCGGATCGGGCTGCCCTGTAAGTTCGACACCGATGACCCTAGGCACGTTGATGGTGGCCGCCTCGCCGAACATGATCGCTTCCGCTTCCAAGCCGCCGATCCCCCAACCGAGCACTCCAAGACCATTGATCATGGTGGTGTGACTGTCGGTTCCGAAACAGGAGTCAGGAACCAGGAATTCCGGTTCGGACCCGGACAACCGGCCGACGCACTGCCCCAGGTATTCGAGATTGACCTGGTGAATGATACCTCCTCCCGGCGGCACGATGGTCAGGTTGGCAAACCGTGACGCACAGGCCTTCATAAAGGCGAAGCGCTCGCGGTTGACTTCGCATTCCCGAGCTTCATTTTTTTGGAAAGCGTCCGCTTCCGCCCAGTAGTCGATGGCGCCCGAATGATCGATCATCAGGGCCACAGGCAGAGACATGTCGATGCGCGACACATCCCCTCCGGACCTGGCCACGGCAGAACGCAGAGCCATAATGTCAACCAGCAGCGGCAAGCCGAGCATATCCTGCAGGACCAGCCGCAAAGGGCGGAAAGGAACAGCTCCTCCCCGACGTTCAAGCAGGGTCCGGACACTTTTTCCGGACCGGTCCTGGCGAAAGGTGTTTTCAGCGACGATGCGCAGACAGTAAGGCAATGAGGAAAGGTCTGGCCCGAGAACCCGCGGCAGGTCGATAATATGGTAGAGTTTCGAGCCGATAGCTAGTGAACTTTTCATAAGGAGGTCCTGGCCGGATAAAATGTTTGTGGTTTTTTGAGATGACAAATTACCATCTAACGATTATCCTGACAACTAAAAACCAGACCCTGAAGACGTTTCCGCTCATCCACCGCCCGACGATACGCAAAGGATAAAACCGTGACGAACACTCCCCTGGTCAGACAGATTGCCAACCAGATTGTCGATTACATCAACAGCCTCCCCGAACCGGCGGGCGTTCCGCTTTCGGAACGGATGCTGGCGACCCGGCTGCGGGTTTCGCGCGGTCCGGTTCGCAAAGCCCTGCAGCTGCTGCATGAGGGCGGACTGGTGGAAAAGGCTCCGGGCGGGGGCTTTGTGGCAAAAACCCCGAACCGGGAAAACCCCGGATTTGACATCGCCGACAGCAACCACGAAGAGCAGCTCTACCAGACCCTCGCCAGAGATCGCCTGGCCGGCGAACTGAACGGACGGGTCAGTGAAAACCAGCTGCTCCGGCGCTACCAGGTGTCTCGAACACTGCTCGCCCGGGTGCTGCAGCGGATCGAATTTGACGGCTGGATTGAATCATTGCCCGGGCATGGCTGGTTTTTTCCCGCCATGCAGACCAGCGTCAAAGACTACCTTGATGGTTACCGCTTCCGTGCCGTCATCGAACCGGCGGCCATCCTTGACCCCGAATTTACGGTCGACAGAGAACAGCTCAAGCGCTGCCGCCGGGACCATGAACGCCTCCTCGACGGAGGCATCGATTCCGCCACCAGCCAGGAAATTTTCGAGATCAATAAACGTTTGCACGAAACCATCATCGCCGGCAGCCATAACAGCTTTTTCATCAGCAGCCTGAAACGGGTCAACGGCCTGCGCCGTCTCCTCGAGCACGCCCAGACAACCGACCGGACCGCAGCCCTCAACGCCACCCGGGAACACCTGGAGATCATCGAGCTGCTGCTGGCCGACCGGCGCGCAGAAGCAGCCGCAGCCCTGAGCCGGCACCTTCAGGCGGTCAGCCGGGCCAGAGTCCGCCAGCATCAAGGTCCGCAGCAGGATTAAATCTCGCCGTCCAGACTTGTAATCAGCGGGCGACTCCTTTAATCTTTTATCAACCGAGAGTTCTTAACAAAAGACGCAAAGCCGCATCATGTTGATTGCGGTTTTTTATATTCTGTTCGCCATCTTTAACTGCCGCGAACAGGACCGCCAGGGGAAACAAAACACCATGTCCCACAATCTGACCCTTGCCATCGCGCTGATCCTCGCCGCCAGCATTGCCTGCCAATGGCTGGCCTGGCGAGTCAGGTTGCCGGCCATCATTTTTCTGCTCTTCACCGGCATTCTGGCCGGTCCCGTTTTCGGCCTGCTCAACCCGGAACAGTTGCTGGGAGACCTGTTCTTTCCGTTCGTCTCCATGTCGGTCGCCATCATCCTCTTCGAGGGGAGCCTGACCCTCAACTTCAGGGAAATCCGCGGACTCCAGAAGGTCGTTCGCAACATGGTCTCCTTCGGCATGCTGGTCACCTGGCTGATCACCGCAGTGGCCGCCCGCTATGCCATCGGCCTGTCCTGGCCTATCGCCTTGCTGTTCGGCGGTATCACCGTAGTCAGCGGACCGACGGTCATCGCACCGCTGATGCGCACCGTTCGCCCGACTCCGGCCGTGGCCAATATCCTCCGCTGGGAAGGGATCGTTATCGACCCTATCGGAGCATCTCTGGCCGTCCTGATTTACGAGTTCATCATTTCCGGTGGCGGGCAGAACGGGCTCGGACATACCCTGCTGACCATCAGCCTGCTGCTGCTGGTCGGCGGACTCATCGGCTGCTGCGGAGGCTACCTGTTCGGAATAGCCGTCAAACGCCACTGGCTGCCCGAATTTCTGCACAATGTCGCCGCCCTCACCCTGGTCATCGCCAGCTTCAACATATCCAATGCCATTCAACCGGAATCAGGCCTGGTGACCGTCACCGTCATGGGCATCTGGCTGGCCAACATGCGCGATGTCGACATGGAGGAGATCCTCAACTTCAAGGAGAGTATCAGCGTCCTGCTGATCTCCCTGCTGTTTATCATGCTGGCCGCCCGTCTCAACCTTGACGCCCTGCTGGACCTGGGCTGGCGGACGGTATTCCTGTTTATCGCGGTACAATTCCTGGCCCGACCGCTCAACATCATGATTTCCGCCGCAGGGTCCAAGCTGACCTGGCCGGAACGCAACCTGCTCGCCTGGATCGCTCCCCGGGGCATCGTCGCCGCCGCCATTTCGGCGCTGTTCTCCGTTCAGCTGGAAAAAGCCGGCTACAGCGATGCGGCGCTGCTGGTCCCCCTGACCTTTTTCGTGATCATTGCCACGGTGGTCGTGCAGAGCCTGACGTCCCGCCCCCTGGCACGATGGCTGGGCGTCGCCGAACCGGACCCCAAAGGGTTCCTGCTGATCGGCGCCAACCTGATCAGCCGCGAGATCGGCAAGGCCCTCGTGCAGAACGGGATCCAGGTGATGCTCACGGACACCAACTGGGACAATGTCTCCAAAGCCAAAAAGGCCGGACTGCCTGCCTATTTCGGCAATCCCCTGTCAGAGCATGCCGAGCGTCATATGAGCATGTCGGGCCTCGGCCGGGTGCTCGCCCTGGCTCCCCATGCCAACATCAATGTTTCGGCGATGATGCACTTTCGGGCCTTCTTTGATCGCCAGCATCTTTACCTGCTGCAGACCAAGCCCCAGGACAACCTTCCCGAGCGGTCAAAACTTCCCAAGAACCAGGGGAGGATCCTGTTTGGACAGCAGGTGACTTTTTCGACCATGTACGAAACCCTGGCCCAGGGTGGCAAGCTTCACACCACCAAGCTGACCGAACAGTTCAATTTCAAAACCTTCATGGACAAACATGGCAAGCTGGCGACCCCGCTGTTTGCCATTGATGACAACAGGAACGTCACGGTCTTCTGCGACAATGACACGCCGGCACTACCGAAGAACCGCGTATCCCTGGTCTACCTGATGAACGCCCAGGCGGAAGAGATCAAGGAAGAGGAAACCATCCTCGAACAGACCCTGAACTCATAACGCTTCCTGCCGCAACCGGCGGGAGACACCCCGAACAAATGCCGAACCGGCCCGAAACAGTGCTGTCAGACCTTTTCCTTCACCTGCGGCTTCACCGCAAAGGGTGAGCCGCCCGCTGCCGGACATTACCCCTGCCTAAACCGCCGGGGCATACCCCGGCCGGCGGCCAGACTGTCCTCGCCACGCCCATACGCCGTTCTTCCCCTCAGAGACCGAACAACTAACATTATTCTAAAACAAATTCTCAAAAAGCTCAGGTGGCAAAGATAGCGCTTGTTTGCCGGGACAAACATCGTTATTCTATAAGTGTTATTTTTTCTTTTAAATTATCTGTTACTGGTTTTCTTCATTCTGCATTCGCAGGTGCTTTTTATTGCTGAAGGCCTCGTCCCTCGGTCTTTGTCATTCCAACCAGGAGAGAACTCATGAAAATTTCTTGCTTACTGTTCGACCGCATGACCACTCTGGACGCCATCGGCCCGACCACCATCCTGTCCAGGATGCCTGACACTGAAATGTCCTTTGTCGGGCTGAAAAAGGGTGAGGTCCGCTCGGTTCAAAGCCGCTTAGGCATGATAGCGGACTACGATCTGGCCAGCGCTCCGCCAAGTGACATCATTATCGTCCCGGGGGGACCGGGAGTCAGGGACCTGCTCGACAACCAGGAGGTCCTTAACTGGCTGCGCAGCGGCTACCGCTCTGCCAGATGGATGGTGTCCGTCTGTACGGGCTCCCTGCTGCTGGGAGCGGCCGGGCTGCTCCAGGGACGCAAGGCAACGACCCACTGGACGGCATTTCAGGAACTGCGCAACTATGGAGCGAAGCCGGTCTCAGAACGGATGGTTCTCGACGGCCGGCTGGTGATGGGAGCAGGGGTCTCCGCGGGGATCGACATGGCGCTGTCCCTGGTCTCGCTGATCGCCGGGGAAGAGACCGCCCGGGCCATTCAGCTCAAGGTCGAATATGACCCCCAGCCTCCCTTCAGCGGTGGAACTCCGCAGAAGGAAACCTCAGACATCATCGACCTGGTTCGCACCTTCGAACCCCGAATGGCCCAGGGGTTTTAATCAGCATCGGACAGGCTGACGGAACAAAAAAAGGCATCTCCTCATGAGAATGCCTTTTTTCGTTCTGCTTTTCACGGCGGCCCAGTGGAAAATCCGAATGCCGTCGTGACGCTAGCCAAGGGACCGTGTGTCGTCCAGCCGCGGAATCTCGCGTCCGCCCCAGGCCGGCCGGGAACCAGACCGTGAGCCCTCCGGCTCGTTCCCGGCCTCACCGGCCAAGGCCGCTCCGCCCTCACTTTCCTGCAGCCGGAAAGCGGCCAGCAGGCGGTTCAGTGTCTCCGCCTGCCCCGAAAGCTCCCCGGCCGCGGCCGCGGTTTCTTCCGCGTGAGCGGTATTCTGCTGGGTTACGATATCGATCTGCTGAATACCTTCGGAAACCTGGGATATTCCGGAAGCCTGTTCCTTCGAAGCCGTCGCTATCTCGGCCACCAGGGTGGCGGCCCTGGTGATCCCGCCGACGATTTCAGTCAGGGCATCTGCCGTGTCATGGGCGATCTTGCTCCCGTTCTTGACCTTATCGACTGATGTCGCTATCAGCTCTTCCGTCTCTTTTGCCGCCCGGGCACTCCGCGCGGCCAGGTTTCTGACCTCTTCGGCCACAACCGCAAACCCCTTCCCGTGCTGCCCCGCCCGAGCGGCCTCCACGGCCGCGTTGAGGGCAAGCAGGTTGGTCTGAAAGGCGATTTCGTCGATGGTCTTGATGATTTTTGCAATCTCGCCGCTGGAATCATTGATCTCCTCCATGGCCCTGACCATGTCGGACATCTGGGCGTTCCCTTTTTCCGCCGACTGCTGGGCGGCAACCGCAAGCTGGTTGGCGGACGCGGCGTTCTCTGAGTTGAGGGAGGTCTGCGAACCGATTTCGGTCATTGATGCTGAAATCTCCTCAATCGATGCCGCCGACTCCGTAGCCCCCTGGGACAGGGAGTTAGAAGCGTCACTGATCTGCAGCGATCCGGCGTTCACCTGGCTCGCGGAAGCCCGTACCTGGAGCAGCGTGGCATTGAGCTTCTGGCTCATGGTTCTGAACGCGCGACCGAAGTCATCCTCTTCTGAAGCCAGCCTGATCGCCACCGCAAAGTCCCCGTCAGCCATTTTTTGAGCAGCCTGCGACTTGTCGTTCATGTAATCGGTCAGATTTTCAAAAGCGCGCACTGCGGCTCCGATTTCGTCCTGGCGCTTGACCAGGGTTGCGAAGTGATGGCGGTCCGTATCGTCTATCTGCATGTTCCCGGTTGAAAAACGGACCATGTAGCCGGTCATGAAGCCGACGGCCCCAGCCAGCTTGCGGGCGAAGATCAGAGCCGCAAGACCACCGGCGACCAAGACGACGGCCGCAATTCCGCCCAGCCACCACTGGAACTCGGCCCGAAAGTCGCCAATAATGGCATTGATTTCGCTTCTGGCGATCCCGATGAACAGAATCCCGATGGTATTGCCGGCCGCATCGAGAATCGGGTCATAAGCGGTCAGGTAGGGGCTGCCGAGAATATTGGCATTGCCGAGGTAAAGCTGCCCTGCGACAATCGGCTGATAGGCGGCCGACCCCTTACCGAGAAAGGTCCCGACAGCCCGGCTCCCGTCCTCTTTTTTGATATTGGTAGTGATCCGCTTATAATCGTCCCCTTCCCGTGCGAAGATGGTGGCAACAATCCCCAACTTCTCGGAAAGCTCGTCGACAAACTCGAAGCGACCGGACAACTCCCGGCCCCTTTCATCCAGCAGCTTGCCGTCAACCATCCCGACCCGGCCGAAGGCGGCGGCCATGGCATCCTGCGCCGAACGGACGTCCCCCGACAATTTCATCCGCAGGGTTTGGGTCGACAGGGTTTCTGCCATCTTTTGCGACAGGACCAGGGAAGTGGTGCCGACAATCGTAACGGACAGCACAATACAGACGAGAACAATCCCCAGAATCTTGTGAAACAAACGTACCTTCATGAACTGACTCCAGACCTTTTTGTCAGCACGACCAGCTGACTCAACTCCCCTCCCGACATATCAAACTCAGATTCAGAGAGTCAGCATGGATCATGCCACTTTTATTAGCTCTGTCTAAATATCTGTCCGCACGGCATGTCCCCCCCCCTATTGTGTCCTTCTTTACCCCGAAAACCCTGCAAGAATACTTTACAAAAAACCCTGAAAATGACTGCAAGCCATGATATTTATGAGGGTATTTTCCGCTTCAAGCTTTCTTTTCAGGGCAAGTTTAATTGCAGGCCTTGTCCACCCATCCTCATTCACCTGATCACCCAGCAAACATCAGAGAGACTTTTCAGTTTTCCAGAACTCCATTCGCCCGATTGTTTTATCGCTTTTACGTTCTTCCGGTTATTTGTTATGCTGGCGCCCGGACAAAGCCTGGAGCAGGCTCTTCTTCCCAGCAGACCATCAGGACCTCCTGACCAACGCCCGGACTCTCGCTATGGAACTCTTCCTCATCACCCTGCTGTCCTTTATCAGCGCCCTGGTGACCTCGATTTTCGGGTTTGGGGCCGGTCTTGTTCTGACCCCCCTGCTCAGTTTCATCATGCCTCTTAAACAGGCGCTTGGTATCGGCGCTTTTGTTTTTCTGTTCACTTCGGGATCAAAATGCATCTGGTATTTTAAAGATGTTGACTGGAGACATTATCGTTACGGTTTTCTGATGTCCCTGATCGGGCTTGCGACCGGCTTCGGTCTGCTCACGGTTGTCGATACTTTCTGGCTGGAAAAACTCTATGCCGGTCTGCTTATTGTTTTCGGCCTCAAGGCACTGCGCAATCGTGATACGGAGCAAACGCTTCTGCCACGCCCCTTCTATCCGCTTATGGGCGGCCTTTTCGCGGCCCTGATTCATGGCGGCGGCGCTTTTTTTATCCGGCTGTTTCGCGGGTCCGGGCTCGACCGGGTCAAGACCGTAGCCACGGTCGCTGCGGTCCATTTCTCCATGAACATCTTTAAAACCCTCTTCTTTGCCGGGGCCAAGTTCATTGCCCCTTCCTATATTTTCACATTGGCCCCGGCCTACCTGGCCGCCATCGTCGGCACCAGGATCGGTCGTTCGGTCCTGAAAAAATACATCGATGAAAAACTCTTCTCCCTCGGCATAGGAATCCTCCTGCTTGCCCTGTCACTGAAATACCTCTTTTGAAGAAATCGGTTGCGCGAATATTTTTCGGCGGGGAACCGGAGCGAGCCTGCTGCAATGGCAGCCTTCCATACCGCTTGGCAGGGGGTCGGCATCAGGCCCCGGACAAACGTGTCAGCAGCCTCATGGGACAGCGGCAAGAGGTGATGGCCGCGGCGGACTTAAGATCTTTTCAACAAAGTTATCCACAGGGTTGAAAACTTTTTCATATCAGAGGGGGACGCTTCAAAGCCGATGGCCACAATCTTTAAAAGTGCCCCCTCAACAAACCATAAGGTCTTATCATCGTGTCCTTTTTCATCCTTCAACCAAAACAGGACATGCTCCTTTTCCCGTAATCATTCCACTTGCAGAGTCCCCCCGCAGCAACCTTCTTCTCTTTTTTCGCCCCTTTTTGTCCACAAGAGCTCCCTCGCCGGACCGGCGATCACCTCAGGGAGGGAAACGGACTGACGATACCTCCCCCCCTTTTTTACCCTATAAGGGATTTATTACCACCATAACCTCAAAAATTTGTTAGACTTTTAAATGTCATCAAAATCTTTTGACGAAATTGGAGGAAAGACATGATCAGTACAACGTTGTTCCCCGGCAGGTATGTTCAAGGAGCAGGTGCGCTGCAGCGCCTGGGAGATGAAATTGCACGCTTCGGAACACATTGCTTCACCGTGTGCGACCCTTTTGTTCACGACCAGTTGTTGCCCGGTTTTCTGCCGGACCTGAAAAAGAAAACGGAACCGACCATCGAAAAATTCAAGGGAGAATGCTCCGATGAAGAAGTGGGCCGTCTGGCCGGTCTTGCCAGAGCCAAAGACTGCGATATCGTCGTCGGTATCGGTGGCGGTAAAACCCTTGATACCACAAAAGCCCTGGCCCATGAGTTGAGCTGCCCGGTCGCCATTGTTCCCACCCTTGCGTCGACCGACGCCCCGTGCAGCGCCCTGGCCGTCATCTACACGCCCCAAGGAGCGTTCAAGCGCTACCTGCTGCTCCCCAAGAACCCCGACCTGGTTCTCATCGACACCCGGATCGTCGCCCGGGCGCCGGCGCGGTTCCTGGCCTCCGGGATGGGGGATGCCCTGGCGACCTGGTTTGAAGCGCAATCATGCCAACAGGCCTATGCCGGCAATATGAGTGGTGATATCGGCTCAATGACCGCCTACAGCCTGGCCAGACTCTGCTATGACACCTTACTGGAATACGGTCCGCTGGCGATGCAGGCCTGTGAGGGGGGCATCGTCACCCCGGCCCTGGAGCGGATTGTGGAAGCCAACACCCTGCTGAGCGGCCTTGGCTTTGAGAGCGGCGGCCTGGCGGCCGCCCACGCGATTCATAACGGACTCACGGTATGTGAAGAGACCCACGCCTATTTCCACGGCGAAAAAGTCGCCATCGGCACGCTGGCCTCGTTGATTCTGACCGACAAGCCTGCTTCCACCATTGATGACGTCTTCGGTTTCTGCGAGACAATCGGCCTGCCGACCACGCTGGCCGATATCGGGCTGACCGACGTGAGCGGGGAGATTCTGCTGCGCATCGCCGAACTCGCCTGCGCCGAAGGGGAGACCATCCATAACGAACCGGCGCCGGTTACCCCGGAGCGGGTCGCCGCCGCGCTGAAAGCAGTGGACACCATCGGTCGTTCACGTAAAAGTCAAAATTGACCTGTTTTCGATCTGAGAACTGCCCGGTTGCCGGCCAGCCCTTGTCTCCCGGGGGACTTTTCAAAGGTCCCCCGGGACAGGGACAGTTATTTTTTAACCCGGAACCCTGAACGTTCCAGGGCTGCGGCCAGGTCGGTACGGACATCTGCGGGCCTGGTATTTTGCTTCTGCTTGCTCTTTTTGACCGTACCGGCCGCCTTGTTCACCGTTTTAGAGGCGTCATCGCGGCCGCTGCGCATGGTCAGAGAAATCCTGTTGCGCTGCAGATCGACCTCCAGAACCCTGACCTGAACCTGCTGGCCGACCTTGACCACCTGGTTGGGATCCTTGACAAACCGGTCCGCCAGCTGGCTGATGTGAACCAGCCCGTCCTGATGCACGCCGACATCGACAAACGCCCCGAAAGCGGCCACGTTGGTCACGACGCCGTTGAGAGTCATTCCCTCCTTCAGATCCTTGACCTCGGTGACATCCTCCCGGAAACTGGTGGACACGAAACTGTCCCGCGGATCCCGTCCCGGTTTTTTGAGCTCAGCGATAATATCCCGCAGGGTCGGCAGGCCGACTTCGTCATCGACATAACGATCGAGCTTGATGCGCTCGAGCAGTCCGGGCTCGGCGATCAGTTTATCGAGGGGCACACCTGAATCGGCAACCATCTTCTCGACCAGGGCATAACGCTCGGGGTGGACCGCGGTATTGTCGAGAGGCTGTTCGCTGTTGCGAATCCTCAGGAAACCGGCGGCCTGCTCGAAGGCCTTCTGACCGAAGCGGGGAACGTCGAGAAGCTGTCTGCGCGTGGCATAACTGCCATGGCTGTCGCGATGTCTGACGATGGCCTTGGCCAGCGATTCCCCGATTCCTGAAACGAAACTGAGCAGGGCCCAACTGGCGGTGTTCAGATCGACACCGACGTAATTGACACAGGATTCGACGACCTGATCAAGGGCTTTTTTCAGCGCGGTCTGGCTGACATCGTGCTGGTATTGCCCGACTCCGATACTCTTGGGATCGACCTTGACCAGCTCGGCCAGGGGGTCCTGAAGACGCCGGGCGATGGAAATGGCACCGCGAACCGTCAGGTCAAGATCGGGAAACTCCTCCCGGGCGATATCGGACGCCGAATAGACACTGGCGCCGGCCTCGCTGACCATGACCACCGGCAGCTTTTTGCCGGCATCCTTCAGCACCATGCGCACGAACTGTTCCATCTCGCGGCTGGCGGTTCCGTTGCCGATGGCGATCATCTCCACCCGCTGGGCATCGATGAGCCGCAGCAGGTCGGCCCGCGCGGTTTCGACCCGGCCGCCCCCGGTATGAGGATAAATGGTCACATGATCAAGAAAGCGGCCGGTTTCGTCGACGGCGGCAAGTTTCGATCCGGTCCGCAGGCCGGGGTCGATGCCCAGCACCCTGACACTTCCGGCCGGAGCCGCCAGCAGCAGGTTCCGCAGGTTTTCGGCAAACACCTTGATCGCCTCTTCATCGGCATTCTGCTTGGCCAGCAACCTGAGCTCAACTTCGATGGAAGGAGCCAGCAGCCGGCGGTAGGCATCAGCCACCACCTCTGTGAGCCAATCCGCATACGGATTGCCGGCCGGTATCAGCAAAGTGGCAAGCCGCAGCAGGATATCGGTTTCGGGAGCGGCGATCTGCAGGCGCAGGACCTCCTCCTTCTCACCGCGCCTCATGGCCAGCATGCGATGGGACGGTACCTGCCTGATCGGCTCGCTGAAATCGTAGTACATTTCATACTTGCTGACGGTCCCCTCTTTTCCCCGCGCTGGCTGAGAACAGAACAATCCCTCCTCCCAGGTGCGCTCACGCACAATAGCGCGCGCCTCGGCGGTATCGGCGAAGCGTTCCGCGAGAATGAACCCCGCCCCCTCCAAGGCCGCAGCGGAATCGGCAACTCCCAGTTCGGCATTGACATAGCTTCGGGCGAGATCCTCCAGGGCCGGCTGTCCACCGGCGGCGGAAATAATCAGTTCGGCGAGAGGTTCCAGGCCCTGTTCCTTGGCGACGGTCGCCTTGGTACGCCGCTTGGGCTTGTAGGGCAGGTAAAGATCTTCCAGCTCCGTCTTCTGCCGGCAGGACAGGATTTTGGCCCTGAGCTCGGCCGTCAGCTTGCCCTGCTCTTCAATCGATTTAAGAACCGTCTGCCGGCGGTCCTCCAGCTCTTTATAATAGCCGAGCCGCTCCTGCAGCAGCCTGACCTGTACTTCATCAAGTTCTCCCGTGGCCTCTTTCCGGTAACGGGCAATGAAAGGAACGGTCGCCCCTTCCTCGAGCAGAGCGATCGTCTGTCTGACCTGAACCGGTTTGAGCCCGGTCTCTTCGACCAGAAGCGAAGCAATATCCATCGTCATTGTGTCACTCATCATCTGCGTTTTTTTTGTTGGTTTTATTGAAACAGTTTTCCTGCCAGTCAAGGGGGCGGATGGTAGCACGCCCGGATTTCTTTGCAAAGAGGTCTTCACATGACAAAACCCGCAATCGACGAGGTGAATCAGAAAAAAGTCAGATCCTCGCACTATAACCTATAATCCGGGCTGAAAAAAATCATCACCGGCGCCCTCAACCATCCCTGAGCTGATATATTTAACAGCTGAAACCACCGTCGTGAAAGGATCTTGACAATGAAATCGACCATCAGATTGTTCGCCGTGACACTTTGCCTGTTGCTCTCGTTTGCCTTGCCGGCCACTGCGGCCCGCCATGGTTTTTTTCTGGACCTGGCCGGCGGCTCCGGAGAAGCGGAATGGGACTCGGACGCCCATGACTGGGATATCGATACCGGGTCCGCGGCTGTCGGTTATGCCTTCGACAGTGATCCCGCTCCGGATCAGATTTTCAATTTCCGGCTGCATGTCGGCCTGGCCCGGCTCGATATTGAAGACGACAACAACGACACCGTCGAAAGCGACGGTATCTACGCGGAAACCATCTTCGGATTCGCCCCGGTGCGCACCACCCAGATGCGCTGGTGGCTTGGCCCCCTGGTCCGGATCGGTTACTATCATGGCGAAGGGGATGGTTTTGATCTCGACCTCGACTTTGCCGAATTCGCCATCGGTGCGGCAACGGGTCTCAACATAGACCTGGGCGGGGTCGTCATCGCTCCCTCCATCGGGGTGCGATTTACCGGCTATGCCGGTGAAGGTGAAGGAGAAAACGACTTTGAAGATGACTGGGAGGCCGGCGCCACCAGCGTTTTCTTCAACCTCGCCACCTTGTTCTGACGCTCGCCGGTCCGGGTCGGAACCGCCGCAACAGCGCTTATCGAGAGCCTGCCGGTTATTCCTCCGGCGGGCTCTGTTTATTCTGTCGGACCGAAGTAACAGGGCGATCAATATAGAGATTTTCAACCGGCGAGCCAAACAATCAGTTGCCATCCCCGGCCAGATTTTGTAGGTTGTTGAATCCGGAAATCAGCAAACCAATTGTCTCGATATAGAAAGTGAGGAGCTATGCCCGCTTATCGTTCACACACCAGCACCCATGGCCGCAATATGGCCGGGGCACGTTCCCTGTGGCGTGCCACCGGCATGAAGGATGACGACTTCGGCAAACCGATCATCGCCGTGGTCAATTCCTTCGTGGAATTTGTTCCGGGCCATGTTCACCTGAAAGATCTCGGCCAGATGGTCGCCCGTGAGATTGAAGCCGCCGGCGGCGTTGCCAAGGAGTTCAATACCATCGCCATCGATGACGGCATCGCCATGGGCCACGGCGGAATGCTCTACTCCCTGCCCTCCCGCGACCTGATTGCCGACAGCGTCGAATACATGGTCAACGCCCACTGCGCCGATGCCATGGTCTGCATTTCCAACTGTGACAAGATCACCCCCGGTATGCTGATGGCCGCCATGCGCCTCAACATCCCCGTGGTCTTCGTCTCGGGGGGGCCCATGGAAGCAGGTAAGGCCGTCATCGACGGCAAAGACACCAAGCTTGACCTGATCCAGGCCATGGTCAAAGGGGCCGATCCCAATGTCTCCGACGAAGAATCGAACCAGGTCGAGCGTTCGGCCTGCCCGACCTGCGGTTCCTGCTCAGGCATGTTCACCGCCAATTCCATGAACTGCCTGAACGAGGCCATCGGCCTGGCGCTGCCCGGCAACGGCACGGTTGTGGCCACCCACGCCGATCGCAAGGAACTGTTCCTCGCCGCCGGACGCCTGATCGTCGATCTGTGCCGACGCTACTACGAGCAGGATGACGCATCGGTCCTGCCCCGCAGTATCGCCTCCTTTAAAGCCTTTGAAAATGCCATGCGTCTCGACATCGCCATGGGCGGCTCGACCAACACCGTACTGCACCTGCTGGCCATCGCCCAGGAAGCCGGGGTCAACTTCACCATGGAGGACATGAACCGCCTGTCGATCTCGACCCCCTGCATCTGCAAGGTCGCACCTGCCGTCGGCGACGTCTTTATTGAGGACGTTCACCGGGCCGGTGGGATCATGGGCATTCTCGGCGAACTCGATCGGGCCGGGCTCATTCACCGCGACGTCGCCACCGTCCACAGCGCCACCCTGGGGGCCGCCCTCGACAGGTGGGACATCATCCGCACCGGCGATGACAAGACCAAAGAATTCTATCGCGCCGCCCCCGGCAACCGCTTCTCGCTGCAGGCCTTCAGCCAGAACGAGCGCTACGACGAACTCGATACCGACCGCGCCAGTGGGGTCATCCGCTCCGTGGACAACGCCTTTACCAGAGAAGGCGGCCTGGCCATCCTGTACGGCAATCTCGCGCCCAACGGGTGCGTCGTCAAAACCGCCGGGGTCGATGAAAGCATCTGGACCTTCTCCGGTCCGGTGGTCCTGTTTGAATCCCAGGAGGATGCTGTCGAAGGAATTCTGGGAGGCAAGGTCAAGAAGGGGGATGTCGTCGTCATCCGCTATGAAGGTCCTCGCGGAGGACCGGGCATGCAGGAAATGCTCTACCCCACCTCCTACCTGAAATCAATGGGGCTGGGCAAAGAGTGCGCCCTGATTACCGACGGTCGCTTCTCCGGCGGCACCTCCGGTCTATCCATCGGCCACGTCAGCCCGGAAGCCGCGTCAAAAGGAAACATCGGCCTGGTCAAGCAGGGGGACACCATCGAGATCGATATTCCGAAGCGTAGCATCCGCATCGCCATCTCAGACGAAGAACTCGAAGCCCGCCGGGCCGAAATGGAAGCCAGGGGGGACGCTGCCTGGCTTCCCGAAAATCGCGATCGCAAGGTCAGCAAATCCCTGCAGGCCTACGGGCTGCTCGCCCAGAGTGCCGACAAGGGTGCGGTCCGCGACCTGAGCCTGGTCCGCAAAGCCTGATGTCAGCCACCAGGGCTGCCCTGATTTTTCGGGCAGCCCTGTCAGTCGTCCACCCGGGGCAATGACCAGACCATGTGCCCCCACCCCTCTTCGTCAATAAATCCGCCTTCGTAGCCGAAAGTATAAGCAACGGCCTCTGCAGGACGCTTCAATTCCTTGTAGAAAGCCGTCAGCTCTTCAAGATCACGACTTAAAACCCAGGACACCTGCCGGTAAGAGACCACCCTGTTATTACTATCAAGCAGGTAGAATGTGACTTTCATATCAGAAACCTGCTGGTAGACAACCAGCGGGTTGCCAGAAAAACCGACGGTTCCCGAAATCGCAATGGCGTCAGGAACGACCTTGAGATCGTAATTGATGGTCAGGTTGAGATCCTGCCAGACCTGCCCAGAGGAGGTGCCCTGCACGAGGGGAAAAACCTTCTCCTTATCGACCCTGGCTCCCAGGTAATAAGAATTGGTCACCTGACAGCCCGTAACGGCAGCAACCAGGAAAAACGCCGCAGACAGCACACCGAATATTTTGGTCATGATGATCTATCTCCTGCTAATATATTTATTCATATTTATATATATTGTACCGGTAACGGCTCTTCGAAAGCTAGATCCCAGCGGTTTTATTTCAAAACGAAAAGTTCAGAGGGGAAGAACGGTTTACAGCAGAGACCACCCGTGCGGCGACTCGCCCGGCGGAGCGGAGCGCTCATGGTCCCCGGGCTCAAAGAGCTCTGAAACTTGCTTGCGAGAGGTATTGATCCGCGGGCGGATTGCCCTGGGTTGCGCCCCACACGGAAGAGATCAGTGGCGAGTGGCTTTACCCCAGAACAGCCTGGCTCTTTCCTCCAACCATTCGGGGTCGCGCAGAACGACCTTGATCAGCTTGGCATGACGTAAATCAAGCGTTTTATTCCCCGCTTCAAAAAACCTGACATAGACTTTGCCATTTTTCGAATGTCCCTGGATAATCCCTGCTCCCCACTCCGGCTTCCCAAGAATCCTGACCCGGTCACCGCGCAAATATTCCATTCCTGCCTCCATCAAACAACCTTTCAAAATTTTTACCGACTCTATAATCATTAACTCATCAGCCCGTGATGTCAAACAGGAATAAGATTATTTTATTCTATTTTTCAAACACTTACGGGTCAATAGCCGGGTTGGAGAAAGACATTTCCGAAGTGATATCGGCGGGATATTTGTCTTGCCTCGGTACTGCCGGCAGCCCCGAGGCGAGCCAGCCGAGCATACCGTCACTGACGTTGAAGAGAGTCCTTGCCGGCATGGTGTCCGCCAGGAACTCGCAGATCAGAGCGGTGCGGTGACCGCTGCGACAAATCAGCACCAGGTCCCGATAGCGAGACACCGCCTGATTCAGGCTCTGAAGCCATTGGTGGGGATCGCTGTTGCCACGCTGGTCAAAAAAAGTCAAAAGGTGAGCGCCTTTGACCACTCCGGTCAGATACCACTCTTCGGGTCTGCGGACATCAACAATGGCAGCGCCCTGTCTTAACAGGTCAGGAACGTCGCTGCTTTTCACCTGCCGGTATGGTCTGTCACTCATAGGGAAACCCTCCTTGTTCACAAGATCTGTTTATTTCATCATAGGAGAAGAACCACCGCCGGGTAAATGGCAGCTCGGAACAAATCGGGTATAATTTTACTTGCCGGCAGAATATCAGAGGTTCTGCCGGAGAGCCATGACATCCCTTACCGAAGGAGGTTCACCATGCTCCCCCTTTATCAGACCATTCTTGTTACCTCGGACTTCACGGAAAACTCAGATCATGCCTTCAAGCACGCGGTCATGCTGGCCAGGCAGAATAACGCCAGAATCCACCTTCTGCATGTCATCCAGCAGGTGGATTCGTCCATGCGCGGCTATCTGGCCTCAGTCGTCGGAGAAAGCCGGCTGGCGGAGTTTGAAAAAAACAACTATGACAACGCACAAAAGGAATTGCAGCAGCAGCTCGATGAATTCGCCGAAAAAGAACTGAAAAATTTCCCCGAGGATCTCGCCAGGTTTGCCGGTTCCCGCGTTGTGGTCGGCCAGCCGGTTCAGCAGATCCTCGACGTGGCCGAGGAATTGAACGCCGATGTCATCGTCATGGGAACACACGGCAAAGGCGTTCTGGAACATGCCTTTCTTGGCAGCGTCGCTGAAAAAGTCCTGCGCAAGACCACCCGGCCGGTCTTTACGATACCACTTCCAACCTGAGCCGTTTTCCGGAGGGCGCCGACCGGCGTCCTCCGGAGTCCTCCGCTATGGCCTCCCTGGCCGTTTGCCCATGACCGTTACGGGCGCATTAACACCCGATAAAACAAGCGAAATCATTCTCGCGCGTTATAATTAAAATATAGGCATTGTGTCATCAACCCTGTCCAAGGAGGTGTGATCATGCTACCGCTTTATAAAAAGATCCTTGTCCCCACCGATTTTTCCGAAAACTCCGACCTGGCCTTCAAACACGCCGTGATGCTGGCCAGACAGAACAATGCGCAAATCTACCTCCTTCATGTCATTCCGCCCGTCGACACCTCCATGAAAAATTACCTCTCGACCTATATGGGGCATGAGGTCTACGAAGAATTCGAACGGAATAAAATGAAGGAGCACCAGGACAATCTGAAGAAGGAGCTTGACGATTTCGCTCATACCGAACTGAGGGATTTCCCGGAAGACCTGAAGCGCTTCGTCGGCGCGGACGTCGTGATCGGCGACCCGGTCAACAGGATTCTGGAAGTGGCCGAAGAAAAGGATATCGATGTCATTGTCATGGGAACCCATGGCCGAGGCATCCTAGAGCACGCGTTTTTAGGCAGTGTGGCCGAAAAGGTTCTGCGCAAGGCCCGCCGGCCGGTATTCGCCATTCCGATCAAGTCCTGAAACCGAAGGCACCCCGCACGACTGCTCACATGGATGTCCGGCCGAGGGCGGGAAAAGGGCATCTGTGTGAGCTCATCGGCCTGTGCGACAGGGCGATCAGAACTTGTCCTTTTCAAACGGATTGAAATAAGTCATGATAGGTCGACGGGGACCCGTTTTACGCCCCCCTGCTCTTTTACGGCCCTGAAACGCAGCCCACAAGGAGTGGTTCATGACCGAGTCTGCCACACTCATCATCACCGTTCTGCTGGTCTTTTTCTGCCTGCTCTCCATGGTGCTGACCTATCGCCTCAGACAGCTGCGAAGCCGGTTGCCGGCGTCCGCCGCAGAAAAAGATCTTGAACCCGTCACCCGGGACAGTCAACCCTCCGTTTTTGAAGAACTCCCCATTCCGGTCTACCGCAAGGACAATGAAGGCCGCTTTCTCGAGGTGAATCGGGCTTTCGAAGAGTTTTTCGGGTCCTCCCGCGATTTTTTCATCGGCAAGAAAGTCTCCGATTTCAATCCCCCGGACCTGGCGTCTATTTACCAGGCCCAGGATCAGAAATTGCTCCGACATGGCGGTGATCAGATCTACGAAAGCCAGATAAAAAATCGCCGCGGACAACTGCGCAATGTCGTCTTCCATAAAAGAGCCCTGAAAGACCCGACCGGTCAGGTCAACGGCATCCTCGGCATGGCCTTCGACATCACCGAACGCAAACAGATGGAACAGCAACTGCTTGAGCAGCAGAAAATGTTCATCTCTCTGGTCGAAAATCTGCCCGATATCATCATTCGCTATGACAAAGAGTTCCGCAGAACCTATGTCAACCCGACCTATTTCAAGATGACCGGAAGCTCTGCAGAGCAGGTCATCGGATCCAATACCGGGGAGAGCTGGCTGGCCGACCTGCCTTTCTCTGAGTACCAGAACCTCCTGAAGCAGGTGTTGACAACCGGCGAGATTCAGAATTGCGTCATGTCCTGGCCGGATCAGAATGGCATCAACCGCCTCTATGCCGTCAACCTCGTCCCGGAAAAGACCCATACCGGTGATGTGACCGGTATTTTCTCCATCGGGCACGATATTACCGAGCTAAAACAGACCGAAATTCAGTTCCGGAACCTGACCGACAACTGGCCGGATGAAATTGCCAGTTACGACACCCTTTGCCGCCGCACATTCCTGAATCCGACCATGGCCAGAACCCTTGAGGCCAGGGCGGGGAAGGACCATCAGCTTCTCGGGGAAACCCCCACGGAATCGTTCCCGGACCTGCCGAATATTGCGGACTACGAGGCCAAGCTGCGTGAAGTCCTGCGCGACAGGAGGGTCTGCGACTATGAAATGATCTGGGATCATGACCCGCAGAACCCCCAGTACCGGCTGGTGAAAATGCTGCCCGAATACGATACCGTCGGGAAAATCAGCGGCGTGTTTACGGTAGCCAGAGATATTACCGAACAGAAAAGAGCGGAAATCGAAAGGCAGAAAAACCTGGAATTTTTTGCCAACCTGGATCGGGTCAACCGGGTTATTCAGCAATCGAACGACCTGGAAGAGGTCATGAACAACACCCTTGCCGTCATTCTCGAAATCTTCGAGACGGACCGGGCCTTCCTCACCTTCCCCCTGGACCCGGAGGCCGATTCTTTTTCAGCGCCCATCGAGCAGACCCGTCCGGAATATCCCGGAGCCCGCGCGCTTGGTCAGAGAGTAAAAATTGACGACGATTACCGCCGCATGATGACCATTGAACTGACCCATGACGGCCCGGTCCGGTTCGGACCGGAAAGCGAGCATCCCCTGCCCGCAGCGCTGGTCGCCGAATACCAGGTCCGGTCGATGCTCGCCATGGCCCTCTATCCGAAAGTCGGAAAACCCTGGAATTTCGGGCTGCATCACTGTTCCGACGAGCGGATCTGGAACGAGTCGGAAGTCAGACTGTTCAATGAGATCAGCAAACGGCTCGGCGACGCCCTGACGGCGATTCTGAGTTATCAGAGTCTTGAGGACAACAGGAATTTCCTCGACAATATCTTTGAGCATCTTCCCTCCATGCTCTATGTCAAAGATGCCGAAACCTTCGAGTACGTCCGCATCAATAAATCGGCCGAAGCGTTCATGGGCGTTGCCGAAGACGAGATCCTGGGCAAAACCGATTACGACTTCTTCTCCAGTGACATTGCCGATTTTCACCGGCAAAAAGACCGCGAGGCACTGCGGGAACAGGCGCTGGTTCATATCCCCGAGGAAGTTTTGTGGAAGGACGGGAAGAAGCACTACCTGCAGGTTAAGAAGATGGCCATCCCGGACCGCCTGGGACAGACCAGCTTTCTGCTGGTGCTGACCGAAGATATCACCAACCTCAAGCTGTCTCAGGAGGCAACGCGCAAATTCTCTCAGGCCGTCAAACAAAGTCCCTATGCGCTGATTTTCACCGACAGTGACGGCACTGTCGAGTTCGTCAATCAGAAATTCACCGAACTCACTGGCCGGACAGAGGAAGAGGTCTGCGGCAAGCCGGTCAAGGAACTGCTTGATTACCCGTTGACCAGGGACAAACTGGACAGGATTGTGAACCGGATCAAGGAGACCGGCGTCTGGCGGGAGGAACGGAAACGGACCCACGAAAATGGCACGGAGACCTGGGAATTGCTGCAGGTTTCCGCCATTGTCGATGAAGAAGCCCCTGACCAGCCGATCGCCAACTTTGTCGTCATCACCGAGGATATCACCGACCATAAAAAGCTGGAAAGCCAGCTTCAGCATTCCCAGAAGATGGAAGCCATCGGCCAGCTGGCCGGGGGCGTCGCCCATGATTTCAACAATATGCTCGGCGTGATTGTCGGCCGCACCGACCTGGCGCTGAACCGACTGGCCCCGGAGGACCCTCTCTACGAATCCCTTGAGGAGATCGGCAAAGCCGCCAGACGCTCCGCCGACCTGACCCGCCAGCTGCTGGCCTTCGCCCGCAAGCAGGACGTCGCGCCGAAGATTCTCGATCTGAATGAAACCGTGGAAGGTACGCTGAACATGCTGCGGCGCCTGATCGGTGAGGATATTCACCTGGCCTGGCTGCCGTCGCCAAAGCTCTGGCCGATCAATATCGATCCGTCTCAGCTCGACCAGATTCTGGCCAACCTCTGCGTCAATGCCCGCGATGCCATTTCCGACGGAGGGAAGATTACCATCGAGACCCGCAACATGGTGGTGGATGCCAACTACAGCCAGGTTCACGGTGAGGCAAAGCCCGGAGATTATGTCATGATGGCCATCAGCGACACTGGCTGCGGCATGCTCCCGGAAACCATCGACAAAATTTTCGAACCTTTCTTTACGACCAAGGAATTGGGCAAAGGGACCGGTCTCGGACTGTCCACCGTGTATGGCATTATCAAGCAGAACCATGGGTTCATCAATGTGTACAGTGAACCAGGCCAGGGAACGACCTTCAGTATCTACCTGCCCAGGGCCCTGACAACCGGACAGGCCGTCGCTGAGCAACGGACCGCGCAGCCGCCCCGGGGGGAGGAGACCATTTTGGTCGTTGAAGACGACCAGACCATTCTGGCCACGGAAACAAGTATGCTCGAAATGCTGGGTTACCGGGTCTTTGGCGCAGCGACGCCGGCCGAAGCCATCCTTCTGGCAGAGCAGCACGCCGGCGACCTGCAGTTACTGATCACCGATGTCATCATGCCCGGAATGAACGGCCGGGAACTTGCGGAATTGATGACCAGTCACTACCCGGAACTCAAGATCATCTTCATGTCCGGTTACACCGGGGATGTCATAGCGCATCACGGGGTTCTTGAAGAAGGGGTCAATTTTATTCAGAAGCCATTTTCCCTGCAGACCTTCGCCCGGAAAGTCCGCGAGACCCTCGACAAACAGTGAAGGAGAAGATCCAAGAGACCTGGCGTCCGGTGAGGATCAGGAGACAGAACAGCTGGTCGCTGCCGGAGGCAGAGCAGTTCTGGGGGCTCTGGAAAAAGGCCCTTGAAAAAGGTCAGAATTGGAGACGCAGTCCGAAGAAGACGTTGTGGGTGTTGTATTCAGCCTCGACCCCTGAAAAATCGGGGTCCTCGGTTCCGAAGTAACGGTACTGAATATCGATGTTCAGATTGTCGCTCAAGGCAAGACTGCCCCCGGCTGCCAGCTGATAGGCGAACACGTTGTCGTCCTCATCACCGATCCGGTCGCTGTCGGCCTCAACGTTGGCCGCACCCAGGCCGATACCGACAAACGGTCGAAAAGTGCTGTCAGTCAGGAAATCATAATAGATGTTTCCCATCAGGGAAATCGCTCTCAGGTCGCCATGACGATCGACGCTGTCAGATCCGGCCACGCTCAGTTTATCGAGGTCGTTTTCCCGGTAACCCAGCTCCAGTTCGATGCGGGAATGGCTGCCGACCATCGCTCCGACGGCACCGGTGGCGGCAAAACCATCATCAAAACTCATCTCCCCGCTGTCAGCGCCGTCATCCAGGTCGGAGTCGCTGACCGCAACCACCCCCATATTGCCGGCATAATAGACATCGGCAACAGCCTGAAGGCTGAAAACTGTCAAAAACACTGACAGAAATATGAAAGTTTTAATGACCCGCATTAATACCGTCCCGAAAGATGTAGATATCACGCCCTTGGTCGTCAGGGTGAGTGAACAGGATCAGGTTAACTACAAAAAAGGTGCCAATAAAAAAATTCCCGCTAAGCTGCTGAAATAAGGACACCCCATCTTCCCGTCTCCAGGGAGTGAGGCAAATAAACCATGAAAACAATGGCAAAAACACATCACCTGCCGGCGCCTGGAACCCGATTTTTTAATTGACTTTGTGCGGATACGGACCGATATTATTACAGGAAGCTAATAAAGGGACAATGACCGTCCTTCTTTCCCCCGGCAACGATGCCAGCATCAATCTGATTTCTCTTCCGTTATCATACAGAAACGACGCAGATCCGCCTGGAGACACGCATGAACTCTCATAGCGCATTGGACTATCACTGGGTCATCATCAGCGCATTTTTGGTCTTCATGATGCAGCTTGGCTTTGCCATGGTTGAAACCGGCTGTGTCCGGTCCAAAAACACCATCAATGTCGCCATGAAAAACCTGGCCGACACGACCTTCGGGTTTTTCTTTTTCTGGCTCATCGGCTTTGCCCTGATGTTCGGCACCGATATCGGAGGGATCACCGGGGCAGCGTTTTTCATGATTGACGGCCGCGATCACGATCTGGCCAGTTTCTTCTTCTTTCAGGCGATGTTCGCCACCACCGCAGCGACCATCGTCTCGGGCGCCGTGGCGGAACGGATGAAATTCAACGGCTATGTCATCTCGGCCATCCTGGTGACGTCATTCATTTACCCGATATTCGGTCACTGGGCCTGGGGGGACGGTGGCTGGCTGAAGGAGATGGGGTTCGTCGATTTTGCGGGCTCAACGGTCGTACACTCCGTCGGCGCGTGGGTCGGTCTTGCCGGAGCCATAGTCCTTGGCCCGCGGCTGGGCCGGTTCCATCACCGCCAGGTCCGCTACTTTGCGCCGGGAAACCATAATTTCATCGTGTTCGGGGTCCTGATTCTCTGGTTTGCCTGGTTCGGATTCAATGCCGGAAGCCTGCTGTCCTTTGGCCCGCAAGTGTCTGCCATCCTGCTCAACACCCTGATCTCGGGTGCCGGCGGCGGAATCAGTGCCTATCTCATCAGCCTGCTGATCAATCACCGGGTCGGGGTCGAACTGTTCAGTTTCGGAATTATTGCGGGACTGGTCGGAATCACGGCCGGCTGTGCCGAATTCAACTCCTCCCAGGCCGCCCTGGTCGGGTTCATGTCCTCTTTGGTCATGCTCACCTGCGACCGGCTGCTCCTTAAGCTGCGGATTGACGATCCCTTGAGCGTTGTCGCCATTCATGGCTGCGTCGGTGTCTGGGGAACCCTCGCAGTGGGCCTTTTCGGGGCGCCTCCGGCCTCCCTGGGCAGGCTCGATTTTATTGTCGTCCAGGGGACCGGCATCCTGGCAGCCTTTGCCTTTTCCCTGTCCTGCGGCCTGCTCCTGTTCCTTGCCTTAAAATCTGCCAATGCCTTGCGCGTCTCGAAAAGGGATGAAGTTCTCGGACTGAACATTACCGAGCATCAGGCCAAACTTCCCTGGGTCGAAACCATTGAAAGTATTATCCGCATCATGCGCTCAGGAAATATCTATCGGAAAATCCACGAAGAGCGGGGAACGGAGGTCGGTGTCGTCGCGCGCTTTTTCAATTACCTGCTGGGGGCTTTACACAACAGGCAGGTCGAGCTTATCTCCTCGAACCGGAATTTGCAGACCCAGGCCCATATCGATACCCTGACCAAGATTTTGAATCGCCGCGGGCTGAACAGTGAAATAGCCCGGAAAATGTCCGCAGGGGACGAATTTTCCATCATCGTGCTCGATATTGACCACTTCAAAAGAATCAACGACACCTACGGTCACAACATCGGAGATGCAGTTCTCATTGAACTGGCGACGCTGATTCAGAAGAACCTGCGCCGTGAGGATCTCTTCGCCCGCTGGGGCGGAGAAGAATTTGTTATCCTGCTGCCCACCGGGCATCACGAGACCCTCATCTCCAAAGCCGAAAGCCTGCGTAAAATAATAGAGTTTCATGCTTTTGAAACGGTGCGGTCAATCACCTGTTCATTCGGGATCGCAACCTCGGAGCCTTGCCAGAAACCTTTCGAGCAACTGTTTGAAGAAGCGGACTGTGCGCTTTACCAGGCGAAAAACACGGGAAGAAACCGGGTCTGTTTCAGTTAAGCGCCTTGATCTCTTGAGAAATATCAGACAGGGGTCTATCGTTGTTTATGATCAGACATTGATTTTGTGCACGATCTGTCTCCACTGTCACGCCCTTCCGACCTCATCATTGACCCTGACCCACGCCCGCTAAAAGATGATGAATGCAGCATTGACACATCAGCAGATTGCTGTCGCCTACCGTATCGCAGGAATTATGCCTTCTGGGGGCTTATCTGGATTCTGTGCTCCGACCGGATCTTCTTTTACCTGTTTCCTGATACGAACATGCTGGCCCACGCCCAGACTGCCAAAGGATGGATTTTCATCCTGACCACAGTGGTGCTGCTTTTTTCTGATCAGGCAGACTCTTAATAACATCCGCGGCCCCCAAACCGCCACAGAAGAAAGTGCACTGCCGGCCGGAACCGAAAAGGTGCTGCTGGTCGATGACGACACCATGCTCGTCGATATCGGTCAACAAATGCTCAAAGACCTGGACCCGGCGGCAGAGAAGCCCTGACGATTGTGCAGTACCATCCCGACGCGTTTGACCTTGTGATAACCGATCAGGCCATGCCCGAAATGACAGGGAGACAGCTGACCGGCGAAATCCGACGGATCAACCAGAAGCTGCCCGTCATTCTGTTAAGCGGGAACAGTTCGAAAAGTGAAACCATCAATCCCGACCACAGACTGTTCAGTGAGCAATGTTTCAAACCTCTGCAGCAGGCGGAATTATCCCGCGTCATTCGGAAGGTTCTGGATCGCCTCGATGAGAAACAATCCCCGGCGGACCCGCTACTGCCTGGCCAGCCTCAGATTGGGAATCCGGCTTTCGAAATTGGATCGGAACGGGTTGATATCCAACCCTCCGCGCCGGGTATAGCGCGCATAGACAGTCAACCTGCGAGGACGGCAGTAGCGCATCAGATCAACAAAAATCCGTTCGACGCACTGCTCGTGAAACTCATTGTGCTCACGGAAGGAAATCAGGTAGCGCAGCAACGCCTCGCGATTGATCCGTCCCCCCTGGTAACGAATCAGCACACTGCCCCAGTCGGGCTGGCTGGTCACCAGGCAGTTGCTTTTCAGCAGATGGCTGTGCAGGTCTTCGCTGACCTGCTGATCATGATCGGCTGCTCCTTCCAGCAGGGACGGATCGAGGGAATATTTATCGACCTCGATATCGAGATCGTCGATACACTCCCCGGGCAGCAACTGAACCTGCTCGGTGACAAACCGATTACTGTCGATCAGCCGCACCCTGACCCGGCCGCCGACGGCCGCCGACAGGTCGTTCACCAGGGTTTCGGCAACCTGATCACTCTCATCAAAACGGGTCTGGTTGAAGGAATTCAGATAGAGCTTAAAGGATTTCGATTCAATCAGGCTGGGCGTTTCACAGGGAACATGAAACTCTCCCATGGCGACCACCGGTTTCCCTTTCCGATTGAGCCAGGACAGCTCGTAGGCGTTCCAGATATCGTAGCCGTCGAAAGGCAGCTCACCGGTGACCCCGATCACGTCGCGTTTCACCTGGCGTGGAAAGGGGCAGAGCAAACCAGCATCGTAAACCGATGGATAAACGGTCGCCTTGCCCAGAGGCAGATCTTGCTCTGAAATCGCCATTTTGTCCTCGCCTTAAAAAAGATTATCCCTGGGGGTAAAATACTGATAGAATTATTCGCTTATAACCATATGGTGATTGCTGTTTGCAGCATAAGTCGTTTTATTTCACCCGTCAACATGGAGAAAGAATATGAAAGTCGGATTAGTCGGTTGGCGCGGCATGGTCGGCTCCGTTCTGATGCAGCGGATGCTCGAGGAAAATGATCTTGCCGGCCTTGAAGCTGTATTTTTCTCAACCTCCCAGGCAGGCCAGCAGGCCCCGGATTTTGGACAAGGTCCCAGCATCCTTGAAGATGCCTCGAATATTGCCAAACTTGCCGAGCAGGACGTCATCATTACCTGCCAGGGCGGGGATTACACCAAGGAAGTCCATCCCAAGCTTCGCCAGAGCGGTTGGACAGGTTACTGGATTGACGCGGCATCCAGCCTGCGTATGGAGGATAATGCCGTCATTATTCTCGATCCGATCAACCGCAATGTCATTGACAAGGCCCTGGCCGCCGGCTGCAAGGATTTTATCGGCGGCAACTGCACCGTCAGCCTGATGCTGATGGCGATCGGCGGCCTGTTCAAGGCCGACCTGGTCGAATGGGTCAGTTCCATGACCTACCAGGCCGCATCAGGAGCCGGCGCTCCCAACATGCGCGAACTGCTGAGCCAGATGGGGGTTCTCGAAGAGAGCGTCCGGGACCAGCTGAAAACCCCCGGTTCCAGCATCCTCGATATCGACCGGAAAGTCACCGAGACGCTGCGCAGCGACAGCTTCCCGACAGCGGAATTCGGCTTCCCGCTGGCCGGCAGCGTGCTGCCCTGGATCGATCGCGAAGTTGAAGACGGCCAGAGCCGTGAAGAATGGAAGGGGATTGCCGAAACCAATAAAATCCTGGCCACTGAACAGCAGATTCCCATCGATGGCATCTGCGTCAGAATCGGGGCCATGCGCTGCCACAGCCAGGCGCTGACCATCAAGCTCAAACAAGATCTGCCCGTCGCCGAAATCGAGAAAATCATCGGCGAAGACAATCAGTGGGTCAAGGTTATTCCAAACAACAAGGCCGACACCCTGGCCGGATTGACCCCGGCCGCCGTTTCCGGAACCCTGACCGTACCGGTCGGCCGGCTGCGCAAGATGAAGATGGGCCCCCAGTACCTGTCCGCCTTCACCTGCGGCGACCAGCTGCTCTGGGGGGCTGCCGAGCCGTTGCGCCGCATGCTGCAGATCCTCAAGGAACAATAAGAACCGGCCGGAGCAGCCACAATCCCGGCGGCATATTTTTCATTTATTCGGAAACAAACAACAACGCCTTTGATCGCATGATCAAAGGCGTTGTTGTTTACACGAGGTTTCCTTTACAAGGATCCAATGAAAAGGCCCGAAAGCCCGGTCTCGCTTCTGACGACGAGAGGCGTGCCGGGGCATGGCACGACAGTTTTATATAGAACTGCGACGAGAAAAAAAGACGTCGGTCGCAGGAGTTTCAGGCATTTCCCCCGCCGCAAGAGCGGCGGGAGACGATCACTTGCTTGCGAAAAAGAACCGGTTTCTGGCAACACCTATGGGAAAACCAGAGATTCGTCGTTGTAGAATTCGCCGAACAGTTCCTCGTCGCTCGGGCGGTCTTCCGGAATCGGACGGGCGACCCAGGTCACATTCATGTAGTGCTTCAGATGAATGTTCTCGTTGGTGATATTGCCGCCCCAGGTGCCGCACCCCATGGAGGAGGTCATCGGCATCCCGTTGGTCAGGGAGCCGGAGTTGGCCTTCGACTGGGGCTGACGCACCATGACCCGGCTCACCGGCATGGCCATGGCGTGCATGTGGATATGCTCCTCGTTGAAGCTGTAGATACCGCAGGAGTGGCCGCGGCCACCGACCTTGTAGATCTCCTGCAGCCGCTCGATCGCCTTGTCGTAGGTTCCACTGTATTTGAAGACACCGATAATCGGGGCCATCTTTTCACGACACCAATGATACTCGGGACCGATATTGTCCTCTTCGCAGAGCAGCATGCAACGGTCTTCGGGAATGCGGAAGCCGGCCTTCTCGGCGATGGACTGGGCGGAACAGGCGATGGTGTCAATGGTCCGATGGTATTCGTCGTCCCACAGCACCTTGGTCAGCTTGGCTTTCTCTTCGGCGTTGCACAGGTATCCGCCTTCGGCCTGCAGGGCTTCCAGCATATCGGCATAAACACTGTCGTGAATCAGCAGGTTGCCGTCCGCGGAGCAGCCGGACCCGTAATCGGCGGTCTTGCTCAGCCGCACGTTCATGGCTGCGGTTTTAACATCCTGGGCGGTGGTTTCGTCAAAACACATGGTGGCGTTGCCGGCGCCGACGCCATAAGCCGGTTTGCCGGAGCTGTAGGCCGCCTGGACCATGGCCGGGCCGCCAGTGGCGATGGACAGGTCCACCTGGCTCATCAGGTACTGGGATGAGGGAATGCTCGGCTTGTCGATGCACAGAAACAGATCCTCCGGAAGACCGACCTTGCGCAGCCCGGCGCGCATGACTTCTACCATCTCGTAGGTGGTCTGCTTGCTGCGCGGGTGGGGAGCGAAAATCATCGCGTTGCGGGCCTTCAGGGAATACAGGCCGTTGGTCGGCGGAGTCAGGGCCGGATTGGTGGTCGGAATCAGTGACGCAATGACGCCGACCGGCTTGGCGTACTTGGTAATCCCCTTTTCGGGAATCTCCTCGATGATGCCGACACTCTTCTCGCGCAGGCAGTCGCGCAGAATGCCGATGATCTTGGCGCGCTTGTAGGGGCGGCCGGCACGGTCACCGAGGCCGCTCTCGTCGACGCCCATCTGGGCCAGCCGGGTAAAGGTCTTCTCGTTGGCAGCGGCCCAGGCCACGGCCTGAACAGCGCGGTCGACCGATTCCTGATCAAGATTGTCGATCTGGGCCTGGGCGGCCCGGGCCCGGGCGATCAGGCCGTCAATTTTTTGTTTTTCCTCTTCGGTGAGTACTTTAGGTGCTTTTGCCATCATTTTTCTCCTGTTTCGTTACCTGAGGTTGACATGCTCTTCATTTTAAAATGCAAAACAAGCAAAAGGAGGTACGTGTCGTGTGAAAAACAATAATACACCCATATCATAAAGTAAAATTTATAATTCTTGAGAAGTAGTCAAGTTTTACTTAAGTTTATTTATTGCTCAGCATGGCATCAAAGAACAACTGGAGAATCCTCTGGCGAGGATGCTGGCGCTTCTGGTAGAGACCGATGCGGCGAAAAACCCGCGGCGAGCCGAAAGGGATAAAGGTATAAAGATCGGCAGCTTCCGTAAGACGCTGAGCGTTGAAGGAGACCACCGTGATGCCAAGCCCCTGGGCCACCATACTCAGGGCCGCTTCGCAGGAATTGAACTCCATGACCTCACGGGCATTGATCCCCTTTTTCAGCAGGTAATCATCGACAATGGTCCCCGCCCAGGCGGTCCGGTCGAAGCGGATAAAGGGAAATTTCTGAAACAGGGCCTCTTCACTCGACTCCGGGGTTCCCTTGGGAGCGACAATGTAAAAATATTCGGTGTCGTACTCGGTCCACTGGCACGAGGGGGGGATAGAACTGACCGGCTCGGTGATCAGGGCGCCATCCAGTTCATCCTCTTCCACTTTCTTGGCCAGTTCGGCGGACAGGGTACAGAACAGGCGGATTTTAAGCAGCGGATAATTTTCCTGGAGTTCTGCCAGTACGGCAGGCAGCGGACCCGAGACCACGGTCGGAATCGCCCCGAGAAACAGCTCCCCTTCAATCTCGCCGTGGGGATTGAGTTCCTGCTTCAGACCGTCGTAAAGACTGAGAATCTGTTCCGCCCGCTCCACGACCAGCCGCCCGCTGGCATTGATTTTCGGCTTATGGCCATCCCGGTTGAACAGGGGCGTTCCGAGATCCTCTTCAAGGTTCTTGATCTGCAAACTGACCGCCGCCTGGGTCAGCCCGAGCTGATCGGCGGCGGCAACAAAACTTCCCTTGCGGGAAATCGCCACGAGGGTGCGTAGGGCGCGCAGTGACATAGTGAGTTATCTCCCAAAAAAATTGATTTCGCCCTATTGTAAAGCAACCGGGAAGGATAACAAGCCCTTCCCGGTCGCGCTTCAAGATAAAGGCAATGGAGAAAAACGCGATATCACCAACGCGTTGCCACCCGGCCCTCCGGTGAGCAGCATGGACGTTTTCAGAGTGCCAGCGAGCGATTGTCCCTTGTCACAAAGGAACAGGACGGCTTCCGGGCGAAAACCAACTAAGATTCTGATTTTTTCCCCAGCCAGTGGCGGATCAAGGGGGCGAACACAGTCACCAGCGTGGTACAGATAATGATCCACGAGATGACGCTTTCAAACAGGTAACCGAATTCTCCCCCCGAGATCAGCAGCGCCCGACGCAGTGATTCTTCCGCCATGGGACCGAGAATGACCGCCAGGACGGCAGGAGTCGTGGGGATATCGAGCCGCTCCATACCGAAGCCGATGAACCCGAAGGCCAGCATCAGGAAAACATCGAACATGCTGTTGTGAATCGCGTAGGCACCGATCAGGGTCATGCACAGAATCATCGGAGCCAGCAGCAGCGGCGGCACTTTGAGGACATTGATGAACGCCCTGGCGCCGAGCCGGCCGATAATGAAGAGGATGGCCGAACTGATCAGCATGGCGAGCATGAACCCATAAACGATATTGGTGTTCTTCTCGAACAGTTCAGGGCCGGGCTGCAGGCCGTGAACCAACATGGCGCCGAGAATGACCGCAGCGACGGCACTCCCCGGAATGCCGAGGGTCAAAGCCGGAATCAGCGTCGCCGAGGTATCGGCGTTATTGGCCGATTCCGCGGCCGCCACCCCTTCAGGAGCCCCCTTGCCATAGCGGTCCGAATCCTTGTCCGAGCGGCGCTGTTCGTTCCAGGCCAGCAGGGCGGCGACATTTCCTCCCAGGGCCGGAATGATCCCGATGATGATGCCGATCACCGAGGACTTGATCCACACCGGCAGCAGGGGCAACCAGCGGAAGTCCCGGGACTTCTCCTGTTTTGGCAGTTTCGATGCCGACCTGGCGATCCCCGACACGGCGAGATCGATGGCCGGTGGAATGGCGTAGAGACCGGTCAGCATAATCACGATATGGATACCGCCAAGCAGATTCAGGTTATCGAAAGCGAACCGTTCCGCACCGGTAAGAGGGTCGATTCCGACCATCCCGGCGATCAGGCCGAAGCAGGCGCTCAGAAACCCCTTCACCGGATTGTCACTGAGCAGAACGACGATGGTGGTCATGCCGAACACGGCCAGCCAGAAATAATCAGCCGGGCTGAATTTTAACGCCAGGGCGGCCAAAGGCGGCGCCAGGGCAATCAGGGCCACGGCACTGAGGCCGCTGCCGAAAGTGGAAGAGACCAGGGATATGGTCAGGGCCAGTTTGCCGTGCCCCTGCTGCGACATGGGATAACCGTCGAAGACCGTGGCGATCCCGGCCGGAGTCCCCGGAATCCTGAGCAGAATGGCAGGGATCGAACTGCCATACATCGACCCGTTGTAAATCCCGGCAATCATGCCCAGGGCCACCAGGGGATCCATGGCAAAGGTCAGGGGGATCAGGACGGCAATCGCCATCGTCGCCGACAGCCCCGGCAACGCCCCGACGGTAATCCCGATGATCACCCCCAGAACCATCGAGGCGACGACCATCGGCGCAAACACATGAGGCAGGGCCGCAAAAATATGAGTCAGAATATCCATTAGAGAACCTCCTTCAGACGAAAAATGAGCTCCGGAGGCAATGGCGTTTTCAGCAGCAGGTTAAACACGATATTGAGCACAATCAGAAAAACGGCGGCCGTCGCAACGGACACCTTCCAGCGGCGATAACCAAGCAATCCTGCGGCAAGAGGAATCATCAGAAAGGTCGAGGTGTAAAAACCGACCAGATAGAAACAGACCCCGTAGCCGACGGCAACGGAAGCAAAAAGCAAAAAGCGGACAACCTCTTTCCGCTGAATCGCCAAAGCCACCGCTTGACGCCGCAGCGAGACCAGGGATTGCGCCATCCAGGCCACCGCCAGAAGAATGGAAAAAATCAGCACTGCCAGCGGAACATAGCTGGATTCGCCAGGATATTCCCCGGCTTCAATCAGCCCCAGCCCACTCGCCGCGGCAATCACCAGGGCCACGACAATTTCAATATACTGCTTCGGCATCCTTTTACTCCTTAAGGATGATTCGCCTGAAAAATCCCGCTCCGGCTTACTTCGGAGCGGGACGGGTTAACAGATCAGCTGGTTATTTTGCCCAGGGAGTTTCAGCCCAGACATTTTTCAGCTCCTCCTGCAAGGCGTAGAGCGATTTGCTGTAGTCATCGGCCGCCTGATAGGACAGGGGCAGGTTGAGGTTTTGCGCCTTGGCCTGGAATTCTGGATCCTCCACCGCTTTTTTGACGGCATCGCTGAGCACGGTCAGGATCTCTTTCGGAGTGCCGCCGGGAGCCCCCAGACCGCGGGTCGCACCAAAAACGACCGGGAAGCCCAGCTCGGTAAAGGTCGGGGTGTTGGGCGCCATATCCCAGCGTTTCTGCCCCATATGCCCAAGAATGCGCAACTTGCCCTCCTTTTCATAAGGCAGACTGCCACTGAGGTTCATGCTGCCGACCATGATGTGGCCGCCAAGCAGAGCGGCCCGCACATTCGCTTCTCCCGAGAAAGGGACGTGGCGTAAATTGATGCCCGCCTTGCGCATGAAAGCCAGGACGGCAAGATGGTCATCCGAACCGACACCGGAGGAGCCGAAGGTTGCTTTTCCCGGGTTGGCCTTGGCATAGGCGATCAGATCGTCGAGGTTCTTGATCTCGCTGTCGGCCCGCACACTGATGGCGCTCGGGTCATCGACGATGTTCGCGATCGGGGCCATATTCTCCAGGGAGAAGCGCGCTTTGCGCTGAATCGGGATGGACACGAAGGTCGGCGTGTTGGTGAAACCGATGGTATAGCCGTCCGGGGCGGAATGAACCAGTTCGGTAAAACCGAGCTCTCCACCGGCACCCGGTTTGTTAATGACGGTAATGGCCTGCCCCAGGTACTTTTCCAGATAAGGGGCCAGGGTTCGCGCAGCGACATCAGTCCCGCCGCCGGCGCTATACGCCACGACCATGGTGATCGGGCGCTCAGGATAGGCCGCAAAAACCGGTGCGGTCAAAAAGCTTAATGAAAATACCAACAGGGTTGCGAGCATCAGCATCTTTTTCAGTCTCATCACGTACTCCTTTTCTGTTTGGTCAATTCCGGGCCCGAACAATCAGGCCTCCATTCAACATCCATCACCAGTAGGACAAGGCGCCCTCAAACATCTTCCACATATCTTCTTTGGTAATATCGCGGGCGGCATTTTCCACCACGCGGCGCTGCGGCCAACCTTTTTCCGTCAGCGCGTCCAGATCGGCCGCCGTGTAGCCGAGATCCTGCAAGCCATTGGGGGCACCGACGGCCTGCATCAGTTCGATGACTCCAGCCGCCAGGTAATCGCCCGCCTGCTGCTCCCCTGAAGGGACCGTCATGCCGAGCGCCTCAGCCGCTTCCCGATAACGCTGTGGACAGGTCTCGCCCATATAGCGGAACACGGACGGCGAAGAGACAATCACGGCAAATCCGTGAGGCACCAACGGATGATCTTTGGGCCATCCTTCGGCGTAGTAATTTTTGACCAGCCCGGAAACGGCATAGGACATGCCGTGGGGCAGGTTGCAACCGGCCGTACGAAAACCGATCCCCCCCAACAATCCGGCAAAGGCGAGTTTTTCCTGAGCAGCGAAATCCTCCGGATTGCGAACCGCGTTAACCAGATTTCCGCCAATCAGCCGGATCGCCTCGAGGCAGTTGATATCGCTGAACGGGTTGGAGCCCTGGATAACCGGGCGCGCGGTCGGATCGTCAGGGGCCCCACGGCTGGTGAAAGGGCGAGCGGTATAGGATTCGACGGCATGGCTGAACACATCCATGCCGTTAGCCGCCATCACCTGGGGCGGCAGGCTGCGCAAAGCCAGGGGATCGATAATGCCGAGGCTGGGCTTGATGGCGCGGTTCGATATCCCGGCCTTGGTCCCCAGCTCGAGAAAATTGAAAATCGCCACGTTGGTGCACTCGCTCGAAGTGCCGAAAGTGGTCGGACAGGCGATATGCGGCTTGAGGGGACCGGGCACCGGCAGAGCCTTGCCCAGGGGCTTGTTCACGTAATCAAGGAAATGGCCCGGCGGATAGGTCGCATAAAGACTGACCGCTTTACAGGTGTCCATGACCGAACCGCCGCCAACGCTGACAAACCCGTCGAAATTGTCAGACTGGGCAAAGGATATCGCCGCCTTCAGGGACCGGTCGCTGGGCTCGATCTCCACCCCGTCAAAAACGGCAACTTGAATGCCTTTGTCCCGCAGCGACTTGACGACCGTCTCGACCGGCTGAAGTCTCACCAGGCGGGCATCGGTATAAAGAGCCACCCGGCTCATGCCGAGCACCTTGGCATGAGCGCCGACTTCGGCCAGGGCGCCTGCCCCGAAGATTTCCTTGTTGCCATCCAGAACCAGGGCATATTCCCCCTGGCAAGGGTCTGTAAAATAATTGTCCTTCGCCATCGTTCTCCTCTTTCACGCGTTCCGGCGGAGATTCGGAAAAAACCGGGATCCCGTCGAAAAAAGTTACCAGAATCATGCTGTTACATATCGGGAACCGAAAGCCCGACTTCCCGGTAATACTTGGCCGCTCCCGGATGAATGGGCAAGGGACTGCCTTCCAGGGAGTTGTCCAAAGATATGGCCGCAGCAACATTGTGAGTGGTGCTGAAAAAATCGAGATTTTCAAAAATACATCTGGTGATCTTGTAGACCTCGTCCTGGCTGAGACGGTCCGAGACCACCAGCAGGTTCGGGTAGGCCATGGTCAGCACATCCTCTTTCTGACCGGGATAGGTCCCCGCCCTGATGATGTAGCGCCCCCACAACTTGTGGTGCCTGTTGATTTTTTCCAGCTGTTCATCGGTCACGTTCAGCAGGCTGACCCGTTCCCGCGCCGTGGCAAACAGTCGGGTGACCGCGGCCACCGGGGGGCCGGCGGGGAGAGCCGCTCCGGCCACACGGCCGTCAAGCATGGCCGAGACCGCCAGATTGTAACCGAGATACTCCGCTTCGAAATCCAGGCCCGTCTCAATGCCTAAAGCGTTAAAGATCACGCGGGTGGAGCCCTCCGTGCCGCTGCCGCTTCTGCCGATGGAATATTTTGCCTTCAGTTCCTTTAAATCGGCCAGGTTGCCGGTTTTGACATAGGTGTTCCGCAGGGCAAAATGTTCGACATTGTTCCAGAGCATGGCCACCGCGGCCATGTTGCGCACGGGGCGACCACGGTAGCGCCCACTTCCTTCGTAGGCCTGCAGGGCATAAAGGCCTGAAACCATGGCCAGGTCGCATTCCCCATTTTCCAGCATCTGAATATTTTCACCCGATCCGGCGGAATTAACCGCCGTAGCAACCAACCTGTCGCTCTGTCCGAGCTTGAGACTGATCAGGGAGGCCAGCGCCACCCCGACGGGAAAATAGGTTCCGCCAGTATTGGCGGTGGCAATGACGAGAGACGCTCCGAACGTGGGTTGGACGGTGGTGACGGCCAGCAGAACCACCATGGCAAGGTGAAGAATTATCCTGCTCGGGAATATTCTGGCCCGCATTGCATTCCTCCTTTGGAATTTCGGGGGTGAGGCCTGCCGACAATTCGATTAAAGCAAGTGAGATGCCAAGCAGAAAACCCGGAGTTATTGACGGATTCAATGATACAGGGAGGCAAAACCGAGCGTTTCCCGCTCACTGGCGAGCGGGAAACGCTCGCCGCCGGAAGCCGGTCAGCGGATGATGGTGTCGGCAATAATGAGAAGCGACAGGGGAACCTGGACTTGCAGATCCCTGGCCGTGTTCATATTCAACACCACCATGAAATAATCCAGGTCACGACTCGGGACACTGCCGGGGTCCGCCCCTTCAAGGATCTGCTGGGCATTGAGGGCGGCGAGCCGGCCAATCCGATAATTGTCGGGAACCAGCCCCAGCAGGGCGCCATTCTGACGAACCATCTCCAGGTCGGCCGTCAGAGTGGGAATCTGCGCTTCGTTCAACTGGCCAATCAGAGCCCGGCCGTAAGACGCCAAGAGGGGTGAATTGGTTATGTAGACGGCATCGAGATCTGTCAGCTGCTCTGCCGGGATGGGATGCGCCGCCGTCTCCGGAGTCAGGCAGATGGGCCTGAGCCGGTACCCCAGGAAAGACTGGAGACGTTCCAGTTCACGGACCTGCTGGGCCGAATCGCGGCTCCCTTGCTGACACAGCACCCCGAGGTTGCGAAACGCCACGATCCTTTTCAGGGTTTTCAGCTGGTTGAGAATCGGCACCCGGTTGCTGACCCCGGTGGCATTATTTTCTGAGGAAGCCCAGCTGGCGATCAATCCCTCTTCCACTGGCGACTGAACCAGGGTGAAAACCAGTGGCACCTGGTGCTGGCTGTTCAGCAGCTTCCTCGTCAGATCGGATCCCGCAACATAGTAGAGATCATGTCCCCGTTCACGTGCCGACGCGAGATACAGATCGAGCAGCCGTTCCTGCCCGGCCAGGTTGTAGACATAGAAACGGGCATCGGGGAAGACCCGCTGAATACCATAGCGGAAGCCATCCTCGGTCACGCCGTCATGCTGCCACTCAAACATGGCAATACTCGGAAAGGAATGGCCGGAATACCCGGCCGAGGACAGCACAACAACAAGCAGAATCGCCCACAGGCACCTAGCCATCATCGTCACCCGCCAGATTCAGCTTCTGCAGTTTACGCTTCAGGGCATGGCGACTGATTCCCAGGGTCTCGGCGGCAAGGGTCTTTTTTCCGTGAGCATCTCTCAGGGCATCGACCACCAGCTTCCGCTCCACCTCCAGCAGATGGTCGTCGATGTTGAACTCTCCGGACAGAGACCGTTCCCGGCTGGTCTCTTCAGTGCCCCTCAGCAGCTCATCGGGCAGTTGCTCCACAGGGATGATGGAGCCGGGGCAGAGAATCACCAGCCGTTCGATGATATTTTTCAATTCCCTGACATTTCCGGGCCAGGAATAGGCCAGAAAGGCTTTTTCGACGTCCTCCGACAGGTGTTTCACAGGCTGACCGAGGCGCTTGGCGAAATGACTGAGAAAATGTTCGGCAAGAATCATGATATCCGTTCCCCGATCACGCAGAGGCGGCAGGCGGACCGGAATCACATTGAGCCGGTAATAGAGATCTTCCCGAAACCTGCGTTGCCGGACCAGTTCCTGAAGGTCACGGTTGGTGGCCGCAACGATCCGGGCGTTGACACTTAAATCGACAGTCCCGCCCACCCTGCGAAAGGTCCTTTTTTCCAGGAAACGAAGCAGCTTGGCCTGCAGGTGAAGAGGCATCTCGCCGATTTCATCAAGAAAAAGGGTGCCGTTCTGGGCCAGTTCGACCAGGCCTTTTTTGCGTTTACCGGCATCCGTAAAAGCCCCCTTTTCATATCCGAACAGTTCGCTCTCCAGCAGACTTTCCGGAATGGCGGCGCAATTGACCTCCACCAGGGCCTGCTCTTTACGCTCGCTCAAACGGTGCAGGGCATTGGCGACCAGCTCTTTCCCGGTGCCGCTCTCCCCGGTGATCAGAACGGCGCTGTCTCCGGCATTGGCAACCAGACGAACCTTGTTGAACACCTCCTCCATGGCCGAGCACCCCCCGACGATATCCTCAAGCTCGCGGCTTTTCCCCTCCCGATCGCGCAGAAAGACAACCTCATCGCGCAACTGCTGCTGCTCCAGCGCCTTATCGACCAGCAGGGTGACCTCATCCAGTTCAAATGGTTTGTTCAGGTAATGGAAAGCCCCGCATTTGACGGCCTCAACGACGGTCGAGGTATCGCCGTGAGCAGTCATCATGATGATCATGGTTTCCGGCAGGGCCGGTTTCAGCTGCTTGAGAACGTCAATACCGCTGATATCAGGGAGCCGCAGGTCGAGCAGAACAACGTCGGGCGCATTGGCCAGGGCATTGGTCACCCCGGACCGCCCGTCCAGGGTGAATCCGGCCTGGTGCCCTTCATCCCGAAACAGCATGCACAAGGATTCGGCAAGGACCTTTTCATCATCAATAATCAGAATATGAGCCATCAGGCCTCTTCTCCCTGGTTGCGCAGTTGAAAATACAGCTCGAATTCAGTCCCTTTGCCCACGGTGCTGCGAATATGCCAGCCGATATTGTTCTCTTTCATAAGCGAATGCACGACGGACAGCCCGAGCCCGGTTCCGCTGGGGCGGGTGGTGAAAAACGGGTCGAAAATGCGATCCAGGTGCTCCGCAGATATCCCGCAGCCACTATCGCTGATCCTGACCACGACCGCTTTCTCCCGAAGCGCGAGACTGATCTTCAGCTCCCCGCCATCAGGCATCGCCTGCCCGGCGTTGAGGATGAGGTTCAGTAAAATCTGCTGAACATGGCCGCTGTCGGTGAAGACCGGGGGAGCGTCCTCGATCTCGGTGACCACCTTGATGCGGCGCTGATCCAGTTCTTTGCGAACCATCTTCAGGATCTCGGTGATGATCTCGCCCAGCGCGACGGCGCGCTGGGAGGCCTCCGTCGGCTTGGCAAAATCGAGCAACTGGCGGACAATCTGATCAAGCCGGTCAATCTCAACATTGATTCCCTGGGCCAGGGTCTCGACTTCCGAGGAAATCGCCTTGCGCTTCATCAGCTGGGCGCAACTTTTCATCCCGGCCAGGGGATTTCTGACCTCGTGGGCAATCCCCGCCGCCATGATGCCGAGGGACGCAAGTCGGTCGACCTGGATAATCTGGCGTTCCCGCGACTTGAGCTGACTGGCCATGGCATTATACTTTTCCCCCAGCCGTCTGAGCTCCCCTTCACCGCGGATTTCGATGCGATGATCAAGGTTTCCCGCACTGAATTCCTGGGCGCCGCGCATCAACTGGGCGATAGGGTCGGTAATCCGGCGGACCAGGTAAAAGGTTAAAAGTAACGCCGCGACAGCGACCAAAGCGGTGAAGGTGAGGCTGCTGACCTTGAGCCTGGTGATACTCCCCAGCAGGGCCTGTTCGGGCAGAACCAGGCCGATCGACCAATCGAGATCGGCAATTCGGGACCAGTAGAGGCGATATTTATCCAGTTTTTCCTTGTGCGCCGAGATCGTCCCGTTGGCATCCTCAAGGATCTGCTGGTGAATTTCCCGGGGCAAGGGAACGGAACTGATAATGCGATTGAGCTGATGATCGAAGACAAACCCTACGGTCCCGGGGACCGGGGAAAGATCCTCAACATATCCTGACAGGGAGTCCAGCCGGACATAAAAAGCGAGATGCCCGACCGGCCGGGTGGGATCCTCGAAATCGAACACCCGTTTACTGAAAATCAGCAGCGGCCCGTCCGGGTGCGAGAGCAGAACCCCGGAGCTGAAGGTGTCCACCGCACGGGACTGAAAGAGCCGGGCAAGATCCTCCCTGAGCGGCACCGAAGGGCCGCTCTGCTCGGGTACGGTCAGAATCAGGTCCCCGTCAAAGGAAACCAGGCTGATCCTCGCATAAAGAGGGTTCTGGGCCACGTAACGCAGCAGCTTCTGTTCCACGGTGGCGAGACGCTGCCCGAAGCTGAACTGGAGAAAGGCCAGCTGAATAAAGGGGTAGTTGGCCAGAAGATCAAGGTCCTTGTAGATATTGGTCAATTGCTGATTGATCTGGCTGGCCGTCTTGTCGGTGAGATTGGTTAACTGCTGATTGGACAGGTTTTCCAGGCTGACGGAACCAACATAGGAGGCATGATAGGTCATCGCCAGCAACGGCGCCAGTCCGAGCAGCAGATAGATGATGATAAATTTTGAACGGATTCCTCGAAAAAGTCGGCGCATAATCTTCTTGAGCTAAGCAATTTTGAGGCCAATTCCGAAAACGGCCGTCAGGATCCTGGCGGCAGCCGTCATTCTTCGAAACGCATGATCCCTTCCTGGGCAACCGAGGCGATCAGTTCGCCGTTCTGCCGGTAAATACGCCCCCGCACAAACCCGCGCGACTGCCCGGTCGTTACGCATTCCATGGCATGCAGCAGCCAGTCCGTTAGCGAAAAATCGCGATGGAACCAGACGGCATGATCGAGACTGGCAATGAACAGGCCCGGGGTCCGGAATCCGAGACCGTGGATTTCCCGCGCCGTGCCGATCAGGCCGAAATCGGACAGGTAGGCCAGCGCCGCCTGGCGGAACAACGGGCTGTCTGGCAGGGCATCCAAAATCTGCAGCCACCAGTTTTTCTCCCGCGGCATGGCGTCGCTCTGCGGCCCGCCCTCGGGGGCCGGTCTGATGTCCACCCGCATCTCCGCGCTGCTGCGTTGCCGTTCTGCTCCCGGGATATCCGAATGGCGTAAATCCGCCAGCCCTTCGGGGCCCGCGACCGAAGGCATCACCGTCTGGTATTCGGGGCTGTTTTCCGCATCCAGGAAGGACGCGTTGAGGAGAAAAATTCTGCGCCCGTTCTGCCAGGCCGCAACCTGGCGGGTGGCGAGGGTTTTCCCGTCGCGCAGGTGGTCGACCTGGTAATCCACCGGCAGGGTCGGATCACCGGCATGCAGAAAATAGCAGTGCAGGGAATGGGCACTGCGCTCATCGCAGCTGAGTCCGGCCGCCATGAGGGCCTGGCCAACCAGTTGCCCGCCGAAAATCCTGCCCACCCCCAGGGGGAGATTCCGGCCGCGGTAATAATCGTCGCGCAGGGGCTCCAGGGTCAGGACCTCGGGGAGAGTCATATTTTTATAGTTGTCATCCACAGCCATGCTAGGCATCACTCTCAACCGCTTTGCGCAACTGTTCCGCCTGCTCGACCAGCGCTTCAAGGTTCAGGCTGTCAAGATCGATATACACAAGCTGATCGGCCATTTCGGTGGCCGGATCAGCCTGGTTGGCCAGGCAGTCGGCCAATCCGACCAGCTCGGCGACAGGGGCGTTTTCACCCGCCTGGTCCGCCTGATGGTGATAGGCAATGGCATCCTGGACGAGCTCCGGCAGGTTCCACTTGGCGGCAATCAGCAGCCCGGCTTCAGCGTGGAAACGATCAATCAGCAGCTCCTTGGTTCCGGGCGGGATATCCTCATCGGCAAGCTGATTCAGCAGCACGGCTTTGCCGATGTCATGCAGCAGGCCACAGGTGAAAGCGTCCTCTTCATCCAGCTTGAGCTTGCCTGCCAGCACCCTGGCGATGAGGGCGCACAGGAAGCTGTGATCGAGCACCTTCTGAATACGCTCCCTCTCTTTGGAAAAGGAGCCGAGCAACGACTGGTGGGTGACGATGCCCCAGATGGTCTTCATCCCCATCAGCACGATGGCATGCTGCAGCGAACTGACCCGGCTCGCCAACCCGTAGCGGCTTGAATTGGCCGCTTTCAGGATACTTGAGGTGAGCAGCTGGTCCGCCATAATGATCTTGAGCAGGTCCTGACTGTCCCAGTCAGGCCGGTTGAGACAGTCGCGCAACCGGATCAGGGTATTCGGCATGGGCGGCAGGTCGATATCCCCCCCGGTAATCCGTTCGTTGATGGCGGCAAAAATCCGTTCCGCGGCGAGGATCTCACTGACCTCGGGGGCGGCCGGTCCGGCCGGAGCCGACTGGGGGGGGACGATCCCGGGCTGATTGAGATCGGTCTCCGCCAGGAAACGGAACTGGAAATTCCCCTCGCGCCACGCCATGGCATGATCGAGGGCCAGAATCAGGCTTTGTTTCAGCCAGAGCCGCAACTCCGACTTGGGCAACAGCTGACGGCCAAGCAGCGCTTCGGCAAAAGGAGTTCTGGAATTCCGGCACTCCCGGCGGAGCTGCTGCAGGTCATCCAGTTCGGCAATGCCGTTGGCGGCCAGGATGTTCTCAAGCTGCTCTGCGGGAATATTGGAACGAAAGGAACGCGGCCTCCCCTTGCGGATCTTGAACTCTTTGCGGTTCTGACCGTTGGAAACCCGCAAAATGCCATGGTATTGGTTGTTCCTCAGCCATGAGAGCAATTGTGCCAGGGGGAGCTGCGCAAAATGTCCACGTAAATCCTGCATATCAAGAGACCCTTCCCCCCTTCCTCTGATTCAGAGAAGCACCTATCTCAAATAGACTCGGTTCGGATGACTATAGTATGCTTTTGGGAAAAGGGCCAAAGCAAGAATTAACTGAAAGACGGAAAATATTTGTAAAAACTGCACTGTTTGGATGAATTTTGCTAAATTGACACCGCAACTGTGACGAAAAGAACTCAGCCCCTGCCATGCGCGAATGATGGCGGGCGACACCAAGGTTTTCAGATCGGGAACGAGCGATTTCCCACTGCGGCAAAGAAGCCCAAAGCGCGGCGCCGCTACGGCGCCGGATAGAAACCAGCGAACGCGACGACAGAGCCATGACCAAAGATCTCATCAAATTACTGATTCTGATTGTCATTCTGGGGGCCATTATCCTAGGCATTTACTTTGTCGGCAAAAGCATCGACAACCAGAGTAAGTACCGGCACCCCATCACCCGCCCGGGAGCCAGCTGGTAGACGGACCCTCGAAAGACTCACGCCACTCTGCGGTTTTCTCCGACATAGGGGACCTGCCTGATCCGGATCGCATCCCTGCCCGGAACAACCCAGCCGGTATCGCGCTCAAAGGCTGAAACCCGACCGGCAGCAAGTAACGCCGTCAGGACACCGGGACTGACGCAGCCGGTCTCACCGTTGGCATAGACAATATTGATCTTACCTTTCGCATTCCCTGTTTTCATATTCTTCCGTATCCATATCCCGCCATTTCTTCAAATATATCATCCTTTCCTTGCCGGCGCAGAGGATCCATATGACCCGCAGCCGGCTGCAGGTACGGGCAGGGCACAGCGGAAACAACGCACCAGCTCTTTTCCGGCGACAAGCGTCCCCCGCTGTTCCAAAACGCGGCTACTGGTTTTCGAGCTGCCCGGCGATGGCCGCCATCACCCGTTCCACGATCAGAATATGGGTCTCTTTGTTGTCCTGGCGTTCATAGAGGTCGGAGAAATCGATGGGCGTCCCGAAATGAATGCTTCCCTGCTGTCCGAAGCGCAGAAATTTCCAGTGATTGATCCCCTTCAGCGAGGTCGGCACCACGACCGGGCGATGATCATAAATCAGCTTCCCCACGCCCCGGTTCCCGGGACCCAGCCGACCGTCTTTATGGCGGGTTCCTTCCGGGAACAGCATCACCTTTTCCGTCGCCAGCAGCTGGCCAAGCTGCTTTCCGGCCCGAACATCGCGACCGCGCTTGACCGGAAAGGCCCCCCAGGATTTAAAGATCGCCCCCAGCACCGGGTTACGAAACAGCTCTTCCTTGGCCGGCGCCCAGACCATCTGCCAGGGGCAGGCCCTCTGGACCGCCGCCGGGATAAAAACCGTGTCGTACCCCGAGATATGATTCGCCAGCAACAGCACGCCGCCCGATTGCGGAATATTGTCAACCCCGGAAATGTCGAAACGGTTCATCACGGTGGCGTAGACACCAACCCCCCAGCAGGCGATCCGCACCCACAACCGCCTTAAAAACGAAACCTTCACAATGTTCTCCTGTACTGGAACGTGTCGAAGCGGGATGCTGCGGTATTTACACCTTGCGACATCCTGCTCTATGCCTCATTATGGTTACTTTAACAATATCTGTCGCGAAGTAAAATCAACAAGTTAAAAAGGATTATTTTATGGGTTGGTTATCTGGAGTCATCGGCGGCGGGCTGGGAGCCATGATCGCCGGACCGTTCGGTGCAATCATCGGTGCGGCCATCGGGGCCAGCATGGGAAACAGTCAATCGCTGCCGGGCAATAGCGGCGGCTTCAATCAGACACAACAGCGGCAGGCCCTGTTCTTTACCGCCGCCTATTCCATGGTCGGCAAGCTGGCCAAGGCCGATGGCCGGGTCTGCCCCAATGAAATCGCCGCCATCGAAAAGATGTCAAAGGACGCTCTCGGTCTTGATCAGCAGACCAGGGCTTACGCCATCAATGTCTTCACCCAGGCCAAAAACAGTCCTGAGAGCTTTGCCGATTATGCCCGACAGTTCGGTCAGTATTTCAGCAGGGATCAGCAGTTGTGCAGTTTCATGATGACCTTTCTCTTCGAGGTCGCCATGGCGGACGGCGAACTTCATCCCCAGGAGGAGCGGATGCTGCAGGAAGCCAAAGAGGCCTTCGGCCTGGCCGAGGGGATCTATCAGTCCATGTACAGCAGGTATGTCGGTCACCAGCAGCCGACGTCCGTCAGCCTGACCAAACACTATGAAAATCTCGGGATCTCGGCCGATGCGACGACCGCCGAGATCAAAAAAGCCTATCGCCAGAAAGCCATGGAATTTCACCCTGACAAGATCGAAGGCAAAGGCCTGCCGCCCGAATTTATAAAATTTGCCAATGACAGGCTGGCTGAAATCAACGCGTCCTATGATACGATTATGGCAGCACGCAAATAGACCTTCACTTTTAACCGCCGGTCTCCGGTCAGAAAGGGGCCCCATGTCGCAACTTACTCACTCTCCAGCCTGGCTCGCTCTTGACGACCATTACAAAAGTGTCGAAAAGTTCCATATGCGCGATCTCTTCGCCCAGGATCCCCAGCGCTTCAAGCGCTTTTCCCGGCAGCTGGAAGATATTCTCTTCGATTTTTCCAAGCATCGCATCACCGCCGAAACCCTGGACAAACTCATCGCGCTGGCCGAGCAGGAGGGCCTTCGGGAGAAGATTGCGGCCATGTTCAACGGGGAAAAGATCAACACCACCGAACAGCGCGCCGTCCTGCATATTGCCCTGCGCAATCGCAGCAACCGCCCCATCTGCGTTGACGGGCAGGATGTCATGCCGCAGGTCAACGCCGTTCTGGAAAAAATGCGCAGGTTCTGCCGGCGGGTTCGTGATGGCGAATGGCGGGGAGCCAGCGGCCGCCTCATCACCGACGTGGTCAATATCGGAATCGGGGGCTCCGACTTGGGCCCGTTGATGGTCACCGAGGCATTGAAACCTTATGGCCATGAACGGATCACAGCTCATTTCGTATCGAATGTCGATGCGACTCACCTGTGTGAAACCCTCAAGAAAGTCCACCCCGGCACGACCCTGTTTCTGATCGCCTCGAAAACCTTCACCACCCAGGAGACCATGGCCAATGCCCACTCGGCCCGCAGCTGGTTTCTCGGGCACGGGTTCAGTGAAGAGGATATCGCCAGGCATTTCGTCGCCCTGTCAACCAATCGTGACGCCGTCTGCGCCTTCGGTATCGATCCGGACAACATGTTCGAGTTCTGGGACTGGGTCGGCGGCCGCTATTCCCTGTGGTCAGCCATTGGCCTGTCCATCGCTTTAGCCATCGGCATGGACCGGTTCGAAGAGCTCCTCGACGGGGCGCATCTCGTCGATGAACACTTCCGGACCGCGCCTTTAGCCGAAAATATCCCGGTTATCATGGGCCTGCTGGGAATCTGGTACAATAATTTCTTCGCCGCCGACTCCCATGTCATTCTGCCCTACGACCAGTACCTGCACCGCTTCCCGGCCTATTTCCAGCAGGGGGACATGGAGAGCAACGGCAAGGGGACGACCCTGGCAGGTCAGCCCGTCGATTACTCCACCGGGCCGATTATCTGGGGCGAGCCCGGCACCAACGGGCAGCATGCCTTTTACCAGTTGATCCACCAGGGGACCAAGCTGATCCCGGCCGACTTTCTCGCGCCCGTCGAAAGTCACAACCCGTTGGGCAACCACCATCAGCTGCTGCTGTCCAATTTCTTTGCCCAGCCGGAAGCCCTGATGAAAGGCAAAACCGCCGAAGAGGCCCGGTCCGAGCTCGAACGGGACGGTCTGGACGCGGAGCGCATCACCGAGCTGCTGCCCCATAAAGTCTTCAGTGGCAACCGCCCCAGCAGCGCGATCATGTTCCGCAGGCTCACCCCCAGAACGCTTGGGTCCCTGATTGCCCTTTATGAGCACAAGATCTTCACCCAGGGGGCGATCTGGAACCTCAACCCGTTCGACCAGTGGGGTGTGGAGCTCGGCAAGCAGCTGGCCAAGAATATTCTGCCGGAACTGGACCAGGACACTCCCGTGACCGCCCATGACAGTTCAACCAACGGCCTGATCAACTACTACCGCGAGCACAAAAACTGATCATTTTTATCATGTGAGATAATTTTTGCGGCAGCACGGCCATGTGCTGCCGCCTTCCATCCCTCTGAACAACCCATTCTAAACATCGGATTTCTTTCACTTTACCTTATCTCCCATCCAGCCGTCACAAAACTGGCACACTCTAAGCAGAGCATGAAATTGAAAAAGATTTTCATTTATGTGACCAGGGTCACAGATTCTCAATTGCAAAAGAGGCAATATTGCCGACACAACTGACTTTGACATCCATTATCAAAACAGAGCGAGAGAAGACGAAATCGTTTTAAAGGAGACATATACCATGCCACAGCAATTAGGACATTTAACCGTAGGTGACCAGGCTACGGTTAGCGGCTTCGAAAAAGGGGCAAGAGAATATCGGGCCAGGCTACTGGCAATGGGACTGACCAAAGGCAGTCAATTGAAAGTCATCCGTATTGCACCTCTGGGCGACCCGATTGAGATAAACGTTCGCGGGTTTAATCTGAGCTTGCGCAGGGATGAAGCCGACGCTGTACTGGTTGAAAGGAATTAAGATTATGAACACGCTTAAAATTGCCGTAGCAGGGAACCCCAACTGTGGCAAAACCACCCTCTTTAACGAACTGACCGGCGCCCGCCAGATGGTCGGCAACTGGCCAGGCGTTACCGTTGACCGCAAAAGCGGCACCTATTCTTATGCCGGACACGATTTTAACGTTGTTGACATCCCTGGAATTTATGCCTTATCGGCTTATTCCGAAGACGAAAAGGTTGCCCGAGACTACCTTATTTCCAAAGATGCCGACCTGATCGTCAACATCGTCGATGCATCAAACCTCGAACGTAATCTGTACCTGACAACACAGCTTCTGGAACTAAAAGTCCCTCTACTTATTGTGCTCAACAAAATGGATGTCGCCAAAGCCCGCAATATCAATATTAATATTGAAGAGCTTTCCGACCGCCTTGGGGTTCCGGTCATTGCGGTTGCCGCAACCAAAAGACAAGGGATCAAAGAATTCAAGGAAACCGTTCATTCTTATGCAGAAGCAGCTAAACCAACGAACACCGGCATTGTCTACCCTGCTCCCATACAGGAAGCAGCCGGGCGCATAGCTGAGGCAATTAGTGAACTTGCGGAACACTACCAGGTTCCGGCCCATTGGTTGGCCATCAAAATGCTGGAACAAGACACTGAATTGACCGCCCGCCTGACGTCTGAGCAGAGCCAGCTGCTGCAAACAGAGACCGATGCCCTCGAAACACAGCTTGGTGAAGATGTTGATATCATTATTGCTGACACGCGCTACGGCTTTATTAACTGGCTGACCGAAGAGAGCCTGAAATACGATGGCAAGGTGGGCAGCAACCTGACGGAGAAGATCGACAGCATCGTTCTCAACCGGGTGCTGGGCATTCCGATCTTCCTGTTCCTGATGTATCTAACGTTCATGTTCACCATCAATGTCGGTGGCGCCTTTATCGATTTCTTTGATATTGCTGCCGGGGCCATTTTTGTTGATGGCGTGGGTCAACTGCTGACGGCCATCCACGCCCCCGACTGGATCATCGGTCTGGTAGCGACCGGCATCGGTGGCGGTATTCAGACTGTCGCCACCTTTATCCCCCCGATCGCCTTCATGTTCCTGGCCCTGGCGATTCTCGAAGGATCGGGCTATATGGCCCGCGCGGCCTTTGTCATGGACCGTCTTATGCGGATGCTGGGGCTGCCCGGTAAGGCTTTTGTTCCCATGCTGGTCGGCTTTGGTTGCAACGTTCCGGCGATTATGGCCACCCGGACCCTGGAAACCCAGCGTGACCGGACCCTGGCTATCATGATGAACCCCTTCATGAGCTGTGGCGCACGGTTACCTGTTTACGCCCTGTTTGCTGCCGCCTTCTTCCCCACCGGCGGCCAGAATATGGTCTTCATGCTCTATCTGGCCGGTATCGGTTTTGCGGTTTTAACGGGTCTGGTGCTGAAACATACCCTGCTTCAGGGGCAAGTCACTCCCTTTGTTATGGAGCTGCCTCCATACCATGTTCCAACGGTAAAGTCGGTAATACTCCGTACCTATGATCGCCTGAAATCGTTCATGTTCAAGGCCACCCGGGTTATTATCCCCATGGTTGCCCTGCTCGCGTTATTAAACACCCTGTCTGTTGATGGTACCATCGGTCATGATGACAGCAATGAATCGATCCTGTCTTCGGTCAGTCGTACCATCACCCCGATCTTCGCCCCGATGGGTATCAGTCAGGACAACTGGCCGGCAACTGTCGGTATTTTTACCGGTGTCTTTGCTAAAGAAGCGGTCGTCGGTACCTTGGATGCCATTTATCTGCAGAACGAAACCCAGGAACAGGCAGCGGCAGCCCCTGAAGAATCTGTCGAGGAAGAAGCCTTCAGTCTTACTGCGGCACTCCAGGAAGCCGTGGCTACGATTCCTGAAAACCTGGCGGGTGTTCGTGACACGCTGACCGATCCCCTCGGCCTGAATATCGGTGACACCAGCTCCCTTGAAACCGCTGCGGAAGAACAGGAAGTCAGTGCGGGAACCTTCGGTGCCATGGGCCACCTGTTTGACGGTAAGGTCGGAGCGATTGCCTACCTGCTCTTCATTCTGATGTACTTCCCTTGCGTCGCTGCCATGGCCGCTGTTTATCGTGAAGTTAACGGCCGCTGGACCGCATTTGTCGCCGGCTGGACGACTGGGCTGGCTTATGTTGCGGCAACCTCATTTTACCAGTTGGCCACCTTCTCAGAACATCCTGTGTTCTCTGGGGCATGGCTGATGGGCTGCCTGGTCTTCTGCATCGTTGTCTTCATGATCATGAGAGCTAAAGGTAAAGAGCAGCAAAGCGTTGGCTTCGCTGTTCCAGTAAAACATTAATCACCAGGCAAACACTCTCTTTTCATTATTTTAAGTACAACTTTTGGAGAAAATAAAATGACACCAAGTGATGTAAAGCGGTACTTAGCAGCACGCAAGGTTGCTCCTTTAACAGATATCGCGACTCATTTTGATTTAAATCCCGACGCGGTGCGCGGCCTGCTCGATGTGTGGATCCGCAAAGGCAAAGTCAAACAGATCAGTGCCGATGCCAGCTGCTGCACCAAAGGCAGCTGCAGCGGTTGCAGTGAAAATGGCCACCAGGAAATTTATGAATGGGTGCAATAAAAACCAGCTGCAGAGACATTGACCTACATTAGACCAACCAGTTACAACGGCAGTGACACAGTCACTGCCGTTTGCATTAGCAGCACCAGGACAACTTGCACTGAGAATATCAATATGAATCAAAATCATCAGCAATGGCAGCATCGCCATGATTACTTTTATGCTTCCGGGAAAAACGAGAGCAGAACCAACAAAGTCATGTTGCTGACGGCCGTCACCATGGTGGCGGAAATCGCGGCGGGGACCATCTTCGGCTCCATGGCCCTGCTCGCTGACGGCTGGCACATGGGGACCCATGTCGCCGCCTTTGCCATTACTCTTTTTGCCTACCGCTACCAGCGCAACAACATCAACAATCCGGCCTTTACTTTTGGGCCCGGCAAAATAACCGTGCTTGGTGGTTTCGCCAGTGCTGTCGCTCTCGCTGTCGTTGCCCTGATTATGGCGGTCGAATCGGTAGCCCGTTTTTTTTGCTCCGACAGAGATCGCCTATGGTCAGGCAATCCTGGTGGCCAGTATCGGACTGGCTGTCAATATCATCAGTGCCGTCATTCTACACGGTGATCACAGCCACGATCATCATCACCATGCTCACGACCATGGCCACCACCATCACGACCATAATTTAAAAGCCGCCTACTTTCATGTTCTGGCCGACGCCTTAACCTCGGTTCTGGCCATCATCGCCCTGATTTTCGGCAGTTGGTTCGGTTGGTGGGTTCTTGATCCGTTGATGGGCATCGTCGGTGCCGGCGTTATCCTGGTCTGGGCCAAAGGTCTGATTAAAGAGAGCAGCGCGATCCTGCTGGACGCTGATATTGATGGCAAGGTTCGCGTAGAGATTACCCAAATTTTAGCCCAGGAAGATGACATAGAAATAAATGATCTCCATGTCTGGAAGGTCGGCCCCAACCATCTGGCCGCCATTGTCTCCCTGATCAGCCATCAGCCCAGGCACAGCGATGAGTTCCGCCAGCGACTGAAGACCATTCCTCATCTTGAACATATCACTATTGAGATGATCCATTGTCGGCAGGACAGCTGCGTAAACGCCAGCAGCTAATAGGCATAAGGTTCCTGCTGGTGAAATTCAAACATAAAGGGCACTTCAGGGGGCTTGATCACTTCAATAATCTGAGCCTTAAACTTATAAGAGCTATGAATCGCAGTAAAGGAGACTCCCGGTAGGCGGGTCTCCTCTTCTTCTCTGGCACTCGGCTCCTCAGAAACCAGCACACCATAAAGATTGACCCATTGCTTATCGGGTAGCTCTGTTTGGGGGCTGCTCACATCGAAGCCAACAGAAACAGCATCGGCCAGACAGCAGGTTATGGCGGTACGTAAAATGACAGGCTGACCAGTTTCTTCAGCCCTCATCAAAACCCCCCGCACCAGATAATGCTCTTCGCGCTGTTGGGTGCTGCCGACCTCAGCAATATCGAACAGCTCGCCAAGATTGATGCGCACATATTCCTGACCGTTCTTTATCTCCCGGGGCGCAAACTCTTCTCGAGCATCCGGGTATGCAGAAATTCCTTGTCCACCAACGGTTAAGCCTTGCTGGCGGTGTTGCAGCGGATAGACCATAACCAGGGCAAAGAGGACAATAATGGCAACAAAAGATAGCGCCCGAACCAGTTCAAAACCAACAGGCCAACGCAATAAGACCAAACCGAGTAGCATTAACCCACCACCAGTCATGGTGGAAAGCAGACCAAAACGGGGATTAAGCAAGGTCTGATACAGATCGCTGCTGGCAAAAAACAGCAGCAGACTCCCCAATAGCAACAACAGCAAACCTTCGAGGCGGTTAATGACGTGACTGACCAGCGGCGTATTCTGTTTGTCCGTCTCCATAACTTACACCCGCCCCAGAATAACGCCCATGATAATGGCCAGATAAAAGACTAAAAGTATCGGACCACAGATAAGATAAAAGATAATACGCCGCTTAAAGACGACCGAGAACATGGCAATCAGCTTTAGATCGACCATGGGACCAATGGCCAGAAAAGCGAGTTGTGCCGCGGGAGGAAAACTGGAAAAGGACGCGGCGACGAAAGCATCGGCTTCGGAACAGACCGAAAGTACAATGGCCAGCACCATCATGGTGATGATGGCCAGAATTTCCGAGGATTCAAAAATATTCAGCACACCAGCAGGCGTGAAGGTTTTGAACAGAGCGGTGATCATTGCTCCCAGCAACAGGAATTTTCCCATACTCAGGAACTCGCTGGCGGTATGGCGTAACACCGCCAGGGCGCGCCCCTCCTGGTGACCATGGCTGTGATGATGGTCATGGCTACAGCAGCCTGAATGACAGGAGTGAGAAGCGGCGGTATTTAAGAGCAATTCCCCCCCCAGCCGCGCCGGAAAGGACCCACCCCATGGCCGCAGCAGCGATGGCGACGATGGCGACCCGGCCGCCAACCATCCACCAATCCCCCTGAAAGGCGACATAGGTGGAAATCATCACAATGGGGTTAATCACCGGAGCCGCAAGCATGTAAGCAATCGCTGTCGCCGGAGGCACCCCCTTCCCCAGCATCCGCCGCACAATCGGAACGATGCCGCACTCACAGGTGGGCAACAGCATTCCGACAAACAGACCGAACAGAATCCCCTTAAAGGGCTGCCTGGGGACCAGGCGGGCAATCAGATCCTCTTCGGCGAAGACCTCGAACAGGGAGGCCAAAAGAGAACCGATCAGCAGAAAAGGAGCTGCTTCAATAAAGATCGCCACGGTTAACGAAGCGAAGATCTGGAGATTTTCAAACATAGACGCAGTCAGGGTACATTCTGGAAAGAGACAGCCAATAAAACGTTATAACATAACATCTACTTGTCAATCTCCAATAAAAACGGTCCCCGGTCAACAATTTTTATACCCACTTGCCAGTTGGCTAATTCAACTCAAACACGACCGGCATCCGAAACTGGGCCATCTGCGGTGGTGGGGTAAAGGGAGCCGTCGGTGGCGGCCCGTAAAACCACTTCAATACGCCCGCTCCAGCGCCAGGCGCAGTTCCTTTGAAGCCGGCAGCGCTTTCAGCCGCTGAGCTGGAGGAGGGCCCTTCCCCTCGCCCTGAACCGGATGCGGGCAACGCTGAACTATCGCCCGCAACGGAGGGCACCTGCGCGAGCGCATCAGCTCCTTGCTGATGCCGGGGGAACGGACCTGCGGCAGCCAGTTCGGGAGGGGTTGCGGCCGCAGGCTCTGGTCGCTGGAGAGCAGGTGCCTGCCGGGTCGCAGCTGATGGCGTAGCAGCGGCGACCTCGGCGACGGCGGGTTCGGGCTCCGGGACCGGGGGTACAACAGGTTCAGGAGCAACCGCCTTCGGGGCGGGTTTGCTGACCGGCCTGACCGGTTTCGAGACCTGAGGCTCGACCCTGGCAACAGGTGCCGGGCAGGACTCAGGGTCAGGGACACTTGGTGCTGTGCGGGCAATAAATCGACCCCCGACAGCCTCTCCCCCTCTTAGGGAGGTTTAACATTCTAAAAAACCAATTGACCAGTCTGATTGACAAAATGATCCTTCAAAAACCCACGTTGAGCAGCGTGTCCCCTACCAGCGCAACGGCCCGTGATAGAGTTGACAACGGCCACAGCAATGACCTTCCTGCTCCAAAGCCAGCAACCCTTCTTCGACCTCCGTCCAGGAGCGGCGGCAATAGATGGTTGGCAAAGAGCGCTGCTTGACCTGTTTCTTTATACTTTTTGCCATGTTGTGGCTCAGATAGTTGGTGCAACAGATGACCAGGTCGGCCTTTTTGGGAATCGTGGCCAAGGCGCTGCGATGATTTCTGGCGCTCCAGTGTACTATTTCTTCAGCACCCCACTCCTTAAGTCGCGGGGTGAAGGATTCGACTTTGTCTGCGCCCACAATCAATACCGTCATCATGTTCTCCCTAACCCGTTAAGGGTCCGCCCCGTTAACAGGGCGGACCAGCCATTTTAAGACGAAATTTCCCTTGCCAGCAGATCGCACCAGCTCCTGATCCGTTCGTCACTTAACCTTTCCTGGTTTTCCGTATCAAGGGGAAGGCCGACAAAATAGTTCCCCTCTAAAGCCTCAGAAGTCATACATTGGTAGCCTTGAGCGGGCCATTTCCCGATCAGCTCGCCTCCTGCTGACTCAACCGCGGTCGCCAGTTTTCCCATCGCATCAACGAACGTATCCGGATACCCGACCTGATCTCCGAGCCCGAACAGAGCAATTTTTTTCCCGGCCAGAGAACTCGACTCTAGCTTGCCTATCGCCCCCTCCCAGTCATCCTGCAAATCACCAAGCCCCCAGGTTGAACTTCCCAGAATCAGCACATCATACTCTTCAAACAGACCAACCTCAGTCACGGCCTTAACCTCGGCATGATCGAATTGCCCCGCAATTTTTTGCGCTGCCTGCTCCGTATTACCAGTGGTACTGCCGTAAATAATTCCTATCTTCATTGTTAAGCCTCCAATTGATTTTGAAATCTGTTTTCACTTATACCCAGAAACAGACCTCCCGTCTGTGACCTTTATCACAATACTCATCAAAAAAAGGGCGAGAATTCAAATCCGGAACAGGAAAAACGACAGAGCGTTAGATGCTGTTGGAAGCATACCTTTGAAAATTTACAGGGGGTAAGAACAGAAGGACAGATCGCAGGTGAATAAAAAGAACAGCTGAGGCTTCAACCGTATCAAGTTACCGGAAACTGGAACCAGAATACCTAGGCTTCATGACAACGGCATTCACAATCATCCTCTTCAAGGACACTCTCGAGCAGCGAAATATCGGCAACTCTTACAATTCCGCGCTGGTAGGAGATTCCTTCCCTGCTGATCAGACGTTGCAGTGACCGGGTAAAGGTTTCCCGGGCAATGCCAAGTTCCTGCGCGGTTATCCCGACGGGACGGACATCGATATGGGCAGCACCACAACCATTACACTTGAGGCGACCCCTGATTTTATGCAGCAAATAGGCGGCCACCTTGGTATCCGCTTTACAGCAGCGTGACAGAGTGCGCATCTCCCTCTCCTGTTCGACTTCACAGGCCATATGCTGAAGCAGATTACGCTGAAACGCGGCCTCTGGGGTTAACAGCTTGTGCATTTTTTCCTTGGGCCAGAAGCAAATTTCCGTAGGCCCCGAACTGACCATCTCACCACGACAGGAATGCCCGGTGATAAAGGCCGAGAGACAAAAGAAGTCCCCTGCGCTCATTTTGCCCATGATACATTCCTGTCCATCTGGGGCGGTATGAATCATGCGCATCTCTCCCGAGAGGATCAGAAATAAACGTTCCGCCAGTTCGTCTTGGCCAATTCTGCCAAAACGCCCCTTCAGCAGCCGCAGGCGCCCGCTATCAGCGAGCTCACGCAAAACGGCCTCGGACACGCCATGCATCAAGGAAGAGCGGGATAGAGTTGTATAAATTGGATCTTTCATATGGTCATGCTGCTTCCAACAGGGCTCGCGGCGAAGTTCCAGCAACCAACCGAGCCGTCA
>CAXXLS010000011.1:0-106503 GCA_963677135.2 Geopsychrobacteraceae bacterium | reverse complement strand
GACAATGTGGAGCAGTTCCCCCCCCTGCTCCTGCCATTTAAGCGCCTGGGCGGCCGGGTCGTCGTTATAAACGGTGTCCTTATCCATCAGCCCCTGTTCGAGACGAACGCAGCGGCCTTCTTTCAAATCGATTGCGGGCAATATGATCATTGATCTTTTTCCTTTTTGCTTGTTCTGAAGGCCCCTCAGGCATCAGGACCTAAGACGATCTCTCTTTTCGACTCAGCGCATCGACGTTGGAGGGCCACAGGGAATTTTTTGCGCAGACCGAGAATCTCACGCTGTCAGCACAGAGTCCCGGCGGGGTTTGGCGCCCTGCGATTCTCGGAGATTCCTATTCAGCGGCTCTCCGGACCTCGGGGCCGAATCTTACATGTCGCCAAAATTACGGAATATCTTTAAACCGACATCCTGGCTTTTTTCGGGGTGAAACTGGGTTGCCATGATGTTGTCCCGCCATACCGAGGCACAGAATTCGATATCGCCGTAGCGACAGGTTGCGGCGATATCCGAGGCATTTTCCGCCGCACAATAATAGGAATGGACAAAGTAGACAAAACTCTGATCGGCAATCCCGTCAAACAGCGGGGAGGCCTTCTCGATCGTGAGATTGTTCCAGCCCATGTGCGGCACCTTGAGTTTTTCTCCCCCCTCTGCCATGCCGGAGGGGAAACGCACGACCCGGCCCGGGATCAACCCCAGCCCGTCATGAATGCCGAACTCCTCGCTCTGATCGAACAGCATCTGCATCCCGACGCAAATCCCCAGCATCGGTTTGCCCGCCTCGATGTGGGCGAGCAGGGGCTCGACAAATCCCCCCTGGCGCAGGTTGGTCACGCAGTCGCGAAACGCACCAACACCAGGCAAGACAATTTTATCTGCGGTCTCAATATCTTTGGGATCAGCACTGACGCGGGCCTCAAACCCGAGGCTTTCGAAAGCCTTGGCGACGCTGCGCAGGTTTCCCATTTCGTAGTCAATAATGGTAATCATTCGCTGCTCCGGCAGCTTGAAAAGGTCAACCGGGCATGACGCCTGCTTTGCCCCGACGCCGCAAGGAGAGCCTGCTCAGCCCTGGGCCACGTCCTTTTCAAACCGCCCGTTAGGGTCTTACGGTTCGCTTTATTCCAGTTTGCCTTTTGTCGACATCACACCACTGATGCGGGGATCGATACTGGTTGCCTCGTCAAGGGCCCGCCCGAAGGCCTTGAAGACGCCCTCGATGATGTGGTGCAGGTTGTCGCCGTAGGCCAGGTTGACATGGATATTGGCCCCGGAGTGATTACAGAAGGCGACAAAGAACTCCTCGACCAGCTCAACATCAAACTCGCCGACCTTGGCCTTGGGCATGGGGACGTTGTAAACCAGAAAGGGGCGGCCGGAAAAATCGATGACCACGGAAGCCAGCGCTTCGTGCATCGGCATGGTTGAGCGTCCGAACCGACGCACCCCGACCTTGTCACCCAGGGCCTTTTTAAAGGCTTCGCCAAGAACGATGCCGATGTCCTCAACCGTGTGGTGAGCATCGATTTCGATATCTCCCGTGGCCCTGACGGTCAGGTCAAAAAAACCGTGGCGGGCCACGGCAGACAGCATGTGGTTGAAAAACGGTACCGGGCTGTCAATCTGCTGCTGGCCGCTGCCATCGAGATTGAGCTCGATACTGATACTGGTCTCCTTGGTTTCCCGCGCCACCTGCGCTGTACGGCCCATCTGTTCGCTCCTTTTTTTATCTTTCCTTGACAAAATCTATCTTTCTTTCCCCGGGGGCAAGGTCCTACTGCTTACGCCTGATGGCAACCGAACGGGCGTGAGCGTCCAGTCCCTCAAGCTCGGCGATATGGACAATGTCGTCGCCGAGACGCTCCAGCCCTGCCGCCGTCAGTGAAATCAGGCTCGATTTTTTGACAAAGTCATCCAGCGACAGGGGCGAGAAGAAGCGTGCGGTGCCACCGGTCGGCAGGGTATGATTGGGCCCGGCCAGGTAATCTCCAGCCGCCTCCGGAGTGTGGTGACCCATGAATATGGCCCCGGCATGCTTGATTCCCGAGAGAATGGCGAAGGGGTTGTCAACCGCCAGTTCCAGGTGCTCCGGTGCGATCCGGTTGGAGAACTCGATGGCTTCCGCCAGCGTCTCGGCAATAATGATCGCACTGAAGTCATCGATCGACTTTCTGGCGATCCCTTCGCGGCTGAGCCGGCCCAGCTGTTTTTCGACTTCCTGCTGAACGGCATGGGCCATCGTTTCACAGCTGGTCACCAGAACCGCGGAAGCCAGTTCATCGTGCTCGGCCTGTGAGAGCAGATCCGCCGCGATATGAGCCGCGTTGCCGCTGCCGTCGTTAATAACCAGGATCTCGCTCGGTCCCGCAATCATATCGATATCGACCCGGCCGAACACCAGCTGTTTGGCCGTGGCCACATAGATGTTCCCCGGTCCGGTAATCTTGTCGACCCTGGGAATACTTTCGGTTCCGTAGGCCAAAGCGGCCACCGCCTGGGCTCCGCCGACCTTGAAAATACGATCGACTCCGGCGATTTTGGCCGCGGCCAAAACGTGGGGATTCACATCCCCGCCGGGCATCGGCACCACCATGATCACCTCTTCGACCCCGGCGACCCTGGCCGGTACCGCGTTCATCAGCACCGAGGAAGGATAGGCCGCCTTGCCACCCGGCACATAAATCCCGACGCGATCAAGGGGGCGGACCATCTGTCCGAGCAGGACATCACTTTCATCCGTCGACAGCCAGGTCTCCTGCTTCTGCTTGGCGTGATAGCGGGCAATACGATCGTGAGCCAGCTGCAGGGCTTTGAGGGATTTTTCATCGACGGCGGCCCAGGCCGCATCGATCTCGGCAGCGGAGACTTCGATGGTTTCGGCCGTCAGTTCAAGGCGGTCGAAGCGCGCCGTCAGTTCGAACAGGGCGGCATCCCCCTCCCCGCGAACCTTGGCGATGATCTCTTTGACGGTTTCCGTAATACCTTCAGGGACCGCTTCGGCGCGCTCTTCGATACGCCGGAACTGGTCGGAAAAATCGCTGTCGCTGAATTTAAGAATACGGATCATGGGTTCTCCATAAAAGTCTTCAGGCCATGGTGTTCAATAGGTTACAGGGAGATTTTAACCTCATCCCCGATCACTTTTTCAAGCCCGTCGATAATACTGCTGATACGCTGATGCTTGGTCTTCAGGCTGGCCCGGTTGACGATCAGCCGGCTGGTGACTTCGGCGATGGTCTCGACTTCAACCAGATTGTTGGCCTTCAGGGTGCCTCCGGTCGAGACCAGGTCGACAATCCGCTCCGACAGGCCGACCAGCGGTGCCAGTTCAATAGAACCATAGAGCTTGATCAGTTCCACCTGGACGCCTTTATTGGCGAAATAGCGCTCGGTAATATTCGGGTACTTGGTGGCCACCCGGATATTCGACCAGTTCAACGGATTGTCCGACTCTCTCAGGGCCTTGGGTTCTGCCACGACCAGGCGGCAGTAGCCGAATTTGAGATCGAGGGGTTCGTAAAGATTTTTCCCCTGCTCGAGCAGGGTGTCCTTGCCGACGACCCCCAGGTCGGCGCAGCCGTATTCGACATAGGTCGGCACGTCAGTCGCCCGTACCGCCATGAAGCGGAATTTCTGTTCGGGATTTTCAAAAACCAGCTTACGGCTTTCCTTCTCCATCTCCGGGCAGGTGATCCCGATTTTCCCGAACAGTTCCATCGAATCCTGCATAATCCGCCCTTTGGGCAGGGCGAAGGTGATCCAGTCACTCATCGTGCACTCCTCATGAACGTTCAATTCCTTGACATGGTGGCCGCGCCATCATTCCTGTTCGCGCCAGATTCTCGCCCCCAGGGCCGCCAGTTTTTCCTCTATTCTCTCATAGCCGCGATCCAGGTGATAGATACGCGAAACTTCCGTGGTGTTTTCCGCCGCAAGACCGGCCAGAATCAGGGAGGCGCTGGCCCGCAGGTCGGTGGCCATGACCGGGGCTCCGGTCAACTGTGCGGCCCCGCGAATGATGGCACTGTGGCCATCAATCTGAATATCCGCCCCCATCCGCTGCAGTTCGCAGACATGCATGAAGCGGTTTTCAAATACGGTCTCGGAAATCCTGCTGGTTCCTTCCGCCCTGGTCATCAGGGCCATGAACTGAGCCTGCATATCCGTCGGAAACCCGGGGAAGACGCTGGTTCTGATGTCGACCGGCAATGGCCGCTCGGGACCGATCACCCGCAGGCCGCCTGCTTCCTCCCGAATATTCACCCCGGCGCTTTCGAGCTTGCTGATCAAGGCTTCAAGATCATTGCGAACAGCGTCTTTCACCAGCACGTTCCCTCCGGTGATGGCCGCGGCGATCATGAAGGTTCCGGCCTCGATGCGGTCGGGAATAACCCGGCACTTCAGCGGCGTGAGTCTGGAAACGCCCCGAATATGGATAATAGCCGTTCCGGCACCCGAGATGTCAGCCCCCATACTGTTCAGGGCATCGGCAAGCTGAACGATTTCCGGCTCGCGGGCGGCATTTTCCAGAACCGTCTCCCCTTCGGCCAGGGCCGCTGCCATAAGCAGATTTTCGGTGCCGCCGACAGTGGGCATATCGAAGGAGATTCGCGCTCCTTTCAGACGCTCGGCGGTCGCTTCGACATAGCCGTGATCCAGGGTGATTTTTGCGCCCAGCAGCTCCAGCCCCTTGAGGTGGAGATTGATCGGTCTGGCCCCGATGGCGCACCCCCCGGGGAGGCTGACCCGGGCGTGTCCGCAGCGGGCCAGCAGCGGGCCCAGCACCAGAACGGACGCGCGCATGGTCTTGACCAGGTCATAGGGCGCTTCGATACTTTCAATCTTGCTCGCGTCGATGCGCAGACATGGGCCCTCGGACGCAACCTCCGCTCCCAGGGTGGTCAGCAGCTTGGCCGCGGTCCTGATATCACGCAGTCCCGGAATGTTTGTCAGCTCACTGACACCATCGCTCAGCAAGGTCGCAAACAACAGAGGGAGTGCCGAATTCTTGGCTCCGCCAACCTGGACCTCACCGTTGAGCGTCACTCCCCCTTTAATGACAATTTTTTCCAAAAGCTCTGCTCTCTTTCTAACCTGAACGGCCGCCGACAACCCGCGGCAGGCCGGAATAATCTTTACGCATGAAGATGTCACGCAACCCGGCGTCGGCAAACAGTCTTTTCACCGCAGCATCCTGAGTCGCGCCAATTTCCACCACCAGCCAGCCCCCCTCGCAAAGGCGGGAAGCCGCCTGTTCAGCCAGCATCCGATAACAGAAAAGCCCGTCCTCTTCGGCGAGCAGGGCCAGTTGCGGCTCATGGCAGCGAACCTCGGGCATCAAATCGTCCCATTCTGAAGCGGCAATGTAGGGTGGATTAGAAACGATGAGATCATACGTCTGTTCGGGCAAACAGGCAAGGTCTCCCTTGAGCCAGGCAATTTTATCGGCCAGACCGTTCAGTTCGGCATTGTCCCGGGCCATAACCAGCGCCTTTTCGGAAAGATCCAGGCCACTGATCTGCCAGCCGGACAATTCCCCGGCCAGGCTGATGGCTATCGCCCCGCTGCCGGTCCCGACATCGAGAAGAGTCCCCTGCGGAAGGTCCCCGGCGACGCGCAAAGCTTCCTCGACCAGAATCTCGGTATCAGGGCGCGGAATGAGAACATCCGGAGACACCCGGAAGCGTCGGGACCAGAACTCGGTGTACCCCAACAGGTATTGCAGGGGCTCACGGCCGCCGCGTTTTCTGACCAGGGGCCTGATCCGGTCCAGCTCGTCGCTCTCGAGGGGGCGATCGTAATTGAGATAAAGCCCGACCCGGTCCAGCTCGAGAAGATCCGCCAGCAACAGTTCAGCATCCAGACGGGGCGAGTCGATGCCTTTCCCCTGGAAGTAGTCCGTCATCCAGCGCAGCATCTTGAGCACGGTCCAGGTTTCAGACAAGGCTCATGACTCCTGCTGACTCATCTGGGCGGCCTGCTGATCAGTGATGAGAGCATCGATAATCTCATCAACGTCACCCTGCATGATGGCGTCCAGCTTGTACAGGGTCAGCCCGATACGATGGTCGGTACAGCGACCCTGGGGGAAATTATAGGTCCGGATCCGCTCACTGCGATCGCCGCTGCCGACCTGATTTTTCCGGTCTGCGGCCATTTCGGCCTGTTGCTCCGCCAGCATCTGGTCGTAAATCCGCGACTTCAGGACTTTCAGCGCCTTGGCCTTGTTTTTATGCTGGGATTTCTCTTCCTGGCAGGCCACGACGACCCCGGTCGGGATGTGCGTCAGGCGCACCGCGGATTCAGTCTTGTTGACGTGCTGACCGCCGGAACCGGAAGCGCGATAGAGATCGATACGCAGGTCCGCGGGATTGATCTCGATATCGACATCCTCGGCTTCGGGCAGCACGGCCACGGTGCAGGCCGAAGTATGAATCCGCCCCTGGGCCTCGGTTTCCGGAACCCGCTGGACACGATGGGTGCCGCTTTCGAATTTCAGACGCGAATAAACCCGCTCGCCACTGATCAGGGCAATGATCTCCTTGAACCCACCGGCGTCGGTTTCCGAAGCGCTCATGACCTCGACTTTCCAGCGATTGCGGTCGGCGTAGCGGGAATACATGCGGAACAGGTCGGCCGCAAACAGGGCCGCCTCGTCGCCACCGGTTCCCGCGCGGATTTCAAGGATAATATTCTTGTCATCATTGGGATCTTTCGGCAGCAGCAGGATGCGCAGGCGCTCCTCAAGCTCCTGCTGTTGCGCCTCAAGCTCGGGCAGTTCGGCCTTGGCGAGTTCCTTCATCTCCGGATCATCGTCCTGCAGCAGTTCCCGGTTGCCGGCAATATCATTGCCGACCTGCTTGTATTCATTGTAGACCGCCACGATATCGGTCAGGTCGGCGTGTTCCTTGGTGAGTTCCCGGTACTTCTTCTGGTCGCCGATGATCGCCGGATCGGACAGCAACCCCTCAACTTCACGAAAACGGTCAACGACATCTTCGAGGTTTGCAAACATAAGGTCTATAGATCCCGATTTTTCTGTGCGCTGAAAGATATCCGCAGGAACAAAAAAAGGCGGCCTCGACGGGCCGCCCTTTTCCTGTTCCTACCCGATTACTTCTGGGCGTATTTCTTACGGAAACGTTCGATACGACCGGCGGTGTCAACCAGTTTCTGCTTTCCGGTGTAGAATGGATGGCAGGCAGAGCAGATTTCGGTATGAATCTCGTCAGTGATGGTTGAACGGGTCTCGAAAGTATTCCCGCAGTCACAACGCACGGCCACAGTATTATACTTGGGATGGATTCCTTCTTTCATCGTTGTCTCCTTAGCGGTCTGGCTGGTGTACAGACCTATTTAGATAAATTTGTTTCGAACAAACCGGTTAAATACCACTTTTCCCGCTATTGAGCAAGCACTTATCTGCACCGGCGAAAAAAACCGCTCCTGCCTTGATGACGGCAGGAGCGGTCCTGAATATTACTGGTTCATGGAGTCGAGAAACTGCTGGTTGGTTTCGGTTTCGGTCAGTTTTTCCAACAGGAACTCCATACTGTCAACGGTGTTCATGGAGGACAGAACTTTGCGCAGCAGCCAGGTCCGCTGCATCTGGGTCGGATCAACCAGCAGATCTTCCTTCCGGGTCCCGGAGCGGTTGATATCCATGGCCGGGAAGGTGCGCTTGTCGGCAAGCCTCCGGTCGAGGTGCAATTCCATGTTACCGGTCCCCTTGAATTCCTCGAAGATGACTTCATCCATCTTGCTGCCGGTATCGATGAGGGCCGTGGCGATAATGGTCAGACTGCCTCCCTCCTCGATATTACGGGCCGCACCGAAGAACCGCTTCGGCTTGTGCAGGGCGTGGGCATCGACACCACCGGAAAGTATCTTGCCGCTGGACGGGATGATGGTGTTGTAGGCGCGCGCCAGACGGGTGATGGAATCAAGCAGGATCACCACGTCGCGCTTGTGCTCGACCAGGCGGCGGGCCTTTTCGATAACCATTTCGGCCACCTGAACGTGCCGGTTGGCGGGCTCATCAAAGGTCGAGGAGATGACCTCGCCGTTGACGTTGCGCTGCATGTCGGTCACCTCTTCCGGACGCTCATCGATCAGCAGAACGATCAGGTAGACTTCCGGGTGGTTTTTGGAGATGGAGTTGGCGATATTCTGCAGCAGAACGGTCTTTCCGGTCCGGGGCGGGGCGACAATCAGTCCGCGCTGCCCCTTGCCGATGGGAGCGATCAGGTCCATAACCCGGGTCGAATAGTTTTCCGGAGAGGTTTCCAGAACCAGCTGCTCTTCCGGATACAGGGGGGTCAGATTGTCAAAGAAGGTTTTCTCGCGCATTTTTGCCGGGTCTTCAAAGTTGACTTCCGACACCTTCAGCAGAGCGAAGTAGCGCTCCCCCTCTTTGGGAGGACGGATCTGACCGGCGACCGTATCGCCGGTCCGCAGTCCGAAACGACGAATCTGGGACGGCGAAATATAAATATCGTCCGGACCCGGCAGGTAATTGGCATCCGGAGCACGCAGGAACCCGAAGCCGTCGGGCAAAATCTCCAGAACCCCTTCGCCGAAAATGGCTTTTTTCTGAGCAGCTGTTGCTTTCAGGATATTAAATATCAGGTCTTGGCGGCGCATCCCGCCGATTTCTTCAAGGCCCAGGTCCTTACCAAAAGCGATCAGTTCAGAGATTTTTGTCTGCTTCAAGTCCTTTAGATTCATACGTTGTCTCCAGCCCTGCACACAGGGGATACCCAGCGATCAGCAATGGTCGCCGTACCATGAAATTGATGTGATTCGTTTCCTGTAGAATGAATTCGTGTTTTTGGATTTCAGGTATTTAGAATTGGTAGTTTTAATATTTAAAAAAAGAATATGCGTTATGGTTTAAGGCAGTTCTTTTATTTAAGTTAATTATGATTGGTTCAAATGGAAATTTTTAAATATTGAAGGGTCTTCTATCTTCAATCCTGTCATCGGCACAGGGAATAAAGCGGGCAGGCGCCCTTTGTTAATACTCAGCTTGTACCCGCTTTATTCCTTCGTGTCAACCTGCAATTTGCGTTTCAACAATTTTCCAAAACAATTGTTTAATATTTAATCACCTGAGAGAATCCAGCAGGCCCGGGCTGATTCCCGAGGCGATTTTTTCAAACAGCTCATCATACATTTCCGGCAGGGTCCTGACGCCGTTCCGATCGGGGTCTTCATCCAGGGCGCGTTCGATGCCGGCCATCGTGACATTCTTCACCCTGACCCTATCGGTCCGGTTGTAGTAGGCCTCGTCAAAATCGGGGTACTGCAGGATAAGCGCCTGGAAGCTGTCCTCCCCGGCCAGTTGCCAGAGGACCTGCCCGTTTCGGTCGATCACCGCGGCAGTCGCCCGCAGGTCGCTGTAGGTGGTGGTCAGGGTTTCGAGCTTGGTGCGTGAACGCCGCGTCTCCTTGACCTGCTCCCCGGAGAAAACAACGATCAGCAGGGCATCGACAACGTTGCGCCGGGCCAGTTCGGTGACCGTCGCCGTATCAAATGCATAGCCGGTCGGATATCCGTTGGCGTCGTGAGAGCTGCCCGCTCCGAGCAGCGACAGGGTGGTCAGCTGAACATCGACGTCAAGAGCCCTGACATCAAAATAACCCTTCTTTTTGCGCAATTCCTCAACCAGATTCGACTGCTTGCCGCTGGCGGAACGGCTCAAAACGTCAAACAGCAGGTCCTTATCCGGATAATTCATCGTTGAATTGCGATCAACAATCAACGGCAGCACGCCCAGAACCTGGACCCGGCTCTGGTATTCCTGTTTCGGAATATGGAAGGTTCCACTACTGCAAGCAGACAGAAGAAGCCCACAGACCACAGCAATAAACATTTTTTTCATTTGGAATATCTCCTTTAGCAAGACCTGAAGTAAGGATGAGACAAACGCGAACAGAGAACGTCTTTCCCCGGAAACGGGTTCCCCTGTCTTTGTTAAGGATGCGCCGATACGGTCACATGAAGACTACCATGAAACGAGCCAGTTAACAAAAAGCAACTGGCCTGCTGGCCGAGGGAACCCGGTCAAAACGGAAAAACCGTCTGCCCCATGCGAGGATATCCTCCGCTGTCGCGGCCTGTAATGAGGAGGGCGGATTCTGTCCGAGAAAGTCGAGAGCCTGCCAGAGCAGTCGGGGGCCGTTATCAACACTGACGATGCAGGCCGGCCCGTTGCGTTTGCTCAACTTTTCACCGTCAGTGCCGAGGACCAGGGGCAGATGATAGTAATCCGGAGCCCTCTTGCCGAAGCACCGATAGAGAAAAATCTGGCGTGGCGTTGAAAAGAGCAGGTCGGCGCCGCGGACCACCTGGTTGACCCCCGCGGCGATATCATCGACCACCACGGCAAGCTGGTAAGCGAACTGGCCGTCCGCCCGATGAAGGACGAAATCGCCGACCTGCCGCTCGAGGTTCTGTCGCTGCACGCCGAAGATTCCGTCCCGGTAACTGATGACTTCGTCCGGGACCCTGATTCGTATCGCCTTCTGCTCCCGCGACCCGACCGCTCCCTGCCGGCAGGTTCCGGGATAAACCGGCCCCTCGTCACCAAAGTGAGGAGCGCTGGCCAGAACTTCCCGACGCGAGCAACTGCAGTCGAACAGCCTTCCCGCGGCTTGCAGCTCGGCCAGCATCTCCCGGTAATAGGCTTTTTTCCGGCTCTGCCAGACGATGTCGCCATCCCACTCAAAGCCCAGGGCCTCGAGCAGAAAAAGGATGGCATCAGCAGAACCGGGAACCACGCGCGGAGGATCCAGGTCCTCCACCCTCAGCAACCATCTTCCGCCCGAAACCCGGGCACCGAGATAACTGCCCAGAGCCGCCACCAGGGAACCGAAATGAAGAGGACCGGTGGGACTGGGGGCGAAGCGGCCGATGATGTCTTTGTCAGGTTCGTATGTCATGATCCGTTGAGCGTCCTTTTCCATCCGGATAATCGGTCGATACGGTTATCCTTGTCAACACCCCAAAGTCCCGATTATTGCCAAGAGAGGATTGACAAGGCTCCGGTTAACGTGTATTCATTACTCAAAAAGTTAGCATTGGGAGGTAACCACACGTGGTCATAACGCGGGCAACAGAATACGCAGTTCGAACAGTGATGTATCTGGCACAGCAGCCTAAGAGTGAAATTGTCCTGAAAAAAGATATCTGTCGAACCCAGGATGTCACTCCCGCCTTTCTGACAAAGATTCTGCAACCCCTGATCAAGGCAGGAATCGTAACCTCTCAGCGCGGGGTTGGCGGGGGCTTTCTACTGGCCAAAGACGCCAGTGAGATCACCCTGTTCGACATTCTGCAAGCCGAGGAAGGCCCGTTGAAACTGAATCATTGCCTGCTTGATGCTGAAAGCTGCGCACGCGATGCCTACTGCTCGGCCCACGACGCCTGGTCCGAAGCCCAACAGGCGCTGGCCAATGTTCTCAAAAACTACAATATCGCCGACCTGGTCAGACAGCAAAAGGATAAACAGACCAGGCTCAAGTAACCCTTCATTGAAACAGAAGAATGCGTGAAGATGAAAAAAAATGGCACCTCGGAGTTGTTCCGGGGTGCCATTTTCAGATTTGCGGTGACGGGATAAAAAAACCCTGGAGTCCAGGAGGGATAAGGACATCCAGGGCAAAACAGGAGGCTGCCACGGCCCCCCGCAAAATGGAGTCTTTATTTAAGTGTACTATGCGGCTTGCGAAGGTCAATTCCAGCCGCAATTAGTTTTACCTAAGATTCTCTTCAGGATAGGCGTTGATCTGGTGCACCGTCAGGTCAGCACCGACAAATTCCTGATCCTGGTTGAGCCGGAATCCCACGCTTTTATCAATCAGCTTGTAGACCACAAAACCGGACACAACCGCATAGATGACGGCAAGCAGACTTCCCGCAAGCTGAGCCAGAAACGATACTCCGCCGAGCCCGCCCAGGGCGCTGGACCCGAAAATGCCGGCAGCAATCCCTCCCCAGGTCCCGACCACTCCGTGAAGAGGCCAGACCCCGAGGACATCATCTATCTTGAGCTTTTCCTGTTCATACTGGAAACCGTACACGAAGATCAGCGCGCCAATGCCACCGACCAGGAACGCTCCGATGGGGTGCATCAGGTCGGATCCGGCGCAGATGGCGATCAATCCGGCCAGAGCCCCGTTGTGGACAAATCCCGGGTCGTTCCTGCCGGCAACCAGAGCGAACAGCACGCCGCCGACCATGGCAGCCAGAGAGTTCACCGCGACCAGGCCTGAAATCCCCTCAAGAGACTGAGCACTCATGACATTGAACCCGAACCAGCCGACGGCCAGGATCCAGCTGCCCAGGGCCAGAAAAGGAATATTGCTGATCGGGATCGCATGGCTTTTCCCCCGCACATAGCGCCCCATCCGCGCACCCAGGACCACAACCGCAGGCAAGGCCAGCCAGCCGCCCAGGGAATGGACGACCACGCTCCCTGCAAAATCGTGAAACGGCGCCCCGAAGGTTTTTTCAAAAAAGCCCTGCAGCCCGGCGCTGTTCTGCCCCCAGATCAGCGATTCAAAAATGGGATAGGAGATACCGGCAAAAATTCCCCCGGCAACCACCTGGGGCCAGAATTTGGCGCGCTCGGCTATTCCGCCGGAAATAATCGCGGGGATACAGGCCGCAAAACAGAGCAGAAAAAAGAACCTCACCAGTTCGTAGCCCTGATTGTCGCCCAGCAGGCCGGTGGCCGAAGTAAAAAAATGGATACCGTAGGAAATGGGATAACCGATCAGGAAATAAACGACCGTCGACACAGACCAGTCGGACAGGATTTTAACAAAGGCATTGACCTGGCTCTTTTCCCGAACGGTACCAACCTCGAGAAAGGCAAAGCCCGCATGCATGGCAAAAACCATGACAGCTCCAAGCAGCAGAAAAAGCACATCTCCGCCATGCCGTAACGCTAACAGCGACAGTTCCATCTCACAGACCTCCTCGTCTAAATTTTGTTCAACAACATTGTTGAAACTGATTTTCAGCAGAACCTTTGTCTGCATTCAATTCTTATGCCGAGGAGAAGAGGGGCTGTTTTAAGAAGGTTGGACTCATGCCCTGCCGCAGCTGCCTTTTTTTTAACCACCCGCTGCCTACTATTTAACCATCTCCCCGCAAAAGCTCCCGAGAAAACACCAACCGCCCGCAAGGACGATTGACAAATTGCTGACGGGTAAGCTAGAGTCAGCTTCTGAACAATTTAATAGGAATTCGTCTTTATCAAGAGTGGTGGAGGGAAAGGCCCGTTGAAGCCACGGCAACCGGGGTCCATGTGCAATGGACCGGCTGGTGCCAATTCCTGCCCTGCCGGCCCGTGTGGCCCGGGGACAGATGGGGACGGCGTCTGCGAGACATTCAGCTTTTTCATCTCAACGGCTCCTCTCTATTCGGGTGGGGCCTTTCTTATTTTGCTGTCAATGCTTCGAGGATGTCACTTGGAACAGAGCGTCGGTCTGGTCAAAACTGAATACGTCACCTTCGATACCGAACTGCAGCTCGAAAGCGGCCGGTTATTGGGGCCTATCACTCTGGCCTACGAAACCTACGGCTCCCTCAATGACAGCAAATCGAACGCCATTCTGGCCACTCACGCCTGGACCGGTGACGCTCACGCCGCCGGTTTTCATGGCGAAGATGAGCGCAAGCCGGGCTGGTGGGACAATATGATCGGACCGGGCAAGGTCCTCGATACCGACCGCTATTTTGTTATCTGCAGCAATACCATCGGCTCGTGCAAGGGCTCAACCGGCCCGACCAGTATCAATCCGCGCACCGGCCGCCCCTACCGGCTGACCTTTCCGGTCATCATGGTCCGGGACATGGTCCGGGCCCAGAAGCTGCTCATCGAGCATCTCGGCATCAAATCACTGCTGGCCGTAGTCGGTGGTTCCATGGGCGCCATGCAGGCGATCGAATGGGGAATCCATTACCCGGACATGGTGCGGGCCATCATTCCCATTGCCGGGACCGGGAAAACCTCCCCGATGGCCATCGCCCTTAACGCCCTGGCCCGCCAGGCGATTTTTAACGATCCGCTCTGGAAAAAAGGGAATTACCAGCCCGAGCATCCGCCTGCCGACGGGCTGGCCCTGGCCCGCGCCGTCGGCCATATTTCGTTTCTTTCGGAAACGTCGATGCAGTTCAAATTCAACCGCCGCTTCTCGGTTCGTGACGGGATGTTCGACTTTTTCGGACAGTTCGAGGTGGAGCGCTACCTCGACTACAACGGGCGCAATTTTATCGATCGCTTCGATACCAACTCTTTCCTGTATCTGGCCAAGGCCCTCGATCTGTATGACGTGACCTGGGATTTCGATTCCCTGAGTGAAGCCCTGGAAAGAATAAGCTGCCCTTCCCTGTGGTTCGCGTTTACCTCCGACTGGCTGTATCCGCCGACCCAGACCGAAGAACTGGTCAACGAACTTGAGCGGCAGAACAAACCGGTCGAGTACCACCTCATCGATTCCGATTACGGGCACGATTCCTTCCTGGTCGAGCCGGAAAAGTTCATTCCTTATCTGAAAGCGTTTCTGGACAATCAGGCGGGTCTTTCCTGAGGCGAAAAAACAGCCGGACCGGGGCACACCCCGCTGCGCGCAGCCCCTTTAAAACAGATCCAACTGCTCAAACTTGTGGCTGTCCGACTTGAAAGGGCGGGGCTGAAAGCGGGGGCACTCGAGCATGACCATACTGGCGGCCTGCTTGCAGTGCCTGACACAGCGCAGACACAATTTATTGATATCCTGGGAGCCGGTTTCTTTCATAACATTCCTCGTCTGGGCCAAGATTATCACTATCATCGCGGGAAAACAATGGCCCCCGACCGCCAATCAGCTATTGTCTGTTGCCAATTCAAAATGCTAGATTACCGGAAGTTACCGGTATTTCCCCCAGCAACGGCCTGACCATGCAGCAGACGCTTAAAATTACAATCCTCGGCACGGGAACCAGCACCGGCATCCCGGTCATCGGCTGTCGATGTCCGGTTTGCCTGTCGCCCCATCCCTACAATCATCGCACGCGCTGCAGCCTGCTGCTCAGCTGCGGAAAATACAATATTCTCATCGATACCTCAACCGATCTCAGACAGCAGGCGCTGCGTGAGGATATCCGCCACATTGATGCCGTCTTTTATACCCACAGCCACGCCGACCACCTTCACGGCATTGACGACCTGCGGGCCTTCAATCTCTCCTCTCAAGAGCCGATCCCCCTGTATGGATCGACCGACACTCTGAGTCGTATCAAGCGCACCTTCCGCTACATTTTTGATCTGGAAGCGCAGACCAGCTACGTGCCGAAACTGGCACTGCATCCGATCGACCATGCGATCGTCGTCATCGGCGGACTGGAAATGATTCCGGTGCCCCTGCGGCACGGCTGCGGCACCAGCACGGGCTACCGGTGCGGTCCCGTCGCCTACCTGACGGACTGCAACGCCATTCCCCAAGCCTCCCTGGAACTGCTGCACGGTCTTGATCTGCTCATCCTTGACGCCTTGCGCTTCAAACCGCATCAGACCCATTTCAATATTCCCCAGGCCGTGGCCGTAGCCCAGAAAATCGGAGCGAAACGCACCTTGCTGACCCACCTGAGCCACGACATCGACCATCTGCCCGTCGCCGCCGAGCTTCCCGACGGGATCGGCCTGGCTTTTGATGGTCAGCAGATCAGTTTTTCCGTCACCTGCTCCCGAAGGGAGCCTGCCGAGCTATGAATCCCGAACTGAGGTTACACGGCAAAATCAACGAGACCGTCGAATATTTTGCCACGGCGGCCGGCTGCAACTCTGCCCATCAGCATTTTTTCGAACTGGCAGAAGACAGTCTGCGCCTGTTCGCCTCCGGCAGCGAACTGCTGCTGACCTCAGAAGAGCTGACCCAAACCGGCACGGGTGGTTCTTTTTGCGAATACATGTTCGGGGTTGACATGCCCGTTTCGGACCTGGTCAGAAGTGGCGTGCATAACCGCCTGATTCTGCTGGGAACCGGTTATGACAGCGACGGCAACCTGGAGATCAGCGACCGGGCACGTCTGGTGCAGAGCTACGAGGAGATCTTTCGCCAGGGGCATGCCATCCACAACTTCTTCTTCTTCATTGACGGCCTGCAGAGGAAAAGCGACACAGAGCACCAGCACCAGGTTATCAGGTATCTGGGCAAAACCCTGAAACATATACCCGGGCTCAACCTGCGGGATGATTTTCGGCTCGCGGAAAAGCTCAGGAGTCTGCTGCCTGCGCATTGTGCCATCTTTCTGATCCGCCTCACCAATACCAGGGCGCGGCATTTTCAAAAAGAATTCCAGAAGGCGTATTACCAGGACAGGCAGATCAACGCCCGTCACCAGGCCATGCTGGACGAGCTGGCGGAGAACCTTGGTCTCGACCATCACCAGCAGGAGCGCATCAGCATCGACGTCATCTATCGCCACCGGGACAATTACCGCATTATCGAAGAATACCGCCAGGTGCTCATCGACTGTTATCGGAAAGGGGAGATCGACCGCCAGAACTACGCCCGCCTGACCCGGCTCAAGACCCTGGCTTTGCGCAACGAAATTCCCACGGACCTGCTGACGGTCCTTGACAACAAACTTCAGCCCCACATCGGCCGGATCACCAAGGAGCCCGAGTATATCGCCATTACCCGCGACATCCTTGAGGATCTCAAACAGGGAAAGGAGCTGGCCGACAAAGACCTGATCCAACTGCTCCACGCCAAGCAGAAAGCCAGGCACAACCATGACAACGCCTTTGAGCAGCTGCTGCTGGAGACCGGAAAACTGCTCGACGAGCAGGGCAGAAACGGCAAGCTGCTGCCTCTGCTTGAGGAATTCTCCCGCATCATCGCATATTTCGACCGTTACGATTCAACCTCGACCAACATCAGCAGACTGGCCTTCATGGAACACTTTCACTCCTCCGTGGCCTGGCTGGACAACCTGCTTGAAAACCGGGCGGCATTCAACATGCTCGAAAACGACCTTTTTCACGGACTTTTCTTCGCCCCTCTCGCGAGCAGCCCCTATCTGGGACGTTTCGGTCGTGACAAGCTAGCGGCCCTGGAAAAGGGCCTGGAAGAAGTTGCCGCCGGCCGCCGTACCGTTGTCCAGCTCAACGCGGACCTCAAGAGGATCGAACAGAAAGAGGCCCTTTACCGGACCCTTTACTCCGGAACCAGGGACAGGATTCGCAATCGCTATTACCGTTACGACAGCAAGGAAGAGGTCGACATCATTTACCAGGAACTGAACCGGGAACTGCTTGAACGGGGCACGGTCCAGAGGCGGGTCGATCCCGCTCTTTTTCAGGATGTCATCTACGACATCAAAAAAGAGATTTTCTACCTGCGCAACCTTCTGCCTGACATTATCAAAACCGGCGACCATGAACTGAGAAACGATTTTCTCGCCAACAGCGGACTGGACATTTTTCACGTCGAAGAGCTGGAACATGAGTACATCACCCTCAATGGTCTTGACCAGGAGTGCCTACAGCAACTCAGATCAGGACAATGATCACCAGCAGGGGCCATTATGACAACGCCAGAGCTCAGGAAGATCAGAAATTTCGGAATCATCTCCCATATTGACGCCGGCAAGACCACGGTTTCCGAGCGGATTTTGTTTTATACCGGCGAAATTCACAAGATGGGCGAAGTTCATGACGGAATGGCGGTCATGGACTGGATGGAGCAGGAGCAACAGCGCGGCATCACGATCACCGCATCCGCCACCACCTGCCGCTGGAAGGACTATTTCTTCAACCTCATCGACACCCCCGGGCATATCGATTTCACCATCGAGGTCGAACGCTCCCTGCGTGCCCTCGACGGAGCGGTCGCCATCTTCAGTGCCGTTGAAGGGGTTCAGCCGCAGAGTGAATCGGTCTGGCGTCAGGCCGAGCGCTACCAGGTTCCCCGGATCTGCCTGATCAACAAAATGGATCGTATCGGAGCCGACCACGAGGCGGTCCTCACCGCGATCCAGGACAAACTGGATGCGCGGCCGGTCCTGCTCCAGCTGCCCATGGGGACGGAGGAGAATTTTACCGGGATCCTCGATCTGCTCGGTGAGCAGGCGCTCCTCTTCGCTGACGAAGACCATGGGAAAACCCTGCGGACCGTGGCGGTGCCCGAAGAGTATCAGCAGACGGTGGCCGTTCAGCGGGAACAGCTGATCGAAGCTGCGGCCGACTTCGATGACGAGATTCTGAGCGACTTTCTGGAGGGCCGACCGATCGCAGCCGAGCGCATTCTGGCGGCCCTGCGCCGGGGCGTCCTCGCCTGTCGGCTCCACCCCGTCCTGCTGGGGTCGGCCCTGCGCAACAAGGGGGTTCAACCCCTGCTCGACATGATCTGCGCCCTGCTCCCCTCCCCCCTGGACGTCCCTCCCGCAGCGGCACTGCGTATGACCGACCAGAGTCCTCTAGAGGTGACGCCTGATCCCGCCGGTCCGTTATGCGCCCTGGCGTTCAAGGTGATCTCCGATGAGGGGCGCAAACTGACCTACCTGCGACTCTATGCGGGGACGCTCAAACCGGGGGACACCGTTTTCAACAGCCGGACGGAGAATAGCGAAAAGGTGGCGCGGCTGTTCCGCATGCACGCCCATAAACGGGAACGGATCGACCTGGCCAGGGCGGGGGATATCGTCGCGGCCACCGGGCTCAAGACCGTTCTGACCGGGGATACCATCAGTTCCGGCGAGGCGCCGCTGCAACTCAAGGGGCTCGAGTATCCCGAACCGGTGGTGTCACTGGCCGTTGAAGCGAAAACCGTGGACGACCGCGACAAGCTGCCGCTGGCCCTGGAGAAACTGCAGTGGGAAGATCCGACCTTCCGGGTCAAGGAGGACCCCGAAACCGGCCAGACCATCCTCACCGGTATGGGCGAGCTGCATCTCGAAATCGTCGTTCAGCGTCTGCTCAGCGATTTTGGTGTCGCCGTCCATACCGGGCGACCGCAGGTCGTCTACCGCGAGACGATAACGGTTCCCGTCACCCGCCGGGAAATTTTCGAACGCGAGATCGACGGCAAACAGCATTACGGCGATATCGAAATCAAGCTGTCGCCAACGGAACGCAAGACCGGGCTGACTCTGACCCTGCCGGACGAGATCCTCGCCGCCTGGCCGCCCCCCCTGGCGGAGCTGATCGCCAGCAAACTCGGCAGTGCCTGCCAGACCGGGCCCCTGGCAGGATACCCCCTGACGGATCTCCGCCTCGAACTGACGGCAGCTCCCTACGACAGCAACAAAACCACGGACCTTGGCATTTCGGCCGCGATCAGTCGCGCCATCATGAAGGCCCTGGGCAAAGCCAAACCGACCCTGCTCGAACCGGTGATGGCCCTCGAGCTGATTACCCCATCCGACTATACCGGGCGGGTCATGAGCAGCCTGAACCAGAAGCGCGGCCAGGTGGAAGGGATAACATCGCGGCCGGGCCAGGATATCATCCGTGCCAACGTGCCGCTTATGGAGATGTTCGGGTACATGACCGAGCTGCGCAGCGCCACCAAAGGGCAGGGCAGTTTCACCATGGAATTCTCCCATTTCGAGCAGGCTCCCCCGGACATTCTCAGCAATTTCGGACTGCGCCGATAGAGCCTCGTCAGCAGTCCCGTTATCGGCCGTCCTGCCTGCCGAAACCATTCGCAGCAGGACGGCACCAGCTTGTCACCTTCCCGCACAATTCGTTACCGGCCGTTACCCTGTCCTTATATTGTTGCGATGCTTTTCTGCCGACAAGATCCCCTGTCAACCGACAACAGATGGCATCGGGACGCCAGTGTCGCATTCACTTTATGTCTATCAGGAGAAAAGCTATGACACTCAACAGCATCGGAGCAGACAGCTATTACGCGCCGGCGATTTCACAGATGTGGGACCGCAGCTCCACCAGCGCGGAGACCGGTTCGACGGCAATGCAAGCGAGCGAACTACCGTCCCCGTCAATGTTCAGCGGCGTGGACCTGGACGAGAGCGGCGATCTGGATCAAAGCGAATTTGAAACCATGCTCGACCAGATTTCCGAAATGACCGGAGCACCCCTGGACGCGGAGGAACTATTCAGCAGTTACGATACGGATCAAGACGGTGTCCCTAGTGAGGAAGAAACCCTGAGCCTCATGGAGGAGGGTCCAGCCCTACCGCCGCCGGCATCAGGCGGGCCAGCGGACCTGGCGGATATCGACAACGCTGCCGACCAGGACAGTGACGGATCCATCAGTACAGCAGAAGCGGAAAGCCTGGTCGATATGATCAACCACGCCAGCGGCCAGGATCTGACGGCGGAAGAGCTGGTTTCGGCGTTCGATGAAGACGGCGACGGGACCCTCAGTCAGGACGAAACTCTTGCGGCCCTGGAAGAGAACCGGCCGGAGATGATGGCCGGAATCGCGAGTTATCGCAACGGGGATGGCCTCCTCGGCAGCAATGTCATCTCGTCACTCGCCAGCCGGGCATAACCCCTCACCCCGACTTTGGGTGGCCTGGCCCATCCTCGCCCTGACCGGCGGGGATGGGGAATCATTCCCCGGAAGGGCTCAATCACAGTCCGTCTCCGGATGCGGACACTCCTGGGGATCGCTCTCACCGACACTTTCCGTGGCCAGCCCCAGCCACTGAGCGACCTCGTCGACCTCGAAACCGCAGACTTGCCGATCTCCCGATTGCATGAGGGGGCGCCGAATCAGCAGGGGTTCCTCCAGCATCAGGGTCAGAGCCCCCACTTCCGAAAGGTCGGCCGGGACAACCCGCCCGGCCTTGATGTCGGGATTGGTCATGTTGAACCACGCGCTGACCGGCTTGTCTTCGAAAAAAGGGCGCAGGGTTGCCACGCTCCAGGGTTCGGTCAGCAGGTTCCTGACCTCGAGCTGATGACCTGACTGTTCCAGAATATCCTTCTGACGGGCGTTGCCGATGCAGCCCGGTTTTTCCCAGAATACGACCTTTGCCATGACATTCCTCCTGCCGTTAACGGCCATAAAAAAAGCTGACCGGATTTCTCCGGTCAGCGTCATTGCTGTGTCTGATTTGGCGTCCCACCACAACGTGAGAGTCCGATTCTTTCATAGATGCTCCCGACCTGTCAAATCGTCCCGCGATCAGCCTCAGACCAGCCCATGCTCACGCCCGCTTTTCTGGAGATAGTATTCGTAATCCCCTTCGTAGGCGATCATCTGGCCATGATCGATCTCGAAAACCCGGGTCACCAGACTGCGCAGAAAATGCCGGTCGTGGCTGACCAGCAGCAGGGTTCCGGTGAATTTCTGGAGAGCCTCCAGCAGCACCTCCCGCGACTGAATATCCAGGTGGTTGGTCGGTTCGTCCAGCACCAGCAGGTTAAGCGGCCGCCCGAGCAGCGTCGCAAGGATCAGCCGGGCCTTTTCCCCGCCGGACAGCTTGTCGACCCGCTTGTCGACATCATCCCCCTGGAACAGGAAGGCCGCGCAGAGATTTCTCAACACGCCAATGGTCTGTTGCGGCAGCGCATCCTGAACCGTTTCAAAAACAGTCTTGCGCGGATCGAGCAGGTCCATGGAGTGCTGGCTGAAATAACCGGGAAACACGTTGGCGCCGATGGTCGCCGTGCCGGCCGTCGGTTCGGTCAGACCGCACAGGGTCTTCAGGAAGGTCGACTTCCCCGCTCCGTTGACCCCGACCACGGCAATCTTGTCGCCCCGCCTGACCATCCCCGAAATTCCGGAGAAGACCGGTTTCTCTTCCCCCTCTTCCGAAATCCATGTTTTGCCCAGGTTGGCGAGGGCGATAACGTCATCACCGCTGCGCGGCGGTTCGGTGAACTCAAACCGGATCACCTTCTGCTCGGAGGGCAGCTCGATACGTTCGATCTTTTCGAGCTTTTTCACCCGCGACTGAACCTGGGCGGCATGGGAGGCCCGGGCGGCAAAGCGGGCGATAAACTCCTCCTCTTTGGCGAGCATCTCCTGCTGGCGCCTGTAGCTCGCCTCGAGCTGCTCGCGGCGAATCTCCCGCTCGCGCAGATAGAAATCATAGTTGCCGCTGTAGGTGGTGATCGTCCCGCCGGCCACTTCCACGATCCGCGAGACCAGACGGTTCATGAAATCGCGATCGTGGCTGGTCATCAGGACCGCCCCCTGGAACGCGTCAGCCAGCCAGTTTTCAAGCCAGACGATCGACTCGATGTCAAGGTGGTTGGTCGGCTCGTCAAGGAGCAGCACATCCGGGTTGAGGGGTCAGAATGCGGGCCAGGGCGATCCGCATCTTCCAGCCACCGCTGAAACTCTCAACCGGCCGGTGATAATCATCCGGTCCGATCCCCAGACCGGTCAACACCGCCTGGGCCCGGGGTTCCAGGTCATAGCCGCCGCGCTGTTCGAATTCCTGCTGGGCATCGCCATAGCGTTCGAGCAAACGGGCCATGGCATCATCATCCATGGGTTCGCACATCTGGGCTTCCATCGCCTGAATCTGCTCCCCCAGAGCCACAGTTGTCTCGGATGCCGCAATGACTTCCTCCAGAGCGCTGCGCCCGGCCATCTCCCCGACATCCTGGGAGAAATAGCCGATCACGGTCTTTTTGGCGCAGGAGATTTCGCCGCCGTCAAGGCTTTCTTCGCCGGTGATCAGTCGAAAGATGGTCGATTTTCCCGCGCCGTTGGGCCCCACCAGTCCGGTCCGGCTGCCGGGCAAAATCTGAAAGCTGGCATTTTTAAACAACACGCGACTACCGTGCTGCTTGGTCATATCGGTCAAATGAATCATCGTCACTCCTTTTCAAAGCGCTGACCAGTTATCATGGCAGCGATCCTGAGGCAAGTTAAAAAACTGCGCGCCCCTTTGCCCTTTGAGAGGGGAACCGCCTGCTCGACGGAAAAACCGGCCGGACCCGTCGGCTGCCGGCACACCAGAACCAGCAAAAAGGTGCCCGCCAATAACAGGTGAGGATCTCCAGGAAGACGAAAAAAAGCAAAAAAAAGCCCCGTAGCCAGGAGGGGGACTACGGGGCAACATGTTTTGAGAGGTTTCTCGAAAGATATCTACTTTGGCTATCGCCGCTCCGCCTGCCACAACAAAGCGTCGATGGTTAATTTATAACTAATCGGGTCATCTTTGTCAACAAAAATATATAACTTTTTTTGTCAGATTTACTCCACTCCCTCAACAATCAGTTTTCCATCTTATTTCCAGGCACTTAGAAATTCCCCCTCTGGTTATCGTAATACTTTGGTAAAACCATCGGTCCGGTCATTCTTCCGCTTGCCGGCCGTGCTAAAGTTTTAATGAACGGTCCTGAGAAAACCGGGGCCGGCATGAAAAGCTTTACGAACCACAAGATCCGCAACCAGCAACAGAAAGGAAAGCCGGATGAACCTGAAACGCGATGAAGTGACCGGCTACAGTCTCGGCGAGGAGATCGCCAACAGTGTCACCCACGGGATCGGCGTGCTTCTGGCCGTGACCGGCCTTGTTTCGATGATTATTGCTTCGGGAGCGAACGGATCTTCGCGCCATGTCGTCACCTGCAGTATTTTCGGCGCGACCCTGATCCTGCTCTACCTGGCTTCGACCCTCTATCACAGCATTACCGTCAACAGGATCAAGAAGATTCTGAAAACCATAGACCATTCCGCAATTTTCCTGCTCATCGCCGGAACCTACACCCCTTTTGTCCTGGTCTCTCTGAAGGGGGTCTGGGGCTGGTCATTGTTCGGCACCGTCTGGGGCCTGGCGCTGGTCGGAATCATCTTGAAACTGACCCCCCTGGGTCAGCAGAAAGCGCTCTCGATCAGTCTCTATCTGGGGATGGGCTGGGTCGCCGTGGTCGCTATCAAGCCGATGCTGGCGGCCCTAGAGCTCTCGGGGTTTCTGCTGGTTCTGCTTGGCGGGCTGACCTATTCAGTCGGGGTGATCTTCTATGCCTGGAAAAAACTGCCTTACGGGCATGCCATCTGGCACCTGTTTGTGCTGGGCGGGAGCTGCCTCCATTTCTTCGCTGTCTATTATTACGTTATTCCCCGAGGCTGACTGCTGGGCAGACCGGAGCATCGGTCCGCCGCGGCGCCTGTTTCAGTCGAGCAACTCAAAGTCGATTCTCCTGCGCCAGGGTTCGACCTTGCGCACCACCACTTCGACCCTCATCCCGACCCGGAACTCCCGCCGCCGGCGTTCTCCTCGCAGAACATGAGTGAGGGGATCGTAGTGGTAATAGTCGCCCTGCAGGCTGCGGATATGAACCAGTCCGTCGATCAGAGTGTCGTCAAGTTCCACGAAGAAACCGAATTCGGTGACCGATGAAATGGTCCCGTAAAACAGCTGCCCGATGCGGCCGGCCATGATCTGGCAGCAGCGCAGATTGGTCAGATCCCGTTCGGCCTGGACCGCACGGCGCTCGTGGTCGGAGCACTCCTGCCCCAGGGTCTTGAGTTCCTGGTAGCGGTAGGATTCCGATTTTTGAGAACCGGACAGGGCGTGTTTGAGCACCCGGTGCACGACCAGGTCGGGATAGCGCCTGATCGGCGAGGTAAAGTGACAGTAACAGTCCGCGGCCAACCCGAAATGCCCCTGATTGTCCGCTGAATAGCATGCCTGCTGAAGACTGCGCAACAGTTGCTGATTAATCAGCCGACCTTCGGGTCGCTCGGCAACGTCGTTAAGCAGGTCCTGGAGCGCCTGGTGCAGATTTTTTCCGAGGACCAGGCCGACACCGCACTCGGCGGCCAGCTGTTGCAATTCGTGAAGTTTTGCCAGATCAGGCTTTTCGTGAATACGGTAGAGCAATGGCCAGTCCTGGTCACGCAAGAATCCGGCGACGGCCTCGTTGGCGGCCAGCATGAACTCCTCGATGAGCCGATGGGCCTGGTTACGCTCCACCCGCGCCAGATCGACCGGCCGGCCGTCGTCTCCGAGCAGGATCTCGACCTCGGGAACGTCGAGATCAAGACTCCCCCTGGCCAGACGCATTTTTGTGAGCACCCCGGCCAGTTCCGCCATATCCTGCAGCTGCTGTCGCAGTTCCCCCGCCAGCTCGCTCCCCTCAGGATGGTCCAGACAGGCGGCCACTTCCGTGTAGGTCAACCGGGCCCTGCTGCACATCACTGCCGGATAGAAACGGGCCTGCACCGTCGTTCCCCGACCGTCGATAAGCATCTCCGCCGTCATCACCAGGCGATGTTCCCCGGGATTCAAGGAACAGATCCCGTTGCTGAGTTCTTCGGGCAGCATCGGCAGGCAATAACCGGGAAAATAAACACTGGTACCGCGCTGCTGAGCGTCCAGATCGATGGGACTGCCCGGCGTGACATAGTGGGCGACATCGGCAATACACACCCACAGCCGGTAGAGACCGTCATGCTCCCTGCGTACCGCGACGGCATCGTCAAAATCCCGGGCTGTTTCACCATCGATGGTCACCAGGGACAGGTTCCGCAAGTCGGCGCGCCCTTCCAGAGCCCCGTCCGAAATCTGCTGCGGTACGTCGCGAGCCTGCCGCTCCGCTTCGGGAGAAAATTCACGGGGCAGATGATGGGAGCGGATGACCGTTTCGATATCAACCTGAGGATCGTCGGCGAATCCCAGGGTTTCAACGATCTCCCCCTGGGCCGGGAGATCCCCGCTGGCGTATTTGACGATTCTGACCTTGACGACCGTTCCCGGCGCGACGTCCTTCGCTCTGCCGACAATGATCGGCCCGCGCAAGCGCTGCTCCAGGGGCCAGACCACCCCCTGCCCGGAGCGTCTCTGACAGGTGCCCAGCAGGGTTTGATGGGCCCGTTCGAGAATCCGCAGGACCTGCCCGTAGGGGCGGCGATCATGGGCGGAGACCCGGCATTGGGCCACCACCCGGTCACCGTCCATGGCTCCGCCGATATGGCGGGCCGGAATAAACAGGTCCTCCCGGTTGGGATCATCCGGACGCAGAAAGCCAAACCCCCGGTCAGCCAGGGACAAGGTCCCCTCCAGGGTTCGTAGCTGCGGCTTGAGCCGATAATGCCCCCGGCGCTCCTCCAGCTGATGGTTCTTGACCAGCTGGTCGATGATCTTGGTGAGGATTTTGCGCTCCCCCCCGTGGAGATCAAGGCGATCAGCAATTTCCCTGCGGGTCAGGGCCCGCTGGCGGCGCTGATTCAGCAGGACGATAATTCTTTGCTCAAGCGGATGCATGGTTGCTGGACTTCTTTCCTGGTCGACGATGCAGAATAAATGGCAGCGGTGCGAGCTGCGGCAAAACGGCCCTAGCCCAACTGCTGCTGAACCCACTGAACGATGGCGGCCGCCGGCATGGCACCGGTCTTCCGCGCGATTTCCACCCCTTTTTGAAACAGGACGATGGTCGGGATCGATCGCACGTTATAACGTCCGGCGATAATCGACTCCCTCTCGGTGTCAAGTTTGGCCAGCCGGATCCGCGGTTCAAGCGTCCCTGCGGCTTCGGCAAACGCCGGAGCCATCATTTTACAGGGCCCGCACCAGGAGGCCCAGAAATCGACCAATACCGGAATATCATTTTTTTGCAGGAAGCGGTTGAAGTTCAGAGTGTCCAGATCGACGGGAGTCCCTGAAAACAGTTGCTGCTTGCAGCTGCCGCATTTCGGCCGGTTGGGAAGTTTTGCCTTGGCGATACGATTGATGGCCTGGCACTGGGGACAAACGATATGAAGATTGTCGGACATGATTGCGACTCCATAAAAGGTCAAGCTGGTGGTCCGTAAAACCGTATCAATATTCTCCATCTAAGGATACATGAGCGGCGCAGGATATGCTATATTTGACATAAATTCACGAGAAATAGCTGCCGGCCAGTCAACGGCAGGGGAAAGGAATTCTTCGCTCATGCTCATGGGGTCTTTCGTCGCAAAAGTCTGCGCTCTCGCGGTTATCGTGCTCAGTGCCTTCAGCCTCCCTGCCCTTGCTCAGAAATCCTCCGCAGAGGAGTCCTCCCAGGTAAACCACCCGCCGAAAATAGCCGAGATTCAGCTGGCCAATCCCCAGGTTCACAGGGGGGTTGACATGCAGCTGATACCCGTTGCCGAAGATCCCGAGGGGGATCAGATCAGATTCAGCTACCAGTGGTATATAAACGGTGTCGAAGTCGAGGGGAACAATACGGCGGTCCTGCCCGGCGACCAGTTCCGCAGAGGAGACCGGATCTCCGTCATGGTCACGCCGACCGATGACCGCGATACCGGACCGACCTTTGCCACCAAGGAGGTCGTCATACCCAACGCCTCGCCGAGCGTCTCAATGGAACAGGTTCCCAGTATCGTCGACAACCGGCTTGACTACCAGGTGGTGGCGACGGATCCCGACGGCGATCCGCTGACCTTTACCTTGGCGGGCGGTCCGCCGGGAATGACCATCCATGAGCAGACGGGGCGAATCAGCTGGACCAGACAGAACGGCCAGGAAGGGCAATATGATATTGACATCGTTGTCTCAGATGGCGTCGGAGGGCAGACATCGGTCATGTTCACGATGACCCTTCAGTAACCTTTCGAATCATGCACATGCCGTCAGGTTTCAGCCGCCTTTGCCGCCGGAACCCTTATCAATCCATGCAACAGGACTCCAGGATCAACCGTGAAATTCCCGCCGCTGCCAACCGACACCAACCCGCCCCCCAAGCGTTTCCTCGATATTTTCCGTTACAGTCAGCGAGCCCTCGAACTGGTCTGGTCCACCAGCCCCAGACTGACTGTCGTCTTTGCCCTGCTGACCCTGCTGGTCGGGGTCCTGCCGGCCTCCGTCGCCTGGGTCGGCAAACTGATTGTCGACGGGGTGGTGGCCGCCATCGAACTCCATCGACAGACGGGTGTCGTGGATACCGGGATGGTCATGATATACGTGGCCTGCGAGGCGGGCATCGTCACCCTGATTGCCGGCGGCCAGCGGGGCATATCGACCTGCCAGGCCCTGCTGCGGGCCTTGATGGGACAGAAAATCAACCTGATGATCCTCGAAAAAGCCCAGCAGCTGAGTCTGAGCCAGTTCGAAGATTCGGAATTCTACGACAAGCTGACCCGCGCCCGACGCGAAGCCTCGACCCGCCCCTTGAGCCTGGTCACCGGCACCTTCGGACTGGTTCAGAATGCCATCTCCCTGTTCAGTTACGCGGTTCTGCTCGTCCAGTTCTCCCCCCTGACGGTGCTGGTTCTGATCATCGGCGGAATCCCAGAGTTTCTGGCCGAGGCCAAGTTTTCCGGGGACAAGTTCCGCCTCTTCCGGTTCCGTTCTCCGGAAACCCGGATGCAGATGTACCTGGAAACGGTGCTGGCCCGGGAAGACTACGTCAAAGAAGTCAAGCTGTTCCATCTCGCCGGCCGGCTGCTGCGTCGCTACCGGGATATTTTCGCCCGCCTGTTCGCCGAAGACCGGCGCCTCACCCTGCGCCGCGACTTCTGGGGGTTTCTGCTCGGCCTGCTCGGAACCGCAGCCTTTTACGGGGCGTATGCCTGGATTGCCCTGGCCGCCATTCGGGGAGATATCAGCCTCGGTCAGATGACCATGTACCTGCTGCTGTTCAAGCAGGGGCAATCCGCCGTTTCGGCCAGCCTCAAGGCGATCAGCGGCATGTACGAGGACAACCTCTACCTCTCCAACCTTTACGAGTACCTGGAGCAACCGGTCCCTCCCCTGCAAGGCAGTTTGCAGGCCGGTCCCGCTCCCGGGGACGGGGTCCGCTTCGAAAACGTCTGTTTTCATTACCCCGACAGCGATCAGCCCGCTCTTAAGGATGTTTGCCTGCACCTCAAACCGGGCGAAAGCATGGCGCTGGTCGGGGAGAACGGCTCGGGAAAAACAACCCTGATCAAGCTCCTCACGCGCCTCTACCAGCCGAGTTCCGGTCGCATTCTCCTCGACGGCCTTGACCTGGCCCAATGGGATACCGTCACCCTGCGCGCCCGGATCGGCGTCATTTTCCAGGACTTCGGCCGTTACCAGTTCCTGGTCGGTGAAAATATCGGGGCCGGAGATGTCCACCATTTCGAAGACCGCGAGGCCTGGCGGCAGGCGGCCCATAAAGGGATGGCGGATGACTTTATCGATCTGCTGCCCCAGCAATACGAAACCCAGCTGGGGAAGTGGTTCAAGGGCGGCCGCGAGCTGTCCGGCGGCCAGTGGCAGAAGATCGCCCTGTCACGGGCGTTCATGCGCACCGAGGCAGATATCCTGGTCCTCGACGAACCGACCGCGACCATGGACGCCGCCGCCGAGGCGACCATCTTCGAACACTTCAGGGAACTCAGCCGGGGCAAGATGACCATCCTCATCTCCCATCGCTTCTCGACCGTTCGCATGGCGGACCAGATCGTCGTCATCGACCAGGGCCGGATCGTCGAGCACGGCAACCACGACCAGCTGATGGCGGTCGGCGGCCAGTACGCCCACCTGTTTTCCCTGCAGGCCCGCGGCTACCAGTGAGCCGGCCGTTCAGAACGCCGGGGAGGGATACCAGAAGAAACGAAAATAGCGCGTGGAGGATCATTTGGATATTGTCAAACACGGCAAGTTGCCCTAATCTCACGCCACACCCTTTCCCTTTGGCGGATAACGATGACCCCTGCGATTCGTTTCACACTGACCTGCCGTCGTGCCCTCCCCTGCCGTCGCCGGCTGTCCGCCGTTGCCGCCCTGCTGATGTTTCTGGCGGCCATGTGCGCCTGTTCTCCGGTCGGACCGGATTATTCACCGCCGGACTCCGCAAACCTGCCGCGAACCTGGACCCGGCCCGGCGACCTCGACAGTTCCTCCGCCGGCGCTGATCTGTCCCGGTGGTGGACGATCTGCGGCGATCCCCGGCTTGCCTCCCTGATCGAGCGTGCCAAGGCCGCCAACCCAGGCCTGGAAACAGCACGGCTCCGCATTCGCCAGGCCCGCTCGGAATACCGGATCATGACCTCCAGAACGGCGCCCGCCCTGGAGGCGGAGGGTGCATACACCACGAGCAGACGGAGTGAACATATCACCGGCAGCACCAGAGGAACCACCCAGGACCTGTTCGATCTCAACCTGGAGGTCGCCTGGGAGCTTGACCTGTTCGGCGGAACCCGCCGGGCCATCGAACAGGCGGACGCCAGGCTCGCTGCGGTGCGCGAAAATCTGCATGGTGTTCAGATCGCCTTGCTGGCTGATGTCGCCGGCAACTATTTCGAACTTCGGGGTCAGCAGCTGCTGCTCCAGACCAGCCAAGAGAATATTCGGGTCCAGGAGCAGACCCTCGCCCTGGCCAGAGGTCTTTTGGACAGCGGCCTGGGCAACCGCCTCGATGTCGCCCAGGCGCAGACCCAGCTTGAACTGAGCCGTTCCCGCCTGCCTGGCTTGCAGAACAATATCGACCAGGCCATCCATCGCCTGGCCCTGCTCATCGGCGAACCATCCTCCCGCCTGATGGAGGAATTGTCGGGCATCGGGCCGTTGCCCGCCCTGCCGCCACTGATCCCCCCGATTCTCCCTACCGAGCTTTTGCGACGACGCCCGGACATCCGCCAGGCCGAACGCAACCTGGCGGCCGCCAATGCCGGTATCGGGGTCGCCATGGCCGACCTTTATCCGAAGCTCGACCTGGGGGCGGTCATCGGACTTCAGAGCATCCACCTGGCCGATCTCCTGCAGTACGGCAGTCGCTACTGGAGCGCCGGTCCGACCATCAACTGGGCACTGTTCAACCATGGACGGATGCGGGCCAACATAGAACTGCAGGAAGCACACTACGAGATGGCCAGGACGAACTACCGGCAGGTCGTCCTGAACGCCCTGAACGAGGTGGAGAGCGGCCTTTACGAACTCTTTCATGAACAACAGACCTACCAGGCCCTGGCGGAAGCGGTCGCCACGGCCCGGCACGCCGTCGAACTGGCCACCGGACGCTATCGCAGCGGCCTGACCGATCTGTCCGAAGTCCTGATGAGTGAACGCACCCTGTTCCAGCTCCAGGAGCAGCTGGTGACCAGTCAGAAAAAACTGACCATCGACATGGTGGTTCTCTACAAAGCCTTCGGTGGGGGCTGGCCCCTTCCCTCCGGACAGCCGTCCGCCGCGACGGCAGACATCACACCACCTTGAGAGGATCACGCATCATGATGTGTCCATTGTCATTAACACGCTATCCCTCCTTTCGGCGACTCTTTGCGGTGCTGCTCTGGCTCAGCCTGATCCTGACCGGGTGCTCGGGAGGCGAGTCCGAAAACAGGAATGGCGCAGCCAAAGGGGGGCCCCGGGAGGTTCCGGTGTCCACGGCCCGGGTCGCTGTCGCTGACGTTCCCCTTGAGCTAACCAGCGTCGGCACAGTCGAACCCTATGCATCGGTCATGATCAAACCCCAGGTGACCGGCATTCTGCAGCGGGTCGCCTTCTCCGAGGGGCAGTATGTCGAGCGCGGCGACCTGCTCTTTGCCATCGACGAACGCCCCTTTGCCGCCCGGGTAGCCCAGGCCCAGGCCACCCTGGCCAAGAGCCAGGCCGCGCTGGCCAATGCCCGCCGGCAGGCCGAGCGCTACCGGAACGCGGTGAACAGCGGCTACGTATCGAGCGAAAAGGCCGATCAGGCGGAGACCAGCGTCGCCACCCTGCAGGCCACCATCCTCGCCGATGAAGCCGCCCTGACCAGCGCCCGACTCGATCTGGACCATTGTGTTATCCGCGCCCCCCTGGCCGGTTACACCGGGGCACTCCAGGTCGACGAAGGCAATCTCGTCAAGGCCTCCTCGGAACAGTCCCTGGTCACCATCAATCAGCTCTCCCCCGTTAAAGTCAGTTTCACGCTGCCCGAACAGCACCTGGCCGAAATCAGGAGACGCCTCGCTGCCAATGAGCTCCGTGCCCGACTCGACGACCTTTCCGCTGACGGCAGCCCCCTGTTCGGAGAGATCTCCTTCTTTGACAATACTGTCGACCGCCTGACGGGGACCATTCGCCTCAAGGCCGATTTCGAGAATGCCAACAAGGAACTCTGGCCCGGGCAGTTCGTCCCGGTCACCATCCAGCTGACGGTCAGGAAAAATGCCCTGGTCATTCCGGCCCGTGCCGTTCAGAGCGGCCTCAACGGCAATTACGTTTTCGTCGTCGTCAATGATCAGGCCCACCAACAGCAGGTCACCATCGACGTCAACTCAGGGGATCTGGCGGTGATTGCCGAAGGGCTGTCGGAGGGGGAGAAGGTCGTGACCGACGGCCAGCTGCGGTTGCGCGAAGGAGTCAGAATCAAGGACATTGATCCCGGCAGCAACGGGAGTCGGCCGTGAACATCTCGGGGCTGTTCATAAGGCGCCCGGTCATGACCAGCCTGGTGATGCTGGCGATCATGATTTTTGGCGCCTTCGCCTATCACCTGCTGGCCGTCAACGATCTGCCCAACATCGATTTTCCGACCATCCAGGTCCGCGCCAGCCTTCCCGGGGCCAGTCCCGAAACCATGGCCAGCGCTGTCGCCACGCCTCTGGAAAGACAGTTGTCCACCATTGCCGGCATCGACTCTCTCAGCTCGACCAACGGTGAAGGGTCGACGATCATCACCGTCCAGTTCGCCATGGAGCGCGATATCGACGCCGCCGCCCAGGACGTTCAGGCGGCGGTCTCCCAGGCGGCGCGCCGCCTGCCCAGGGAGATGACCAGCCCGCCGTCGGTTCGCAAGGTCAACCCGGCCGCCGCATCGATTCTCTACCTGGCCCTAAGCTCCACGTCCCTGGCCCTGCCTGATGTCTACGAATTCGCAGACACGACGATCGTCCCGCGGATTTCCATGGTCAACGGGGTCGCCCAGGTCAACGTCTACGGGTCCCAGAAGTTCGCCGTGCGGATCGGCCTCGATCCCCTCAAACTTGCCAGTCTCAACATCGGCGTGGATGAGGTGGAAAAAGCCCTTGACGGCTGGAATGTCAATCTGCCGACCGGCGGTATTGAAGGGAAGAACCAATCCTACACAATCCAGGTCAGCGGCCAGCTCTATGATGCCGAGGCCTTTGAAGAGATGGTGATCGCCTACCGTAACCAGGCCCCCGTTCGCCTGAAGGATATCGCGACCGTTGCCAACAGTGTTGAAAACAACCGCGTTGCCGCCTGGTTCTATACCAAGGACGGCGCGAGCCGCGCCGTTATCCTGGCCATCCAGCGCCAGCCCGGGACCAATACCATTGCCGTCATCGACCGGATCAGACATCTGCTCCCCGAGCTGAAAAGGCAGCTGCCCGGCGGCGTCGACCTGCAGCTGATGTACGACCGCTCCGGCTCCATTCGGGAGTCGGTAGCCGAGGTCAAGTTCACCCTGATCCTCACCGTCGCCCTGGTCATCATGGTGATTTTCCTGTTCCTGAGAAATCTCCCGGCGACCCTGATTCCGAGCATGGCCCTGCCCCTGTCCGTTGTCGGCACCTTCGCCGCCATGTACCTGCTCGACTTTTCCATCAACAACATCACCCTGCTGGCACTGACCCTGTCCATCGGCTTCGTGGTCGATGACGCCATCGTCATGCTCGAAAACATCATCCGCCACATGGAGCACGGTACCGCGCCCCGGGAAGCGGCCTTCAAAGGCTCGAGTGAAGTCGGCTTCACCATCCTGTCCATGACCATCTCCCTGGTCGCCGTGTTCATCCCGGTCCTGTTCATGTCGGGCATGCTCGGCCGCATGCTGCACGAATTCGCCGTGACCATTTCGGTGGCGATCCTGATTTCCGGCTTCGTCTCCCTGACCCTGACGCCGATGCTTTGCAGCCGCTTTCTGAGGCCCTACTCCGAAAAACCCCATGGCTTTCTCTACAATCTCATGGAAGGTTTCTTCGCCGGCTGGCTGAAACTCTATGAAAAATCCCTGAATCTCATCCTGCGTCTGCGCCGGACCATCCTGCTGCTGACCATTATCCTGACCCTGGCCACCCTGTGGCTGTTTACCCGGATTCCCACCGGACTGTTCCCTCCTGACGATACCGGCTCACTGCGCGCCACCACCGAAGGCATTCAGGGCGCGTCCTTCGAGGAGATGCAGCGCAACCAGGCGCTGCTGGCCGATATCATCATTCAGGACCCCGACGTCGAAGCCTTCATGTCCTCCGTCGGGGCGGCCGGATCCCGGGTCGGTTCGAACAGCGGGTTCATGTTCATCCGGCTGAAAGAACGGCACCTGCGCGACGCCAATGCCGACCAGATTATCCAGCGCCTCCGCCCCAGGCTCAACGGGATCCCCGGAATCCGGATCTTCCTGCAGAACCCGCCCCCGATCCGGCTTGAGAGCAAACGGTCGAAAGCCCAGTACCAGTTCGTCATGCAAAGTCCGGATACAGCAGAACTCTATGCCAGGGCTGCCGAATTCGAGGAACAGCTGCGCGCCCTGCCCCAGCTTCAGGACGTCAACTCCGACCTCGAAATCAAGAACCCGCAGCTCAACCTGACCATTGACCGCGACCGCGCGGCCGTCCTCGGAGTGACCGCCGAGCAAATTGAAACAACCCTCTATTCCGCCTTCGGCAGCCGTCAGGTCTCGACCATCTATACGGATACCAACCAGTATCAGGTCATCATGGAGCTGCAGCCCCGCTTTCAGAGCGATCCGGCCGCCCTTGAGCTGCTCTATGTGAGAGCGGCCAACGGCCGGCTCGTCCCCCTGACCTCCCTGGTCTCAGTCAGGACCGGGCTGGGCCCCCTCTCGGTCAATCACGAAGGGCAGATTACCGCGGTGACCTTCTCCTTCAACCTGCAGCCCGGCGTCTCGCTGAGCGCTGCCGTGGCCGCCATCGAACAGCTCACCCGCAGCCTGCCGGGAACCTTTACGACCGGTTTTCAGGGAGCCGCCCAGGTCTACCAGGCCTCGACTCGGGGACTGGCGCTGCTGCTGGTGCTGTCCATTGTCGTGATTTACATCGTGCTCGGCATCCTCTATGAGAGCTACATACACCCCCTGACCATCCTGTCGGGGCTGCCGGCAGCCGGGTTCGGCGCCCTGCTCACCCTGATGCTGTTCGACACGGAACTCAATCTTTATGCCTTTGTGGGAATCATCATGCTGGTGGGAATCGTCAAAAAGAACGCGATCATGATGATCGACTTCGCTCTGGAAGCCCAGCGCCGGGACGGCCTTGCCCCCCTCGAAGCGATCTACCGGGGTTGCCTGATCCGTTTCCGCCCGATCATGATGACCACCATGGCGGCCCTGGCCGGCACCCTCCCCATCGCCATCGGCATCGGGGCCGGAGCCGAATCACGGCGCCCCTTAGGGCTCGCCGTGGTCGGAGGCCTGGTGGTTTCGCAACTGCTGACTCTCTACATCACCCCCATCATCTATTACTATCTGGATAAACTGCAGGCGGGGATCAAAAAGCTGGGGAGGTAAACAGCTGACGGGAATCCGGAACCACCGGTCTTTGACTGAGCCGAAAAAAATGCCCCGGCAGGGAGAAAGGTCTGCCGGGGCCAATACGTGAGAGAGAGGTCACGTGTAAAACTGTTTGTCGCTTTTATGTTGTACCGGCCCGCATCCTGACACCTTCAGTGTCCCGGCAGGCCAGGTCGTTTGATATGGATCGTTTGTGGGTTGTTTCAAAGGAGGGAGCGTCATGCCTCGCCTTTGAAACATTGGTAAGACCACTTATAACCTATGACCATATCTGTGTCAAGGTGAAAACATTAAATGGTATAAAACCACCATTCCGGTCACCCGAAACCGAGAATTGTCTCAGAAGCACCCTCGAGAACAGCCGCCAGGCCTGTTCCGATATCCCGTCTCATCATCTTTCCGACAGCCATATCATGCGCTGAAACGCCTGTCGCAACCCTTCACCGTTTCATTATTGAACTTGCCAACGGGTTTCCGGCGGGACGGGTTCTCTTCCTGTCCGGCGGCAGTCGGTCTGTTCTCAGTCCCCCGACATCCCGGCGCTGCCAGAAAGGAACAAAACCTCCGGGCATCCTGGTCTTTGCCGGGTGACCGAGAAAGTTGGCTCAAGATACGATAGACTAGATTTTGTTGGGGTCAAATCCCCCGGGCAGGAAATGTCCCTGGACCCTGTTCAGGCCGGGCCGGGATCCGGAAACAGGTTGTGCCCCAGGAACCAGGACCGAGCCGCGAAGAACAACCCATCCGTTCAGACAAAGGAGACAGGACGATGAAACCGATTTTTTTCGACGCCGCCAAAGCCCTTGAAGGGCTGCCCCGTGACAATATGACCGTCGCCGCCGGGGGCTTCGGCCTGTGCGGAATTCCGGAAAACCTGATCAAGGCCCTGCGGGACAGCGGGGTGACCGGGCTCACGGTTGCCAGCAACAACGCCGGAATCGATGATTTCGGCCTCGGCTGGCTGCTGCAGACCCGCCAGATAAAAAAAATGATCTCCTCCTACGTCGGTGAAAATGCCACCTTTGAACAGCAGTTTCTCAGCGGCGAACTGGAACTGGAACTGACGCCCCAGGGGACCCTGGCCGAAAAACTGCGGGCCGGAGGTGCCGGAATTCCGGCATTTTTCACCCGGACCGGTTATGGAACCATCCTGGCGGAGAACAAACCGGTTCAGTCCTTTGGCGGGAAAGAGTATGTCCTGGAAGAGAGCATCACAACCGATCTCGCTATCGTCAAAGCCTGGAAAGCGGACCGGGCCGGCAATCTGGTCTATCGCTATACCGCCAACAACTTCAACCAGGCCTGCGCCAAGGCTGGCCGGATCACCGTCGCCGAAGTCGAGGAAATCGTCGAAATCGGGGAACTCGACCCGCACCACATCCATACGCCTGGCAATTATGTCGACCGGATTCTGGTCAGTCAGCAGCTGGAAAAGCCCATCGAACAACTCACCCTGGCCGGCAAGGTAAGCGTCAAGGGTTTCTCACCGGCCCGCGAATGGCAGGCCAGACGGATCAGCCGAGAATTCAAAAACGGCATGTACGCCAACCTGGGAATCGGCATGCCCACCCTGGTCGCCAACTATATTCCCGATGATGTCACGGTGACCCTGCATGCGGAAAACGGCCTGCTCGGCGTCGGCCCCTTCCCGGTCGAAGGTCAGCAGGATCCCGACCTGATCAATGCCGGCAAACAGACCATCACTTGGCTGCCGGGATCCGCATTTTTCGACAGTTCGGAATCCTTCGCCATGGTTCGCGGCGGTCATATCGATCTGTCGGTCCTCGGCGCCATGCAGGTCTCACGCTACGGGGACCTGGCCAACTGGATGATTCCCGGCGCCATGGTCAAGGGGCCCGGAGGCGCGATGGACCTGGTTTCCGGGGTCAAAAAAATCATCATCATGATGGATCATTGTGCCAAAGACGGATCATCCAAGCTGATGGAGGAGTGCACCCTGCCGCTCACAGGAAAGGGTGTCGTCGATATGGTCGTGACCGATCTGGCCGTTTTCGACGTCGCTGCGGAGAGCGGACTGACCCTGCTCGAACTGGCACCGGAAGCGACGATTGAACAGGTCAAAGCCAGGACGGCCTGCCCCTTCCGGATCGCGGAGGGCGTGAGCTGAGCGATGACAGACCAGGACAGGCAGCACTGACAACCGGGAATCCGCCGGTCCAGTGCTGACTGTCACCGGAATCATGCCGACCCGGGACCGTATAACAGAGCGGCCTGCCGGGTCAGGCGGAACAATCACTTCAGTTCAAATGCCACTTTCAGGACAACCTGGTACTCATTGACATTGCCATCCGCACCAATATGCCCACGGATGTCCTGAACCTCAAACCAGGACAGTCTGTCGAGGGACTGCTGGGCCTTGTAAATGGCCCGCTGAATCGCGGCCTCGACCCCGGCATCCGAAACCCCGATCACTTCCACCTTTTTATAGACCCGCCCTTCACCGTAAGTCATATCTGCCTCCTCTCCGTGCCTCGTCAATGAGGCCTTCTTTATTGAAGATTAGCACTCCGGGGCACGATGTAAACCAGCCTGGGTAAAATCGCGGGGGGGGAACTGCGGGTCAGTGAAGGGTAAAGTGGGGTCCGTCGGGAGAGCTCGATTTGAGCATTTCCAGGGTGGCTTTGGCATCAACCGCCTCAGCGTAAAGATAGCCCTGCACTTCCTGGCAGCCGAGATCGCGCAGGTATTTGAGCTGAGTCTGATTTTCGACCCCCTCAGCGGCAAGATTCAGATTCATCCCCCTGGCGAGCATGGCGATTCCGTCGGCGACGAAGGGCTGCCGGTGATGTTCATCGATTTCGCGCACGAAGGAACGATCGATTTTCAGGGTGTTGACCGGGAAGTTCTGCAAATAACTGAAGGACGAGTGACCACGCCCGAAATCATCCAGGGTGACCGAAACGCCGAAATTCCGCAGCGCCTTGAGCTTTTCCGAGGCATTGTGCTGATCGCGAAGAACGCCCTGCTCGGAAATCTCAAGTTCGAGGGCATCGGCGGCAATCTGGTAATACTGAACGGTGCGGATAAAACGTTCGACAAAATCGTCCTGCTCCAACTGCACCGGCGACAGATTCAGGGAGACGCGAATCTGCGGCAACCCCTGCTGCTGCCAGCGGACCATCTCTTCGCAGACCGTCTGCAGCACCCGGTAGCCGAGGGGGACAATGAGCTTGGATTCCTCGGTGGAGGCCAGAAAGGTTTCGGGGTAGAGCAGGCCCCGTTGCGGATGCTGCCAGCGGAGCAGAGCTTCCATCCCGATGATCCGGTGGCTCGACGAATCGACCTTGGGCTGAAAAAACACCTGGAACTCGTTTTTCTGCAGCGCCCGGTAGATATCCCGCTCGACGGAAATGAAATCGGCCCGTTCCGGCATGGCCTTGTCATAAAAACAGTAGCCGTCCTTGCCGTGTTTTTTGACATGGTACATGGCGATATCGGCACTCTGCAGAAGGGCGTCCCGGGACTGACCGGCTTCAGGATAGATGGCGATGCCGATACTCATGCTCAGATAGAGCTCGTGATTGTCCACCTGGAACGGCCGCCGGACGGCCTGAAGAATTTTTTCCGCCACCGCGGACACCCCGTCGCGACCGGTGATGCCGGGAAGCAGCAGAAAAAATTCATCCCCGCCGAAGCGGCTCAGGGTGTCCTCGGCGCGCAGACAGCCGAGGATCCGTTCGGCGACCTGCTGAAGAACCAGGTCGCCGGCCACGTGGCCGAGGGTATCGTTGATCAGCTTGAAGCGGTCCAGATCGATGAACAGCAACGCGAAATGGGCGCCACTGCGCCGCGACTGAGCAAAGGCCTGGGTCATGCGATCCTCGAACAGCAGGCGGTTCGGCAGTCTGGTCAGCATGTCGTGGTAAGCCTGGAAACTGATATGGGCCTCGGATTTTTTGCGCTCGGAAATGTCCCGGGCACAACCGAGGGTCCCGGTGAAGACCTTGTTGCCGTTCCTGTCTTTTTTGTAGATGCCGATGGCATTGAGCTCGACAATGAGTTCGTGGTTTGCCAGGCCCTTAACACGGTCGTTGTCGGGATTGACCTGCAGCCTCATCTCGATTTTCCGGGCCGCCCTCTCCCCGGTGCGGTGTTCACTGAAACAGTTGTGAATGTCCTGGGCATTGTTCGGATGGATGATTTTTGAGAAATGGCAGCCCAGCAGTTCATGGCGCTTGTAGCCGAGAAAGGTCTCCACCTTTTCATTGAGATAGTTGAAATTGCCCCTGGCGTCGAGCATGTAGATAAAATCCGGGGAATTGTTGACAATAAAACGGTGAATACGCTCGGAATCGGTGAGAGAGCGCTCAACCGTGACGTGGGATCGCCGTATCAGGCAGCGGTCCACGCCCTTTGCCACGGAGCTGAGCAGTTCTTCGGGATCGTAGGGTTTGCGGATAAAATCATGGGCGCCCAGGCGTAACACTTTCTGAAGGGCACTGAAACTGGATTCTCCGCTGATAATGATCACTTCGGTGTCGAGGTTCTCTTTGCGAATATACTCGAGGACCTTCAGTCCCCCGACCTGGGGCATCTGCAGATCGAGGAGGACCAGGTGAAAGCTCTGGAGTTTGAGCTTCTCGATAGCGGCCGCTCCCCCGCTTGCCAGTTCGACCTGGTAACCGTTGATGCACAGCAAGGCCTGCAAACTTCTGAGCAGCGTGACCTGATCGTCGACGATCAGAACCTGCGCCCGGAAATCTGTCTGCGGCGACTTATGTGATGTTGAACCAAGCGTCACAACGGCTCCTGCTCTCCACCAGGGTCAGATCTGCTGGTAGGGAATCTGAATACAAAAACTGGTCCCCTTATCGGCACTCGTGTAGCACGAAATCTGGCCGTTCAGGTCTTCCACCATACTCTTGACTATACTCAATCCAACCCCGGCATAGCCAGCCCCTTTGGTGCTGGCGACCGGTTTAAACAGATGCTTGAGCACCTGATCCGGCAGCCCGGGCCCGTCATCTCTGACCAGGATCTCAACCTGCCAGCCCCGCGACCCCACAAAAACCAGCCGGGTCGCAATATCGACGGTCCCTTTATCGGCAAAGGACTCGACGGCATTTTTGATGAGGTTGATGAGGATCTGCTTCATCAGCATCCCGCTCCCCTGAACCCTGCCAAGCCCGTCCTGCAGATTGAGGTTCAGGGAAATGTTCCCCAGATCAAGGTCCGAGTCCTGCAGGGAGCGGACTGTTTCCCTGACCAGCTGATTCAGGTCGATGGCCGGATCGAAGAATTCGGCTTCATCCTGCTGGTTCAGATAATAGTTGAGGATAGTGTCGATCCTTTTGACCTCGTTTTTAATCGCCCCGGTAATCGAAACATGTTCGGCATTCTGATCGGATCGGCTCAAGACTTCAATATAATTGTTGATCACGGTCAGGGGGTTTTTCACTTCATGACTGACCCGGCGCAGCAGCCCGCTCCCCTCGCTGCCGGTTTCCAGGGACATTTCCGGTTCACGGACAAGGGCCGCGCTGACGCTGTGCCCCAGCATCGCTACCTTGAGAGACTCGCAAAGAGGCAAGGATTCTGCATTATCGATCTCAAGGACCAGCGCCCCAAGTGGCTGTTCCGCGCTATACAGGGGCAGACAGGCAAAGCCCGTTCCGCGACAGAGCCGGAGAAGAAGATGATCGGTCACCGTCAACGTTTCTTCCGCAGAATACGTGGAGGTCAGCGAGTGCTCCGCAACAGCCCGTGACAGCACTGAACAACCCTGCAGGAGAGGAACCTCGAGATCCGCCACCAGGGGATCCTGCCCCTCGATCGGCATTCCGGTCAGCAGGTTTCTCTTGCTGTCGAGCAGAAACACGAAAACCTCGCGGGCCGGACTTTGTTCAAGATAAAGCTGCCGGATCAGGGCCAGCAGACGACTCTGCCCGGGGGCCTCTGCCAGGCGTGCCCTCACGGCCTCCTGGTTCGCCAGCAGGTAGGACAGGTCGGTCAACCTGACCAGCGCATCACGAAAGTCGTTGCGCACCATCTGGGGATCGTCGCTATCGTCAAGCGTCGCCGCGTACAAACCGTTTGCCCATTGGAAAAGATAACTGATCTCGCTCTCCCGCAGACCGAACAGCCGCTCGGCCAACTGCTGGCACTCCGTGGACAGCTCCTTCGGACTCTGGCAGAACTGCTGGGCAAGCCGGGCAATCTTAAGGAGCGGCCCGCTCTGTTCAACCTGCCTGATGTCGGCATGCAGGAAGCGGATGGCGTCGGCAAGAAAGGACCCTAAATGCCACTGGCTGATCAATTGATCGGCCAGCTGCAGGTGATCAATGCCGAACCGCCCCTTCTCCAGCAACGCCTGGGAGGTCCGGCTGTGGGCACCGACATTCAAGACCAGGTAATCGCGTCCGAATCTGCCAAACAGCAGGTGAATTCCCAGATTGAGAAGCAAGCCGCACAGCTGGGCCTCTTCAATGCGCGGGAAGTTGACCGATGGAGCAAGGCAACGGGCAACGGTCGCGCCCACCTGGGAAGCGGACCAGAGCCGATATTGAAAAACCAGTTCCTCGTCAGACAGCGTCAGGGATAAAAGTTGCTGCGACGCCTGCAGACTGAGACAGGTCAGGGCGGGAATTCCGAGGGACTGAACGGCGGAAGAAACGGGCTCAGCCGGGTCAAAGGCGGTCCCGGATTTACGGGCGGCCAGCAGGACCCGCGCGGACAGCGGCGCATCCTGCAGGACGATCTCCGCCAGGGCCTGAGGATTCTGATGATTGAGACACGCTTCTATCAGGTCCGCGAGCACCAGGGGATGACAAAGCAGTGACTCGATATCACGGAAATCAAAATCGTCTTTGGTGGTCGCTGTCGGAATCATCACCCCTAGCCGTCCGCAATCAGGTCATTCCTGACGCATGAACAGGAACAGGAACAGGAACAGGAACAGGAACAGAATTTATAATGAATAGTCACATTATATTCGAAAAAAGCGATGGCAGAAACCACATTATCGAAAAAAGGTTATAACTATCAATCATTTAGAAAAAAGAAAGAGCGTTCTTAAACTAATAAGTCACGGCTAACGAAACAACGAGACCATTCATCAATGTTCATCCAAACACCCTAACCAGCTGACTTATCAGCAGGTATTTATCTTTTCAGAAACGATCGACGCCGTCATGACAATTCTGAAACAGCAGCAACTTTTGGAAGTAGCCTCGCCTAAAACTATAACATATTGAAATGACTAGGTTAATTTTTACAAAACATTAATTATCGGCGCCCCGGACAGGGCACCGCAAAAAATCTCCGGAGGGGGCAGGGATCCAGGCGGGGAACTAGTACCCGGTCAGCAGCGCCTCGACCTTCTCCCGGTCCGTATCCTTCCACGGGCCGACCACCACCAGGTGAAGACGGTCGCGCACCAGGATCTCGGCAACAACCTGTTGCAGGTCTTCGGGAGTGAACTGCTTGACAAACTGCCGGTCCTCTTCGCTGGTGCGCAGATAATCGGCCTGCAGGCCCCAGCCGTAGCGCACCGCCTGGGCTTCGGTCTGATCCTTTGAAAATTCGAGGTCAAACAGGTAATTGCGCACGGCCCCGTAAAGTTCCGCCTGACTGACCGGCTGCTCTCGCAACTCCGTCAGCACTCCCAGGGTCTCTTGAACCGCCTGCACAAGGTTGGCGGGGGCAACGGACAGATCGATGGACAGATAACCGGTCTCCTTCATCAGGGAGCAGTGAGCATCGACAGCATAGGTCAGGCCGAGCTCCTCGCGAAGACGCAGCGGCAGTCGCGCCCCGCCCCCCCAGGACAGCAGTCGACATAGAAACCGCGCGGTCAGGGTTCGCTGGTCGGCGCGGCCCGGCAGCAGGAAGGCCAGTTGAATGGTCACCTGGGAATCGGAATCCTGAACCCAGCAGGTGCGCGGTCCTTGCGGTGCCGTAACCGGAAGGGGCTCATACGCGGCCATGTCGGCGGCCCGCCAATCGCCAAACTCCTGCACTACGGCAGCATGAAATTCCTGCCGGTCGATGGGACCGCAGGCGCAGATGACCAGGTTGCGAGGCTGGTACCATTGCCGGTAGTAATCGGTCAGAACCCGCCGATCAATCCGGCTCAGGGTTTCCGGGGAGCCGATCAGGGATTTTCCGAGGGAATGGCCGGGCCAGAGCAGCTCCGCCATGAGGTTGTCCGGATTGATCTGGACGCCGTCCTCGTTGTAATCCTCACGCGCCTCTTCGAGAATGATCCGGCGCTCCACGTCGAGATCGTTGAACAGGGGCCTGCGCAGCATCGATGCGAACAGGCCGACGGCAGCGCCTAAATGGCCAGGATGAAGGCGCGAGTGAAAACAGGTTGTTTCGGCGTCGGTCGAGGCGTTGACCGCCCCGCCGATGGCCTCGAAAGCTCTCTCGAGAAGCACGCTGGTCGGATAATCTGCGGTCCCTCTGAAAATCATGTGTTCCAGGAAATGAGAAATCCCGGCATAGTCTTCCGTCTCGCACTGTCCGCCGACAGCCAGATAGCAGACCATTTCGGCGGAATGCAGGTGGGGCATGGGAACCGTGACCAGGCGGATCCCGTTCGGCAGGGTATCGACATAATATTCAGACATAGAATTTTCGTTCAGCTCACTTCCAGATAACACGGCAGCAGCGGACAGCGGGAAAGACAAGGACGGGCAGACGCCTTGCGCCGACCCGTCCCGGTCAGGACAGCCATCCTCTTACGTTTTTCAGCCCCGCAGCAGGCGGGCAACGTCCTTGGCGAAATAGGTCATGATCAGATCCGCGCCGGCACGCTTGATGCTCAGCAGAACCTCCATCATGACCCGTTCCCCCTCGATCCAGTCCTTCTCGCCGGCGGCCTTGATCATACTGTATTCACCCGAAACATTGTAGGCGACCAGCGGCAGATCGAAATTTTCCCGCAGGTCGCGAATGACGTCGAGATAGGACAGGGCCGGTTTGACCATCAGAAAATCCGCGGCTTCGGCCACATCGAGCTGTGCTTCGCGGAGCGCTTCCAGGCGGTTGGCGGGATCCATCTGATAGCTGCGCCGATCGCCGAACTGGGGCGTGCTTTCGGCAGCCTCCCGGAAGGGGCCGTAAAAGCCGCTGGCGTACTTGACCGCATAGCTCATGATCGGGATATCGGTGTAACCATGTTCATCCAGGATATCGCGGATCGCCGCAATCCGGCCGTCCATCATATCGGACGGGGCGACGATATCGGCGCCGGCCTGAACATGGGACAAAGCTTCCTTGGCCAACAGTTCGAGGGTCGCGTCATTATCGACTTCGCCTTCCCTGATGACGCCACAGTGGCCGTGATCGGTATATTCGCAGAGACAGACGTCGGTGATCACGGTCAGCTCCGGAACCTCCTTCTTGATGGCCCGGATGGTGTTCTGGATGATCCCGGTTTCGCAGTAGGCATCACTGCCGACGGCATCCTTGGTCTCCGGGATTCCGAACAGGATCACCGCTGGAATGCCGAGATCGTACACCTCTTTCGCTTCGATCACGATGTTGTCGATGGACTGCTGATAGATCCCCGGCATCGAGCTGATTTCCTGCCTGATGTTCTCACCGAAGGCGCTGAACATGGGATATATCAGATCATCGACACGCAGGTGGGTCTCACGAATCATGCGCCGGAGGTTCTCGTTACGCCGCAGGCGCCGGGGTCGGTAATTGGGAAAGTACATAAAAACTCCTTTGAATGAAGGACCGGAATCTGTCCAGCTCACATGTTCAGGACGGGCGATAGTAATTGACCATAGCCTCGACCAGAGCCTCCAGGGTCCAGGAGGCCGGTTCCAGATCGACATGGTAACCATGCTCAGCAATGGTCTTCGAGGTCACCGGCCCGATGGAAAACAGCCTGGTGGCGCCGAGCAACTCCCTGAGATCCGCTCCCAGCATGGCCGCAAGGTTGGCGAAGGTGGAGGACGAGGTCAAGCAGATGGCGTCGAGCTCTCCCCGTTCCAGGAGCCTGCGAATGGCTCCGGCGTTCTCCTCCGGCATCAGCGTCCGGTAGGCGACGGGATCGGCAACCTCGGCTCCGGCGCGACGCAGCTCATCAACCAGGTGGGACCTGGCCAGCTCGGCCCGCGGGTAGAGGACCTTTTTTCCGGCCAGCTCCTGCTTGCGCAGCTCTTCGACGATCCCTTCGGCACAGTGGTTGGCCGGCACGATATCGGCGGTCACGGCATGCTCCGCCAGAGCCTTGCCGGTTTTGGGGCCCACGGCGACAACCTGGATCTGCTTCAGCAGGCCAACGTACTGCTCGTTTTCAAAGAGGCGCTCAAAAAAGACCTCGACCCCGTTGGCCGAGGTCAGGATCAGGATATCGACATGGTCCAGATCGCGGATCTCCCGGTCGAGGGGAGCATAATCCTCAGGTGGTGCGATGGCGATGGTGGGTACGCAGATGGCGGTGCCGCCCTGCTCCTCGATAAGAGCCACCAGGGCCGCGGCCTGCGCCCGGGAACGGGTGACCAGAAATTTGCGACCAGCCAGAGGACGCGCGGACATCAGGCGTCAATCCTTCCCCGGGGCGAAGGTCTCGCAACCGTAAACCTCGTTGAGGATGGCTCCGGCCCCCATATCAAGCAGATCCCCGGCCAGGGCGACCCCGGCTTCAACCGCCTGGTCGACGTGACAAGTCACCGTCTTTTTAAGCAGTTTTTTACCGGCGACATCCGATACCAGGCCGGTCAGTTCCAGGGTCTCATCGCGAACGGTTCCGAAGGCGGCAATCGGCACCTGGCATCCCCCTTCAAGGGTTGCCAGCACCGCGCGCTCAGCCTTGACGGCATAGGCCGTCGGCGGATGATTGAAAAAATCGATCAGGGCGTTGGTCTGGTCATCGTCGACCCGGCTCTCAAGGCCGAGGGCTCCCTGCCCGATAGCCGGAAGACAGGTTTTGGGATCGAAATATTCCCCGATCTGATCGGCAAACCCCAACCGGTGCATTCCAGCGGCCGCCAGGACAACAGCGTCCAGGTTGTCCTCGCCCAGTTTTCTGATCCGGGTTTCGACATTACCGCGAATATCGACCATCTCCAGATCAGGGCGCAGGTGGAGCAACTGGGCTTTGCGACGCAAGGATGAGGTTCCGATGCGGCCGTTGCGACGGATATCGGAAAAAGTCCGGTACCCCTGTTTGAGGACCAGGATATCGCGGGGATCTTCCCGCTCGGTGATACAGCGTAGAGCGGTCCCCTCCGGAAAAACCGTCGGCACGTCCTTCATCGAATGCACGGCGATATCGACTTCGCCACGCAGCATGGCTTCCTGGATTTCCTTGACGAACAGTCCCTTGCCGCCGACCATGGCGAGCGGGACATCGAGGATCTTGTCCCCTTGAGTCTTGATTTTTGTCAAGGTGACCTCCAGGTCCGGGTAGCGTTCTTCAAGCCGATCCTTGACCCAGTTGGCCTGCCATAAAGCCAGGGCACTGGCGCGGGTGCCAATTCGTAACGTACGTTTCCCCATTTCAGCTCCTTGGGTTTTCAAGAGGTTGCTGACAGCATGCCGGCGGCATGTGCCAAACCAGTTTACAAAAAGCAGTCTTCAGCCTGTCCCGGAGCGGAAAAATCCGCCTCTCCCCCCTGCCCGACAGCCGCCGCGCGAACTTATCGGCACACCCGGTCAGGAATCAGCATTCCCGTCCCCGCCGTCGGGCTCCTTCAGATCGAACAGGGTGCGCACCGCGTCGATATACTCGCTGCCGTCCTCGTTGCTGCCGGCCATCTTGAGAACACTGGTCGGACGATGAAGAATCTTGTTGATGATGGCTGACGTCATCGCATCGATCGCTTTGCGTTCCCGCTCGCCCAAGTCTGCCAGCCCGGCCAGGGTCTTCTCTATTTCGCTGCGGCGGATCCCTTCCAGCTGTTTTCTGAGTGCGACAATCGTCGGTTTGACCTCGAGGGTCTTAAGCCAGGCCTGAAACTGCCGGACTTCGTCGTCGATGATCAGTTCGGCCCGCGCGGCTTCTTTCTGCCGCTCCTTGAGATTGGCTTCGACCACCCCCTGGAGATCGTCGACATCGTAAAGATAGATACTGTCGATGCGGTTGGCCGCCGGATCGATATCCCGCGGCACGGCGATATCGATGAGAAACATCGGCTTGTAGCGACGGGCCTTGGACACTTCCTTCAGTTTTCTGGCCGTCAGCACGTAGTCGGGAGCCCCGGTCGAAGAGAGAACGATATCGACCCGGTGCAGCTGCTCCTGAAAATTGTCGAAATTGACCGCGACGCCGGAAAACTCTTCCGCGAGTTTTTCCGCCCGGCTGAAGGTCCGGTTGGTGACCAGGACCCTGGAAACCCCGTTGTTGACAAAATGCTTGGCCGCCAGTTCGCACATTTCCCCGGCGCCGATGAGCATGACCGTCTTCCCTTCAAGGGAATCGAATATCTTGCGGGCCAGTTCCACCGCCGCAAACGAAACGGACACGGCGTGACTGGCAATGGCGGTTTCGGTACGGACCCGTTTGGCGACGGAAAAAGCCTTATGCAGGAACCGGTTGAGGATAGCCCCGGCGGTCCTGAATTCGCTGGCATAACCATAGGCGGTCTTGATCTGGCCGAGAATCTGGGGCTCGCCGACCACCATGGAATCGAGGCTCGCCGCCACCCTGAGAACGTGCCTGATCGCTTCTTCCCCCTCGTAGAAATAGAGGTGGTCAGCCAGGTCCTGCGGTTGCAGATTGTGGTAGCTGGCCATGAAATCCTTCAGCTCGATAACCGCCGCTTCTGGATGCCTGCTGACCGCATACAGCTCGACCCGGTTGCAGGTCGATACGATAAGGCCCTCGGAGACCGAAGGCAGCTCCAGCATCCGTTGCAGCGGAGCGGCCATGGCAGTCGGGGGAAAGGCGACCCTCTCCCTGATTTCGACCGGAGCGGTTTTGTGGCTGAGCCCGACGACAATTATATCCATGGGATCATTTCACCGGGGAGACCGCCGACCACGGCGAACGCTTCGAAGGTATGATAGCCGCCGAGCAGCAGGTTGACTCCCAGATAGGTAAACAGGAGAAACAGGAACGCGATAATGGCAAACAGGGCGGCCGTCCGGCCCCGCCAGCCCGAGGTCAGCCGACCGTGGAGCAGGCCGGCATAAAGAAACCAGGTGATCAGGGCCCAGGTCTCCTTGGGATCCCAGCTCCAGTAACTCCCCCAGGCGGTATTGGCCCAGAAAGCGCCGCTGATGATCCCGAGGGTCATCAGGGGAAAACCGACGCTCAAACAGGTATAGTTCACCTTGTCCAGACTGTCGAGGGAAGGCAGCAGCTGGAAGATTCCGGTGAAGCGCTTGCTTTTCAGCATCCGGTTCTGGATCAGGTACATGACCCCTGCGCCAAAGGACAGTGAGAAGGCGGCAATCCCCAGGAAGGCAAAAGAGATGTGGACCGGGAAGAGCCAGCTCTTCAGGACCGGATTGAGCTGAATGACAGCGCGCGGGCTCAAAGCGCTGGCGATCATGAGCAGAAACGCCAGAGGCGCAGCGAAAGCTCCCATGACGGACAGCCGAAAGCGCAGGTCGAGGAGCAGGAAGAGCAGGACCAGGCACCAGGCAAAGAAGGACAGAGACTCGTGGAGACTGGTCACCGGGGTACCGCCGACCGTGGAATGCAGCACGCCGAACGCGCCGGCGTGGACGATGACTCCCGCAAGAAGCAGCCACCGCCCCAAACTTCCGAGGGCCGCTTTTTTCCTGACCATGGCGACGATGTAAAGAATGCTGGCCGCAAGATAGATCAGAGTCGTGATCGTCGACAGTAGGTTTGAGGTTCCCATGGCATCCTTTCCGGTATGTTGCGACACAGGCAGCGCCGAAATCGAACTATCCATATATCGCTGTCAGCAAGTCGGGATTGTATGGTTCCCGAATCGCAGGAGTCAACCTCTTTCTCGGTGGCCCGCAGGGGGCCGAACGCTTCGTCCTCTTTTGCTGTTAACGGCCGAACAACTCCTTTTCGACCAGCCCGCACAGCAGGTGGCCGGCAAACTGGGAGAGCTCGACAAGTCGCGGCAGCGAAGGGCAGCCAAGGTTCAGGCACCCGTCGACATGTTCCGTGAGCAGCGGGTCCTGCTGAGCGTTGCCGGAGAGCAGAAACACCGGTTGATCGTTATCCTTGACCTCCTCGATCAAGGCGTCCAGCTCCGGGGCGGCCCCGGCATCGGAAAAGACCAGCAGCAGGTGGTCCTGGCTGTTGATTGCCCGGTAATGCCGTACCAGGTACTGTTCAGCCAGACCGGCGCCGAGCATTTGCTGGCTGAGCAGAGGGTCGCTGCCGAGGCATAAGGCCGGAAGCACGGGCCGGTCGAATTCCAGCTTGTAGGAAAACTGCACGGCCAGCAGCTGGGCGACATGAAACAGCTGCCCGTGGCCGGCCACCAGCAGCTGACCGCCTTCGGCAAAAAGCGCGGCCAGGCGGGCCGCCAGCTGGGTCAGCTTGTCCCCCTGGCTCCCGCAGAACTCTGCCTGACAGGCTGTTGCCTGCTGACAGGCGGCATTGATAAATTGTTCCATCTTTAAAACCTCCGGCTAAGGCGTCCGGGCGCAATGGTAAGTTCTCAGGCAGATGCATCATATGGAGCAGTCTGTTGCCTGTCAAGTTGAAGCAAATTTACTTATTGCACCTTGATTTTCTAGACCTCCCAATATATTGTGATGTGGATATGATTTTGCATAACCTTCCGGCCACAACCATGAAAAAAGGAGACATCGATGGCTAGCGACAAAATTCTTGAAATTTCCGATGCTCAATTTGAAGCAGACGTTCTTAAATCCGACACTCCCGTTCTCGTTGATTTCTGGGCTACCTGGTGTGCGCCCTGCAAAGCGATCGCACCCGTGCTCGATCAACTGGCTGAAGAATATGACGGCAAGATCAAGATCGGCAAGGTCAACGTTGATGAGAATCCGGCCACTCCGGGCCAGTATGGCGTTCGTGGCATCCCGACCATGATCCTTTTCAAGGGGGGAGAGATTGTTGACCAGCTGGTTGGCGCCGTTCCCAAAAACCAGATTGAGGCGCTGCTGCAAAAAGCTCTCTAACAAGCTGGTGAAAAACGTTGTCGAGGCGACGCCTGCAACGCACTCGTTTTTCAACAGCCACTCATGCACCGCCAACCAGGCCCTTTTGAAGGGCCTGGTTTTTTTCAACCCCCGATCTGCTCGAGATTGTTGCGAACCTCGCTCTCAATATCCGTCGACACCTTCTCCCGGCTGAGCTGCTCAAGAATGGTTTTCTTTTCCGAACGCAATTGCTCCTGTTTCCTGACTGCCTGATCATAAAGCTCCCGGGATCGGGTGGTCAGATCCCTGCGCGCAGCCCATTTCTGCTCTTCAGCCTGCCGATACTCCACGGTCATCCTCTGCGAACGCGCCTGCAGGGCCTGTTCCCGGGACCGCTTGCGAGCGAAGGCCTCCTGCTCCCTCGCTACGGCCCGGTTGAACTCATGGCTCGGCCCCGCCGGCCGGCTTGTGTCCGGAACGAAATTAAGGTTTGCCGGATCCTGTTCAGGCAGCGTCCTGACCCTGGCCCGGCAGGCCTCGGGCAGGGCCTGCAGATTATCACCGACATAGAGACGGCCCTGCTCGTCCCGGCAGGTATAGGTGGCCGCCGGCGCCGAACCGGCGGCCACGATCCCTAAAAACACAAGAACGCCAATCAGCCTGATCATGATACCCCCCCTTAAAACTGTCGATCGCTGTCGAGCATAATGGTCACCGGCCCGTCATTGACCAGGTCCACAGCCATATCGGCGCGGAACCGGCCGGTCTGCACGGCCAACCCTTTCCTCGCGAGCTGGTCACTGAAGTAACGGCACAGGGGCTCGGCGATCTCCGGAGGCGCAGCTGCCGAAAAGCCCGGACGACGCCCTTTGCGGCAATCCGCCAGCAGGGTGAACTGGGACACGACCAGCACCGCGCCGTGACAATCAGCAACGGACAGATTCATCTTGCCCTGGTCGTCTTCAAAAATGCGCAACCCGGCAATCTTGTCGGCCAGGTAGTCGGCCGCCGGTCTGCCGTCCCCGTCGGCCACCCCCAGCAGCACCAGCAGACCCTGACCGATATCAGCGATACGCTCCCCGTCGACGGTTACTCCGGCACGGCTTACCCGTTGTACGACTGCTCTCATCTGCTTACTCCGTCTGACTTTCAGCCCGCAAGCCGGCGCAGCAATGCCAGGTTCTCAAGGTCGTGGCAGTGCTGCTCACCGCTGGGGGTTTCCAAAATTTTCGGCACCCGGACAAACCGGGGATCGGTCATGAGCGCTGCAAAGCCAGCGACCCCGATCATCCCCCTGGCGACATGCTCATGACGATCAACCCGCGAACCCAGGGGCTTTTTGCAGTCATTCAGATGGAACAGGGCCAGGCTCTCCATACCGAGCAACTGCTCAAAGTCCTCCATGACGCGCTGATAACTCTGCTCGCTGCGCAGGTCATAGCCTGCCGCAAAAGCATGGCAGGTATCAAAACAGACCGCCAGACGGTCATTGCCAACCCGACTGAGAATCTCGGCGATCTCAGCAAAATCAGCGCCGAGGGAGGTTCCCTGCCCGGCCGTATTCTCAATCAGAACGCGGACCGTTGCGGGAGCCTCGCTGAAAATGCTCCTGAAACTTTCAGCAACCGTTGCCAGCCCCGCCGAGATGCCCCGCCCCATATGGGCCCCGGGATGCATGACCAGGTCCGCTATTCCCAGCCGGTCGCACCGCACCATCTCGTCGACAAAGGCGGCTATCGATTTCCTGCGCAGCTGTTCATCCGGACTCGCCAGGTTGATGAGATAACTGTCATGGGCGGCGACATACCCCAGGGAACTTCGGGCGCGGGCCTCTCTGAAAGCCGCCACCGACCGGTCGGAAAGGGGCTTGGCCTGCCAGCGGCTGGCATTGCGGGTGAAGACCTGAATCGCGGTACAGCCGATCTCCTCCCCCCGCGCGATGGCTTTTTCTATGCCGCCCGCGATGGAGACATGAACGCCCAGCAGCAAGCTGGGGGGTGTTTCCCGGTTCAAGGGCAGCCCCCTGCCCAGGCGGCGATGGCCACGCCGATGTCTGCCGGCCCGTCGATAAAGACATCGATAAACCCGGCCTCCGCATGCTCGTCGGCCCGCCCGACCAGAACCGTCTTCATACCGAAATCCTTGGCCGTTTTCAGGTTCTGCGGCTGATCCTCGACCATCACACACTGCTCCCCGGCCAGTTCCAGACGGTTGAGGACCGCCTGGTAGGGCCCCGGCTGCGGCTTGGGCTTGTAGTTGTCGACCCGAATGTCGAAAACATCATGAAACAGGCCATCCAGACCAAGGGCGGACACGACCCGGTCGACGTGACAGCGGGAACCGTTGGTAAACACATAGCTGGGAATCGAGATCCCGGAGAGGACCTCATGCAGGCGCCGGTCAAAGCTCAGGCGGCTGCCGACATCGACAGCATGGACATAATCGAGGTATTCCTCGGGATCGACCTGATGATGGAGAATCAGCCCCTGCAGGGTGGTGCCGTAATCCTGCCAGTAGCGCCGCCGCAACCGGTCAACATCCTGACGATCGATGGCGACCATCTCTTCCATGTAACGGTTGATCCGGACATCGATAAGGGAGAACAGATCCCGTTCGGCCGGATACAGGGTATTGTCCAGATCAAACAGAATCGCCTTGATTTTTCTATCGGGGGTCGAACTCACCACTGAACACCTCAACTGCTGGCCCGGTCATCATCACCGGTCCGTTTTCAAGCCACTCCATTTCCAGGTCACCACCGCGCAGGTGATTGACGATTCTGGCCCTGGTTTTCCCGGTCAGCACGCCGGCGACTGTCACCGCCGAAGCCCCGGTCCCGCAGGCCAAGGTCTCGCCGGCACCCCGTTCCCAGGTCCGCTGGATGACTTCGTCGGGGCTGACAACCTGGACAAATTCAACGTTGGTGCGGCGTGGAAAACAGGCATGATTTTCAATCAGCGGACCAATCTTCTCAACCGGAAAGGTCTCGACATGATCGACATAAACAACCGCGTGGGGATTCCCCATGGAAACACAGGTCACCCGGTAGGTTTCTCCCGCTACCTCCAGCGGCACTTCGACCACCTGCTCCAAAGAGGGGGCGACCATCGGAATTTCCTGCCGGGTCAGTCCCGGCCGCCCCATGTTGACCCTGACCCTGGCAATCCGCCCCTGGTCTCCCGGGAACATGGTCAGGGGCAGCACCCCGTTGCCCGTTTCAACCCTGATTTCGAGGGCATTGACCAGGCCATGATCGAAAGCGTACTTGGCGACGCAGCGGATGCCGTTGCCGCACATTTCCGCCTCACTGCCATCGGCGTTGAACATCCGCATACGGACATCGGCCACCTCCGACGGCATGATCAGAATCAGTCCGTCGGAGCCGATCCCGAAGTGACGATCACTGACCTGACGGGCGACGGCAGCCGGGTCTTCCAGGGACTGGTCGAAACAGTTGACATAGACGTAGTCGTTGCCGGCGCCGTGCATTTTGGTAAATTTCATACATCTTCCCTCCCGGTAGTTGTTGAGACCCAGATCTCTCTGCTAATATAAAGGGACTGTTTGATCCACTCAACCAATAACGCGAAACAAGGAGTTTGCATGGCGTTTTTTCTCAAGACCAAGATCTGGCAGACCGGTGCCCTCGACTGGTGGGGCATGATCGACAACGAGGATGTCTTTCTGGGCAACCGGGAGTTCCCGCAACCCCCGGAAGAAGGGGACGAATGGCTGGTGCGATCAACCGGACAGCGCTTCAGGATTATCGACAAGGAAATCCGCCTTATTGCAACCGAGGAACCAAAAGACTTATGGTATTGAACATTGAACAGATCCCGGCCAGCGAGATGGATAACTTTTCCTATCTGCTTTACTGTCCGGAGACCGGGCTCGGTGCGGCCATCGATCCCTCCATGTATCCGGAACGGCTTCTCGACCGGGCCCGGGAGCTCGACGTGACCATCTCCCTGCTCCTGAACACTCACGGGCACCGTGACCACGTCGCCGGCAACCCGACCATCATCGAAGCCACCGGTGCGAAACTCGCGGCCCACGCTCTCGAAGTGTCCCAGCCGGACATCATTCTTTCCGAGGGCTCGACCCTGGCGGTCGGCAACGGGCTGGTCGAGGTCCTGCATACCCCCGGCCACACGCCCGGCTCCCTGGTCTTCAAGGCCGGCCGGCTGCTGGTGACCGGTGACACCCTGTTCGTCTCACGCTGCGGCCGGGCCGATCTGCCGGGGAGCGATGTCGCCAGCCTCTACGACAGCCTGCAGCGCCTTAAAGCCCTGCCTGAGGATTACGAGGTCTACCCCGGCCATGATTACGGTCCAAAACCGACCTCGACGATAGGTTGGGAGCTGAAGAACAACGATTACCTGAAATGTCCGGACCTGCAGAGTTTCATCCGGCTGCGGATGGGATGAAATCGGTCGGACCGGCCCTTCACGGACAAGTCCCCTCGGAATGATGTGATCAGAACCGATGCGGGCGGCGCTTGAAAACGGTCAGGCGGCATCCTCCTGCATGCCCTCGGTGGTGTGCCTGAAGGGAACCACCCGGGTGCCGGCAATAAGGTCGCTCCAGCCCCGTTTTTCCCGGTTGAACAGAACGGCAAGCAGGCCGAGGCCGGCGGGAACCAGCTGCAGCAGCCCCCCGACACTGCGGAGAAACGCCTGGCCAAAGGTCAGGGGATCTCCTGCGCATGACTCGACCCGAAGGCCAACCAGCATTTTCCCGGGAGTCTGGCCAACCAGGAAATGAAACAGGGTGAAATAACCGAAACACAGAAAGAACAGCACCAGGAAATAAGGGATGGACAGGTCCAGCAAGGTGTCCAGGGATGGTATGTAGGAGTCGGCAATTCCGCCCAGGGCATATTCCGCGGCCAACAGAAAGCCACCTCCGACAACGGCCAGGATCAGGCCATCGAACAGACTGGCGGCAATACGGCTGGCGGTGGCCGGGAGCATCGCGGCAGTCGGAAGTTCGGGTTCTTCGGCGGGATCGGAAAAGCGCTCGTCATCGAAAACGGCCGGCCCCCCGTCGGCATCGGCAGGGCTCTCCATCGGGTCTCCGGACACACCGGCAGCGGCTTCCCGATTGGTGTCAAAGCCGCGATAGTATTCCTGGTAGAGGGCCTCTTCATCCACGACTGGCGCCGTCGGCGCCGGAAGCTCTTCCTCCGAAAGGACCTCCGACAGATCAAGGGCAACAGGCTCAGAGGTCTGTTCTGCCGCAACCGGCGTGAACAGATCGGCAACGGGCGCTGCCTCCGCCAGAGGTTCGGAATGCTCGTCATCTATCGACTCAGAAGACTCCTCAAAGGCACGTGAATAGTAGTCATCTGAACTGTCGAAAGCGGCGTCGGAAGCATCCTCTTCGCCGCCGCTCTCCGGAACCGCCTCAGCCCTGTCGGCCGTGGCGAGGGAGAAGACCGTTTGAGAATCCGGAGCCCCCAGACGTTCTGGAGACTCCGGTAAGTCAAAAGGGCTTTTGGGATCCTCCCCGATCCCCGTTTCATCATCCTGCGGTTCAGGGTCATCGTCGAAGGAGACCGTGTCCGGCTCTTCGTCGAGACCGAAATCGTCATCGAACCCGTCCTCCTCGGGCAGGTCAAAGGAAAAGTCATCCCCCTCTTCTCCCCCGGAATCTGGAGCTGCCGATTTGGGACCTTCGATGGATTCTTCGACATCCTCATCTTCCGGAGCCTCTTCGAAGAGTTCATCAAATGACAGGTCATCATCCTCGGCGCTGTCACCCATAAAGTCAAAACCGAAATCATCAGCTTCTGTCGAGGAGGTTTCCTGCGACTCGACGGCTTCAGGTTCGGCACTTGCCGCCGCTGCAGAAGCGGCCGCCGCTCCGGTCGCAGCCACAACCACGGCATCAGCGCTTTCGCTGTCGAATGCCACGTCTTCAGAATCGTCGGTCGGCGACATCGCTCCGGGGAACAAGATACTCTGGATTCCGTAACGTTGCTTGAATTCGACCAGATCCTTCCCGCACTTTTTGCAGCTGTCGAGATAGTCAAAACTGTTGTAGCCGCATTTAGGACATCTCATGACTTTTCCTTTCCTGAAAGTACCGTCAACTAACCATGTTGGCCGCTGGCCAAATCACCATAAAGATATTGTAAAACGGACATAATCGCAAGCCCGGCGGTTTCCGTCCTCAGGATCCTCGGCCCCAGGCTGACCGCGTCATAACCCAACCCTTCCAGCATTTCGACCTCGGATCCGGCGATCCCTCCTTCGGGACCGACCACCACAGCCACGCTCTTCGGAGAAGCGCTCGGCAGGCACTCCTCCAGAGGCCGGCAGCTCCCTTCCCACAGCACCAGTTTCAATTCCGCGTCCACCGCGCCCGCAATCTCTTGCAGGGGCTGCCCTGCCTGTAGCGTCGGCAGATGATACTGACGGCACTGACGGGCCGCTTCCTGCATAATTTTTAACCAGCGCTGCAGTTTTTTTTCCTTCCGGTCATTCTTTATCTGGCTGACGCTGCGCTCCATAGCGGCCAGATAAAAATGATTCACGCCGAGTTCCGTGCCCTTCTGAAGAATCAGTTCCGCCTTCTCCCCCTTGGGAAGCCCTTGAATCAGGGTCAGGACACACGCAGGCTCGGGCGCGCTGACCACCTTCACTAGCCGCGCCGAAACCTCGTCAAGCAGCTCGGCCCGGGCGACGAGCCCGGTGTCGTTGAACAGTTCGACCGTCTCGCCCGCACCCAGCCTGAGGACCGTCTGCATATGCCGGCGAAGATCGCCAGGCAGATCGACAACGTCCCCCTCAGCGAGGTGCTCGGTTGCAATATAAAAGCTGCGCATCAGGCATCCCGACTGTAAACCAGACAGATCCAGTCATCCTGGTAACGACCTTCGTTGAAGGCCAACCCCAGACCGGCGACCCCCCGGCGGACAAAATCCTCTTTTTCCCGCAGAATCCCCGACAGGACCAGATGCCCGCCGATCTTCAGATGAGCGATGAAATGGGGGGCCAGCCGCACATTCTCCTCGGCCAGGATATTGGCGACCACCAGATCGTAACGGCCCGGCAGATCTTCCAGAGGATCCTCGGTGACGGAAATCTGCTCCTGATAGTGATTATGACAGATATTTTTCCTGGCAACGTCGCAGGCGATCGGATCGATATCGTTGGCCAGGATCGTCGGGCATCCCAAAGCGGCCGCCCCCAGAGCGAGGAGACCGGAACCGGTTCCGACATCCAGCATCGAGCGGGGGGGAGTGGAGCTGGCCATCAGGTCGGCGATAACCTCCAGACACAACTTGGTCGTGGCGTGAGAACCGGTACCAAACGCCATGCCCGGGTCAATTTCGATGACCACATCACCAGGCCCGGTGGCGACATCCTCCCAGCTTGGTCTAATGACCAGATGCTCACCAACCCGGAAGGCTGAAAAATTCTGCTTCCACTTCTCCGACCAGTCTTCGATCTGAACAACCTCACCCAGAGACAGAGATACGCCCTCAATCCCCGATGCAGGCATAGACCGGATCGCGCTTTCCAGATCCCGGCACAAAGCGTCCGGATTCTCATTTGTCTCGAAATAGACCTTGAGACGATACCGTTTCGCCGGATCAAGGTCATCATCGGGGACGACGAAGGTATCGAGTTGCCGCTCTTCCACGACCAATCCGCAGCAATCGAAATCAGCCGCGGCAGCGCTGATGAGATCGACGAGGGCTCCGGGGGTCTCTATCTCTATGACAATCCACTCATTTTTCATAATTACTAATTAACAGAACCTATCAATGAACACAACAGGAAACACGGTCGCGACCGCAAATAGCTATAGACGACGATAATTAAAGGATTATTATGATTGTCCTTGCACCAGAGCACTCCCTCTGCTAATATTCATATGTTTTCATGAACCCTTCCTTATGAGCTGACGCGTCTTCATGTCGGCCCCCTCGCGGGAAGGGCTTGTCACTTTAGGAGACAAGAGCGCCTGTAGCCGCAGAGGAGACATGTACGATGCGCATCCTGATCGTCGAAGATGAAAAAAAGGTCGCCAGTTTTATCAAGAGAGGCCTTGAAGAGGAGGCTTTTACCGTTGATGTCGCCTATGATGGGGACAGCGGCGTCCAGATGGCCGGAGCCGGCCAATACGACCTGATTCTGATGGATGTCATGCTCCCCCAGAAAGACGGCCTCAGCGCCATCAAAGACCTGCGGGCGCGCAACATATCGGTGCCGATCCTGTGCCTGACGGCCAAAGATACGGTTGAGGACATCGTCGCCGGTCTGGATATCGGCAGTGACGACTACCTGACCAAGCCTTTCGCATTTTCGGAATTGCTGGCCAGGGTCAGGGCCCTGATCCGCAGAGGTTCCCAGGACAGGGGAGCCGAGCTGTTTTTTGCCGACCTGCGCCTTGACCCGGTAGGGCACAAGGTCTGGAGAGGCAACACCGAAATCGAACTGACGGCAAAGGAGTATGCTCTGCTTGAATACTTTATGCGCAACCCGAACCAGGTACTGACCCGGACCATGATCGCAGAACACGTCTGGGACTATACCTTCGACTCGTTCACCAACATCATCGATGTCTACGTGAACTACCTGCGCAAAAAAATCGATAAGGATTTTGACAAGAAATTGATTCATACTGTCCGTGGTGCCGGATATGTGCTGAAGGACAGCGACTGACCGCCGCAAACGGGTTCCGCAAGGCAACCCGGCGGCCGTTTACCGACACCTGACCTGAACACCTGTATAACGTTTTGTTTGGAGGGCTGATCGCCTTGGGATACATACTTGCGGAGGGGCGCAGAAAGAAAAAAAATTCAGTGGACGCCATTAGACGCCTGATAGAACTCATGGACAACACTACAGCCGACGGGGCCCCCGAAGAGTTTTCCCTGGACGCCGAAGATCCCGAAGAGATCGAGGCGCTGGCTGCCAGTTACAACGCCCTGATGAAGCGGATGACCGCCAGCCTGAGACGGGCGAGACAGTTTTCAGCGGATGTGACCCATGAGCTGAGAACGCCCCTGACGATCCTGCGCGGTGAAACCGAACTGGCCCTGCGCAGCGACCGCACCCCTCAGCAGCTCAGACAAGTTCTTGAATCGAACCTCGAGGAAATCAGCAGAATGAGCTACCTGATTGAGGATCTGCTGCTGCTGTCAAAAAGCGACCTGGGCGAGATTCCCCTCAAGAAAGAACCTCTGCTGCTGCAGGAACTGATTCTCGAGCTGCACCATCAGGCCAGGCTGTTGGCGGCTGCCAAACATATCACGGTCGAACTGACCATGCCCGAGGACGAACTCCGGGTCAAGGCCGACAGCCTGAGGCTGCGCCAGGTATTTCTGAACCTGTTGACCAACGCAATCAAATATACGCCCGAAAACGGCACGGTCGGGATGACCGTCGCCCGATGCGAAGCCAACCTGGTCAGGGTCACTATCAGCGATAGCGGTATCGGCATCGCCCGGGAACACCTCGCTTTGATTTTCGAGAGATTTTACCGCATCGACAAAACCCAAAACCGCAATGACGGCGGGTCGGGATTGGGACTGGCCATCGTCAAATGGATAGTCGAAGCGCATGATGGTACCATCTCCGTCGAGTCGGCCCCGGGCAAGGGGAGCCAATTCAGCGTAACTCTGCCAGTTTTTTAAGAAAAACTAAAATCAGTTTTGACCGGAACAATTTTTTGTATTTTTTTGGTTCACTTTTCCAAAAAGTTTCTGTATAAGTACGACCGAAGCCCTCTTGTAGGGTTTCACGCCCCGAAGACCTCCCCCCCCTCCAGGTCTTTGGGGCTTTTTTATTTCCCCGGCAGACTTTCATAGCTGTCTGCACGCTGCCATCCTCCTTCCGAATCAGAAACGACCAGGAGACCAGCCACTGGCCAACCGGATCCCCGCGCAGAAGAGGGTCCGAAGAGCCCGATCCGGCATCCGGTTTAAAATCCTCAATTGCCCTGATATAATTGAATACCGTACCACGCATCACAGAAAGGATTTGTTATGGTATTCCACCCCCGCCCGGTCTATCTGGCCGACTCCTTTATGCTGCCGGTAGGCAAATACAACGGCAGGCATCGTCCCAAGATCGGCTTCTTCGAACTCGTCGATGCGCTGCAGCCGCTGCTGGAAAATTCCGACATCAGCAAAGACAAAATAGGTTGCGTCGTGGTCGGTTCGCAGAACCCGTTCGCCTTTTCCGACATCGATAACGTCGCCGCCAAAATTTGCGGCCGACTGGGTATCAGCGGAGCCAAATCGGTTCTTATCGATACCGCATCCTCCTCCGGAGCAAGCGCTTTTGAAGCGGCCTATCTCGAAGTAGCGTCCGGCCAGCACGATCATGTTCTCGCCATCGGCATCCAGAAAATGAGCGATGTTTCGACCCGGGAAGCCACCAAAATCGTCGCCGGAGTGATCGACCGGGAAGAGGCGGAATACGGCCTGACCATGCCCGCGTGCGGTGCGCTTGTAGCCCAGTCGTTGATCAGGGAATTCGGCCTGACCCCGGAACAATGGACGGAATATTCCGCTCGCTGGACCGAACGGGCGCACTCCTATGCAGCCCGCAATCCCAACGCCCACCTGAACCACGAAATTTCCGTCGAACAATACTATGCCGACATGGACGGAGGGAAAAACTATCTCTATTACGACCCGCTGCATTATTACGACTTCTGTCCCATGTCCGACGGGGTAGCGGCCTGCCTGCTGACCGCAAGTCCGCACGCTGTCAGGGTCACCGGAGTCGGTTCCGGAACCGATATTCCGACCATTGCCGACCGTCTGACCTACACCAGTTTCCCGGCCACCCGGATCGCCCTGTCCCAGGCCCTGGGACAGGCGGGGCTGAAGAGCCTCCAGGACCTTGCCGGCCCGACCCATATCAACATGCACGACCCCTTCAACGGATTCGGTCCCATCAACCTGGTCGACCTTGGCGTTGCTCCCCGCGAACGCCTGCTCGACGCCCTGCTGGATGACGAGATAACCGGTCCGGACGGCCGCTTTCCGACCAATCTCACCGGGGGGCTGAAAGGCCGCGGACATCCCCTCGGAGCGACCGGCATGGTCCAGATCGTCGAAAATCACCAGATGCTCAGGGACGGTCGCTATCAGACCGCCCTCTCCCACTCCATCGGCGGCCCCATCAACAACAACGTCGTCGTCCTGCTGGAAACCCGGGAACATTTCGAGGGGCGGCGCAAGGTTCCCTATCGCCCGCAGGAAAAACCGGAACTGGGCCGAATGAAACCGGCTGAAATCACCCTGGAAACAATTCTCGGCAAAGAAAACCGCTGTACCGTCACCCTGCTGGCCAAGACCTCCATGCACGATTTCAGGACGGGGAATCCCCGGAAAACCCTGTTAATCTTTTCCCGCAAGCACGAAGGCGAACGCTACCGTTTCCTGATCGGGGTTGCTCCGGAATCGGCACTCTCCCTCGACGGCCTCAGCCATGGCGACAAGATCCAGCTGCAGCGTATCGACGGCGACCTGACCATCAACGACATTCCGATCCGCCAGCTTTATCGCAAAACCATTGCCGGTGTCGTCGAAATTGCCGACACGGCGATGCGTAAACTCCGGGGGAAAAAGGAATAAGCGACCTTTTTTGCCCCCTCCGCTACCGCTCAACCAAGCACAGGGGGGGGGGAGAGACCCCCCCCCCTTTTTTGCCGCACCGGCGGTTCAGCGTTCTTCTCCCGCGGATATTTGCGGGATAACGATGTATTCTTGCGGATTTGCACAGTGTATTCGAACAGTCTTTCATGCTAATCTGCGCCCATGCGAATTACCGTCAAACACCAAGTCCTGCTCGCACCGGCGATCGTTCTGAGCCTGCTCCTGCTGCTGCTCGGGTTCATGCAGCTCACCTACTGGAACCTGTCCGCCAAACGCCAGGAGGCGCGGGCAATCGGGACGTCTTTTGTGGCTCTTGCCGAAGCGGACATGGCCGCCAGACGGCTGCATGTCCTGATTCGCTCCATCCAGTACAGTGGCATGGCTACCCCGGAAGAGATGGCCATGGTCGCCGACCTTTACGACCGACTGATTTCAGCGGTCGATCGCCTGGAACCGTTCGGCCCTTTGAAAAAATCGGGGCAGATCACCCTGCTCAAAGAACTGGCAGCTCAGCTGAATCCCGCGGACAGTCCGGATCCCGAGAAAACCGCCCAGAATTATGCCAATTTCCGGGCGGAACTGTCAGGACTGTCGAACCTGACCCAGATCCACCTGAACCGGCTGCGCACGACCCAGGAACAGGACGTCACCAGGCTGGTGGAGAGGACTTACCTTGTTTCCATGGTTATCCTGATGCTGGCCATCGCGCTTGGCGTGATTATTTCCGTCTACTTCAGCCGTCGCATCCTGAGCAGGATACAGGTATTGTCCCAGAATGCCCTGCAGATAGCCGACGGTAAACTCGAACTGCCGCCGGCTCCTGATCACATCAAGGACGAACTCGATACCCTCGCCGTATCGATCAGCCGCATGACGAAAAGATTGATTCGGGTGGTGGGAACAGAAAAACTTTTCGAAGGGGCGGAGGAGGAACGCCGCCGCATTGCCATGGATCTCCATGACCAGTCGCTGTCGGATCTGTCCGGAATCCTGCGCGGCCTGCAGAACCTCGGCTCCGATCTGCCGGAAGGGCCCGCTCAAAACCGCATTGTCGAGCTTGAACAGGACCTCGGCCAGGCGATCGCCAACCTGCGCGACATCATGAACAATCTGCACCCCCAGACCCTTGACATTCTCGGCCTGGGAGCAGCCATAGAGACTCATCTGGAACAGCACTGTGAGGCAGACGGCCTGCCCGAATTCCACTTCTACCTGGATCCCCGGGTTGAGGAATTGAAGTTTGACCGGATGCAGCAGCTGTTCCTGTATCGGATCGCCATCGAAGCGATCCAGAATGTGATCAAACATGCCGAGGCCAAACGCTACGAGGTATCCCTTGAGCTGCGCGACGATATTTTTGTTCTGGCCATCGAAGACAACGGCTGCGGAATGGACCTGTCGATTCCCAAGCATTCCGAAGGGCGCGGTTTGCTCAACATCCGTGAACGGGCCAGAAAAATCGGCGCCGAGGTCAAATGGTCCCCGTCACGTTTTTCCAGTGGCACGCGCTTTGAACTGATCCTGCCCTGCGGAGAGCTGATGACCCAGGAGTGACCCTCATGACAGATTTCAACATTCTTATTGCAGAAGACAACCCCAAGGACTTTGAATTTCTCGAGCAGCTTCTGACTGCCTGGAATGAACAGGTCAACATCATCCACGCGCCTGACGGGCGTACGGCCCTCGAATTGAGCCTGAACCAGGACCATCCCCTGGTCATCAGCGACATCCAGATGCCCGAACTCAACGGTATCGACTTTGCCAGGGAACTCTGGGAGGCCAAGCCGAAAGCCAGAATCGTCTTCTGGAGCCAGTTCAAGGACGAGATGTACGTGCGCTCGCTGGCCAAGATCGTACCACCGGAAACCGTATACGGCTATATTCTCAAATCCAGCCCGAAGGATCGCATCGCCTCGGCCATCTATACCGTTCTCATGGAAGAACAGTGCTGGATCGCTCCGGAAGTGAGAAAGGTTCAGGGCCGTGCAGGACACAGCCTGACCGCCCTCTCCGATATCGAATACGAAGCCCTGCTCGACATTTCCCTCGGCCTGACCGACAACCTCATCGCCCAGCGTCGCTACCTGTCGCGCCGCGGGGTACAGAGCCGCCTGAATTCCCTCTACAGCAAGCTGGGGATTGACCAGGAGCAATTTCACAGCGAAAAATATGGTGACTCGTTCAACCTTCGCAACCGGGCGGTCGCCGTATCCCTGGCCCGGGGACTCATCAACGCTTTCGAGATGGAAAATGAAGAAAAGGAATTTCAGGCCTGGTTCAAACGCTTTCAACGGACCCAGCGGGGAAAAGATCAGACATAACAGAATGTTACTTCCCAGGGAGGGCTACCGCCAGGGATTCCCCGATCAATCTCCTAAATCGGCATAGCGCGGCGGTGTTTGTTTTCCCGGCAAACACCGTTATCTAACCTTGTTTTAGGCCACAGACTATGGTAAAAGGTCTTACCAAAGACCACGGAGATTGATATGTTATGAGTACTGTATTTAAACCCATCCGGCCTAAAAAGCTTTCCGAAGAAATCGTCGACCAGATCAAGGATCTCATCTCCCGAGGCGACCTCGGTCCCGGCCAGAGGATCCCTTCTGAGCGTGAGCTGGCAACCCTCCTCGGCGTCAGCCGCCCTTCTGTCCGGGAAGCCATTATGGTCCTTGAGGCCATGGGTTTTCTTGAAGCACGCCAGGGCGGGGGAACCTACGTCCGCTCCCTGGCCGACGCTACCATGGCGGACCCGCTGGCCAACATGGTGGAGCGCCGCGATCCCCGCATGCTCCATGCCCTGACGGAAGTGCGCATCGGCCTGGAAACCTGGTCTGCCTATCTCGCCGCGAAACGTGCTGACGAGGCCCAGATCAAACGCCTGCGGGATCTGTATAATATCATGCTGGAGCAGGCCGAAACCGGGGGATGGGATCCAGAGATCGATTTCCAGTTCCACCTGACCATCACGGCGGCCACCCACAACACCCTCCAGGTTCACGTTCTCAACACGATTCAGAACCTGTTTCAGACCACCATCATGGTTGCTTTGGGGGAATTCTACCGCAAAGAAGGATACATCGAGATCCTGCTCAGGCATCATGGCGGCATTCTGGAAGCCATAGAGAACCGGCAGCCCGAACTGGCCCGGGAAAGGATGATGGAGCACCTGACCATGGTCGAAGAACGACTCGCCCTGTTCCTGCAGAAAGGGCCGCCGGAATAATCAGGGGTCTTTTCCGGTTATCTTTCCGACGACGCCTTGCGCGCGTCTCCCTTAACCTCATGAGTAATCTGGCCAGGCCATTTCCACCAATCAGGATCAGAACAGACGTCAGGGTCCTGTCACCCCCCATTCGATCTGCGCCGGGCCAACTTTCCGGACTAACATGACGAACAGGATGGATCCCAGGGATGGATAAAGAACAGCTTTACCAGGCGACCATTGATAAATGGGGCGTTGAAGCCCAATACGAGCAGATGGTCGAAGAGTGTGCCGAACTGATTGCCGCATTGAAGCACTTCCAGCGCGGAAAAATCAGCAAACAGAGCGTCATTGACGAACTTGCCGACGTGACCCTGATGCTTGGTCAGCTGACCTGGATGTTCGGCCCGCGAGAAATTGAAGAGTCCATTGCGGAAAAACGGAAAAAACTCGATAAACTGCTGACTTCGGGCGAAACGCCGGAAGCCTCCGGCAAAACGGCTGAGAACTGATACGATTCAAGAATCTGTCGGCAGATGTGACTCATGGAAAGGTGAAAACTCATGGAACAGGATCAGGCAACGCGATTACAGGACTTTCTCGCTTTTCTGGAGCCGAAGATCGGCCAGGAAATTCATGTCGGCCCCTGGCTGGAAATCGACCAGGAACGCATCAATGCCTTCGCCGAAGTCACCGGCGACCTGCAGTGGATTCATATCGACCCGGATCGCGCTGCAAAAGAATCCCCCTACGGGGGCACCATCGCCCACGGCTACCTGACATTGTCGCTGCTGCCGTACCTGACTGAAAGCAACCATCCCGATTTTTTCCAGAAGAACTATCCCGGCATGAAGTACCGGGTGAACTACGGCCTGAACAAGGTACGCTTCCCCTCTCCCGTCAAGGTCGGGGCTAAGATCCGGGCCAGGACCACCATCCAGGAAGTTGAGCAGGTCAAGAATTCCGTTCAGATCATCTACCTGATCACCGTCGAACTGGACGGCTCGGACAAACCGGCCTGCATCGCCGAGTTTGTCGCCCGCCTTTACGCCTGAACAAAGACCTGTAGAGGTTCGCACCGAAAAGCAGGGCGGCAATGCCGAGACGCCTCTGAAGCGAAAGAGCGGCTCGGCGTTAAGCCAGCTATTCTATTCTGCCTGCAAGGCGTAGATCGCCGCGTAGACGGCGTGGGGATCCCTGCCGTTGGCTGCGGCAATATCCTTCATGGTCTGGTCGGCGGTTGCCTTGATTCCCTGTTTTTCCAGCCCTGAGAGAATGTCGTCGACATTCAGTCCGTACATTTCACATAACACCGCCAGTTTCCGCTGCCCGGTTCCTCCCGGCGGTTCCGCCGGCATCACGGCCGCCTCGCCCGCCGCCTCAGGCTTGATGATTTCGTAAATCCGCCGGGGTGAAACCCCGTTGGCCTCGGCGAGCTGACCGATGGACTGATTATTGTCGGAGACTGCGATCCCGGCGTCATGCAATCTTGTCAGGCTTTCCTCAAGATCAGCATGAACCTTGTAGACAAAGTCTGCCAGGGGGGACAGTTCGGCATGTCCATAAGGTGGCTCCCCATAGTAGAGATTGGCGTCCTCGCTGATTTTGGCCCCCAGGTTGATGACCGTACTCATGGGCGGAATACCGGCCAGCGTCCCGAAAAAAACCACCAGAGTCACCGCCAGCGAGACATTGAAATCAAGGGTGAACAACCTGAACTGGCGTGCTTTGTTTTTCATGTAGCTGACCATCGGCGTCCAGTTGTAATAGATGTGAAGCAGAACCGCGATCAGCAGCAGAAACCCGAGATTGATGTGAACGGCGCCCCACTCCTCTTTGGTCAGCCCCCACAGTGTCCAGTTGGCCCAGTAAGCGACCCGGCCGGCGGGAACAATATAGAGAATGATGCTGGTCAGCATCAGCAGAACGAAGGATATTAAAGCGGTTAAAGATGTCACTTTTCGCATGTTCATGGTCGATGCTCCTTTGAAGTTCGGCAATATATATCACATTCCGAATATATAAGACGTAAAGATTTGTAAATTGCCCGCGGCTATTTCCCGCCGTTCCTCTACGCCACAGCCAAGGGATCAAAGTCCACTCGCAGGAGGCGAGGACCTGAGCAGGCCTTCGCGCCTTGGCCTCGGCCTTGCTCTCGAAAATTATACGCCAGCGAGGTCGCGAAAAAACAGTGCCCGGGTGAAATGATGGGAGCTAGAAAGGCAGTTCAAGCTGATCGATGGCGGGGGCGGGCAACTCGGTGGTCAGGTTGGAGATCGTCACACCCAGCAGCCGCACGGCTCTTTCGCCCGCGTCCGTTTTGGCGAGCAGATCTTCAGCCAGGGCGAGAATGTCAGCGCCACTCTGAATCGGCTGATCCCGGCTGGTACTCCGAGTGACGATCTGAAAATCGGCGTATTTGACCTTAAGGGTCAAGGTGAGACCGCTGGTCTGGGCCGCTTCGAGCAACGCCCCGACCTTTCCCGCCAGGTCCCCGATGATGGTCAGCATCTGGCTGCGATCGGCAAGATCCTCACTGAGGGTCGTTTCCTTGCCGATCGATTTGCGCACCCGGTCGGGAACCACGGGCCGGTCATCGATGCCCCTGGCGATATGGTAATAATAGGCTCCAGCCTTGCCGAAAACCTGGGTCAGTCTCTCCAGGGGAAATTGCCGTAAATCAGCCCCCGTGGCGATGCCCAGCCGCTGCATTTTCTTTTCGGTGACCCGGCCGACGCCATGAAACCGCCTGATGGGCAGATCGGCAATAAACGGCAATGCCTGCTCCGGTGTGACGACCGTCAGACCATCGGGCTTCTTCACATCAGACGCGATCTTGGCCAGAAATTTATTATAGGACACGCCTGCCGAAGCGGTCAGGCGGGTCTCCTGGAAAATCTTGCGGCGGATCTCCTGAGCGATCCAGGTCGCAGACTGAATGCCTGCTTTATTCTCGGTCACATCCAGATAGGCTTCATCGAGGGACAGCGGTTCGACCAACTCCGTATAACCCAGAAAGATCTCGCGGATCTGACGCGACACGTCGCGGTAGACAGGAAATCTGGGCCGGACAAAGATGGCCTGGGGGCAAAGTCTGAAAGCCCGCGCTGCCGACATCGCCGAATGGATGCCGAAACGACGCGCTTCGTAGGAACAGGTCGCAACAACGCCCCGACCGTGAGGGTCGCCTCCGACAATGACAGGACGTCCTCTGAGTTCGGGATTGTCCCGCTGTTCGACAGAGGCGTAAAAGGCATCCATGTCGATATGGATGATTTTTCGCAAAATGGTCACTCCTCAAAAAAAAACCGCAGACTACAGTAAAAAAGACGGATCTTTCAACACTGCAATTCTGCGGTTTTGAACTTGCCGGAGCAATCAGAAATCTTTAGTTGATTTCGATCAGTTCCAGGTCAAAGTTGAGAGCTTTTCCGGCCATGGGATGATTGGCGTCAAGCATGATTTTGCCATCAGCCGCAATTTCCTTGACGGTCAGCAGCAAGGGGGTGCCGTCAGGCATCTGGGTCTGGAACTGCTGCCCGATCTTGGGAGAAAGTCCCTCTTCAAACTGATTGGGATCGGCACCAAAAACCATTTCCTCGTTGTAGGCTCCGTAGGCGTCCTCTTCCGGAATCCGCACCTTCTTGGTATCACCAACGTTCATACCGAGAACGGCCTGATCGAAACCCGGAATAACCTGACCGGCACCGACCTCGAACTCAAACGGATCTTTTCCGCGCGAACTGTCAAAAACTTCGCCGTTATCGAGGGTTCCGGTATAGTGTAATTTCACCTTGTTGCCTGCTACAACTGTCATGTCTTCTCCTGTTGATTTGAGTATTTCCTGGTAAGCTCCGTCCCGGAACCGGGTCGTGCTTTTGCTTCAGTTATGCAGGGTTACATGTCTGCCGGTGGAAATCAACCCCTCCGGGCCATTTTCTTGGTTGCCCGCGGCAGGAAAACCCCGCTGCCGGACCGGCGACTCAGGCCGGGTCGCAGATGTCGGCCAGATCCGCACCGGTCAGAGCCTGCAGCTGGGCCACCGAGATCGGTACCGCGGAATGACTGTTCCCGGCGGCGGCATAAACGACCGGAAAACGCTTCAGGGACTCATCAAGAAGCAGGGGAAGAGTGTCCGGCAGCAGAAAGGGGCAGACCCCACCGGGTTGGTAGCCGGTATGGAGCTGAACGTCCCGGGCTTCCGGCAGTTTCACCTTGCCGGACAACTGGAAGGCTTTTTTCAGGCGGGAACTTTTGACCTTCATATCGCCGCAGGTCACCACGGCGACAGCCGTTCCTCCAACAATAAACAGCAGGGTTTTGGCTATTTCGGCAACCGAACAACCGACCGCGGCGGCTGCCGTAGCGGCCGTCGCGGTCTCCTGTTCATATTCCCAGACCTCAATCCCGTGGGTCTCCAGGTAACCCCTGATTTCCGAGATCTCCGGCATGATTATTCCTGCAGCAGTGCCAATTGTCTGGCAGCTTCCTCGGCGAGGTCCGGATCAAGGCGGGGATCACCGACGACTTTCCTGAACAGCTTGAGGGCATCCTTGCGCCAGTTCCGCGCCAGGTAGGTCTGCGCCGCCCGCAATTGCCAGCGAGGATTCTCCGGATCTTCACGACAGGCGGCATTAAAGACGTCGAGAATTCTGCCAAGCTCCTTGTTCCGCCGCAGCCAGAATTCCGCCAGCGGCAGACTGATTCCGCCGCAGCAACCTCCCGCCGGGATTCTCTTGAGGGCCGTCTCCGCCTCGTCGAAGGCGGACAGCTGCTCAAAAACCTGCGCCGCAAGTTGCAGAAAGGCAGGATCACCGTTCTGAACGGTCAGGCCAAGGCGCGCTTCCCGAGCCGCCTTTTCGAATTCTCCCTGACTGGCATACAGGTAGGTCAACTGGGCGTGGCAGAAACGCGGATTCATACCCTCTTCCAGCAGGGAACGAAGAATTTTCTCCGCGGCTTCAAACTCCTTGAGACCAAGCAGGATCGTCACCAGGGCTTCGATGGCAAGAGCCATCTGAGGGTTCTTTTTAACCGCCTCCTCCAGACAGGTCCGAGCGTCGGTCAAAGCCCCGCTGCGACCGTACAGGGATCCCAGCTCAAAGAAGTAGAGCTCATCACGCTCCTGGTCGGGAACCTTCAGCCAACTGTCGAGGGCCGCCCGGTCGTCCCCGGAATGGGTCTGCAAAAAAGCCTTTTTAAAAAGGGGGCTTTTCACTTCATACCGCTGGCGCAGCTCCTCCGGATAGCTGGTCAGAATCAGATCGAGCTGCAGATCATCCTCCCCGAAAGCGGGTCCTGGGCCATCGGTGCGGTCGGCCGTTGCAGCATTCTCCCGGGGAAAAGCGTCCGTCGGATCAGGCTGCGGCCCCATGGCCGCGCTGATCTCATCGCGCAAACTGTCACTGTGGACCAGCTCGCTGGCCAGCTGCAGGTATTCCATGGCCTGTTCAAACTGGCCATTACGCTGAAAGCCGAGTCCCTCTTCGAAATTCATGCGGGCGAGTTGATCGCCAGCCTCGGCCGCCAGGGGCAGAATGTCCTGTTTTTCCCTTTCGTCAAGATCCTGAGACAGCAGTTCTTCCGCCAGGATCCTGGCATCGGCGTAACGTTTCTGTTGCACTGCTCTGCGCAACCGGTCCAGAGACGGACCTCCTCCAAATAGTTTTCCAAACAGCCCCATGAACCGGGTTCTCCATCATGACTTTAGGTGTTCAGCGAACAGGCCGCAGCGACCTCGCGCAGTTAAAAAATGGAATCGATCAGATCGAAATCCAGTTCCGATTCGGCAAGACGCTGAACCAGTTCGATTTTCTCTTCGTCGTCCACACCGATTTTGGCGACGTCTTCGCGGATGCAGGTGTACACCTCGGCGGTAGTGGCCGGCGTCCTCATGTATGGGATCCCGGAATCGTCGATAACCTTCTGAACGATGTCGGCCACAGGAGTCACCCCGACGATCACCAGGCCGGCAATCTTCTTGCGATATTCCTTCATGTGATAAAGCGTAGACAGCATGACCAGGACTTCATCACGGCTGCTGGTGACGATGACCAGGCTGGAATCTTTGAGCAGATCGACAACCCGCTGGGTCGCCGGGGCCGCAAGTTGGACGTTATGGACGATGCGGCTGTACTGGTTCTTGGAGCCATGAAGATCGAGCTTCAGCAGTTCGGAAAGGTATTTCAGGGTCGGATCGGCCAGGATCGGCGAATAGTTGAATCCCCCGACAACCTTCAGGTCGGTATCCTCAAAGGCCATCTCAAGATACTTGAGCGTTCTTTTCCGCTTGCTGCTCACCAGCTTGTTGGGCAGGATCATTCTGACCTCGGTACCGAACTCCTTGAACAGGGCCAGGTTCAGGTGAACCACATCGATGACGTTTCCGACCCCGGCGCCGGTCACCATCAGCACGGGAGCTTCCAGCCAGCTGGCAAGCTGGGCGTTATTCATGCCCATGACGGAACCGACGCCGCTGTGCCCGGCCCCCTCGATAATCAGAAAGTCACAGTCTTTTTCCAGGGTGTCGACGGCCTTGACGATTTTGTCGAGATAGACCTGGGGGTCTTTGCGATTCTCAAGAAAATCGCGGGTCGTGTACTGGTCGAGAACGACCGGAGACATCAGCTCAAGTTTGTCATCCATGTCATAGACATGAGCGATCAGAGCCGCGTCGACATCGACGGAACGCCCCAGGTAGGACGTTCTTTTCGGGCCGAAGGGCTTGATGAACCCGACCCGTTTATATTTTTTTCGAGCAAGATGCAACAACGACACGCTGGTCGTTGTCTTTCCACAGTTCTGCCCCGTTGCTGCAACGAAAATTTTCTTGCACATAAGCTCAACTCCTTGTCTTCATCCCACCGAATAATGATTTCAAATCAATACAGATTAACCACGCAGGGCCGGACGATCCCACTCTGCCGCACCTGCCTGTCTCCACCCTCCGACTCTCCGCAAGCCGCTACGAAAGAAACAGCTTACGCTCTTTGATAAATTCAGGATAAAATTTTGCAACCAGGTCATCGACCAGCATCGGGTTGGCCTCAAGAGCCAGAGCCCCCCTGCTGATGGCCAGGTCGATCGGTTCTTCCTCGGCATAACCAATCCCGAAATGGCGACAGAAGTCGCTGGCCAGGTAGAGGACCGCGCAAAGCCTGTAGACGACCGGATCGGTCTCGAGCAGCCCTTCAAAATCGTGGTGATAAAGGGTCGCATCGACAATCCGCTTCGGATAGTTCCAGTAATCGAGCAGCGCGGCCCCGACCATCTCATGGGAATAGGCGAACAACCCCCGTTCGACATCGCGCAACTGTCCTTTTCCCTCTTCCACGATCTTCAGAACCTGGCGGTAAAGATCTTTGTCCCGATTCAGCATCAGCACCTTGCCAATATGGTGCTGCAGTCCGGCCAGGTACGCTTCCCCCTTGTCAAGATCAGTGACCTTCTCGGCGATCATTCGGCAGGCCACCGCACAGCCGATGGAATTTTCCCACAATTTTCGTTCAATAATACCATATGTTTTATGGGTGCTGCGCAGACTATATTCAAGGGCCATATTTTTCAGGGCGTCTTCACCGATGACGATGATCGCCCGATCGACGGAACTGACCTGCTTGACCTGTTGATAAAAGACCGAGTTGGCCATGCGCAGCAGCCGTGCGGAGATAACCGGATCAAGGGAGACCGCATTGGCGAGATCCTTGATCTTGAGGTCCGGTTTGCGCAGCAATTCGAGAATTTTCGTTGCCACAATCGGAGAAGGGGGCAATTCCCCCATATTTTTGATAATCGACTCAAAATCGCTGAACATGTTCATGCCGAGCTATCCGATTTTGCGGTGATATCCTGGCAGCAGCGCCGTCACGGCCAGGCACGCGCCACTCTCTGCACCGGGAGCGAAGCGTTCATCTATGTATTTTTCTGAATATCTGGAATCTACCAGAAGCGTTGCTGAAGGTACATAAAAAAGCAGGGATACCTGATCCTTGAACAGGAACCGGTAAAAGAATAATTCAGACAGGTTATAAAATCCAGTACCGTGTTTCAATGAGTCTCGCACCCGAGAACCACCAGCAGGCAGGTCCCGTCGGCAATGACGTTGATCCCCTGACTGCGGCAGAAGGCCACGGCATCGTCACTGGCCGCTCCAGGCTGCATCCAGATATTTCTGATTCCTCGCTCCGCAGCCTGCCGAACAACTTTTTCCGTCACCTGGGGTGGCGTGATGACGGAGATGCTGATTACCGAGTCCGGAAGCTCGGTTACGGAAGGAACGCAGGCAACGCCGTCAAGTTCCTGAAGAGTCGGATGAACGGGAATCGTCTCGTAGTGATGCTGGCGATAACAGGTGAAGACCTTGTAGCCGAACTTGTCTCGCTTTGCCGAGACGCCGACCACGGCATAGGCCTGTGATTGAAAAAAGCGGTTCAATTGCTCCTGGCTTGTCATGCCCCTACCCCACCGAAACGCTCAAGCGGACAACGTGGTTTAAAATATCGCGGCGACCAGCCGAAACAAGGGCGTCGGATAGAGCCCGAGAATCAACACGGCGCAAGCACAACCGGCCACCAGCAGGTATTCCTCGGCGGACCCCTCATGCTCCTCTAGATAAGTCTGCTGATCCTTCATGAACAAGACGATGACCGGCCGCAGATAATAGTATACGGACACCAGGGAACTGAAGATACCGATGACGGCAAGCTCTCCGTAGCCATGTCCCAGGGCCGCACGAAACAGGCTGAATTTGGCGAAGAAACCGGCCAATGGCGGAACTCCCGCCAGGGAAAACATGAATGCGGCCATGGCAATGGCTCGCCGCGGGTAGAGATAACCAAGCCCCCGCAGATCGTCGTAATCCTGACGTTCACCGGATTCTGAAGAAAAAGAGGTCACCACGGCAAAAGCGCCGAAGGTCGCAAGGCTGTAAACGATCAGATAAAAGAGTAGCGCTTTGCCCCCATCGACACCGCCGACCAGCAAGGCCATGATCAGGTAGCCCATATGCACAACCGAGGAATAGGCCAGCATTCTTTTGATGTTGGTCTGCGGCAGAGCGACAAAGGTTCCTGTCAGCATGGTGATGATCGCCATCATCCAAAGGGCGGATTTCACATCACTGCCGGTATCGCCAAGCAGATTCAGCAGGGGCAGAAATGCGACAAGTACGGCACCCTTGGCCGCGGTGGCCAGCAGTCCGCTGATGGGAGCTGGCGCCCCCTGGTAAACGTCCGGTGTCCAGAGATGAAAAGGAACCAGGGAGATTTTAAAGCCGATAGCGACCAGCAGCATGGCCCAGCCGGCCAGTCCGAGAGGCCGTAATCGGCCGTCAACCTGCAGCGCGGCGAACGCCTCGGTCAGATGAAAGGATCCCGAGGCCGTGTAGATCAGGGCGATACCGAAGGCGATAAAACCGGTAGCGACGGCACCGAAGACCAGATATTTCAGCCCGGCTTCAGCACCCCGGTCATCCTCGCGGTTGAAAGCGATCAGGATGTAAAGGACCAGGGTAAAGGTTTCCAATCCCAGAAATACCCCCAGCAGGGACGTGGCCGCGCTGAGCAGCCCCATTCCAGCTCCGGCAAACAGGAGCAGCGCCGTATATTCGCCGCCACTGAACCGGTTGGCCTCGACATAACGGCGGGAAAGGAACAGCGTCATGGCGACAAGAACAGACCAGACGACGGCCGCAAATCTGGCGTAGACCGAGGTGCCGAACATGCCGCCGATCTCCGCCAGCGCCGGGTGATACAGCGCCGAGCACAGCCCCGCACTCAGGGCAATGGCGACTCCGACATAAATCCACAGGCGGCGCCCCGGGAACCAGGCCGCGAGCATCAGAACGACCGTCGCGCCGAGGGCCAGAATAATTTGCGGCAACAGCGATTGAATAGCGGCAAGACTCATGGCAGGCCTCCGGTTTTCAGCAGCAGGCTAACCGGCCCCTGCAATTGTTCGAGCAGAGGTTGGGGGTAACAACCGAGGACAACGACCAGAACGGCCATCGGGATCAGGATCAGCCACTCCCGGCCGGACAGGTCCTGGCGCTGAAAAGGTTCACATGAAGGTCCCCAGATCGTCCCCTGAACCATTCTCAGAATATAGACGGCGGAAAAGAGCACGCCGGCAACGGCCAGTGTGGCCCAGACGGGTTGTACCGTAAAGGTTCCGATCAGGACCAGGACTTCACCGGCGAAGTTGGCCAATCCCGGCAGACCGAGGGACGCGAGGCTGAACAACAGAAAGAACGCGGAAAGGTTGGGCTGGCTTTTCCACAGCCCGCCAAGCCTGCCAATATCCCGGGTGCCGGTACGGCGATGAAACATGGCGATGGCGATGAACATGGCACCGGTGGTCACCCCGTGATTGATCATCAGCAACAGGCTGCCCTCCCAGGCCGTCTGGGTCCAGGCGGCCAGTCCGAGGACGACAAATCCCAGGTGGGAAATGGACGAGTAGGCGACAATCCTCTTGATATCGGTCTGGAGGTAGGCAATCCAGGCCGCGTAGAACAATCCGACCAGGGCCAGAATGGCCAGCAGCGGCAGCGATTCTCTGGCCGCGTTGGGAAACAGCGGAAAAGCAAAACGGATCAGGCCGTACACCCCGGTCTTGAGCAGCAGGCCGGCCAGATCGACAGAGCCGGCCACAGGAGCCTCGCCGTGCGCATCCGGCAACCAGCTGTGAAACGGAAACAGGGGAACCTTCACGGCGAAAGCCGCCAGGAAACAGAGGTAGAAAAGCACTTCGTAGCCGAAATCCAGGTTGGTGTTTTTCAGGGCCTCAAGAGCGAAGGTGTAGCTGCCGGTCTGGGCCCCGTGAATCAGGTAAAGTCCGATCATGGCAAGCAGCATGCACAGACTGCCCCCCAGGGTGAACAGGAAAAACTTGACTGCGGCCTGGACCCTTCGGGTATGGCCCCACACCCCGATCAGGAAGAAGGACGGGATCAGCATCAGTTCCCAGAACAGATAGAACAGGATCAGATCCAGGGCCAGAAACACCCCAATGATTCCCGTTTCAAGAATCAGGAGGAGGGCGAAAAAGCAAGCCGGATATTTATCCTGGTCCCAGGCCACGAGAATCGCTGCCAGCTGCAGGAATGCCGTCAGAATGACCAGCAGCAGGGAAATACCGTCCATTCCCAGGGTGTAACGGATATGAAAGGCGTCGATCCAGGCATGGTCCGTATAGTGGAGCCAGCCCCCGGAACCGGTCTCGGCGGAGAAACCGGTCAGGCTCAGAACCAGGGTGAGCCCTGCCGCGGCCAGAGCGATCCAGCGACTGACCGTCGGGTTACGATAGGTCAGGACACAGCCGAACGCCCCGGCAACCGGGACAATCAGCAGCAAGCTCAAAAGAGGTGACGATGTCAGAGTATCAGCAGTCATCATATCCCAATGCCCTTACGCTACGGCCCGCAGAAGAAACCAGCCGACGATGATCAGCAGGCCCCACACGAAACCCTGCAGATAGCTGGATATCCGGCCATTGGCCAGAAGCCTGAGAGACTCTCCCCAGCCGATGAAGGTTTTGGCAAACCCGGTCAGCAGCCCATCGACCAGTCCCACTTCAATTCCCTGCCAGCAGAAGCGGCAGAGCTGATAGAACGGCCGCAGCAGAAACCGGTCGAAAAGAGCATCGAAACGCCAGCCGGCGAGCAGAAAGGCCCCCACCCCGCCGATATGGCGTTCCACGAAACGGAAATAGCGCAGGTGAGCCAGCGCCCAGCCGATCAGGAAAACGGCAACGGCCAGACCGATGAGTCGGTACTCGACAAAGGCCGAGAGTTCGACAATGTCATGCTCTCTGTGCAACCAGCCGGACAGCCAGGAGTGGCCGCCGAACAGGTGGGGCAGATTGAGCAGGCCACCGGCCAGCCCCAGGAACGCCAGGGGCAGAAGCGGCCACTTCATCAGCCCCGGCAGTTCATGGGGAAGCTCGTCCCCCCGATAGTCTCCGCCAAAGACCAGGTATCCCAACTTGAAACTGTAAAACGAGGTGATCCCGGCGGTGACGATTCCCAGGGCGTACACTCCCAGATAGAAGGGAGTTCCCTTGGCAAAGGCCGCCGCCAGGATGAGATCCTTGGAAAAGAAACCGCCGGTCAGGGGAGCTCCGGCCAAACAGACCAGCCCGGCCAGGAACAGCCAGAAAACCGTCCGGGAGCGTTTCCGCATTCCCCCCATCAGGTAAATGTCATTTTCGTGCCCCGCCAGGTTGATGACACACCCGGCGGCCATGAACAGCAGCGCCTTGAAAAAGGCGTGGGTCAGAAGATGGAACATGGCCGCGGAGACGCTGCCCACGCCCACGGCCAGAAACATGTAGCCGACCTGGCTCATGGTCGAGTAGGCGAGCACCCTCTTGATCTCCCGCTGACCCAGGGCGCAGGTTGCCGCATACAGAGCCGTCAGCACCCCGACCAGGGCAATCGCGGCCAGGGCCGTCGGTGACAGGGAAACCAGCGGAAACATTCGACACAGCAGGTAGACCCCGGCTGTCACCATGGTTGCCGCATGAATCAGTGCGGAAACCGGCGTCGGACCGGCCATGGCATCGGGCAGCCAGGTCATCAGCGGCAACTGGGCGCTCTTGCCGCAGGCGCCTCCCAGCAGCAACAGGGATAGCAGGGTCACCGTCAGGGGGGCCAATTCACTGACCCGGCCGTTGATGGCCTCAATGCCGATGGTTCCGAACAGCTTGAACAGCCAGAGCACGGCGACGGTGAAGAACAGGTCGCCGATCCGGGTGACAATAAAGGCCTTGCGTCCGGCAGAGGCATTTTCGGTCTTGCTGTACCAGAACCCGATCAGCCCGTAGGAGCAGAAACCGACCCCTTCCCAGCCGAGAAACATGAGCAGCAGATTGTCGGCCAGAATGATGGTGAGCATCGCGAACACAAACAGATTCAGCAGGGCGAAAAACCGGGTCTGATCCGGATCCTCCTCCATATAGCCGACCGCATAAAGATGAATCAGGCTGGCTACTCCGGTCACCATCAGGGTCATGATGGCCGCCAGGGGATCGAAAAGCAGGCCGATATCGGCCTGGAAACCGCCACTGCTCAACCAGGAGAACAGCACAACCCGCAGGCCTTCGCCCGAAGCCCCGGACAGACTGCCGAGACAGGCGAGAAAACTCGCAATGACACTGCCGCAGGCAATGATCACCGGCACCGGTCTGGGAAGCCGGTTGCCGACGCAGGCATTCACGACACCGCCGATCAGCGGCAGCAGTAAGGTCAGGGTCAACAGCACACTCATCAGCCCCTCATTTCGTTAAAAGCTCGAATGTCAACAGTGTTCTTACGACGCTGCAGATACACGACCATGGCCAACGATATGGAGACCTCCGCAGAGGTCATGGCCATCAGGAACAGGACCATGATCTGTCCGTCGATCTGCTGCCACAAAGCGGAGGCTCCGACCAGGGTCAGCGCAACGGCGTTGAGCATGATTTCGGCACCGATCAGAATCATGATCAGGCTGCGCCGCACCACGACACAGGACAGGCCCAGGACGAACAAGATCGTGGAGATGACAAGCAGATGCTCGATGGGAACGATCATACTCCCTCCTTCCGACGGTTTCTGGATACCGGCCGGCCGACATAAAAGGCCCCGACGGCGGCGAACAGCAACTGGAAGGAGGCGATTTCAACTGCCAGCGCATATTCCTTGAAGAGGGCATAGCCGAAATCGCGCGGGGTCGCGTGCCAGCGCGGCACCCCCTGGGCCGTGGTCGCATCGATTCCGGTCAGCAGCAGGGTGCAGACAGCCAGCGCCGCGGCCACCAGCAGCATTGGGACCCACTGTTTCCCGGTGGGGGCAAGGCGCGACGGACCGCTGGTTGGGGACAGCTCGAGCATCATGATGATGAACATGAACAGGACCATGATCGCCCCGGCATAAATGATGATTTCAAAAGCCGCGATCAAAGGCGCGCCAAGCAGATAGAACATCAGGGCCAGAGCGAAGAAACTGTTCACCAGGTAAAGGACGGAATGAACCGGATTCTTCTGAACAATGGCCAGAAAGGTGGCCACGATCATGACCGTTCCCAGAAAATAAAACGCCACTGTCGCTGTCATGGCAGCAGATCCTTTGCATCAACCGGTCGGGATTCGGTCGGGTTGCCACCGCGCGGGGCGGCAACCCCGATTCCGCTTTGCCGATAGAAGTTGTAGTCATCGTTCTGTCCGCAATGATCGACCAGCAGATCCTCTTTTTCATAGACCAGCTTCAGCGGATCCCGCCCGGCCAGTTCAAAATCGCCGGTCACCTGGATCGCCAGGGTCGGACAGGCCTCGGTACACAAACCGCAGAAAATACAGCGGGTGAAATTGATACGGAACCACTCGGCGTAACGCCGGCCATCCTCGGCTTCGGCAGCCTGCATGGAAATACAGTCGACCGGGCAGGCGGCACTGCAGAGATGACAGGCGACGCACCGTTCGTTACCGTCGGGATCCCGGGTCAGCATCAACCTGGCCCGGTAGCGGGCCGCCAGCTGCGGTTTTTCTTCCGGATAAAGCTGCGTCACCGGTTTACGGAACATATTCCGCAAAGTCACCCAGAAAGGCTGCAGCGTTCCTCGAATATCTCGCCAGATATGCATCGTTTAGCCTATTCCCAGCAATATTGCGCCGGTCACCAGTACGTTCAGCAGCGAAACCGGCAACAGAAACTTCCAGCCGAAATGCATCAACTGGTCGTAGCGCAGACGCGGCAGACTGGCCCGCGTCCAGATGAAAAAGAAACTGACCATCAGAACCTTGATAATAAACCAGACCACTCCGGGCAGCCAGGGACCATGCCAGCCCCCCAGAAAGAACACGGTGACCATGGAGCCGAGAATGACCATATTGATATATTCGCCGACAAAGAAAAGGCCGAAACGCATACCCGAATATTCGGTATGAAACCCTGCCACCAGCTCGTTCTCGGCTTCGGGAAGGTCAAAGGGAATCCGCTTGCTCTCGGCGAAAATACAGATCAGGAAGATCAGGAACGCCACCGGGTTCAACAGCAGGAAGGGCAGTTTTTCCTGAGCCATGACGATATCGGTCAGGGAGAAGGATCGGGCCATCATGATGACCGGCACCACCGACAGTCCCATGGACAGCTCGTAACTGATCAGCTGCGACAATCCGCGGATACTGCCGATCAGCGCATACTTGCTGTTAGAGGCCCAGCCCCCGAGGGTCACCCCGTAGACGGCCAGGGACGACAGACCGAGAAAGTAAAGGACCCCGACATTCAGGTCGATCACCACCATCGGCAACTCTTTACCGAAAACGGTCAGGGGCGGTCCGAAGGGGACCACGGCAAAGGTCAGCAGCGCCGTCACTGCCGAGATGCCCGGAGCGATCAGGAACAGCCAGCGGTCGGCATCGGCAGGAACAAAGTCTTCCTTGGTGATCAGCTTGATCACGTCGGCCAGAGGCTGAAGCATGCCAAACGGCCCGGCCCGGTTGGGGCCGTAGCGCAACTGCATCCGGCCGAGAATTTTGCGCTCGGCGAGAACCAGGTAGGCAGCCATGGACAGGACCACGCCAAAAATCGCGATCAGCTTGACCAGGATCAACGCCAACGTCAGCACCGGATCAGTCATCGGCAACCTCCTTGCTGATCAGACAGAACGCGATTCCCGACCTGGGCACCGGGCTGGGCAGCGCAGGTGAATTTTCCAGAATGACGCAATTTCCAGCCATATCCTCACAGCACCGGACCGGCAGAGCCATGCTGACCAGGTCCGAATCGATCATAATGCGGTCCCCGTCGACCAGACCGAGGCGGGCCGCGTCGCTGCCGTGCATCAGGGCTCTTGCCGTATCAGGGAAGCGGGGTTCCAGCTTGTCAGACGCACGGCTGAGCAGATCACTGCCATAGCGGGCGGGGGTGACGATCAGCTGGAGAGAACCGGCCGGCTGTTCGGGCACCTTTACGGCGGCACGATCGAGGGCGGGAACGGCAGAAACTCTGAATCCCGCGGTCCCGGCCACCAGGTCTGGAAGAGCCGCCAGACGGGCGACCTGCCCGGCCAGGTCCCGGCGCACGTCAGCCAGGCCGCCAGCGTCCCGGCCGAGCAGATTCTGCAGCACAGCCACCGCGGCCCAGGGTTCACCCCCCGGCGTCGTGGAGGAGAACCGCCGTGACGGATGACCGTCTTCCAGGCAGTCCTTCAGGGCGATCCCCGGTTCCATGACCGGCTCGTAACAAACCATGCGCCCTTCGTTGTTGATGAAGGTCCCGGCGGTTTCAAGGGGCGTCCGGGTCGGAATGAACAGGTTGGCCTGTCCGGCGAGTTCGGTATCCAGATAATCACAGACCACCAGGTTGTCGAGCCGGGTCAGGGCCGCCGCGAAACGCTCCCGCGCCGGGGCCTCAACCAGAGGATCATTCTCCAGGCAGACCAGCATTTTAACCGCGCCGGATTCCAGCCGCGCAATCAGGTCCTCGGTTTCACCGTCGGCGAGGAGGGCCGTGCCAAAGCTGTTCGGGCCACCCAGCAGTGGATGCACCAGGCAGGGCCGGTCGTCATTGGAAACCAGCAGCGCCAGCTTGTGAAGCTGCTGCAGGCCCGTTGCGCCCATCAGGCCACCGCCGACCAGGACCGGGCGCTCGGCTTTTTTGAGAAGATCGCGCACATGCATCCCCTCGTCACCACCGTCCAGAATAAAATTGTAAAGCTCCGTCGGGCTCAACCGCTGATGATCGAAACAGAAGGGCAGTTCCACGGGGCGGGGATCGTAGACCATAACCTGCCCGCCGTTGCGTACCGTCTGACGCAGCGCAACGGCCAGCATGGGGGCCTCGGCCAGCGGATCGGCACCGACAACCACCACCAGGTCGCTTTCCCGAATCTGGCGCAGGCTGGCCAGACGATCGGACAGGTCGAAGGCGGCAACGGCGGCAGCCGCCTGCCCAGGCCCATGGGGGTTCAGCACCGGCGGCTGGCAACCGAGCTCCCTGGCCCACTGCTGCAGCAGCCAATTGGCTTCCAGGGAGGCCCGCTCCGACCCGACCAGCAGAACCGCCTCCCGACCGTGCTGACGAACGGTATCCCGGGCCTGCTGATTCAAGCGGGACAGGGCGTCAGGAACACTGACCTGCTGCTCATCGATACGGGCCCGGCGGGGGCGCTGGGGATGATTGGCATAGGAGCTGCCGAAGCGGCCCCGGTCACAGATAAACGCCCCGTTGACTTCCGGATTCTCGCCACCGCGCACCCGTTGCATCTCACGGTAACGCCCGCCGGGAACCGTCGCACACCCCAGGGAGCAGTGGGGGCAGACCGATGGGGCTTCCTGAAGATCCCAGAACCGCGACTTGAAGCGATAGGTCTTGTCGGTGAACACCCCGGTAGGACAGGCATCGACGATATTGCCGGAGAAATCACTTTCCAGCATGCCATCCTTAAAACGTCCGAAGAACACCCGGTTGCGCGATCCCAGGACGCCGAAATCCCGCCCGCCGCAAAAATCCTGGTAGGTCCGGACGCAGCGGTAGCACTGGATACAGCGATTCATCTCCTGGGCGATGAAGGGCCCGAGATCCTGGTTGTTGTAGGTGCGCTTGGGACCGTCGTAACGTCTCTGGCCGTGACCTGCCGCAATCGTCATTTCCTGCAGCTGACATTCGCCCCCTTCGTCGCATACCGGGCAGTCATGGGGGTGGTTCATCATCTGCCACTCGCCCACCCGCTTTCGAAAGGTTTCGGAACGCTCATCGTTGGTGGTCACCACCATCCCGTCCTCGACCTTGATGAGGCAGGACATCTTGAGCCCTTTGAAGCTGCCCTCATGGACGGTGACCGCGCACATCCGGCAGGCTCCGACGGCACCGAGCTCCTTGTGGTAACAGAAATGAGGAACGACGATTCCCAGTTCTTCGGCGGCTTCGAGAACGGTCTTTCCTTCAGGGACGGTAATGGTCTGATTGTCAATCGTCAGTGTCGGCATATTCGTTATCGTCTGAACGGGCAACAGCCCTTCTCGATGTGATCTACAATTTCCTGCTCAAAATGGGTCAGCAACCCGGCGACCGGCCCCATCGCCCCTTCTGCCAGGGCACAGAAACTGTTGCCGGAGATATTCTTGAGCTGATCCTTGAGCATGTCCAGGTGTTCCGGGGTCCCCTTGCCACTGTCTATGGTTTCCAGCAGCCAGCGCACCATGGTCAGACCGTCTCGACAGGGGGTGCACCAGCCGCAGCTCTCACGGGCGAAAAAACGAATCAGGTTCAAAGTGGCGGCGACCATGCAGGTGCGATCGTCAAAAACCGTCACGCCGGCGGTTCCGAATCGGCTGCCGACCTTTTCCAAAGAGGTGAAATCGAGGGCGACGTCCATATGTTCGGGAGTCAGGTAGGGGGTGGACGCCCCGCCCGGCAGACAGGCCTTGAAAGAACGCCCCTGCCAGACCCCCTGGCCGCAGGTCTCCACAACCTCGCGCAGAGTGATACCGACCGGCAGCTCGAAACATTCGGTCCGATTCAGGTGTCCGGAAAGACCGAACAGCTTGGTTCCTGAACCCTCCGGGGTCATGGCCAGGCCACGGAACCATTCGGCCCCGCCAGCGATGATATGGGGAATATTGGCAATGGTTTCGACATTGTTGACCGTCGTCGGTCTGCCGAACAGCCCCCGGGTGGCCGGGAACGGCGGCTTCAGCCGCGGATTGGGCCGCTGACCTTCCAGCCCGTTGAGCAGGGCGGTCTCCTCGCCGAGGATGTAGCGCCCGGCACTGCCGTGGACGTGAAGCTCGAAATCGAAGCCACTGCCCAGGATGTTCTTGCCGATAAACCCGGCCTCTTTCGCCTCGGCGATGGCCCGGCGCAGGTTCTCGGCCTGTTTTTCGTAGGCGTAGCGGATGAAGATGTAGCCGACATCGGTCTGGAGGGCAAAAGCGGAAACGATCATCCCTTCAACCAGCTGATGCGGATCCGCCATGAGCAGAACACCGTCCTTGTAGGTGCCCGGTTCCATCTCGTCACAGTTGCAGACCAGGTACTTGGGACCGGGAGCATCAGACGGGAAAAAGGTCCATTTGACGCCGGTCGGGAAACCGGCGCCGCCGCGGCCACGCAGCCCGGCCGCCTTGACCAGTTCACGCAGCTCGCCGGGAGACATCTCCCGGAACGCTTTCTCGAGAGCCTGATAGCCTCCGGTCGCCCGGTAGCCCTCCATGAAGACCGTCTCACCGGGACGGCGATTTTTGAACAGCAGTTGCGGAGTCTCGCTCACCCTTGGGCCTCCTGGCGCAGATCGTCAATCAACTTATCCACCTTCTCGCGGGTCAGCTCACCGTAAAAGGACTGATGAATCATCACTCCCGGAGCCTGGCCGCAGCCACCCAGGCAGCAGGACGGGAGCAGGGTGAACAAACCATCCGGGGTTGTTTCCCCCAAACCGATCTGAAGTTTTTCCTGGAAATACGCGGCGATCTCTTCCCCGCCCCTGGTCCAGCAACAGATGGAATCACAGATGTGAATGGGGAACCGCCCCGCCGGCTTTCGGAAGATTTTGTCGTAAAAGGTTGCGATTTCCTCGATTTCCAGAGGCGTCAAGCCAAGAATCTGGGCGGTCAGCTCGATCCCGGAATCGGGCACCCAGCCGTGGTTTTTCTGAATTGCCCGGAGAATATCGATAATCAGTTCACGCGGATGTTCAATTTGGCCGGCATGGTGGATAAATTCCGCAAGTTCCTCTTCCGCCAGCAGTCCGTTCGCATCCAGCATTTCAATCTTGGCCATAAAAATATTCCAACTCGACAGTTTTTGTTTCGATCAGCAATATCCAAACGACAACCCGGCAGACGGACCGTCTTTCGAACCATTCCCCGCTGCCTCCCCCCTCGCCGCCTCAAGCGGCCCCTACCACAACTAGCGGTCAAGATCCGCCAACACAAAATCAACCGACCCCAGCACCGAGACCATATCCGCCAGCAGATCCCCCTGGCAGATCCACGGCACGGCCTGGAGATGGGCGAAGGAGGGGGTTCTGATCCGGCAGCGGTAGGCACTGTTGCCTCCGTCGCTGACCAGATAGTAACCGCATTCCCCCTTGCCGGACTCCGTGGCCCGGTAACATTCGCCCACCGGAGCGGCGATCCCGGTGCTGACATTCACGAAGTGATGAATCAGGCTTTCGATGTTATGCAGCCCATCCTGGCGTTGCGGATAGGCATAGCGGTAATCATCCGTCATCCAGCGCCCGGAAGGCATTTCGCTGGCCGCCTGTTTGACAATGCGCAGCGACTGACGCATCTCTTCGAGACGAACCAGGTAGCGGGCAAAGTTATCGCCGCCCGTTGCCGTGACCACCTCGAAATCGAAATTCTCGTAGCCGCTGTAAGGCATGTTGCGCCGCAGGTCCCAGTTCATTCCGGTGGCGCGCAGGTTGGGCCCCGAGAAGCCCCAGTCAAGAGCTTCGGCCATGGATACGGCACCGACCCCTTCAGAACGGACGCGGAAAATCTTGCCGTCGGTCAGCATGCTGTCGAGCTCATTGATCCGGCGGTCAAAATCGACGGTGAACTTGTCCACCTGTTGTTTCCAGCCGTCCGGCAGATCGAGGGGGATGCCGCCAATCCGGAACCACGAGGGATGCATCCGGCCGCCGGTAATCATTTCGACGATATCGAAGATCTTTTCGCGCGATTCAAAGCAGTAGAAGACCGGAGTCATCGCGCCGACATCGTGGGCGTAGGTACCGAGCCAGACCAGGTGGTTGGAGATCCGGAACAGCTCGCACAGCAGCACCCGGACATACTGGGCCCGGGTCGGTACAGTGACCCCCAGCATGGTTTCCAGAGAATGCAGATAAGCCAGATTGTTCTGCACTCCGGACAGGTAATCAATCCGGTCGGTATAGGGGATGAACTGGGCCCAGTGCTGCCGCTCCCCGATCTTCTCGGCACCACGGTGGTGGTAACCCAGGTCGATATCGATATCGGACAGTTCTTCTCCGTTCATGCGCAGAACCAGACGCAGCACGCCGTGGGTGCCGGGATGGTGGGGTCCCAGGTTGAGAACCATGCTGCCGTCATCGGCGCCTTCCAGGGGCACCAGTCGGTCGCCGGCCAGCGGAATATAGTCAAGGGCCGTCTTGGAAGTGAAGGGGTCCATCTCCGTCGCCCGCGACGGGTGCTCCTTGCGCAGCGGATGACCCGGCCAGTCTTCCGGCATCAGGATCCGGCGCAGGTCGGGATGATCCGTGAAGGTGATCCCGAACATGTCGTAGACTTCCCGCTCATACCAGCCCGCAGACGGCCAGATGTCAACGATACTCGGCGCTTCCGGGTATTCCCCAGACAGGGGAACCTTGATCCGCAGGTAGCCGGGCTCGCTGAAGTTAAGCAGGTGATAGACCATGGTGAACTGGTGGTTCGGACGCTTCTGGCGGTAACGCTCATCGACGGCGGTCAGGTCTTCGAGGCGCTGGTAGCCGGGCTTGAGATCATGCTTGAGAAAATTCAGGAGATCTTTGAGCAGCTCGGGCGGACAGAGCAAGACCGGCATATCGGCGGCCAGAGAATCATGGCTGACCCGCCCGGAGAAACGTTCCTCAACCTGGCGATAAAGAGCCTCGGTACTGGCAGGAAAAACTTGCACCGGCTGGGCCGGGCGCCAGGTGGTGCGGCTGCGATCCGTTGTGAAATGAGGGGGTTGCTGTGCGGTCCCCCGGATCGGGCTGTTGCCGTAACCGGGACCGCGGGTATCACGGCTTTTCGTTTCTCCGTCCACCAACGGAGGCACCGTGGTCCCCTCGCTCCCGCCGGACATGCCAAGCACCTTCCGGGTCGGCTGCTCTTCGGCGACAATCTTTTTCTGGAGTTCCAGAATCCCCTGCAGAAACGCTTCGGGGCGGGGGGGGCAACCGGGAATATAGATGTCGACGGGGAGAATCTGATTCACCCCCTGCATGACACTGTAGACATCGTACATTCCGCCGGAGTTGGCGCACGAGCCCATGGCGATAACCCATTTCGGGTTGGGCATCTGCTCATAGACCTTGAGGATCGACGCGCCCATTTTCTTGAACGGGGTTCCCGATACGATCATGACATCGGACTCGCGCGGGGTGCCGCGGAGAACCTCGGCGCCAAAACGGGCCAGGTCAAAGCGCGGCGTCATGCTGGTCATCATTTCAACGAAACAGCAGGACAGCCCGAAAAACATCGGCCAGAGACTGTACTTGCGTCCCCAGTTGATCAGATCATCGGCACGCGTCAGCAATACTCCCTGGGGCAGTTTTTCACTCATCCGATTCTCCTGTGCCTGCTACGCTCACTTTTGGTTCCCCATTCGAGGCCACCCATCTTCCAGAGATAAACCAGCCCCATGAAGAGAATGACGATAAAGAAGGTTATCTGCCAGAATCCGGCCCAGCCGAGCAGGTCGTAGGCCACCGCCCAGGACACGACGAAGATCGCCTCGACATCGAACACGATGAAAAAAATGGCCACCAGGTAAAAAGGAACCGGCTGTTTCAGGCGGGCATCCCCGGTCGGTGTGATCGCCGATTCGTAGGGAGCGTCTTTTTCCGGCGAATGAGTGCGATTGCCGAGGAACCTGGCGAGCAGCATCAGCAGCAGGATCAGGCCGGTGGCGATGAGGGTATAAAGGCCGAGGGTGATGAACCCCTCCAGGTCTGGAGGGCCGGCATTGGTCACAATTGTTGCGGCTTGGGCAGAAACAGACATGAGACCTCTATAGCAACATGGGAAAGTATTTAATGCATGGCAACATCAATAACTTGAAAAGTTTATCACATTCCTGTTAATTCAGAGAAGAGCGATAAACATTTTTTTCAGCCTACCCAGCGAACCAGACGTTCTATCAGGAAGAATTCTTTTCTATTTCCTGCCGGGCCAGTTCATCACACCGTTCATTTTCGGGGTGCCCGGCATGCCCTTTCACCCAGACCCATTCAACATCATGCATCTGCGTCAGCTCAAGCAGCCGCTCCCAGAGTTCACGGTTGGCCACCGGTTCCTTCTTGGAATTCTTCCAGCCCTTTTTCTGCCATCCGGCGATCCATTCCGTCATGCCTTTGACCAGGTACTGGGAATCGGTCACCAGCCGTACACGACACGGCTTTTTCAACGCTTCAAGGCCACGGATGGCGCCAAGCAGTTCCATGCGGTTGTTGGTGGTTTCCGGATCGTAACCTGACAATTCTTTTTCATGCCGGCCGCTGCGCAAAATGGTGCCGTACCCTCCCGGGCCGGGATTTCCCGAACAGGCGCCATCGGAATAAATTTCTACCAGGGATTGTTTCTGAGCCATGATCACATCAGTCTTGTCTGTAAATAAGGAATAAGGGAAGAAAGAGTTGCCCCTGAAGATGTCACCTTCAGAAGGGATTGCTACGAATTTGCCTTGAACTGTAGAAAATTTACCAGGAATGTCAAAGCCTTTTTATGCCGATGACGGAAAAGCGCAGAGTGTACGCGCCGCTTCGAACCCCAACGGCCGGTCGACATGAAAAAAGCCCTCTGCGAATTCGCAGAGGGCTTTTTTTGAATTTGGCGTCCCCAGGGGGATTCGAACCCCCGTCGCCGCCGTGAAAGGGCGGTGTCCTGGGCCAGGCTAGACGATAGGGACTGACACTGACGCACCGTGAGGCGCGAGAAGCATTTAATACCTAAAGCACTGAAAAGTTGCAAGTAAAAAAAACATCAAAACAGCAAGAATCGGATTGGCCGCACAGCCAGGGAATGCTAGTTTTCCGGGCATAGGTTAAGGAGCGTGTCATGACGGACAATTTCCAGCGCATCGCCAGAGCGATCAAATTCCTGCAGGGAGAATTCCCCCGCCAGCCTTCTCTTGCTGAAACCGCGCAGCATGCGGGCCTCAGCCCTTACCATTTCCAGAGAATGTTCAAGGATTTCGCGGGCATCAGCCCGAAACGCTTCTGCCAGCACCTGACCAGTTCTGCCGCCAGACAGGTCCTCAAAGAGTCGGAATCCCTCCTTGATGCCAGCTACCGACTGGGGCTCAGCAGTCCCAGCCGCCTGCACGACCTGCTGGTCAATGTCGATGCCATCACTCCCGGCGAATACCGCGGTATGGGGCAGAATCTGACGATCCGCTACGGAATCCATCCGACCCCTTTCGGCCCCTGCCTGATCGCCATCACCCCCCGCGGCATCTGCAGGCTCGAATTCCTTCTGGGCAACAGACACACGCAGCTTGAAGCATTCCGGGCCGACTGGCACCAGGCCCGTCTCTATGCGGATCAAACCGCCACCGGGAGCGCGATTGAGCGGATTTTTTTCGGCCACCAATTCTCTCGGCCCAGGCCCCTGCCCCTGCTTTTGAAAGGCACCAACTTCCAGTTGAAGGTCTGGCAGGCGCTGCTGACGATTCCAGAAGGGCACCTGACCAGCTACGGCGATCTGGCCGCCAGGATCGGCACCGCCACAGCGAAACGGGCCGTCGGTCATGCCGTGGGAAAGAATCCCATCGCCTATCTGGTTCCCTGCCATCGGGTACTGCGGTCCGACGGCAGCATCGGCGGCTACCGCTGGGGAGAAGAACGCAAACGGATGATCCTCGGCCGAGAACTGAGCCACCGCACCACCCATCCCGAGCTGGCAACGAAAAGGCCGGCAGGTGAGAAAGCCCGGGCCTCCATATCCATACCGCACGAGTAACGCCGCCATGGCGAGAAGGAACCGCCCCCGGCTGAAAACCCGCCTCTGCCGACCAGAATGCGCCGGTTTTCAGAACGGAAACGAGGAGTTTTTCGGCGTGGCAAAGAAGCCAAGGGGATGCGCGGAGGCGTAGTTCTTTACGCCGCACAAGCAGCCCCGCAGGATGACGCCGCCACGGCGGAAAAGAACCGTTTCCGGCTGACAACTAGGTCAATTCGCGCAGCCAGTAAAAATCATACCCCGGCACAACCAGGCTGTCGCTGAAACTTTCCGGCTGTTCCCCGCGAACCAGGTCGATGAACCGACCGTATTGAGGCGCCCAGTTGCCCAGGTCGGCAAATGGCAGCGACTGGGGCTGATGACTGAAATTGGCGACCACCAGGACCTTTTCCCCCGGGTACCCGTAGGGGTAGCGACCAAACACGAACAGGTGCGGGTTGCTGACCTCAAGCAGTTCGCGGTTATTGAAGTCTGCAAAGACCGGCAACTCTTTGCGGATGGAAATCATCCTTTTCAGAGCGCTGAAAATCTTGTACTCGATGGTTCCGGGCACATTCCGCTGGGCGGCAGACTCCCAATCGATGGCGGGTCTGTGCACCCAGCGACTATCCCCCTGTTTGTCCGGATCACTGCAATAGGAATCATCATTGAGGGTCCCGAGGGCGTCACCGTAATAAAGCAGAGGGATTCCCCCGAAGGACAGGATCATGCCGTGCAGGAGGATAATCAGCTTGATGGCGTCCGCCACGGCCTGGTCATCGTCGATTTCCAGGGCATGTTCGAGACCGACCAATGATGCCAGAGAACCTGAAATCCGCGTATCCCCGGTTTTTTCGTTCTGTCCGAAGGGCAGGCCCCGGGCATGACTCCCCGGATATTGACCGGTAAAGTAGTCGACGAGGAAACGCCGGTGTTCGCGGGGATCGTAGCCGCATTGGGCGATGTCCCGGTCGTCGAAACCGAAACCGATATCGTCATGACAGCGGACATAGTTCAGCCAGGTCGCCCGCTCGAGCTTGCCAGGCAGGCTTTTGATCCCCTGGTTCAGCAAGCGGGCGTTCTTGGTGGCGACCGCCTCCCAGAGCAGGGCCATGAAGGTGGCGTTGTAGGCAATTTCACACTCCTTGGCGATCACGGCATCCTCGCCGAAGTACTTGATAACTTCCAGCGGAGCGACGATCGCTTCGGCAATGAACACGACGCCCGGCGCCGTCACCTGGCAACAGTCCTTGAGCAGCTGCAGGATCAGGTGGGCTTCCCGTTCATTCTGACAGGTGCTGCCGATTTTTTTCCACAAAAAGGCAACCGCATCGAGACGCAGGACATCGACCCCGCGGTTGGCCCAGAACAGGATAATGTTGAGCATTTCAATGAACACCGCAGGATTGCTGTAGTTGAGATCCCACTGGTAATCATTGAACACGGTCATCACCCAGCGGCCCATCTCCTCGTCCCAGGTGAAATTTCCGGGAGCGGTCTCCGGAAAGATCTCCGGCATGCTCTGCTCGAACATATCCGGAATATTGCGATTAGCGAAAGTATAGTAATACTCCTGGTACTTTTTGTTTCCGGAGCGGGCCTGCTGAGCCCAGTCATGCTGATCGGAGGTATGATTGACCACGACGTCGAGCACCAGAAGGATATCGCGGGCGCGCATCTCTTCCGCGAGGCGATCGAGGTCGTCGAGAGTCCCCATATCCGGGTCGATTTCCCGAAAATCACTGACTGCGTAGCCGCCGTCACTTTTACCGGGCGGACATTTGAGTATCGGCATCACGTGAACCAGGTTGACCCCGAGTTCCTGAAAATAGGAGAGCCGTTCCCGCAAGCCGTCAAGATTTCCGGCAAAGCCGTCACAGTAAAGTGCCATCCCCACCCACTGGTTACTGAGAAACCAGTTGTAATCCTTCTCCCTCTCCAGATCGAGCTGACGCAAATGATCAGGCCGCGCAATATACTGGCGCGCCATGGTCTCCACCAGGTTCTGAGATTGCTGGACAAAATCCTCACGCCCTCCGTAGAGCTTTTCGAAAAGGGAATGGATCGCGTAAAAATTAGCCCCGAGCCGGGTATAAAAATGCCGCAGATCCTGCCTGGAGATTTCCGGCTGAATGCGGTTGAGAATATCGTTTAGCAATGAGTGTGCGACCTGTTCGTACATAAGTGATTTTCACCTTTTTATCGTCTGGCAACAGTTACAGGCGGTCCAGGAATTTCTGGTAGAATGCCGGGTCACGGCTGATCGCCCCGCGCAACCCGACAACCATGCCGGCAAAGGTCTGGGCGGCGTTCAGGGTCTTTACTATGGGCCACCGGTTGAGGAGTCCGTGCAGATAAACCGCAGCGAAGGCGTCGCCGGCTCCGACCGTATCGACCACCTTTGCAGCGACCGGCAAAGTGGCCTCGTGCACGGCTCCACCGCGGCTGCAGACCAGGGCCCCGGCCTTGCCCCGGGTCAGGATCAGCTGCTCGAGGTCGAACTCTCCGACCAGGTCGGCGGCGGCGCGGGTTATGTCTGTATCAGTGAATCCCAGCAGCCGCAATTCGTCTTCGTTCAGCTTGACCCAGCGCGCCTGGGCGATCCATTCCTTGACCGTACTCGCCTGCCACCAGGGTGAGCGCAGATTCACGTCGATAAAGATATCCAGCTCCGTGCTCTCTTTCAGCCGGTCCAGGGCCAGGCGTGAAACCGACTGGCGCAGGGCCAGAGTGCCGTGATAAAGAATCCCCTGGCCGGGCAGTGCTCCCGGCAGCTGCTCAGCGGCAATGAAATCGTAGGCGCAATCGGCAATGATATCGTAAGCGGGCTCACCGTCTGCAAACCGAACCTGAACCCGGCCGCTGGGACGCACGGGGTCGAGCTGCAGTCCGGCCAGATTCATCTGCCAATGGTCCATCGCGCGCCTTATTGCCTCCCCTTCGTCATCGTCACCAATCCGGGAAACGAACAGGGGCGCGTCTGCCAGGGCCTGCAGGTGCCAGGCAACGTTGAATGGCGCTCCGCCCAAAACCTTCTCGCCGTTCGGAAAAATGTCGAAAAGCACCTCACCAAAGACACAGATATGAACAGTCCCATCAGTCATCAGCGGATGATCCTTTGCAAGAGTTGCCGAAAAGCGGGGTAAAAGTGAAACACCCCCTGGAGAACCCCGGTGCAATAGTTGCCGTCTGCCGGCCACCCCTGCTTCCCGGCCAGGAACAAGCGCTCGGAATTGCCCAGTTCCTCAGCCTGACAGCGGGCCGCTCTTCTCACATCGTCACTGGCGTTGGCCACCAGAACCGCCGGAACGCTGCTCCTGAGAACGGCCAGGTCGTTGCCGCTGTCACCGGCAAACAGCAGATTTCCCTCAGTATAGCCGAGTTCCTGGCGCAGGAAAGTCAGCCCATGAAGCTTATCCGCACGTCCGGGAAGAATGTCGATCAGGCCGACCCGGCTTTTTTCATCAACACTCCAGATAAGATTATAGGCGATTCCCAGATCATTCAAAATGTCTTCCATCTGACCAGCCACCTGCCGGTCATCGTGGACCAGATCGAGATAGTAACTGAGCTTGAAACGATTCTGCTTGGCGGCTTCCTGCAGCCGCAATTCCGTGACCGGAAGCAAAGCCCTCCTGAGTTCTTCATGCCCGTACCCCCGCCAGTCGGACGCGATCTCCCTTTCCCAGGCATCCACCGCCTGCCACGCGGAGGCGCTGACCCGGTAAATCACGCTTCCGACATCGGTAATCGCGTAATCGGGCCGCGGCAGATCGTAAGCGGCGATCGCCTCCCAGACCAGCTCCCGGTGCCGACCCGTGACATAAACAAGGGACACCTGGTCATCCGCACAGAACTCCCTGAACCACCTGCGGGCATCCTCGTGTTCCGGCTGATGCCCGTTGGGAATAATGGTGCGGTCCATATCGGTGCACAGCAACAGCCTGGGGTCAGCCATGCTCCCCCTCTTCCCGCGGATCCCGGCAGGCTCCGAAAAAATCGTAGTAGTCGAGGGCTTCGAGAATTCCGGCGGCATATGGCTGTCCGGAAAAATAGATCCGCTCGAGGTCGACCAGTCCCGACATTTCCTCTTCATGGCGATTAGCCACCACCGCGGCCAGCGTATTGCCGCGCATCATGTCCTCATCCGCACCCGATCCGCCGGCCACGAAGACCCGCTCGAGGGGAATGTACTTCAGGGCCGGCAGATAGCGCAAAGCCAACCCTTTGGACGCGCGCATGGGCAGGATGTCGAGAAACTGCCCGAAAGCCACCTGAACATGGACCGACTGCTCATGCTGATGAAGCAGGGAGGTAATCTCCTCAATGTCGACCTGCTCCGGATCGATATAATAGCTGAGCTTGAACCGGCTCTGCTCATGGCGGGGCTGCAGTTTAAGCCCGGGAACATCGCTTAAGATCTTCCTCACCAGGTGCGGCGTCCAATGATGATCGATGTGCCGGGCCCAGGCGATGTCGGCAACCAGCTCCGGAGAGTAGTAAATCTCCGTGCCACTGCTGGTGATCAGGACATGAGGTTCCGGAATGCGGTGGGCCTTCATGAGCTTGAGGGCGGAATCGAGCCGCCTGCCCGTGGCCAGAACCAGCAGGGTACTGCTGCGATGCTTGCGCAGCAACGAGATCAGTTCCTGCAGAGCCTGGTCATCACCGATCATACTCAGATCCAGATCGCTGACGAAAACCCGGTCGCGATAGGAACCGGAGCTCATGACCACCGAGCGGAATTTCAGAGGCTCCGTCCGTTCCGCCAGAGGGGCGACATGCTCCAGATAGCGGCTGGCATGGGCATCCCAGGAATAATGTTTCCGCACCCCCTTCAGTCCGTTTTCCCGGCAGGTCAACCAGAAATCGTCATCCTGAAGCAGCTTCAGCAAGGCCTCGGCGATGGCGTCCGGTTCGAGAGGATCGATCAGCAGGCCATTCTGGCAGTTGGCGATGATATCGCGGGGCCCGCCGTCCTCCGTGGCAACGATCGGCAGGCCAGACGCCGCCGCTTCAATCAGGGTCAGCCCGAAAGGCTCGGTCAGGGCCGGGTTGACGAAAACGCCCCGGGTCGCCGCGGCCAGACGATAGATCAGCGGCACCTGGCTGCGCTCATGATGCTTGGGCAAGGCCACCCGGCCATAGAGATCATGACGATCGATGGTAAACAGCAGTTCCTGGAAAAACTCGCGGGCACCCTCGTCGAGGTCTTCGATATCATCACGGTTCCCGGCAACCACAACAAGGTTGGCCAGCTCCTGTAATTGCGGCGTCCGGCCGTAGGCTTCGACCAGGGCACTGGTGTTTTTCCGCTTGTCGGCCCGGGAAAGGGCCAGGATGATCGGTTTGTCGGGATCTTTGAGGCGCCGGGTCAGCTCGAAGAACAGAGGATCGTCGAGGTCTGTCTGTTCCGAGGGCTGAAACTTGCCGAGATCGGTACCGGGGGGAACGACCAGCATCTGTTCCGGCTGGTAATAGTCATAGAATTCATACTGTTCATGAACTTCCTGGCGGGTGCTGGTGATCACTCGCTGAGCCGTTGCCAGGGTCATTTCCTCGGCCTGAATCCGACGCGTCATATTGAAACGCTCTTCGATCTCCTCGTTGCTCAGACCGCTGTCGAGAAACCGGTTCAGCTTGACCCGCCCGAGGGAATGGCCGGTATGCACCAAAGCCACGCCGAAGCGGTTCGACAGCAAGGAACCGACATAACCGGCATCGGCATAATGACTGTGCAGAATATCCGGAACGGCTCCCTGTTCCTGAAAATACAGGGCCAGGTTGTCGGCAAAACCGTCGAGATGATCCCAGAGCTGCTCCTTGGCGATGTATTCTTCGGGGCCGGCATCGATCCTGACAATGCGGAACCGGTCATCGATCATTTCCACCGACTTGGCATAATCCTCGGACACCCGGGAATCAACAACTTTGCGCGTCACCAGATCGACCCGCCCGACTCCCGGCTGGCGAGACAGAGCCTGAGCGAGTTCAACCACATAGAGGGTCTGGCCACCGGTATCGGCATCCCGTCCCAGTTCCAGGTTATGGCCACGAATAAGTCCATGAATACTTATAAGACAGATATACAATGATGATTTCATAGGTCGTTTCAATGCTTGAGTTTTTGTTGACAGGCGATGGCGATGTCACACTTTTGAACGCGGAGTTCAGAAAAATCAAAGAGATATCACTCATCAACCATACCAAGGCACGGCCAGATATTCAAGGTGGGGGCGATGAAGGGCTGACGGCCGAAAAAGACGTGAAGGTCCTGATCAGCGCTTTTCAAGCACGACGGGAGCCCTGCCGTCGGTAAGGAGCGCCGCTGTCAGCCCTGCTTTTTCGAAGGCGGCAGATGCGCCGTTTTCGTTTATGCGGTACATTAGAGAAGAGCACGCCACCATCGCAACACCACGATTTCGTTTATCCGGAGGCCCCATGGCTGATTTGCCACAAACCGACTGCAAAGATCCGGCAGGACACTGGAAGCATCTGTGCGAACTGAGGAAACAGGGAAAAGACGATGAAGCAAGAGACCTGATGGCCGACCCCGGCCATAAATGCTTGAACTGCAACGCGGTCGCCAGGCATGCGCAAAATCTCTGCAACCCGATTTCCTTCAGCAGGTTTTAAGCCGTCAGAGCAACCTCACCCTGTGCCATCGAATCGGTCAAAAGCCGCTACGGATGAAAGTTTGAGTAGAGGCAGCCCTCTCTCTGGACGCAAAAAGCGGAGCCATTGCTGACTCCGCCTGAGTGTCGACATATTTTACAGTGAATAATGTCGTTATGCCTTCTTCCGTTTTCGTGCGTAGAACCCCAAACCCACCAGACCGCTACCGAGAAGCAATATGGTTGAAGGCTCGGGAACGGGAGCCGTTTCCTTTTCTACACTTAACGTCATTCCACCGATATTGTCTCTGTAATTTATGTCATAAATGTAAAAATTGACATACGATTCTGACAGCAAAGTAAATGAGGTAGACAATGCATTTGCAAGAGCAAGTTCAGGGGTTTCATATCTGATTCCGTCTGAGACAAGATATGCAGAGAATTCGTCTGAAGACAAGCTGTAATTATTGATCCAGCCCTTGGTAACGACGCCATCTACAATAGTTGTCGTGCCCCACGCATTCCAAGAATCCTCTTCGCCTGAAACAGGGGTCACATCGTAATATCCTGGGCCCAAAAGAACCGATACGGGATTACCAATCGTGGTTGTCTTCGCATCAAGATCTATCGTTAATGCGTATGAAAAACCTGCCATGAAAAGCAGCAGAAAGGACACCACCAAGCCAGTCAAAAACAATTTTTTCATCAGCTAGCCCTCCTAAGGACATCTTCGAGGTTTAAAAACCTTTGATTTCTGCAAATTTAAAGCACAGATATTTTTTAAGCATTTTTTATGCCTCTCAAGATAGTGCAATTTTTTTAAATAGTTACATCATCACCACACCCGAACATCTTCATGTGTAAAAATTTTCGACATACGAACCTTCAGTCCCTCTTCAGTTTAAAACCAACCTACCGCCACCCCAAACGAAGAAGTTTCTCCACGTTAGCAGGGAAGCCACTTCCTTTTTGGCGTCCCCAGGGGGATTCGCCTACTCTTGCGTTCGCATTACGCGAACTTATTTAAATCCGTTCCAAATGCGATGACATCATCAATTTCTTGGGACAACTTGATCACAAATATTTTTTAATTCAATTATAAATTTTTTAGTGTTTTCTCTATTTTTTAGAACTTCAAATGTATCAAAAGCTTCTGGATACCCAAGTTTATATTGAACAAATATTGCCAAAACATTTTTGTTTCCTGAATATTTAACGACATCTCCCCTTAATAGATATGTTCCATTTTTATCTTGCGGATAAACAGAGCAATAGCCATAGATATTTTTTAATAAAAAATAATTTTCATTAATTTTTGAATCATCTGTTCTCGTAAAATAAGAAAAATGTCCATCGAATCCGAGGCTCTGTTTAGAAACAATTATATATTTATCTTGATTTTTAACTTTTAATATATTTCTACTATCATTTACACAAACTGCTGAATTTTCACTATTGCAATGATAGTCTTTTTCAGACCTCAATAAAAATATTGGGAATGGAAAATCTATTTTGACGGACGGATAATTTTCATCCATATAATGATTTAAATTAATCAATATTGGCTTTGTCTTTATTGATGCACAACTAGCAAAGAGAATAAAAGGGATAATCATTGAAATTTTCAATATTATTCTTCCCATTCTCGTCCCGCCTTTCTCAAAACTAAATATCAAAAGAAATAATTTTACTAGTGCTATTGTTATTAAATTTTACCTTATAAAAACAAAAAAACATGAATTTCAACTAAGACTGTGCCCTTCCCCTATGACCACCTAGTTAATAGAGGGACAGATTAGCCTGTTTTTCGAACAGGTTGATATCATCCCAGCGTAAAGAAAGGAACTCCGATCTTCTCACCCCTATTGCCGATTTTCACCCACAAGATAACGGAACCAACCTACAACCAACCCCAAATGAACTACGCCTCCTCCGATGTCTCGAAGAAGGCACTCTCAGTTTGGCGTCCCCAGGGGCCTGCGCTCGCTGCCGCGGCCATCCCTGGCCGCTTTTCTGACATTCAGTCAGCGCTTCGCTCCGCTTCAAATCCCGACTAAAGCACAACTAAAACAAAAGCCCCTCTGTTTGCACAGAGAGGCTTTTGTTTTAGTTGGCGTCCCCAGGGGGATTCGAACCCCCGTCGCCGCCGTGAAAGGGCGGTGTCCTGGGCCAGGCTAGACGATAGGGACTGATCTATCTCAAGTCCCCGCGGGAAATGACCCCGCAGAGCGTTGCTGAATTAAGTGGTGAGCCGGACAGGGATCGAACCTGTGACCATCTGATTAAAAGTCAGATGCTCTACCAACTGAGCTACCGGCCCTCGCAACGGATGTGTGTTATACGTGAATCGTTCCTCCACGTCAACCCTTCATAAACACTGGCGAAGAAACCTTTCAGCCTGGACCACCTGGAACCATTTCCAACCTGATACGACAGATCAAAATGAGGCCAGTGCCTCCGACAGCAGCCCAAGGTATTTCGTCAACATGAACATATCAGCCGATTAGCAGGTGCAATACCTGAAGTTTATGATTCAATTAAAGAAAAGGGAGAAGCCTGACCCGGTATTCCTGCCTCCCCTTATCGCTTAAAGATTCTCTTGTCAGCCAGGGGGTGCAGATGGAAGACAACATTCAGGATATTGCCAAGATGCTGGCGGCCCTTGAGGACATTTACGACAGTGATCCCAATCATTTCGAAGAACTCCGTGCCCAGATCATCGCCCTGACGATCAGCACGCTTCCTGAAAGATATCAAAAACGAGCCCGGGGCTTGCAGTTTGTCATCGATGCGGAGCTGAGAAAACACAACGATCCCATCAGCAGGATGAATCGCATGGTTGAACTTTTATGGGAGCAATTTCACGAATTCAATGCCGTCATGAATGATCCCATTTCATTTACTGCTGAACGTGAAAAAAATCGGAAGAAAGGAAAAGTTGTCCGTCTACATTGATTGATCGGTTTTTCATGTCCGTCGCGCTTCGATAAAAAATATCATGCGAACGGAGAAAACATTGATAAACCTCAACGAGTATTTCAAAAACCTTCTTGTCTCAGTCTGTTTCATCGGCGGAGTATCCGCCTGCGTTAGTCCTGCAGTTTCAGAACAAATACCGCCTTCCGAAGAGACCTTTCACACATCCGCGGAAACGCTCTGTAAATCATCTCCCTTCACCGAAAACAATATGAAGAGAGCAAAAGAGGACCAAAACCAACAGCATCAGGACGATCGGAATATCAACGAAGAGAGCCTTGCTGATAAATCCTATCGTCTGATCGGGGCAATCTTTGAAGGCCCTTTCAGACACTCACAGGTCAGCCATATCATCGAAAACTATTCACAACGCATCGACTATTTTTTTGGTAAAGAAACCATCTATGAAGAATCGACAGAATCGTTTGTGAGTCTCAAAGCGTTTACGCTGTACGATCGTGATGATGCGCTATCCCTGGACGGACGCTTCCGGGTGAAGCTGAATTTACCCCGGACCGAAGATCGCTTCCAACTGCAATTCGCATCACCGGATAACCAGCAATCTGAAGAGACTGAAGGTTATCAAGGTACCCAGACGACTGCCAGTGGCGTTAAAGCCTCTCTCCATTATGTCCTGCAAAGAACGCGGAGGTGGAATGTTTCCATTTCGCCGGGAATCAAGTTGAGAACCCCGCCAGACAGCTACCTGAAATTAAGAATACGGCGCAGCTTCGGCCTCGTCGCTTGGGACGCCCGGATCATTCAGTCGTTTGAATGGCATGATGCAACCGGCTACGGTTCGAGAAGTACCTTCATTCTGGATCGCACCTTCCTGGACGATTTTTTATTCAGGCTGAAATCCGAAGGCTACCGGAATGAAGAGGAGTTTGCTCATCGTGATTTTCAAATCAGCCAGAAAGCGGTCCTGTACTATCAGTGGAGCTCGAGAAGTGTGATTTCAGCGGCAGCAGGACTCTATGGAAAAACGGAACCTTCCTGGCAGGATGAGCGCTATTTTTGCAGCGTCAGCTGGCGCAAAAACATCCACAAGGGATTTCTTTTTTTAGAGCTCAGGCCGCAGGTTGACTTTGCAAGGGAAAATGACTTTCGGGGCGACCTCTCCACGACTCTCTCGCTGGAGGTCCTCTACGGGGCTCAATATCTGTGATAAGCACCAGCCTTCCTGCCAGCCCTTCGAATCCCGGTTGAAGCAGATAAAGAAAAAGCCTCGCTACCAGAGCAGTGAGGCTTTTTCTTTAGTTGGCGTCCCCAGGGGGATTCGAACCCCCGTCGCCGCCGTGAAAGGGCGGTGTCCTGGGCCAGGCTAGACGATAGGGACTGATCTATCTCAAGTCCCCGCGGGAAATGACCCCGCAGAGCGTTGCTGAATAAGTGGTGAGCCGGACAGGGATCGAACCTGTGACCATCTGATTAAAAGTCAGATGCTCTACCAACTGAGCTACCGGCCCTCGCAACGGATGTGTGTTATACGTGAATCAGTTTCTCACGTCAACCACTTTTTTTATTTTTTTTCAGTCGAAGGGATTTGACCGAATCAGGGTCTGATCCCGACGTGGTCCCACCGAAACCAGCACCACCGGACAACCTGTCCAGCTCTCGATTTTTTCGACATAGGCCTTGGCCGCGGCCGGCAGTTCGTCATAACTGGTCGCACCGCTGATATCCTGCTGCCAGCCGACAACCTCTTCGTAAACCGGGGTGCAGACCTGAAGATCATCGAGATCCTGGGGAAATTCCTCGACCAGTTTCTCTCCCGAACGATAGGCGGTACAGGCCTTGATCGTTTCCAGGTCATTGAGAACGTCCATCTTGGTCAGGGCGATCCCGGTCAGACCGTTGGTCCGGACAGCCTCACGCAGGGCCACGACGTCAAGCCATCCGGTCCGGCGCGGACGCCCGGTGGTGGCACCGAACTCGCTGCCTGCGGCGCGCAGCTGGTCGCCCATTTCATCATGCAGCTCAGTGGGGAAAGGGCCCTCGCCGACACGGGTGACGTAAGCCTTGGAGATGCCGATGACCTCATCGATCAGATGCGGTCCGATTCCGGTTCCGGTACAGGCCCCGGCCGCGATGGTCGAGGAGGAGGTCACATAGGGGTAGGTTCCGTGATCGATATCGAGGAGGCTCCCCTGGGCGCCTTCGAACAGCACGTTGTGCCCTTCCTTCATCACCTTGTCAAGATAGGTCGAGGTCCGCCCCAGGTAGCAGCGCAGCCGCTCGGCGTAGCCCAGGTATTCGTCGATGATCTCCTCCTCGCTGAGGGGTTGCTCGCCCAGATACTGTTCAATGTAGAAGTTTTTCTCGGGCAGCAGTTCCTGCAGTTTCCGCTTGAAGGTCTCCGGCTTGAGCAGATCGGCGAAACGGATGCCGCGCCGGGCGACCTTGTCCTCGTAGGTCGGCCCGATACCACGCCCCGTGGTTCCGATCTTTTTGGCTCCCGATTTGCGTTCACGGGCGATATCGATGAGCTTGTGATAAGGCATGATCAGGTTGACGGCTCCGTCGACCATCAGCTGAGAATCATCCTGGAGACAGCCTTTTTTCTTGAGACCGTCAATCTCTTCGAGGAAGACCTTCGGATCGAGAACGACGCCATTGCCGATAATGCAACGTTTTCCTTCATGCAGAATACCGGAAGGGATCAGGTGGAGAACCGTTTTTTCATCTCCGACCACCAGGGTGTGCCCGGCGTTGTTGCCCCCCTGAAAACGCACAACATCCTGCGCGTACTCAGTGTAAATATCGACTACCTTACCCTTACCTTCATCGCCCCACTGGGCTCCGACAATAATAACGTTGGCCATACGCTCCACGCTCTCCTGTCTCTCCGGCGACTGCGCCGGCTGTCAAAAATTCCAGCTATTATAATTGCAAATTAACATCGGACCGATTCAACTGTGCCCACGAGATCTTTTTCAGACGTCCGTCGTCCAGAGATGTCAGCTCAATGTCCTGCTCTTCGTCGTCAACAACCGCCAAATAGCGGTAATTCATTTTGCGGGCATACGCCAGCGCTTCTTCCCGGCTGCGGTCAAGCATGTCCCGGGACACGGAGTACCCCAGCTTGCGCAACCGGCAGGCCAGGGTCTGGGCCGCACGCAGGTTGTGCCCGCCGGCAAAGATCAACAGGTCGCAGTACTGGTCGACCCGTTCATCGAGAACCTTGTCCAGGGCAAAAAGCAGATGCAGCAGGCTGAAGGTGAACCCTGTCGCCGGCGCATCGACTCCGTAGTTGGCCATCAGGTTATTATAGCGCCCTCCGCTGCAGACGGCACGTCCGACTCCGGACAGAAAACCCTGAAAGGTCACCCCGGTATGATAATTGAGGCCCCGCAGTTCGCCCAGGTCGATGGTCACGTGATCGAGGACACCGTATACCTCGAGGACGTCGAGAACCTGGGCCAGACTGTCCAGCGCTTTTTTGGAACGATCATTACCCACCGCGCCGGCGGCCCGGTCGATCACTTCGCGACCGCCGTATAGCCGTGGCAGGGCGAGAATCTCATCGCAGGCGGAGTCCGGCAGGGACGTCTGCTGCAGCAGCAGCTTCAGCTCCGAACTGTCCTTGCGCAGAATGGCATCAGCGACCTGGCAGGCGGTTTTGCGATCAAGGGGCAGACCGTCCATGACGCCGCGAAAAAATTCGACCTGGCCGATATCCACGGTGAACTTTTCGGCTCCGACCGCCGTCAGGGCCTCGATGGCCATGGCGATCATCTCGGCATCGGCTTCGGGGCTGTCGAGCCCGATCATTTCGACCCCGGACTGAAAAATATCCCGGTCTTTGCCGGCCTGCTGCTCGGTATGACGCAACACCCGGCCACTGTAGCTCAAACGCAGGGGCAACGGCATCTCGTTCATGCGGGTTGCGGCAATCCGCGCGATCTGAGGCGTCAGGTCGGGGGGAAAAGCCAGCAGACGGCCGCTCTGGCGGTCATCGAAGCGGAACACCCGCTCACGCAACTCTTCTCCCATACCCCGTTCCAAAACGTCCAGGTATTCAAGTTGCGGGGTGATAACCGGCCGGAATCCCCAGGCGGAATAGACCTGCTGCAGTTGGGACAACAGATATTCAGCCTTGGCGGCCTTGAGAGGCAGAAAATCACGCACACCTTTGGGCAGATCCGCCTCAGGCAAGGAATCTGAAAAAAGCATCTAATCTCTCCATTCCGTATTCAGAGGTCATCCCGGAACACAGAAAGTCCAATAAGGTTTCAGGCTGGAAACACAATGAGTTGCCACCCGGAATCTCCGGATGGCAACACATAAATTTGTCAAAAGGCAGTCCCTGAAAGGCACGCCCTTCTTCGCCGAACGGGCCAATCTAGCAACAGTTCAGGCATCATGTCAAGCACAGCCCAACGGGAGATTCCTTCCCGGAATCTCCCGTTGCCACGGCCTCTAGGAACATTCACCGGCGAGGTAATCGATGAGCAGGCGGACCCCGTAACCGGTCCCGCCTTTGGGCAGCCCCGGTTTTCCCTTGTCTTCCCAGGCCATCCCCGCAATGTCGAGGTGGGCCCACTGGTACTCATCAGCAAATTTCTGCAGAAAGGCCGCCGCGGTGATGGTCCCCGCGGGTCGCCCGCCGGTGTTCTTGACATCCGCGAAATCGCTTTTGATCTGGGCCGCGTATCCGTCCCACAGCGGCAGCTGCCAGACCCGCTCGCCGCTGCGCTCTCCGGCGCTTATCAGCTTGCCGATCAGCTTGTCGTCGTTCCCCAGGACCGCTGCCGCCTGATTGCCGAGGGCAATAATACAGGCCCCGGTCAGGGTGGCCAGATCGATAACGACCCGCGGCTCATAGCGGGCGACATAAGTCAGGGCATCGGCCAGAATCAGGCGCCCTTCAGCATCGGTATTCAGCACTTCGATGGTTTTTCCGGACAGGGAGGTCAGGATATCACCGGGACGGATGGCCGTCCCCGAAGGCATGTTTTCAACCGCCGGAACCACGCCGACCAGGTTCACGGGAAGTTTCAATTCGGCCGCCGCCATCATGGTCCCGACAACCGCCGCGGCGCCCCCCATATCCATTTTCATCTCGTCCATCTTTTCGGCCGGCTTCAGCGAAATTCCGCCGCTGTCGAACACGACCCCCTTGCCGACCAGGGCCACCGGCCGCTCTTCTTCCGCGGCACCGGTATACTCCATCACGATCAGGTACGGATCGCGCTCGCTCCCCTGAGCCACTCCAAGCATGGCCCCGAAGCCACTGCTTTCCAGTTCCTTTCGGTCAAGCAGCCGGGCCTTGATACCGTGCTGTTCGCACATGGATACGGTCTGCATGGCCAGAAATTCGGGAGATTTCAGATTGCCCGGGGCATTGACCAGATCCCGGGCAAAGCACACCCCGGCACTCACGGCTTCAGCACGGGAGACTGCGGTTTCGGCTTCCGCCAGTGGATCGTCTTCGCCAATCAGCAGGCTCACGGCAGCGAGCTTGGCCGGACGCCCGGACCGATCCGCGGGCAGATAACGCTCATAGCTGTAATCGGCCAGCAGAACTCCTTCGGCAACGGCCTGGACCTTTGCGGCCAGACCTTCCTTTTTCAGCGGCACCTGCGGCAGGGCCATCACCAGTGAGTCGAGCTGCTTGCGGGTCAGCAGACTGACGGCGTCGCTGGCCGCCTGGCGCAGTTTTGCCAATGTGAAATCCCTGTCCTTGCCGAGCCCCAGGATCAGCACCCGCTCCGGGGCGTTCTTTGCGGAGCCGTGCAGCAGCAGCGACTCTCCACTGGCGCCGGTGAATTCCCTGCTGGCCAGGGCGCGCTTGAAAAGCAGTTCATGATCCTTGGCCAGGTCGAGACTCTGGGCTTTCTTCCCCTCGAAAAATCCAAGGACGGCACAGGCGGTTTTCTGGCGGGAAGCCACTCCCTGAATGACGGATATGTCCATAACAACTCTTTCCTTTCTGTTGATCGTCGCAACACGGCTGCGACCGGACCTGCCGGGCAGCCGATGAGGATATGTGGGTGTTCAGCTACAGGATATCACAAGCTGCTGGAATTATACGAATCTTCAAGAGCCTGCTGTTTGATTTTCAGCGCCATCCGCTGGCGGATGAGGGTCGGAATTTCAACATGCAGGCAAAGCGCCCTGCTCGACAGCTTGCAGGCCTGAATCCGCTGCAGGGCGTTGGCTCCGGCACTCGGCAGCCAGCGGATATTGTCCCTGGGCAGAAAACTACGGGTTTCGCCGGGCAGCATGTCGGTCACCTCGTCGCGGGGATCAAAAATCCGTCCCAGCAACTGCAACCCTCCCAGCAGGGCGAAATGACAGCACTGATGTTGATCGATACAGAGCTGGACGTAAATCTCCTCGGACAATTCACGCATCATCTCCAGACCGCGACGGAAGCGTTGGTTGGGATAAAGGTGCAGCAAATCCTGCCGGTACTCCGTGGTCCCCAGCTCGGCAAGACTGGGATAGGGGGGCAGCCCTCCCATCCCGACCAGGACCCGGTCGTCATGGGGATGGGTCCCGACATATCCATGCACATCGATGATCAGTTCCGGCGACGGGCCTCCGAGCTGCTCGATATAGCGACACAGACCCTCTTCATGCTTGTAGCAGTTCGGGTGGCCGTGATCGTCGATATAAGGATAGATCACATCGATATTGCTGGGATTGAGCGGAACCCCCCAGGCGCGCAGCCGGGCGAGGTTCTCGTCGGTCAGGGGTTCTCGGCCGGAAAAACCGAGATTGATCAGCGCCGCACGCCCTTTGCCGTAGCGCAGAAAATAGAAGGCGACCTCCAGAGTGTGAGGATCGTAGGGACCGTGGCTGACGGTAAACACCGGCAGCTCGGGATCCTGAGACGGACCCCGCAGCAACAGGGCCCCGCCGGCCTTGTCGGCAACGAACCTGGCGGTATAGCCGTCGAGCAGGCGCCGGCAGGGCCGCCACTCGGTATCCCCCGCCGGAATGAACCCGAAGAACTGTTCGAGAACCTTCTCCCGCCAGGTCGGGACGAAGCGGATGCAGCGATCCGGCAAACGATAATAGACATGATACAGGGAGTGATCCATATAGATGCGAATGCGCTCCCGCC
>CAXXLS010000010.1:0-21327 GCA_963677135.2 Geopsychrobacteraceae bacterium | reverse complement strand
CGCTGATGAGCTGCCGCATTCTGGAAATGAAATACCATATTCTCCTGCCCAGTGTGAATGACGTCGGCAAGCCGATGGACCTGCATCAGTGGCAGGGGCTGCTGCGCTCGGTATCCGGTTACGAAGCCTACCGGCGCCTGTACCTGGCCCGGATCGAACCGGCCAATGTCATCAACCTGCTGCTGATCAACGTGCGTTTTCCCCGGTCGGTTCATTATTGCCTTCAGCAGGTCCATGCCTCCCTCAAGGGGATCGGCATGTACAACGAAGAACAGTTCAGGCTGTTCATGAGGGTCGAAGAGTTTCTTGAGGACCTGCGCGAAGGGATCGACGGCAAAAGCATCCTGGCTTCGGGGCTGATGGAATTCCTGCAGGGGATGCAGGATCGGATTGAGAACCTGATCGGATTAACCCATCAGGCCTATTTCAACTCGATCACGGTGAATGTCATGGATGAAAATCAACGTCGTCTGGCAATCCAGATTCCGCAACAGTAGGGATATCTTATGAAATCATTAGCCAAGGGTGAAAAAATAGTTCTGGGAGTGACGCACAAAACCAGCTTCAGCTATACCGCACCGGTGTTCCAGTCCCATAATGAATTGCGTATGTCCCCCCTCGATACCGGCCTGCAGCGGGTTCTGAGTCATCGTATCGAGGTTGATCCGGCGACCTCCCTGCGCGAGCATAACGATCACTTCGGGAACCGGGTCCTTCGCTTCAACCTGATCGAGCCCCACAATTATCTGCATATTACCGCCACCTCCGAGGTTGAAACCACCAACGATATCAGCTGCGGATTCGAGTCCAGTCCGGATCCGCGCCCGTACCGGGAACGCTGGGTTGAGTTCCTGGCCTGGTCTCCTGCGGTGCCGTTTCTTGCCGAGTATGAAACCGTGCCGGTTGGCGATGCCCTGGATATGAAGCAGTCCGATAGTGAGTTTATGGCCGGCCTGCTCCGTGTCGCCGGTTATTTTCACTCGACGTTCTCTTACCAGGCTGACGTGACCAATGTCTACTCGACTCCGAAGGAGTTCTTCGCAAACAAGGCCGGGGTCTGCCAGGATATGGCGCACGCCCTGATCGGGGTGCTGAGGCTGCGTGGCATTCCCGCCCGCTATGTCAGCGGCTATGTGCTCGACAGTCATGATCAGCCGGACGACGAGGCCGTGCGCGGCAGTGGCGCAACCCATGCCTGGGTCCAGGCCTGGCACGAGGCCGTCGGCTGGATCGGGGTCGACCCGACCAACAACAAGCTGGTCGACTGGCAGTACGTGCGCACCGCGGTCGGCAGAGATTATTTCGATATCCAGCCGATTCGCGGCGTGTTTCAGGGAACAACCGAGCAGCAGATGACCGTTTCCGTCGAAGTCAAAATTATCTCTTCCTGAGGAGACGGGTGTTGTCAATCGGCGGGATATTTATACTGGCGTCATGTTGACGGCCATCATCTCTTGTGGCAATTTGAATTGGTCATAATTCTTATCCAGGGTGAGGGATGATGAGCCGCAAACAACAGCTGAAAGCATTAGAAGCAGCCTGCCGGGAGATCAATCTGCGCCTCACGCCGCAGCGGCTCGAGGTCTTTGCGGAACTGGCCAGAGCGGCCGATCATCCGACTGCTGAAGCGTTGCATCAGCGCCTGGTCAGGCGCATGCCGAGCCTGTCCCTTGATACGGTCTACCGCACCCTGGCGACCTTCGCCGAACACAACCTGATCAATCGGGTTGAAACGGCTGAAAGCCAGGCCCGCTACGAAGTTCCCCATGCCCGACATCATCACCTGATCTGCCGTTGCTGCAAAGCGATTATGGACTTCGACTGGCCGCAGCTTGACCGGATGACGCTGCCCGATGAGGTTGCCGGTTGGGGACACATCGAAAAGACGAACCTGGTTGTCTACGGCCGCTGTCGGAGCTGTCAGGAGGATCGTTAACGCTTTCCCCGGGTTTTTTTATAAAATATTTGTAGGAATAATTCTTATATAGTAATTTATATTTTATTGCGCGGCCGATCCGCATCAGTGTCCTGGCTCGGCCGTCTTGTGTTGAAAACGTTCCATTCGTGTTTTTCCGTAAGACAACAACAGGAGGAATCCATCATGTCGAAAAGTATCAAAGGTAGCGAAACCGAAAAAAACCTCTTGAAGTCATTTGCCGGTGAATCCCAGGCCCGGACCCGGTACACCTATTTTGCCAGCATTGCCAAAAAGGAAGGCTATGTGCAGATAGCGGACATTTTTGAGGAAACCGCCAACCAGGAGAAGGAGCACGCCAAACGTTTCTTCAAGTTTCTCGAAGGGGGCGACCTGGAAATTACCGCAACGTTTCCGGCTGGGAAAATGGGGACGACGCCAGAGAACCTGCTGGCTGCGGCGATGGGGGAAAATGAAGAGCACGCCGACATGTATCCCGCTTTTGCCGAGGTGGCGCGCCAGGAAGGTTTTACCGATATAGCAGCCGCCTGGACGGCCATCTGTGTTGCCGAGAAGCAGCACGAAAAGCGTTTTCGCGACCTGCTGAACAATATTGAAAACGACCGGGTGTTCAAGCGCGAGGACAAGGTGGTCTGGCGCTGCCGTAACTGTGGTTACCTGCATGAAGGGACTGCTGCACCGGATAAATGCCCGGCCTGTATCCATCCTCAGGCTCATTTCGAACTGCTGGGCGAGAACTGGTAACCCGGCCAGTTTGTTCCTGCCGGCTGGCGGCACCGCACCCGTGGGGTGCCGCCAACCGGAACCTTGCTCAGGGAATCACCAGCGCATTGGCCGGTGTGCGGCCATTGAGGATATCGTCAACCGCCTTGGCTGATTCCAGGGCAACACGTTTGGCTGCTTCCCTGGTCGTTCCGGCGTTATGTGGGGAGAGGATCACGTTGTCCAGTTTCAGCAGTTCATTGTCCGGAGCCGGAGGCTCGGGATAATAGACATCGATTCCCGCCCCGGCGATCTGCCCCGCCTTCAGAGCGGTAATCAGCGCCTGCTCGTCCACCAGTTCTCCCCGGGAACAGTTGATGAAGTGAGCCGTCTGCTTCATCATCGCAAATTCCCGCGCTCCCACACTGTTGATGGTTTCGGCGGTGACCGGCAGGTGAACGCTGATGACGTCTGCGGTTTTGAAAACATAATCCCAGTCATTGGTCGTTTCGACACCCGGCACTCCGTAATCCTTTTGCGGCTCCCGGACATAAGCGAGGATCTTCATGTCCAGACCGAGCATCGCCTTGCGCGCCACGGCCGCACCAATTTTGCCCATGCCCAGGATACCCAGGGTCTTCCCGCCGAAATCACAGCCGATGGCGTTGTGACGAAAGGCGAAGTTGCCGGTCCGGGTAGCGACATCCCCCATGCGGAAAAACCGGCCGCTGGCGATGATCAATCCCAGGGTATGTTCCGCAACCGTCATGATATTGCTGGTCGGCGAATAGGTGACATGGATGCCGGCGGCCCGCGCCGCATCAAGGTCGATATTGTTGTACCCCGCACCGTACCGGGCGATGATTTTCAGCTTTTTGGCCTGGCGAATGATCTCTTTGTCGATAGTGAGCATGCGCAGGATCAGGCCATCGCAGTCGGCGATATCGGTTTTCACCTGTTCGGGATCAAGACCGCTGCCTGTCACTATTTCATAGCCGCGCTCCCGCAGGTAGTCGATGCCGGATTGATCAATCTTTTGGGGGATGTAAATTCGGTAAGACAAACGTTACTCTCCTGTCTTGGGATGAAAAGCAGTTTACAGTCCGATGTGTCTCAGGATGGTTTGATAAACCGGAAGGATTCAAGAATGATGAAAGGCTCTAGACTAGCAGATAATTCTTTTTAGTCTAGAGCCTTTAAAGCAGAGCTTTGGATGTTTTTCGGTCACCGGTTTTCGGGGTGACGGCTAGGGCATCCTCACCGGAAATTCCGGCTGTCTGCCGTTGAGGACATCGTCAATCCCTTTGGCGGCGTCGATGGCGACGCGCCTGGTTGACTCATAGGTCGTTCCGGCATTGTGTGGCGAAAAAATGACATTGTTCAAAGAAAACAGTTCGTTGTCGAGAGCCGGTGGTTCGGGGTTGAAGACATCGATACCGGCCCCGGCGATTTTATTTTCCTTCAGAGCGGCGATCAGAGCTTTCTCTTCGACGATTTCACCGCGGCAGCAATTGATAAAATGAGCTGACGGTTTCATCAGGCCGAATTCCCTGCTACCGATCATTTCCCGCGTTTCGGGGGTCACCGGCATATGGACACTGACAAAGTCTGCGGTGGCCAGCAGTTCCTCCAGGTCATCGGTGAGAGTGAACTCTTCAGGGACCTGATCCTTCGCCACGTAGGGGTCATAGGCCATAATCTTCATATCGAGCCCGTACAGTGCCTTGCGGGCGAGTCTGGACCCTATTTTACCAAGGCCGAGGATGCCCAGGATTTTGCCTTCCAGATCGCAGCCAATCGCCTGGCTGCGCATTGCGAAGTTACCGGTTCTGGTGGCCTGGTCGCAGCGATAGAATTGACGGGCCGAGGCAATGATGAACCCCAGGGCATGCTCCGCTACCGAATTGACATTCCCTACCGGGGAGTAGGTGACTTGGATACCCAGGTCGCGGGCCGCCTTCAGGTCGACATTGTCATAGCCGGCGCCGTAGCGTGAAATGACCTTGAGATTCGGGGCCTGCTGCATCATGTTCCTGGTGATAGGTATGGTCCGCAGCAGGAGCGCATCGCAGAGGCTTAATTCTCTGGTCACGGTTTCTTCATCCGTGCCGGTGCCGGAAATGACCTGATAACCGCGTTCCTGGAAGAAGGCGACCCCTGCCGGGTCGATTTCCTGTGGTATGTAGACTTTATAGCTCAAAATAATCTCCTGATTCTTGTTGTTCAGTTCCGGTAAAGACAGCTAAATCAGGCTCCCTGTTTGGTTGCCGAGCCGAGGATTCGGGAAAATAGCGGTTTGATATAGGGCAGTGCGATAAACAGAACCGTCAGGATCATGAACATCAGGCTGATCGGGCGGGTAAAAAAGATCGCCGCGCTGCCACTGGACATGATCATGCTCTGGGCCAGGGAATCCTCGATGATTGAACTGAGAATGAGCCCCAGGATAATCGGCGCCAGCGGGATGTTGTAACGCAGGAAGAAAAAGGCCATCACTCCGATGAAAAACGCGATCCACAGATTTGAGGTCGTGGCGGCAATGGCATAAAGACCGGCGAGGGAGAACGCAGCAATCAGGGTGATAATAATGGAGTTTCTCAGCGTGACGAGCTTGATCAGATACTTGGAAGAAAAATATCCGATGGGGATGAAAAACAGGTTCAGCAGGAACACGCTCATAAATACGACGTAAATGATTTCCTGATTGTCGCGGAACAGCAGTGGCCCGACGGGCAACCCGTGAATCAGAAAAGCGCCCAAAAGAACCGCGGTAAACTGGCTTCCCGGAATGCCGAGGGTCAGAGTCGGAATCAGATCTCCGCCGAGAACGGAGTTGTTTGCGGTTTCCGGCGCGACAAGACCGTCGATATGGCCGGTCCCGAACTTTTCCGGGTGCTTGGAGATCCTTTTCTCCACATTGTACGCGGTAAACGCGGCGATGTTGCCTCCGGCGCCCGGCAGCACACCGATGAATGTGCCAAGAAACAGGTTGCGGATCATCATCGGGGTCAGTCGGCGAATTTCCGCCCAGGTCGGAAACTTCATACGACCAATTTCCCGGGTCGTTGATGTTCCGGAAAGGTCCATGGTCGTGCCTTTATAGACCTCGTTGATGGACTGGAACAGTTTGACCAGGGCGAACAATCCGACCACGGTTGGCAGCAGTGGCGTTCCGCCGATCAGGGCACGGATGCCGAAGTCGAGCCTCAGGTTGCCGAAAATGTCGATGCCGGTGGCGCCCATCAGCAGACCCAGCAGGCCAGCAAGGGATCCCTTGATCAGGTCGTCGCCGATGGTGACGACGGCAATCAGTCCGAATACGGTCAGGGCGAACATTTCCGGGGGGCCGAAGCGCAGGGCCACATGAGCGATCGGCGCAGCGGCCAGGGTCAGGATCATGGCGCTGCCCATGCCGCCGATAATCGAACAGAAGGTTGAAATACCGATGGCCCGGCCGCCTTCCCCTCTGAGAAACATCGGGTACCCGTCAAAGGTCGTCGCTACGGAACCGGGCGCGCCGGGAATATTCAGGGTGATGGCGGTCAGGGCGCCGCCATACATACCGCCGCCCATGAGACCCATCATGAAAACGAAGGCGGGAATCGCATCCATTTCATAGGTAAAGGGCAGGATCAGAGCCAATGCCAGGGTCGATGTCAGCCCTGGAATGGCACTGAAAACAGCTCCGAAAACAACTCCACCGGCCAGCATCATCAGGATTTTTATCTGGCCGAACATTAAAAACGCGTGTGCAAGATTTTCCAGCATAGTCAACTCCTAGAACAAAGACCCTCTCATCAGTGGAACATTCAACAGGGAGAACATGATCACGACAAAAACAATGCCGATGGCGGGAATGATGATGTTGTCCAGGAATTTGAATCTGCCGCCGCACAAAATAAACGAATAGACGACCAGGACAAGGGCCGTCGGAATGACAAAGCCCAGTAACTCGACCAGAAAAATATAGCCAACCGTCACCGCCATGCCGAGAATGCCGATTCTGTTCAGGGGCATGCCATTGATTTTTTCGCTGATCTGTTTTTTGCGGCGGATCAGTTCTCTGATAATCATCAGTCCGGCAAAAACAATCATTAATGTCGCAATGATTCGGGGGAAGGTTGCGGAATTGATAATCGAGTAGTCATACTCGGGAAAATCCTGAGTCTGTTGAAAGGTCACAATTCCGATGACGATAAAAATGAAACCAGTGATGATATTTGACATAATTCACTCATTTAGCCGAATGAGGCGGGGCCGGAGCCCCGCCTATGAAAACATTATTTTTTGTTGATCTGTTGCAGGGCAGCCTTGACGTTCGGGAACATGGCTTTCAGGAATTCATCCAGTTCCTCTCCGGACATATAGTTAGGAGAGGTTCCCGCCTTGTTGGCCCAGTCCAGGAATTTCTGGTCATGCCAGGCCTGGTTGAACTTGTCTCTCAAGAAGGCCACGATCTCCTTCGGAGTGTCTTTGGGGGCGATCAGGCCGCGGAAACTGCCATGAACAATGTCAACGCCAAGTTCCATGGCCGTGGGAACGTCAGCAAGGTCGGGATGGCGTTTTTTGCCGAACTGGGCCAGAACTTTGATGTCAGGTCTGTTCTTGGCCTCGTCCGAGGTGACCAGGGCGGCTTCGATGGTGTCGCCGAGGACCGCGGCGATCATTGCTGCGCCACCTTTGAAGGGAACCGGCTTGGCCTTGAAGCTCAGCTTGCTGGTCATGGTGTTCAGCAGCTGATGCTGGGAACCGGCAATCGCTCCGATGGCCATCTTGAGATTGCCGTTTGATTCTTTGGCGTAGCTGAGGAACTGGTCAAAAGTCTGCCAGGGAGCATCTGCCTTGACCACGAGGACCAGCGGATACTGGGAGATCCCGATCAGGCTGACGAAATCGTCGATGGCAAACGGGGGATGGGCTTTGGCCGAATGGGTGAGGATGTCATAGGTGACCGCACCGATGGTGTAGCCGTCCGCGCGGGAATGGGCCAGTTCTGTCCAACCGACGGCACCGCCGCCGCCAGTCACATTGGCGACATTGAAATCGACCCCGACATAGGGTTCAGCCGCTTTGAGAAATCCCCTGATCGTCGTGTCGGTGCCGCCACCGGCACCCCAGGGCACCATGCAGTAGATTGATTTGTCCGGGTAGTCGTCGGCACTCATGGCAGGTACGACAAAAGTCAGCAGCAGGCAGAGGGCCAATAAGATGTTCACAACCTTTTTCATTGTTTTCTCCTTTGAAATGAATCCTTTAAAAGTGAAAGAAAAACGTGCGCGGCTGTCACATGGTTTTGGTGATCAATGCTCCTTTCTTCTTAGTTTTTCTCATCGGCGTCGAATTAAAAAGACTCTTCGGGAGAGGTCTCCCGAAGAGTCTGAGTAGAAATTAACTGTCGAACTGGCAGCTTTCCAGAGTCCGCTCGCGCATTTCATCGCTCAGGGTAAAGCCAAGACCCGGAGCCGTCGGGACCATCATGCGGCCGTCGGCAATTTCGAGCTTCTCGTTGAACAGTGGCTCGAGCCATTCGATATGCTCAACCCAGGATTCGCTCGGGTAGGCGGCGGTCAGGTGGATATGGATTTCCATGACAAAGTGGGGAGCCATGGACAGGCCGTTGTCGAAAGCCATGTCGGTGAGCTTCAAAAATGGCGTCACCCCGCCGAGGCGCGGCGCGTCGGGCTGAATGATGTCAACCGATTTGTTTTTGATCAAAGCGGTCTGCTCGTACATGCTGGACAGCATTTCGCCGGTCGCGATGGGGGTGTCCAGGGCGGCGGCCAGTTGGGCATGGCCTTCGGCGTCATAGGCATTGAGAGGCTCTTCGATCCAGGTCAGGTTGAACTGCTCCACAGCTCGGCCGAAACGCATGGCCGTGACGCGATCCCACTGCTGGTTGGCGTCGATCATGATCGGAACGGCGTCGCCAAGTTCCTTGCGCAGGGTTTCTACCCGCATCAGGTCGATGGACACATCGGGCTGGCCGACTTTCATCTTGATCCCCTTGATGCCGTTGGCCAGGGAAATTTTGGCTTTTTCGACAACTTCTTCGATAGGAGCCTGGAGGTAGCCGCCCGAGGTGTTGTAGACCGGCAGGGAGTCATAGTGAGAGCCGATCAGTTTGGCCAGGGAGAGGTTGGCGCGCTTGGCTTTCATATCCCACAGGGCGGTGTCGAAAGCGGCAATGGCCTGAATGGCGATACCGCTGCGGCCGACCGAAGCTCCGGCCCACATCAGCTTGTGCCAGATTTTGGTGATGTCGTTGGGGTCTTCGCCGAGGACCAGCGGAGTCAATTCCTTGGCATGGGCGTATTGGCCGTCCCCGCCATAGCGCAGGGCATAGCTGAAGCCCATCCCTTCATAACCCTGAGCAGAAGTCATCTCGACTACGAGGACATCGACGCATTCAAGGGGCTTCTGGCGACCGGTCAGGACTTTGGCATCGCTGACGGCGAATTTTAACGGAATCTTGACCTTGGAAAGTTTGACGGACGTGATCTTGTCATTAGCCATAGTAACAATACCTTCATCAGTAAATGGTTTCAATTGACAGTGTGAATTGTGAAAAGTGTAAGCGCTTGCATTGACCTGTGTCAATAATTTTTTGTCAGGGCTTTTGTCTTATCTAGGTAATTTCATTTTTTACTATTAAAAATTAGACAGTTAAAGATTTGGTGGTTGACTTTTGAGGAACGGGGCTATAATTTTACAGGAATCTGTCGGGATAATTTGCAAGCGATTACAAAAAGGTTGATTTGACTATGAGCAAAGACGATCAGCAGGACGCTCCCTCCGGGGGACGGCAGGGAACCCTGGGCGGGGCGACCCTTGACGATGTCGCACGCCTGGCGGGAGTTTCAACTGCGACTGTTTCCAGGGCCCTCAATCATCCTGATCGGGTTGCGAAAAATACCAGGGAAAAAATAGAAACGGCTATTGCCCGAACTGGTTACGTTCCCAACCTTCTTGCCGGAGGACTTGCCTCCCGCAAGAGCCGGCTGATTGCCGCCGTCGTGCATTTCATCGACAATGTCGTTCACGCGGAAACCATCAGATCTTTCACCCGGGCGCTCAGAAGCCAGGGTTACCAGGTTCTGCTGGGGGAGTCGGAGAATAGTGAGCAGTTGGAAGAAGAGCTGGTCGCTGCAGTTCTCAGCCGGCGGCCCGACGGCATCTTTCTGACCGGCACCCGCCATACTCAGACGTGTCGGCGGCTGTTGCTGGCGGCCAATATTCCTGTTGTCGAAGCCTGGGACCTGACCACCAGTCCACTGGATGTGGTGATCGGGTTTTCCTATGAGAAAATCGGCAGAGCCATGGCGGAATATCTTCTCGCCAAAGGCTATCAGCAGGTTGCCGTGATTTCGGCACAGGATCACAGATCCGACATCCGGCTGAAATCGTTTCAGGAGACAATGCAGGAAAAGGGTGGCATCGAGCCAGCGCTGATAAAAACGCCGTCGCCGTCCACTTTCAAAATGGGGCGTGCCGCACTGCTTCAATTGCTTGATTCCGGCTTCACGCGGGGGGTCATCTGCTGCAGTACCGACAGCCTCGCTCACGGAGTTCTGGTCGAAGCGACGGCCCGGGGAATTTCTGTGCCCGGGGATCTGGGAGTCATGGGTTTCGGCGACCAGCCTTATGCTGCGGATACCTATCCGGCTCTGACGACCGTCCGTTTCGACCGCAAGAAGATCGGTGAACTGGCAGCGGATATCCTTCTAAGACAGATCAACGGCGAGGACGTCCCGGAGCGGATCATCGATATCGGGTTTTCCATCGTCGAACGGGACAGCCTCTGATCTTCCCGCTCCCATATCTTTCAAACAAAAAGCCGATTCTTTCATTAAGAATCGGCTTTTTGTTTACGCTCTATCGGTTGTTTTTCCGCTCGTGCCTAGTTGTAGATCCAGGTAATCACTCCCGGAAACATCAGCAGAATCGCGAGGGTCGCAATCTGCATAAAGATGAAGGGCCAGACCGATTTGAAAATATCGGTCAGCTCGATTCCTTCCGGAGCAACGCTCTTCAAATAGAAAGCTGCCGGCCCGAACGGGGGGCTCAGGAAGGAGACCTGCATGTTGACACAGAACAGGACCCCGAACCAGATCGGGTCGTAGCCCAGACTGGTGATGATTGGTACGAAGATGGGCATGGTCAGCATGGCCACCCCGATCCAGTCAAGGAACATTCCCAGGATCAGCAGAATGAACATCATGATCAGGATAGTGAAAATCGGAGGCATGTCGAGGCCCATAAACAGGTCATGGATAAAACGATCGCCACCCATGAGGTTGTAGGTCCCGATGATCATGGTCGCACCGATCCCGACCCAGATAATCATACCGACGGTGCGGATGGTGTGCTTGAGGGCGTCGAAGACGACTTCGACACTCAATTCGCGGCGCAGGGCAGCGGCAATGGCAACCCCGACCACACCGACGCAGGCCGATTCGGTCACCGAGGCAATGCCACCGTAGATACTGCCCAGAATCCAGCCCGCGATCAGCAGCGGGACCAGGATGTCCATGAACATCTTCTTGACTTCGGCGCGGGACATGTTTTCCCATTCGCTTTCGTCCATGGCGGGACCGAAATCGGGGCGGACGTTACACAGGACGAGGATGTAGACCATGTACATTCCGGACAGGATACATGCGGCCGGAATGGCGCCGAGGAACAGATCGCCAATCGACACGTTGGCGGTCATTCCGTAGATAATCAGCACGATACTCGGCGGCACCATGGTCCCCAGCGCTCCCCCTGCGGTCACGGTACCGATGGCGAGCTTCTGGTTGTAGCCGAGACGCAGCATCTGGGGCAGGGCCAGCATGCCGAGCAGAACGGTTTCACCACCGATGATTCCTGACATGGAGGCCAGGATAACGGCCACGATCATGCTCTGGATGGCGACCCCCCCCTTGATCTTGCCCGCCATAACGCGCATGGCGTTGTAGAGGTCCTTGGCGATGCCGGTTTTGTCGAGCATGGTTGCCATGAGGACGAACATGGGGACGGCGACAAAGGTGTAGGAGGTGGTGAAGTCGCTGACCCGGGTCGCGACCATCTGCATCATGGCAGCACTGTCAAACCAGAGATAAGACATGGCCAGGGCGATAAAACCGGTCAGGAAGCCGAGGGGCATCCCGACGAACAGCAGTGACAGCATCATCAGGAAGATGACGACGGTTCCGGTTGCAATTCCCAGGGCACTAAGCATGGTTCTCTTCCTTCTCTTTCTTTTCGAGCTCCATCTTCTCGATTTGCTCTTTGTAGGTCAGCAGGTGGCGCAGCAGGTGCAGCACAACCAGAAAGACCAGCATGATACAGGTCGCGAAAAAGAATCCCTTGTTCAGCGCAGGATAGGGAGGATCAAGGGCGCTGCCCGAGGTCTGCATGCGGAAGGAGCCGAAGGGGGAGATGAAGGCGTCCCGGGCGGACAGGAAGGCACCGTAGGTCATCATGACGGAAAAGACCAGGGTGCAGACTTCCACAAACAGCATGGAAAACCAGCGCAGTTTCGGTGGGAAACTGTCGGCGATAAAGGTCATGGCGATATGCTTTTCATCGGCGTAACAGGCAATCCCGCCGAACAGCATGGCCAGGCTGACCAGGAAAGAGGTCGTCTCATGCACCCACATGGTCGGTGCGTTGAAGAGATAGCGCATGACGACTTCGTAAAAAGCGATGCAGACCACGATCAAAAACAGGATCGAGACAAAGTGGCCGGCGCGGACAAAAATACGGTCAATCAGCAGACTCGGTTGTTTCATGGAATCTTCACCTTGAGCAAAACACGTAAACGCGGACTGCCAGGGTTGCCGGCAGCCCGCGTTCGAGCATTAACAATACGGCTTAGTTCATGCCTTGTGATGCCAGGTATTTCTGCAGGGCATCATAGTACATCTTGCCGATTTCTGATTTCTTGGCCGTTTCTTCCCAGATTTCACGAGCGAAGGTACGGACCTTGGCTTTTTCTTCGTCGCTCCAGGCAACCGGCTCGATCCCTTTCTTGACAGCTTCGCTGTAGGCGATGCGGTCCTCGTAGTGAGGACGCAGCATGGAGTCGAGAGCCATCCCTTTGAAGAACATCTGCATGAAGAGCTGATCGTTCTCCGGCAAGGCGTTCCACTTCTCCAGGTTCATGATGATATGAACGGTCGGAGAGGAGTGGATCCCCGGGTAGATGGGGTGCTTGGCGATGTCGAGAACGCCGGTTTTGTAGTTTCCGGAGAAGGTGGTGTAATCGGCAGCGTCAATAACACCTTTTTCAAGAGCGGTGTAAACTTCGGAGCTGGGCAGGCCGACCGGAGCGGCGCCCATCTTGGCGAACAGCTTGTGAATCGGGCCGGAGGGGGCACGCATTTTGACGCCTTTGAAATCGTCGACGCCCTTGAGGGGCTTCTTGGAAGGCAGGGACTCGGCACCGGTCATGATGACACCGATCAGCTTGGCGCCATAGGCGTTGAAGATCTTGTCGACGACTTCCATGCCGCCACCGAAGTAGTAGAATTTGAACATGTCCTCATCGGTGTTCCAGGCGCTGATGGTGTCACCGATCAGGCCGAAACCCGGATCGTCACCTGAATACCAGGCGGAGGTCGAAACGGCACCGTCGATGATCTTGTTGCGGACGCCGGTCAGCAGGTCGGATGATTTGACGACGGCATCAAGGGGAAGCAGGTCGATACGGATACGACCGTTGGAGGCTTTTTCGACAGCATCCGTCCATTTTTTCTGGACTTCGTAAGAGGGTTCACCGGCGGCGTTGGTGCTGGCGAATTTCAGATTCACCGTCGCGGCGAACGCACTCGTCGCGGCCAGGCAGATTGCCAGGATCAGTAAGCTCACCTTTGACAACTTCTTCATCTTCGTCTCCTTTTGTGTGTGTGACCAGTTGTTGTTTAAAATGACAGAGCAATTAAACTGCTGCCAACATACCGCCATCTACAAATACGAGATGGCCATTAACAAAATCAGAAGCTTTGGAGCTGAGGAACACGGCGGCACCGATCAGTTCTTCAGGATTGCCCCAGCGATTCGCCGGAGTCCGGTTGCACAGCCATTTGGTAAATTCTTCATTTTCGACCAGGGCCTTGGTCATGTCGCTTTTGAAGTAACCCGGAGCAATGCCGTTGACCTGGATGTTGTAGCGGGCCAGCTCGACGCACATCCCGCGGGTCAGCATTTTTACGGCGCCTTTGGATGCCGCATAGGGAGTGATGGTGTCGCGACCGAGTTCGGACTGCATGGAGCAGATGTTGATAATTTTGCCCGCTTCCCGCTTGACCATGTAGTCACCGACAACCTGGGAGACCAGGAACACCGACTTCTGGTTGACATTGATGACCTGATCCCATTCTTCTTCCGGGAATTCCAGGAACGGATGACGGCGCTGGATGCCGGCATTGTTGATCAGGATGTCGATCTGGCCGATGGTCTCCTCGATTTTTTTGACACCGTCAATGATGGCCTGCTTGCAGGTGACGTCAAAGGCGACGGCAGAAGCGTCATAGCCCTGGGCGACCAGTTCCCGGGCGGCTTTTTCGGCACGCTCCTGGGTGATGTCGTTGATGACGATGCTGGCGCCGTGAGCGGCCAATCCCTTGGCCAGAAGGTTGCCGATCCCTTGAGCCGAACCGGTAATCAGCGCTCTTTTGTTTTTCAGGTCGAATAGATTTTCCACGATGAACTCTCCATTTCGGGCGTGAGCTGTCTATCGGGCGCAGCCGTCGCAGGCTGCGCCCGGTGATATTTAAAACTTTAGCAGATCAGGCGAACGATACCTGGACCTTGATGGCTTTGGATTTGTCGCTGGCCAGTTCGATCGCTTCGACAATATTCTTGTAGTCGTAGATCTTGGTCAGTAACGGACGGGGATCGACCAGCCCTTTTTCGAGCCAGCGAACAGCGGTGGCATATTCATTGGTGAAACGGAACGCGCCAACGAACTTGACCTCCTTGGCAAGGAATTTGGTCAGGGGAATGTCGACCATGCCGGGACGCATGCCGACCTGGACCATGACGCCACCCGCCTTGGTCAGTTCGATGTTCCCCTGGATGGCGGGGATGGCGCCGGAGGCCTCAAAGCTGGCATCGAAGTAGCCTTTGCCTGCCCTGAATCGGGAAAGGTCGTCGGTGGCCGGGTTGTAGGCGGCATCGGCGCCCATGGTCAGGGCCAGTTCCCGGCTCTTGTCGACCAGGTCGGTGGCGACGATCTCGCTTGCTCCGGCGGCTTTGCAGGCGGCGATGATCAGGCAGCCGATAGGACCGGCGCCGGTCACCAGAACCTTTTTGCCGAGCATGCTGCCGGCCTGGTTGACGGCATTGATAGCGACCGCCAGGGGTTCGGTAAAGGCCATGACATCGTCATCGGCATTATTGTCATAAGGGATGCATTGATCCGGACGGACGACAACGTATTCGGAGAAGGCGCCATCGACGTGGGGATTCAGCATGGCGCTGCCGAAGAAGCGCATATCCAGGCACTGGTTGCTGCGACCGCTCAGGCAATATTCGCAGCTATTGCAGGGACGGCTGGGGTTGACCGCAATTTTCTGGCCATTGCGCTCGTCGTCCGTCACCATGACGCCGATTACCTCATGGCCGAGGACCATGGGGTGCTGAAGTTTGAAATCGCCGACCCCGCCTTCCTGGTAATAGTGAATGTCGGAGCCGCAGATGCCGCCGCGGGTGATTTTGACGAGAACCTCTTCATTTTTATCGTATTCGACGGTTTTCGTGCCGATGTAAAGGTCCTTTTTCCCCTGTACATAGCAGGCGTCAAAACTGATTTTTTCCTGAGCTGATGTCATTCGAGATCTCCATGATACGAGTATTCTGCACTGCTTCTTGATCGCCTCCATACCGTTTTGAGCAGGAGGTCTGAAATCAAGGGTGGAAACGAAACCGATTGTGTATTATCATCATTACATAATATGATTCTTTTTAAGCTAACTCATGCGTCAGGTCAACTTTAAAATTATTTTCTGTGAAATCTTTTGGAGGGTGATACGCTCTCGGGCCATCCCGGTCGGCAGCTCTGCTTCCAGACCCATTGTTCATGGGATTTCCAATAGTTGCAAACAGGTGCTTGCAGGAGTAGAACATGATCTCTTGGGGCCCCCCCCTGGAACTGGGGATCGTCGCAACGTCCCCGGGTGGGCCCGGTACCTCGGAGCTTGACCTGTGCGTGAATCCAGGCTGAGAACAGGCGGTGGCCCGATAGTATCTAATCGATGAGTGATGAGCCGGTTACCAGGCAGATTTCAGGGCAAGGCAGAGAGCCGACGCGACGTCTCTTGTTGGCGCGGTCACGCTTTTTTGTCTTCATATTTCTAATTTAAAAAGGATAGGTTCAGGATGGAAAACACGTTTGCTAATCTCGTTATTAATGAGGAATACAATCCCTACCGCGAATGCATTCAGGGATTGGCGAATGAGCCGATTTGCGTGCTCGCTGCCATTAACAAGGCCTGGGATTATGTCAGGGGGCTCGATCCGTCCCTGAATCCGGGGGACGTCACGCTTGAAGAAATCGTCGAGAGGCTGGTGACCAACCGCCCGCGAATAGCCATTATCACCGGATCGCTGGATCATCCCGCCCACCTGCGCGATGATATGCACATCAGCCTGGCAACCCTGCGGATCTGGGCGAATGGCGGGGTGCCTTTCGTGTTCGGCATCCCGGTTATTTGCGACGGCACCGCCCAGAGCAACATCGGGCAGAGTTATTCCCTGGCCTCGCGCAACCACACGGCGACCGCGGTGAATATCACATTTGAAGGGCATTCCTACCACGCCGCCTATGTTCTTTCCAGTTGCGACAAGTTTCCGGCTGCGGTTCTCTCGGGACTCGCTGCCGCCGACGTGGCTCGCAGTCACCCGGATCGCAGGCAGGCCCCGGTCTGGGCTGTCTTCGTCCCGGAGCATGTCCTCAAAGGGGGCGAAATCCCCGCCGGTACCAAAGCCCAGCTTGATGCACTGATGGATCGGGCCCGTGCCAACGGTCATGCCGATCTGGCTGACGATATCGCGGAAAATATGCGCTATATCCTGCAATGCTCCTCCGACGAGGCGTTCCTCGGCCAGATGCATCGGGCCGTGCAACTGGACCTGATCGAGGAGGAGGAGGCCCGCGGCATCCTTAACGCACTGGCGGCGGCCACCTGCGACAAGCATGGCGGGGTCTGCGCGTTCAACGGTACCGGGAACTCCTCCCGGACCCTGATTTCGGCTCTTGGATTTGCCCCGCCGGAGGCTGAACTTCTTATCGATGCCCCGGCTCCCGACGTGGTCGCCAAGGCCGTCGACATGCTCTATGAGAGTCTCAACAGAGAGGAACTGCGGGTGACCAATGTCATCGGGCGGAACTTCAAGAATGCCGTCCGTCTGCACAACACCACCGGCAGCTCGTCCAATATCCTGCTCCACCTTCCGGCCATTCTCCGCTATGCGGGGTTTGACGTCTCCATTCTTGATTACGAAAAGGTTCGCAAGGAAACCCCGGTTCCGGAAATGTTCGCTCACAGCCTGACGGACGGGCGCGATACCTTTGTCCTGGCCCAGCAATTTCTGAAAGGGCAGAATCACGGTATCGACAGCCTCTACCGGATTCTGAGCGATATCGGCATCGCCATGGACCTCGATGCTCCGACCATGACCGGAAAGACCTGGAGAGAGCGGATTGCGGCTTTTGAGACCCCGGTCGATCCGACCCTGGGCGACCAGTCGGTCATTCGAACCACGCCGGTCCGCAAAGCCTCCGGAGTCGAGGTGCTGCGCGGCAATTTCATGTCGACGGCCATCGTCAAGCTGGCCGGGATGACCGATCGTCAGCTCGACCGTTTCAATGATCAGCTGCTGTTCGTGCGCTACTACGCAAACGAACACCTGTGTATCGACGAGATTTCCTCTCCGAAGCTCCTCGATATCCTCGGCGGCATTGTTGAAAAGCAGCCGGAGGAGCTGATCAAGGCGATACTGAAGCACAACTCCAAAGGTGAAATCGAGGAATTCGACCGGGAAAACATCTACCGGCTGGTTGCTGAGGGAGCCCTGTCCTTCGCCTTTGTGATCGCCGGCCAGGGACCGGTTGCCTTCGGCATGCCGGAAATGTTTGCTCCGGCCCACCACCTGAAGCACCATTCGATTCTGGAAGCGTCCTCCATCCTCATGACGGACGGCCGGTACTCCGGCGTGACCAAGGGGGCCTGCGTCGGACACGTGACCCCGGAAGCGTTCGGCGGCGGCGGTATCGGGTCCCTGGTTGACGGGGATATCCTGCGCTTCAATCTTCATGATCATCGTCTCGATCTGGTCGATACGGAGGCTCTGATCAAAGGGACCCTGGTGGAATATGCCGAGCTTCCCGAGCGCAAGGAGCTGGTTGCCGAACGCCAGGCCGCCATGGTTGAGCGGATGAAGCAGATTGCCGCCAGCAACCTGATGAGCGACGTCACCAGTGCTGAGAAAGGCTGCGTACCGAAGGCTGTCGATCTGCGGGCCACGAAGCCGCTGCCAAAATAAGTCGCGCTAATCAATCAACCTCAGGACGTCATGACAAGAAAGCCCGCCGCTCTCGACAGTACTCGTACTGCCTGAGAGCGGCGGGCTTGTTCATGTCGTTCTGAATCCGTGACTCGTCATCAGAATACTCAGGTCAGATTTCGGATTTGAACTTTCATCCCGTATCAGAGCTCCTTGAATTACGAGCAGCAGGGGCGCTAACATGAAATGGAAATCAACTATACGCAATACGGATCAAGGATCTTATTCCTGAAACCAAACAGACTGGCGGTAAATCAAAATCAACCTGATGAGGATATGCTGGGGGCGAAATGCAGAAAGGGTGACAATTCTCAGCATCGCGTCGCCGGTTATCCAGCTGCTATGGGAGTGACATGATGAGAAGCCTCTTTCGTGCTTGCGGATTATTCGTTTGTTTATTCTTCGTCCCGGGTCTCGCCGTCGCGGAAGCGGAAACCTCGGAACAACGGTTATGGGATGCCCTTCGTTCGAAAAACCATTTTGCTTTGCTGAGGCATGCTCTCGCACCGGGTACGGGGGATCCTGCTGATTTTACTTTGGGCCGGCGGGAAACTCAGCGCAACCTGTCCGAGGAAGGCAGAAAACAAGCGCAACGTATCGGAGATCTCTTTCGTGCCCACGGCATTAAAGACGCTCGCGTTTTTTCAAGCGAATGGTTCCGATGCAGAGACACTGCGGAGTTACTTGATTTAGGACCCGTAAAGTCTTTGTCCGCTTTGAATTCTTTTTTTCAGAATTATGGGCAGAAAGATGTCCAAACGGAATTTCTCAGGCGTTGGCTGGCTCTGCAAAAATTGGACAAGCCGCTGGTTCTGGTGACGCATCAAGTCAACATCACCGCTCTGACAGGAATTTATCCCTCTTCCGGGGAGATTGTCGTTGTCGAACAGAATGCTCAACTGGGACTGAACGTTCTGGGGAGTATTAAAACGGATCAGTAGCTCTCGAACCATCAGTGACATGAGTTGAGCACATATAACGCCTATCGAGGTTCAGAGTCGTCCCGACGGCTTTCCTGCTTCAGCAGAGGGCCATAGCGAATCAGCCGGATCCGTTGCCGACGCCGCTTTGTTGTGGGGACGTTTTAGCGTATTCCATTTCTTCAGTCTTGTCCTTTTGCCGGTATAACATCCCGAATCTGCCAGGCCGCTGCCATGGGGAACAAGTCAGGATTTTTGGGCGGCGGCTCTTTCTTCACATCCATTTGTCTCTAAATTGTTGATACTTTGATCAACCTCCCTGTCTCCCTGGTCAGCCCGTCTCCCCGTGATCAAGTGATTGTGGCAACAAATAGCGATCACCCGGTGATATAATTGATGGCAATGTGTCATCAGGGACTCGTTTCAGAGTGAAATATCCTGCATATCCTCAACCCCAACAAACCTGCCAGGCGGGTGTCGAGCAAGGAGTCATTGCAAAAGATGAAAAAGCGACGTTTAGGGAATATCGGGACGACTGTTTCGGCGGTCGGAATAGGCGGTATGTCGTTTTCCGACTTCTACGGGCCAACTGATACGGAAAAATCACATGCCATATTGCGCAAAGCCCTCGATCTCGGCATTGATCATATCGACACGGCCAACGTGTACGGCCTCGGCGTGTCGGAGGAACGTATCGGCTCATTCCTGAAAGAACTGGGCGGCAACAAAAATGATTATTTCAAGATCGCGACAAAGGCCGCCATCAGACGCGATAAGGATGGCCGCAGATTTTTCGACAACAGCTTCAGCTACCTGCAATCGGAACTGGATAAATCCCTGAAGCGTTTGGGCGTTGAGCAAATCGAACTGTTTTACATTCATCGGCGCGATCCGCAATGTCCGATTGAAGAGGTCACGGCGACTCTGGCGGAATTTGTCAAAGCCGGGAAGATAAGGCAATTCGGCTTTTCAGAAATCGCTCCCGCTTCGCTCCAACTGGCGGCCGCCGTCCATCCTGTCGGGGCCGTCCAGTCCGAATATTCGCTCTCTACGCGATTACCGGAATTGGGTCTTGTGCAGAGGACGAAAGAACTCGGCGCCTCTCTGGTGGCGTTCAGCCCGGTTGGGCGAAGCCTGCTGACGGATGATCCGCATTCCTTCGAAACGTGCCAAACAATCGACTTTCTCAAAGGCAATCCACGATTTCTGAAACCCAACTACGACCATAACATCGCCGCGACGGACAGATTCCGATCGCTCTCGGGGGAGATGGGATATCGGACAGCATCTCTTGCCATTGCCTGGCTTCTGCATCAGGGTGAGCACATTTTGCCCATTCCCGGCACGCGATCCGTTTCTCATTTGGAAGATTTGGCTGCAGGTACAGAGATTTCGCTGAGTGAAGGCGATCTGCAGGCGATCGAAGATTGCTTGCCCATCGGGTGGGCGCATGGCGATCGGTATTCCGTGGCGCAATGGATTGGGCCGGAAAGATACTGCTGAGTTGATATCTATAGCTGCTGCAGTCAAAACTGCAGACCGCGGGTAAGTATCCAGCCGAAGCTGAGCAGGCTCAGCTCATGGCCAGAACCGCAAAAATGCCGTGGACATTTTGACAGAGGTAAAATATTCAATCTCCAAGCCACGCAGTGGCTTTTCGATTCTGCCCGTTTATGCGTCAGCATCCGGGCGGGTTGTCATGTGCTGTAGATAGCAATAAATCGCAGACGGGCTCAGGTGTCGTCAGTGTGTTTGACCTTAAGAGTTTCTTTTCCTCCCTTTTCTTTGCGATCAAAGAAAAGGGAGTCGGCTGGCGGGCCGAGACCCGCCGGTTTTGATCTTGCTTTAAAGTTTTAACAGACACAATCAGAGGCAAGTTCGCGGGGTCGCGCCCCCGCCCGGCGCCTTACTATTTGTCCCAGGCGGGCGACAAATAGTAAGCACAAAACGCCCTTTTTTTTACCTGTCCGGGGGACAATTTGCTGTTCCCTGTCGGCAGCATTCATTACAGCAACGACCCGGCCCACGCTGAGCAGGCTCAGCTAAAGGCCAGAACCGCAAAAACACCAAAGGTGTTTTGACTGTTGAAAAGTCCCTCACCTCCAAGCCGCGCAGCGGCTTTGCGGTTCTGCCCGTTGATGCGCCAGCATCCGGGCGGGTTGTCATGTGCTGGCGACAGCAATAAATCGCAGACGGACTCACTTGTCGTCAGAGTACTTG